>NZ_JAJJBU010000001.1 GCF_020905375.1 Arthrobacter cryoconiti
GTTCCACAAAGAACACCAACACAGAATTCCCCCACACCCCACACAAATGATCACTGCCCGCAGTGATCACCACACAAGGGGTTTATGGGCGGAGGAAGAGTTACGGTGGTCATAGCGTGGGGGAAACGCCCGGTCCCATCCCGAACCCGGAAGCTAAGACCCACAGCGCCGATGGTACTGCATTCGTGAGGATGTGGGAGAGTAGGACACCGCCGGACAACACCACAAGGGTAGAGGCCCCCACACACCAGTGTGGGGGCCTCCCCCACTTAAAACACACCACCACAAAAAGGCGCTGGCACCACGTCCCTCTGGGCGTCATGGGATGGCAGTAACGCAAAGAGACTTTACATAAGTAAGCCCCATAGCGCAGTATGGGAACCGTGTGCGCGCTACGCATGCAGTCCACGAGGACCAGGC
>NZ_JAJJBU010000010.1 GCF_020905375.1 Arthrobacter cryoconiti
CAAAGTGCTGAGGGACCCTGAAATTTCAGGGTCCCTCAGCACTTTGGCACGCCCTGGGCGAGAAGTCCGACGTCGGCTACTCGCCGAGCTGCTCCAGGATCCTTGCCAGCTCCGTGCGGTCGTGCGCAGAAAGCCGGGCAAAGTACTCGCTGGATTTATCGCGGCGCTGCGCTGTGATGGCGGCAAATAGTTCGCAGCCCGGCGCTGTGGTCGTGATGAGGGTCGCGCGGCGGTCGGTGGGATCTGAATCTCGTTGAACCAGCCCTTTCGTTTCGAGCTGGTCCACCACTTCGGTGGCGGAGCGCGGGGCAATACGCAGTCGCTGCGCCAAATCCTTCAGGCGCATTGAATCGCCGCCGGGTTCTAGGCCGGTCGCATCAAACGGGCGCCGGCCCATGAGGGTTAGGAGCGCTCTCCATTGGTGCGGAGTCAACTCCCAAGGAGCCAATTGCTCGGACCAGGTCCGGCGTAGCCCCCGGAACGCGGCATGGAACAGTGCGCCTAGGTCGGTGGAATCGTCAACGGGATGCATTCCACCAGCGTACCTAATTTGACCTGTAACCACATAGTGAGGTAACCTCTGTATTGATTGGTGCGACTCCCGCACCCGGCACACCATCTGGAGGTGGCGCCCATGACGGAGAACATTCTCAAACAACAAAAGAGCCGCGGAACCTCGGCTCCGCCAGATCTCAACATGCGTGGCCCGGCCCGCGTCAACCCGGAAGACAGAGTCCGGATTAAGTCCCACCCCGTAAGTCTGAAACGCATCGCCGCCTTGTTCGGCCCACACAAGGGCACGATTGCCGTCGTCGCACTTCTCATCAGCGCCTCAAGCGTCATCGGCATGGCGCAACCCTTTTTGGTTCGCGGCGTCATTGATAACGCTCTACCGAACAAGGACGTGCGGCTGCTCGGGATGTTGGCGGCGGCCATGGTCGCCATAGCTGGCGCAACTGCGGTCATTGGTGTGATCCAAACATGGATGACTACAGCCATGGGACAGCGCATAATGCACACGCTACGCACGCAATTGTTCACGCATTTGCAAAAGCAGTCGCTTGCGTTTTTCACCCGAACCCGCAGCGGCGAGGTGCAGTCCCGGCTCAATAATGACATTTCAGCGATGCAGTCTGTCATCACTTCCACGGCAACAGGCGTTGCGTCGAATCTGACCACAGCGGTGGCAACGGCCGTCGCCATGGTGGCGCTTTCCCCTCGGCTGTCTTTGCTTTCGCTGATCGTGATCCCGCCAGCTATCTGGTTCTCCCGACGCGTCGCCTTGCTGCGGCGGGACATCACCAAAAGTCTGCAGTCTGAGCTCGCCATCATGAACACGCGCGTTGACGAGGGGCTGTCCATCTCGGGTGTCCGGCTGGCAAAGACCCTGGGTACCACCGGGCGCGACGCTGCACTTTATACGGAGAGTTCCCAGCGCCTGATAGGTCTGGAATTGCGCTCGCAGCTGGCCGGACGCTGGCGCATGGCCACCATGAGCATCATTTTCTCCGCCATTCCGGCACTGATTTACTTCGCCGGCGGTCTGCCCGGTGCCACCATGAGCATTGGTACCATCGTGGCGTTCACCGCCTTGCAAGCCTCAATCTTCCGTCCCATCATGGGGCTGATGAACCTTGGTGTGCAGTGGGTCAGTGCCATGGCACTTTTTAGTCGAATCTTTGAATACCTGGACATGGTTCCGGATATTTTGGCCCCCTCCCATCCCGTGCCGTTGGACCCGGCAACGGTTCGTGGCGAGGTTCGTTTTGAGGGAGTTCGTTTCGCGTACGACGGCGGCGCCGAGATTCTGCACGGGATCGACCTTGAGCTTGCGGCCGGGTCTGCAACGGCGGTCGTTGGTCCGACGGGGGCTGGAAAGTCAACGCTGGGAGCGCTGATCTCCCGGCTGCACGATACAACTGCTGGACGGGTCACGATTGATGGGGTGGATGTTCGGGAGATTGCACCGGATGTTCTGGCCAAGATTGTAGGGGTTGTCTCTCAGGAGAGCTATCTCATCCATGATTCGATTCGTGAAAACTTACTTCTCGCGGCCCCGGATACGGCGGATGCGCAACTGTGGCAGGCCTTGGGGGCGGCACGGATTGCCGATCTGGTAGCCAGCCTTCCTGACGGGTTGGACACCATGGTTGGCGCCCGGGGGCACCGTTTCTCGGGTGGGGAACAGCAACGGCTCGCGATTGCTCGGACGCTTCTGCGCAACCCTCGCATCCTCGTCTTGGATGAGGCTACGTCCGCGCTGGATAACACGACGGAAGCCCAAGTCCAGGCAGCGCTGGAGAATCTAGCCGCAGGACGCACCACCTTGACGATCGCCCATCGCCTTTCCAGTATCGAAGATGCTGACCAGTTGGCGGTGCTCTCCGGCGGGTCCTTGGTGGAGAAGGGAACGCCGACCCAACTGCGCCATGCGGGGGGAGCTTATGCGGACTTGGTGGTGGCGGGCGGCTCGTTGGAAACCTCCAGATAGGGTTAGCGTAGTTAGAAATCTGACCGGTCTAGTTCGGTTGAGTTCGGATTGTTCCGTTGCCTCGGGACGGCAAGGAGACAAGCGTGGAATTTTCGGCACGGTACGTGGCTGTGGGGGACTCGTTCACTGAAGGTTTGGGTGACTTCGACGCCGAGCGCCCGAACCAGGTGCGTGGTTGGGCGGATCGGCTGGCGCAAGCACTGGCGTTAGTCCATCCGGACGGCTCTGCCGCCTTTGGGTATGCGAATCTGGCCATTCGAGGCAAGAAGATGAAGCAAATCTTGGCGGAGCAGATTGAAACTGCTGCAGCCATGAAACCCACACTTGTCACCATCTACGCGGGCATCAATGACATTTTGCGGCCCAAGGTGGATATCGATGAAATGCTGGCCAATTATTCGGACGGGATTGCAACGTTGAAGTCCACGGGCGCCCGCGTACTGGTCTTTACGGGTTTTGATGCCAGCAGCTCAAAAGTGTTTGCTGGAATCCGCGGCCGCACTGCCGTGTACAACGAGTTATTGCGTGAAGTTGCGCAGGATCGTGGCGCTGAGATCGTCGACTACTGGCGTTTTCGTGAATATAACGACTGGCGTCTGTGGGGGATCGACCGTATGCACATGTCCACCCCTGGCCATATCAACATGGCAAATCGTGTGTTGGAGCAACTTGGGGAGAGCATCCGGATTCCCTTAGAAGAGCTGCCAACCATCCCGGTGCGTTCCACAGCGCAAACGCTGCGGGATAACGCGGTGTGGACCAAGGAGTACGTGGGGCCGTGGATTGGCAGGCGCCTGCGCGGGGTCTCCTCTGGTGATAATTTATCCGCCAGGTGGCCAGCTCTGCGAGCACCGCTATAGCGGCAGTTTGTAACGCCCGTTACCCCGGCAGAGATGACAGGCGTTGCGCCGAATGCTTAATTAGTGATAATCGCCCCATACCATCTAGACTGATTAGGCGCTAGGTGGCGCGGAGCGTGTGCAATTGCTCCGGTTTGCGGTGATTATCCTCCCGTTGGCCGGTAGTTAGGGGCTCAAGTTGCGTGCATTCGGGTATTCGCCGGACGAGCACTTTCTTCATCATCATGGAAATGACGGTTTGGAATCATGCTGTCCAAGGGCGGACGCTGCCTTCTCGCACGGTTTGCACCAGTGAACCGTTCCCATTCATTTATTAGGAGTGATCATGGCAGCACATTGCCAGGTGACCGGAGCCGAGCCGGGCTTTGGACATAGCATTTCGCACTCGCACCGCCGCAATAAGCGCCGGTTCGATCCGAACATCCAGAAGAAGCGCTACTGGGTGCCGTCCTTGCGCCGCAACGTGACGTTGCAGCTTTCGGTCAAGGGCATCAAGACCATTGACGTGCGCGGCATCGATTCAGTTGTCGCCGAAATTCTCGCTCGTGGGGTGAAGCTCTAGTGGCAAAAGACAAGGACGTACGTCCGATCATCAAGCTCAAGAGCACGGCGGGTACCGGGTTCACATATGTGACCCGCAAGAACCGTCGTAACACTCCAGACCGTCTGGTTCTGAAGAAGTACGATCCCAAGATCCGTCAGCACGTTGAATTCCGAGAGGAGCGCTAAGACTATGGCTAAGAAGTCCATGATCGCGAAGAACGAGCAGCGCAAGGTCATCGTAGAGCGTTACGCCGAGAAGCGTCTCGCCCTGAAGAAGGCCCTCGTTAACCCCGCCTCCACTGACGAAGAGCGCGAAGCAGCCCGCTTGGGCCTGCAGAAGCTTCCTCGCAACGCATCGCCGGTACGTGTTCGTAACCGCGACGCCATTGACGGCCGTCCCCGTGGAACGCTGCAGAAGTTCGGCATCTCCCGTGTACGCTTCCGCAAGATGGCACACGCTGGCGAACTGCCTGGTATCAAGAAGTCCAGCTGGTAATCACTGATTTTCAGTTCTAAAAGGGGCGGTGACCTTCGGGTCAGCGCCCCTTTTTAATGCCGTCCAATCGTGGCATTTACACCGCTGAGAGCGAAAATTAGGGCTAATTCGGGTACAAAACGTCCAAAAACGCCGGGAAATGGCGGAATTTGCGCCGAATCCCGGACAAGAACTGGTATGTTCGCTAGCAGTGGTTGACACGCAACCGCGTGGAATTGTAAATATTTGACGTCCAGGAGGACAAACATGGCTAAGAATCGTAGCGAACTGGTTGCCGAAGTTGCTGCAAAGGCTGAGACCAGCCAGACAGCAGTGAACGGCGTGCTGGATGCACTCTTCTCTGTATTCGAGAGCTCGGTTGCTGCCGGCGAAAAGATCACCATCCCGGGCTGGCTCTCGATCGAGCGCACTGACCGTGCAGCACGCACGGGCCGCAACCCCCAGACCGGTGAAACCATCCAGATCGCCGCAGGCCACAGCGTCAAGCTGTCCGCAGGCTCCAAGCTGAAGGCTGCCGTCTCCAACAAGAAGTAATTCTTGTTTCGACGCACCTTGTGCTGAAGGCGGTCCCACAATGGGGCCGCCTTCTCACGTTTAATAGCCAATGGTTGGCTGAGTGTTTGCTGATTCGCTCTAGCGTCGCGCAGTGGAGGAGAATGCAAGGGTGACACGTCTAAATTCGGCCCAGCCCAACGCCGTCCGTCCTTCCGCCTCTGCCGCCGGGCGCACTTTTGCCGACGGCATCAATAGTCGCTGGTGGTGGCTTGGGCTGGCACTTGCCATGGCCGGAGTCGTTGGCGCCTTGCTGTGGACAGGGGCAGCAGCGGTACAAAAACTCTCTGACGCCGGGGCAATGACTCGTTGGGGCCTGCCCGTGGCCACGACCATACACAATTTAGCGCTGGCTACCGTGGTGGGTGCTCTGGTTTTTGCCGTGGTGATTTTGCCCAAGGACGCCAGGGCTCACCGTCCGCATACGGGGGAGCGCAAAGTGGATGTGGCCCCACGCGCCGTAGTGCCTGAGCATCCAGCATTTACGCGTGTTCTTGCGCTGGCGGCTGTGGCCGGATGTGTGTGGACGATCTCCGCAATCGCAGTGCTGGTGATGACGTACTCTAGTGTTTCTGGCCTTCCCGTCTCTGGCACGCAGGATTACACGGACCAGCTGGTTTTCTTCATGTCAGACTTGCCCGTTGGCCAGGCGTGGCTGATCGTGACCATTTGTGCAGCGGTGGTCACGACTCTTGTCTTCGGCTTGCGTAGCATCAGTGGGCTTGCAGTTCCTTTGGTGCTGGCCTTGTTATCGTTTGTGCCACAGGCGTTGATCGGCCATTCGGCGTCCGCGGCTGATCATATCGGTGCCGTGAATTCGCTCTTCCTGCACATCACAAGCGTTTCCCTTTGGGTGGGAGGCATCATTGCTCTGGTGGTGGTTTCAGGCAAGCTGGGCTCAATTACCGCCCCGACGCTGCGCAGATTCTCCGCTTTGGCGATATTCGCTTTCTTCGGGGTGAGCGCATCAGGGGTCATCAATGCCGCCATACGTATTACCAACTGGCATGACCTCTTTTACTCCACTTACGGCCAGCTGATCCTAGCCAAGAGTGCCGCAACGTTGCTGCTGGGTGTAATTGGGTATATGCACCGCAGCTGGATCATTCCTCGTCTTTCGGGCGGAACAAAGGCTTCCACCTCGAACCGGGCGCGGCGTCTTCTGTGGCAGTTAGTTTTCGGCGAGTTACTCATCATGGGCATCACCAGCGGGCTTGCTGTGGGTTTGAGCCGCTCAGCTCCGCCGCAGTCACAAGAGTTGGTGCAGGCGGCTCTGACCCCCGCAGAAATTCTTACGGGCTATGCACTGCCACCCGAGCTGACGTTTCCCCGCTGGTTCACGGAATGGCGCATGGATTGGTTGTGGGTGTTCTTTGCCGTCACCGCCAGCGCGGTCTACATACTAGGCATTTATAAGCTCCGCCGACGCGGAGATAAATGGTCTGCGTTGCGCAGCATTTCTTGGTTCGCAGGGCTGGTGACACTGGTTTACATCACGTCCGGCGGAACAGCAGTATACGGTCAGGTTCTCTTTAGTGCCCACATGATGGAGCACATGGCACTGATGGTCATTGCTCCACTATTTTTGGCCATAGGTTCCCCTGTCTCTTTGGCGCTTCAGGCATTGACCCCGCGACGTGACGGTTCGCGTGGGGTGCGGGAGTGGATCCTGGTGTTGGTTCATTCAAAGTTCTCACAGTTGATCACGCACCCTTTGTTCGCTGCAGCTAACTTCGCCGGCAGTCTGATCCTGTTCTACTATTCACCGGCGTTCGACTTGGCCATGCGCTATCACGTGGGCCATGAACTGATGATTATCCACTTCAGCCTTACCGGTTACATCTTTATCCAGAGCATGATTGGCGCTGACCCTCTCCCCTTCCGGGCGCCCTACCCGCTGCGGCTCCTGCTGCTGCTGGCAACCATGGCTTTCCATGCCTTCTTCGGAGTTTCGTTGATGATGGCGACTACTTTGCTATCCGGTGACTACTTCGGCAACATGGGCCGCGCTTGGGGCGGTTCGGCCTTGGTGGACCAGCAGACGGCCGGGGGCATCGCTTGGGGTGTGGGTGAAATCCCCACTCTGGCTATCGCTCTGGGTGTGGCATATATGTGGTCCCGTCAGGATGCCCGCGAGACCAAACGGACGGACCGGGCGGCAGACAGGAACAAAGACGCCGACTTGGACGCTTACAATGACATGTTTGCTCAGTTGGCTAGCCGCGACGTTTCCGTAGGCACCAACCGTACGCACACCAACCAATCGCGCTAAGAAGGAGAAACGCTCCAGTGGAATCATCAGTGAAGTCCTTAGCCCGTGTCAGGGCCTCTGAACTTGCAGGAAGGGGCTGGCTGAACACCGGTGGCGCCGCCCTGGATTTGGAGAAGTTGCGCGGCAAAATTGTGGTCTTGGATTTTTGGACTTTTTGTTGCATCAACTGCCTGCACGTGTTGGATGAGCTTCGTCCTCTGGAAGCCGAGTACAAAGACGTCATGGTGACGGTGGGTGTGCACTCACCCAAGTTTGAACATGAGGCGGATCCTGTGGCATTGGCTGCCGCAGTGGAACGCTATGAGATTACCCATCCGGTTCTGGATGACCCGGATCTATTGACATGGCAGGCTTATTCGGCCCGCGCGTGGCCCACCTTGGTGGTTATTGATCCTGAGGGTTACATCGTGGCCCACCTTTCCGGTGAAGGGCATGCTGCCGGCCTCGGATCGTTGATGTCAGAGCTCATCGAAGAACACGAGGCCAAGGGCACGCTGCACCGGGGCGATGGGCCGTACGTTGCTCCAGAACCCGTATCACGTGACCTCCGCTTCCCCGGCAAGGTATTGCCACTTAGCAATGGCAATTTCTTGGTCACGGACACCGGCCACCATCGTTTGGTGGAGCTGGGTCCCGACCTTCTCACCGTGGTGCGTAGCATCGGCTCCGGCACGCGCGGTTTTGCTGACGGCGGCCCCGCCGTCGCAGAGTTCAACGAGCCGCAGGGACTTTCGCTGCTCCCGGTGGCCGTGGCTGCGGAAGTCGGGTACGACGTCGTCGTGGCTGATTCCGTAAATCACCGTCTACGCGGGATATCTCTGACTACGGGCGATGTCCGCACTGTGGCGGGCAACGGTGTTCAGCGCCTGCTTGAGGCGGGTCCAGCTCGTGTGGACGACGACGGCGCCACGACTTCCGCGAGGACGTTCGCCACTGCTCCGTTGGAGACGGCGCTGTCCTCGCCCTGGGATGTAGCGTATTCTTCTGTGCTGAAAAAAGTGGTGATTGCCATGGCAGGCACGCATCAGATCTTTGATTTTGACCCGTCTACCGGGGACGTGGGCATTGTTGCTGGCAACGGTCTTGAGGGTCTCCTTGACGGTGCCGCAGGGCAAGCCTGGTTCGCTCAGCCATCGGGGCTGACCGAGGATGCGGATGGCAATCTGTGGGTCGCCGATTCGGAGACGTCGGCACTACGTGTGCTGCGTTTTGACGAAAATTCTGACGTCACTGTGGAGACGGTCATCGGTGAAGGGCTCTTTGACTTCGGTTTCCGGGACGGCGCCGCTACGGACGCACGCCTGCAGCACCCGCTGGGGGTCGCGGTGCTCCCTGACGGCTCAGTGGCTATCGCGGACACGTACAACGGTGCCGTACGTCGCTATGACCCGGCCACAGCAACCGTCAGCACCCTGGCCCGTGGCCTTGCTGAGCCCAGCGATGTTTTGCTGGACGAAACGGGTGAGGTGCCACGGCTTCTGGTAGTGGAAGCGAATACACACCAGCTGATCCGACTGCCGTTGCCTCAGAATGCTCTTCAGGTGGATGAAGGTGCGGCGCAAACTCTGCGTCCCAAAACGCTTGTTGCCCCTGGCGAACTGGCGCTGACCATCAACTTCAGTGCGCCTACGGGGCAGAAGCTGGATGATCGCTGGGGCGATCCCACTCAGCTGAAAGTTTCCGCAACCCCGCCTGAGTTGTTGGTTTCTGGAGGTGGCACCTCTGTAGGGCTTTCGCGCAAATTGGTGCTGGCCGCAGACATTCCGGAGGGTGTGTTGCATTTTTCCGCTCGTGCGGCGGCGTGTGACGGTCCTGAGGATGCTAGCGGGGAAATCCCAGACCATGCCGCGTGCCATCTGTATCAGCAGGACTGGGGTATCCCCGTGCTCATCGACGTCAATGGTGGCGCAGAACTGGCGTTAGACCTTCGCGGACTCTAGCCACTTAAAACGGCGGGAAGAGCAGGTGGCTAGTAACTGACTACCGGGGTGACACTGACCGTGTCGGCGGAGATGCTCAGTTTTGCGGTGAAGCCGAAGTCCTCAGCGGTTTGGACGGGGGCGACGACGCCGGTGAATAGGTTTTGTTCTTGATATTCCACCTGAGCCTTCACCGACAGCGGAGCCATGATCCACTTACCGCCATACGGGGTAATAGTGACGGTGGGGTAGTCCAAGACGGTCCACTTCACAGGTGAGGTCACCCGGTTGTTAGTGGCGGCACTCATGGGGCAATCCGTGGGCATCAGTACTGTCGCAGTGGCACAGGCGTCCAGGTATTTGTGGAGCGTGGCATCGACTTGGCTCAAAAGCTCACTGGTCGGGCCAGTAGCGAGTGCGACGGCGGGGACCGACTCGCTTGGGCTGGTGATCGTCCGGGTTACAGCGGGTGCCGCAAAGAGGGCGGAGCGGTATTCTGCGGTGTAACTGCCCGGATAAAAGGCAGCAAAGGAGTTCTTGCCGGCGGGCATATTGACATGCACGCCGTTCACAGATGCCTGGTTCGCGTTGACGACGGTGACATTGATGACGGGCAGGGTAGTGGGTACCATGCTCCAGCTGTCAAAAAATAGCCAATGTTTAGGCCCGGGTTCCAGAAGGAAGTTCGTTGACTGGGGGGATTCGTCTACCGTGTAGTCGATCGTGACACTTTTGTGGCCGTCACCAGCGTCGACGGGCTCCCCAACGTTGATGGACTTCAGGTCCTCCTGTGATTTCGCCAGCCCGGGGCCGTCAAGTACGGCGGCGTTGGCACCGGGAAGCCTAGCGTTGAGCAGCCCAAGGGCTTTGGAGCCATCGCCGTCTCGTAGTGCATGCAGGTAATTTCGAACCGTCTCTTGAGGCCCAAAAGAGGAGGTGTTGACTACGGTGATGGTCACGATGGCGGCCACGATGACCGTCATCAGTACCAGCAGCCATGCGGCACCGATCTTGATGAGTTTGGCCCCGTTCTTCACTCGGTCAACTGTACCGGGCGGGGAGAGCGTGCTTTGAATCGGTTTTCCTAACGGCGCTTACGGGGCGCGGTTCCGAAGAAGTCGCGCATGAGGTTTCGGCCTAATTGAGTACCCATAGACCGGATCATGCTCTTGACGCCGCCACCTAGAACACTACCCAGGGCGCCGACGACCTCGGAACCCATACCGCCGTCGTGGTTGGCAGGCGCTGGGAGGGAAACGGGCGGAGGAGGCGGCAAAGGGGAACCCAGGGCAGGACCGGTGGCGGGTGCTGGGACCGGTGCTTTCGCTTGGAGCTTCTCAAAGGCGGAAACAGGGTCAACGGCTGTGCCGTAAGTGGGCAAGAGCGCAGATGATGCCACGGTGGACTTCACCATGTCTTCGGTACTGGGGCCCATGACGGAGCTGGGCGCCCGCAGCCGCGTGAGCGCCACTGGTGTGGGGGCCCCGTTTTCATTCATCACTGTTACGACGGCCTCGCCAATTCCAGCGGACGTGAGGACCTTTTCAAGGTCGTAGTCGCTGGTCGGGAACGTGGAAACGGTGGCCTTTAGCGCTTTGGCGTCGTCCGGAGTGAAGGCGCGTAAGGCGTGCTGGACACGGTTGGCTAGCTGGGCCAATACGTCTGCGGGAACGTCCTTGGGGGTTTGCGTGACAAAAAAGATGCCCACGCCCTTGGACCGGATGAGACGCACCGTCTGGGTGATGGCGTTTAGAAAGGCCTTGCTGGCATCGTTGAACAACAGGTGGGCCTCGTCGAAGAAGAACACGAGCTTGGGTTTGTCGGCGTCGCCAACCTCTGGGAGGTCACGGAACAGGTCAGCGAGCAGCCACATGAGGAAGGTGGAGAACAGGAGAGGTTTGTCCTGAACGCTGGGTAGCTCAAGGCATGTGATCACCCCACGCCCGTCGGGAGCTATGCGCAGAAGTTCGGAAGTGTCGAATTCGGGCATGCCGAAGAAGTCACCCATGCCTTGGGCGTCGAGGGTGATGAGATTGCGCAGTATGACCCCGGCCGTGGCTTTTGATAGCCCGCCAAGTTCCGCGAGATCGCTCTTGCCTTCATCGGAGGTGAGAAATTGGATGACGGCGCGCAGATCCGGGAGGTCATACAGTTCTAGATTCTTCGTGTCAGCGTAGTGGAACACCAGCTGCAGGCTGGATTCCTGGGTCTCATTCAAGCCCAAGACGCGGGACAGCAGGATGGGGCCAAAAGATGTGATGGTGGCACGAACTGGAACACCGTTGCCATTGCCGCCCAACGCCAAGAACTCAACTGGAAAGGCTGCGGCCTGCCACTGCTGGCCCAGGGCTTCGGTGCGTGCCGTGAGCTTTTCGCTACCTTCGGCGGCCGTGGCCAGACCAGTGAGATCGCCCTTGATGTCCGCCATGAATACAGGTACGCCAGCTGTGGAAAGCTGCTCCGCCATCATGTGCAGGGTAACCGTTTTCCCCGTTCCCGTGGCACCGGCCACGAGTCCGTGCCGATTCATCATGGCCAGAGGCAAACTAACCTGCGCCTCGGCATGGATTTGCCCGTCCACGATGGCCGCCCCCAGGGCGATGGAGGCGCCGCTAAAGGTGTAGCCCGCCTGCAGGGTGGCAATCAACTCTTCTGGTGTTTTTGTAGCCATACCGAAAGCGTACCGTTAGCTACCTCCGCTACGAGGCATTCTGAGTTGTTTGTTGCACTAAAGCGACGGTTGCTAAGACACGCGTCCGCGTGATTATGCTCGCGTGGGGCGTGGGGCGTGGGGCGTGGGGCGTGGGGCGTGGGGGGCGTGGCCCAAAGTCTCAACGTGCCAATTGGTGTGTACCGATGATCGGGGACTGGAATCAAATAAGCTCATGCGGGACTCAAACGCCCCCGGGCGAACCGTAGGGAAATTGGACCTCACGAGTGGTGGGGAGTTCGGTGCAGATCAGCTTCTTGAGCCACTTGGGATAACTGGGGGATCCCGTTTGAGGCGGCGGTGACGGGTGGTATTTGCCACTGGGCGAGGTCCACGCAATGCCGCCCGTGACGGTGTTGATGGGTTTCCAGCCGCGTAGGCGGATCCCGGCCCTTCCAGGATCCCGGTCTTGGCGGTGGCAGCCTCGTTTATCCTTGTCATCTTTGAAGTGTTTGAGGGTGTGGTGGTGCTTGCAAAGAGTGTGTTCATTACTCGAGGTGGATTTGCCACCGTCTTCCCAGGCTTTCAGATGGTCGAGTTCGGACAGGACAGCTACTGTGGTGCAGTTTGGCCACGAACAGGTCTGGGCTAAAGCGTTGAGCATGGTGCGTTCGATGTTCCGAAGTCGGTACCGGTCCGGGGCGATGTCCAGTGGCTTGTTCGTGATGGGATCAGTGAGGACGCGGAGGAAAGTGGGCGTGTTCGCGAGGAGTTTGCGGGCGGTCTCCTCCGCAATAGGACCATAGCCAGCGAGTTCAGCTGGCTCGTTGGTGATACCCAGTAAGGCGAGGACGGGAACCGTGACGATGATCTGGGCTGTTGGCGGTGGTGGTTCGGTGATGGGCCGTCCGGCCCTGATCGTGGCCAACATTTTCAGGTACTCGCCCAGGGGGTCTTCCTCCACGCCATCAACGAAACCGTCGACGTACCCGGACCCATCGCCTATGGCATTGTCGCAGTCCGTACTGGAAGCTCCGCCACTGTCAGGATGACCCGAAGCTCCGCAGCTGACGGGATGACCGGAAGCTTCGCCATTGTCAGGATGACCGGAAGCTCCGCAGCTGTCGGGATGACGGCCAGCAGGATCGACTGTCGGCCGTGCCGGGTTTGCCATGCCCACTGGTGTGAGGTGGGTGCCTGGATGAGGAAGACCGTGCTGGCCCAATAGAAGTGCCGTGGCGACGTCCACGCGCAGTTGGGTGAGTGTGCGGTTCTGATCTGAGTTCTCGGGCTGATGTTGGAATCTACGGGCGGCGCGCGTGCAGTGAACCCAGATACCTTCGGCTGCGGGTGCCGGGAGGTGAAGCGTGAGCCAGGACATGCCGTCTTTGCTTGGCTCAAGTGTCATCTCGCGCTTGCTGATGGCTTCTTTGGTGCGAGTGATCAGGGATTCCGGGTGTGTTCCCTCCCGCAGGCGGCGGGCCTTGGAAGCGAAACCGGTGGCCGAGGTCCCTGGTGCGAGTTTCAATAGTCTGGATTCGAACTCAGCTACGTCAGGGGGGTTCACACCGGGAGTCGTTGAAAGCGTCCATGTCTCATCGATGATCGTTGCCGCGTGCCGCCAAGACAGCACGCCGGCGCCGAGCGCGGCCAGAGTATCTGGATGTCCTGTGATGAGCTCGGTGGAATGGTGCACCAGAGTAGTGGCAGTCCGTTCGGGGATCGATAAGGTGAGTGCGATTTCGGCGATGGCGGAAGATTCGGCAACATTGCGCTGCCACGAGTCCAGGGTCAGCGCGGTGGCCTCGACTGAAGCCGCGCCCATGAACTGTGCAACGAGGCTTGCCTTGCACGCTGCTGTGGCATTCTCGAGACGTTTGATAGCGGCAAGTCCGGCAAGTGCGCGATCGTACACCCCTCGCGCGACCGACACTTTAGATGGTGGGTCAAACGATGGCGGTTCAAAGGAGGTGAGCTCAGCTGGCGTTGGATCAGAAAGGGACTGCTCCTTCGCCGGAGTAGGGAACTGAAAGTAGGCAGGCAAACCGGCCAGGATAGCGGTGTCAGAGTCAAAGGGTTCAATGGAGGGCAGAGTAAGCGCGGTGATCAGCGCCGCCACATCTGCTGTGGTGTCCTCGCCCCGCTTTCCGGGGGTGCGCTCCCGAATGCTCATATCTCCATAATACACCGATGTTATATTTTCGCAATAGTTTCTCGAATATTTATACTATCAATCTACTGGTTAATTTGGGACATTTGATGCCACCTCTGTAGCTGAGGAGCACATCCGACGACCATGCGGTTGCGCAAGAGCGCGCATGGCCGCGTTTGCTAATTGTGGGGTGCTAGAGCGCGGCGAATGCTGGACGCAGCAAGCCTTCAGTGACAGCTTCGGCCGGATCGGTGCCGATGTGCACAATTTTATTACTGGTGTCGACGTGAACCACCGTCGGAACATAGTCGCGCGCTTCGGCGTCGCTCATTTGGGCGTACGTCATCAAAATGACCAGATCCCCAACGTTCACTAGGTGGGCAGCTGCTCCGTTGATGCCAATGACACCAGAACCGCGTTCGCCTGCGATGGTATAAGTTTCCAGGCGTGCTCCATTGGTGATGTCCACAATGGATACTAGTTCGCCGGGGAGAATATCTGCAGCATCCAAGAGATCTGCATCGACAGTGACAGAGCCGACGTAGTGGAGGTCGGCGTGAGTCACCGTGGCGCGATGGACCTTTGACTTAAACATTGTTCGATTCATAACGCGTCAAGTCTACCGCGATCGAAAAGAGCGCAGGTGTGATTTGGATCATCCAAGGCATGGCAGCGTTTTGCTTGACAGCGTTTTGCTTGACAGCGTTTTGCTTGACAGCGTTTTGCTTGACAGCGTTGTCCCTGGTTGGCGTTGAGCGTGTCATCGCCGACCCAGCGGCGTCAGTTTTCTCCCCATGATGGACTGAGTCAAGGCATCCACCACTTTCGTGTTGGCAAGGGGGTTGCGGATCAGCGTGAAGTCGACATCACCCACGGGGGGAAGGTTGAAACGTTGAGTGATGATTTTTAGATCATCGGGTACCAGAGACGTCGGCATGACGGCGATCCCAATTCCGGCTCGCAACGCTGCCAGCACTCCACTGATCTGCTTTGTGGTGCAGGTGACCTGCCAGGTCCGGCCCGCATCCTCCAACGCCTCGAGAGCTAATTTGCGACTCAGGCTCGGCACTGGATAGGTAATGACGGGGACTGGTGTTCCAGGCTCCAGGACGGTTTGTTCCAGACCCACCCAGGCAAAGGTGTCCTTCTTGACCACGTCACCCTCTTGAGCGCCGGAGACCCATTTTACGAATACCAAATCCAACTGTCCGGATTTGAGGCGACGGTGTAGCTGATCGCTCTGACTGACCGTGAGTTCTAAGTTGATCTGCGGGTAGAGCTGGCGGAACTCGCGCAGAATCCGCGGAAGGCCAGTAATAGCGAGATCGTCAGCAGTGCCAAAACGGAGGCGCCCGCGCATCGCCGACCCAGAAAAATACCGGGTGGCTACATCGTTCGCGGCCAGGATGGTGCGGGCAAAGCCAGCCATGGCATCGCCGTTGTCCGTTAGCCGGACATCGCGGGTGTCCCTGGCTATCAGCGTCCGCCCAGCGGCCAGTTCCAGCTTGCGCACGTGTTGGCTCACCGTGGGTTGACTGATGCCTAGACGTTCTGCGGCCCTGGTGAAGTTCCGTGTCTGTGCCACGGCCAGGAAGCTCTTGAGCTGAATGGGATCAAACAGCAGCGTCTCGTTCATGAATTTCCAAACTATTACGAAATGTAATGATATTTATAGCTACCATATCCTTTCGGTATGCCTGGGGCGCACTTAGGCTGGAAGGGACCCAATTTCCATGCCATTCCTAGCCCAGGATCATTGTTTTGACGCCCCCTCCAGCAAGCCTGAATGCTGCCCTGACCGCCCCCATCAACCTTGTGACCTCTCGCCCACCGTGGAACCAAACTTTCTCTTCACTGAAGATTCGCAATTACCGTGTCTTCGCCAGCGCCAACTTGTTAGCAGTCACAGCAGTGTGGATGCAGCGCGTAGCCCAGGACTGGATGGTCCTTGAGCTTTCCGGCTCCGTGACCGCGGTGGGTATCACTGTGTTCATGCAGTTCATCCCTTCCCTAGTGCTGATGCCACTGGGGGGAATCTTGGCGGACAGGTATTCCAAGCGGATGATCCTGATGATCAGTCAGGGGGCAGCTGGCATTCTGGCCGCCATCATGGCCGTTCTGGCGCTCACCGGGCACCTGGAAGTATGGCATATCTACGTCATCGCCTTTGTGCTGGGTCTAGTGGTGGTTGCAGACCAGCCCGCTCGGCAAGTCTTTGTCAACGAACTAGTGGGCCCGAGACAATTGCGCAACGCCATCAGTTTGAACTCATCGATTTTCCAGATGGGAGGCATGATCGGCCCAGCCGTCAGCGGTATTTTGATCACGGCTGTGGGCGGGGGTTGGGCGTTCGCGACCAATGCGCTGGCGTGCAGCGTTACAGTCATTTCTCTCGTTCTCATCAAGCCCGGTGAGCTCGTTAAGTCGCCCCCCATGAAGCATTCCAAGGGGCAGCTCATGGAGGGTGTCCGCTATGTTCTGCGCAAGCCGACCATCTTCTGGCCTGCCGTGATGGCCGGATTCGTCTCCGTTTTCGGGATGAGCTTGGCAGTACTCATGGCGGCCTATGCCAACAACGTGTTCGACTCCGGCCCTGGCGGCTACGGTCTGCTTAATACTTTGGTCGCACTTGGCGCACTGTGCGGGGCGCTTGCCTCTACGCGAGTCGCCACCTTGCGCTTACGCGCCGTCATTGGGGCCGCAGGGGCGTATGGTGCGGTGCTTATCGTCGCGTCTCTGGCACCAAGCATGGTGAGCTTTGGTGCCGTTATGGTCGTGGCGGGATTTACGGTGCTGCTATTTTTGACCAGCGCCAACCAGCTGGTACAGATGTCCACAAATGTGCTGATCCGCGGACGTGTCATGAGTTTGTACATTATGGTGCTGATCGGTGGACAAGCACTGGGCGGTCCGCTAATGGGCTGGCTCGCAGAACATTTTGGAGTGCAGTCGGCCATGCTGGTGGCCGGTGGGGTGCCCGTTCTGGCTGCCATCACCATTGGCATTATTTTGGCCAGGCGGGGCCAGCTGACGATCAAGACGAACTTTCGCAGCATTCGTCGTCCGCTATTCATCGTCCCGAAGGTCGGTGCGTAAGGGCGGTGCGTAAAAGTCACGGTGCGTAAGAGTCACGGTGCTTAAGAGTCACTGTCCGGACCGCATACAGGCAGACCCTTCGTCAGGAAAGAATGCCAGCTCGGAATCGGTCTAGGTTAACAGCTCCGGTGGCACTTCATTCACTGCGCCGTCCGTCAGTGTAAGCGGTTCGATGGCGACATCACTGACCAGGCGTACTGGCAGAGTTTTGAGCTCGAAGGGCCAGAAGCCCGGCGGCTTTCGGGGCCCTTGGCCCGCAACTGGCTGTTGGTGCTGATGTAATTTGTCCCCCGCTGGCTCCCCCATGAACCTACCCACAACAGCTGCCCTTCATAGATCTATAAGCCTTTGCTTTGCAAAAGCACTTTTTACAGGTTACGACTTGAATAACCAAAATAACAGAGGCTGAGCGCTTCCTGCCCAAATAGCCGGCACGCACCATTCTTGGCTGACGCGTGCCGGCGTTAGACTACGGCACCAGCGGAAGGTGCGGGTAGCTTTTCTGGCGGTGCTGGAAGGTGAGAATCGCCGGATTGCAGATCACGCCGTCGTTAATTTCAATGGCGCGGGAGATGGTGTCATTGTCTTTCCACGCTGATGGACCCCCCAGCACAGTCTCTAGGAAGGGCAACAGGGCCTCGCTGATTTCCCAGGTTGAGGAATTCCACAGGTAGGACGGTGTGTGGTCCACAGCGTAGTAATTTATGTTTTGGCCAACAGTGAACATGGGCTCCGAGAAGCTGGTGTTGCGCGCCCAACTAAAGCCCATGCCTTCATCGCAGGAGACATCAACAATGAGGCTGCCAGGCCTGAACGCAGCGAGATCAGCCTCGTTCAGGTAGGTCATGGGAGCGTTGGGGTCTTGCAGAGTGCAATTGACCACAATGTCCGCTTCAGCGAGGAAGCTGGCCAGGGGAGCGTCTCCGTCCTCCAGCATGACAAAACCGTTGTGTGGCGCCTCTGGGGCAAAGTCGAACTGCACCATCTCGGCGGAGTGAATGGGCGCTGCCACTGCTGCCACGCTGCGGCTTGTCAGGACCTGAACATCGTGGATACCCAACGCGTTCAGTGCTGTCACGGCGCCGCGGGCTGTGGCACCGAAGCCGATCACCACGGCGTTCAGGCGCCGCCCATAATCCCCCGTGGAGCCGATCAGCGAGAGAGAATGCAAGATGGAAGCATACCCGGCCAGCTCATTGTTTTTGTGGAAAACATGCAGCCCAAAACCGCCGTCGGACGTCCAGTGGTTCATGGCCTCAAACGCAATCAACGTCAGCTTTTTCTCAATGGCCAGCGCGGTGATGGCACGGTCCTGAACACAGTGTGGCCAGCCCCAGAGAATTTGCCCGTCCTTGAGGTCGGCCAAATCGCTAGCCTGCGGCTTTGGTAAAAGTACGACGTCGGCCCCCGCGATCACCTCATCCCGGGAGGACACTGCGCCCACCAGCTCGGCAAGGGCAGCGTCGGATACGCCAAATTGAAGTCCATAGCCTGATTCGACGCTCATACCGGCACGTATGTCAGCGTCAATCCGGGAAAAATGCTCGGGATGAATGGGAGCCCGGCGTTCATCAGGCTTACGAGAAGTCCCTAGAACACCCAGCCGCAGCCCGGAGCTTACGCCGGTCATTTCTTCTTTGCGGGCGCCGGCTTTTCGGAAGGCGATGCCCCTGGATCACCAGCGCGCTTGTCCGCACGCTTTTCCTTGATGGACTTGCTGGATTTCTTCGATGCGGTTTGCCGTGGTGATTTGTCGCCCATGTCAGCTCCCTAAGATGGGGCCGTAGCGGCCCCTTAGCCCGACTTTACACGCATTGCTGTGGTGGAAGTTACACCCGGGGCTGCCGGTAAAAGCAGGCGCAAGGTCAAAAAAGTAGCGGCGCAGTCCATGGACTGAGGCGCTACT
>NZ_JAJJBU010000011.1 GCF_020905375.1 Arthrobacter cryoconiti
GTAGCGCCTCAGTCCATGGACTGAGGCGCTACTTTCGGTATGGTGTGCTACGGAAAAAATGGAGCGGGCGACGGGAATCGAACCCGCGTATCGAGCTTGGGAAGCTAGCGCTCTACCATTGAGCTACGCCCGCATTGAAGCATCTAATCCACTAAGACTTTCATCTTGCGGTGGTGCTTCGAAGAAAAGTCTAACGGATGAACTGCGGTGGTCAGCACACTGCGCTGGTCCGTGTCCGGCGCAAGAACGTGAAACGCGCGGGTCCGTCAGGCGACGCGGAGCACGAGCTGTTTGCGTGGTGGCCGTGGGCACCCAACAGAGAAGGCGGCCAAGCGCTGTCCATTCACCAGCCAGTCACCCCGCAAAATCCGACCAAAATCCGACCAGAAAGTGACCAAAAGACGGGCGAAAATGGCCACAAGCTCTAGAAAGCCGGTTCTGGCTTTTTGCCCTGGAACAAACGGACCAATGATTCCACGTAGCGGGCGGCAATGGGACCGAAAACAGCCATGATCAACACATATGTGGTGGCTAGGGCCGCCAACTCTGGCGGAACGGCGCCCGATGCCACGGCCAGTCCGGCAATGACAATGGAAAATTCTCCACGAGCAATGAGGGCTGCCCCGGCGCGGGCACGGCCCAGCAAAGCGATACCTTGCCGTCTGGCCGCCCACCAGCCCGTCGCCACCTTGGTTGCTGCTGAGACGACGGCCAGAATCAACGCAAAGCCCAGTACAGGAGGAATCGATCGGGGATCGGTGTTCAGACCAAAAAGGACAAAGAACATGGCTGCAAAAAGATCGCGTAGTGGTTCAAGCACGCGTGTTGCGTTCTCTGCGGTGCCACCGGAAATGGCAATGCCGAGCAAGAATGCGCCAACGGCAGCGGAAACTTGCAATGCTGACGCGAACCCAGCGACGAGTAGTGCCGCGCCGAGAAGTTTCAGAAGGAACGATTCCCTATCGGGGCTGTCCAAGACACTGGAGACCAGGTGCCCGTAGCGAAAAGCTCCCAGGAGCACTACCGTGATGACAAAAAGTGAAATTCCTACGGCCGTTAGCCCGCCAGCCAGTGACACCCCAGCAAGTACGGCTGTCAAAATAGGCAGGTAGGCGGCCATTGCCAGATCCTCAATCACCAAGACCGCAAGAACCACGGGAGTTTCACGGTTTCCTAAGCGGCCAAGATCGCCCAAAACTTTGGCGATGATGCCCGAGGATGAGGAGTAGGTGATACCGGCCATGACAAGGGCACCCACGGGTCCCCAGCCTAGAAGCAGGGCCACGATCACGCCAGGAAGCATGTTCAGCACTAGGTCCAAGAGCCCTGCCATCCACGACTGTTTCAGACCGGTAACCAATTCCTTGGCCGTGTATTCCAGTCCCAGCATCAACAACAGGAGAATGACCCCTATTTCACTGGCGATATGCGTGAAGCCGTCGATCCCGACCAGGTTGACGAAGCCTCCATCACCGAAAGCAAGGCCGCCCAAGAGGTACAGGGGCACCGGTGACATGCCGATCCGTCCCGCTAATCGTCCCAAAAAGCCGAGCGCGAAGAACACCACGCCCAGCTGGATGAGGGAAAGAGCGGTAGGATCCACGACGGTACTATGCTCGGGCTTGCAAGATGGCAGCGGCTTCCATCAATCCGTCGTCTGTGCCCACGATGACTACCAAGTCTCCGCTTAGAAGGATTTGATCCGGACGAGGTGAGCCGATCACGGAGTTCTCCCGCAGCAGAGCCACGATTGATGTTCCGGTCATGGTGCGCATCGCTGTCTCACCCAGCGGGCGGCCGTCATAGCGGGATCCGGGGCGAATCATGATTTGGTGCGTTGTGACACCTTGAACGTTTTTTTGTTCCGCGGTGAGCTGGGCAATGAGCTGCGCGGAGCCCAAAAGTGAGCCCAGCGCCGAGGCCTCTTCGGCACTCAACGGAATGGACGCGGCGCAGGCATCAGGATCGTCCACGCGGGAAAGAATGAGTTCCGTGTGCCCGTCTCGATGCGTCACAACGCCTATGCGGCGTCCTGTGGCGAGCCGTAGTTCTCTGCGGACGCCGATGCCCGGAAGAGGGGTCTCTTCAATATTCATGCTCTTACCTTAGTGGAGCTCTAGATTCGCAGCGCTTTTGCACGCACTGTTAGCTGTGGGCACTTTTTCGTGATCCTACCCAAGACGTAACATCAATTCGGTGAAAAATAGTCCGGCAACGGTACGGTGCGCTATTTTTAGAAGGTGCTGATCTCAGACCGCGACATACGTGCCGAAATCGAGTCCAAACGCATTGCCTTGGATCCCTACGACCCCGCAATGGTGCAACCGTCCAGCGTTGACGTGCGCATTGACAGGTATTTCCGTCTCTTTGACAACCACCGTTACGCTCACATCGATCCGTCGGAGGAGCAGCCCGAGCTGACGCACTTGGTGGAAGTGGCGCCTGACGAGGCGTTCATCTTGCACCCGGGAGAGTTCGCTCTAGCCTCCACGTATGAAGCAATCACCCTGCCCGACGACGTCGCGGCACGTCTGGAAGGTAAATCGTCACTGGGTCGCCTTGGTCTATTGACGCATTCCACAGCAGGCTTCATCGACCCCGGATTCTCCGGACACGTCACCTTGGAACTGTCCAATGTGGCAACTTTGCCTATCAAGCTGTGGCCTGGGATGAAGATTGGCCAATTGTGTTTCTTCCAGCTTTCTTCCCCGGCAGAGCACCCATACGGTTCGGGTGTCTATGGCAGCCGCTATCAGAACCAGCGCGGGCCCACGGCATCGCGTTCGTTCCAGAACTTCCACCGCACCAGCGTTTAGGCTTCCGCGCGCTCTATCCGCTCAGCACCGTGGGGCGGAGCCTTGACTGGAATCAGGAGTGCTAGCCCTAGCGCCAGGACCACCAGAATACCTATGATGCCCCAGCGTTGGGCGCCAAAGATGATGATGGACAGAGCAAATAGCTGGGGCGCCAAGAAGGACACGGCTCGTCCTGTGGTGGCGTAGAGGCCAAAGAGTTCACCTTCTTGGCCCTCGGGAGCCAGCCGCCCCATGAATGTGCGGGCCGATGACTGGGCCGGGCCTACAAAAAGGCACAGGGTCAGGCCGAAGATCCAGAACGCGTTCTTACCATCCAAAAACAGCAGCGCCCCGCCGGAGGCTAGTAGGCCGCACAGCGACGTGACGATCACGGCCTTCGGGCCAAACTTGT
This sequence comes from Arthrobacter cryoconiti, assembly GCF_020905375.1. GTDB lineage: Bacteria > Actinomycetota > Actinomycetes > Actinomycetales > Micrococcaceae > Specibacter > Specibacter cryoconiti. The sequence goes on from NZ_JAJJBU010000011.1 coordinate 3,208, forward strand.
CATCAAAGAACCCAGCGGAAAGTGCGCCAACTGCGGCAACCACGTTTCCGGCGATTGCGAAGATCAGCACATCTCCTGTCTTGAAACCGAAGGAACCCACCGCCAGCACGGCCCCAAAGGTGAAGATCGCGGCCAGTCCGTCGCGGAAAATTGCAGAGGAAATCAGAAAGTACAGCGTGTGCGGGGAGGTGCGTCCCAGATGTACCACGGTGCGAAAAAGTTCACCATAAGAGGCGAAGAAACCTATTTTCGCCTTGGCCGGGTCCGGCTTAGTTTCAGGGATGGCCAGTAGAACAGGGATGGAAAAAGCAATGATCCAGAGTGCTGAGAACACCGCCACTGCCCTGTAGGTCATGCCGTCAGCTGAGGTGATCCCAAAAATGCCGACGTCGGGCTTGATCAGCGCAAAATAGACAATGAGCAGTGCCACAATGCCGCCCAGATAGCCCGCCGCCCAGCCAAAACCGCTGATCTTTCCGATGGTGTGTTTATTGGAAATTTGCAGCAGCATGGCGTTGTAGTTCACGCCTGCGATCTCAAAGAAAACATGCCCGGCGGCAATGAGCATAGCGCCAAACAACAGGTACGATTCGTGTGGCTGGACGAAAAAGCACGCGCCGGTCAGCACTGCCACAATTAGCGTATTGACGCCCAACCACAGTTTGCGCCGTCCGCTGTGGTCCGATCTCTGACCGGCCACAGGTGCCAAGAGAGCGATGACAAGCCCGGAAATGGACATGGCGAACGCCAGGACCGTGGTGGCGTGATCCGCCCCGCCGAAGTCGTCCCCGGTGAGGTAAAGCGCGGTGAAAATAAACGTCGTCATGACGGCATTGAACGCAGCGCCGCCCCAATCCCAAGCGGACCAGGCGATGATCTGCGCGAGCGTGCCGGGGGACTTGCTGTCTCCGGGAGAAATGTAGGCTGCTGCCGGCGGGTATTCAGTCATACGGCACATGCTATCCGCACAGGCTCACCGTGTGAGACTGTGAACACATCCGATTTCTACTGCGGTTCCATCCAGGCACCGTCGGTGCCACTTGATAAGCTAGCAACGTCGGGAACCGACCCCCACCCCCCGTGATTCAGACGTCCTTGCCCGAGCCATGCGGAGTCCACAGTGTTGATAGTCCTATGTGCGCATTTCATTGTGGCTATTTTCGCGCCCATTTTATTCACCAGACTGGGCCGTGCCGCGTTCTACGTGCTGGCTGCTGTCCCGGCTGCCAGCTTCGTCTGGCTTTTGGCGCAATACGGGAACGTGTATTCCCCAACCGGTATGAATCCCTCGCTGGATATCCGTTGGATCCCCACACTTGAGCTGAACCTGACATTCGTTTTGGATGAGCTCTCCTGGCTGATGTCCCTGCTGGTTCTGGGTATTGGTGCCTTGGTGCTGGCCTATTGCGCCAGGTATTTCAAGACGGACGACGCCGGGTTGGGGGGCTTTGGTGCCCAACTTCTAGCTTTCGCCGGGGTCATGTTTGGGCTCGTAACCGCAGATAACCTCATCTTGCTGTTTGTGTTCTGGGAACTGACCACCGTCCTCTCCTACCTACTTATTGGCTACGCCAGGACGAGAATCGCCGCCCGGCGTGCTGCACTGCAAGCCTTGATAGTGACCACCTTTGGCGGGCTGGCCATGTTGGTGGGTCTGATCATGGTTGGCGAAAGCGCAGGAACTTACAGTATTTCGGAAGTGTTGGCGAAGGCTCCTGAGCTGGTTGCTGCCGCGGGTAAACCCGGAACTGTGGTGGACGTTGGAATTTTTTTGATCCTCATCGGCGCAGTCGCTAAGTCAGCACTGTTGCCCTTCCACTTCTGGCTACCCGGTGCCATGGCCGCACCTACTCCCGTTAGTGCGTATCTGCATGCCGCGGCCATGGTGAAAGCGGGAATCTACCTCGTTGCGCGGCTTGCCCCCGGATTTTCCGGGACAGACTATTGGCAGCTGACCATCATGATCTTGGGCCTGTCCACCATGTTGTTGGGTGCGTGGCGGGCTTTGCTCCAGCATGATCTCAAGCTCATTCTGGCCTACGGCACCGTGAGCCAGCTCGGATTCATCATGGTGATAGTGGGCTTGGGTAGCCGCGAAGCCGCCTTAGCAGGCATCGCCATGGTCTTAGCGCATGGTCTGTTCAAAGCGACTTTGTTTTTGGTCGTGGGAATCATCGACCACCAGTCCGGTACCCGTGACATTCGTCAACTATCGGGCGTATTCCGCTCGGCTCCCAAGCTGGGCGTTGTAGCGCTGATTGGTGCTGCCTCCATGGCTGGTCTGCCCCCACTGGCCGGGTTTGTGGCGAAAGAATCCGTGTTCACGGCCTTTGTAGCCAATGCCAACTATGGGCCGGCTGGCACGCTTCTTGGGACTGTGGTTTTGGCGGGTATGGTCTTGGGCTCGATCTTGACGTTTGCCTATAGTGCCCGTTTCTTCTGGGGTGGCTTCGGACGCAAGCCAGATGCCAGCGGTCTTCTCACGCCCACACCGTTCAAACGTGTCGATTGGTTATTTCTTGGCGCACCAGCTCTGCTTGCGGCTCTCACCGTCGCCTATGGAATGTTCCCGTGGATAGTGGAAACGTGGATCACCCCTTACAGCGCCCAGTTCTCCCAATATTCACAAGAGGGTATGCATTTGGTGTTGTGGCATGGTTTCACAGTGCCACTGGCATTGAGTGCGGCAGTCGTGGCCGCAGGGCTGGGGCTGTTCTTCCTGCGGGAGCGTGTCGAAGCGCTCCAACGAAAGATACCCGGGGTCTTGGATTTTGAAAGGCTGTACCGCCAGTTAGTTGTGGCCTTGGACCGAGTAGCCATCTGGGTCACCGGACGCACCCAGCGTGGTTCATTGTTCTTCTACCTTGCCGTTATTCTCGCAACGGCGATCGCATCTATTGGGGCCGTTCTGCTGGCAACGGAACAAGAGTGGACTGGTCAAAGGTACTTTCTGGATGGCGGGTCCCCCTTCCAGATGGTTGCTGGAGCGGTGATAGTGGTCGGTGCCATTGCCGCCGCCCGCGCAAACAAAAGATTTATGGCGGTTTTGATGGTCTCCGTCACCGGCTACGGGGTCGCGTTAATCTTTGCCCTCCAGGGTGCCCCCGACCTGGCCCTGACCCAAATGCTGGTGGAAACGATCGTGCTGGTGGCGTTTGTGCTTGCCATGCGGTCGCTTCCAGCGCGGCTGCCTGCGCGCACGCCCGGTAACCATAAGGTGGTGCGCATTATTTTGGGCGTCACGTTTGGTGGCGCCATGGTGATGGCCGCCATTGTGAGCATGGGATCTCGAATTGCAGAGCCTGTCAGTCTGGCTCTGCCTGCACTGGCTTACAGTGGCGGTGGTGGTCTCAACGTCGTCAATGTGACGCTTGTGGACATTCGCGCGTGGGATACCTTTGGCGAAATCTCTGTCCTGGCAATAGCTGCCACCGGGGTGGCCAGCCTGATCTTCGTGCGGGGCCGCGGCCAGAGCCTGGCCCGTGCGGAAACGGTGGCCACAGGCAGTGTTGGTCGCATTGACGGGGCGGCGGTTCCCGCAGGTCCCGCCGTCGAACTGGCCAAACGCTTCGCCGTGACCCCCGGCAACCCGTGGCTCGTGGCTGGCCGCACCTTGGCGCCGGAACAGCGTTCCATCATCATCGAGGTGGTGGCCCGGTTAGTTTTCCACAGCATCATTGTGCTGTCCATCTACCTGCTACTGGCCGGGCACAACGGAACAGGTGGTGGGTTTGCCGGGGGCTTGGTAGCTGGGCTAGCACTGACCATCAGGTATTTGGCGGGCGGTCGCTTTGAGTTGGCAGAAGCCACGCGAATCTCCGCCGGGACGCTATTGGGTCTGGGGCTTGCCTTGGCCGCGGTGACCGGCATGATTCCCTTACTTTTTGGTGGAGAAGTTTTCCAAAGCACAATTTTCTCCTTCGACCTGCCATTGTTTGGCCACGTGAAATTTGTGAGCTCCACACTCTTCGACATTGGTGTGTACCTGGTGGTGGTGGGGCTCGTCATCGATGTCCTGCGGAGCTTGGGCTCGGAAATTGACCAACATCAAGAAGACGGCATTGGAGCTATCACACTGATCGAGGACGATGAGCCGTTGGAGGTGGTTCGGTGAGTGTGAACCTGACGCTGCTCCTGATGATGGGTGTGCTGTACGCAGTGGGTATCTACCTGATCTTGGAACGCAGCATGACGCGGGTCCTTTTGGGGCTAATGCTCTTGGCCAACGCCACCAACCTCCTGTTGCTTGCAACGGGCGGCTATGCCGGCTTAGCACCCATCTTCAACAAAGATATTCCCGCAACAGAATATAATGACCCACTGCCACAGGCCTTTATTTTGACATCCATTGTGATTTCCTTCGCGGTGACAGCATTCATGCTCAGCTTGATTTACAGATCCTGGCTATTGAGCCGGGCAGATCAGATCCAAGATGACCGCGAGGACCGCCGCGTTGCTTCTCAGGATTTGTTCGATGCCGAGGAGGATTCGGAAATCGCGATCGAAACTTCTGACTTCCACGAGCCGGTTCAAAGCAAGGATGAACGGTTAGTACCTTTGAAGCGGACTGCTCGGCGGAAACCTGAACAGGAGCCGAAACCATGACTGTGGCCTCCTTGGCTCCTCTAGCAGTAGCCTTGCCTTTCTTGGGTGCAGCATTGACGTTTGTTCTCATCCATCACCCGCGTGCCCAGCGGCGTGTGAGTCTGGCGACGCTGGCGCTGACACTCGCGCTGGAAGTGAGTGTGCTGGTCTTCGTGTGGCAATTTGGCCCTGTTGCCGTGCACTTGGGCGGATGGGCGCCGCCGTTTGGCATTGTCATGGTGGCAGACGAGTTTTCCTCCTTACTTTTGGTGGTTTCCTCTGCTGTGAGCTTGGCCGTCTTGGCTTACGCGTCCGGCCAGGGCGCCGCGGATGGGGAAGAAAGCGGACCCGTCTCAGTGTTCCACCCGACCTACCTGATCATGGTGGCCGGAGTGTCCAACGCGTTTCTGGCCGGAGATCTATTCAACCTCTACGTAGGCTTTGAAATCCTGCTGACCGCCAGCTATGTATTGATGACGTTGGGCGGGACAGGTTCTCGGATTCGAGCTGGCATAACCTACGTAGTTGTCAGTGTCATTTCCTCGTTGCTCTTCCTGATAGCCATCGCGATGGTCTATGGGGCTACCGGCACGGTGACGCTGGCAGATCTGGCCGTAAAATTAGGCCAACTAGATCCTGGCACCCAGCAGTTGCTCCACGTGATGCTCTTGGTGGCATTCGGTATCAAAGCGGCAGTTTTTCCTTTGTCGTTCTGGCTACCTGACTCCTACCCAACCGCTCCGGCTCCGGTGACAGCCGTTTTTGCCGGGTTGCTGACAAAGGTGGGCGTGTACGCCATCATCCGAACGGAAACTCTCCTGTTTCCCGGCCACGAGCTAAACGCGGTGCTGTTGTGGGTGGCGCTGGCGACCATGCTCGTGGGGATCCTTGGTGCCGTGGCACAGACGGACATTAAGCGCATGCTCTCCTTCACCTTGGTGAGCCACATCGGGTACATGATCTTCGGCGTCGGACTCTCCTCGGTGCTTGGCTTAGGCGCCGCCATTTTCTACGTCATCCACCACATCACCATTCAGACGAGCCTGTTTATGGTCACTGGTCTGATCGAGAGGCGTGGGGGCACATCCGCCATTGGCCGCCTGGGTGGGCTGGCGAAGCTTTCCCCAATTCTTGCCGTCCTGTACTTCATCCCCGCCATGAATCTTTCAGGCATACCGCCGTTTTCCGGGTTTCTGGGCAAATTGGGTCTTCTGCAAGCCGGCGTTGCGGACGGGTCCCCGCTCGCTTACGCGCTGGTGCTCGGTGGCGTGGTGGCCAGCTTGCTGACGTTGCTGGTCATGGCGAGGGTGTGGAACAGGGTGTTTTGGCGCAGTACGGCCGACGCCGAAAACCCCGACCCCGTCCTTCTTGCTACGGCTCCGGACTCATCCGGCGGACGGAGCATGAGTGCTCTGCGCAGCAGCAAACATGTGGACGCAACCGAGGGCCGTTTTTCTGGCGAGCTTGAGAAACCGATACTTCCCCCGATGATGGTGTATTCCACTCTGGGGCTGGTGCTTCTTGGCGTGGCCATGAGCGTGTTCGCCGGACCGTTGTTTGAACTTAGCCATGAGGCAGCAGCGGCAATGCTGGCCCGTACGCCTTACATCACGGCAGTCTTTGGTGCGGGGGTGGCGCCGTGAGGGGGTCAGACCAGGGTGCCATCTGGCGCGCCCTTTTGAACAGGCTGCCCCTGCTTGCGTGGTTGGTGGTGGTTTGGGGAGCCTTGTGGCAGGACTTTAGCCCGGGAAATTTGGCTTTTGGCCTGCTTATCTCCGTGGGTGTTTCTTCAGTGTTTTATCTGCCCCCCGTGGAATTGGGTGGGCGCCTGAACGTGCTGCGCGCCGTCGTGTTTGCCCTGTGGTTCCTGAAAGAAGTGTCAGTGGCCAGCATTGAGGTCTTTTATTGGGCCGTGGTGAAAGGGCCCCGTATTTCTAACGCCATCGTTGCCGTGCCCTTGCGGAGTCGATCAGACCTGCTAATGACGGCTACCGGGCATGTGCTCTCGCTCATTCCGGGGTCCTTGGTCGTGGAGGTGGATCGTGGCACGTCAACGCTGTACGTGCACGCGATGAACGCTCCCACACCGGAAAGCGTGGAGAAGGTTCGACGCGGAATTCAGGACATTGAAGCGCGGCTGATTCGCGTTATGGGAAGCCGTGCAGATCTGGCCGCTCTGAAGCGCGAAGCCGCAGCAAATGTGAAGGAGAGCCCATGAGTGGGATGGAATGGGTGGGCGCAGCGGTAGCCGTCATACTGACTTTGGCGGCTGCCGGGACCATCTACCGCATCGCCGTGGGGCCCTCATTGCTGGACCGGGTAATTGCAGCTGACGTCCTGCTGGCAATTTTTGGCGCAGCGCTCGCTACTGAAATGGCGTTGCGTCGAAATACTGACAACCTCGCCCTGTTGGTGGTCCTTAGCGTGATCGGATTTATTGGATCCACCGCTGTCGCCAGGTTTGTCTCCCACCGGAAGGAGGATGCATGAGTGTCATCGATATTTTGAGCGCAATCGCGCTTTTGGGAGGAGCCCTAATGAGCCTAGCTGCGGCCGTTGGACTGCTGCGCTTCCCCGATTTGATGAGCCGCATGCATGCGGCCACGAAGCCACAGGTGCTTGGACTGTTTCTGATGCTGGTCGCCGTCGGCCTACAAATGCGCCAATGGGCGCTGCTGCCTGCGCTGCTCGTGGCATGGCTGTTCCAGTTGCTGACAGTTCCCGTCTCGGCGCATATGGTGGGCCGGGCCGGGTACAGAAGTAAGCACCGACGCCCCGAACTGCTGAGCACCGACGATCTCCATTCCGTGGTTGAAGCCGTCGTTGATGGCGGCGCAGTCATCGACGGCGGTGGAGGCGCAGCGAAGGCGGCACCTACGTCCGCACCGACAATGAACCCTGACCACTAGCAAAAGCCCGCCCGTTACCTCTCAAGGCGAACCTCTGAAGCGGTTTAGACCTCTTCGGGGTGCTGGTTGAAGTGCGCTATTGCCTTTTGTGTGGTGCGTCCGGCAACGACCTGAATGATCGCAGCAACGGCTGATGAAACCAGCGCAAATATCAACGCCGAGCGCATACTGTTTTCCAAGTCTGCGCCGTCCTTGGGTGGCTTGTTCCCGGTGCTCTTCTCCCACGCCGTGTCAACAATCTTGCTGGCAACGATCCCGGCACCGAGGCTCACTCCCATGCTAAGCAACTTGAACACAATATTCATTTCATAACTCCTTAACGTGGCAACTGACGAGATGGTGCGAAACGTGCACTGCCAGCCTAGCGGTTTTGCCTCATTCGCCGCACCGGCAACGCCCGAGTAGACTGAGTCTGCAATTCAACACGACAGGGGAGCGTCATCCTTTTCAAGAGGATCCGGCGCTGAGAGTGCGGTTCGCCGCAGACCCTCGAACCTGCTCCGGCTAGTACCGGCGAAGGGAGTCGAGTTCTCTTCGGCTGCGCGGAAATACCGTTGCAGCCGCCCCTCCTGAAAAGGAGGAAACATGAGTAATTTTGTCGCGGGTACGCCCGCAAATCCCAAAGCCGTCGCCAAGACCACCTGGCGGGTGGTGGATATTGTGGTGGCCTCTGTGCTGGCGGTGGCAGTTGGTGTCATCTTCTGGCTGTGGTCCGCCGGATATGGTTTCATCGCAGCGTTCACGGCAGCGTTTCCGCCCTTAGGCGGACTTTATGGCGGTGGTTGGCTGATCGCTGGGGTGATCGGCGGACTGGTAATCCGCAAGCCCGGTGCGGCACTTTATTGCGAGTTGGTTGCCGCTGTGGTGGAGGCCCTGCTGGGCACGCACTTTGGGTTCACGGTGTTGCTTTCCGGCTTGGTTCAAGGGTTGGGCGCAGAAGTGATCTTCGCACTCGTGCGCTACCGTCGTTTCACACTTCCCGTGGCGATGCTAGCCGGTGCACTGTCCGGCCTGGGGATGGGACTCATCGATTCCCTGATTGCCAATGTTGAGTGGGCGCTGGAATGGAAGCTGCTCTACAGCGTTTTGGGTGCCGTGTCAGGGGCGGTCATTGCGGGACTGCTGTCATGGCTCGCGGTACGTGGACTGGCGCGCACGGGGGCACTGGCCAATTTGCCCTCCCGAGGCGCCGCCACCGAACCGGTTGTATAGCCGTGGGCGTCAACATCCCGGCGGTTGTTCCGGCTCGGATTAGCGCGAAAGGGTGGGGCTGGCAGCATGCGGGCCGGGCTGGGCAGGCCGTGCATGATCTGGACTTGGAGATAGCACCCGGTGAACGGGTGCTATTGCTGGGGCCATCCGGCGCTGGCAAATCGACACTGTTGCACGCTTTGGCCGGGGTGTTGGGCTCGGAAGAAGGAGCGGACGAATTCGGTTCGCTCCTGATCGACGGTGTGCCGGCAGCGCAGTCGCGGGGGCGTGCGGGCCTCATGCAGCAAGACCCCGATTCCCAGGTGGTTCTGTCCCGCATTGGTGACGACGTCGCGTTTGGCGCGGAAAACCTATCCGTACCGCGGGAAGAGATATGGCGACGTGTTGGTGCCGCTTTGGATGCCGTGGGTCTTCAGCTCCCGCTGGAGCATTCCAGTTCTGCCTTGTCCGGTGGACAGAAGCAGCGTCTGGGTCTGGCCGGCATGCTCGCCATGATGCCCGGCCTGCTCCTTCTGGATGAACCCACTGCCAACTTAGATCCTGTGGGTGTGATGGAAGTCCGTGATGCCGTCCGGCGCAGCCTCGATGCCTCCGGGGCCACGCTGGTGGTTGTCGAACACCGAGTCTCAGTCTGGTTGGATGTGGTGGATCGGGTGGTGGTGCTGGCTCCATCAGCAGCCGGGGAGCCTGGCGGTGTACTGCTGGACGGGCCACCGGCCACAGTGCTTACGCAGGCTGCGGACATGCTCGCTGCTGCGGGTGTCTGGTTGCCCGGACGTATACCCGCGGTTCGTCAGCGCATTGCAACGATTAAGCACGACGTCGGCGATCGTCTCCTGCTGGAAGCATCGGATCTGTCTGTCTCACGAAAGAAAAGCGGCCGTCGGCACCGGGCTGAGCCGGTCGCCGTCGTGCCCTCCGTACGAATTTGCGCGGGTGAGGCACTGAGCGTGACAGGGCCCAACGGGGTGGGTAAGTCCACCTTGGCGCTCACTCTGGCTGGACTGTTGCCAGCCGCAGGAGGGACCTTGGAAGCCACAGCTGCGTTGGCGCGGGGTGCCGGATCTTCGCCGTTGAAGTGGCGCGGGCGGGAGCTGATTAGTCGGATAGGTACGGTATTCCAAGAGCCGGAACACCAGTTCGTGGCGGGCAGTGTTCGTGAGGAGCTGCTTTTTGCCCCTCGGTTGCTGGGACGCGGCACGGAGTCCGTGGATGGATTGTTAGCTCGGCTGCGGCTTGAACACGTCGGCGACGCCAACCCGTTCACGCTTTCAGGCGGAGAAAAGAGGCGTCTTTCTGTTGCCACGGTGTTGGCGGCAAGCCCTCAGGTGTTGGTCCTTGACGAGCCCACCTTTGGTCAGGACGCCAACACGTGGGCTGAGTTGGCATCCCTACTCACGGAGTTGCTTGATGCTGGCACGGCGGTGGTCTCCGTGACTCACGACGCCGCCTTCACTCACGTTTTGGGTGGGGAACAGTTGGTCTTGGGTGAAGAACCGGGGCAGGCTGCTGACTCAACGCCGAGTATCCCAGCGGGGGAAGTGGTGCAACGATGAGCCTGGATGTCATGGCAACCACGCGCTCCTCTGCTTGGTTGGCCGGGGCAAACCCCCTGGCCAAGCTGGGTGCCGGAATAGCCATCACAGGGGTCTTGCTGATCAGCGTGGATTGGGTATCTTCCACCGTGGCGTTAGTCCTGGAAATTGCGGTTCTTCCCTTGGCTGGTCTGGGTGCCAGATTATTGTTGCGCCGCGGCTGGCCGATCCTCGTGGCCGCCTTGGTGGGCGGATATGGTACGGCGCTGCTGGCCCCAAAAACAGGTGAGGTCCTTCTTTCCCTGGGGCCGATTCTGTTCACCACCGGTTCGGTGGGATCCGGCATAGCCATAGCGTTGCGTGGCCTCGCAATTGCGCTGCCGGGCATCATTGTTTTGGCCAGTACTGACCCCACCGATTTGGCGGATGCGTTGGCTCAAAAGCTGCGGCTACCGCACCGCTTTGTGTTGGGGGCGCTCGCCGCCATGCGGCTTGTGGGTCTCCTAGTGGCCGAATGGCAGACCTTGGGCATGGCGCGTCGAGCACGCGGAGTGGGCGGAGAGCCTGGATTCTTCCGCGGACTCAAGGCGTCACTTGGCCAAGCCATGGCCCTCTTGGTGCAGGCCATCAGGAGGGCGTCCAGACTCGCTGTCACCATGGAAGCGAAGGGTTTTGGTGCCGGAGAGCGTACGTGGGCACGCGTTTCAAGTTATGGTCCCCGCGATGCTGTGGTGGTAGGAGGGGGAGTGCTGATTGCGGCGGCTTCCGTGGCGGCCGCCGTCGTACTGGGCACGTGGAATCCCGTGTTTGCCTAGCGTTTCAGCCAGCGCGAAACCCGGCTTGAGTTCGACGCATGGTGTACCTAGCGCAAAACTCATCCCGGGTTTTGCGCTGGCGCTTCTAGAAAAAGGAGTACGGTGGAGGATCATCAGCTGTTGATCACACCCATCGGTGTATCGCATGGAGTGAATATATTCACAAGAAAATGATCAATTTTGCTAGACTCAGTCTAAATTGCCAAGAAATATGCATCTCATGATATAAAAGACATTATGAATCAAGTGGCTGCAGAAACTGTTGGAGTATTGGTACGCGATGCCCGGAATGACAGGGGCTGGACCCAATTTGAACTTGCTGCGCAGTTAGGCACCAGCCAAAGCGCGGTAGCTCGCATGGAGCAAGGCAAACAGAATCTGAGCCTGAAGATGATCCAGCGCATGGAAAGCCTCTTGGGGACCAATATTGTCAACGTGGGTAATTCATCCAAAAACGTGGTGACGCACCTTCGAGTCCACGGAGGCCGTGAACTCTCCGGCAGCGTGGAGGTTAACTCCAGTAAAAACGCCGGCGTGGCACTCCTATGTGCCAGCCTCATCAATCGCGGGACCACCACCTTGCGGCGGCTGGCGCGGATCGAAGAAGTTAACCGGATCGTGGAGCTGCTGACCAGTATCGGCGTCGAATGTAAATGGCTCAACGCCAACGACTTGCAAATCCGTCGTCCAGCCGTCCTGAATCTAGCCGCCATGGATGTGGAGGCCGCAAAGCGCACTCGCTCCGTCATCATGCTTCTGGGGCCCCTGCTGGATGAAGAGGACGCCTACCGCATTCCCTACGCTGGAGGCTGCGATCTTGGTACCCGCACTGTCGAGCCACACATGCAGGCACTACGCGAGTTTGGTCTCGCCGTCACCGCGCACAACGGTTTCTACCAAGTGCAAGCTCCGCTCAGCGACTCCGTAGACCGTACTTTCGTGTTGACTGAACGCGGGGACACCGTCACCGAAAATGCCATCATGGCTGCCGCGCATCGCGAAGGCCGCACTGTGATCCGCAACGCCAGTCCCAACTACATGGTTCAGGACCTGTGCTTCTACCTCCAAGGGCTGGGCGTGAAAGTCGACGGAGTTGGCTCCACAACTTTGACCATTCACGGAGTGGCGCGAATTGACGTTGACATTGAGTACTTTCCCTCCGAAGATCCCATCGAGGCCATGAGCCTGATCACGGCCGGAATTGTGACTAAGTCAGAAGTGACGGTTACCCGCGTTCCCATCGAATTCATGGAAATTGAGCTCAAGATCCTCGAGCAAATGGGGCTTCGATACATCAAGTCCGCGGAGTACACGGCTCGCAATGGCAAGACACGACTGGTGGATATTACGACGCTGCCTTCCGAGCTGCGTGCGGCTACGGACAAGATCCATCCCATGCCGTTCCCGGGTCTGAACATTGACAATCTCCCGTTCTTCGCAGTGATCGCCTCCTGCGCCGAAGGAACCACGCTTATTCATGACTGGGTCTATGAGAACAGGGCGATCTATCTGACGGAATTGAACCGCCTTGGGGCCGGGGTCCGACTGCTGGACCCCCACCGCATCGACATCAAGGGGCCCACCGCGTGGCGCGCAGCGGAGATCGGCTGCCCGCCGGCTCTGCGACCGGCAGCCTGCATCCTGCTAGCGATGCTGGCAGCCAAGGGGACCAGCGAACTGCGTAACATCTACGTCATCGAACGCGGTTACGAGGACCTGGCCGAGCGTCTGAACACCGTGGGCGCAGAGATCGAGTACTTCCAAGACTGAAAAGTTCGACGGCGGCAAAGTTCGACGGCGGCAAGCGAGAGTCCGCGCTCCGCGCACGCTAAAAGCAACCGAGGGTTGGGTGGAAGTGCCCCGGATGTAACCGAGGGTTGGGTGGAAGTGCCCCGGATGTAACCGAGGGTTGGGTGGAAGTGCCCCGGATGTAACCGAGGGTCAGATGGCGGCCAGAGCTTGGGTCAGATCGGCTTGAAGATCAGTCAAGTCCTCTAACCCCACGGATAGACGCAGGAAACCGTCGGAGAGGCCGATGGCGGCGCGCCCTTGTGGACCCATGGCGCGGTGAGTTGTGGTGGCTGGGTGGGTGATCAAGGACTTGGTGTCGCCGAGGTTGTTCGAGATGTCTACGATCCGCAAGGCGTTGAGCAGGGCGAACGCCGCATCCTTGCGAGTTCCGTTGGCAGGCTCGGCCAACTCGAAGGTGAGCACTGTGCCGCCAGCTTTCATCTGCTTCTTAGCCAGCTCGTATTGGGGGTGGGAAGGCAAGTGTGGATAGATAACGCGGCTGACCTGTGGCGCCGACTGCAGGAATTCGCCCAGGGCCAGTGCGCTGGCACAGGAATGGGCTACGCGCAGGCCCATGGTCTCCAAACCCTTGGTGAGCACCCAGGCATTGAATGCTGACAGGGCCGGGCCAGTGTGACGCATCAGGTTCTTGACGGGACCGTTGATGAATTCTTTGCTGCCGAGGATGGCACCACCCAATACCCGGCCCTGCCCATCAATGTGTTTAGTACCTGAGTACACCACGATGTCGGCCCCGAAATCGCCGCATCGTTGGAGCAGCGGCGTGGCAAACACGTTGTCAGCCACCACCTGTGCGCCTGCGGCGTGGGCAAGGTCGCACACCGCCTGCACATCAATAATTTCCTGCATGGGATTTGAGGGGGATTCAAAAAAGACTGCGGTCGTGGGAACGGAGAGTGCCTGCCGCCATTGCTCCAGATCGACGCCGTCAACAAACACGGCTTCGACGCCCCAACGGGGGAGTAGCTCGTTGAGAATTACAAAGCAGGAGCCAAACAATGAACGTGAGGCCACCACACGATCCCCGGCAGCGAGCAGCGCGCCTAAGGCCGTGAAGACAGCTGACATGCCAGACGCTGTCGCGAAGCAGGCTTCCTTTCCTTCAAGTAGGCGCAGCCGTTCTTGGAACGTGGCCACCGACGGGTTGCCATAGCGCGAATACACAAACCGATCCACCTCACCGGTGAAAGATGCTTCTGCGGCCTCCGCTGACTCGTAAACGAATCCGGAGTTCAAGAAGATGGCCTCTGAAGTTTCGTGGAAGTTACTGCGGTCCAGCCCGCCGCGGACCGCCTGGGTATCTTCTTTCCAGGAAGCGGCGTTGCCATTAAAATTGCTCAATTGGGTTTTTCCTTTGCTCTCGCAGATAGTCCAGAGTGCTACTTCCAAGGCAGGTGACGGTTTTTCCAACCGTTGATCACGCGATCCCCGTATGTGTCAGGTGCGCCTTCGAAGCCTTCAAGAACGTTGAATGCCGTATACCCGCCAGCCGTGGCGGCCTGCGCGGCGGCAACGGAGCGTGCTCCGGAGCGGCACAGGAGCACCACCGGAGTCTGCGGGCCCACCGCGGCGCCCAACTGGGTAAGAAAGTCAGGGTTTAGTTCGCCAGTGGCAAAACTCCATGCAATGAAAACGGGATCAGAACCCAGGGCTGAAATATCTGGAATACCGATGTGCGTCCATTCGCCAGCTGTGCGCACGTCAACCAAAACCGCTCCCGTTTCAATTTTTTCCCAGGCTTGTGCCGGCGTCAGATCGCCTGCGTAGCTCATGCGGACACCTCATTGGTCCGCCCAATGTCTGCTGCCAAAGTCAACGGATGAGGCAAGAGAACTGCCTGAGCGCAGATTACGCTTGTGCCGTTGAAAGTCACTGCGGGAGAACCATGGAGCACATAGCCCTCGCCGAGGGCTGCGGATATCCGTTCACAAAAGGATTGGTCATCGGGGCCAGTGATGAGCCGGTAAGCGAGTTGGGATTGATCAGCTGACATGCGTGCTCCTGAGTGCAGAGGCGAGGTTGCAGCACGCGGACGCTCGTGGGCGGTTGGACCCATTTTGAGGACACATCGGGGTTCGCGCTTGCAAGCCACAGCCATAGATTGCCGGGTTGCCGAGTAGTCACCTGAGGCACCCCGCCGGAAAGAGGGTTGCCGGCCAGCTAGTCAGGGCTTAATGCTGGCGCTCATTACTCACTTGAAAAATAACACAGTGGTCAGTGTCCAAGCGAAGTCACGAAGACGTTTATGGCGCCATGTGACAGAGGGCCCCGTTGGTCTCCTAGATCCTTTCGTGGGTCGGGTGATGTGCTATTGTCTAAGTGTTCTAGACGCGTGGACCAGATTGAAAGTGGTCGTAACAGTGTGAAAAGAACCGAGGGGGATGCACCACTGGGGTGCCTTCGATACGTTCGACCCGTATGTCCTCCACTTTTTCATAAATAGTTGAAGACCCGCCTTTGCGGGTCTTCAACTATTTTTCTTTAATCGTGGAAAATATACTGCTCAGGGCCAAGATAGCGGCCAAGCCCCGCAGAACCACCATCCACCAGTCGCGATCGATCCTTGTCAAGGCTGTCTTGTGATCGCGGGAGCGCTGCCCACAGCTGCGCTGTATCATTTTCAATGATGGGGAGAATGGCCAAGATGGCGGTGTGCCATGGGAGCAAAGAGTTGATGAACGATCCTTTTTGTGGAGCTCGTAGTTTCTGGCCATCTCCTGATACGAGCAGAACACCGAAGGACACGAGATGACAAACGAGCCCCTCGCCGCCGCTGAGTCCAGGTCGCGGATGGCGAAACTCAGCTCTGTTGCGCGGCAGTCTCCGGCAACTCTCGTGCTATTGCTGTTGGTGATGGTTGCCACGGCAGTTACGGGGGGACTAAGCGGGGGGCCATCCGAGGACGTGCTCACCGCCGTCGGACTGGATCTGGACGATGTGTGGGTGGCGTGGTGGACGCTTTTGACCAGCGCTTTCTTTGCCGCGTCCTGGCAGGGCATGATCATTTCCTTGCTCGCCATTGGTATAGGCGTCGGCATCGCCGAGAGAATAGTCGGCTCTTGGCGCGCCGCGTCGATGTTCGTCTTGGGAAGTGTGGTCAGCTCGGCAGTCTTGGCGGTGATAGTGGCGTTGGGGACTGCCAATAATGACGCATGGCTTGCCTTTCTAGGAGGAAACTATGTGGTGGGCGCTTTTGGTGGAGGTGTGGCGGCCCTCGGGGCTGCCACCGCATCATTGAACAATTTGTGGCGCCATCGCATTCGGACGTGGCTGTTGGCGCTCTCCGTGATGTTCGCCCTGTACCTGGGCAATGCAGAGTCACTTCAACTTCTGGCCGGGGCAGTGTTCGGAATTCTCGCTGGCCGTCTTCTTGGCACAGGACAGCGTGTCCACACGGGCAGGCTCTTCACTCGTCCGTCTTTGCGTGAGACGCGGTTTCTGCTGGCCACGATCGTCGGCGTGTTCGCGATTGGGCCGTTTTTGTCTCAGATCACGGCAGGGTTTGCCGTAGGTCCGCTGTCCACAGTGGGGCTCTTGACGCTGCAAGCGCGTCCGGACACAGGTGAGTTGAGTCAACTGTGCGATTTCGATGATGCGTGCATGAAGCTGCAGTCACTTCTGGGCGTCAGCAGTGTCGGAGCCACTGTGCTCTCCTTCATTCCGTTGTTATTGCTGGTGATGTGTTCTGAGGGTCTGCGCCGGGGGCGCCGTTTAGCACTGTGGACGGCATTGGTGATTAACGCGTTGGTTGCGTTGGTTGCATTGTTCGCCTTCGTAGAATTTCTTCTAGCTCCCGATCTTGAATTTGCAGATCTGGATAAGCGGTTCGTGGTGATCTACATCCTGCCTGCGGTCGCGGTGCCAGCCGCGATCGCCGTGCTCCTGTTCGTGCACCGGAGGCGGTTTCCAGTGTCATCGGGCATTTTGGCCGCCAAAAACTTATTACGCGTAACAGTAGGGGTGGCAGTCCTTGTGGCCCTGCTCTATGTGATCATGTGGTTTTCGGAAGGAAATCTGGGACGTCTGAACGTTACGGACCTCCTGGCGCAGCTGACGCATATTCTTATTCCTTTCCCGCTGCCGTTTGTAGTTCAACTTCCGCAAGGACTGGTCAGCGTGCTGATTTACGGTTTTGGCGGCGCGCTCATCTGGCTGGTGTTTGGGCTGATAGCTTTCCAGAATCTGCGTCTCTACAGCGCCGATACACAAAAGACTGCAGCCGGCGATGCGAAAGTGCGCACGTTGCTCCAAGAAGGGGGCGGCTCGCTGTCTTGGATGGCTCTGTGGGCCAACAACGCCTATTGGTACAGCGCAGATGGCAGAAATGCTGTGGCCTACCAAGTGCATAATGGCGTGGCTCTGAGCGTAGCGGGCCCTTTTGGCGTGCAGGAGGGACAAAGTGGGGCAGCCGGAGAGTTCGTGGCTCATTGCATTGAACAAGGACTTATCCCCTGTTTCTATTCAGCGACGGGTCAGCTGGGGGAGGCTCTGGATAGCTTGAATTTTGATCGGCTAGAGGTAGCCGAGGAAACGTTGCTCAATATTGAGGCAATGACGTTCAAAGGCAAGGAATGGCAGAACGTACGCACTGCACTGAACCGGGCCGACAAACTTGGCATCAAAGACCGCTGGTACGCCTACTCTGCTATGCCTCCGGGTATCCGGGCTCAGCTGGCGGAAATCTCCGAGGAATGGGTGTCAGATAAGTCCTTGCCAGAAATGGGCTTCACGCTCGGTGGACTTGATGAGCTCAAAGACGATCAGGTTCTATGTTGTGTAGCGGTCGACGACGATGGACTGGTCCACGGGGTCACCAGCTGGCTGCCAGTTTTTACAAAGGGGGAGATTTCTGGCTGGACGCTGGATTTCATGAGACGGCGTACTGATGGGTTTAAGGGTGTCATGGAATTCCTCATTGCCTCGGCCATCACTCATTTCAAGGCGCAGGTTCCCATGATTTCTCTTTCTGGTTCGCCGCTGGCCAATGCTGACTCTCTGGGGACCGATGGTGAGCCGTCGGCAATAGAGAAGGTACTGGTCATACTGGGCAACGCACTAGAACCCATGTATGGCTTCAAATCCCTCGCTGCCTTCAAGTCTCGTTTCCAGCCGATGCATCAAACGCTGTACATGTATTACCAAGATCCACTGGCACTGCCAGCCATCGGATTGGCTATCACTGCTGCGTACCTGCCGGGGCTCTCAGCACGCCAAAGCGCTGGATTTCTGCGGCAAATGACGAACAAAGAACCAGCCCGGGATTGAGTGGAAAATGCTAAATGCACTACTGGGTGCTGACATCAGTGGCCCGAAAGTCGTCTATGGCGCAGCCGCCGTCGGAATTGTGCTCTTCATCGTCCTCTTTATGCGACCCAGCGGCCGCTGGACGTTGCGGGCACTAGGTGCTGTCGGTGTGGGAGCAATCGTTGGAGCGATTCTCCTCTGGCTGATGGTTGATGTCTGGGACGTATTCAAGGTACCGATCAAGTTCGGTATGAGATTTTGGTTTATTGGAGCCTTTGCCGCACTAGGGCTGACCGTAGTTAGTTTTACCGGGAGCAGAAGGTGGCGCAAATGGTTGGCAGCTCTGTCCATCCCCGTTTTCTTGCTGGTGGCCGGGATTGGGATCAATGCCGAGTTTGGACTGAACCGGAACCTGGGGGCATTGCTCGGCATCTCAACGACGGAGAACATGGCTCTGCCGCAACCTGCTAAGAAGAGTGACGCCGATGACAAGGTGCCGCTGTGGAAAAGTTGGAAGCCACCGGCGGACATGCCAGTCACGGGTCTTCAGGGAGTCCAACAGATTCCCAACACCAAGTCGGGATTCGTTGCCAGGCCGGCAGGAATCTACTTGCCTCCGGCGGCCAGGACTGCCAATCCGCCACGGTTGCCGCTGGTGATCATGTTGATGGGTCAACCGGGTAATCCGGACACCTCGTTCATTGGCGCCGTCTTGGACAGGTACGCCGCCGCCCACCAGGGACTGGCTCCCATCGTGGTGGTGGCGGACCAGATTGGCCCGGACCAACAGGACACCCTGTGTTTGGACACCACGACGTACGGCAACGTCGAAACGTACCTCATGAAGGACGTGGTGGATTTTGCCAAGAAAAATTTGAGCATCCTCCAAGACCCCAAATTTTGGAGCATTGCAGGCTATTCCAACGGTGGCCAATGTGCCATCTCGCTAGCCGCGAAGTATCCGCATGTCTTCGGCAATGTGCTAGATATTTCCGGGGAAGAATTTCCGGGAGCAGAAAACCCGGGGGCCACTCTTGCGGAAATCTTCAATGGAGACCAAGCGGCTTATGACGCGCAGAAGCCGTTGAATATCATGGCGGGCAAACACTTCAAGGACCACACCGCCATTTTCACCGTGGGCTCTGACGATCCTTTCTATGTGGCCGCCGCGACGAACGTCGCCGCTGGCGCCCAAGCCGCCGGTATGAACACCACATACTTCGAAGTGCTCAATGGCGGCCATGTGATTGGGGCCCTTAACGGGGGCCTTGAAAAGGGCTTTGAAGTCCTGTATCCACGCCTGGGATTGAGCCGCTGATACGGCGCGATGTCCAGAATGTTTGTGGCGCGGCACATTGCAATGGAAAGCTGACACATTTTGCCTTGCTCACGTGAGAATATGAGTGCCATGAGATCCCGCCGCTTCTTTGCCACAGTACGATTCATGTTTGGCGCCGTGACGTTAATAGCCGTGGGCACGCAACTGCTTATTCACATCAGCCTTGGCTATAACGTGCTCAATTTTTTTAGCTATTTCACGAACCTCTCCAACCTCTTGGCTGGCGTCGTACTCCTGGTGGAGTCCGTGCTGACGTGGCGCGGGAAGGAACTTGGTCCTGGTTGGCAGCTGTTGCGTTGCGTTTCGGTGGTGTGCATGGCGCTGGTGGGAATCGTGTTTAGTGCCCTCTTGCGCAACGTCGACTTAGGCTCGTTGCTGCCGTGGATCAATTCGTGGCTGCACTTCGTCATGCCAGTGGCTGTGGTGCTGGACTGGTTGATCTTCTCGCCCCGGAAACCACTCGCCCTGCGGGGCATAGGCCTTATGGTGTTGGTTCCGCTCGCCTACTTGGCTTATTCACTGATCCGTGGTGCCGCCACTTCCTGGTATGCCTACCCGTTCCTCAACCCTGCAATTGGGGGTTATGAGGCTGTAACACTGACCTGTTTGGGGATCGCGCTCGCTTTCTTGGTTGTCAGCTTTGTGCTGCTGGTAGCCGGAAATAAATTGCGTCCCCTCAGGCCCTTGGACCCAGCCCGCACCGGGTGAGTTCCTTAGTCTTAGTGAGTTTGTGCCAGCAGCGCAGAAAGTTCCGATGTCAGGGCTGCCCGGACATCGGCAGTGCCAATTTCCACCCCGTCAATGGTGTTCACGGGGGCCAGAAGTCTGATGCTGGAAATCAACCACACGGCATCGGCGTCGAAAAGGTCGCGCGGCTCAAGCGGACCGTAGCCTAACTCCCAGCCAGCGTCCTTTGCCGCGGCAAACAAAGCTCCCTGGGTGGTGCCGGGCAAAATTCCGTTATCCAGACTCGGTGTGATGAGCCTCTTGAGCGTTTTTCCACCGTCGTTGCTGACGTGCGCCAGCAGGACGGACGACGTCGGCCCCTCCAACACCTGCCCGTCACCGCTGATGAAGATGACGTCATCGCCGCCGTTGGCATGTGCGTGGCGCAGCGCAGCCATGTTCACAGCGTAAGAGAGTGTCTTGGCGCCAAGCAGCAACCATGGGGCGCGGGAGGAGATGGTGCTCTCGTATCCTCGGTCCAGCAGCAGCACGTCCAAGCCCTTCTCGCGTTGGGCCGCCAACACGGGCGAGACAGCGGAGGCCGCAACCCAGGCGGTCGGGGTTTCTTCGCCCTCGGGACCACGGGTGCATATCAATTTGATGAGCACACTCGTGTTGCCGTGCTCATCAGGGGCTTGTGGCGACGCTGCAACAAAAGTGGTGAGAGCAGTGGCAATGGCACGCTTCCAGATATCCGCGTCCGGAAGGGTGAGCTGCATGGACCGGGCAGAGCCGGCCAAGCGGTCAAGATGCGCTTGGAGCTTGCGCGGGACCCCATTGACGGCCAGCAGCGATTCAAAGATGCCGTCTCCGCGAGTTACCCCCTGATCCGTGGCCATGATGGCAGGAACGTGGGCGTCGACAATGCGGCCGTCAAAAAATGCGGGATCCAAAAACACCAAAACAGTCATACAGCGAGCATAATGCGCATACTGTGTCTCAGGTGTGTCCCAGGTGTGTCTCAGGTGCGTCACAACCAGGCTGATCGCGCCCAGCCGGTAGGCTGGGCTCACCCACGTTGGCGACCAGGAGGCCTGCTTGATTTGGACGACGTTGACAGTGCCCACACCCAGTGCGTGGGTGTCTGTGCTGGTGGTGCTCGCGGACCTCATTATTCGCATCGTCGTGTTGGGTGTGATCCCCGGCAATCGCCGCCCCACGACAGCGATGGCATGGCTGCTGTGCATCTTCTTTCTGCCCTACATTGGCTTCTTGCTGTTCCTCATGTTCGGAAATTTCCGGCTTTCGCGGCACAGGCGTCAGACTCAAGACTCTGTCAACATCCGCATTGTAGAAGGCACCGCCGAAATTGCTAAGCAGGTGCCCGCCTATGACGGTCCAGCCTGGATAAATTCCGCCGTCGAACTTAACCGGAACTTGGGGTACTTTCCTGCATTGGGCGGGAACCAGGTACAGCTAGTGCGCGGCTATCAAGAGTCTTTGGACGCCATGGCCGCGGAAGTGCGCACCGCCACTGACTACGTTAACGCTGAGTTTTACATCATGAGCTCAGACTCGGCAACGGAGAACCTGTTCCGGGAATTGGAGGCGGCTGCGCAACGTGGCGTGCGTGTCCGCGTGCTCTTTGACCATATCGGTTCGCTGCGGGTTCCGGGCTACCGTGGGATGATCCGCCGTCTGGAAGGCAGCAAGATCTTGTGGCGGCGTATGCTGCCCCTACTACCCGTAAGAGGTCAATGGCGCCGCCCAGATCTGCGCAATCACCGCAAAATTCTGGTGGTGGATGGGCGAGTTGGCTACACAGGTTCACAAAACCTCATAGAGCCGACGTATCGCAAGAAACACAATGCCAAGATTGGCCGTCAATGGGTGGAACTCATGGCCAGGCTGGAAGGTCCGATAGTGGGGACGCTGAACGTCATGTTCGCCACCGACTGGTCCAGTGAGACGGAGGAAAACCTCGAATCGCAGCTCGCGACGCACCATTGGAACTCATTCACCGGCGGCGTGCTGTGTCAGGTTGTGCCCAGCGGGCCAGGTTTTGTCACTGAAAACAATTTACGGCTGTTCAACACTTTGCTGTATTCGGCGCAGGAACGAGTCACTATCTCCAGCCCGTATTTTGTGCCGGATGACTCCCTGCTTTACGCGATTACGACGGCGGCCCAGCGCGGGGTCCACGTGGAGCTATTTGTGTCCGAAGTTGGAGATCAGTTCTTGGTCCATCATGCTCAGCGTTCCTATTACGAGGCCTTGTTGAAGGCAGGGGTGCGGATCTTCCTGTACCCCAAACCGCTGGTACTGCACGCTAAGCACTTTACTGTTGATCAAGACGTGGCGATCATCGGCTCCTCCAACATGGACATGCGTAGCTTTTCCCTCAACCTTGAAGTGTCCGTGATGATGATCGATAAAGATGTGGTCAAACAGATGCACGAGGTTGAAGAGGAGTACCGGAGCGTTTGTCGGGAACTGAACTTGGAAGAGTGGGTAAACCGGCCCATCCTGGCCAGATACGTTGACAACGTTGCTCGACTGACGGCGACGGTTGCTTAGTAGGCGCACGGTTCACAGCTCACAGTCCAAGTCCTGGACACGGCGTTTCTAGCTTGGGAACTCTGCCCCGAGCGTTGAGAGAACACCGTAAGCCTTAGCCTGGATCTCCTGCCACTCCGCTTCGTCGTCGGAGTCGGCCGTAATGGCACCTCCGACTCCCAGCGACAGGTGCGTGCCGCCGTCGTCGGCCGTTACGAGGACGAGCGTGCGGATCGTGACGGATAGATCCGTGGCGGCATTGAGGGAAAAATAGCCGATTGCCCCGGAATATACTCCGCGGGGCCCAGATTCCAATTCTTCCAAAATGGACATGGTGCGTATCTTGGGTGCGCCTGTCATTGACCCGGCCGGAAATGCCGCGGCCAGGGCCTGCGCGCGTGAGCGCCCCGGAGCCAGCCGTGCCTCGATCGTGCTCACCAGCTGATGAACGCTCGCATAACTTTCAAGGGCGCACAGTCGTGGGACGGTGAGAGTATCCGGCAAGGCAAAGTGGGAGAGATCGTTGCGCAGCAGATCTACGATCATCACGTTCTCCGCCCGGTCCTTTTCCGATGTGCACAGATCGTGGCGCAGCGCGGCGTCCACCGTTGGGTCCCGGTCACGGCGACGCGTACCCTTAATGGGCTCGGCACGCATCAGCCCAGCCGAATCCATGCGCAGGAACCGTTCCGGCGACGTGCTGCACACGCTCAGCGATCCTAAGCGCAAGAACGCAGCAAATGGTGCCGGACTGCGTCGGCGCAGGGCACGGTACGTTTCCCACGCATCGATCTGTTCCAGGGAGTGCGCACGCAACTGTGTGGTCAAGCACACTTCGTAGGAATTTCCCTCCCGAATCTCCTCGTGGGCTGCTGCGATCATGTCTTTATAGCGGCGCTCCGTGTCCCGCAGAGTAAAAGTGGGTGACGGAGTCAGAGTAGTTCGCGGCGTGGGGGCAGAGGCAGGAACAGGGACAGCGGGTGCCGCAGCCAGCACCCGATGAACGTGCCGCAGCCAAAGAGCTGCCTCGTCCGGGGAAGATTGGTTATTGGGGTCCACCAGGGTCAACAGGAACAAACACCTCTCCTGGTGGTCGAACACGAGAGCCCGGCCCGCGAACAGCAGCATTGCCGAAGACTGTGGTCCCGGGTCTAGAGGATCTGCGGCGTTCTGCGTTCTCCGCATGCTTTCTTCCTTGAGCTCGTAGCCGAGCCAGCCGAGCCAGCCGAGTGTGAATTCGCCAGGATAGTGTGCAGGGGCTCGCACGGCCTTTCTACCCCACACGGTATCCAGCCAACGAAAAAATGGTGCCCGGATACGGGTGGTGACTTCGCCGGAACGTACCGTCGTGACGCCAGCGCTGTGCTCGGCCGTGCGGCCAAAGCTTCCTGATTCATCAGCCATGATGGAAAAACGTGCGCGACCGGTGGGCTGATCGAGCGCGCCCGCCTGGTCTGCGATTGAACTATCCAGCCATACGGCGTTCCCTGATTCCCCATACAAGGCAGCGAACATTCCTTCGGGCTCGGGATAGTTTTGTATCCGCTCCACGCTAAGTTCTAACCCACGGCGCCGTGCCAGTTCCGGTGCCAGCAGGGATTCCAGTGTGGCAAGTTCCGTCAGTGCTGCGAGTACGCGCTCCGGTGACGCACCAACCCCGCGCGAGGTGTCCACCACGATGTCCGCGGCAGCGGCGGCGTCGTGGGCAAAAAATAGCTCCTCCGCAGTGGCCCAACGGTCCCAAAACGGTGCGTAGGTGTCCCCATCACGTTCCATGGCCCGCTCCTTGCGGACAGAGGAGGGGGCGTCCACCCAAATGAACGCATCCAGCAGATCCCTGGCCCCGAGGTGAGCAGCCCCCACCCCTTCCACCAGTACGACGTCGGCCGCAACGGTAGTGCGGGAGGCGCCGTCCTTCCCATTGGCCCAGTCCCATGCCGTCCAGGTTGCGCTAAGTCCGCGATGCAGTGGGGTCAAGACGGTGGTGATGTAGCGGTCCACGCCGTCGGCGAGCCCATCCCAGCCCGGGTAAATATCCTCAAGGTGGAACAGAGACACGCTCCGGTGGCGGCGCAACAGGGCTGCCAGTTCCACGGCGAGCGTCGTTTTTCCTGAGCCGGAGCGGCCATCGATGGCGATGATGACCGGGCGGCGGGCATTAGTCACGCGTGGGCTCGCGCAACTCAGGGGTGGCGGCGGAACGTGCTGCGCCGCTGGCCGCCGAGTTCCAGGGCGTGTCGCTGCGGTACAGGGTCCTCATGAACAAAGTCTATCTAGACGCAGGAGCCGAGTTGGCCCGAAGGTTCTAGAAAGGTGGATGGCCGTGTAGCTGGACGTATTTGCGGTACCAGGGCCAACGGACTGCCGCGATGACGATCATCCAGACGCCGAGTCCGGCGCTGATGAGCAATATCCAGACGCCAGCAGCCAACCCTTCTGAACCGGCCCCTGCCGTGTAGAGCAGGGCAATAATACCCAAGGAAACGAAAACCAGACCATAAATCAGAGCGCCAAGCGGATACTGCAGGCCCGGCAGCCGGTATGGACCTCCGGTCTGGCGCCGGCTCATCCACGGCATGGGTTCGCGAAGGCTGGCCGCGTCACTTGAAGGCACGGGGGGATGGCCGAATCCGTTGGTGTTCACGTAGTGGATTCTGCCGGGAAACGCAGTAGCTGTGCAAGTTCTGCGAGCAGGGCAGCACCGGAAACGCCCTGTCGTTCATGCCGGCTTAGATCAGTGCTAACAAAATGCCCACGCAAATGAACAAAATGCCGAAGATGCGGTTGAGGATCAGCTGCCCGCGATCGCTGGTGGTCAGGTGTTTAAGTTGCTTGGCGCCCGCCGCAAAAATGAACCACATAACAAGGATGTCAATGACGACCACGGTGGCCGTCAACTCCACGTACTGTGTCATCAACGGCCGCTCCGGCCGGATGAACTGAGGCATGAACGCGAGGAAGAAAACAATAGCCTTGGGGTTGAGAAGGTTCACCCACAGCCCGCGGCGGAACATCGAAAAACCCGACTCGACGGCGGCAGGTGAGTCACCGGCGTCGTCCTTCTCGGTCTTCGCTAATAATTTACGAATCCCCAGATACACCAGATACGCGGCGCCCACATAGCGGACCAAGGCAAAAAGGAAGGGCGAGCTAGATACCAGCAGACCCACACCAGCGGCCACGATGATCACGTGGATTACCAGGGCCAACTGCTGGCCCAAGATGCCCCAGAAGGAGCGCCGGAAGCCGGATGAAAGCGCGTTGGACATGGTGTTGATGGCGCCCGCGCCCGGCGTCAGACTGATCATTGCGCCGGCACCGACCAGGCCCAGCCATAAGGTAAATTCCACCAGCCAAGCTTACGGTCTGCAGGACGGCGTCATTTTCGCCACACTACGGCGCATTAGGCTCGAGCGATTATTTGCCCGTTTGGCATGACAAACCAGCCATCAGGGGACTGGCCCCACTCCCGCCATCCCGCTGCAATCCGTGCCAAGGCGGCATTGTCCGCGAGCCCGTAAGCGATGGCCTGTTCGGCAAACGCAGACTTTTCCACTCGATCCGACCACACCCCTGCCAGCCATGCGCGCTGCTCAGTTGTTGCGTACAGCCAGTTGTTGCTTGAGGGAGCCACATCAGTAAATCCGGCGGCGTGCGCCCAATGGATGAGTCGCCGTCCGGCGTCGGGCTCGGCATCGTTATGTCGGGCCAGCTGCTGATAGAGGTCCATCCACTCATCCATGGCAGGAAGCTGCGGGTACCAGGACATGGCGTGAAAATCGGCGTCGCGTACTGCCACCACCCCGCCGGTTCTAGCAACGCGGCGCATTTCCCTAAGCGCCGCAACGGGATCACTGACGTGCTGCAGAAGCTGATGGGCGTGGACCACGTCAAAGGTGTCTGCCGCGAAGTCCATGGCGTACACATCGCCGGTAGTGAAACTCAGGTTCTCCAGGTGCTGATCGGTGGCCAGCAGTGTTGCCGCGGCAACCACATCCGGGGAACGGTCCATGCCCACCACCTGCCCGGGTGCCACCAGCCGGGCAAAGTCAGTGGTGATGGTACCCGGCCCGGAACCAATATCCAGGACTCGCATCCCGGGCTGGAGGTACGGGAGTAGATAAGCGGCGCAGTTCTCTGCTGTGCGCGATAGGTGGGATCTCAAAACACTTTCATGGTGTCCGTGTGTGTAGACATCACCGGAGCCGTTGCGGGCGTGAGCGTTGCTGGCGTGAGCGTTCATGGGGGGAGCCTACGCCTGCACCGTCAGCCCGTGCCAGCGGTTCCACACTGTGGAACCGTGCGGGCGCGGGCCCAAATACATCCGTTCTTGACACGTGAAACCCCACCCTATGCCGCGCGCTGTTCGCTCTACGTGAAAGTTGAGTCGAATACGCTCAACTCTATTTGACACGGAAATGAGATTGAGTAAAGTTGAGTGCAGAACGCTCAAACCCGCTGATTGGGCGAACTTGGGGCCATCCGGCTTCAGGACTTGTTGAGGCAGCGGCCCATGAAAGGATCCACTTATGTCACGTGCCGTAGGTATTGACCTCGGAACCACCAACTCTGTCGTCTCCGTGCTCGAAGGTGGTGAGCCCACCGTCATTGCGAACGCTGAAGGCGGCCGCACCACACCTTCCGTCGTCGCGTTCGCCAAGAACGGCGACGTCCTCGTTGGGGAGATCGCCAAGCGCCAAGCAGTCAACAACATCGACCGCACCATCTCTTCCGTCAAGCGCCATATGGGCACTGACTGGACCGTTGGAATCGATGAGAAGAAGTACACCCCCCAGGAAATCTCCGCACGTATCTTGATGAAGCTCAAGAACGACGCCGAAGCATACCTGGGCGAGAAAGTCACCGACGCTGTGGTCACGGTTCCGGCCTACTTCAACGATGCCGAGCGTCAGGCTACCAAGGAAGCCGGAGAGATCGCAGGACTGAATGTACTGCGCATTGTCAACGAGCCCACCGCGGCTGCCCTGGCTTACGGCTTGGACAAGGGTAAAGAGGACGAACTCATCTTGGTCTTCGACTTGGGCGGCGGAACGTTCGATGTTTCCTTGCTTGAAGTTGGCAAAGACGAAGATGACTTCTCCACCATTCAGGTCCGCGCTACGTACGGTGACAACCGTCTCGGCGGCGACGACTGGGATCAGCGTGTGGTCGACTGGCTGCTGAACCAGCTCAAGGTCAAGGGAATCGACCTCTCCAAAGACAAGATTGCCTTGCAACGCCTGAAGGAATCAGCTGAGCAGGCCAAGAAGGAACTCTCCTCCTCTACCAGCACCAACATCTCCTTGCAGTACCTCTCCGTCACCCCCGACGGTCCGGTCCACTTGGATGAGCAACTAACGCGCGCCAAGTTCCAGGACCTGACCAAGGACCTGCTCGAGCGCACCAAGAAGCCGTTCAACGATGTCATCAAGGAAGCCAACATCAAGGTTTCTGACATCGATCACATCGTGCTCGTCGGCGGCTCCACCCGTATGCCTGCTGTTGTTGAATTGGTCAAGGAACTAGCCGGCGGCAAGGAGCCCAACAAGGGCGTCAACCCGGATGAGGTAGTGGCCGTTGGTGCCGCACTGCAGGCCGGTGTCCTGAAGGGCGAGCGCAAGGACGTTCTGCTCATCGACGTCACGCCGTTGTCCCTAGGTATTGAAACCAAGGGCGGGGTGATGACCAACCTGATCGAACGCAACACGGCCATCCCCACCAAGCGTTCCGAGACCTTCACCACCGCTGATGACAACCAGCCCTCAGTGGCCATCCAGGTCTTCCAGGGTGAGCGTCAGTTCACTCGGGACAACAAGCCGCTGGGCACGTTCGAGCTGACAGGCATTGCGCCTGCTCCTCGCGGTGTCCCGCAGGTTGAAGTCACCTTTGACATCGACGCCAACGGAATTGTGCACGTCTCCGCTAAGGACAAGGGCACCGGTGTGGAGCAGTCCATGACCATCACCGGCGGTTCTTCCTTGTCCAAGGAAGACATCGAGCGCATGGTTCAGGAGGCCGAGGAGCACGCTGCAGAAGACAAGGCCCGTCGTGAGACAGCCGATCTGCGTAACTCCGCGGAGCAACTGCACTACTCGGTGGATAAGATCCTTGCCGACAACGATGACAAGCTGCCAGAAGACGTCAAAGACACTGTCAAGGCTGACGTGACCGAGTTGAAGACGGCTCTTGCCGGCGACGATGACGCAGCCGTGAAGACAGCGTTTGAGAAGTTGCAGGCCTCCCAGTCGAAGCTGGGCGAGGCTATCTACGCTGCAGCATCCGCCGAAGGTGCAAGCTCTGACACCGATGCAACCGAAGGTGCCACCACGGATGGCGCTCCCGAAGAAGACATCGTAGATGCAGAGATCATCGACGAAGACGCAGACGAGAAGAAGTAGTCATGGCTGATTCGCAAAACTCTGAAGAGATTCCCGAAGAGAATCCCGACGACGCTGCTGCCAAGAACACCGACGCCGAAGGCGATGCACTTTCTCAAGCCGAAGATATCCTCAACGGTGTTGAGGTACAGCCGGAGGACTCAGTGGTTCAGGGAGCGGCCGGAGATGCAGCAGAACTGAAAAACGATCTGCTGCGCCTACAGGCTGAGTACGTCAACTACCGCAAGCGCGTCGAGCGCGATCGGGCCGTTGCCGGACAGATGGCCGTGATCGGCGTTTTGAACTCCCTGCTTCCGGTTCTGGACGACATTGACGCTGGGCGAACCCATGGCGATATTGTCCAGGGCCCGTTTGCCTCGATCGCGACTAAGCTGGAAACTGCTTTAGAGACGTATGGTCTAGAACGGATCGACGCCGTTGGTGTCCCGTTCGACCCCACCGTCCATGAGGCTCTCATCCAGCAGGCTTCGGCCGACGTCGAGATTGACACTGTCAGTCAGGTGTTGCGCAAGGGCTACAAGTCTGGGGACCGGATCCTGCGCGCTGCGCAGGTAATCGTCTCCGTGCCGGAATAGTCCCCAGTTCCTCCCCGAGCTCGCAAGCTCACTCGGGGGCCCTCGGAACTGTGGGCCCACCAGTTCGTTCCAGGTGGTCGCAAGCTCACTCGGGGGCCCTCGGAACTGTGGGCCCACCCAAGCGCTCCCCGGTGGTCGCGTGCTCTTTCACAGGGCACCCGACCGCCGGCAGCAAACTACTAACTATTGAACAGGAGGCGTCTTGGCAAGTCAGGATTGGGCAGAGAAGGACTTCTACAAGATCCTTGGGGTGTCCAAGGATGCGTCGGACGCCGACATCAAGAAGTCGTACCGCAAATTGGCCCGCAAGCATCACCCTGACACCAACGCCGGGGACCCCAAAGCTGAAACAATGTTTAAGAACATTTCAGAGGCGTACTCGGTGCTCTCGGATAAAGAGGACCGCGAACAGTACGACGCTATCCGTGCCATGGGTGGCGGGGCCCGTTTCAGCGCCGGAGGTGCTGGCGGGCAAGGTGGTCCGACGGGTTTTGAGGACGTATTTGGTGACATCTTCGGTGGTGGACGCGGCGGTGCCCGGCGCAGTTCCCCAGGATATGGCGGCTCCGGACTACCTCCAGAATTCGCCGACCTCTTTGGTGGCGGTGGGGGCGGCTTTGGCGGCTTCCAAGCTGCGCCGTCGAAGGGTGCCGACCGGACGGCGTCGACCACTATTTCCTTCGGTGGATCCATCAACGGAACCAAGATAGGCCTGCGTGAACCCAGTGGGGAAACCATTGACGTGCGTATTCCGGCCGGTATCAAGGATGGCCAGAAGGTCCGCGTCAAAGGAAAAGGGCAGTCCGGCTCGGGTGGCTCCGGCGATCTGGTGGTCAGCGTGCACGTCAAGCCTCACGACTTCTTTGTCCGTGACGGCAATAATATTCGTATCCACGTTCCGGTCACATTCCCCGAAGCTGCCCTCGGTGCGGACATCAGCGTCCCCACCCTGACCGGGGACACGGTCCGAGTCCGGGTCCCTACCGGAACTCCGTCTGGGCGTACCCTGCGTGTCAAGGGTGCCGGAGTGAAGACTAAACAAGGTGCCGGTGACCTTCTGGTCACAATTGACGTGGCGGTGCCGCAAAAGCTCACTAAGGAAGCCGAAGAGGCAGTCAAGGCCTTCGCCGCAGCGACCTCTGACGGGGACCCCCGCGGCCATCTCGCGGCAAAAGCCAAGCTCTAGTAGCCAGTTTCCGAACTAGATAGCGCAAGGAAAGGAGATCGCAATGATAGTTGACCCCTATGCACCCATCTTCGTGATCTCCGTGGCAGCAGAATTGGCGGAGATGCACCCGCAGACTCTGCGTCAGTATGATCGCCTCGGCATCGTCAAGCCCAACCGCGCTCCGGGACGCTCACGGCGCTACTCACAGTACGACGTCGACATGCTCCGTGAAGTGCAGCGCCTCTCGCAGGAGGGGGTGTCCTTGGAAGGGATCCGGCGGATCATGCAGCTGGAGAATCAGGTGGAGGCGCTCCGATCCAAGGTCGTGGAACTCGGGGATGCGCTTGAAGCCGCCATTGCGGAGGTCCAATCGCGTCCGCCGCGCCCCAACAGCCGGGTGTTCGCTGCTGGGCTGACCGGGGACGACATTGTGGCGCTTGCCCGTGGTCAGCGGCCACGGGCCCGCAGCCAGGCCGTCGTCGTCTGGCGCCCGCAGCGCTGACGGCGTGCCAAAGTGGTGAGGGACCCTGAAATTTCAGGGTCCCTCACCACTTTGGCACGCCGTCACCGGTAGATGTTCGTCTATTCGCTGAACAGGCCTGCTAGATCCGTGGCTGTCAGTGCTCCGCTGGAGAGAGAATCCCCGCTCATGACGTCAGTGAACAGCTGAGATTTCTTAGCTTTGAGCGCCATCACCTTTTCTTCAATGGTGTCCTTAGCTACCAAGCGGTACACCATGACGTTCTTCTTTTGCCCGATCCGGTGTGTCCGGTCCACAGCCTGCGCCTCAGAAGCAGGATTCCACCATGGATCCAAGATGAACACGTAGTCAGCCTCGGTGAGGTTAAGTCCAAATCCACCGGCCTTGAGACTGATCAAAAACAGCGGGGCGGTGCCAGTTTTAAACTCGTCGACGACGGCGGTCCTGTTCCGGGTGGACCCGTCAAGATAGGTGAAGGGGATGTTTTCAGCCGTGAGACGATCCCGGACCTTAGCTAAAAAGCCCGTGAACTGGCTAAAGATCAGCGCCCGGTGGCCTTCTTTGACAACATCCTCAAGCTGTTCGAAGAGCACATCGAGTTTGGAAGAGCGCACGCCGGCCTGGTCGTCGTCAACGAGTGAGACGTCCAAGCTCAGCTGGCGCAGCAGAGTCAGCGACTGGAAAATAGTGAAACGATTCTTATTCACGTTCTCCAGCAACCCTAAGATCTTGGCGCGCTCTCGCTGAAGGTGCGTCTGGTAAACCTTTTGGTGCCGCGGGTTCAGGACCACTTCAAGGATTTGTTCCTGTTTGGCGGGCAAGTCCTTGATGACTTGTTCCTTAGTGCGTCGAAGCATGAGTGGCTTCACACGTGCGCGCAGCTTTGTGAGTAGTTCGGAGTTGCCGTTTCTCTCTATGGGCCGCTGGTAGAACTCGGCAAAACGCTTGGGGCTGGAAAACAAGCCCGGAGCCACAATGGAGAGCAGCGTCCACAACTCCATGAGGTTGTTCTCCAGCGGAGTACCTGTCACAGCCAGCTTGAATGGTGCGTTCAGTTTCCGTGCGCACTGGTAGGCCTTGGACTGGTGGTTCTTGACGAACTGGGCCTCGTCCAAGATCAGACCGGCAAATTCCGCGGCGGAGTATTCGGCAAAATCGATCCGAAACAGGGCATAGGACGTGATGACGATGTCCGCTCCAGCAAAGAACGCGGCCGAATCCAAGCCACTCTTGGCAAATGTCTCAGAGACCGTGACAACTTTGAGGCCCGGTGCAAACTTCATGCTTTCACTGGCCCAGTTGCCCACGACGGATGTAGGTGCCACCACAAGGAACGGGAACAGATTGCCGCCGTCGGCCTTGACCTGCGTGACAAGCGCCAGCGTCTGGACAGTCTTTCCCAAACCCATGTCGTCGGCTAAGACTCCGCCCAGCCCGTGTGAGTGCAAAAAGTGCAACCAGTTGAAGCCGTCCAACTGGTACGGGCGCAATGTTGCGTTCAGGGCCGGCGGTGTCGGCAGCGGGTCAGTTGGGCCGCCGTCGAGCAGTCCGGAGACAGCAGCCCGCCACGCCTGCGCCTGCTCATCCACGATCCCCAACTGGGCCAACTCGTCCCATAAACCGGCTTGGAAGCGGCTGATCCGGAGTTCGCCGTCCTTGGAATCGTTCATTCCCCTGGCCTCGTCGATCAAGGCTCGCAGCTGGTGGAGCTCAGGACGGTCCAATGAGAAATACGCTCCGCTGGGTAGGAGCATGCGTGAATTTCCTGCGGCCAGAGCGGAGAACACGGCGGCAAAAGAGACGAACTGTCCCTCGACGGTGATGACGATGCCCAAGTCAAACCAGTCGCGCTCGTCAGTGGCGTGTGTGGAGATCTTCACGATCGGCGCTTCGGTCACTTCCCGGTAGCTGGCCGGATCGCCACTGGTCTCCACGCTCACACCCGGCAGATCTCGCAGCCTCGGCATGACGGTCTGCGTAAATGTCATGGTGTCCAGGCCAGTGAGTGTGGCTGAAGCAGCTAGACGTGGCTCACCCCAAGCGTTGTTCGCCGCCGCACCCATGGCAGATACGTCATCCCATGGCTGTCCGACGAGCGTGAGTATCCGTTCTTCGGCGCTGCTATCACGAACCGGGGCCTCGCCAGGTTCTGGCCACAGTGGCCGTGAATTGGTGCGCGAGCCCACTTGGTAATGCCATTCCCAGTGCAGACGCAGAGTGTGGTCATCCCCGTAGGCTGCCAGCAGGGACAATGTGGGCTCAACGTAAGCTGGCAGCTCTACGGAACGATCGGCCGAGACTACGGGAGCGGTCTGTTTTAGCTGCGGATAGAACTGGGTGAGGAACTTCTCCTCACCCTCGGCAGGTACATGTACCAGATCCTTGCGCAAGGCAAAGTCCAGCAGTGAAGAGGACGTACCGGCCGCCAGCGGTGCCAAGGTGATGGTTCCGCGCACTACCGAGTTGCGCCCTGAAGTGCCGCTGCCCACATTGAGGAGGGTCTCCGGCTCGTCGCTAAAGAATAGACCGTGTGCGGGGGAACCGATGGTGCCAACGATCGCTTCGCTGACGGTGACCCCGGCGGCCTCAATCAAGGGACCCACATCCAGTCCACCGGAAGTGGCCCGGGTGACGTCCAGGGCGATCGCTGCGTCATCGGTAGAGATCCTGACGGGGGCGCCGGTGCCAGCCTGGATCAAGGAAATGCCGTGCTTGCGGGCCTCTCGCAATAGCTGCCACAAGTTGCGTCCGGCGAAATCGTTCACTGCCAGCCAGGAAGCGGCGCTGCTGTGGCTGTACTGGCGGGGACTGTGGGAAGAAAGGAATTCGCTGAGCCATTCCAGCTGGGCGGGATCGTGCTGGCGGCCATAGCTGAGGTAACCCAGCGTGTTCCAGCTAATACCAGTCTTGACCCATTTACCGCGCGTACCCATAACGACCGGACGGACATTCAGGACGGGGGCGGAGGGTACTTTTCCCCCGTGTCCGCGGTAAGAAAAGCGTGGCGGAGGGACTTGGAGTTCAAATTGTAGCCCCAGAGCAGGGGCGTCAGTTGCTGGTGTCGATAGTGCAGCGGGAAGCAGCTCGGAGAGTGTTGATTCCCAGCCGGCAGTTACCTCCGGGGAAGCGCTGGCAGCGGGCGACTTGGCCACGCCACGCCCGCCCTTGGCCTTAGCCAGCAGAGTTTCCAAGTAGGTAGGTTCGTGGGGGGTCTCTTCCGGGACGAAAAAATCCTGGAAATTAGGATCAGCTTCAGCGGCTGCGATCAAAGCCACCACATGCTTGCAGTTCTGCCGGACAGGACAATTGCAGATACCCACGCGACAGGCCACCACGCCGTCGTGCTCTCGCACTAGTTTTGCTGTGGAACGGTAGGGCGCGGTACCCATGACTTTTCCAGAGAGAAGGCCAGTGGCAGGTTCGAGCGTGATCTCGCCTACTCGGCCCTCGTGAGTGTAGACCAGGCCCGCCACAACCGATTTTTCGGTGAACTCGGCGATCCGCGTCAATAATTGCGTACCGGCAGAGGAATACGTCACAGAGCTTATTTCCTTACGGATTTGTGCGGCCCCAATCGGTGGGCCACATCCAATCAATTCTACGCGGGATTGACGCTCTATTTCACCTTGACGGGTGCGCGACGCTTCGGGAACGAAAGTAACGAGGGCACGGGGGATATCTTTCCCCGTGCCCTCGAACTAGATATTGGAGTTATTTTGCGCTAGATACCGGAGCTTTTGCCGGTTTGCGTACAAACACAAGTGTGAAGACCAGGGCGGCCACCGCGGTGATGACCAGCAAGGAAAGCCCGATGGCGTATTTGTAGCTGGTGGCCTCGGAATTATAGGTCAGGCCCATAATAAGGGGCGGAAAGTAACCGCCCATTCCACCAGCGGCACTGACAATGCCACTGACACTACCGACCTTCCCTTCGGGGGAAAGCGCACCAACCCAAGCGAATACGCCGCCTGCGCCGAGCCCAAGAGCCGCAGCCAAGGCAACAAATATGGGACCTGCTTGGACGTCCGCGGCAGGCTCTAGAGCTACGAGCCAGCCCAAAACGGCAACGCCGGCCAATGAGAGAAGCACGACCGGCTTGGAGCCGATCTTGTCCGCGATGATCCCACCGATGGGTCGGGCGATCACTGCCGCCAGGGCAAAGCCGGCTGTTCTGGCACCGGCGGAGCTGGGATCAAAGGCATAAACGTCACGCAGGTACGTTGGCAGGTACGTGGCGAAGGAGACGAATCCACCGAAGACGACGGCGTATAAGAAGCACATCTTCCAGGTCACAGCGAGCTTGGCAGCATCCAGGAGCCTTGGAACAACGGGTTCGGTAGTGGGCTTCCACCCCGGGGCATTCTTCATGAAGAACCAGACCAGCACAGCCATAACGGCTAAGAGGGCGGCAACAAGAAGGTGCGTGGGCAGGTAGCCGATCGACGCCTTTAGCCGCGGATTCAAGAAAGCGGCCAGGGCGGTGCCACCCATGCCAGCGCCGAATACGCCAGTGGCGAAGCCGCGGCGGGCTGGCGGATACCAGGAGCTGACAAATGGTATGCCAACGGCAAATACAGTGCCCGCCACGCCCAGCAAGAAACCAGCTACAAGTACCAGAACAAAGGAATTGATGACTCCGCCCACCGCCACGAGGAGCACCGGAGGAATGGTGGCAACGAGGACAAACGTAAAGAGTGCCCGTCCGCCGTACTTATCGGTGAGGATGCCCACCACTATGCGGCCCAGCGAGCCAACAAAGATTGGCATTGCCACCAGAGCACCCATTGTTCCTGCGGAAAGGTGCATGTTGGTGGCGTAAAACGTACTCAGTGTGGCAATGAGGTTCCATGCCCAAAATCCCACCACGGAGGCACACGTGGCCAACGTAAGATTTAGGGCTTGGCCTTTGACGACCGACTTTTTTACTGCCGCTTGCGCGGTCTTCTCTGACATGGTCTCTCCCTCTAAGACGTGCCCACGGTGATGGTATTTGGCGAGCGGCTAGCGCTGCCGTGTGTCGCGGTCGTGCGTGCCTACATCGGACCATCCCGCCCGGTTGCGGACGCTGGGTCCCTTGTCACGGGAGCGGTAGACAATATAAGGGCGGAACAAGTAGTGCAGAGGTGCGGTAAAAGCGTGCACCAGTCGGGTAAACGGCCACACCATGAACAGCAGCATCCCCACCAGAGTATGGATGTGGAAGGACAACGGTGCGGCTGCCATGGAGGTGATGTTCGGTGAGAAAATGAACAGCGAGCGGAACCATGGGGACACCGTGTCGCGGTAGGTGAGTCCGTGCTCGTCGAAGAATACGCTCGCCAAGGTGGTCCACAGGCCGAAAATGATTGCCGCAACCAGCACCACGTACATGAGCTTGTCGTTGTTGGTGGTGGCCATGAAGACCGGACCAGTCTTCCGACGGCGGTAGATGAGGATCATGATTCCGCCAAGAGTTCCGAGCCCGGCAACACTGCCCACGAAAAGCGCATTGAAATGGTACAGGTCCTCGCTCATTCCGACAGCTGCAGTCCACGATTTGGGGATGATCAGACCAAAGACGTGCCCGGCGATGACAGCTAGAAGTCCAAAGTGAAAGATGGGAGAGCCGATCCGCAGCAACTTCGACTCGTAGAGCTGGGAGGATCTGGTGGTCCAGCCAAATTGGTCATATTTATAGCGCCAGATAGAGCCGCCGACCAGAATGACAACCATGACGTACGGCAAAACACCCCACAACAAGATGTCCACTTTTAGGCCCCTTTCATCGGCAGCAGGCGCGGGTCATAGGGGTCAAGCCCTACGGATTCTGTGGGCGGACCGTAGCCAGCCATGCGCATGACAGCTTGTTCATCCGCCGGGGAAGCCCCAGGCAGCGTATTGCAGATGGCTTGCAGAATAGCGGAATGCGCCAAGTCGTCGCGTTGGAGACCGAACTTGATCAGCTCAAGGCTGGGCCGGTACTGCTGCAGCAACTCCTTGCCAGCGTTCAGGTCCACTGTGGCCGTGTACTCAAGGACCATGGGCAAGTAATCGGGTAGTTCCCCGCGTGTGTCGACCAAGGTATCGGAACCGCGGTACACCTTCTTGAAAGCGCCTAGCACTTCGCCGCGCCGACGGGTGTCCCCATCGGTCCAATAGGAAAGATGGAGGGCGTGGCGCTTGCCGAGATCGAACTCCTTCACGTACACAGACTGCAACGCCATTAAATCTTTGCTCTCGAGGGCATCGAGAACGGGGGCAAATGCGGCCAGTGCCCCGGCAAACTCGCCGAGGGCTGCCCGCATGAGCGGTACGCGTTCCACAAGCTGTTCGTCGGGGTAGGACAGGCACCAAGCGGCAGCCAGAAATGTCACCTGATCGGCGCGGCTCATGAACCGCCCCCGCCTTCGGAGGTTGCCGCGCTTGCCTCAACTGGCGGCTCCGTTGGGTGGTGTTGTGGGAACAGGCCGGCAGGAGCGCCGTTTCCATCCCAGTTGAGCAAATTTACCCGGCCCTTCAACGTATCCGCACCGGCCACTGAATCTGAAGTTTGACGGTCCTTCAACGCGTTGAAGGTTTCCACGGCAACGGGGGTGGGCCGTCCGCTGGCTTCGCCGAAGGGGGAGCTGCCCATGGAACCCATCCCGGGTCCGCCGTCGAAGTCCAGGGAACAACCCATCTCCTCCAAGTCATGGGCCTGCTCGGCGTGCGCCTTTGGAATCACATAGCGTTCCTCGTACTTGGCGATCGCCATGAGGCGATACATCTCATACATGGTGGCCCCATCCATGCCTACTGAGGCGGGAATGGACTCATCGGGATCGTTACCCAAGGAGATACCACGCATGTAGGCCCGCATGGCGGCGAGCTTGCGCAGAACCTCCGTGACCAATTCGGTGTCCCCCGCCGTAAACAACTCCGCCAGGTACTCAACCGGGATACGCAGGGCATCGATGGCGCCAAAGAGCACGTCCTGATTCTCGGCGTCGTGGCCCTGCTCGCGGAGCAGATCAACCACGGGGGAGAGCGGGGGGATGTACCAAACCATCGGCATGGTGCGGTATTCAGGGTGCAGCGGAAGAGCCAGCTTGTAGACCTTTGTCAGGGCGTACACGGGTGACTTTTGCGCGGCATCGATCCAGTCTTCGGCGATGCCCTGCTCGCGGGCGGCTGCCATGACGGCCGGATCGTTCGGATCCAGCAGCACATCCATCTGCGCCTGATACAGATCCTTGGGATCGGTGACGGAGGCAGCTGCGGTGACAGCATCGGCGTCGTACAGGAAAAGCCCCAAGTACCGCAGCCGGCCCACGCAGGTCTCCGAGCACACGGTGGGCAGACCCACCTCAATGCGCGGGTAGCAGAACGTACACTTCTCGGCTTTGCCGGTCTTGTGGTTGAAGTAGATCTTCTTGTACGGGCAGCCGGTCATGCACTGTCGCCAACCACGGCACTGGTCCTGATCAACCAGAACAATGCCGTCTTCGACGCGTTTGTAAATGGCTCCGGATGGGCAGGAAGCCATGCAGGAAGGATTCAGGCAGTGCTCGCAAATACGTGGCAGGTAGAACATGAACGTCTGCTCAAATTCAAATTTGATCTTGTCCTCGGACTCGCGGCGCACCTTCTCCACGATCGGGTCCAAGTGTCCCATTTGCTCGGTGCCACCCAGGTCATCGTCCCAGTTGGCGCTCCACGTGATCTTCGTGTCCTTGCCGGTGATCAATGACTTGGGCCTGGCGACCGGGAAGTCATCGCCCAAGGGCGCGTCAACAAGGGTCTTGTAGTCATAGGTCCAGGGCTCGTAGTAGTCCTTGAGCTCAGGTTGGATGGGGTTGGCAAAGAGACCGAACAGCTTCTTCACGCGTCCGCCAGCCTTGAGCTTGAGGCGGCCACGCTTGTTCAGCTCCCAGCCGCCCTTCCACTTCTCTTGGTCCTCGTAGCGGCGCGGATATCCTTGGCCGGGACGGGTCTCAACGTTGTTGAACCAGACGTATTCCACCCCGGCCCTGTTGGTCCATGCCTGCTTGCACGTGACTGAGCACGTGTGGCAGCCAATGCATTTGTCCAAGTTCATGACCATGCCCATTTGAGCCATAACACGCATTAGTACTGCACCTCCTGGGAACGGCGACGGATGGTGGAAACGTTGTCTCTCTGGTTTCCTGTGGGGCCAAGATAATTGAAGGCATAGGTCAGCTGCCCGTAGGCGCCAATCAAGTGGGAGGGCTTAACCAATAGGCGTGTCAAGGAGTTGTGAATGCCGCCGCGACGTCCCGTAGCTTCAGACTTGGGCACGTCGATGGTGCGTTCCTGTGCGTGGTAAACGAACACCACACCCTCTGGCATACGGTGGCTGACCACTGCGCGGGCAACCAATACGCCGTTCATGTTCACGGCTTCCACCCAGTCGTTGTCCATGACCTGGATGGACTTGGCGTCCTGCGGACTCATCCACACGGTAGGGCCGCCGCGTGAAAGCGAGAGCATGAGCAAGTTGTCCTGATATTCGGAGTGAATGGACCATTTGGAGTGCGGGGTGAGGTAGCGGACCACCACCTCCTTTTCCCCGTTGGGACCGAACTTCGGTTCCCCAAATAGGCGCTGCATATCCAGCGGCGGGCGGTAGATCGGCAAGGCCTCGCCAATGTCGATGATCCAGTCGTGATCCAAGAAAAAATGCATGCGCCCGGTCAGCGTGTGGAATGGCTTGAGCCGCTCAATGTTCTGCGTGAACGGTGAATAGCGCCGCCCGCCCGTCTCTGAGCCGGACCATTCAGGGGAGGTGATGACAGGAACCGGCCCGGCTTGAGTCATGGCGAACGAAATGATCTTCTCCTCGGATCCTTCCGCCAGATCCGCCAACTTCACCCCCGTGCGCTTTTCCAGTTCCTTGAATCCGCTCACGGCCAGCTGACCATTGCAAGTTCCGGAGAACGTCAGGACTGCCTCGGCCATTTTCGCGTCGGTGTCGATCGCCGGGCGCCCGTGGGCAAAGCCGCCCATCATGACGCCGTTCGCCTTGGCTAGGTGTGCGAGTGCTTTATCCAGTTTGTAGTTGACGTCCTTGACCGTGAAGCCGAGTTTGTCTGCCAGAGGTCCGACGGCGGCCAGCTTGTGGGCGATCGCCGTGTAGTCCCGCTCCACAACAGTGAAGTTGGGCATGTTCGCCCCTGGTACGCCTTCAATGCCGTCCTCGCGCCAGTCGCGGACCACGCCGCCGGGTTGGGCGATCTGGCCCACGGTGTCGTGGATCATCGGCACGCTCACCAGGTCCTTGCGGGTACCCAAATGTTTGGCCGCTTGCCGGGAGAATTCCTCGGCCAGTAGATGGAACATTTCAAAGTCAGTCTTGGTTTCCCAAGGCGGGTCAATCGCCGGGGTAAAGGCGTGCACAAACGGGTGCATGTCTGTAGAGGAGAGGTCGTGTTTCTCGTACCACGTGGCTGCGGGGAAGACGACGTCGGAGAGCAAAGTGGTGCTGGTCATGCGGAAGTCCGCGGACATCAGGAAATCAAGCTTCCCCTCCGGCCCTTTTTCACGCCACTTGACCGTTTTTGGCTTCAGCGAGGACTCGCTGTCCTGGCCCATTACGTTGTTGTGTGTGCCCAGCAAATTGCGTAGGAAATATTCGTTTCCCTTGGCAGAGGAACCAAAGAGGTTCGAGCGCCACAGGATCAGGGTGCGTGGCCAGTTCTCGGGTGCGTCGATGTCCTCGATGGCAAGGTCCAGATCGCGGTTCTTCAGCGCCTGTGCGACCCATGTTTTCTCATCAGGGGCCTCGCCAGCCGCCACTGCCGCGATCGCTTGATCAGCGATGTCCAATGGGTTCTTATCGAAGAACGGGTAGAACGGCATCCAGCCCAACCTTGCGGACTGCGCCAGGGCGTCCGCTGTGTGCATGCCGTCAAGGCTGCCCGTGGACAGAGGAGACTTCAGTGCATCTGCTGAGTATCCGTCCTGGCGCCACTGGTCTGTGTGCATATACCAGTAGCCGGTACCGATCATGGTCCGCGGTGGACGTGACCAGTCCAAAGCGTTGGCTAGCGATACCCAACCGGTAAGCGGGCGCGTCTTCTCCTGGCCCACATAATGAGCCCAACCGCCACCGTTGCGGCCCATGCAGCCTGTCAACATGACCAGGGCCAGGACAGCACGGTAGGTGGTGTCGCCGTGGAACCACTGGCAGATCCCGGCGCCCATGATGATCATGGAGCGGCCCTTGGATTGTTCTGCGTTGCGAGCAAATTCGCGCGCCACGCGGATACAGGCCTGCGCCGGAACCGAGGTGACTTCTTCCTGCCATGCAGGGGTGTACGGGGTGCTGGTGTCGTTATAGTCTTTGGCCCAGTCTCCGGGTAGGCCGTCCCGGCCCACGCCATATTGGGCCAGCATGAGGTCGTACACGGTGGTGACCAAGTGCTCGCCCACCCTTGTTGTGGGAACGCCACGGTGTAGCACCGAACCTGTTCCCGTTGGATCCTCAAAGCAGGGCAGCAAGATTTCCACGGATTCAGTTGTGACCTCATCCATGCTCAAGGCCGGTTCGATCCCGGTCAAATCAAGGTTCCACTTGCCTTCACCAGTCTTGGAATACCTGTGACCTAGGGTCCCGTTGGGGATGATCGCTTGCCCCGAGACCTTGTCGAAGAGCATCGTCTTGAATGCGGCATCCTCTTCGTTCTCATGACCGGGGACGAAGGCAGCGGTGAGGAATTTTCCGGCGTTGTACGTGCCGTCGTCGTTCTTCACCAAGCGCACCAGGAACGGTAGGTCTGTGAACTGACGGACGTAGCTCTGGAAGAACGGCACCTGCCGGTCCACAAAGAATTCCTTGAGTGTCACATGCCCCATACCCATGGCCAGTGCGGCGTCTGTACCTGCCTGGGCGGGAAGCCATTCATCGGCAAACTTGGTGTTGTCGGCATAGTCCGGGCTGATGGCAATGACCTTGGTGCCTCGGTAGCGCACCTCCGTCATCCAATGGGCATCCGGGGTGCGGGTCACAGGGACATTGGAGCCCCACATCATCAGATAGGTGGCATCCCACCAGTCGCCAGATTCGGGCACGTCCGTCTGGTCGCCAAAGACCTGCGGGCTGGCCACGGGAAGGTCCGCATACCAGTCGTAGAAAGAGGTCATGACGCCGCCGATCAACTGCACAAAGCGAGTGCCGATGGCGTGGCTGACAATAGACATGGCTGGGATAGGCGAGAACCCTGAAACCCGGTCGGGGCCGTAAGTTTTGATGGTGTTCACGTGTGCGGCAGCCGCGATTTCCAAGGCCTCAGCCCACGTGGTGCGCACCAAACCGCCCTTACCGCGGGCGTTCTGGTAGCGGCGGCGCTTTTGCGGATCTCCGGCCACTTCGGCGAAGGCAAGGACGGGGTCGCCAAGGCGCTTTTTCGCCTCCCGGTACATTTCCACCAGCACGCCACGGGCGTAGGGGAACCGCACGCGGGTGGGGGAATAGGTGTACCAAGAGAACGCTGCGCCGCGGGGACAGCCACGGGGCTCATATTCAGGGCTATCCGGACCAACTGACGGGTAGTCCGTCTGCTGCGATTCCCACGTGATGATGCCGTCCTTGACGTACACCTTCCACGAGCAAGAACCCGTGCAGTTCACACCGTGGGTGGAGCGCACCACTTTGTCATGACTCCACCGGTCACGGTAGAAGATATCGCCCTTTCGTCCACCTTCGCGAAACACGGCCCGGGAATCGGCGGTCTCGTCCCATTTGGTGAAAAAGCGGCCCAGTTTCAACATCGCGTCCGACGCCGGACCATCGACTCCGGCAACAAAAGGTTCAGCAGTCATGGCACCAGACTAGGGGGCATTTCTCACGTTTTCTACCAGAAAAAGAATAGTCAACAAAGGGGTGCGCTAATTCTTGCTTGAAATATGCCAATTTTCGGGAACTTTGCGTTCACTCCGGCAAAAAAATAGTTTTCTTGTCCCGCCCCCGTGAGCCTAGAGGCGTCTAAATGTCAGATCAAAAATGACGCGTCCGGCTTTGTGTGCCTTGTTTTCAAAGCTGGTGAGAATACGCCCCTCGAAGCGGGGGGACCAACCACCAACACTGTCCGGATCTTCGCTTAGTTCGCAGTCCACGCCACTTAGGCGCGCCTGCGTGAGCGGGCTCTGTGCGCCCACCAGTTCACCTTCGTGGGCGTTGGTGAACAGCTCTGAATCCGTGCCGACATCTCGCATTTGTTCGGCGTAGGTGGACCAGTCAGTTGCCAGGCGCCACACTCCACCCGGTTCAAGGACGCGAGCCACGAGAGGGGCAAAAGTGTCCTTGACCATGCGGCGTTTATTGTGTTTTGTCTTGTGCCATGGATCCGGGAAAAACACCCACACTTGGCTGACGGAAGCTTTTTCTAACATGGTGGAGAGGACTTCCGGGGCGTTGGCTTGGACCACGCGGACATTGCTGAGATCGTTGGCGACGATCTTTTGGATGGTTTGGGCGAGCCCTGGCGTGTAGACCTCCACGGCCAAGAAGTCCTTGTCCGGATTTTCCTTTGCCGCGAAGACCACCGCGTCACCTAGCCCGGAACCTATCTCAACCACCAGGGGGGCAGTGCGGCCAAACTCCTCCTGTGCGTCGAAAACGTAGTCGGGGTGTACCGAGGTATCGGAAATGTGGCGGGGTACGTCCACGGCGAGGGTGTCAGAATGATCATCCCAGGCCTTTTGGCGACGACCCTGTAAGCGAGTGCCGCGGCGCACGAAGGAGACGGGCTGAGCCCGATAAGTGCCTTCGGCTGCCTGACTGCCGGGGGTGACCTCGCGGGCCGTGCCATCTGTGGTCCGTGGAGCTCGTTGTTCTGCGGGGGACGCGGGACCTGCGGGTCCGGAAGCTGGGGTTTCACTCATCACCTTAAGGGTACCGGTGGTTTCTGGCCGGTCTACGTCGACGGCGGACCTGCTGTGCCCGCTCGGGACGGCGCCTCATTCCGGACCCGCCGCGTGCCGGCCCGTCGTCGCGCGCCGCTTTCGTCCGACGGCGTGCCGAACTGGCGGGATGGCATGAAAGTTCACACGCCGTCGCCAATACGGCACGCCGTGACCGATCGAGGCGGGCACTGCAGCGCGCCCCAGCCACATTTTGAAGGTGAGATATGACACCAAGGTGCCCGTCCGGCGTCGTACCACTGGTAGGCTGAGAATACTTAATGCGTGTATTGCGCATTCTGCGTCGATGAACGCATTCAACTTGTCCCACCGTTTCCGCATTCGGACCCGCTCTTCGGGTGGTGGTTGACACGCTCTGGCATTGAATCGGCGAACCCGTGGTCAAAACTGGCCGTGGGACGTTGAACCGCCTTGAAGAAAGATTCTCTCTTTACATGACAACTTTTGCTGCCCTTGGTGCGCCCAAGGAAATTGTTGCTTCGCTTGCCGCCAACGGTATCGAGGAAGCATTCCCGATCCAGGTCAAGACCTTGCCGGATACGCTGGCAGGACGCGACGTTCTGGGCCGCGGCCGCACTGGCTCTGGTAAGACCATCGCTTTTGCCATTCCGCTCGTAGCCCGACTGGCCGAGCGTGAAGCACCATACTTCCGCAAGCCTGGCCGCCCCATGGGCCTGGTGTTGGCACCCACCCGTGAGTTGGCAACACAGCTCAACAACACCATCGAGCCCCTCGCCAAAGCAATGGGTTTGAACACCACGGTCATTTACGGC
The DNA here is from genome assembly GCF_020905375.1 of Arthrobacter cryoconiti. Lineage (GTDB taxonomy): Bacteria > Actinomycetota > Actinomycetes > Actinomycetales > Micrococcaceae > Specibacter > Specibacter cryoconiti. The sequence continues at coordinate 48,175 of NZ_JAJJBU010000011.1, forward strand.
GGGGTCTCCCAGGCACGTCAGGAAAAGGCCCTGCGCGCTGGCGTCGATATTGTTATTGCCTGCCCGGGCCGTCTTGAAGACCTTATGAAGCAGCGCATTATCTCACTCGAAAACGTTGAGATCACAGTGCTGGACGAAGCGGATCACATGGCTGATCTCGGTTTCTTGCCGGTAGTCAAGCGCCTTCTGGACACCACTCCTACCCAGGGCCAGCGCATGCTCTTCTCCGCGACCTTGGACAACGGTGTGGACAAAATCGTCCAGCGTTACCTCTCCAACCAGCTCACTCATTCAGTAGATGAGGCCAAGGCCGCCGTCTCCACCATGGAGCACCACGTCTTGGTGGTCAACGACCAGACGGTGAAGAAGCAGGTCATTGTGGAGCTGGCGTCGGGCGACGGCCGACGCATTCTCTTCATGCGCACCAAGCACCACGCCCGCAAACTGGCCAAGACCCTGACCGACGCCGGCATCCCCGCAGTAGATCTGCATGGAAACCTCTCACAGAATGCCCGTGACCGGAACCTGGCTGAATTCTCCACCGGCGGGGTTCGCGTCCTGGTCGCCACTGACGTTGCCGCCCGCGGCGTGCACGTTGATGACATTGAACTGGTTATCCACGTTGATCCGCCGACGGAACACAAGGCGTACCTGCACCGTTCGGGCCGTACCGCCCGCGCCGGGCACGACGGCGTTGTGGTCACCTTGACTCTGCCGGAGCAGCAGAGCGACGTGAAGAAGCTGATGAAGGCCGCCGGTGTTGATGTGAGCTTTGAGCGCGTCACTGCCAGTTCGCCGGTGATTGCATCGTTGGTGGGCGAGGTTGCCCAGAAGGTTGATCCGCGCACCCGTGCAGCATTGCTCGCCGCAAAACAACCAGCTCAAGGTGGTGGGTCCTCCACCGGTGCCAATGCCCAGCGTAAGCGTGCCCGTACCGGTGCTGCCCCTACGGCTGGCGGTCGTGGTGGCCGGGGTGGACGCGGTCGTGTCTCCGCCGATTCCAATGACCGTTCAAGTGCAGCAGCGCACGGCAATCGTTCGGAACGCCGTGAGGCTGCGCCTCAGTCGGCTCGCTTTAGCGCAGAGGGACGTCGTCCCGCAGGCGAGGGCCGCTCTTCAGGCGAGGGCCGCCCGGCACGTGACGGACGTCCGGCACGTGACGGCGACGTCGCCCGTGGCAAGCGTTCACCACAAGGAGCCGGTTCCCGTGGTTCTTCGCACAGCAATGACGCCCCACGTTCTGCTTCGCGAGGCAGTGGCTCCGGTGCTGTATGGTCCTCAAACACCGGCGGTACCTCGGGTGGCAGTTTCAACTCCAACAGCTCGGGTGGATCTCGCGCAGGTGGAGCCCGCTCCGGTGGTCCGCGTAGGGCTTCGGCACCGGCGTCGAACCAGCGCCGCGGCCGCTAAGTAACCCTTACGAACTGTCCCGCAGTTGTTGTTGTAAATCCGGCTAATTAGCCGGATTTACAACAACAACTGCGGGACAGTTCGTAAGGGTTACTTAGCGGCCGCGGCGCTGGTTCGACGCCGGTGCCGAAGCCCTACGCGGACCACCGGAGCGGGCTCCACCTGCGCGAGATCCACCCGAGCTGTTGGA
>NZ_JAJJBU010000012.1 GCF_020905375.1 Arthrobacter cryoconiti
TTTGTTTGCACAGCAGACTGGATGCTTAGCAGGGGTCGATGCTGAGCACGGCGAGAAAACCGCGACCGGAAATTGCCGGTTCTTCTTCTGAGCCAACCACTGTGTCAAGGCGGCCAAGAGTGTCCGTGGTGGCGCCGTCGTTCGCTGAAACTGTGGCGCTTCCCGCTAACAGGACCGCGAACTGGCCATCGAAAACGGGTTGTGGGCGCTTTTTGGATAGCTCAACGATGGTGGTGTAACCCTTGAAAACATCCCGGCGGGTCATGAGGTTCAGGTCCATGAGCGCGCCCGTAGGCAGGCTCGCGGACGTGATCGCGTCACCAGAAAAACGGTAAGGGCGGTACTTTTCAAGTGCGTGCTCGACCCCGTCCACTGTGAGCGCGATGAGTTCGCCGTCAATGATGGTCAGGATTCGCTCAATCCCGGGGAGAACGGAAAAGGGGCCTGCTTTGGCAACTTCGGCGATTGAAATGCGCCAGTCCCAATCGGTTTTTAGCGGGCCAACAGCAACTTGCCGCGTTAGACCACCGCCGTTGGCCCAGGGTGTTGCTTTGAGATCGGCGTAACGGATGATCTGCACTATTTGTCGTCCACGTTCTTAACGCTGTATACGTGGAGACGTTTAGGGTCGGAGGGCCGACGCCGGATCTTGCGTTTGTAGTAAGACCAGAGACCTGTGATGGCGATGGACACGGCAAAAGCCAAGACGATCTTCAGCGGCAGGTTGACCCTGGCGAAAGTGAGAACCATGATCATGGCGGCGAAACTGGCGAAGTTGACCAGTATGTCCAGCCAATCGGCTTTATTGCGCATGGAATAAGCTTACGCGGCATCGTGGCGTGCGATGAATACTGTCAGTGGTAAGTAGGAACGAACGGCGCGCTGGTGGGGACGATCTCTTTGCCCAGCGGCATCAAGGAGATGGGGATCATCTTCACATTGGCGATGGCCAGTGGGATGCCAATGATGGTGATCGCCATAAAAAAGGCTGAGGTGAGGTGGCCGATGGCAATCCAGATACCGGCCACGAGCAGCCAAATAACGTTTCCCAACGTACTTGCCAAGCCGCTTCCGCCTGGCTTTTCAACGACCGTTCGTCCAAATGGCCAGAGCGCGTAACCGGCAATCCGGAAGGAAGCGATTCCCCACGGAATGGTGACGATCAAGATGCAGCACAGGACGCCAGCAAAGAAATATCCGAGGGCGAGCCAGAAACCGCCAAACACCAGCCACACAAGATTGAGGATTGTCTTCATGTTTTCATTGTGCCCTCTCAACGCTGGGAGAAGAATCGGGGAGGACCCTGATTCTTCTGCCAGTTGCCGGTGCTACGCTAATTTGCACCAGAGATCAACGTATGACGACGTCAGGAAACCATAGGTACATGGACGGGGTAACAGCCTTCTTGATCATCATTTTGGTGATTCTCGCGATTGTTGTGGGTGTCGGAATAACCGTCGCCGTGCTCGTTTCGCGGGGGGTTTTGACGCTGGTGAAGTTGTCAAAACCGAAGTACGAATCTGCCAAACGCAGCGCTTTCAAGGTGCGGGCGGAAGCCACCTCTGGGCCTGCTGGAGAGATCATGAAGCAGCGGGTCCACTTGGCGGATTCTTTGGAAGCCACTCGTCGGAGTCTGGAAGCGGCGGCAGGCACGCGTCAGTACACGGGAAATTTGGGCAGCATCTTCACTACTCTTGTCCATGCAGGAACCGTGTTAGAAACGCAGCTACTGGTGGCGCAGCGCGATCCGGATCCGGCGGTGCAGGCCGTGTATGCGAAGACTCTTGGCGTTCAAGTGGAACAGGTAGCGGGTACCGCGACAGGAATTCGAAATGCCTTGGCCAGTGCCGCATCTCCCATGAGCGAGGTTGATCTATCAGACTTGACGCGCACGCTGGAAATTGAGGCCACCATGTTGAAGAACTGGTCAGCCACTTACACCGGCCTGGCCGAGTGAATCCATGGGTGTCCGCAGAGGGCTAGCTCGGCTCTTCGGTGTCAAGGCCAAGCGCGACACCGGTGCCTCCTTAGCTGGTGGGCTGACCCCAACCGAATCCGGGTTCAAACAGTTCACGGCAGTGCAGCAGATGCGCCGTGGTGTCGCGGATGTTTCCGTGAGTCGGCAAAGGTTAGATCTTCAGGTTGCGGATCTTCAGTTGGTCCTAAAAAAGCATTCCGAACAGGCTGCGGATGGCGGCCACGACGGTGCCGCGCAGAGTGCCCTCATCCGGCACCACGTCGTGACTGAGCAGCTCGCAGATCTCATTGCGCAGCGCGACGCCCTGGCGGAACAAGAAGCTATGTTAATGGGCGCCCTAGCGCAATTGCAGGCTCGTGTCAGCGGATTCGAGGTGAGTGTCCAAACTCTAAACGCAGCCCGGGCTGCCGCCGTCGCCCATCAAAGCATCGCTGCATCCCTTGCCGAACTCAGCACGGGGGATGCTGGCGGATCTTCCAAAGAGTCTCCCTTTGAAACTGGCCCGCAATAGATGCTCTAAAAGGCGGCAAAATCCCGAATTTCGAGCATCTATTGCGGGCCAGTTGCTAGCAGGAACGGCTATCAAGCAACCGTGATGCCCAAATGTGCGGCGAGCAACGGTGCCAGCAATCCGAGCTGGTATTCGTCCAAGATAGTGCCGGCCATGGAGCCGATACCGTTGAGTGTGCGGAAGTCAGTGCTTCGAACATCAAAATCAGTCAGCGTGGCTTGCTGGATATCGAGTGTGCCGATACGGCAGTTTTGCAACGCCATCCGGGTGACCTTGGCACCACCTAAGTCCAGTTCCCCAATGATGCAGTCGCTGATGCAAAGGTCGGTGATTTTAGCGGATCGAATATTTAGAAAGTCCAGCTTGCCGCCGTCGATCCGTACTGACTGCCAGGTGCTGTCATAAAGCTCGGCGGATCCCCAACGAGGGTTCCGGATCTCCACGTCACGCCAGCTGGTTCGAGAAGCCTTAAACACGGGTGCGTAGCTGTCCGCGATGATCGAGTCCCGGAAACGAGTGCCGCGTAGCTGCGCGTTGTCGAAGGCCGGGCCGCTGAGTTCGCAGTCCAAAAAGTCAGTGGAGGTGAGGTCTGTGCCGGCAAAGTTGGGCCGGTCGAAGCGCTGGCCGTCGTAGCTTTCCCCGGGGCCGAAGAATGTGTCCTCATTCTCCACCAAATTACCCAGCTGCACGGAGGTCAGACGCGGGGCGCGGATCGTTTTTTTCGTGGCCATGAGTCAAGACTAGCGAGCAACAAAGACATCCGATTTGTGCTAGCTAACGGTACCAACGAGCCGGAAACGCTGCAGAACCAGAAGAGTGTCGTCGTCGACGGTGAAATTGGGGTCGCCCATGGCATCGCGCATCTTCGTCGAATGCCAGAAGGACTCGTGGCCAGCACGCCATGCAGCCACGCTCTCATAGCCTTCCCCTTCATCGATTGCATGTTGCAGGTCGACGTCGTCCAGCCGGGCTATGCGGACCTCGGTCATCTCGATCACGGCCACGGGTTTGCCGGCGGAGTCTATGACAATTTCACGTGCGCCAGTCATTGGCAGGGCTTCATTCTCAACGTCGTATTCAAGCCGCGTGCCCGTGGTGGATGTCTTGGTCCCGTCGAGGATGGCGGTGATGAGTTGCTCGCGCAACGGGCCGGGAAAAGCGAATTCGAGGATGGGCAATCCGGACAGGGAAGCCTCTGAGAGGGATGGCAGATTCGGGGTGCTCATATGGATAGCCTACCGGGACCACAATTTTTTTAGTCCAGTTGTACCAATTCGTTCGTGATGTTAACTTTGGCGTTTTCTGCCCACAGTTCCCGGCCTCGGTTCGTGTGAAATAGGGGGTCGATAGCCAGTAGTGAGTGCAGCACTGCCGCCCGGCCGCGCGCAAAATTAGGCGTAGAGACGTGCGCGTAGTCGGCGCGGACGCCGGCAACATAGCGGGCATAGTCCGCCGGTGAGCTACCCAGTATCGACAGATCGCCGTCGCACAGAAGAGCGCCTCCGAGGTCAGTGGGGGAGGGGGAATGGGTGGCCGTTAATCGGACCAGCCGGGCCACTTCTGCCGCTTCAACTGCGGAAACCAAACCGAAAAGCTGGGATTGTGCCAGAAATGCCGATTTCTCTTCATCGCTTCCGGCAACTCCGTCATAGACCGCATCGTGAAACCATGCGGCCAGTGTCACTTCGCGCGGTGCGCCGACATCGGTCAGGAGATCAAGGGCCTCGAGGACGGCTAGTAAGTGCACGGCGGAGTGGTAATTCCGGTGTGGTTCGTTCCAACGTTCCAGCAGGCCGGCCCCCACTTCCGGGTGTCCGGGCATGACCGTGTTCCAGCGGTACGAGAGTGCTTTGACGGTGGACTTTCCCCGGTGCCGGGCCTTGACTCGTAAACCGGACGCCGTCAGCGCCCGAACCAAGTCCTTGCCAGAGACTGGAGCTGCACCGGCGACGATAAGGCGGTGATACAGACGCTCGGGTACGTCGTAGTGGTCCAGATCAAAGGCTCGTTTTCTTAGGCCAGCCGCAGCGGCAAAGTCGTGAAGTTCGGTAAGGGACTTGTCCGAGACCAAGTGGGAGAACACCGTTCCGTGAGCGGGCCAGTAGGGCGGATCGATCAAGATCATGGCCCTAGTCTAAAGCTGCTGGTGCATCATGCACGTTCAAGCGGAGCCAGAGTCACGTCTTGAATTAGTGGGAAAAATATCCCCAATTTCGCCGTGGGAAAAATTTCACTGCAGCCGCCCCAAAAATAAGTTGAGCGTACTAGACTCAAGTTTGAGAGTGAGACTTCCAAATTTGACCGAATCTGACCGCACGACCAACGAAAGGATCCCTCGTGGACGCTAAATTCACAACGAAGAGCCAAGAGGCGCTTTCCGCAGCAGCCATGAATGCCTCCACGGCTGGCAACCCAACTGTTGAGCCGGCGCATCTACTCAAGGCTTTGATGGATCAGCGTCAAGGTGTGGCGGTTGCGCTTTTGAAGGCAGCTGGCATTGATCCTGACGTGGTTAGTGTGGCTGCCAGCACCGCCATCCGCAACCTTCCTGCGTCCTCTGGAACGTCGGTGGCGCAGGCTCAGCTGGGCCGCAATACGCTCTTGGCGGTCCAGACCGCCCAGCAGGCGGCCGAATCCATGGGGGACAAATATGTCTCCACTGAACACTTGCTGCTGGGACTTACTGAAGACGCTGGCGCTACGGGAAATGCGCTGCGCAAAGCGGGAGCTACCAGAGCGGGGCTCGACGCCGCGCTGCCAACAGTGCGCGGTGACAGCAAAGTCTCAACCCCGGACCCTGAAAATACGTTCAAGGCGTTGGAGAAGTACGGCACCGATATGACCGCCATTGCCCGTTCCGGGAAACTTGATCCGGTGATTGGACGGGATGCGGAAATTCGCCGTGTCATGCAGGTTCTCAGCCGCCGGACGAAGAACAACCCCGTGCTCATCGGAGAGCCGGGCGTCGGCAAAACGGCCGTCGTTGAGGGGCTAGCTCAACGCATGGTGGCTGGAGATGTGCCCGAATCCCTCCGGGGGAAGACGTTGATCAGTTTGGATCTAGCGTCAATGGTGGCTGGAGCGAAGTACCGAGGCGAATTTGAGGAGCGTCTCAAGGCAGTCCTGGAGGAAATAAAGTCCTCCGACGGGCAGATTGTCACCTTCATAGACGAGATCCATACGGTGGTAGGTGCTGGCGCCTCAGAAGGTTCAATGGATGCCGGCAACATGCTCAAACCGATGCTGGCTCGGGGTGAATTGCGCCTGATCGGGGCCACAACGTTGGATGAGTATCGAGAAAATATTGAGAAGGATCCGGCCTTGGAACGCCGGTTCCAGCAGATCTACGTCGGCGAGCCCAGCGTGGATGACACGATCGGTATCCTCCGGGGACTCAAGGAGCGCTATGAGGCACACCATAAGGTTCAGATTGCTGACTCGGCGCTTGTCGCCGCGGCCACACTCTCCAACCGCTATATTTCAGGACGCCAGTTGCCGGATAAGGCAATCGACCTAGTTGATGAAGCGGCGTCGCGTCTTCGTATGGAGATCGACTCAGCGCCGGAGGAAATCGATCAGCTGCGCCGCGCCGTCGACCGCCTAACCATGGAAGAGCTGGCCCTATCCGGGGAAACTGCCCCGGCCTCATTGGAGCGCCTAGACGCGTTGCGAGCGGATATGGCGGATAAAAAAGAGGAACTGGCCGGACTCAACGCGCGGTGGGAAGCAGAAAAGGCTGGCCTTAACCGTGTGGGGGAACTGAAAGCAAAATTGGACGAGCGGCGCTCCGTTGCCGACAAAGCCCAGCGCGACGGCGATCTGGAATTGGCCTCACGTATCCTCTACGGCGAGCTCCCGGCGCTCCAGCATGAACTCAATGCCGCCGCCGAGGAGGAGGAATCGGACAAAAAGGACCTCATGGTGGCCGAGGAGGTTACGGCGGACGATATTGCAGAGGTCATCTCGGCTTGGACGGGTATTCCGGCTGGTCGCATGCTCCAAGGTGAAAGTGAGAAGCTCCTGCAGATGGAGCAGGTCCTGGGTTCCCGGCTGATCGGTCAGAGCAAAGCAGTTTCGGCAGTCTCTGACGCTGTCCGCCGGGCCAGGGCTGGCATTAGCGACCCGGACCGTCCGACCGGATCGTTCTTGTTCTTGGGGCCCACGGGCGTCGGCAAGACTGAGCTGGCCAAGGCTTTGGCGGATTTCCTCTTCGATGACGAGCGGGCCATGATCCGCATCGATATGAGCGAATACTCGGAGAAACACTCGGTGTCGCGGTTGGTCGGTGCCCCTCCCGGGTACGTTGGCTATGACGAGGGAGGGCAGCTGACCGAGGCAGTGCGACGTCGGCCATACTCAGTGGTATTGCTCGATGAGGTTGAGAAGGCGCACCCGGAAGTCTTTGACATCTTGCTCCAGGTGTTCGACGACGGCCGCCTCACCGACGGTCAGGGGCGCACCGTGGACTTCCGCAATGTCATAGTGGTGCTGACCTCCAACCTTGGATCGCAGTTCCTGGTGGATTCGCAGCTGACGGAAGCGGAAAAGCACAAAGCCGTCATGGGCATGGTGGAAGCGTCATTCAAGCCAGAATTCCTTAACCGGCTGGACGAGATTGTCATCTTTGATGCGCTTACGGTTGAGGAATTATCCAAGATTGTGGACCTGCAGGTTCAATCCCTTGGCGCGCGTCTCTACGAGCGCAGGCTCACCTTGGAGGTGACAGATTCAGCTAAGGCCTGGCTGGCATTGAGTGGCTTCGATCCGGCCTATGGTGCCCGTCCCCTGCGCAGGCTGGTGCAGCGTCAGATTGGTGACCGGTTGGCCCGCGAGTTACTGGCTGGAACCATTGTTGACGGCGACACGGTCCTCGTAGACACTGCTACGGACTTTGGCGAGCTAACTGAAGACGGGATGCCGGCTGGCGAGTCTGGGCTTACGGTTAGGCGCAAATAGATAGTTGCAGGCAGAGGGGAGGGGCGTTCTCGCAAAGAATATTCTTTGCGAGAACGCCCCTCCCCTCTGCCTGCAACTATCTATTTGCGCCTAACCGTAAGCCCAGACTCGCCAGCCGGCATCCCGTCTTCAGTTAGCTCGCCAAAGTCCGTAGCAGTGTCTACGAGGACCGTGTCGCCGTCAACAATGGTTCCAG
>NZ_JAJJBU010000013.1 GCF_020905375.1 Arthrobacter cryoconiti
CTCTTACTTCACGAGGGAGACGTTGAGGTTGTTGCCTGAGGGATTGGAAATCAGGCAATCAACGCGGCGGTCCCCGGAATTGGTCCAGGTGGATTCCGAGGGGTATGCGCTGGCCTGCTTGAGATCCTTAAACGACTTGGCTTCATTGGTGAGAGAAACCCCCGCGCAAACCTCCTTGCCCTTGGCGCTCAATGCCTCAGTGCCGGGAAAATCAGCGCCGTCCTCATAGTAGTAAGTGCCTACTAGCTGGGCTGAGTGAGGGCTGCTGCAAACGACGACGTCGGCCTTCTTGGATGGGGAGGCGAAATCACGCAGACAGTCACCTTCAATCCAATCCAGAGGTGACGCGTTAGGTACGATCACATCAAAATCATCCGCGGGCGTAGCGGGACTCGTAGCGGGACTCTTGGCTGTGGCATCCGGTGAAGGCTTCTGCTGCGCTGCCGAAGCAGTTGCTGCGGGCTGGGCCTCTCCTGAATTTACCTTTGCGGTACCGCTCAGCATCCCAATAACCATCCAGATCAGCAAGACGACAAGGATGATCCCGATGACGGCTACACCCAAGATGATAAACAGCTTGTTCTTGCTTTGTGGGCGCCCAGGACCACTAGGCCCTCCCGGGTTATTTTGCCAGGGTGCACCCGGTCCGCCAGGCCCAGTTGGCCCTCCAGGATTACCTGGTCCGCCGGGGCTGTTTTGCCAGGGTGCACCCGGTCCGCCGGGGTTGCCCGGGATGGGGGGAGTGCCGCGCTGCGCTGGCGCACCATAAGGAGGCACTCCTGCCTGGGCTCCCGGCTGTCCTCCGGAGCTCTGGGGACCAGCTTGGCCGTAAGGCGGCTGACCGCCTGGTTGACCGTAAGGTGGCTGGGCTCCTGGTCGGCTGTAGGGCGGTTGACCGCCTGGTTGACCGTAAGCCGGCTGGGCTCCTGGTTGGCCGTTGGCTTGTTGGTTTTGTGGCCCGCCAGCCTGTCCGTAAGCCGCCTGTCCGTATGGCGGCTGACCATAAGGCGGTTGGCCATAAGGGGGTTGCGCGGGAGGCTGTATCGGGGCCCCATGAACCTCGGGGGACTGGCCGGGTGCGGGAGGTTGATTGCCCGATGCTGCGGCAAGGGCCGCAGCATCGGCTTCGCTCTGAGCCAACTGACCCGGTGACTGCCACGCGTTAGCTTTGGGTTGCCACGGAGTTGCGGATTGCTGCCATGGCGTTTGTGGACGATGCCACCCTGAGCCGTCGTCGATCCCCCGGCCCTTGTAGGCCGGCGCAGCTCCCGATTCCGGCGTTGCTGGCGGGAGAGGCTCGCCATCTGGCGTTTCGGAATGGGCGGACGGTTCGTTGTGAGCTTGCGGCGCATTCGCGGGGGCTGCGGGAGGTTCCAGCGGCATGTCAGGCGCGGAGGCCGACGCAGGAGCCTGGGACGTTGTAGGTTCCGGTGTCGGCGCGTGAGCAGCTTCAGGGGCCTGGTCCGGTGTGGATGGCGTGGGTGCAGACCACGGGTTACTAGCTACCGGCGGCTTCGTAAAGTCGGTGCGCAGCACAGTTGATTCGTCGACGTCGGAGTCCTTGTGCTCCGTAAAATCCAGACGTGCGGGCGGGATGTTGGAGAGCACCTCGGAAGCGGGAAGCTGGGCTGAACGCTCAGCTTCGCGTTCCACCTTGGCTGCCTCTGCCTCGACCTCGTCTAGATTGACACTCTCCGCCACATCCGCACTGATCGCGGCATCACCTAGCTGTGGCTGGGACAACTCAAAGTCGGTCTCGGAAAGCTGAGATTCATGCTCTGCCTGCGGGCCTTCGCCAGCTTTATTGCCATCTACGTTGCTTGCGTCGTTCTGATCGTTCGTTTCGCTCACGAAGAACCAACCTTCCTTGCTGCGCCGGATGGTGGCACAAGATCTCTCGCCTGACAGAAGTGGATTGCCCCTACGCTCACGGAAATAATGGTGAGTGGACCCGGTGACGTAAAGACCAAAAATTATGCTCTTGCTAGAAAATACTCCCCATGTAACGCACTCTACCGAACATTTGACGCTCTGCAGAGGATATTGAGGGGTTCGCCATGGGGAGAACAACCCATAAGCGGACACGATCGCTGCAGAACTCATGTAATCTAGGACTTACGACAAATTGACCGAATATTCCGGAGCCTCGCTCTCAGCCCGAGCGACCACCTCCGGTCCAAGTGTAAAAAGGGGGTCACGCCATGGGGCGCGGCCGTCAAAAGGCGAAGGCAACCAAGCAGGCTCGGGACATTAAGTACTACTCCCCGAACACTGACTATTCCGCTCTGCAAAAAGAGCTCGGTGAGACCACTCGGCGTGCCCCGAGCCATCACATTGAGCTTCCGCCAGAGCCAGATTATTCGGCATATGAAGATAAGTATGCAGATCAGTTTCAGGACGACGACGAAGTGGACTCCCGCCGCATAGGCTAGGACCGCTTCGGCGTCACTCTCAACAGTCTTCGCACCGTGATGGGGTTCTCTAATGCCCTCTCACAGTGGAATGCTGAGGTTAGTGGCGCGGTCGTCCTGCAATTCCGCATGCCTCACGCCAGGCGCATCAGTTAACTATATTGCTGCCGTCGCGCCTGGTTGCGCTTCTCGCGCCCGGTTAACCGGGCGCGAGAAGCGCAACCAGGCGCGACGATGGTGTGTCGCTATCCTAAGACGCGTAGTTGCCCACTAGGCGAACAGCACCGCCGTCGACTCCCTTGGCGCCCTGCGTGTAGTCGGTGCCGGTACGGTCCGCGTCGGCCGCCTCAGCGGCGACAGTCCCCATAACCCACGACGGCAGGCCGCGGGAGTTCAGGCGGGCCACGGCGTCGTCGGCTGCGTCGGCGGAAACCACGGCAACCATACCTACGCCGAGGTTAAGTGTGCGCTCCAGGTCGGCAAGAGGGACGTTGCCCAGCTGTGAGACCAGGTTGAAGATGGCCGGCAAGCTCCAGGTGGAGCGATCCACTGTGGCGATCAGGCCCTGTGGAAGAACGCGCGCCAGATTCGCTGCCAGGCCTCCTCCTGTGACATGGCTGAAGCCGTGCACGGCTTTCTCCGCGGTGACCGGTAGGAAACGTGTCAGATCCAGGCAGTCTGCGGCGTAGACGCGGGTGGGTTCTAGGAGTTCTTCGCCCAGAGTGCGGCCCAATTCGGAAACCTCGCGGTCCAGAGCCCAACCTGCATGATTGATGACGCGACGGACCAAAGAATAACCGTTGGAGTGCAATCCGGAGGAGGCCATGGCGATGATGACATCGCCTGCACGCACGCGCTCTGGGCCCAGCAGTAATTCTGCCTCAACAACTCCTGTGCAGGCGCCAGCGACGTCGTATTCGTCAGGGGCCAAGAGGCCAGGGTGCTCGGCCGTCTCACCGCCGACCAACGCGGTACCGGCCACCTTACAGGCAGCCGCAATACCGCGCACAATGTCTGCCACCCGTTCGGGAACAACCTTGCCCGTGGCAATGTAGTCGGTCATGAATAGTGGTTCGGCCCCCACTACTACGATGTCGTCGACTACCATGCCGACCAAGTCATACCCGATCGTGTCGTGGATATCCATTGCCTGGGCAATAGCTACCTTTGTCCCGACGCCATCGGTGGATGTGGCCAGGTACGGCTTCTTGTACGTGAGTAGCTTTGAGACGTCATACAGGCCGGCAAATCCGCCAAACCCGCCGATCACAGAAGGACCGTGCGTTGCCTTGACAGCCTCTTTCATGAGGTCGACGGCGCGGTCCCCAGCTTCGGTGTCAACACCGGCGCTGGCGTAGGTGATGGAGGCGCGCTCTTGGGAGGCGTTGGTCATGGCGTCTCTTTCTTATGAACCGTTTGAGGCGGTGCGGTCTTTGTCGGTGAGGATGCTTTCCAGCTCAGAGTCCGGTCCAGGCTCGCAGCCGTTGGAGGGAGTGGCATCGTCGGTTTTGGTTCGCTCTAGTAAGTTCTTGCCCAGCCGATCGCTGGAAGGAAGCTCGATCGGGTAGGTCCCGGTGAAGCAGGCCGTGCAGAGGCGTTCACGCGGTTGCAAGGTGGCATCGATCATGCCGTCTTCGGTTATGTACGCCAGCGAGTCGGCGCCAATGGACTTGGCGATTTCATCGACTGCTGCACCGTTGGCTATGAGCTCTGCGCGTGAGGCAAAGTCAATTCCATAGAAGCACGGCCAGCGCACAGGCGGAGAGGAGATCTTCACATGAATTTCTGTGGCTCCGGCCTCCTTGAGCATGCGGACCACTGCGCGCTGGGTGTTACCGCGGACGATCGAATCGTCTACCACCACAATGCGCTTGCCGCGGATCACGGATTCGAGAGCGTTGAGCTTGAGACGGATGCCCAGTTTACGGAGAGTTTCGCTGGGTTGGATGAAGGTACGTCCCACATAAGCGTTCTTGACGAAGCCGTGGGCGAACGGGATGCCGGATTCTTCGGCGTAACCGATGGCGGCTGGTGTGCCTGATTCCGGAACGGGGATGACAAGATCGGCATCTGCATGGTTCTCCCGGGCCAACTGGCGGCCCATTTCCACGCGAGCTTCGTACACCGAGCGTCCGGCGATTGTGGCGTCTGGGCGGGCCAGATACACGTACTCAAAGACGCAACCAGCAGGAGTGGCGGGCGCGAAGCGCTGGCTGCGCACGCCTTCTTCGTCAATTGCGATGAACTCACCGGGCTCAATTTCACGGATGAAGCTTGCACCCATTGTGGCCAGGGCGGCACCTTCTGAAGCCACCACCCAGCCGGTTTCCAGACGGCCCAAAACTAGGGGACGGACGCCGTGGGCGTCGCGTGCAGCGTAGAGAGTGCGTTCATCCATGAACACAAAGCAGAAGGCGCCGAGCACCTTTGGTAGGAGTTCCATGGCCGTTTCTTCTAGGGAACGGCCCTCCACGCCCTGAAGCAAGGTGGTGACTAGCGCGGTGTCAGAGGTATTGCCTTGTGCCATTTCGCCAGCGGTAGGCACGCCGTACTTCTCCAGCACCATCTCGTAGAGTTCCGCCGAGTTGGTGAGGTTGCCGTTGTGGGCCAGAGCAACTGTTCCGCTGCCTGTGGCGCCCAAGGTTGGTTGCGCATTGGCCCAGTTGGATGAACCCGTCGTGGAATACCGGCAGTGGCCTACAGCCATGTGCCCGGTGAGCGTGTTTAGAGTAGATTCGTCAAAGACCTGAGAGACGAGTCCCATGTCTTTGTAGACACTGATCCGTTTGCCATCGCTTGTTGCGATGCCCGCAGATTCTTGGCCACGGTGCTGTAAGGAATACAGCCCGTAATAGGTTAGTTTTGCAACCTCTTCGCCGGGTGCCCAGATGCCCAGGACGCCACAAGCGTCCTGGGGTCCCTTCTCGCCGGGTAAAAGATCATGGGAAAGTTTTCCGTCTCCGCGTGTCACACAAGAATTATCTCATGTATCGGCGCGTGAGCCGAACGTCATTTTATAGAGCGCCAGACTCCGCTTGTTCGCCGTCGTTCTCTGGGACGGATTCGACGACGGCCCGTGTGGCCCGCCGGACGCTCACGCGATCCAGTATGAGGGCTACGACGGCACCCAGGCCGGCGCCGGGCAGGATCAGCAGAACTGCGAAGAAGCCGAAAATGCTACTAGGTTCAAAGGCCTCGATGCTGGGGGAAATGAGCGTCAGGATGCCGGCGACCACAAGGCCAAGAATTGCGCCCGCGATCAGAAATGGTACAAATTTGGGGGCCCGACGGACCAGCAGCGCACGCCGTTGCGGGGACACTGGCTCAGTGTTTGAAGAATGCTCAACAGGCTGGGAAGTCATAGTTCAAGGGTACCGCCCGAAATGGAGAGGCCGGTGTGGGAGTAATGCAGCCCCGGTTGAGAGGCCTGCAGAACAGCCAACTAAGGTGCGGTGGCAGGCGTGAGAAGTGGGGTGGCAATGCCAGCTGACTCCTTGATGACCAGAGGTATCTTCCCACTTGGGTTGTCCCGCGCGGCCGCAGCCGCGACGGCATCGATCTGCTCTGGGGCAACATAAATGCTCACGGTGGCGCTGCGCCCGTCGGGAATGATCTTGTGGATGGCAGCACCTTGAAGAGAGGGAAGCTGCGATTGCCAGGTGGAGATGGCTTGGACGGCTCCTTGGAGCTGCTCCGCATTGAAATCAACTAGCTGAGGGATCGCGCCAGCCCCCTTGACGGCTTTCTCCGCTTCTTGCGTCGTGACGGCCACGTGCAATTCATTGTCCTGAATCCAAGCATCGGAATAGGCCGGGCCAAGGGATATTTTCAAGGAATCGTTTAATCGCAGTAAGTCGTTGGTGAGAGCATCGTTGGCTTGCTCAGAGACTTGCGGCTGACTGCTGTTTGGGGACGTCGCGCTGTTACTTGCGGTGCTTCCGGCGGAACATCCACTCATGCCACATGCTCCCACCATCGCCGCGGCTAATGCTGCGACGGCTAGTCTCCTATGGTTCATTGGGGTTCCCGAGCCTACAGTGTCCTGGTGCGTCTGCGGAAGAGCATGATTGCCCCGCTCATGAGCAGCAAAATTCCTGCCGCGCCGAGGCCCGCCACGGATGAAGGTACCCCGGTGTTGGCCAGGGGGATGGGACTGGATGGGTTAGCCGCCAGAGCCGCTACGGGGGGCGAGAGCACTGTAAATGTGGACGTCACGGGTGCCGAAGTGACACCGGACAGGCTTTGGGTTAAGACAAGTGTGTACACGCCGGGTGCCAGCGGATCGTTCAACGTCAGGGACCATGTGCTGCCATTGACAGCTGGTGTGTAGCTTTGGCCGTTGAGCAATAAAGTGATCGTGGCTCCGGGAAGGTTGGTTCCGGAGATGGTGGTGGGAGCGGGATTGAAAACAATCTGCTGGTTGTCGGACAGCGTAGTGGACGACGGCGCCGTAGGGATGACGCTGAAGGTAAGCGTAGCCACGGGGGAGTCGGCCCAGCCAGCCAGGGTTTGCATGATGGTGGCGGTGTAGCTGCCCAAACCGAGGGCTGGGGAGAGGTGGATGGTCCACGTGCCGCCGGCATCCACAACCGTGGTGAATGTCGTGGCACTGGCGAGGCTTCGGGTAGCAAATCGTTGCTTGTTATTGCTGAGTGTACGGGCAGCGTCTGCTTGGCTGCTGATGGCCAGGGTGAGCGTTGCTCCAGGGCGACCTGTTCCGGTAAAAAGTGAGACTGGGGAGGTGCCAGCTGCAGGCAGTTCAGTGGTGGCCGGCTCTGGCAGTGGCTCCAAGGCAACATCGAGGGAAGTGCTGGTTGTCAGGGAAGAGTTGAATCCGCTATGGGCCACCGCACTGATGGGGAACGTGCCAAGTTTGTTCGGTGCCGGAAGTGTCCATGCTCCACTGGCATCGAGCGGGACCGTGGTGGTGGCGCCGTCGATCGTGACGTCGACGGTAGTTCCAGCCGGCGCACCGGGCACCGTGCCCGTAATGGCCCCTTGCCGGTACACAGGGCTGGAGGAAGCAAACACTGGAGCGTTGAGGAAGATCTTGATGCTGTAGCCGTCAGTGGCGGCCAGCGCAGTGGGTAAGTCTGCGCTGATTGCCACAAGTGTTCCGTCAGGCATTTGACCGCCTGCACTCGTTAGCCCTACAGCCGTAGTGCCCGAAATGACGGGACCGCCGGAGTCGCCGGGGCCACTAGCCATGGAGCCGATCGAGGCAAAGCCACGGACGGCGCGCACGTCCAAAAGATTCCCCTGGGGATTATCCTGGGAGGGATAACCGATTCCGGCAATGACGTAGACGCCTATTTCGTTCACTGCACCACACGTCCACCCAGTGGTTCTTCCTGATTTGCACACGGGTGCTCCCAGCACGGCGCTGGTGACACCGGAAATCTGAACGTTCGCGGGGTCCTGGGAAATTTGCTCCGGAGTTGCAGGATTCCAGGAGCTTGCATTGCTCCAATGAGCCACGGCAGGCAACGGTGTCAGGGACGCAGCGATCCCGTCTATGACGGAGACATCGGTGCCAATATTTCCGTCCGCGGTTCCGTCTGGATTTTCTATGGTCCAGGCGTTGTTCACGCCACCAAATTGTTGGAAGCCGAAGGACCCCAGCGGGGTCAGTTTGGTCACCGGTCCCTGGGCGTTTGTGGCGGCGGTGTCCGTGGCAGGGTTGGTGAGTGTGGTGACTTTGGCGGCCCCGTCTTCGGCACAGTGCCCTGCAGAGATCACGGCAGGGTGCCCGGATTTGTCGAAGGCGTTGAAGCCCGCACTGCACAGCCAACCGTTGGTATCGCTGGCATTGACGCTTGCGAAGTAGCCTTGGCCGTTGACTAAATTGTAGGGATCACCCGGAGCGAAATGTGCTTCGGCCGGACCGGCGGCTGCCTCAATCTTCACGTTTGGGTACTGGGCAGCAAATGCAGCAACGGACAGGGAAACTGGCTTCGCGAAACTCGTGGGAGTGGGTGTGGTGTTGGTTGCTCTGCCGGTACGGATGACGAATTCACCCGAAGCGTTCCGCGCTACCGAGAACAGGTCTCCCGCTCCAAAAGCCTTGACGTAGTCGCTAAAAAGAGCGTCAACGCTCGTGGCTTCAGCTTTTGCCACGGAGTTGGCAGGCTGGGAAGGTGCCACGGTGAGCTTGGCTACTCCGGCTATTCCAGCTGCTTTCGAGGCCGCATGCGCAGCATCGGCAGCTGCCGCCTCGGTGTGGACAGTGATGGTGTTCCCTGTCAGGGAGACGACGGCGGAGGGGTCAACTGTGGTGACTTCCTTTTGAAGTGCCGCAGCCTTGGCCGCAAGCTTCCCCTGGGCATTGAACGTTTCAACGCTCATGCCTAGATCGCGTTTGAGAGCAACAGCGAGTCCGCCAGGCGCGGATTCGGAGGCAACTGCGGGAGAGGGCGCCACCGTCGATGGGGCTGGTGTAGCCACCGGGGACTGTGCGGCCGGGGATTGCGTGCTGACCGGGTCGGAGGCCGGGGCGCCCAGTGCCGCGCTGGGAACAAACGTGCTGGCAAGGAAGACTGAGGCGGCGGCGCAGACCACAACCCCACGCCGATAAAAGGCGAGGGTGGATGCTTGCATGTGGTTCTCCCTGAGAAGGTCGACGCGGTTGGCCAGAATTTGAGGGTGAGGCTGATAGTACGTGTAAAACTACTATCAATGCCCAGCGTTGTGGGCAGAGTCAAGAGTTTAGTCCCTGAAGGCCGCGAATGTTACGCCAAACTGGCCGAACTAGAGGGGAAGGACCTCGGAGAGGTCTGCCCGCAGGCCAGAGGCGGCCACGAGTCCCTGCCCGACGGCGTCGGACCAAGTGGTACGCCCGCTCACGAGCGCCAGCCAGGTGTCAGCGTTGCACTCGACAACGTTGGGAGGTGTGCCGCGGGTATGGCGGGGACCGGCGATGCACTGTGTGACTCCGAACGGAGGAACCCGCACTTCCACTGAATTACCGGGGGCCCTGGCCGTGATTTCCTCCAGCGCATAGCGCACAGCCATGGCCGTGACCGCCCGATCCACACTCCCCTGACACCAAGCCTGGAGGGCAGAACGACCTTCTGTTTCCGCTATGCGCCGACGGGCAACCATGGTGGTCTTCTAATCCAACAAGGCGCTGACAGCATGGCCCAGCCGAAGGCTGCCGGCTCGAACGCCGCCGCCTAGGACGGGTGGGACAACTTTGCTGAGGACCTCGGCCACCTCGGGCACATCGAGCGCTCCGGATGCCGCCAGCAGCGTCAAAGCCACTAGTGTGCCGGCGCGGCCGTTTCCATCAAGCATTTTCACAACAACGCTGGCCCCGGTCGGAGCTGCCATGGCAATAACGCCTTCTGCCCCGGTTTTCGCCAACACTCCTAGGTCTTCCATGACCACGGTGTTGGACTGCCCATGTCCCTCCACGGCCCACGGGTAATCGAGCATGGATGTGGCAATGGTGGCGGTGCGGGCATTTGCGTTTTTATCCGACGGCGCCTTGGCCAAGGTGCTGAACGCACGGGCGAGCCCGGTGAGCGTCACTGCCATCACCGGTGCGCCGCAGCCATCCACGCCCGTGTGGTGGACTTGCTGCTCGGTGTATTCCTCCACCACGGTGCGGACCGCCTGCTGGAGGGGATGCCCGGGGTCTAAATAACCGGCCGTATCCCAACCGTTTTCCATACACGCCCACAGAAATGCGGCATGTTTGCCGGAGCAGTTCATGGCAAGTTTGGATTTTCCACGATCAGTACGGACCAGCCATGCACGCGCTTCGGGGTCCGACGGCCAGGCCGTGGGGCAGCCCAGGTGTTTTTCGCTTAGTCCGGTGGCGGCAAGCATCCCGGAAACCAGATCCATGTGCTCCAGAGAACCGGTGTGGCTACCAGCGGCCACAGCAACCTGGGCACCGCGCAACGGGACGCCAGCCTGCATAGCCGCGAGTGCCTGAAAAGGTTTTAGGCATGATCGTGGATAAATGGGAGAATCTACGGCGCCCAGCGTTGTCACCACGGAACCGTCGCCAGCGAGGACCACCGCTGATCCCAGATGCCTGGACTCTACAAAGCCGCTGCGTTCTAGAACGGCAAGTTCGACGGCGTCGTGGGCCGAAAAGGTCTGCATCATGCGATTATCTTAGACGACGCAGGCGGGCAGCGAAGCCCGACGTACGCGGTTTCATGGGCGGCCTTCCCATCCCACGCGCCCGGCCTTGTACCCTTGGATCGTGAAGGTTCTAGTGATTGGCCCAGGCGGCCGCGAACATGCCATAGTCCGCTCCTTACTGCGCGACCCCAATGTCACCGAGGTTCATGCCGCTCCGGGTAACGCCGGCATGGCAGAAATTGTGCCCACTCATGCCATCGATGCCAATGATCCCGCGGCCGTAACTGCCTTGGCGCTCAAGCTTGATAGCGACCTTGTGGTGGTTGGCCCGGAGGCCCCACTCGCGGCAGGGGTTGCAGATGCATTACGTGCAGCGGGGATCGCGGTCTTTGGGCCCAGCAAAGATGCGGCGCAGCTGGAGGCGTCTAAAGCGTTCGCCAAGACTGTCATGGCGGAGGCCCAAGTTCCCACGGCGATGGCGCGGGTGGCCACCAACGCCGACGAAGCTGCGGATGCACTGGACGCCTTTGGAGCCCCGTACGTGGTCAAGGATGACGGGCTTGCAGCAGGTAAGGGTGTGGTGGTCACCGATGACCGCACACAAGCTCTCGCCCACGCGCAATCATGCTTTGATGCGGGTGGAACTGTAGTGATCGAAGAATTTCTCGATGGACCTGAGGTTTCACTTTTTGTTCTGGCCGACGGCCACACGGTCATGCCGCTAGCTCCGGCCCAGGATTTCAAGCGGATCTACGACGGCGACGAGGGGCCCAACACCGGAGGCATGGGCGCATATTCGCCGTTGGAATGGGTGCCTGAGAACCTCGTAGCAGAGGTGATCGAACGCGTGGCTGCGCCCACGATCGACGAGATGGCCCGCCGCGGTACACCCTTCGTGGGCGTGCTGTATTGCGGATTGGCGCTTACCAAGCGCGGAATGCGCGTGATTGAATTCAACGCCCGCTTCGGAGACCCTGAGACCCAGGCTGTCTTGGCCAGGCTAAAGACTCCCCTCGGTGGTGTCCTGATGGCGGCCGCCAAAGGGCAGTTGAGCGAGTGCGAGGAGTTGCGGTGGTCCGCTGAGACTGCTGTCGCCGTCGTCCTGGCCAGTGAAAACTACCCAGATACCCCCCGAACTGGAGAGAAGATTCGCGGGGTGAAGAAGGCTAATCGGCTCGACGGCGTCCATGTCCTGCACGCGGGAACGGCCACTGACGAGTCGGGCAACACCATAAGTGCCGGAGGCCGGGTCCTGGCAGTGGTTGGCTTGGGCTCAGACCTCGTGGAGGCTCGCGAGCGTGCCTACGCCGGGATTGAACAGATTTCCCTAGAAGGCGGCCAATACCGCACGGATATTGGGGCCAAGGCGGCACGCGGCGAAATTACCGTTGCCGGCACCGCCACCGAAAGATAAGGACTTTTTCATCATGTCTTCTGCAAGAAATTCTGTTCCTGTTCTGCCCGGCTGGGACCATGCCTATTCGGGTAAAGTACGTGAGCTGTATGTACCAGCGGCGTCGGGGACGGGCAGCTATGCGGGACGCACCGACGTCGTTCTGGTAGTGGCCAGTGACCGGATCAGCGCCTACGACTTCATCTTGGAAAGCGAAATACCGGACAAAGGACGTGTCCTGACCCAGTTGAGTCTTTGGTGGTTTCGCCAACTCGACATTCCCCACCATGTGTTGGCAACCACGGTTGAGGAAGGAGTCCCCACTGAGGTGGCAGGGCGGGCCATGGTGTGCAAAAAGTTGGATATGTTTGCGATCGAGTGCATTGCCCGTGGGTATCTGACCGGATCCGGTTTGTTGGAATACCGCATCTCACAGACAGTGTGCTCTCTGCCGCTCCCGGCAGGGCTCAGTGATGGATCGCGCTTGGATGCACCCATTTTCACGCCGTCGGCCAAGGCAGAAGTCGGCACCCACGATGAGAACATCAGCTTCGAAACCATGGTCGCAGCAGTGGGGGACGGGTCAGCTCGCGAACTTCGTGCGGCGACAATGGAGATTTATTCGCGTGCCGAGGCCATAGCCCGGGAGCGGGGGATCATTTTGGCGGACACAAAAGTGGAATTTGGGATCGACCCAGCTACGGGTGTTCTTACCCTCGCAGATGAAGTGCTCACCCCGGATTCCTCACGATTTTGGGACGCGCAACTATGGGAGCCGGGGCGAGCCCAAGCCAGCTTCGACAAGCAATACGTGCGTGATTGGCTCACTGGCCCGGAATCTGGCTGGGACCGGACATCGAACACCCCGCCTCCGGCGTTGCCCAAAGAAGTGATTGACCGGACCCGCGCCCGCTACATCGAAGCCTATGAGCGTCTCACCGGAGAAAAGTTTATTTAGTTCGGAATCACGTGTGACTAAAGTTTGCTGATCTCCGCGTCGGCTTCGGCTCTGAGGTCCTCGGCGCCCGTCTGGACTGCGGATTCTCGTGCATTTCTAAAGGCAGTCAGAGCTTCATGGGGACGCCCCACAGCTTGAAGGGCTTTGCCGAGAAGTAGGAAATGATCACCGGCAATGTGCGCGGGCAATTCTTCCGACTGGAAATCGGCGGATTCTAAGAGTTCCAGAGCCTTGTCCGGTTCATCGTTGAGGAAGTGCCAACGTGCACGTAACAATGACATTTCCATTGCTTCCGTGGGGCTTGAGCCCACCACTGAATGTGCCAGTTCGCTGCGTTCGAGGGCCAGAAGAGTCTCAGGCTCCACGATTCCGGCGGCCAGTCTGACCCACGCCGTAGCCTTGTTGAATTGTGCCCAGCGAGCAAGGTCCTCAGCCGGGGATAAGAGTCGGCTGGCCTGGGCATGATGGTCCAAGCCCATGCGTATGTCCTGCCGGATGAAGGCAACGTTGCCAATGACCCAGTGCATTTCCCCGGCCGCTTGGGCGGGTGTGGAAGCGCTGATGGCATTGGAAAGATGCTGGCAGTGGGTCCATGCCTCATCCAGACGCCCGGACTCGGTGAGGGCTCCGATCAGCGTCTGAAGAGCCGCCAAGTAGGAGGAGTATTCTTCTTCGGTGTCGCCCGCTCCAAGGTCTACGGCCATGGTGGCTTGTTCGATGGCCTCTTGGAGTCGGCCCTGACCCATCATGGCGGCGGCCATGACCTGACGGGTCCGCATGGAAAGGGCAGCGCTGGCGATCGTCATGGGATGACGAATCAAGCTCGCTGATACATCGAGAGCTTCTTGGCATTTGCCTAAACGCATCAAAGAATTGGTTTGCAGATAGGCCATATTCCACCATGTGACCGTGTCACGACTGGCTTTGGCCTGCTCTGCTGCTTTACCGGCGCTCTCCACGGCTGCCGCATAGTCACGGGTGTCCCAACATTGCCGAGCATTCAAGGAAGCAAGCAGATATTCGCTTTCCTCCGGATAGCTTGGCTGAACCCATTCTTCGATGGATTGGGGTGCCATCCGTAGTTGTTTGGAAAGCTGGCGGATGATCTCCGCTGTGGGTTCCCGCTTGCCGTTCTCCAGCAAGGAGATGTAGCTGGCGGAATACAGGGAACCGCCCAGTTCCGCCTGTGTCAGGCTGCGCGTGATCCGTTCTTGACGAAGCCGCTCACCAAAACTGCTTCCCACTCTTGCTCCTCGTTGCAAACAAACATTTTGACGGACTCGTGGTTTAACTCTAATCTCTGACGCGGTGGAAATGCATCCGCCGAGCCAAAGACACGGGACTCTTAGCGTTTCACGCCGGCGCACAGCGTGAGTTTATACAATGCGGCATGGCCCTCTTTGGCTACCAGGGTGAAACCTTCGGACCCTGAGGCAAGTGTCACGCCCGGGTAAAGGGATCTGGGGTTATCGAACGCCGGAATGTAGTCCGTGCCAAAGTCCAGCAGATAAGTGACGCCCTGCCGTTTGGCAGCTGCGCACACTTCCTGATCACTGCCGACCCTGTTGAGCCAAAAACGCAGTGTATACATGTCCTCGGTCAGGTCCCCCTGCGAACTGTATGGGAAGAGCATATGCGATCCGGCCAGTGCCATGGCAAGTGCCGAGCCGTTGTAAGGGTTATTGGCAATGACGTCAGTTGGCTTGGTGTAGAGATCCAGTCTATGGATTAGAGCCAACTCACTTGCATCTACCTGCGCCTGCCCGTTGGGTTCCGTTGGCACGTTGTAGACGCTCTGGACGGCAGCGCCCATTTGCCATAATCCAGGATTGGTCACGGCCAGTACGACGACGAAGCCCGCCACCGCGCTAGTCACACGTAGCTGGCTGGGGCGTCTGCGGGTCTTACGGTTGCTGCGGCGTGCCAGCACCACTGCCAAGTAGTTGGCGCCCCAGCCAATCCCCATGGCCGCCAACGGTACGGCCACGAGTGGCATTAAGGCGGCCACGCGTTCCGGGTTGTCCCACCAAGGCGCCAAAAGCTGGTTCGCCAGAGTTAGATTAGTGCCAGCGGTGAGCGGGTAGGTGAAAGTGACCAAGACCAGCGACGCCGCTAGCCAGCGCATCCGATACACCTTGACGGCAGTCCACGCGCCAGCAATAACCAACAGGGTCAGCACGATTGCGGGAAACGTTACTGGATCCGGGGAATGGGTAAAGTTGCGCGCCAGTGCAAGTGGAAACGCCAGGAAGGCAGGACTGGTGTAGTTGAAAAGACTACGGATCTGCGGCAGCAATAAAAGTGCGCCCATCAGGGCTGTGCCGGTAACGAGGAGGATCCCCACCCGGATGAAACCGGAACGGTAGTTGCAGTGAAATCCGGTCCTCAGCCAGGCGAACAGCAAAAATGCTAGCAGCGGAGTGAGCACTAAAAGGATGCTGAACACCCCGTTGGGTTGCGCCAGGATGGCACCGGGCAAGAACAAAGCGACCAGTACCAACGCCGGTGCCGGCGACAGTAGCGTGTGCATCGATGGGCGGATGATGAGCAGAACCAGGCCAATGCCCACGGGAACCAGCGCATTGGACAGCGCGTTGGGATAGGCGGAACCGTACTGCAGCAAAAGGTACGGAAAAGCGGGAAATGCGGCGGCTAAGGCGCCAGCCGCCACCAACACGGTCCGATTGTTTCCTACCAATACCCGGGTTAAGAACACGCAGGAAAGCGGCCAGACCACGGCGGAGACGGCCAGCCACATGACGTTGGTAGCAGCAGGAACACTGATTCCCGTCAGAATCACTAAAAGGCTGGCCAGACCGTGCCAGGCTGCGGGATAAAAGCTGTTAGGCGCGGTGGGCAAGATAAACCGGGAAATCGCAAAGGAAGATGCGTCGGAGTTCTCAACCGCGTATTGCGTGGCATTGAGGTGGAAGACGGAATCGTAACCCTGAGTGAACTGTTCGGGGCTGGATGCTACCAAGACCAAGAAAGTGGTGGTCAGGACCATGGCTGTCAGAACACCAGCTAGGCCGGCACCCACGGTTCCCTTCTTGTCACGCGGCGCGGCCGTGGCGACGGCCGGAAAGAAGCGTCTGAGTATAAATATGGCAGCCATGGTGATGGCCGTCCCCAGCAAAACTACGGGGAAGTTCCACGGCAGGTGGAGCAGTGGGGCGACGATTGCACTGACACCAAGAATGGACACCGAGACGGCAGGGGTCAAGGTGATCGCGGCTAGCCCGCGAATCCGCAAAGACCACATGACCAGCGCCCCGGGCACACCAAGAATCAGCAGGGCCACAAGGAAGGCTGGCAACGCCTCAAGCCATGAAGTCACGCAAATGTCCTGTGTTGAGGATGGGCGGCTGGTGCTCGGTCACGATGTGCACTGCTGAAAATGGTGCATGCGGCTCATAAGTGCGCTTTAGTCTATCGCCGGGGATCATGATGCTCAGTGGTTAGCGCCACGATCGTTTTTGAAGACTGTATTAAATACAAGCAAATAAACACAAGAGGCAGCGTCCTTGTGGACACTGCCTTGTGACTCTGGTCGGGGTGACAGGATTTGAACCTGCGGCCTCGTCGTCCCGAACGACGCGCGCTACCAAGCTGCGCCACACCCCGATCCATTGCGTCTTCCGCACCGTTTTAAGACCCGGAAAAGCAACCTCTAAAGAATAGCGGACGGAGGAGGGGAACGCGAAATCGGGAGGAGGGCGGCTCCGCTACACTAACGAATTGCGCCAGGCTCCATGTAATTGGGCAAATCGGCCCCCGCCAGCAATCAACTCCGCGGGGGACCCGTCCTCCACCACCTCGCCGTCGTGCACCACCAGCACGCGATCAGCACTGGCCACGGTGGAGAGCCGGTGCGCGATGATCAACGCTGTTCGCCCGCCGGAGATACTGGAATCTGTCCCCCGCGAGTCGCCACTGAGCAGCCGGTGGAGTCCATCCTGGACCATTCGCTCTGACGGGATATCCAGCGATGAGGTGGCCTCGTCCAGGATCAGCACGGCCGGGTTGGCCAAGAACGCCCGTGCGAAGGAGATGAGCTGTCGCTGCCCGGCAGAGACCCGCCCGCCACGCTTGTTGACATCGGTGTCGTAGCCTTGGGGGAGTGCTCGGATGAACACGTCGGCGCCCACTTCTTGCGCAGCGGCCTCAATTTCCTCCCGGCTCGCCGACGGCTTTCCCAGGGCAATGTTCTCGGCAACGGTACCGCTGAAGAGGAACGCTTCTTGTGTCACCATCACTATTGCCCGTCGCAGATCTGCTGTGGACAGCCTGCTCAACTCAACGCCGTCGAGCGTGAGCGAACCAGCACTCACGTCGTAGAAGCGTCCAATGAGCTTAGCCAGGGTTGACTTCCCCGCCCCTGTGGCACCGACGACGGCGACGCTCTGGCCCGCGGGAATGTGCAGGTTCAGGCGGGGCAAGATCAGCGGGCCGTTCCCATAACGGAATTCGACATCCTTGAAAACGATCTCCCCATGCGCTGCCGGAAGGGGAACCGGATTGCGCGGCGGGCGCACTGTGGGGACCTCTTCGAGCAATCCGGACACCTTTTCCAAGGCGGCCTGGGCAGACTGGAATGAGTTGTAGAACATGGCCATTTGGCTCAACGGGGTAAAGAAGCGTTTGGTGGCCAGTAGCAGGGCCAGCAGCGCACCCACGGCAAGGCCGCCGTCGAGCACTCGCAGTCCGCCAGCTAGCAAAACCACTGCAACAGAGACGTTGCCTATCAACACCAGGCCCGGCTGGAAGATGCCGTTGAGATTGATGGAGCGGACAGTGACGCGCCGGTAGTCTTCAGCCAGCTCGTCGTAGGTAGCTGCATTCGCTTCTTCGCGGCGGAACGCTTTGACCGCCTTGATGCCTGACATCGTTTCAATGAAGTGCACTATCAACTTCGCCGAGACCACACGGGATGAGCGGTACGCGGCTTGCGAGCGACGCTGGTACCAGCGGGTCAGAAAGTACATGGGGACGGCGGAGGCCAGCACCAGCAGGCCAGTCAGGGCGTCCAGGGTGAAGATGCTCACGGCTGTCAGCGTCATGAAGATGATCCCGGACGCGAGATCCGAGACGCCGGAGTCCAAAAGCTCCCGGAGCGCTTCCAAGTCGGAGGTCTGCCGGGAGATGATGCGTCCGGAGGTATATTTTTCGTGGAATTCCAGGCTCAGCCGCTGGGTGTGGCGAAAGACCTGCAGACGCAGGTCCAGGAGCATCGCCTGGCTCAAGCGGGCAGTAGCAGTTAGATAGGCGGCCGTCAGTGAGGATGCAGCCAGGGCTGCCAGCATGTAGCCACCGCCGGTAACAAAGAGCTGCAGCGCACTAGCGCCATTTTGTGCGCTCAGTGCTGGAAGGGCGACGTCGATGCCGTAGGCGATCAACAGCGGTCCGGAAACTTTGGCTGCCTGGGAGAGCACCACCAGAACCACCGTGAGGATAAAACGACGTCTGACGGGTTTTAGCAGAACTCCCAGTAGCCGCACCGACCGCGCACGCACCGCCTTGCTGTCGGCGCGGCTGAGATCGACGCGGTCCTCACCTGAGGTCCCCAGCGGGGCTGCGCTGTGGGGGCTCATGCGTTGCCCTTCTGTTCTGATTCTGAGTCCACATCATCCTCCAGGTCGCTGTCCAGGTCCTGGGGTTCCTCGCTCAGGCTGGCCAGCACGTATCGGTAATGGCTGTTAGTGGCCAATAGTTCGCTGTGCGTGCCCACGGCGGCAATGCGACCGTCTTGGAGCAGTGCGACGCGGTCCGCCATGGACACAGTGGAAGGTCTGTGGGCGACGATCAAGGTAGTAGTACCTTCTAAGACCTTGCGCAGACGAGCCTCCACGCGTTCTTCCGTATTGACGTCCAGGGCAGAGAGCGGGTCATCGAGCACCAGCACGGCTGGGTGGACGGCGATCGCGCGGGCCAGGGCTATGCGCTGACGCTGGCCACCGGACAGGCTTAGCCCTTCTTCCCCAATCAAGGTATCGACTCCCTGCGGGAGCATGTGCACAAAGTCTGCTTGTGCAGTATCCAGGGCCTGGGCCAGGACGCCATCAGCGGAAAGGGAGCCAGCGGAAAGAGCGGGCGGGAGGACTGCGCCCAGTAAGACGTTTTCGCGAACCGAGTTGGAGAACAAGGTGGTGTCTTCGAAGGCCACGGACACATAGGACCGGAGATCGTTCAAGGGCAGTGAGCGAACATCCGTACCGTCAAGAGTGATCGAGCCGGAAGTGACGTCAAAGAGGCGGGGTACTAATGAGAGTAGGGTGCTCTTCCCGCAGCCGGTCACACCCACCAACGCCATGGTTTCTCCGGCGCGCAGCGTCAAATCTATTCCGTTGAGGACATCGGGCACCCCGTCGGCAGTGTCCGGGTAACGGAAATGGACGTTGTGGAAGACGAGTTCACCCCGCACATCGGAAAGTTTCTGGGGTACCAACGGCTCGGTGATGGTGTTGACGGAATCAACCACTTCAAAGTGCCGTTGGATCGCTGTCTTGGCTGCGAGTGTCATGGCCATGAGCGGTCCCATTGACTCCACCGGCCCCGCGACGACGGCGGCCGTGGCAAAGAACGCGACCAGAGCTCCGACGTCCAGCGAGCCAGCAGAGACTAACAAGATACCTACTACCAGCCCGGCACCAAGTGCAAGCTCGGGCAGGAGGGTGACGACCAGCGAGAACACGGCCAGAGAGCGGGCTTTGAGAATCTCTGTGCTCTGGAGTTCCTGCGCCTGCTCGGCGAAAGCGTCCAGGGCCTCCCGTCCCCGGCCGAAGGCCTTGAGCACACGGATGCCGTGGACCGATTCCTCCACGGCAGTGGCAAGGTCTCCGGCCTGATCCTGGCTCCGGCGGCTGACCCGGCTGTAGGCGCGGCGGAAGCGAAAACCGAAAATGACGATGGGCACGGCGGCTGCCATGAAGATCAGTCCCAGCTGCCAGCTCATGGAGAACATCAAGCTGACGCCGATCACCACCGTCAGTGATGTCACCACCAGCATGATGGCGCCGAAGGCCATCCAGCGACGCATGAAGTTCAGATCGCTCATGGCGCGGCTGAGCAATTGTCCCGAACCCCATCGGTCGTGGAATTCCACGGCAAGCTGCTGTAAGTGGCGATAAAACGAGGTGCGCATCTTCGTCTCCACCGTGGTGGCCGGGACGATCACGAATTGCCGGCGCAGTGCAATCAGGCCAGCTTCCACGATGCCCAGGCCTAGAACGACGCCGACCCCCACCCATAGGCCGCCGGTCCCGTTTCCGGGTTGGAGGGCAGTGTTGACCAACACCCGGTAAACCTGGGGAATCATGAGAGCGACGACGCTGGCAGCAAGGGCGGAGAGTAGGCCCCAGATCAGCGGCCAGATAATGGGTTTGAGCTGTGGGGAAAGCTTTTTTAGGGACGCTAGAAGCGTCGTGCCCTCTGTGTGGTTTGCCGTCTCCGTCATGCTGCTGTGTGACTGCCCAACTTCAGGGATCAAACGATCGGCTAGCGCGGTCGTCACTATTCTGAAGCATCAGTTTACGTCAGCGGGGCTGGAGTCTTAGCAGCCCGCTACACGGACGGTTTGGCGCTCAGGGTCAAGACAACGGCTTCGGGTCGGCATGCGAAGCGAAAGGGTGCTGTGCGCGAGGTGCCGATCCCACCTGAAACGTTGACCGGCGTCGTGCTCCCCTTGAAGTCCCAGTCGTGCAGACCCTTGGCGCGCCAGGTCGGGAGGTCACAATTACTTACCAGCGCACCGTAACCGGGCAGACAGACCTGGCCACCATGAGTGTGACCGGCCAGAAGTAGATCTGCGCCGTCTGCCGTGAAGTGATCCAGCACCCGCTGATAAGGAGCGTGCGCCACCGCTATTTTCACGTGTGGAGCCGTGTCCTGATTGACCGATCCACGAGGCCAGCCAGCGTAGCGCTCGCGGCCCAGATGGGGGTCATCTACGCCGCTAAAATCAAAACGAATCCCGCGCAGCGCAATTGACTGTGCGCGGTTGGTCAGATTCACCCAACCGCCCATACCAAAGCCGGTATGCAAGGCATCCGTGTCCAAGGCCATTGGGAGCGAGCGAGACGTGGATCCCAGCTTTGAAGGACCGGAGAAGTAGGCGAAGGGGTTCTTCATGCGCGGTGCGAAGTAGTCGTTGGAGCCGGGAACGAAAACGCCGGGGAAGTCCATGAGCGGCGCCAGTGCTTCCAGCAGCGCAGGGATCGCCTTCGGATGGCTGAGGTTGTCCCCGGTGTTGACCACCAGATCAGGCTCAAGAGCAGCCAGTGAACGCAACCAACGTGCCATCTTGTGCTGTCCTGGGGAGAAATGAATGTCAGATAAGTGCAGCACTCTGAACGGGGCTGATCCAGCCGGCAGGATGGCCAGGTTTTCTTCCCGCACGGTGAACCAATTCCGCTCAATGAAGACCCCATAAGCGACACACCCCACGCCGGTAGCCGCAGCAAGTGCTGCCGCCTGGCCTAGGGCAGCCAGACGGGGGTGGGGTGTGTTGGAAGATACCATGAGGGGGCCGGTCAGTCCTTCTTCTTCTCAGCTGCAGGCGGGGAAGGTGGTGCCGTGGCTTTGCCGTCCTTGTCCTTTGGGGCGGCGGGGGGCGGTGCTGGTGGGTTGACGATGCTAGCAGGCGGTTGGGGGAAGGATCCGGTGTCAAAGTTTCCGGCCACAGCATTCATATACTGCTGCCAGGCCTTACCCGCATAGGTGGCGCCGTCCACGTAGCCAATACGTTGCCCGGCGATCAACAAACCGTTGTTGGAACGGCTCTTGCCCTCCGGACTGCCAACCCACGAGGAGGTAACAAGGCCTTTGGTGAAGCCGGTAGTCCACGTTTGCTCGGAGATGTTGGTGGTTCCGGTCTTGGCACCTGCCGGGAACTTCAAGGGAACTTGATAGCCCGAACCGCGGGCCAGCACGTCCTGAAGAACAGACACCACGCCTGCGGCCACTTCTGGTTTGATGCTCTGCTGGCAGTCCGGACCAGGCACCGGCAATTGTTCGCCCTTCGCGTTTGCGATCGAGACCAAAGCCACGGGATTGCAGTGGACGCCGCCGGAGGCAAAGGTAGCGAACGCTGTAGCCATGGTTAACGGTGAAACTTCGCCGCTGCCAAGCAAACTACTGACATTGCTGAGGTCGTACGGCTTGTTCGGGTCTGAACCCTCATGAATGCCGGCGGCAGTCATCATCTTTTGGATGTTGCACATGTCCAGTTTGTCTGCCGAGGCAATGGTCGCGGTGTTGAGCGAGTTGTACAGTCCTTCACGAGCAGTCAGGCTCCGGTAATAATCGCCTTCAGCGTTTTGCAAATCAGGGTCTGCATTGACTGGATCACTGGAGTCGTAGGAGCCCGACGTGGTCCCGCAGGTGTTGGTCCACTTGTGTGAGGTTGGGTAGCGCCGCACAGCGCCATTAACCACTTCATTAATCTTGTGTCCGGAGTTCAACCATTCGGCGAAAGTGAACGGTTTGATGGTTGAGCCAACATCGAACCCGCCAGAGCCGCCCAAGCTGTTACCTTGTTTGTCAACGCTGTCGACAGCGAAGTTGTAGGCACTGCTCCATTGACCTTCCGGAGCGTTGAGTTTGGTGTTCTGTGCCATCGCTAAGATCTTGCCAGTGGCAGGCTGGACGGTCACGAGTGCTTGGCCCACCTTGTCCGGGTTATTCGCCACCGGGGTGAATCCCTCAAACGTGCTCTGTGCGGCGTCCTGCAAGCCCGGATCAAGGGTGGTGGTGATGGTCAGTCCGCCTTGGTTGAGGAGCTTTTCACGGGCCTCCCTCGTCTTGCCATACGCGGGGTCATTGGCAATCAGATTTGAAACGTACTGGCAAAAGTACTCTCCACGGACGGCCGTGGTGCACCCGTTCACACTGGGTGTGACCTTCAAACCGACGGGGGCGGCGACGGCCTCGTCGTGTTGAGCCTGGTCGATCATTTTCTGTTCCAACATGTTTCCCAGGACCATGTTGCGCCGGGACAGAGCATTATCGGGGTTGGTCACCGGGTCGTAGTAACTGGGACGGTTCACAACACCAGCCAGCAAAGCAGCCTGCGGGAGGGTCAGATCTTTAGCGTGAACGCCGAAATAGTACGTGGACGCGGCTTCAATCCCGTAATTGTTATTGGCGAAGAACACCCAGTTCAAGTACCCCTGCAATATTTCATCCTTGGAGTACTTCTTCTCCATGGCGATTGCCAGCTTGATCTCACGGACTTTATCGCCAGCGGTCTTGTCATAGCCGATTTTTGCCTGATCGCCTT
Source organism: Arthrobacter cryoconiti (assembly GCF_020905375.1). GTDB lineage: Bacteria > Actinomycetota > Actinomycetes > Actinomycetales > Micrococcaceae > Specibacter > Specibacter cryoconiti. Next base: position 23,133 of record NZ_JAJJBU010000013.1, read on the forward strand.
GTCCTGCGGCCTCAAGCGTTTGGATGATGACGTTGTTAACATACTGCTGGGTGATGGTGGAGGCGCCTTGACGACCACCGCCTTGGACCATGGAAACCACAGCACGCAGCAGACCCTTTGTGTCTATACCGCCATGTTCGTAGTAGCGGGCGTCTTCGATGGCGACAATTGCGTTCTTCATGAACGGTGAGATCGCGTCGAGGGCTACTTCGGTCCGGTTCTGGTCGTAGAAAGTGGCGAGCAAGGAGCCGTCGGACGCGAGAATCTTGGAGGACTGCGCGGGCACCCCCACGTTCATGTCATCAGGCAACTGTTCAAAGAAGTTGATGGATGCGTTGGCCGTGTTGCCGGCCAAAGCGACCGCAGGAACCATCAGTCCAGCCACCATGACCCCACAAACGGCGCTCACACCGAGGAAGAGCATGAGCTTGCCCAGGGTAGTGGCGGTATCGAAAATGGGGTGTCTTTTTGCTGCCATTTTTCCAGTTTACCGGTAGGGGCTAGGCTTTGAAGCATGACCAAATGGGAGTACGCCACGATTCCGCTTATTATCCACGCAACGAAGCAGATATTGGACCAGTGGGGTGAGGACGGCTGGGAGCTGGTTCAGGTGGTAACCGGGCCTGACGGAAACGGGCTCGTCGCTTACCTTAAACGAGAGAAGGCATGACCATGGAAACAGCGTCAAATCAAGGAACTTCACGCATTGAAGCGCGTCTGGCGGAGATGGGTCTAACCCTGCCTGCCGTCGCAGCGCCGGTGGCTGCTTACGTACCCGCCGTCATCTCAGGAAACTACGTCTACACCTCCGGACAGCTGCCCTTTATTGATGGCAAGCTCACAGTTACCGGGAAAGTGGGAGCCGAAGTTAGCGCTGAAGAGGCCAAAGCGTTGGCCGCCACGTCCGGTCTGAACGCCATTGCGGCACTGAAGAGCGTCATCGGGGATCTAGACCGGGTGACACACATCGTCAAGGTCGTAGGTTTCGTAGCCTCTGACCCTTCATTTAGTGGCCAGTCCGGCGTGATCAATGGGGCTTCGGAGCTCTTTGGTGCCGTGTTTGGCGACGCCGGTGTGCACGCACGCTCCGCCGTCGGGGTTGCCGTTTTGCCGCTTAACTCCCCCGTCGAGGTTGAGTTGATTGCCCAGTTCCAGTAGCACCCCCGTGGTTGCCGGTTCTGCGTGCAAAAAGCGGATTTTCCCGCTAAGCGCAGATCAACGTGAAGCCGCCCAGGCTTGGGTTGATTTTGGCGACCGCACACCTAGCAAGGCCCGGTTTGCTTCCTCGGTGGTGCTGTTGAAGGACAGCCCCACCGGGCTGGCGACCTATATGACGTACCGACCCGGTGGTTCGCCGCTGGGCCGGGTAGCCTTCCCGGGGGGAACCGTCGAGCCCGCAGATGACGACTTCACCGATTGGGTCGGACCGTCCCCGGAGCAGTGGGCGAAGGCTCTGAGCACAGACAATGTGGAGATGGCAAAACGTCATGTGGTGGCCGCCATTCGAGAAACTTTTGAAGAAACCGGAATTCTGCTGGCCGGAGCCGATGCATCTTCCCTGGTTGAAGGTGTTTCTGGCCCTGAATGGATGAAGGCTCGAGAAGCCATTGCTGTCCAGGACACCACGTTTGCCCAACTTCTGGAACGGCGCGGATTGGCTCTGCGCACCGATTTACTTAAACCGCTCAGCCACTGGGTGACCCCCGACTTTGCGCACCGCCGTTTTGACACCCGTTACTTTACGGCGGCTCTCCCGGTCAATCAGGAGCCTCAACTCCTCTCCAGCAAGGGAGTCTGGGGCCGCTGGGCTTGTGTAGGCGAGGTTCTGGCCGCTCGGGAAACCTCCGCATTGGGAGATGAGATCGGCTTGGATACGACCGTCGCGCTGACCTTGAGGGAACTGGTTGTGCCGGGGGCGGAAGTTATTCTGGAGAAGTTGGGAGCGGCACGCGGTTGTATTGCGTATCTGAACCACAAACGCGCCATGAACGAATACAAGCCAGAGCTACTGGCCGGTGCTGAAGGTTCCTTCGAACTGGAAGTACGGGCCACTCCTGCCTCTGAAGGTGCGGCCTGCCGCGAACGCTAACCCCCACGGTGGCCGTTAGAAGTACAAAGAGCGCCGCGCGTCCCGTTCACTTGATGTGACCGGGGTGCGCGGCGCTCTTTACGTCTTGTAGGGAGTGTTGGCGCAGGGCTTCTACCGCGAGCGTTGGCGCAGGCGGTTGACGTCCAAAATGACGACCGCACGTGCCTCTAGGCGCAGCCAGCCGCGCTGAACAAACTCGGCCAGAGCCTTGTTGACTGTCTCGCGAGAAGCTCCGACGAGTTGCGCCAGCTCTTCCTGGGTGAGCTCGTGAGCCACCAGGATACCGTCCGTGGCCGGGCGACCGAAACGGTCGGCGAGGTCAAGGATGGCCTTGGCCACGCGGCCGGGGACGTCAGAGAACACCAGATCGGAGAGGTTGTCGTTGGTGCGGCGAAGGCGCCGGGCCAAGGCCTGGAGCAACTGCATGGAAACCTCGGGCCGGTTTCGCAGCAGCGCGTTGAGGGATTCATTCTTCAGCCCTGCCAACCGGGTTTCAGAAACCGCGGTTGCGGTGGTGCTGCGGGGGGCGGGATCAAAAAGGGCCATTTCCCCGAACAGCTCGCCCGGGCCCAGGATCGCCACGAGCGATTCGCGGCCATCGGGGGAGGTCCGGCCCAGCTTCACTTTTCCGGAAACGATGAAGTACAGCTGGTCGCCCTGGTCGCCCTCGCGGAAAACGGAAGCGCCGCGGGAAAGGTCTATCTCAGCCAGTTCGTCAGTGACCAAGCGGAATGCCTCGTCGTCAAGCGTCGTGAAGAGTGGCGCCCGGCGCAGTACCTCGATGTCCATGAAATCTCCTTGAAGTGTCTAACTCATCAGTAATGGCTTATTACTGATTCTTCCAGACCTTTACCCGTTTTGTGACCAATTTGGCATCCTCGGTGTTCCCTGTCCGTTCAACACGCACGGAATACACGGGTTCGCCCGGTAATATGTGGGCTGCGGTACCAACCGGGAACTGCGTAGGGCTGAAAGGGAAAGATCCACATGTTTGGTTTCTCTTGGCTCGACGCGCTGTTGATTGTGTGGCTGCTGTGGCAACTCATCTACGGACTCAATGTTGGACTGTTAGTGAGCATTGGTGGGCTATTGGGCTTCATCGCGGGAGCCGTAGGCGCTTTCTTTGCTGCCCCGTTCGCTAACCAATATGCGCCCGGTCCTGCATGGCGCACGGCGTTTGTCATTGGTGTAACTGTGATTTTGATTGGCGCAGGCCATGCTGTGGGCATCCGGATTGGCAGTGCGATTGGTCGCCGGGTGAAATCGGGTCCGGTGCGGTCTGCCAACCGCATTATGGGTGGGGCGTTGAACGTGGTGGTGGGGGCCGCCGTCGTGTCAGTGATAGCCCTGGGTGTGGGTAACCTCGGCATCCCCGCTGTTTCAAATCAGCTCAGTAACTCCATGGTGATCTCCAAGATCGATGCGTGGACCCCGGACCCGGTCAAGGGTGCCGTGGCACAGTTGCGCTCGCTTGTCATCGAGGAAGGCATCCCCCAACTTCTCAACCCTTCCGGGCCGAACGTTGCGGTAGCAGTCCCTGACGCCAACACCAACACACCCGCATGGAACAATGCAGCTAAATCGGTCCTGAAAATATCCGGTACGGCGTTCCAGTGTGGCCAGAATCAGACCGGCACCGGTTTTGTTGTGGCTCCAGAACGAGTCCTGACTAATGCGCACGTGGTGGCGGGAGTGACAATGCCGCTGGTGCAAACCGCTACTAAGGGTGCATTGAAAGCTCGAGTGGTGTTCTTTGACCCGGTAAAGGATCTGGCGATCTTGGCTGTTGATGGTCTGGACGCTACCCCTTTGACCACTGCACCGACGCTGCCGGCCAACGCCTCCGCGGCCTTTGCCGGTTACCCGCTGGGAGGGCCGCTACAGGTGCGCGCGGCCACCGTCATCACGTCCGGTCCGCTACTGATTCCGGACATCACAGGCACTCAAAAGTCCATCTTAGATGTCTATCAACTCGCCGGAAACGTCCAGTCAGGTAACTCAGGGGGACCACTTTTGGACCCGGCCGGTCATGTGGTGGGCGTGGTGTTCGCTAAGTCAACGACCAACGAGCCAGTGGGATTCGCGTTCACCATGGATGAGGTGGCACCTGTGATGGCGGCAGCTTCTCAGCTCAGCAGTTCCGTGAACTCGGGTAGCTGCACCACTAAATAGCTCTTACGCTAGCGTCTTGTCTAAGTAGTTCACGGCCAGTTCATAGCCATAAATCCCGGCTCCGAGGATTACGGCGTCGCACACAGGAGACAAGTAGGAGTGGTGGCGGAAGTCCTCACGCCGGTGCACGTTGGAGATGTGGACTTCCACGGTGGGAAGTTCGACGGCGACAATTGCGTCGCGGATGGCCACGGAGGTGTGCGTATAGGCGCCGGCGTTGATGATGATTCCTACTGCCGTACCCCGGGCTGAGTGGAGGGCATCGATGAGATCGCCCTCATGGTTGGATTGGATGCATTCGGCGCTAAAGCCTGCAGCGTTGGCGGCAGCAATGGTGAGCGCGGCGACGTCGTCAAGGGTGGCGCTGCCATAAATATCTGGCTCACGGGTGCCCAACAAGTTTAGGTTGGGGCCGTTGAGGATGAGCAGTTCGCCGCGGTCTGCTGTACGGGATTCTGTGGGGCGTGACGGAGGTACTGCGGGGGCGGCCGGGGAGGAAGTCATGGCTTAATAATGCCTCATTCCCGTACCCCCTCGAGCGCAAAGACCTCCAAAACGATGGCGTGTTCCGGGTTCAACACCGGCATGGGCAAACCGACTTCGGCTAAGAACTTGCCCGTGGCCAGCGCGCCGCCCTCCAACCATGGCGGTGGACAGGCCTGGATGAATGTGGCACCGCCGGCGTCTGATTCGGGGAAAGCCAAGGTGACCCGGTACATGCTCTCTGGGTTCAGCCCCGGAAGTGCGACCCGTCCTGGTTGTTCCCGCGGAGACGTTGTGAGTGCTGCCAGAACGAAAAGTGCTGCAGCGGCGTCTGGGCTCTTAGAACGCATTGCAGCCAGATCGTTGCGTGCAAGAACACCATGGAGCATTAGCGAGGCGTCAGGAACGTCTGCCCGGACCATCTGGCCAGTATGGATGAGTTGGCGATGCTTTTTATAGAGTGAGATTGCGCCGCGCAGTTCGGTGCGATCTGCGCCAGTGACTTCCCGGATGTCCCATTCCAAACCAAAGTGTCCAAACAAGGCGGTGACGGCGCGGAAGGACAAGTCATGTGTGCGCCCCGTGGTGTGCGAGGTTGCCGGCCCAATGTGTGAACCAACTAGTTCTGGAGGCACCACGATGCCGGTCCAGCGCGAGATGGTGAGCCGTTCCAAGGCGTCGTTACAATCTGAAGCCCAGATCCGCGCTGTGCGCTCCAGAATGCCGAGGTCCACACGAGCCCCACCGGAGGAGCAGCTCTCGATTTCCAACCCCGGATGGGCAGCCTTCAACGCGTCCAAGAGCCGATACGCGGCCAACGTTTGGCGGTGGACGCTGGGTTCGCCGTCGTGGCCCATCTCAGTCAGGTCCCGATTCTGGTCCCACTTCAGATAGGAGATGGGGTATTCCTGGAGCAGCGCATCAAGACGGGCGTAGACATAATCCCACGCGTCAGGATTGACGAGGTCCAGAACCTGCTGGTGTCGCCAGTCAAGGGGGAGCCTTGATCCGGTATTATCGCGGGAAATGGGCCCACAAATCCAGTCTGGGTGGGCGCGGGCCAGGTCGGAATCCACGTTCACCATTTCCGGTTCTACCCAGAGCCCGAACTGCATCCCTCGCGACGTGACAGCAGTTATCAGGGGGTGCAGGCCGTCCGGCCACAGCCCTTCGTCAACATACCAATCGCCCAGACCGGCGTGATCGTTGCGGCGATGCCTAAACCAACCGTCGTCGAGCACAAAACGCTCAACGCCCAGATCCGCGGCGGACTCGGCCAGCTCGGTAAGTACGCCCAAATCGTGATTGAAATAGACGGCCTCCCACACGTTTAGCACCACGGGCCGTGGCGTGGTCGGATGGGATGCGCGGGCACGGAACCAAGCGTAAAAAGCCGCAGAGATTCCATCCAAACCTTGGCTGGAATAGGCCGCAAAATACGGTGGTGTGGCGTAGGAGCGTCCCGGCGCAAGTAGTATCTCACCAGAACCCAATAGCTCAGAGGCTCCCATGATGGTCCGCCCGTCAGGGCTGTGATCCACAAACTGCTCGTGGTCTCCGCTCCACGCAAAGTGCCCCGCCCACACCGAGCCGGTTCGGTTGCCAAACCCAGGCGTTCCAACGGCCATCAGAAGCGAAGAATCATGCCCGGTGCGGCCGTGCCGGCCACTGCGTACCCACGTGCCCTGGCGCAGAGGGCTGCGTTGGGGGTGGCGTTCGCGGCACCACCGGCCCGTAAGGTCCAGGATTTGTGTCCCTGCTGGCCCGACAGGGAGCGATGTGGCCAACTCGTCGAGAGCAAAGGTGGTGCCGCCGCGGTTATGGACTTCGTGACGGACTTCCAACAGACCGCCCGCATGTAGCTCAAAGGTACTCACCACGGTTAGGGCCAAGTCCTCATCGACTTGCTCGATCCGGGCAGTGGTTCCTTCCACGGACCACGTGTGCGGGCGAAAACGCGGTGAAAAGCCTAGCGCGCTCTCGCCGCCGGAGTTGGCGTTTGCCAGGCGATGCCCACGCAGCCCGGGGCGTCCACGCCATCCGTCGCTGGCTTGGGGAACTAGCCCTAACGCAACGGGCGAGTCAAAGGCGGAGTGCGGGACTGCGTCGATCAGGATAGCTGGGTCCGGCAGCTGCGGGCCAAGATCAGCGCCCCAATGCAGGATCTGCACGCTATGGTGCCCCACCTCAATGAAAAGGGAGACTGCGTCGTGACGCAGGTGGATGGATGAGATGATGTCTCCTTTTGTGACGATTCGGGTTATGAATACTCGGGTGAATGGTGGGGGACAGCGACCAGACGCAGCTTTCCAACGCGTTCACGCAACGTCCGCTGTGCCTCCAGACCCAAGAATTCATCGCTGATGACTTCATCCACATCTTCTAAGGCGGCGATGGTACTGATGCCCACTGTCCCCCATTTGCTGTGATCAGCGAGCACTACTACCGTTCGGGCGGCGTCAAGCAACGCCCGGTTCATCTCAGCCTCCAGCACGTTCGGTGTGGTGAATCCAGCATCCGCATCAACACCGTGCACGCCTAAGAAAAGGACATCCAGATGAAGAGAGCGCACCGAAGCTGTGGCGATTGGCCCCACAAGGGCGTCCGACGGCGTGCGCTCGCCACCGGTGAGAATCACCGATACCCGTGAGCCGGACTGTTGAAAGACATCCGCGATCCGCACCGAATTGGTCACGACGGTGAGGTTTTTCATGGTGCTCAGTTCCTTGGCTAGAGCCCACGTGGTGGTTCCGGCACTGAGGCCGATCGCCATGCCTTCGCTGACATGCAGCATGGCTTCTTGAGCGATAGCGTGCTTTTCGGCGGTGCCTTGGGTGGACTTAAGCTCAAAGCCGGGTTCATGGGTGCCAGCACCACCGGGCAACTTGGCGCCGCCGTGAATCTTCTGAAGCAGGCCGGCGTCGTCGAGAACATCGATGTCCCGCCGGACAGTAACAAGAGAGACCCCGAAGAGCTCCGCTAGGTCTGAGACCCGGACCACCCTCTCACGGGAAACCGTGGCCACTATTTCGGTGCGCCTGGCGTCGGCAAGCATGTGAAATTCCTCGATTCTTGGGGTGGGACCAGTCTTGATTGGAGGGAGCTGAACTGTTCGTTAGCCCTTGCTGGAACCGAGCGTCAAGCCCGCAACAAAATGCCTCTGTAGTGCCAAATAGATAATGAGGGTCGGGATGACGGTGATCGTAGCACCGGCGGCTAGCAGGTTGTAATTGGAAAGGAATGTGCCCTGCAGGTTATTGATGGCGGTTGTGACAGGTAGCCGATCTCCACTTTGGATGAACAGCAACGGCCAGAAGTAATCGTTGTAAATAAAGATCAGCTCCAGTGTGGCCAAAGCGGCAATGGCTGGTCTGCACAGGGGCATGATGATGGAGACGTATTGGCGCCACAACCCCGCTCCGTCTACTAGGGCCGCTTCAGTCAAGTCCGGCGAGAGCGCCTTCATGTAATTGGAGAGAACAAAAGTACAGAAACCAACTTGGAAGGCAGTGTTGGCGATGATGACGGACATATATGTGTTCAGGAGGCTTCCGGAGTCACTGAACCAATACGGGAGCTGGATGAGCTTGAACATTTCAAACAGCGGTGTGGCCAGTACCTGCGGGGGAAGCAGATTGCCTGCCGTGAACATGATCAGCAATGTGATGTTGAACTTCCAACTGACCCGGCTGACAGCAAATGCCATCATTGAGCTGAAGAGGAGTACCAAGATGATGGTGGGAACGGTGATGATCAGCGAATTCATGAAGTAGCGCGGAAAGCCGCCCTGCTCCCAGGCCTGAATGAAGTTATCGAAGTTGAAGGCGCCGCCCAAACTGAAGTAACCATAGCGGTCGGTGTCGGCTTTGGGACGAAGAGCCGTGAACAGTGCCCAGCCCAGGGGCACCATCCACATGACGGCCATGACCATGAGGAAGATGTGAGTGCCATAGTGCGGCCGGATACGCCCGTGTCCCACTCGGGTGGATGTCTTGGCGGGTGCGGTCTGCGTGGAAGTAGACATTAGAACTTCTCCTTCCGGAACGTCCGGGACAGGTAGATGGTGATGGGCACTAGCGAGATGACGAGCAGGATCACGGCGAAAGCGGATCCGATGCCGATCGACTGTCCCTCACCAATGAGATACGTGATGACGAGTGCGCTGATCAGTTCAAGGCCGTTGGTGCCCTTGTTGATGACCCAGACCACGTCGAAGGCGCGCAGTGACTCGATGATGGTGATGACCACGATGACAATATTGATGGGGGCCATGGCGGGAAAGACTATGCGGAAGAAGGTCTGACGGGCGTTGGCACCGTCAAGTGAAGCGGCCTCTTTTAAGGAGGCATCCACGCCTTTCAATCCGGCTAAGTACAGGATCATGACGTAGCCGGCGTGGCGCCAGGTGGCTGCCACAAGTGCTGCCCAGATATTGATGTGGGGGTCCCCGAACCAGTCCACCGCTTGCGGGGTGCCTGCAGTACCCAGCAGGAAGTTCAGCAGACCGTTGTCTTTTTGGTAAAACAATTGCCAGATAATGCCAATCAAAGCCAGTGAAAGCATGACGGGGACGAAGAAGATGCTTTGGTAGATTTTGCTGCCACGGATCTGCTGGTCAAGGAGAACGGCCAGCAATAGGCCAAGCGGGGTCGCGATGACGGCTAAGAACACCAACCATAAGATGTTGTGTTGAACTGCTGGCCAGAACGCCGGGCTGTCATTGACAACGTAGCTGTAGTTGGCGAGCCCTGCCATCCGGATGTCGGAGAGTGCTAGTCCATTCCAACGGGTGAAGGAGAGAAAGACTGAAAGCAGCGTCGGGATCCAGACAAAAGCCAACTGCACCAGAGTGGGGATACCAACCATAAAGCCCAGAACCACTTTGTCACGCTGGGAGAGCCTCCTGACTCTGCGTGGCTTAGGGGTAGTCGACGATTGTTTTCGGTGTCCGGTCCGAGCACCGGGGGCGGACGCTTCGGAAAGCTCGGTTGGCGTGCTCATGGCGACAAACTCGTTTTCTTCCAGGGGATGGGGCACTTGGGGGCTGCGACGGCGGGAGAGGCCCGCCGTCGCAGTTTCAAAATGAATCAGCTACTGTGCTGCGTAAAGGGCCTTGGCCTGCGCCTCGAGGTTCTTCACATCGATCGAGCCGTCCTTGATGAAGCCCTGCAGAGCCGGGATCATCACGTTGGTGGCCATAGCCGGCAGTGCGTCACGATCAAAGAACTGGCTAATGCTCTTCGCATTGGCAATGGTCTCGGCACACTTCTTCGTCAGCGGGCTGAATGCTGAGGTATCGGTACCCTTAGCCGTGGCGATGTTCGACGGGTCAACCTTGGCATAGGCATCTTGACCTTCCGGACTGCCGATGAAGGCCATGAAATCGCGGGCTGCCTGGTTATTGCCGCCCTTCTTGGACAGTAGGAGACCATCGATGGGTGCTTCGACGGCGTCCTGGCCCTCCATGGCGATCTCCGGGAAGGGGAAGAAATCGATGTCGGCTAGGAGCGTCGGGTCCGTGTACTGCTGGGTCACGAATGATCCCAGCAGGTACATGCCTGATTTGCCTTTGCCCATATTGATGGCCGAGTCCTGCCAGGTCATACCGAGAGCGCCCGGGTTCTGGTAGGGGAGGAGCTGCTTCCAAGTGTCAAAGACGTTGCTGACCTTTGACTGATCCCATGATTCCTTGTGAGCCGTCAGATCCATATGGAATTGGTAGCCGTTCAGGCGCATGTTGATGTAGTCGAAGGTGCCCATTGCCGGCCAACCGTCTTTGTCGGCAAATTCGATCGGGATCAGGCCGTCTGCCTGCATCTTGGCGCAAAGGGCCGTGAGGGCGTCGAACGTGGTGGGTACTTCGTAGCCTTTCTGCGCCCAGACGCTCTTGCGGAAGAAGAAGCCCCATGGGTAGTTGTAGTTCGGCACAAAATACATCTTGCCGTCAGGACCTGTTGCAGCCTTCTTCATGCCGTCGGAGAAGTTGCCGCCAATCTTTTCCCAGACGTCGTCAATGGGAGAAAGCAGGCCTTGCTTTGCGTAATACTGCATCCGGTAGCCGGCAAACCAGGTGAAGGAATCGTCGGGGCTACCTTGGAGATAGGTGGCAATTTTGTTCTGGAAATCGTTGTGGGGGACAACGTTGCTAGTGACCTTGGCGCCATTCTTAGCGGTGAAGGCATCAGTGACGGCCTTGTAGGCGGCCTTGGGCACGTCATCAGAAGAGCCGGATCCAAACGTCAGCGACGAGGACGCTGATGCGCCACCTCCGGGGCCAGAGCCTCCTGTGCAGGCGGCGAGGAGCGGAATTCCGGCTGCTCCAACTGCACCAATGCCAAGTGTCTTCAATAGCGTGCGTCGGTCAAAGCCAGGACGGATGATTCCGCCGGGGGACCGGTCTTCGTGCAGTGACATGATTTCTCCCTTGAAAAACAAACCTTGTGAAGTGGCTCACATAAAACAAGTATGAAACAGCCAAAAAAGAACGTCAAGATACAAAAGCGTAAATTTATGATCACGATTTTGTTATCTCTTGTTCTTTTTCGGCAACTTTTGTGCCCGGTATGCGCTTTCCCTGAGCGTTGGCGCGGTTATCCGTCGCTATCGAGACCTTGGTGAGCGAAGATGAACCCTCGCGGAAGTTTGTGAAGCGTGAGCGCAGCACGTGGAAATATGACGAAATGGGATGTACCGCGCAGCGGGGATCGAACTGTGAAGCGGGGATCGAACTGCACGACACCAAGCGATGAGGAAACGTAGGGGCATTTCGAAGTTGTTCTTAAGGGCAGGTGTTCTTAAAACAGTTAAGGCGCACTAGTTGTACGTAATCTTGCGATTTTGTACAACTAGTGCGCCTTAGCGGCAGGAGCTACTTGTTGAGTGACTCCGAGATCTGGTTCATCACGGTGTTGTCCGCCAGCGTCGAAGAATCGCCAGCCTCGCGACCTTCGGCGATGTCCTTGAGGAGGCGGCGCATGATCTTCCCCGAACGGGTCTTGGGAAGCTCTGGGACCACCAGAATGGTTTTAGGTTTGGCGATCGGGCCGATCTCCTTGCCAACATGGTTGCGTAAGGTCGTCACGATGTCCTCATCGTCCACGGCGGAGCCGCGCAGGATGACGAATGCCACAACTGCCTGCCCCGTGGTCTCGTCCGCGGCACCTACGACGGCGGCCTCAGCCACCGAAGGATGGCTAACGAGCGCTGATTCGATCTCCGTGGTGGAGAGTCGGTGGCCGGAGATATTCATGACGTCATCCACGCGTCCCAACAGCCAGACGTCGCCGTCTTTGTCTTTCTTGGCGCCATCACCCGCGAAGTACATGCCGTCAAAGCGGGACCAGTAGGTCTCCTGGTAGCGATCGTTATCGCCCCAGATGCCACGCAACATTGAGGGCCACGGTTCGCGTATCACCAGGTAGCCGCCATGGCCATCCGGAACGGAGACGCCTAGCTCATCCACCACGTCTACCGCGATCCCCGGCATGGGTGTTTGTGCGGAACCGGGTTTGGCGGAGGTCACGCCAGGCAGTGGGGCGATCATGATGGCACCGGTCTCGGTCTGCCACCAGGTGTCTACGATCGGAGCCTTGTCGGCACCTATGACGCGGCGGTACCACATCCACGCTTCTGGGTTGATGGGTTCGCCTACGGATCCCAGCACGCGGATCGAGGAGAGATCGTACTTGGCGGGGATGTCCTCGCCCCACTTCATGAACGTTCGGATGGCCGTGGGAGCCGTGTAGAGGATCGAAACCTTGTACTTTTGCACAATCTCCCAGAAACGGCCCTGGTGAGGAGAATCCGGGGTGCCTTCGTACATGACCTGCGTGGAGCCATTGATGAGAGGGGCGTAGGTGACGTAAGAGTGGCCGGTGACCCATCCGACGTCGGCCGTGCACCAAAAGACGTCAGTCTCGGGGTGTAGATCAAAAACTGCCTTGTGCGTGTAGGCGGTCTGGGTGAGGTAGCCGCCGGTGGTGTGCAGGATGCCCTTGGGCTTGCCAGTGGTTCCGGACGTGTAGAGAATGAACAGCGGGTGCTCGGAGGCGTGTCCGACGGCGGTGTGCAAGGTGGAGGCGGCCCCGACGGTGTCATCCCACCACGTATCGCGGCCTTCCACCCAATTGACGTCCTGGCCATTGCGTTTGACCACCACGACGTTCTCCACCGAGTGGCCCGGCTTACTCAGTGCCTCATCCACGGCGGGCTTGAGGGCGCTCGGCTTGCCGCGGCGGAATGTACCGTCGGCGGTGACCACTAACTTAGCCTGTGCATCATCAATGCGGCTGCGCAGGGCGTCCGCTGAGAATCCACCGAAGACGACTGAGTGGACGGCGCCAATCCGGGCGCAGGCCAGCAGCGTAATGACGGCTTCGGGAATCATGGGTAAGTAGACGGCGACGCGGTCGCCCTTCGCTAGTCCGAGTGCTTCGAAAGCGTTCGCGGCTTTTTTGACCTCGTCGGTGAGCTGCGAGTAAGTATAAGTGCGGGTGTCCCCGGGCTCACCTTCGAAGTAAATGGCGATCCGGTCCCCATTTCCGGCCTCCACATGGCGATCCAAGGCGTTGTAGGCGGCGTTGACTTCGCCATCTTCAAACCACGTGGCAAACGGTGGGTTGGTCCAGTCAAGGGTCTTCGTAAATGGCTTGCTCCAGGTCAGCAGTTCCCGGGCCTGTTTGCCCCAGAAAGCGGGACGGTCCGCGTCCGCTTTTTCATACTCGTCCGCCTTGACGATTGCATTTGCGGCAAATTCGGCGCTCGGCGGGAACTGACGGTTCTCCGTCAGGAGATTTTCCAGTGCATCGCCCGTGGATTTTGCCGCGCTGGTGGTGTCCTCAGACATCTTCTAACCCCTTAATCCTTCGATACGGGTGCCGGGCACCGTAATCGGCGCCCCGGAAGGCGAGGCGAAGAGTAGGTGACGGCACAACGTTGTGTTCTGACTTTCACTGTATCGCTTTCAACGCCAGAACGTGGTGATGATCACAGCGAATTGGGCTCAATGGGGTCATATCTGCGCTCAAATGCACGCACCTTGTGAAGATGTTGTAGTTATATAGGGATCCTTAGAGAAAACCGTATGGGGAGTTGTATCCATCAGGGGCGAATATGCCTTGATTTGCTTGTTGCTGGCTAGTCTTGGCATCCAGCGGTCATTAGGCTGGAGGAAGATTCATGACTTTCAAGGAGTTATCCAATGACAGAGCACAATGCGTCAACCACCCCGGTGGCGTCAGAACGCAGAAGCACACAGGGCAGCACAGCCATTCTTGGGCGCTTAACTCTTCGGGACGTGGTGGTCCTCGGAGCGGTCCTCGTCATTTTCGTGGCATCTTTGCTTCCGGTGCTCTCCTACAGTTTCGCTGGAAATCTGTGGAGCCTGGCTGGGCTGTACTTCCTCGGGATTGGCGTCGTCTTGCCGTTGTCGGTAGGGGTACTATTTACGGTTCGACGCCTGAGCCCGGAAATGAAGCCACGCATCGGATCGCTCTCGGCTGACCAGTACGCGTCCGTCGTAGCCTCTTTCTCCGCAGCCTTCTTCTTCCTCACCACCGTCACGGCCTTCGCCATCCCTTATGTGGTGGGTTTGATTGGTGCTCTGGTGCTCCTAGCCGCCACGGTTCTGGCGCGCTGGATTCCGGTATTTGCTGTGGACTTTTCGAACCGTACAGAGATTCCCGCCCATCTTGCAGCGCGCGACGCCGTTCCCGCGCGACGCCGGCCAGCGTCACCTAAACCTCAGCTTGCTTTGCCTGCAGGACGCGAGGCCGGGAAGCCTGGTGCTGCGGGATTTGGTGCTGCGGGCTCGGCTGCGACGGGGCAGGGTTATGCGCCTGGTCAAGGCTTCGTAGCCGGGCAGTCGGGCCAGGTAAGCCAGCCCGGACAGCCCGTGCCAACGGGACAAACTGGGGGCTGGCATGCCCCGGATCAGCCGCTTGGACACACACCTGCAGGGCAAATATTCACACCCGCCACAGGTGGTCCCACCGGTACACAGTCAAGCTCTGCATCTTCGACGGGCAGCCACGCATCAGACTTAGCCGCACCTTCAGAGGCGGCTGCGGGGGTAACCTCGGCAGCCGGCGCGTCAGCGCCGCAATCGTCAACGGAGACTGCCGCAGCGCCCATCGTCGCTACCGGATCCGGTGCGCACTCCGAAGCCAATTCACGAGCCAGCGCTAAGGCTCCAGCTACCCCGGAGCCTGCGACCGGCGTCGTGCCGTCAGCGCAAACCTCGGCAATGGCGGCGGCGGCGCCCGCCACCGTGATGAATCCAAAGGTGGTCGACCCCGAAGTTGCGGCTCCGGCAGCAGAGACTATTGGTGCCACAGTGGATCCGCATGCCTCAAGCGCGGCGACGCAGCCGTTCTGGTTTGCCGTGGACCGCGCGCAAAACGTGGTGGATGAGCGATCCCGCCAATTCGCTTTCAAGCTGGCACCGGGTTCTTGGATCCTTGCGTTGGAAGATCGCGGGAGCAGCTTTCTGGTCCAGGACAGCCACGGAAAGACGGGTGTTTTGCTCGATCTCATAGGGATTGAGCGGGCACCCTCGGGTAGCTAATCAGTGATAGTTGTGGAGGACGATTCGCCGCTGGCGCTTAAGCGTCGGGCCCGGAAAATAAACCGCGAGTTGGCGCAGCTGTACCCATACGCGCACGCGGAGCTGGACTTCCGGAACCCGTTTGAGTTGCTGGTGGCGACAGTTCTTTCCGCGCAGACCACTGATGTGCGAGTCAATGCCACCACGCCGGCGCTTTTTGCTCGCTATCCCACGGCGCGGGCGTTGTCCGAGGCTCCTCGGGTGGAACTCGAAGAGATGATCCGCTCGACGGGCTTTTTCCGAGCGAAAGCGGGCAATTTGCTGGCCCTGGCAACCCGCATTGCCGACGAGTACGACGGCGTTGTACCGGGAACGCTGGAGGCGCTGATTACGCTTCCGGGAGTCGGGCGCAAAACAGCAAACGTGGTGCTGGGCAATGCCTTTGGGATTCCCGGGATCACCATAGATACGCACTTTATCCGGTTAGCCCGCCGTTTTCATTGGACTGCTTCAGAGGATCCCGTCCGGATTGAGACGGATGTGGCTGCCCTCTTTGAGCGCAAGGATTGGACCATGCTTTCGCACCGTGTGGTCTTTCATGGGCGGCGTATTTGCCATGCGCGCAAACCTGCCTGCGGGGTCTGCCCCATTGCACACTTGTGCCCCTCCTACGGTGACGGGGAAGTAGACCCCATCAAGGCCGCGAAACTGTTGAAATACGAGATGGCGCCAGGACAAGAGGCTTTGCATGCTCGCATGCTGGCCGACGTCGGCCAGGCCGCTCTGTTCCGCCAACAGTCCCAACGTGCGGCCCGGCTCGGGGTGGACCTGGATGAGCTCTTGGCGAGCGATGAAACGACAATCGTTCCTGCGGCTAATCAGGAAGACTTATGAGCGCCTACTCGCAGTTGGCGGCATTGGGGGAACGGGCCCGTATGGGGTCTTTGACCGTGCCGGCCCCCCTGCGCGCGATGGACTCGCGGGGGGCTCGAGCAGAGCGGCCGGCTGCCGTGCTGCTCCTTTTTGGTGTTTTGGATTCGATACCTGCAACATCGAGCAAACCGCTAGTATCAGCGGACCTGGACATCTTGTTGGTGCAACGTGCGGCGACCCTGAGTAATCATCCAGGCCAGGTTGCCTTCCCAGGCGGCGGTGTAGAGCCACGTGACGCTTCGTTCATTGCGGCTGCGCTTCGCGAAGCCCGAGAAGAAACTGGGCTTGATCCATCCGGAGTGGAGATTCTGGGCACGCTTGCGCCCGTACCCGTGTCCGTGAGCAATTTTATGGTCACTCCCGTCTTGGGATGGTGGGCTCGCCAATCGCCGGTGGACGTGGTGGACTATGGTGAATCCGCTCAGGTTTTCCGCGTACCAGTGCGTGACCTCCTCGACCCGGATAATCGTCTTACGGCCACGATTAAGCGAGATGGCCACAATTACCACGGACCCGCTTTCACTATCAACGGCATGGTGGTGTGGGGTTTTACGGCCGGAATCCTTTCACACGTACTGGACGAGCTGGGCTGGTCAGTGCCCTGGGATGCATCCCGTCAAATCCCTGCACCTGTTTAGATCTGCACCTGTTTAAATACCGGGCATGTTTAAATACCGGGCATGAGAAAGCTGCGAGTGGGGTTTACTTAGCGTCCGCGTAGGACTCCACAACCATGACGTTGACGGGAAACTCCAACGGAATCTCGCCGAACAGCAACCTTGTAGCCGCCCGGGATGATTCATGAACGATCGCCGTCACCGTGTCTACCAGAGCATCTGGACAGTGAACCATCACTTCGTCGTGAAGGAAGAACACAAGCTCTGGACGGTCCATTTCTCTGGTTGTTCCACGATGTGTGCCTGTGCTCGTCTCAAGTGCTGCCTCCGCGCTCACATTTTCTTCAAGAACCAGTGCGCGTAACCGACGTCGGAGTTCAGCAAGCCAACAGCATGCCCATTCAGCGGCGGTTCCTTGGACCACAAAGTTACGGGTGAAGCGACCACGGCTGCGGGCTGCGGACTCGGCTCTGCGTTGTTCCTCGGCGCTGCTGCTGCGCTGATCAGCGAGCCACTTGGCAGAGACGGGAGGTGTGCTCCGGCCCAGACGTGTGGAGACTTGTTCCCCCCGTTCCCCGGCTCGTGCGGCCTGCTCAACAAAACCAACTGCGCGCGGATACATGCGGGCAAGTTGGGGCATCAATCGTCCGGACTCACCGGTGGTGGCGCCGTAGATGGCACCCAACATCGCCACTTTGGCCATGGACCTCTCGCCGCCAAAGCCTTGGGCCGCGACTCCTGCATAGAGGTCCTTGTCACGGCCAGCTGCGGCCATGGCAGAATCCTGGGCCAAAGCAGCCAGCACTCGAGGCTCTAGCTGTGCGGCATCGGCCACAATCAATTTATGGCCGGGATCTGAGCGAGCAGCACCCCTAATTTGTTTCGGAATCTGCATGGCTCCACCTCCGCGTGACGCCCACCGGCCAGAAACCACCCCGCCAACCATATATTCGGAGTGGAAGCGGCCATCATGGACCCACTGCGCCAACCATGCCCAGCCGTTTGTCGTGAAGAGGCGGCTCAGTTTCCGGTAGGCCAACAAGGGCTCGATCACGGGGTGCTTGAATTCTTGCAGTTCCCACGCCCGGGTAGATTTGGCATCGATTCCGGCGCGATGCAGGGCCCTCATCAATTCCTGAGGGGAGTCAGGGTTCAATCCAGGCGCATCCAAGAGGGTCCGGAGTCGGGCGGCGAGCGTATCCATCTTTTCGGGCCGGTGGTATTCGAGTGGTTCTGTTCCGAGCGCTTCATTGAGCAAGCTCCTATGTAGGTCTTCGCGAAAAGGAATACCTACATACTCCATCTCGGCGGCAACAAGAGCGCACGCAGATTCGGCACTGAGGAGAAGTGTGAGCCTGGCGGGGTGTGTGGAGGAGGAAACGGCCGCCTTTTGAGCCGCCAACTCTGCCGCAACGTGTGCTCCGTCCCAGCCGGGACGCTCGTTTGGGGTTTCAAAGAGGCTCTCTTGGTTGCGCACCGCAACGGCAGGTCCAACATCGTGGGCTAGAGGGAGTGCCGTGCTGCGGTAGCCCGTGGTAGCGGCAAAATTTGAGGACAGGAGAATGTTTTGACACAGTGCGAGATCGTGACAGCGTTCCACGCGTACCCCTGCGGCTAGAAGCTCCGGATACCAGTGTTGCGCGCGGTCCCACACCCACCTCGGACCGTGCTGTTGCTCGATGCGTCGGACAAGTTCTGCCAAGCCCGCTCGTGCCACCGTTTCCTCGGGTGCAGCCAAATGTCCGTCGTCGCGCAGCAGTTGGACTGCCACGTCGATGTTCCCCGATGATGTGGACAAAAGTGCGTACATTCCTCCATTCTCCACTGCCGGGCAGACACAAAGCCCCTCCACAGCTTTCGCATGCGGCGGCCTTGTCCACAAATAGTCTCAAGAGGCTGGAGAGTGCTGTTGTTTGGGTGAAAAGTGGAGCCATGACAAGCAGAAGCAACTCACGGCGCTCGGCGAGCGCTCAGATCGGAAATCTGGGGACGGACGGGCCGTGGTTGCCCGCCTCCGCTACAGCCGTTCTGGTGATCACGGGCTCTCTTGCGCTGCAAAGTGAGGTGGGACGGGTGGCCGGCGCAGCCGCCGTCGAGTTGGTCATTGCGGAAACGGTGGAGCAAAGCGGTGGACGGTGGGACGGTATCGCAGCAATACTTATCGGCAGCGACCGGTCCGGCACGCTACCTGGTTGGCGGGGCCCAACCGTGGTGGTTGGGCCGCCGGAAGATACTGCGCAGATGTGGCGCCAAGCTACCAGATTGGGGGCTGATCGGGTCGCTGTTCTTCCGGATTCAGCTCAATGGCTGGCTAACTATCTGACCCGGCTGCGTGAGCCCGATGTTGGAGGCAGAGTCGTGGGTGTCATTGGCGGATGTGGGGGAGCGGGTGCCACAACGCTGGCTGCACTGCTGGCCGCAGCTTCAGCAGCGCGTGGCACGCGATCGCTCTTGGTGGACGGGGACGCCTGGGGCGGTGGTCTCGATTCAGCCGTTGCCGGAGGGGACGCGCCGGGTCTTCGGTGGCCAGACTTGTTTAATGCCTCCGGTGCGATTAACCCTGAACAGCTCGCTGCTGCCCTGCCGAAGATGGGTGAAATGTCGCTGCTCTCGTGGGCGCCGACGAATGTTGAAGCATCCGCCAGCCGTCGGGATGCTGCGGCGGCAACAAGAGAGGTAATACGCGCGGCCCGGGATGCTTTTGGACTAGTGGTGGTCGATCTAGGCCGGTCCTCGGACTCGGTGGCGAATTTAGGGGTCCACTGTGACGGATTCCTGCTGGTAGTTCCGGGACGGTTACCAGCGGCAGTCGCTGCAGCCAACGTGCGCTCAGCATTGCCTCTGGCACCTGTGGGGCTCGTAGTCCGGGGTCCGCTGGTCGAAGGTGTGGACGCGGAGCTGGTGGCTGCCGCCGTGGGGGTGGCGTGTGTGGGTGTGTTTCCCCAGCTACGCAAGGTGGGAGACATGCTTGAAGAAGGCCAGCTATACGAGGTGGCGGTGGGCAGGAAGATGCGCCGGATGATCGACAGCGTCTTGGCCTGGATGTCTGGCGGTGCCGAGAATATTTACGCGTATGGGCAGGCAGGAGTTCCATAATGACCCGACACAGAGCCGAGCGGCGCGGTGCGGGTCTGCGGCCAAGTCCCGCGATTGATTTAGGACTTCTAGAGTCGGTGCGCCGCAGTGTTCTCTCGGAGTCTGGGCCTGTCACCGGGTTGCGTGTGGCAGCTGCGCTCCGGGACAGCGGCCGACTGCTGGGTGCCACCGGGTCGCTGGCAGCAATGGACAGAATTACCGCTGAACTAAGTGGGCTGGGGCCGTTGCAGGAGCTCGTTAGCGATCCCCGCGTGACGGATATATTCGTCAATTCCCCCAATTCAGTCTGGCTGGATCGAGGAATGGGTCCGGAACGCGTTGATGTTGCCTTTGACAGCGAGGCAACCTTGCGGGCACTGGCCGTTCGGCTCATCGCTGTTGGAGGGAGAAGGCTTGATGACAGTTCGCCGTGCGTGGATGTGAAGATCGATCCTGGCTACCGTGTCCACGCTGTACTTACCCCGATTTCTTCCGCAGGAACCTTGCTGTCTATTCGTATCAGGCGTCCACGAGTCTTCACTTTGAAAGAACTACAGACAAGCGGCTGTATTCATCCGGTGATGGGTTCGGTGCTCCGAGGAATGGTAGCGGCAAGACTCAATTTTTTGATCAGCGGGTCCACGGGCACGGGAAAAACGACTCTCCTCTCAACGCTGTTGGGGCTGTGCAATCCCAAGGAACGGCTGGTGCTGATCGAGGATGCGGCTGAGCTGAACCCGGACCACCCTCATGTTCTGACGTTGGAGGCCCGCCATTCCAATACCGAGGGTGCCGGCACCATCGACTTGGATGAGCTGATTCGCCAAGCCTTACGGATGACCCCGGGTCGATTAATTGTGGGTGAGTGCCGTGGCCGGGAAGTACGGGAACTGTTGATGGCGCTGAACACGGGCCACAGCGGTGGGGGCGGCACCATCCATGCCAACAGTGCCATGGACGTTCCGGCACGACTCGTAGCGTTGGGTGTACTGGCTGATATGT
The DNA here is from genome assembly GCF_020905375.1 of Arthrobacter cryoconiti. GTDB lineage: Bacteria > Actinomycetota > Actinomycetes > Actinomycetales > Micrococcaceae > Specibacter > Specibacter cryoconiti. The sequence continues at coordinate 44,047 of NZ_JAJJBU010000013.1, forward strand.
CCACGGAGGCTGTGGCATTGCAGACGGCCAGTGCGCTTGATGTGGTGGTTCATCTGGAGCGGATAAACGGACTGCGGACAGTGTCTGAAATTGGAGTATTTTCTTTACTGGCTGGCAGCCTAGTCGTTGAATCGGCGATCAAGACGGAACCGGAAAATACGGGCATCGTCGCCGGACCAGGGTGGGCGGCACTTGCCGTGCGTTTGGGGCTCGACCCAGAAGGTACGGTCCTTGAGCGGTCCTGCTCTTTGGCGTCAGAGGAGGGCCAATTATGAGTGCTGTCTCTGTCTTTTTACTCTCCGCCGCTGCATGCCTGCTCTACTTTGTCCGCAGGCGTCCTTGGTCTGGCGAAGGCTGCGTCAAGGTGCGCTCTCGCACGAGTCAGTGGTTCTTGGGCGCCGGATGGTTTACTGAAGTATTTTCTGCCTCCGGAGACGCAGTGGGGACGTCCATGCCGCGTTTAGTTCGCCAGTTGTCAGCCTTGCTGGCTGCGGGGCGCAGTGGGCCTTCCTTGTGGGGGTCCCTCGCGGAAGTCTTGGCCTCGGAGAAGCCGGCGCAGACAACGCGTAGGAAACCACTAGGAAACGGAGCCGCACTCCAGGTGGTCTCGGCGACGCAGCGGGCTGCCTCCTTGGGGTTAGCTCCGTCGGCTGCTCTGCGCTTGGCATGTAAGGAGCGCAGCGAACGGCCCCGGTCGGGAAGCCCACCAAGTCTTCAGGGACCGCGCATCGGCGAACCGAACATGAGAACGTGGCTGGAGCTTGCGGCGTGCTTTGAAGTGTGTGAACGCAGCGGTGCGCCAGTGGCAGCGGTGCTTGCCAGGCTAGCCGCGCGACTTGAAATAGAGGAGGATGCTGCGGCCATGCGGGAGACTGCGTTGGCGGGTCCGCAAGCAACCGTTCGGCTACTAACCTGGCTACCATTTCTCGGCGTGGGGTTGGGCATGGCAATGGGAGTCGATCCGGTGGGAATCTTGGTGAGCAGTCCGTTGGGGTGGGCGTGCTTGTTCGTGGGATTGGGGTTTGTTGCGATTGGCAAATGGTGGTCAGGGCGCCTAATTTTAGCTGCAAGCCATGACAGCAGAAACGATGAAAAGTCGGATAGGACCAGCGTTCGCCACATATTGCAGCATAGAAGTACCCGGGTACATGAAAGGAGTCTGTGAGGTCATGGGCGCATGTGCGATCTTTGCCTTGCTGGCGTTGGTCCTAGTGTTTCTCACCGGCGAACAGGCGGGGCAACGGTGGGCTCGCCAAGCATGTTTTGTCACGAACGCAGGCAGGCAGAACGCAGGCAGGCAAAGCGCTGACAGGCAGAACGCTGGCAGGCAAAACGCAGGCGAGCAGCCGCAGAACTCCGAGCCAAACGGCATTTGTGACGTTCCCCTGCTATTGGAACTTATTGGTTCTGCCTGCGAGAGTGGACTCGCTATTCCGCGGGCGCTGAGACTGGTAGCGGAGATTTCAACGCCCCAAGTAGGGGTGAGCCTGTCTCAGGTGGTGGCTGGTTTGGAGATCGGGGCATCATGGGAACACGCTTGGGAAGGAGCCTCCCACCAAAGCGCGGTGGGAAGCATCCGTGATGCATTGAGCTTTGCGGCACTCACGGGTGCACCCGCGGCCCCACTACTTTATGCGGAGGCTGCCGCATGCCGGCGGGAGTCGCAACGAAATGCTGAGAAACGTGCTGCTGCATTGGGGGTGAAATTGGTGATTCCGTTGGGGCTATGTTCTCTTCCTGCTTTTGTGGTCTTGGGAATTATCCCTGTCGTAGTGGCCATGATCCCCGCACTATAGCGGCGCTCCCGTGGTTGATTGGCTAAATGCCTCCGATTCCGAACGTGAGTGCCGAGCAATCTGGGTGCTCCTTTCGACGCTGCTATGGTTGGCCGCATGGTGAAATTCCGGTTCTTGAGCCTCTTCGTCACGCTGCTTGCGAGCCTTGCCCTGGAAGGGTGCGCGACTCCCGTGATGTGCCCTGCAATTGGGTGGATTAACACTATTGACGTCAACCTCACCGGAAACGTAGCGGACATTGCATCGCTCGAGCTGTGCGTCGACGGTGTGTGTGCCGCGTCGAGTACCGTTCAGCAAATACCAGTTGAGTCGCTTCGTCGGGCGACGCTTGTGCCGACGGGACCTGCGAGTGCTCCGACGGGACTCACGACCGTTCCTCTGAATTTCTCCATCAACCGCATCGACCAACGGACGTGGCGAGCGTCGATGAGCATGGCGGCGCCTGCCACGCTCACCCTTCGCGCTCTGTCTTCAGCCCACAACGTGCTTGTGGAGCGGGAGATCGCACTCGAGTGGCGGCGTATGGGTGGTAGCGAGCAGTGCGGTGGCCCGAGTGAGGTCGGTCCCATCACCTTGGACATCCCGCTCTGACATACTCGAAGATGTTGGCCCGTGGTCTCATTCGGCACCGGAGCAGCGTTCCAACCGTTGAGAAAGGAACCAACCACCGTGGTCGACTACTCCAAGGTCCTTCCCGCTAATCTTCCGGTCCCCGTGGATGACGGGGCTGCCGATCACTTGGTAGGGCTTGCGTTGCCACAGCTGACGTTTTCTGCCACGGATAGCCGCGAGATAAATCTCGCTGAGCTTGGAAGTGGGCGGAACGTTGTCTACTTGTACCCGTTAACGGGTGTGCCAGGTACAGATTCGCCAGACGGGTGGGACGCTATCCCGGGTGCTCGTGGATGTTCTACGGAAGCGTGTGATTTCCGGGACCACTATAAAATACTCCAGGATGCTGGAGTGGAGAACGTTTTCGGGCTCTCCAGCCAGTCCTCGGACTATCAACTTGAAGTAGTCGAGAGGCTGAGTCTCCCTTTCCCCATGCTTTCAGATCCCAACTTTGCCCTCGCGGAAGCGCTGATGCTGCCGACCTTTCCGGCTCCAGGCTGTGATCGGCTCTACGCGCGCCTGACTTTGGTGATTAAGAGTGGTGTTATCGAGCACGTCTTCTACCCGATCTTTCCGCCCAATACCCACGCACAACAGGTAATAGATTGGTTGCGGGCTTGATTTTTTTTAGTGAGCCCGATCTTAAAGCCCGGATGAAGCATCGAATCCATGGCAAGGTGGGCAGATGACTCCTGCTCATGGATTTTCAGGCTTCTCTCGTCGCCCTCAGCCCATCAAACCTGGACCGGGTCAAGAATCGGTGTGGGACTACCCGCGGCCCCCTAGACTCCAGCAGCGATCGGAACGGATCGTCGTGAAACTTGGTGGACAAGTGATTGCAGACACCACCATGGCAGTGCGAGTTTTAGAGACGAGTCACCCGCCGGTCTACTACTTGCCGCTGGACGCATTCTGCGCCGCTGTACTCATACCGGTTCAAGGCACCAGCTTTTGCGAGTTCAAAGGGGTGGCGCACTACTTCGACGTCGTTGCCGGCGGCATCTTTGTCCCACGTGCTGCTTGGACGTACCCGGACCCTAGCCAGGGCTTCGAGGGACTGAGTACTCGTGTGGCACTCTACCCAAGTCAGATGGAGTCCTGCGAGGTCGACGGCGAGCAGGTCACCTTCCAAGAGGGCGACTTCTATGGCGGTTGGATCACCCCGCAGATAGTTGGCCCGTTTAAGGGTGGACCTGGCACGTCCGGGTGGTGAGCGCACTGACGGTAAACAGAGCCGATAGCGGCTGATTGAGTGGATGTGCCTACGTCTTAGAGGTCAAGAAGAACCCTGATCACCACGTAAGCGGCCACTCCGAAGACAAGGACAGCGAATCCGCGCTTAAGTGCCACCTCGGACAAAGATCGGCCGATTCGCCCTCCGACGTAGGAAGCGATCATGGCGGCACCGGCAAAGGCCCCCGTCAGTGCCCAGTCCATGTTCAGCTGCCCCAGGTGCGAAATGAATCCACCGACGGAGTTGATCACCACAATCACCAACGACGTCCCTACCGCCATGGACATCGGTAAACCAAGGATCAGGACCAGTGCCGGAACGATCAGGAATCCACCTCCAACACCCAATAGTCCGGTGAGAAAACCAACGACGATTCCTGTCCCGATGCCCTTGAGGAGGTAGCGCGGCCAATGAATGGTTCCGTCGGCGGCGCGGTGCCCGGTCGCCGCCGAGCTGATAGGTCGCAGCATCCACACCCCGGCGAGCACCATGATTGCTGCGAAGACGCTGAGGAGGAGTTGCTGATCGAGCATTGCGTTCACAGCTGTCCCGGCGAAGGCGGTCGTACCGCCGACTGCACCGATGATCAGCGCCAGCTTCCAGTCGACGTATCTTTGCAAGCGCGGTAGGACGGCGGCCGTGGAGGAGGCGCCAACGACGACTAAGGACGTCGGTATTGCCGCGGACAGTGGCATCCCTACCCCATAGACCAGGGCCGGCACTGCGATGATCGATCCACCCCCGCCTACGAGCCCCAGCAAGCCACCGACCAGCACGCCGAAGGCCAATGCGGTAAGGATCACTGAAAGCTACTCTGCATGATGCTTCGCCCAGGCGGCATAGCTACCTTCGAGTTCGACGACGTCGTAGCCGGCATGACGGAGCATACTGGCTACGACCGAACTGCGTACGCCGCTCTGGCAATACGTCACAATAGTTCCGTCGGAGGGGAGTCTGTCCAGATTCCACAGAACCCGCCCCCCATGTAACTGCTCTGAGTCGGGCAGATGCCCATTGGCATGTTCGGACTTGGCCCGGACGTCAAGCAGCAACGACTTCTCGAAATTGGCCACCTCGTCAGGCTGTACCAACCGTGGGGTTTCCTGTGGCAGTCCATCGAGCGTGGTGACGTATCCGGCGACGTCGTCGATGCCCACCCGAATTAGGTGGTCCCACATCTCCCGTGCAGAATTCGGGCCGGAGGCCAGTAGAACGAGCGGGCGGGCGTCATGTTCGGGGTCGATTACCCACGCACCATAGGTGGCCATCGACTTGATTGCCGGGATGTTCAATGCTCCGGTGACACTGACATCATGGACCTCCGCTTGCCCACGCGTGTCCACAAAAGTCACTTCATGTGCGGCCAGTGAAGCAGCTACATCTTTCGGGAAAAGTTCGGGCAGCGGCTTCCGCTCACCGATCACCTTGGGCCCGGCCACATTCTGGCGTTTCATCCGCCCGAAGTAAGCCGGTGCGTCTGGCTGACCATCGAGCAACTCGGTGACAAACCCTTCCTCGTCGTCGGCTATCAGGTATGGCCCCCACCAAGCATGAAGACGTTCGTAGCCCACAGTGCTTGAAGGGACGGAGCCAAGCGCCTTGCCGCACGCGCTGCCGGCACCATGGGCTGGGTGAACCTGCACGTAGTCAGGCAAGGCGAGAAATTTCTCCCGCAAGCTCGAAAACATCTGCTTCGCCCCGACGAAGCGGGTGTCAATGCCGCCGGCTGCCTCGTCGAGAAGGTCAGGCCGACCTAAATCGCCACAGAAGACGAAGTCCCCGGTCAAGGCATATCCGGGCTCGTCGGCGAACGCGCCGTCGGTGACGAGGAACATCAGGTGCTCTGGTGTGTGACCCGGAGTGTGCACTGCGGTGAGAGTGATGTTCCCCAACTTGACGGTGTCGCCGTCGAGCAATTGTTTGGCCTGAAAAGCATAGAGCCAGTCCGGTCCGCCCTCGCCGGATACGTACAGAGCAGCCCCGGTGGCCGCTGCGAGTTCGCGGGAGCCGGAGAGATAATCGGCATGGACGTGGGTCTCAGTCACAGCCGTGATTTTCAACTGGTTGGTGGCAGCGATGTCTTGGTACACGGCGATGTCACGGCGGGCATCGACAACCACGGCTTCGCCGGTCACCTGGCAGCCGATCACATAGCTGGCCTGGGCTAGATCGGTGTCGTAAATACGTTCAAAGAACATGGTGGTACTCCTGTCGTGGTGTTCGAACTGAAGCTAAGCGCGACCCTTGAGGATCAGATTCCAATACATGAAGGGCAGCCCATAACGTTTGAGATACCACATGTCTCGGCGAGCGTGGGTGGTATCGATCAGCGGGATGCTCGGTGCTGGACGCATGCTGTAGTCAAATTCCGCCAGCAGCATTTTGTGCCGTGAGGTTGTCAGTGGGCAGGATGCGTAGCCGTCATATTTGGCTGGTGGTGCTGTGGTATCCATGGCTGCCAGCAGGTTCTCAACCAGCACGGGGGCCTGCTTGCGAATTGCAGCACCGGTCTTGGAATTAGGGCTCGAACCCGCATCACCTAAGGCGAAAACATCCTGGTAGCGGACGTGCCGCAAGGTGTGCTTATCGATCTCGACGTAGCCGCCAGGGCTCGCAGGGTCTGCGAGTGCGCTGTTCTTGAGCCAATCCGGAGCCGACTGTGGCGGGACAGTATGCAGCATGTCGTAGCCGAGTTCCTCACTGGCCTTAGTTACATTTTCACGAATGCTAACCGTCTTGGCGGTGGAATCGATGGCGGTAACTTCACTGTTGAAGCGGACTTCTATGCCATAGTCGGCAACTACGCGATCGAGTTCTTCGGAAAATTCTTTGACTCCGAACATGCCAGGTGTTGGCAGCACCATAACCATGCGGATATCTTTCAAAACCCCCTGCTTCCTCCAGTAGTCGGCGGCTAAGTAGGCGATCTTCTGGGGCGCACCGGCGCATTTGATTGGCCCCGAGGGCATTGTGAAAACGGCGGTTCCTGAGCGCAGGCCACGGATCAGATTCCAGGTTTTAGGTGCCAGGTCAAAGCGGTAATTACTCGAGACGGCCGGGGTCTTCAAGGCATCGGGGAGCCCCGCCAACTTCTCCCAGTCGAGCTGGATCCCCGGGCAGACAACCAGGTAGTCGTACCCAACGACGGCCCCGGAGGCCAGGGAAACGGTCTTGGCATCGGGGTCTACGGCAGTGGCGGAGTCCTTGAGCCAAGCGACGCCCTGAGGCATCACCGAAGCTTGGGAGCGCACCGATTCGCGGACTTTGGCCCGGCCGCCACCAACGAGAGTCCACAGTGGCTGGTAATAGTGCTTGTCATGGGGCTCGACGACGGCGATGTCGTCTTGGCCGGCGTTGCGCAGCCGTGCGGCAACACTTAGTCCGGCATTTCCTCCGCCGATGATCAGGATGCGATGGTGCAAGGCCATACGATTCGTCTCCACTTCGTTCGGAGTTCCCGCTGGCGCTCTCAAGCGTCGAGAACGTTCCGAGTAGTAAGGAAAATACCTTAGACCCTAATGTACGTACATTTACGCATTCAGGGAAGCCCCTAGCAGGGAAAGAGGCTGGTGGAGGTGAGAGTGAGCTTGCGCTAGGGAGTAAAAACTGGTCCAGAAGGATACGAGGTGGTGACGGTGAAACGGTCGCCGCGGATGAGGGTTTCGCGCCACTCAACTGCCGTCTCCCCGGCCAAACCGAGGCGTTCGATGAAGAAGACAGCGGTTGCCGGTGCGCACTTGAGCCGGCTAGATTGCTCGGCATCGGCAGCTACGGCATGTAATGTTTCATGCCCTGCGCTGAGTGTTATTCCACAGCGGCTCTGCAGGACTTCGTAGAGCGCCGTATGACTTAGATCCGCGTCCAATACCGCTGCGGCGACCGTGGCTGGGAGCCATGTATCATCTACCGCGATGACATCGTTGTCGGCATAACGGGTACGCGAGATGAACACCAGTTCGGCGTCTGTCTCTAATCCCAAACGTGCAGCGACTTCAGCGGACCGGCGCAGTTCGGCTAAGTCCATGACGCTGCGTTGCGTCATGCCCGCACTTTCGACGGCGGCGAAAAGGCTATAGACAGGGCCGAAGCGCTGCTCGTTCACCACATTCACCAAGGCAGATGGCTTACCCCTGTGGGCAGAGAGCAGACCGGCCCGACGGAGGGGTGCCAGCGCTGATCTGATAGTTGCCCGGCTGACGCCGTATTCGTCAACCAGTGCCATTTCTCCAGGAAAACCGGCCGCGAATTCACCGCCGTCGATCCGTTCCTTGATCTGGTCCTGAACCGATTGCCACAGCGGGACTTTACGCTTTTGAAGCTGAGTGTCCCGCTGTTGGTTGGTCATAGTTTCCTCATGTTGTTCGCCCAGGTTCCCTCCAACCATACGGAACCTTTGCGGTCTAGCCACAGCCACTGGTTGCCATTGATGATGCTACCGCTGCTCCGAGAACTGGGCCAGTTTAGGCGTCGTTGCAAGTCTTCTCGGGGTTCCCGGTTCGAAGTAGCTCGTGTTGTCTGATGCCAGGCAGCCCTGGCACAAGTCCTAGGAGAACAACGATGAGCGCAAGCTCAAACGTCCCTGTGGAGAAATAGAGCATTTGCGACCAGCATGGCGGTGCTTCCACCCACGGCTGAGATGGCGTTAAAAATGACCACGACAACCAGACTTTTCCAAGCAAAATTTCTCAGACCATTTGCTCGCATACTGTCATCGCTTTCGTCTAGAGTGCTGCCCCCGATGTGTGGTTCCAGTAAGAGCACTTAGCCGCATATTATGTGCGGGCGCGTGTTTGGGTGAGAGTCGAAGGTCTTCCCCTATGAATGATCAGGATTCGAACGATTATGGGTTTGCGCATCCATATTGAGGTTTAGCGGGCAGGTCGTCTGTGCAAGAGTGAACGGCATGACTTTAGACGAGGAACTCGATGCGATCTTTACGGCCAGAGATCGGAGCAATATGGCACCCACTCTCGATGTTCTGTTGGCGCTACACGCTTCTAATCCTGAGAATGCGAGGGTGCTCTACGAGGTTGGCGGGGCCTATGACACGGCTGGCCAAGAAAAGTCGGCTCTGGAATTTTATGAAAGTGCACTCGCTGCTGGGCTAGAGGGTGATCTGCTTCGGCGTTGCTACGTTCAATACGGATCAACGTTGCGCAATGTGGGCGAGTATGAGAAGTCCCTTGAGGTCTTCGCGACAGCGCGCAATACATTTCCGCAGTCCCCGGCGCTGGGATTTTTTGAAGCCATCACACTGCATGCTGCGGGTCATCAAAACCAATCCATTGCGTCGCTGCTTGACATAGTGGTGAGCTTCATCCATACGCCTGACATTGAGAGATACAAGCCAGCCATCAGTGGAAACGCGGGGTACATTCGTTCGCTGAAATCGACTCCCGCAAAAGGAAATGTTCGGTAGATAATTGTGGCGGAAGGCTGGGGCCAAGGCTCGCCAACAGTGCGCGGAGTCCTGGCAGATGTTGTGAATCGAGGCGTCCCTCCATGGGGAGCGTTACCCATGGCTAAGGGTGGGCACGTTCCTTAGACTCGGCAGAGAGTTCACTTTTGAGCTTTCGTTATCTCGTTGCACGCACAAAGGATTCCAACATGAAGAAGTCAAGCTTCCGCCCGCGGCTCGCATCATTGACCCTAACGTGTGGTCTGTTGCTAGGCGCGAGTGTTGCCGTAGCTCCAGCCTCCTCAGCTTCCATCCCGGGGTTCACCTCATGGCCGAAGGTAAGCTATGCGGCCTGCGCGTATTGGAAGAACCAGTATTCGCAAAAGGGGTACTTGACCACAGCCTGCACCTCCTTCCCCGGCAATACTTGGAGCTTTGACTACAAGCGCGAACGCGTCTGAGGAGAGGGCAAAATACTGGTGCTTCTTCGCTGTTCACTACTCGGATCTGGTGGCCGCCTAGTTTTAGGTCTGTGGCGTTTAGGGTGGAATGTATGACGAGTCCGGATTTACGCGAATGGCCACCGAGTGAGCGTAGATATCGTCGTTCCGAGGTCACTGTGGTGGTGGGCAGCGGTGATGATGCGTGGGCGAGGATCGCCCGGGAGGTGCTCCTCTGGAAAGTAAAGACTTCCAGTGGCTTTACCGTGAACTCCGCGGTACCAGTCACGTCTGGAGAGAGGGTAATGGTCACGGCGAAGCTACTGGGGGTGCGGATCGTTGAGCCCGTTGAGGTGGTATTCGTCCTCAAAGAGTCAGACCGCGTCGGATTCGCCTACAAAACCCTGCCAGGGCATCCGGTATCTGGCGAGGAAGCGTTCATCGTGCATCGGCACGGCGAAGAAGTTCGTCTGAGTATTCGTTCACTCACCAGAGCGGCGCCGCAGCAACCTTGGCGTTCACTCTACCCACTGTTACTCGTGGCGCAGCAAATAGTCCGCAGACGATATATGCGTGCATTGCGCTAGATACTCTCGTTCAGGATTCTGAGGGTCCGAGAATTCATGATCTGAATATGGCTGCTCGTTAGTCCTCGGGAATTTCAGAGGCATCAGGCCAAATTTCCGTGTGCGGGTTCGAGTCGGGTTTGGGCCCTTCAAGCCCTTCCGGGGTCTGTGCTGCTCCAACAGGGAAAGGCCAAAAACCGTTGAATTTACCCGAACCAAATTTCATGCGTCCAAATCCTCTGTCAATGGGCAGCGCGCCGCCTTCAATAGTGGGAGGGGCTCCCTCCCACAGAGATACTTCGGAGTGGATGCGTACTTGGATTGAAATGTGCGCATTTTAGATAGGAAAAGCTGGGGGGTTCTCTTAGAGAAATAGCTTGAAGCCCACATGAGTTGCTGCGAACCCGAGCCGTTCATAGAATCTATGCGCATCCTCGCGCTTTTTGTCACTCGTCAACTGAACCAAGGCAGCGCCTCTTCGTCTCCCCTCGGCCACTGCCCAGTCCAGCATCGCTGACCCCAGACCGATGCCACGCAGCTTCGCCGCCACCCGGACAGCTTCCACGGTGAGGCGGGTTGCTCCTAACCGGGACAGCCCAGACACTCTACATGTACACCTCACAGTCTGCTTGGGACATAAAATCAAACTTTTTTAGGGTCGAACCATGAAAGAATCGACCCCGTCAAGTCACCTGAAACAGGTAGGACTCCGATTTAGACTTTTGTTTGTACCAAGTGCGTGTGAATCCCAGATGGATTCGAGAGTAATCTGCTGATGCGCGAATTGGGGCCCAACTGTAACAGAGGCAGTCAGCTAACGTGGAATGGCGACGGGCCGTTAGCGTAGATCACTCGTCGATTCCTAGGGTGTTGTGGGCAGTGTTCACTCATCGACTGACACGGAGGGAGATCATCGCAGGGTCCAGGTAGCCCGTTTCTATGGTGAGCTAGGGCCGTGTCACATCCTCGAAGCAATATGTTGGTTGATTAGAGGAGTTGCTGGTGTTGCGTAGACGATTGTCGATTTCGGATCGGGCGGGCATCGTCGTCGGTGTCCTGGCTGGCACGTCAGATCGGTGCTGATCTTGGCCGGGACTAGACGATCATTTGGCGCGAAGGTGGACGGAATTTGACGAAGACCCGCGGCTATCGCCCCGTGAGCGCACACTTTGCAGCTGAGAGCCGCAGCAAACGTCCGCAGGCACGGAAGATTGAGATGGATCTGGTCCTTGCAGCCCCGGATGAAGGCAGATTTGGCCGTGTCCAGGACACCGCGGCAGATCGCTGGCGTTTGTGTTTGCAAGCCACAGACGACAGCGTTGAGATCATGACGAAATCATCTGATGCCGAAGGTCGTACGGTGTCCCACTAGGCTTTTCGTTCGGTGGATTTACGCCCTGCCTAAGCGTGAGCTGGCTAAGCCAGGGATCCTGCTCCAGTCGCGTGCGACGGGGACCTTGTTGTCGGCAAGGGCGGGAAGAGTGCCTTCGCGACTAGGGTCGAGAAGCACGGCAGGTTTTTGGGTTTTGCTGGGCTTGCCTGAAGGCAAAAAAGCTGCTGGATTCGCCAACGCCCTCATTAATCGGGTCAACGACCTGCCAGCCTTGGTGCGCGGTTCCATGGCCAAAGGATCAGGCTACCGAGATGGCCCGCCATGCCCAGCTGACACTTGCCACGGACGTGCAGGTGTACTTCGCCCACCCTCTCTCACCATGGGAGCGACCCTCCATCGAGAACACGAACTGTCTCATCCGGGAGTTACTCTCCAAGGGGCATCGAGCTCACCGATCATCAACCCTATCTGGACTCCAGCGCCGACGAGCTCAACAACCGGCCCGCGCCGTCCTAGGGTTGCTCATGCCACGGGAAGTGTTCACCAAACTACTCAACGCCAACGGTGCTAAGACGGCTTGACGCCGCCCAGCACATTATCTAAGTCTTCAATATCGAGCACGCTTTCGGACTATTAATTTCTCCTTCCCATATTTCAACCGATCAGAGTTAGTCGGGTCGATAACCAGTATTATCGCGTTCTGTCCAGGGCGACTAACTCTCGCTGACTGCACCACTCCCCAGAAACTTGTTGCTTCGAGGGTGTGACACCGCTGAGCGTATCCGCAAAAGATCCGTTCAGATATAGCGAACCGTACTAAAGGTCTCTAGCCGCGCGATTCCTTAATGTGCCCAGACCTTCGGCCTTCTCGCGGACAGCCTGACCCACTTTTTGACCTTCCATTGTACGCCTGATGGTGACGCCTGGCGCGCGACGGCGGCCCGGTTAACAGCCCGGGATTCGAAGGCGCAATCATGGCGCTAGACTTATGCGGTTATATCGAGGATTATCATATTTTCTGGGGGAAATCAGTTATGAGTTATTACAATAGTTCCGCGCCCACAAAGCGTCGTTGGCGGCCCACAATTTCTTTTTGGATCTCTGCTTCCATCAGTGTGGCCCTGATGCTGCTCTTTGCACTTGTAGGATACTTTGGCGTCGGTCTCCTGTTCTTTGCTATTTGGCTCGGATTGGCCGCACTCTACTCGTTCGTGTTCAACCGGAGGTCTTGGATAGGATTGCCGCATAGGAAGGCGGCAGCAATTGCCGTTGGTGGTGGCTTCGCCTTATTTATCCTTAGTATCGTGATCTTGTTATCAATGGGGCCCGTTGAATCGAACACCAAGCTGGCCGATTCCATATCGAAACAGTCAGCCATTTCTACTGCCTCCACGCCTGTTGTGACCTCGACCCCGCCCACCGCCAAGAAAATCGTGGCCTTGAGTTCGTGCAGCACCGCGGCCATTTCAAGCACCGATGTCGGTACCGTATTCGTGTGCACGTTGGACAAAGGAGGGCATCTAGTTTGGATGGACGAAACAACGTCCAAGAAAGTTGTCGCTGAAGCTAAAACGGCCGCAGACAAGTTGATCTCTGACAAAGCGATTGCGGATCAGGTTGCTGCTCAGGTTGCTGCGGATCAGGTTGCTGCTCAGGTTGCTGCGGATCAGGTTGCTGCTCAGGTTGCTGCGGATCAGGTTACTGCGGATCAGGCAGCAGCCAAAAAGGCCGCTGCACCTGCACCTGCACCAGGCGGAGGCGCCACGGCCCTCTGCAATGACGGGACCCTGTCTTTTTCGGCTACCCACAAAGGAAGCTGCTCCAAACACCATGGGGTTGCAGTTTGGTATAAGTAACCTTGAAGAAACTAAAAGCCCCCGGTCATCTTGATCGGGGGCTATTTTGCAGAGGCCAGCATTCCCGTTGGGAACAGGCACAGTGCAAAATAGCGACTGTCAGGAAAACGTTGGTTGTTCTTTTGACATCCACTGAAATTGAAACTGCCTAGGCTCAAGCGGTATCACCGAAGCTACGTCCATTTTTCGTCTAGACGTAAGGAAATCATGGTGTAGTTTGCCTCGATCGCCCAGTCCAAACGACCTTTAGAATCACTAATAGAATGAACTTTCTGCCCATGGAACTCTTTCTGATCAAGTAGGTAATGAGCGAGAAGGAAGGTCGTCCGCTGATTATTTTAGGGTGTTTGTTTCTGCCTTGTCTGGCCGATCAGAAAGCCATTCCCATGCAGAGGCCATTGAAGTTCTCCTAAGGTTAGCGAGGCGGTTCTCTGTATTTGTATCGAGGCAGGTGCGGAGAAATTCCAGTCAGCCTAGAGTCGCCAACGCGATATATTTAGCCACAACCTGGAGCTGGTTCTCCTCCGCATTGGTAGTTTTGGGAACCGGCGGTGTCAAGCCGTCTTAGCAACATCCTCGTTGAGTAGCTTGGTGAATACTTCTCGTGGTGTGAGGAATCCCAGGACGCCACGGGGGCGGTCGTTGAGTTCGTCCGCGATGGAGTCCAGGTAGGGTTGGTGGCTTGTCAGTTCGATGCCCTTTGGCAGGTACTCCCTGATCAGCCCGTTCGTGTTCTCATTCGAGGATCGCCCCCAGGGTGAGTGGGGGTGGGCGAAGTACACCGGCAAGTCCGTGGCCAGCGTGAGTTGGGGCGTGGCGGGCCATCTCGGTGCCTTGATCCCAGGTCAATGAACCACGCATCCACGCCGGCAGGTCATTGACCCGGTTGATGAGAACATCAGCGAGACCAGCAGCCTTCTTGCCCTCGGGCAGACCCAGCATGATCAAGAACCTGCTGTTCCTCTCGACCAGGGTTGCGATTTCGCTCTTGCTGCCCTTGCCGACCACCAGATCCCCTTCCCACGCGCCAGGGACACGGCGATCAGCTGCTTCCTCGGGCCGGTCATCTATGCTGGCCATCCCGATGATCCTCCCGCCCGTACGCTCTCCCAATGGCTTCACGGATTTACGTTTCGTGCGCTTGGATTGCAGCAAGATTCCTGACTTGGCCAGCTCGCCTTTGGGAAAGGCGTAGATCCACCTGTCGAAAAGCCTCGTGGGAGACGGTGCGGCCTTCGGTGTCGGGTGATTTCGTCATGGTCTCAACGCTGGCGTCTGTGGCTTCCAAACGCAAACGACCTTACGATCTGCCGCGGCGTCCTAGACCTGGCCAGATCAGCCCTCACACGTGCAGCCAAGACCGGATCCGTCTCGATCTTCCTAGCCTGCGGACGGCAGCGCCGGCGCTCAGCAGCACAGTCGGCACTCACAGGCCAGTAGCCACGAGTCTTCGTCGAATTCCTGTGGCGTTCGCGCCAAATGATGGAGTGGTTACGGCCAAGATCCGCACCGATCTGACGATCCGTTTTGCCAGCCTGGATGCCTACGGCAATGTCCGCCCGATCCGAAAACGACAACGCCCTACGCCCCGCCAGCAACTCCCCTATTCAACCAACTTGTTGCTTCGAGGGTATGACACCGCCACCCGTCCCTTTGGTAAGATAAAATACGCACCTTACCTGGATTAAAATACCTTCATCGGCCCCGGCCAGCGAGGATGCGTTCCGTCGTCGAGAACGTGCAGCACTAAGTCTCTCTGATCATCAATGCTAACCTCTGCTACTAAGCGTCCAAGCGCAACGCAACCATCCGATCGTCCATACCCACAAGCCTATGTGGGTCCTGTCCGTAAACATCTTGAGTTACGACATGGTTATGCTGCCGTCCGCAGCCCCCTTCGTCCTTTAGCCACGAAGTAGCCTTTGGCGTCCATGTTCAGTCCCTCTACGTCCTGGACAGATACGCCCTGAGGATGAATCGTAAGCGAGAAGACTTCACAAGAACTAACGACTGCATCACGGACGGATACCAGCGAATTGCGCGAAATCTTTGACTCGCTGAGAAGCGGGAGAAGGCTTCGAGGATTTCGTTGGGCTCGATCAGGCCAAGTTCCGGAACGTGGTTCTAAATTTCCACGCGCATAGGCGGGTAATGGTTATCCATTCATCATTGCAGGAATCCCCATCTTGCTCCCGCCGGATGTGGTGCCGGCGTGCATCGACTCCTGAACTACGGTGATTCACACAACTCGGGCGATTATTCATACGGGTAATATGTCGCTGCTAAAATGTCCGGTTGTTAGCGGCGTCGGATTACTACCTATCTTCTTCTTAGTATAATAAACCGGTTTAGCTCGATCGAGATACGAATAAGTCTTTCAATGTGCCAAAGCTGGACGCCATCAACGTCTGGAAATTTGCTCGTCATTTCGTCGTATTTTGTGTGCCAACGAATTTTCTGATGCCCGGACTTCGTTGTCTTTAACGGCGCGTGCAATTCGGAGGTCGTTTCGTGTCGCCAGCTTTACCTGTCCTTTAAGCGGTGATTGGCTAAGACCTTGATACTCGCGTGGTCCTGGCTAGTACGGCTGTAGATTAACGCTTTTCCCCATTCTGCGAGTGAAGGTTCTGTTGCTTTGAAGGCTGCTTGATACGGTGCCCATTGTTCCGGAGCAGCTGAGCCCTCGGTCTGTCGAAGGGGATCGTTAGCCAAGAGTTCAATGATGTGTTCGACGTCGGATGCCGTGGCACGCCGTAGGCCGAAGTCTTTGCCGGAGAAGGTGAAAGTCGCCAAGTTCATGGACACATCTTTACACGCCAATGAGTGCCCCAGCTGCTATGCGTGTGATGGGCGATCATTTGGCGACTTAAGCAATTTAAAATGCCGCCCAGCACGCTGCGGGGTTGAGCGTCTTCAGTCCAAAAAGAAGAGCCCCCTCCACAGGGACAGCCAGGACCGGGCTCACCCACAAAATGCCAATCAGCCCTTTTGGTCTCCCACTAATCAGTGAAATGTTGATGTCAGGTGGTCGAAAAAGACACGGGAGCAAGCAACGGCTAGCAGTAGCTGAGCACAATTTAGGGAGCGGACATGAGACGCAATGAAGTGGTCGTAAGACAGGCAGCGCGGATAGAAAGTAGTGGGCATGAGAATGTCCGGGAGATTTTTCCCGGCGCCGCCAGCTTGATCCCGGTGACCCGCAGGCGGCGGCTGGCCGCTTTCCGAGAGTTCGGGGCGGAAGCTGGCATGGCGACGGCAGAATACGCGATAGCCACGCTTGCTGCCGTCGGATTTGCCGGCCTTCTGGTGGTAATCCTCAAAAGCGATGAGGTTCGGGGGTTCTTACTAAATATCATTCGTTCGGCCCTGAGCTTTTAGCGTCCCCTGACATGCTTTTCGGCAGGTGGCGGTACAGATGAAGACGAAACGCAGCACGTCTAAGCAGTCGCTGAGCGTAGCCGCAGCTAGGGTTCGGGGCTCGGTGACAGCGGAGTTCGCCGTGCTGCTCCCTGCTGTCACAGTCTTGCTAGCCATATTTCTATTCGCTGCCGCCGCAGGCATTTTGCAACTGAGGTTGGAGGAGGGTGCCAGAGCAGGTGCCCGCGCACTAGCGAGGGGTGAGAGTACCGAACAGGCCATCGGGACCGCTAACCATGTATCAGGTGGAGACGTTGTCGTTACGGTGGATTTAGTGGACGGTTTTGCGGCTGTCACTCTCACCGGCCGGGTATCAGGAGTATTGTCTGCGCTACTTCCTTGGCCACAAACGGCGCGGGCTATCGCCAAGATCGAAAACTACGCCAGCACGGCCCAAAGCGATGCGAAACAACCGGGCACAATAACTGCCAAAACCGGCTTATGGCGTTGGGTCAACTCATCCAACGAGGAAGTCGACGCAGCGGATTTGTTTGGTGCTATCTCCTGTGATCGCTTAGCCGGATACCTATGGACGGCGGAGCCGGATCTAGTCGTAGTGAGGCTGAAGTGAGGTCGTAGTGAGATTGTGGTGGTGTTATGAAACGTGGTGAATATAGGGAAGAGGAGCCACTGGCTGGTTCACCCACAGAGCGTGAGAGGGGCTCCGGAACAGTTCTGGCTGCTGGGCTGGCCTTGGCCGTCATCTTGCTGTTGGCGGGAGTTTTGGGTCTGGGCCAGGCCAGTACGGCAGCCGCGCAAGCCGCCACCGCAGCAGACTTGGCAGCGCTCGCAGCGGCAGACGCCGCCCGCGGGCTTAGCGCTGGGGACCCCTGCAGCATTGCCGCTGACATTGCTCAACGCTACGGAGCTCAAATTTCAAGGTGCCAAGTACAGGGCCATAACCTTGACACCGTCCAGGTGGAGTTGACGATCCTATCCGGCCTGCCGTGGAAAGCCTATGGGAAAGCACGGGCCGGACCGCCTCCGGACGATGTTCTGCCGGGACGTTCTGCCAGGAAAGCCGTTGTGACGGACGTCAATTAGCGTGCGCGAGTAGGGTATCGATCAGCAACACTGCCCCGCCCTTGTCCAGAGGATTGTTCTTGTTGCCGCACTTTGGCGACTGCACACAGGATGGACAGCCGGAATCGCATTCGCAAGCGCTGATTGCGTCACGCGTGGCCCTGAGCCAGGTGCGCGCCATTGTGAACCCGCGTTCGGCGAACCCGGCGCCGCCTGGGTGGCCGTCGTACACAAAGATAGTGGGTTGGCCGGTGTCGGCATGGTTGGCAGTAGACACTCCGCCAACGTCCCAGCGGTCGCTGGAGGCGACCAGAGGGAGTAAACCGATCGCGGCGTGCTCGGCGGCATGCAAAGCTCCAGGGAACTGCGGTTCCACAAGCCCGCCGTCGATCAACGTTCGGTTGTCCATCGTGAACCACACTGCTTTGGTGAACAGGTCCCGGGCACCGAGCTCTAGGGGTTCCTCGCCCAATACTTCATTGGAAATGAATGCCTTACGTTGAAAGGAGACCACTTGAGTGGTGACCTGAACTTCGCCAAAATGCATCTCCACTGGTCCCCAGGTCTCGTGTTGGAGTGATTCCAACACGGCAATCGCAGTGACGTCCCGGGCAGTGGTGTAGTAGTCGGGGCTGCCCTTGCGCACTAATGCGCAGTGGTCTTGTTCATTGAGTTCTTGGACAATATATGGTTCGCCCTGATGAACGTACACGGCGCCTTGGTGCGCCTGATAGTGCGACTGGGGAGAGTCCATGGTGCCCAACAATGCGCCGGTATCAGAGTCGATGATATTGATGGGCCCGCCACCATCGGCGCGTAGATTTACCATGGCGGCAGCGCTTTGTGGATGTGTCCAGAACCAGCCACCGGGGCGTTTACGAAGGTAGCCTTCCGCCACTAACTGTCCCAGTACCTTTACGGTGTTTTCGGGAAACAGGGGAAGGTCTTCTGACGTCAGTGGCAGCTCGGCAGCAGCGGCGCACAAGTGCGGGCCCAAAACGTAGGGGTTGGAGGGGTCAAATACTGTGGCTTCCACCGGGACGTCAAAGATTGCCTCCGGATGGTGCACCAGATAAGTGTCGAGAGGGTCATCACTGGCTATGAACGCAGCTAGGGCGTCCTGACCAGCACGCCCGGCCCTGCCAATCTGCTGGAATAAAGATGCTCGGGTTCCTGGCCAGCCAGCCACCAGGACAGCGTCAAGCCCGGAGATATCGATTCCCAGCTCCAAGGCGGACGTGCTCGATACGCCAAGAAGCTCTCCAGATCGTAGAGCTTTCTCCAATGCTCGACGTTCTTCAGGCAGATATCCGGAACGGTAGGCGGCCACTCGTGCGGGCAAGCTGGAGTCCACGTCTGCCAACAACCGCCGGGTTGTACTCGCTATTGTCTCCGCACCGCGCCGGGACTTGATAAACGCAATGGTGCGTACCCGGGCGGCAACCAGATTTGCCAGCAAGTCGGATGTTTCGGCGAGTGCGGTGCGCCGTGACTTGGCACCGTTTTCACCCTTGAAATCAGTGAGCTCTGGTTCCCAGAACGCGACCGTTGTGGCTCCGTGCGGTGAGTCGTCCTGGGTGAAAGTCACAGCGGGTGCGCCGATCAGGCGTGCAAACGATTCTCCAGGATCGCTGGACGTCGCTGAAGCCCCAATGAAAATGGGATCGGCTCCATAATGGGCGCAGATGCGCCGCAGCCGGCGCATGAGCACAGCCACATGGGAGCCAAAGACTCCCCGATAACTGTGGGCTTCGTCAATGACCACATATTTGAGCCTGCGGAAGAATCTGGCCCACCACGTGTGATTTGGCAGTACACCAAAGTGGATCATATCCGGGTTGCACAAGACAAAGTTGGCGTGATCGCGAATCCATCGGCGATCAGCAGGGGCGGTGTCGCCGTCGTAGGTGGCAGCGCGCAATGTGGGTAGATGAAGGGACGTCAGCGCGGCCAGCTGATCAGCTGCCAACGCCTTCGTCGGGGAGAGATACAAGGCCACGGCGCCGTCGTCCTCTAGCTTGCCTGGGTTCTCCACCACACGTAGCCCGGCCCGGTGCACAGCATCAACAGCAGGCAGTTGGTAGGCCAGTGACTTCCCGGAGGCTGTCCCCGTGGCAATGACTACGTGATTGCCACAATGGGCGGCTTCCGCCGCGAGTATTTGGTGCCGCCAGGGCGTGTCGACACCCAATAAACCGTATGCTGCCACCAGATCTGGGTGAACCCAATCAGGCCATGGTGCACTTACTGCTTGGCGGGCAGGAATTCTGTGGACATGCTGCAACTGGCCCGGGGACGCGCCCCGGCCCAAGAGAGAGATGAGGGAATTATCTGCGGGCACAACTTCATTGTGTCACCGCGCTCAGACGGCTCGCTGTGCCAAGGCCCTCATCGGACCGGGGCCGCTCATTGCTCAGGCGGCTGGCTGCGCCGTGATGCTCGAGAGTCCAACGCCTATCACCGGTCAGCGGCCATCTTCGCTAGTCGTGCGCGGGGGACTAACACGGTGACGGAAGTGGTGCTGCGCCAGCCCATCTTGTAGTACAGCCGCTGCCCGTCTGTGCTTGCCAGGAGCAGGCCTGTCGTCACAGGGAACTCCTTGGCGCGGGCCGTCAGGGATTGCATGAGAGCCCGGCCATAACCGAGGCGCCGATGAGAGGGGTGTGTTTCAATTTGGTCAAAAACTGCATAGTCGCCGTAGACGGCTACTTTGCCACTGGCCAGGACCGTCTTACCCCGGACTATGGAACCGGCAAAGCGAGCACGGCAGGAGGAGGCCACGCGCTTACCTCCCAGTGGACTGACATTGAGCACAAGCTCAGGATCTCCCAGAAAAGCATCTTGACTGTCCTGACTGTCCATCCGCACAGTCATCAACTGCTCGGAAGTGGAGAGCAAGCCTAGCCCGGCCGCGTGTGCTTGCTTGACGTAACGGTGGATGTCCGGCCCTAGAACGCACAGTGCACGCTGCTCGGCGAGGACTACTTCAGCGGCCAAAATGGCGAAAGGGGCGGGCGCGGGATCGCAGATAAAGTACTCCCAGTCCCCGCTGCGGTCCGTGCGCAAGGCGGCGTGGTACCCGGTGTCAAAGGAAGTCCGGTAACTTCTCAGCGCGGTCCAACCGGCAAACCACGCGTCCAAAAGTTCCGTCAGCTCCGTAGAACCAGATGTCATGCCTCCAGCCTATGCTGAACAGCGCTCTACCGCTTCCTGGCCCGGCGCCAAAGCTATACCTAAATACCCATAATTATTTTTGTTGTGGTGCGACTGGAACGGAATGTGAGTATTTGGACAGTGCCCGTACGCTTAAATACGTGGCGTTGAACAAAATTGTGCTCTTTTACGGCTTTACCCCAGTACTGGATCCGGACGCGGTGCGGCTGTGGCAGCGCGCCCTCTGCGAGAAACTGAACCTCAGGGGGAGAATCCTCCTGTCCAAGGACGGCATTAATGCCACCGTGGGAGGGGACATCAAGGATCTCAAGCAGTACCTGAAAACCACGCGCGAGTACGCCGGGTTCAAAAACATTGACATCAAATGGTCCGACGGCACAGGTGAGGACTTTCCCCGTCTGAGCGTGAAAGTTCGTGACGAGATTGTTAGTTTTGGTGCTCCCGGTGAGCTGAAAGTCGATGAAAACGGTGTAGTAGGCGGCGGCACGCATCTCAAACCAGAAGAACTTCACGAGCTCGTGGCCAACAAAAAATCTGCCGGCGAAGAGGTCGTCTTCTTTGACGGACGCAATGCCTTCGAAGCTCAGATCGGCAAGTTCAAGAACGCAGTGGTCCCCGACGTTGCCACCACGCATGACTTCATCAAGGAACTGGACTCCGGCAAATATGATGACCTCAAAGATAAACCGGTGGTCACCTATTGCACCGGCGGGATCCGCTGTGAGGTACTGAGTTCCTTGATGGTGAACCGGGGTTTCAAAGAGGTCTACCAAATGGACGGTGGGATCGTCCGTTATGGAGAAACCTTCAAGGACAAGGGCCTATGGGAGGGATCGCTCTACGTCTTCGACAAACGCATGCATATGGAATTTAGCGAGGACGCCACAACAGTGGGCCGCTGCATTCGCTGCAATAATCCCAGCAACAAATTTGAAAACTGTTCCAACCCCAGCTGCCGCAACCTGAACTTGTACTGCACCGAGTGCTCCGCGCATCCGTCCACCCTGCAATGCCCGCAGGGCTGTACGGACTGATCCAGTACGTCAAGGCTCGACGTCGGCCCTGCCGCGGGTGCCAGAGCCAGGCTCGAGCGGTGCGCCGGGGAACCGACTCGATAGGCTGGTCCAATGAATGACTTCGCCACTGTTCCCGACGCTCCGCAAAGCGACTCGATGGCTCTCCTGAACGCACTTGCCGCTGACCTTACGGCCTTGAAATACACTGTGGACGGCGTTTCGGCATTGCTAGGTTCTGAAGCCAGCGATGCCCTAGGCCGGGACCAGATCGTCCCGGCGCTGCTGGCCCTGCAATTTAGTACCAACCCCCTGGCTACGGTCGTGCGGCTTTGGCTGCTGGCCGAAGATGTCACAGCCGACGCGCTGGCGGCCGCGTTGCCAGGGATTTCGCTGGCGCAGTTGATCGCCCTTGGGCTGATTGTTCCCGTCCCCGGCGGTGCCAGTCTCCCCGACCCAGCGAATCTCTCCGGCGCCGCCACCATCCGCGCCGTCGTTGACCTTCGCCCCTACGGGTGGCCGGGAGAAACAAGCGAGCTGGCTGGAACCGATCTGTGGGTAGCCAGCGACCTCGGAGCCCACCAGCGTCCCGGCGTTCTGCGACGAGATCATGTGCTCGGAATCGGCCAAGCATCGCTGACGCTGGCGCAGTGCACTATTCGGCGGGTGGTCGGCCGGGCATTGGACTTGGGAACCGGCTGCGGCATCCAGCTCTTCCATCTGCTCCACCACGCCAGCACCGTGGTCGCCACAGACATCTCCGTCCGCGCGCTCGCCTTCACACGCTTCAACCTGCTCCTAAACGCCGCAGCATTGGGTCTCTCAGAAACCGACCTTGACGCAGGGAACCCGAACGCGCGGGTCTCCCTTCGCCTGGGAAGCCTCCTAGCGCCCGTGGTTGGGGAAAAGTTTGATCTGGTGGTTTCCAACCCCCCATTTGTTATCACCCCGCGCCACCTGGGCGAACAGTCCGTAGACCAGTTCACGTACCGAGACGGTGGACTCGCTGGCGACGCGATTGTGGAAACCCTCGTGAGGGAGTTGCCTGCCGTCCTGGCACCCGGCGGAATTGCGCAGATGTTGGGTAACTGGGAAGTGGTGGAACAGGAGAACTCTGCGGGAGAGAAAGAAGCGGTGTGGCGCACCCGCCCTATGCAGTGGTCCCCGGATGGCGTCCAGGCATGGTTTATCCAACGCGAACAGGTCAGTCCGCCCGCCTATGCGGAGACTTGGTTGCAGGATGCCTCACAGGGACGTCAGCAAAACGACTACCTGCGTGCTTACACCGACTATATGCACGATTTTGCCTCCCGTCAGGTTGTCGGGATCGGCTTTGGCTACATCCTCTTACGCCGGTCCGAGCGTCAGGGAGGTCTGCCGACCGAAAGCCACTTCGAGGAGATTCTCTACCCCATTGAACAGCCGATCGGGTCTTACTTGGCTGCGACCCTTGACCGTGAACAGTGGCTTTCGGCCCATGAATCGCTCTGGTTGGAGCGGCTGGTAGTGGCGGAGGACGTGACCGAGGAACGCCACCAAAAGCCAGGTGCCGAACACCCCGGAGTGATCTTGCTACGTCAAGGCGCCGGACTACGGCGCACCAACTTGATGAGTACCGAATTGGCCGGCTTTGTCTCTGCCAGCGATGGCGAACTGTCGGCAGGCCAGCTGATAACCGCGCTCGCAGCTTTACTAGAACGCGACGACGCCGCCTTTGCCCACTCGCTGGAAGCTGAAGTACGCAATCTTGTCCGGGATGGGTTCCTGTTACCAGCGGACCCGTTCTACACGAGCGGACACGTGTCATGATCCTCTCTCACAACGCACCATGGTGGGCCATCCTGCTTTGCCTTGCGGCCGCCGTCGTACTTCCGACTTTAATTGGTTTGGAACGACAGATTAACAATAAATCTGCCGGAATGCGCACACATGCCCTCGTCGGTCTGGGCGCGGCACTGTTCATGGTGGTGAGCAAATATGGATTTTCCGATGTGCTTGAGGTAGACATTGTCCGGCTTGACCCGTCACGGGTGGCTGCACAGATTGTGACGGGCATCGGTTTCATCGGTGCCGGGTTGGTGTTTGTGCGCAGAAACAAGGTGCGCGGACTGACTACGGCCTCCTCCATCTGGCTCACGGCCGCCGTGGGTTCTGCTGCCGGCGCAGGGCTGGTGCTGCCGGCGGCGTTTGCTACCGGCGCTTATTTCCTGGTGGTGGTGGTGTACGCCAAGGTGATAGCGCGGCTTCGAGTGTCAGGACGGCGCTATCACGCTCTGCAAGTCACTTACGAGGATGGGACGGGGGCGTTGCGGGAAATTTTACAACGCTGCACGAGCCTTGGATTTCAGATTCAGGGCTTTACCACCAGTCCGCTGGAACACCGGGACAGTGGCTTGTTGGGTCGCGGATTGAAGGATCATGCCGAAGTCAACGGGGCAAATCTAATTGAAGTTGAGCTGGAAATCGAAGGCCTTGCACCACGCAGCACGCTCTTGGCGGAACTCTCCGCACTACCCACCGTCAAGGCCATTTCCCTTGATGATGAGAACGAATAGACAGGGCCCCTAAGCCCGTGAAGAACAGGCCCAACTAGTGCCCGGTTTCCCTCCTAATACATGTTCAGGGTAAATATATGGTGAACTAGGCACATGGGGGCGCCGTTCGCCCACCGTCCATTTTCTGTAGGAGTACCGTGCCAAGCAAGGCAGCCAGCAAGCCAAAGACAGGCAAAAAGCTCGTCATCGTAGAGTCACCGGCCAAGAGCAAAACTATTGCGAAATACTTGGGCGAGGGCTTTGTTGTGGAAGCTTCCATTGGACACATACGTGACCTGCCTCAGCCCTCAGACCTGCCCGCGGAACTGAAAAAGTCACCGATCGGCAAGTTTGCGGTGGACCTAGAAAACGGTTTCAAACCGTACTACGTCATCTCCCCGGACAAGAAAAAGACGGTAGCCCAGCTCAAGGCGCAGCTCAAAGATGCCGACGAACTCTACCTCGCAACTGATGGGGACCGTGAAGGCGAAGCCATCGCGTGGCACCTGTTGGAGGTACTTAAACCCAAAGTGCCCGTGCACCGGATGACCTTTGCTGAAATCACCAAGGAGTCCCTCCAGCGTGCCTTGGGAAATCTGCGCGAGTTGGACACCGACTTGGTCGATGCCCAGGAAACCCGCCGTGTTCTGGACCGCTTGTACGGATATGAGATTTCTCCAGTGCTGTGGCGGAAGGTTTCTCGCGGGCTTTCAGCTGGCCGAGTCCAATCTGTTGTGACTCGCATGGTGGTGGAGCGTGAGCGCGAACGTATGGCGTTCCGTTCTGCCGGATACTGGGATTTGGCGGGAACTTTCATTCCGGACGCCGCCGCGGGGGAGAAGTTCAGTGCCAAACTGGCTTCCCTGGACGGGTTGCGCGTAGCCTCCGGACGGGACTTCAACGACAAGGGCGAGCTCACTGGAAAGAACGTTGCGCACCTGGACGAAGCCAGGGCTAGGGCTCTAGCACAGGGTCTGGCGCAGGCAGACTTTGCCGTGCGGGCCGTAGAACACAAACCGTATACACGCCGGCCTGCCGCTCCGTTCACGACTTCCACACTTCAGCAGGAGGCCGGGCGCAAGCTGCGCTTCTCCTCAAAGTCGACCATGCAGACGGCTCAGCGCCTGTATGAAAACGGTTACATCACGTATATGCGTACCGATTCCTCCGCCTTGAGTGAGGAAGCGGTCAGCGCCGCTCGCCGTCAGGCGTCGGAACTATATGGGCCCGAATTCATCCCAGCTGCCAAGCGCGTCTACGCCAACAAGAGTTCAAATGCCCAAGAAGCGCACGAGGCCATCCGCCCCGCAGGTGATTCTTTCCGCACTCCGGCTCAAGTGGCTAGTGCCCTGCGCGGGGACGAATTTAAGCTCTACGAGCTGATTTGGAAGCGTACGGTTGCCTCGCAGATGGCGGATGCCAAGGGTTCAACGGCGACCATCAAGTTAGGTGCCACAGCGGAAGATGGAGCGGATGCTGAATTTTCCGCCTCCGGGACCGTCATCACGTTCCGAGGCTTTATGGCAGCCTACGAGGAAGGCCGTGACGAGTCACGCGAGGACTCTGAGGACTCCAGCCGCCGTCTGCCTAACGTCAAGGCGAAGGACGCGCTGACGGCCGCCGAGGTCACAGCCAACGGGCACGAGACGTCTCCGCCGCCACGCTTCACCGAGGCGTCGCTGACCAAGGAGATGGAAGAACGGGATATCGGACGCCCGTCCACGTATGCGTCTACGTTGTCCACGATCATGGATCGCGGCTATGTTCGCAAACAAGGTTCGGCGCTGATCCCCACTTGGATCGCGTTCTCCGTCATTCGCCTGCTGGAGCAGCATTTCACCTCCTACGTGGATTACGAGTTCACGGCGGGCATGGAGACAGGCTTGGACCGGATCGCTCACGGCGAGGACAAGGGTTCTGACTGGCTGCGCCATTTCTACTTTGGCGACGGTGCTGACGGGGGCGACGACGGCCTCTTCGGAATTGTGAACAACTTGGGTGAAATCGATGCCCGGGACATCAACTCCATCGCCATCACGGACACTTTGATGCTGCGCGTGGGCAAATTTGGTCCGTACCTTGAGTCCACTGTCCCCACAGTTGACCCGAAGACCGGGGAGATTATTGAAGCCGCTCGAGCCAACGTCCCTGAAGATCTGGCCCCAGATGAGCTAACGCCCGCCAAGGCACAAGAGCTGATGGAAACGGCCGCACCCGAGGAACGGGTGCTGGGTGTGGACCCCGGCACGAACCGCACGGTGGTGGCCAAGAACGGGCGCTATGGCCCGTATGTTACCGAAGTAATCCCCGAGCTGACCGAGGAAGAGATCGCTAACCAGCCGGTGGAGTACTACAAGAACGGCAAGCCTAAACCGCCGAAAAAGCCAGTGAAGGAGAAGCCGCGAACAGGGTCGCTCTTTAAAACCATGAGCGTGGACACGGTTACGCTGGAGCAGGCTCTAGATATCATGAGCCTGCCCCGGGTATTGGGAGCAGATGCGGACGGTGCGGAGATCACCGTACAGAATGGACGGTTTGGTCCCTACCTAAAGAAAGGTTCGGATTCACGTTCCATTGCCAGCGAGGACGAAATCTTCACGATCACCCTCGATGCCGCACTGGAAATCTACTCCCAGCCCAAGCAGCGTGGGGCCCGAGCCGCGGTGGCACCTCTTGCGGAGTTTGGCGACGACCCCGTGTCAGAGAAGAAGATCGTGGTGAAAGAAGGTCGCTTTGGCCCCTACATCACCGACGGTATTACGAACATCACTGTGCCCCGGGGCACAGACGTTGAAGAACTGACACGGGAAATCGCGATCGAGCTGCTGGCGGACAAGCGTGAACGCGGTCCAATCAAGCGAACAGCCAAAACGGCCGCTAAGAAGGCTCCAGCTAAGAAGCCGGCGGCGAAGAAGAAAGTTAGCGCTAAGTAATCGTTGCTCAACGGCCCAGATTTCTCGGGTGCGGGCCCGTGGTGTGTGTGGGCCCGCAACAGGCAATAATAGGCTTATGAGATTAGGCGTCCTTGATATTGGTTCCAACACGGTTCATCTGTTGCTGGTCGATGCCCGCCCCGGAGCGAAGCCGGAAGCCTATGCCTCGCATAAGCGGGCCTTGAGTCTGGTGGCGTACCTCGACGGCGACGGTAACATCACCGACGAGGGTCAAGTTGAGCTGATCGAATTCATTTTGGAGGCATGGGAATTCGCCGCCAAGCACAAAGCCAAGGACCTGCTGGCTTTTTGTACCTCGGCCATCCGCGAATCCACCAACGGCGCCGCAGTGCTCCAGCGCGTTCAGCACGAAACAACTATCCGACTCACCGAGCTTACGGGCGACGAGGAATCCGCCATGACTTTCTTCGCTGTCCGGCGTTGGCACGGCTGGGATGCTGGCACCATCTTGAACCTTGACATTGGCGGTGGCTCCTTTGAAATTGCTCAGGGCACAAATGAACTTCCTGACGTGGCTCATTCCGTGCCACTAGGGGCTGGCAGGCTCACGCGGGACTGGTTGACCGAAGATCCGCCTACGGCCAAGAGTGTCAAGGAACTGCGCAAGCACATCAAAGCAACACTCAAGGCGCCGGTGGCCACCACACAGGCACTCGGAGCGCCCAACATTGTCACTGGCTCCTCCAAAACCTTCCGGGCGCTGGCCCGTATTACCGGGGCAGCGCCGTCGGCCATGGGGCCCTACGTCAAGCGAGAACTGCACCTCACGGATTTGGGTCTGTGGAGCCAGCGGCTCTCGGCAATGTCCTCCGCGGATCGTCTGCATCTGCCAGGGGTGTCCATGGCGCGCGCCAAGCAGGTGCTGGCCGGCGCCCTGGTCGCGCAAAGTGCCTTGGAGATGTTCAAAGTCCAGTCCATGCAGATTAGCCCCTGGGCGCTGCGTGAGGGACTGATTTTGCGAAGGCTGGACCAACTGGTCTTTGACGGCCCCCTGGATCCGCCCGCGCACGTGGGAAAACTTACCAACTCGGCAGCAAGCTAGGTGAATATGGATAACTCAGAAACCAGTTCCGGCCAGAACCAAGAACCTGGATCGAAAAATGATCCGCTTCCGAAGCCCTCTGATGGACCCAAACGCCACATTCCAGTGGCCTTGTCCACGGCCTCCGTCTACCCGCTATCCGTGCACGATGGTTTTGCGGTGGCTGCAGACCTGGGCTACGACGGCGTCGAGGTTTTAGTGACGCACAACGGTGACAGTCAGGATTCCCGGGCCCTGAACCAGCTGGCCGAACGCTACAACCAGCCGATTTTAGCGATCCATGCCCCTACACTGCTGCTCACCCAGCAGGTCTGGGGCAGCGCCTGGAACAAAGTCCAGCGTTCGGCGCAAATGGCCGTGGACGTAGGCGCTGACGTGGTGGTGGTGCATCCACCATTCCGCTGGCAAAACGACTATGCGGAAACTTTTGCCCAAGGCGTGCGTGACATTGCCGATGCCTTCGAAATCCGCATTGCCGTGGAGAACATGTACCCGTGGAGGTTGCGCGGGCGTGAAGCCTTGGCCTACCTGCCACACTGGGACCCGGTGCCACAGGATTACAAAGATGTCACCTGGGACTTTTCCCATGCGGCCACAGCTGACGCGTCCAGTTTGGACGCCGTGAAGGCGCTGGGGTCCCGGCTACGGCACATCCACCTCACCGATGGCACCTCACCATCCACTAAGGATCAGCATTTGATCCCTGGGCACGGAACTCAAGAATGCGTAGAAGTGCTCCAACACGTGGCTAATAGTGGCTTTGACGGGGCCGTGGTAGCTGAGATTTCAACGCGCAAGGCCAAGGGGGCCGGACAGCGCGAGGAATGGCTCGCCGAGACCCTTGAGTTTGCTCGAGTGCATTTGGGGCAGACGGTCAGCTAAGGGCTTTTCTTTTCTAAGTGCTTGTCTTCACGTCGCGGAGTGATTAAATGCGAAACCGCCGGAGGTAGCTGCCAGCGGATGGGGGATCACTGGCGAGTTCTCCGACGGTTTGACTGGTCTTCAGGACAAGACCAGTCCGATCATCACTCGCACCCTTATGAGGTACTTAAAATACTAAGACCTTTATGTGGGAAGAGCCGGGGTGTTAGCTGTGCGTTTGCTGTTAGATTGTGCGGCGGCTTCCACAGCTGGAAAGAAAAGGCCCGAAAACGAGAAACGCCGGAAGCAATACCAGGCGTTGGGGGGAATGCCTGGCGTGCTTCCGGCGTCTGGCTAGGCGTTGTCACCAACTCCTAAGCCTTCATCACTCGCACCTCCATGAGGTAGTTATGACTCTAGGGGGACACTCTGGACATAGGCCCCGGTCCTGCTGGGAAATAGCTGACAACCCTGTCCCGTGCGGTACTGCACGTGTTCTTCTGCTGGCATCGTGTTCTCTTCGCAGCTTGCATGCGCAGGCTCGGGGAAGAAAGATAGGGGCATGAGCAAAAAAACTGTATTTCTAGGTTGCGGGTCAATGGGTGAGGCTATTTTGACTGGCTTATTGGCTGCTGGGACCCCGCCGCAAAGTGTGTACGTTACCGTGCGCAGGGCCGAACGGGCACAAGAACTGGCCCAACGGCACGGTGTTACGGCACTGGCCCAGAACGAGGACAGCAACTCCAATACGGATGCGGTAATGGGCGCTGACGTTGTCATCCTCGGGGTCAAGCCTGTGGGCATTGCGGGGCTGTGCCGAGAAATTGCCGACCATCTAGAACCGACGGCCGTGGTGATCAGCGTTGCGGCGGCAGTTTCACTGGCGCAGCTAGAAGGCGCTCTCAAACCGGGTCAGGCGGTGGTGCGCTCAATGCCGAACACGCCGTTGAAAGTCGGCCGTGGTGTGGTGGCTCTCTCTGGAGGCAGTCATGTTGACGAGTCGGCGCTTTCTGCAGCACACCAGGTTTTTGATGGTTCCGGAGTGGTACTGGACGTGCCCGAAGAACAGCAGAATGCCGTCTCGGCAATCAGTGGATCCGGTCCTGCTTATGTGTTTTATTTGGCAGAAGCCATGGCTGCCGCGGCCCGAGACTTTGGCCTCTCGCCGGAAGTTGCTGGCGTGCTGGCCCGGGAAACCGTTGCTGGTGCGGGACTTATGCTTGCCGAACCGGGTGCAGATCCTGCAAACTTGCGTCGGGCCGTGACGAGTCCCCATGGCACGACCGAGCAGGCAATTGCCAGCTTCGAACATCAAGGATTGCCAAACATGGTGCTGGTAGCGGCCAAAGCTGCCGCGTCGAGGGCCGCCGAGATGACGGGCGAGCTCGCCTCAGCCTAACGGGCAACCCTAACTTGCAAGCCAAACCTGCAACCGGAGGCGCCAGGGCTCAGACTGCTTCCAAGCTCAGCAATAGCGCCTTTGCCTCCGGGCCACCCAAATATGCTCCCTGCGACCCGTCTGAGCGGATGACGCGATGGCACGGGACCACTACCGGTAGGGGGTTACGAGCGCAAGCTGTCCCCACGGCACGCACTGCCCGTGGGCTACTCGTTAAGGCTGCGACGGCGGAGTAACTGGCTGTGGAGCCGTATTCAATCTCGTGCAAGTGGGTGAGGACCTCATACCGAAAGCCGCTGGCCAGCCGGAAGTCCAATGGCAGGTCAAAAGTGTGTCGTGTATGGGCGAAATACTCCTCGAATTCCCGGGCCGCGGCATCCAGCCGTGCGGGCGCGTGCAGGATCCGTGGACTGATGGACTCGGCAAGTTCGGCTAGTACGGTGTCGTGCCCTTCCACGGAGAAGGCCACCCGCACCAGCCCCACCTCCGTGGCGACCAGCAGCAGCGGTCCAACAGGGGAATCGATCGATCTATACGCCACGTCCACCAATCCATGAGCTTGCGCCGCGCCGCGCAGCACGCCGCTTAGGCGCACGAGTGTTGCGGCCTCATCCGCGGCGACGGCTTCTAAGCCGGCGTTCAGGGGCTGCAGCGCGTGCATGCTTCGTTCAGCTCTTGTCATCATCATCGAACCCCTTCCAGGGTGCTAAAAGGGTGCGCAGCGATTTCATGCCATCTGCACCAGCTCTGCGCGCGGCGGCCTCGGTGCCGCCCAGCAGTTCTGCCACGTCGGCATACGGCAACCCTGCCAAGTGGTGGTAAGCCACAGCGTGCCGGCGCTTGTTCGGCAGCAGAGCCAGCGCGGCCCATACCGCCTGGGCCATTTCCGCGCTTTCGACAGCGCCTATCACCGCGTCGGTGCCCGAGGCGGTGTGGTTCGGGAGAAGATCCGCAACGCCGCCCACTGGAACGGGGAGCGTTGCGATGCGGCGGTGATGGTCCATGGCCTTATTCCGGGTGATCGTAATGAGCCATGCCTGGACGTTTTTGACGTCGGTGCGTGGGTATGCGCGAAGGGCCGCCAGAAACGTTTCCTGCCAGACGTCGTCGGCGTCTTGGACTCCTACCAGAGCGCGGGCGACCCGCAGCACTGATGCGCCATGACGGGAAATAAGTACCTCAAAGGGAAGCTTGGCAGCTGTCACAGTCGAACCTAAAACAAAGCTTCGGTGTGGGTGCGAGTTGGGTTTTCGCGTTCGAGCAGAAATTGTTTGCGAGCAAGCGCGCCGGCATAACCCACCAGGGAACCGTCGGCGCCAACCACACGATGACACGGGACAATGATGCTGATCGGGTTGCGCGCATTGGCCGAACCTACCGCCTGGGCCATGGAACGGTCCCCTAGCATTTCTGCCAGGTCCGCATACGTGCGCAGTTCCCCATAGGGAATGCTCGTCAACGCTTTCCAAACGCGGTGCGCGAAGGCGCTACCAACTGGTGCCAGGGGGAGAGAGAAAACTTGGCGGGAACCGGCAAAGTATTCGCCTAGCTGTTCTGCTGCTGCGGTGAGCACGGCGGAAGAAGAAACATCGAGGCACTCGCCCAGAGCGTCCGAGGCTGGCCGTCGCTTGTGCTCAGCCATGTACACGGCGGCCAGCCCGGCGTCGTTCTCCACTGCTGTCAGTAAGCCAATGGGTGAGTCAAAGATGGTGTGCGCTCTCATGAATTTTCTCTCCATGCCCTGTAGACGCGTACCGCCGCGTTTGTGTGAGGAACCCGGCCGTGAAATCAGGGACGCGAGGCGAAGCGTTCGAGTAGATCGACGTAGCCGGAGACAATGAGCATGTCCCTGCTGGAGACGCGGGTGCCCGGTTGGGCGTAGGTGAAGTCTTCGCCCGGCGATTTCACGCCCACCACTGTGACACCGTATTTGGAGCGCACCTTGGACTCCTCAAGGGTGAATCCCTGGGTCTCTTTCGGTGGATACATCTTTACGATGGCAAAGTCGTCGTCGAATTCGATGAAGTCCAGCATGCGACCACCCACCAGGTGAGCTGCGCGCACACCGGCGTCTGCTTCCGGGTAAATGACGTGGTTGGCACCAATGCGGGTCAGGATTTTCCCGTGTGACTGTGTGATGGCCTTGACCCACAAATGGGCGATTCCCAAATCAACCAGATTCACCGTAATTAGCACACTGGACTCAATGGATGTGCCCACCCCGACGACGGCGGAGCTAAAGTCCTGGGCTCCCAGTTGGCGCAGAGCGTCAATATTGGTGGCGTCTGCCTCCACCACGTGGGTCAGCACACCAGCCCACTTTTGCACCAGTGCAGGGTCACGTTCAATGGCTAACACCTCGCGTCCCTGCTTGACTAGTTGGTGCGCAGTGGCGGCACCAAAACGGCCCAGGCCAATCACCAAGACAGGCGCGTTGTGTGGTGGACGGTCGTTGGAACTCAATTTGTCAGCCAATGATGGGCCTCTCTTCCGGGTAGTGGTACAGCTGGCGGCGTTGGCGCAGGGCCAACGCCGAGGCAAGCGTGATGGAGCCCACGCGGCCCATGAACATCATGGCGCTCAGAACATAAACACCTGAGGGTGGTAATTCAGAGCTCAGCCCAGTACTCAGGCCCACTGTTGCGAAAGCAGAAATAGTATCGAAAAGGACTCTATCCAACGGCTGGCCACTGATGGCCAGCAGCAGTCCACAGGCAACGGCAACTAACGTAGCGCCCATCATGATCACGGAGATGGCCACCCGCATGGTGCCTTGGGGGATGGTACGTCCGTGAATTTTAACGTCGTTGTCTCCGCGTGCCTCAGCCACGATCGCCAAAAACATCACAGCTAAGGTGGTGACCTTGATACCGCCGGCCGTGGATGCCGAACCGCCACCCACAAACATCAGCGCGTCCGTGAGCAGCATCGTGGATGAATGCATGGCGTTCATATCCACCAGGTTGAAGCCCAAAGATCGGGTCATGACGGAGGCAAAAAGCGAGTGGGTGATCTTATCCCCCACGCTCATTGTGCCGATCGTGGCGGAGTTGGTCCACTCCATGGCACCCCACGCGACGGCGCCGGCGACAAGGAGCATGAGAGAAACTTCGACGGTGAGTTTGGCGTGCAGCGTCCACTTTTTGAACTTAAATCCAGTGACTAGGATCACCATCAGTACGGGGAACCCCAGACTGCCGATGAATCCGCCAATCATGAGCGGAACCAAAATCCATAGGTCCGCCTCGTAGGGGACGACGCCGTCGGAATGGGGTGTGAAGCCGGCGTTGTTGAAAGCGGAGATGGAATAGAACGTGGCATGCCAGATGGCCTCCGGCAGGGATTCGCCGAGGACTAAAAATCGGGGAGCCAAAGCCAGCGCAAGGATTATCTCAATTGCTACAGAGGTACTGATGACTATCCGCAGTAGGGTACCGACTTCCCCCAGCCGGCCGGCATTCAGGGCTTCCTGGGCGATCAGCTTGCCCCGCACGCCAAGGCGCTTGCTGACCATCAAAGACATCAGGGACGCCAAGGTTAGGATGCCTAACCCGCCAACAAAGATGCCGATCAGAATGATCAGCTGACCGAAAAATGACCAGTGCAGGGCGGTGGAGACGGTAGTTAGTCCAGTGACACACACGGCAGAGGTGGCGGTGAACAGCGCATCGTGGAAGGCCGTGGCGTGGCCGTCCCGAGCCGACATAGGCAAGGTCAGCGCCAGCGTGAAGGACAGGATTACGAGGGCGAAGACGATCAGGGCTAAGCGTGCCGGGGAGCTGTTAGCGACCTTGTCCACAAAGTCACGAGCCGTGAACGCCAGGGCTAAGGGCCAGCGATGCTCCGTGCCCGGGAGGGTATTTTTACTGGCCAACGTTCGTGCTGCCCTCCTGCCCGTGATGAATGAGTCAAAATTTTGTTCCGGACTGCCGATAACGCAAAGTGGCCCCGAGTTCGATAGCCTGTGATGGATGTCATCATTTGCCAGCTCAGGGCCAGCGGCCGTCCCGACAAGCATAGTCGCCGATGCCGCCATGTCTGCGTACAATTTCGGTCCCAACCATCCGATGTCACCCAAACGCCTTGACCTGACGGCGCGCTTGGCAAAGGAGCTGGGAATTTTTGACCTTCCAAATGTTGCCGTACTCGATTCATACGTAGCCTCCGACGACGAACTCGCCACGGTCCACAGCCGTGAGTACATTGCAGCTGTCCGCCGGGTTGGTGCCGACCCCAGCTTGAGTGAGCCAGAGCGCGGTCTGGGTACAGAGGATGATCCAGCCTTTGCACGAATGCACGAGGCCAGCGCCCGTTTGGGGGGTGCGTCTTTGCTGTTGTCCGACGCTCTCATCGCGGGTACAGCCATCCGTGGGGTGAACTTTGGTGGCGGCATGCACCATGCTTCCCGGGAGAAAGCTGGCGGCTTTTGCATTTACAACGACGCCGCCATGGCTGTGCAGCGTCTGCTGGATTCGGGCGTTGGAAAAGTTGCCTATATCGACATTGATGCCCACCACGGTGACGGCACACAGAATATTTTTTTCAATGAACCCCGTGTTATGACCATTTCCCTGCATGAGTCAGGGCTCACGCTGTTCCCGGGAACCGGATTCGCCAATGAAATTGGCGGGCCGAAGGCGGAAGGGACGGCCGTGAATGTCTCTCTCCCGGCTGGGACCGGGGATGCTGGCTGGCTGCGAGCGTTCCACTCAGTGGTTCCTGCTCTTGTCGAGGCGTTCGCCCCCGATGTCATCCTCAGCCAGCACGGCTGTGATTCGCACCGTGAAGATCCGCTGGCACACCTCAATACCAGCGTGGATGCGCAGCGCGAGGCGGCGCTGTCCATATCCGCACTAGCGGACAAAGTGTGTGGGGGACGATGGATTGCTGTGGGTGGGGGAGGTTACAACATAGTCAGTGTGGTGCCAAGGGTCTGGTCACACCTGATGGCGATTGTGGCCGGTAAGCCTATCCAGTTGCGCACTGCTGTGCCGCAGCCTTGGCGAGAATACGTGCAGGAGAATTTCGGGCAGGTGGCACCTCTCCTCATGGGTGAGGACGCAGATACTTGGTGGAGGTCGTGGGAAGTGGGATATAACCCCTCTGATGCTCTGGACCGAACGGTCATGGCCACGCGAAAGGCAGTGTTTCCGCTCTATGGACTGGATCCTTGGTTTGACTGACAACGCATGACCAAGATGCCGATTTAGGCATATGTCGTTAGGGTAGTGGAATGGTTGTAGAAGAATTGTTCTCTGTCATCGCCGAGCGCACCCGCAGGGACATTCTCGAGGCGTTGGCAAGCGAACACAAAGCCGTGGGTCAGCTTGTTGACGAGCTTGGTGTTTCCCAGCCCACAGTGTCCAAGCACTTGCGAGTATTACGCGAGGCGGGCGTGGTGACCATGCAGGCTCAGGGACAAAAGCGTTTCTATAGCATCAACACCACACCCTTAGTCCTCGTCTCCGAATGGCTTGAAGGCCTAGGTGCCGGTGTGGGCGCCAGCACCCGGGGTGGTGCTGATGTCACAAACAGTGTCAGCCGTCCTGAAAACACCAAGGCGACAGGAGCAGCTACCTCCCTGAAGGCTCCCGCCTCGACGGCGCTGGACCCCGTGGCTGCCACGCAGGCAGTGGTCGTGCGCCAGAGCGGTGACGCGCAGAGTGCCGCAGAGGCAACTGCCCATGACGGATCGGTGCAGGCACAGTTCACCCGGAGCGTGGGCAGGGCAGCAAACAGGGCCGCCGATATCCTCTCCAACCTGCCAACATTTCGGCGTCGCAAGGACTAATAATCGGGGCTAAACCACGTTTGCCCCTTTGATAAATGCATGATCTTGCATGTCATCTTGAAAGATGGGAAAAATTCGCTTAAGTCCACGGGTGACCGGAAAATTGTAACTGAGCATACTTATGCGTCAGTGCGCACGCCAAAACTTCCAGAAGGAGACCCATGGATAACAGGTTAGAAGCCATCCGCGAGCAAGTTTTGGCGCGTAATCCTGGGGAGAAAGAATTTCATCAGGCCGTACATGAGGTCTTTGAGAGCCTTGGGCCGGTCTTGGATAAACATCCAGAATTCGTTGATGCTGCCGTGCTGCAGCGTTTGTGCGAGCCGGAACGCCAGATTATCTTCCGTGTTCCGTGGGTGGACGATTCCGGACATGTGCAGATTAACCGTGGCTTCCGCGTCGAGTTCAACTCCGCACTGGGCCCGTATAAGGGCGGGTTGCGCTTCCACCCATCCGTTTACCTGGGCATCGTGAAGTTCCTAGGATTTGAACAGATCTTCAAAAACGCACTCACCGGTATGCCGATCGGTGGCGGTAAGGGCGGATCAGACTTTGACCCTCGCGGTAAATCGGACGGCGAGGTTATGCGCTTCTGCCAGTCCTTCATGACTGAGCTGTACCGCCACATCGGCGAGTACACGGACGTTCCAGCTGGCGACATCGGCGTAGGTGGGCGTGAAATCGGCTATCTCTTCGGCCAGTACAAGCGCATTACAAACCGCTATGAGTCAGGGGTCTTGACGGGGAAAGGTATTGGTTGGGGTGGTTCGCTAGTCCGTCCCGAAGCCACGGGCTTTGGCACCGTTCTGTTCACCC
This sequence comes from Arthrobacter cryoconiti, assembly GCF_020905375.1. Classification (GTDB taxonomy): domain Bacteria; phylum Actinomycetota; class Actinomycetes; order Actinomycetales; family Micrococcaceae; genus Specibacter; species Specibacter cryoconiti. The sequence goes on from NZ_JAJJBU010000013.1 coordinate 81,306, forward strand.
AAGAAATGCTCAAGACCCGAGGTACCAGCTTTGACGGACAGCGTGTGGTGGTTTCAGGTTCCGGCAACGTTGCCACGTTCGCTATTGCCAAGGCTCAAGGGCTAGGTGCCAAGGTTGTGGCGTGCTCGGATTCTTCCGGCTACATCGTTGACGAGAACGGTATTGACGTACCTTTGCTACGACAGATCAAGGAAAAGGAGCGCGGGCGCCTGAAGGAGTACGCGGTGCGTCGCGGTGCCTCGGTCAGCTACGTCGACGGCGGTTCTGTTTGGGACGTCGACGCCGCGGTGGCGCTACCGTGCGCCACGCAGAACGAGCTCAATACCGAGGCGGCAACCCGTCTGGTCAAAAACGGATTGATCGCCGTCGCTGAGGGTGCCAATATGCCATGCACGATCGGTGCCGTCGCGGTATTGCAGGAAGCAGGAATCCTGTTTGCTCCGGGTAAGGCTGCCAACGCCGGGGGCGTTGCCACCTCGGCTCTTGAGATGCAGCAGAATGCCAGCCGCGATGCCTGGTCCTTCGAGCACACTGAAGCACGCCTCACCCAGATCATGGTGGGCATCCATGACCGCTGTGCCGAAACGGCCGAGACCTACGGCTCCCCGGGCAACTACGTCATTGGAGCTAATATTGCAGGCTTCGTCAAAGTGGCGGATGCCATGTTGGCGCAGGGTCTCATCTAGCGCGAGACTTTAGGCTACACAAGACCCTGGCGGCGGTTGGCGGGAGGCCATGATTTTTCGTGGGGCCTCCCCCGCCGCCGCTGGCTTTTTTCGATAGGATTTCGCGAATTAAAGGTGAGTAAGAGTAAGCGACCTTTAGGCTCAAGGCCCTTTTTGCGTCATAGCACGTCATAAAGGCATGATTTTCGGTCTTTTTCTCTCGATTGCTGGTGAATGCGGTGCCGTGGATGGACTAGTCAATTCTGTCTGTGCGAAAACTGAAATTGTGCGGTCAGGGAGCCTAAATTCCGGGCTCCCACCTAATAGCGGGGACATCTTCTGGATGGAGGCTGCTGCTACGTCGTGTTTTCCCAGAGAAAACTTCTGGGCCATTTTCGAGTGCTTTAAGTGCATTGGCACAGGCATATTCGGCCAAGTTTGGGACTATGGACAACGCGAGGGGTGAAGTAGCGGATTTAGTCTGAACCGTCACCGTGAGCCATATCACGATGAGTCCCGGTGAGGACGCCGTGGGACGGCACTCCAAAAGGAAGTATCGCCAATGCACTCAGATCAACAGCTTTCAAAAACTCTCAAACCGCGGCACCTGTCCATGATTGCCATTGCGGGGGTCATCGGTGCGGGCCTATTCGTGGGGTCGGGTGCCGCAATCCAAAAAGCGGGCCCCGGAATCCTCGTGGCGTATGCGGCGGCCGGAATCGTGGTCATCCTTGTAATGCGGATGCTGGGCGAAATGGCAGCCGCCAATCCGGAGACCGGGTCATTCTCTACTTATGCAGACAAAGCGCTGGGAAGATGGGCTGGCTTTAGCATCGGTTGGCTGTATGCCTGGTTCTGGATCATCGTCTTGGGAGTAGAGGCCACTGCTGGCGCCACTATTATGCACCGGTGGGTGCCCGGTGTTGATCAGTGGTTGTGGGCGTTGATCCTCATGGTCTTGCTGACGCTGACCAACGTTGCCTCCGTTAAGTCCTATGGCGAATTTGAGTTCTGGTTTGCCTCCGTCAAAGTGGCCGCGATTATCTTGTTCCTGCTGCTGGGCGTGGTTGCCATCCTAGGTCTCCTGCCAGGTGTGCCAGCTCCTGGCCTGAGCAACCTCACAGGTAACGGCGGGTTCTTCCCCAACGGGCCGGGCGCCGTCATGGCTGGAATTCTGGTCGTGGTCTTCTCATTCTTTGGTGCGGAGATCGCTACCATTGCTGCCGGTGAGTCTGTGGACCCTGTCGATGCCGTGAAGAAGGCTGTGAAGTCCACCGTGTGGCGTATTTTGATCTTCTACATCGGCTCGATTGCAATAGTAGTAACCCTGCTGCCTTGGAATGATGCGTCCGTGGCAAAAAGCCCATACGTGGCGGTTATTGAACTGTTCGGCATCCCGGGTGCGGGCACGATTATGGACATTGTGGTCTTGACCTCAGTGCTGTCCTGCTTGAACTCCGGCTTGTACACGGCAAGTCGCATGCTCTTTTCTCTCTCCACCCGGGGCGACGCTCCCAAATCCTGGCGCAAGATTTCAAAGCGCGGTGTACCCGCCACGGCCGTGCTGGCCTCTACGGTGGTTGGTTTCGTGACAGTAGGACTAAATTACTTGGCGCCGGGTGCAGTGTTTTTGTTCTTGGTCAACACCTCCGGGGCCATTGCTCTATTCGTGTGGCTGGTGATTGCTATTTCTCAGTTGATTCTCCGGCGTCGAATGGGGGCGGAGGCCAAGGACCTTGCCCTGAAGATGTGGCTCTTCCCCTACCTGACCTGGTTGTCAATCGTCACCATAGTGGTATTGCTGGTGGGCATGGTGATTGTTGCCGAAACCCGGGAAGCACTATTGCTCTCACTCGGGTTGGCTGCGGCCGTAGTGGGCATCGGTATATACCGCTACCGCAAAGGCAATATTTCCAATGGAGTTGTGGTGGAGCCAGCCGAGCATGAGGAACTGGTCACCGACACGGCGCCCTAGTCTGGGCTGGAACAGCTACGGACAGCACTAACCATGAGTGTGCTGCGCTTGCATTACTTCGCCGATTCCGCCACCGCAGTTACCGGGAGTTAGGCTGAGATGAGCGTCGGAGGCAAACGGCCCGGCCAACTAAATAGGAGCGTGAATCGTGGTCAGTGCAAAGGCGCCTGAGCATGTGGTTGTAGTCGGTGCAGGGATCATTGGATTGTCCACCGCTTGGTATTTGCAAGAGCATGGAATCGAAGTGACAGTGGTGGACCGCGGAGGGGTTGCCTCTGGGTCTTCCTGGGGGAACGCCGGGTGGCTGACACCGGCTTTGACGCTGCCACTGAGTGAGCCTTCCGTGCTGACATATGGGCTTAAAGCCATGTTGGATCCTGCCTCTCCGCTGTATATTCCATTCTCTGCCGATCCGTCTCTGCTCAAATTTTTGGCTGGTTTTGCCCGTAACTGCACCCCGGGGAAATGGCGTGCAGCCATGAGCGTATTTGCGGAGGTGGGGCATACCGGTCTGGACGCCTTTGACGAAATTGCTGCATCAGCCGGTCCGGACGCGGAGCCGACCCACCCGGCAGAGCCATTCTTGACCGGCTTCGCCAGCGTTGCTGATCGCGATGCTTTAGTCAAGGAATTCAACGTGATCCGCGAGACCGGTGGAAGCGTGGACTACACCTTGATGGATGGCTCCGAGCTCCGTGAGTTGGAGCCAACATTAGGGTCCGGCATGGTAGCAGGCATCAAAATCCGTGGCCAGCGCTACATTAACCCACCCTCCTTCATGGACTCTCTGGCGCAGACAGTCACCGCCCGCGGAGCGAAGATTCTCGGAGCCTTCAACGTCGTGGATATCCGGGACTCCGGAACAGGCGTAGATGTGATCGGTTCTGAGGGCAGGTCACTTGCTGCCGACGCCGTGGTGCTCGCCACGGGCGCCTGGTTAGGGAGTCTGGCGCGCAAGTTCGGCGTCAAACGAGTGGTCCAAGCTGGTCGGGGTTACAGCTTTACCGTGGTGCCGCAGTCAATGCCCAGCCATCCCATCTATTTCCCCGCTCAGCGTGTGGCATGCACCCCGTTGGGGGATAGGTTCCGCGTGGCTGGAATGATGGAATTCCGTGATGCCGACGCACCCCTGGACCCGCGCCGCATCAAGGCAATTGTGGAAGCCGCTGCACCCATGTTCACCGGTATCAACTGGGAAGAACGTTCCGAGGAATGGGTGGGGGCACGTCCCTGCACCACAGACGGGTTCCCCTTGATTGGCGCGTCACGGTCGCCACGTGTCCACGTGGCTGGCGGACATGGCATGTGGGGCATAGCTCTGGGCCCACTGACCGGAAAAATGATCGCGGCCCAAATGACCGGGAACACCCCGCCGGCGATTATGCGTCACTTCAACCCGCTGCGTTAAACACATTCCGTTGCGCAATTTTTCGTCTTCCCACCACACGTTTCGCGGACAGAACGATCATGTGGTGGGAAGGCTTGGGGGAAACACTCCAGTCTTAGAGCGTCATATTTGGCGCGCTCGTGTGCGCAGGTTTATGGTGAGGGCATGACAAACCGTTGGTATGCGTATTTTTCGTTGGCTCTGGAGGGGCCCGCGTCGAACTGACACGCATCCAACATTCCTTCAGAGCCAACAGGACAGAGAATCTTTTCTCTGTCCTTCGCCATTTCCGGGCGGGTTTCTGAACAGAGGCTCGCTGCGAGCACATCAAAGGACCACACCCCGTGACCACCACAGCAGCGCAACCCTCGAGCACCGCCTCTCACGCCACCGGCACCTCAAATCTGCGCGTCAGCTTGTTCACGGCGTTGCCGTCTCCGGATGAAGTACGCTCCGAGCTGCCGCTTGACGCACACACTCGCTCCGTCGTCGAACGAGGCCGGGACCAGGTACGCGCCATTATGGATGGTTTAGATGACAGGCTCTTAGTGATTGTGGGTCCGTGCTCTATTCATGATCCCGTGGCGGCCCTGGACTACGCAGCGCGCTTGGCTGGTTTAGCCAAGGAGTACGAAGATGACCTGTTGATCGTGATGCGCACTTACTTCGAAAAACCACGCACCACCGTGGGCTGGAAGGGGCTGATTAACGATCCCTTGTTAGACGGTAGTCATGACGTCGCTAGCGGATTACGCATGGCGCGCTCGTTCTTGTTGGACGTAGCCCGGCTAGGTCTGCCTGCCGGGACTGAGTTCCTTGAGCCAATTAGTCCGCAGTACACGGCAGAGCTGATTTCATGGGGGGCCATTGGTGCACGTACCACCGAGAGCCAGATTCACCGCCAGCTGACCTCTGGACTGTCCATGCCCGTGGGCTTCAAAAACGGAACCGACGGTGATCTCCAGATCGCCCTGGATGCCTGTAACGCCGCGAGCGAAGGACAGTCATTCTTAGGAATTGACGGGGGAGGACGCGCCTCGATGGTCAGCACGGCAGGGAATCAGGACACCCATGTAATACTCCGCGGCGGACGTATGGGCCCCAACTACTCGTGCGCTGACGTCGAGGCGGCGTCCGTGAAGGCTGACGCGGCTGGCATCAACCCCAGGCTGATGGTGGACGCCAGCCATGCAAACTCCGGTAAGAGCCACCATCGGCAAACGGAGGTAGCGCTGGCTCTTGGGGCCCAGTTGGAAGCGGGTGGGGTCTGCTCCCGGATTATTGTCGGGATCATGTTAGAAAGCTTCCTGGTGGGAGGAGCGCAGAAGCTGGACGTTGCTCAGATGGCTGACGGGTCGGCAACGCTCACGTACGGACAAAGCGTCACCGACGCCTGTATGGAATGGGATGTCACCGCCGATGTTTTGGGGCACCTGGCGCGTAGTTCGCGAAGCCGCAGAGGGCAAATTTTGGGTAACAGCTTTCACTTTGGCACCACCAGCCCTTAGAGTTAGCGCTACAGACTTGCCGGGTAATGTACCCGCAGCGATGACAAGAACGGAAACCAAGTGGCCAAGGAGTTGGGGCAAGACTTTTCCGCTGTGAACTTCTTGACTGTTCAGGAAGTCGCTTCGCTCATGCGCGTGTCGAACATGACCGTCTACCGAATGGTTCATGCCGGTGAATTGCCAGCCGTGCGCTTTGGTAGGAGCTACCGGGTCCCCCAGAACGCCGTCGAAAGTTATTTGAAGTCTGCAGTGGTCGATGGCACAGGGACCCATGGAGCCTCCGGTTCGGCGCATACCGGCTAGAGGCGGTACCCTAGGAAAGATCCATTTTCGGCTTTGACCGATTCCTGCGATCGGTCGACCTAATCATTTACGGCCCCAATCGGGGTCAACTTAGTAGTTTGTGAGGAATCCATGGGTTCAGTTATCAAGAAGCGCCGCAAGCGGATGGCTAAGAAGAAGCATCGCAAGTTGCTTCGAAAGACCCGTCACCAGCGTCGTAATAAGAAGTAGAACTTCTTATTTTATGCGTCCGCCCACCGAATCGGTGTGCGGACGCATTGCTTTAAGTTGCTTTAAGAGCAGATGCTTTAGTTGGTGAGTTTGAGGTCTACTTGCGCCGCACGGATGCAATGCCCTTCCACAATCCATACACGATCCCCACGCCCGTAGCGGCCTGCAGCCCCAGTGTGGCGGCACGGCGGCCGGAACGGTAGTCGTAGATGGGCCAGTTGTTTTCCCTCGCGTGCCGTCGCAGCTTGGCATCCGGGTTGATAGCCACCGGGTTGCCGACGGCCGTCAGCAGCGGGATATCGTTGAAAGAGTCGCTGTACGCCCAGCAACGCTCCAGATCCAGTCCATGCTCCTTGGCTAGTTCCCGCACGGCCCGTCCCTTGGCCGCACCGTGCAAGATTTCCCCCACCAACTTGCCTGTGTACAGGCCGTCCTCGATCTCCGCCACTGTTCCCAATGCGCCCGTAAGATGCAACCGTTCGGCAATCACGGCAGCGACTTCTACCGGAGTTGCTGTCACCAGCCACACTGCCCGGCCGTTCTTGAGATGTTCTTGGGCTAAGGCTTTGGTGCCAGGCCAGATCTTGGAGACGATCATCTCGTCATATACTTCTTCGCCTAGCTGGCGGACAAATTCAGCGCTGATACCTGCTGCAAGCTTCTGAGCGGAATCCTGGACGGAGTGAACATCTTCCATGTTCTCCCCACGCAAGATGAATTTGGCTTGTTTCCAGGCGAATCCTGTAGCGTCTCGAAGCGTGAAAGCCTTTTTCTGGTACATTTTCCGGGCCACGTGAAAGAGACTTGCGCCTTTCATCATGGTGTTGTCGACGTCAAAAAATGCGGCCTCGCCCTGGTGTTGCACAGTAACCGAGGCGGCCTCGGAACTGGTGGTAGTCACATCGGGCATGGGACGAGTCTAGTCATTCTTGCGCGGTGCCGCCTCTTGCGCCGCAGTTTAGATGGTAAACAACAGCCGAACTCTTTTTCGCCGGTGATGTATGTAGCAGAGTGGCCCGGTACCGTTGAACGCATGAATCGTACTCCGACACTTGTTTTGGTCACGAAGGCTTCCTGCCACCTGTGCGAGGACGCCCGGGACGTGGTCTCTGCCGTCGCAGCGGAACTAGGGCTGAGCTGGCATGAGATTTCGCTTGATGGTGATGCGGAGTTGACTGCCCGCTATGGCGAGGAGATTCCGGTGGTGCTGGTGGATGGGGTACAGCGGGACTTTTGGCACATTGATCCGGTCAGGCTGCGCAGCATTCTTTCGAGTGCCACGGCCGCAGAATCTCAGAGCGCAAGCAATGAAACGGTTTTGGGTGTTGCCCAGCCACGTCCTACAGTGGGGTAGGGCCAGACTGCGGGCAGCCGGTCAAGTGAACTTGCCGCCCCAGCACGGATCACCTTAGGACTTGGAGCAGTTTTGACGTCAGCGCAGATCCCGGAAGAGCCAGTTGGCGTTCCCGTGCGCCAATTGCCGCCCGCCACGGTATCCCGCCTGACCTTGTACCTGCGCACACTCAACGGACTGCTGGCGGAGGGCATTGATCGTGTTTCTTCTGAATCCTTGGCAGAATCGGCGGGCGTTGGCTCAGCGAACGTCCGGAAGGATCTCTCATATCTGGGCTCTTATGGGACGCGAGGAGTCGGCTACGAGGTGGGGCACCTCAGCCGAAAAATTGCTCAAGCCCTTGGCCTGACGCACGAATGGCGTGTGGCCATTGTGGGCGCCGGAAACTTGGGTCGCGCTCTGGCCCGTTATGCAGGCTTTGAATCCAGAGGCTTTGACGTGGTGGCGCTGCTGGACGCGGACCAAATGCTAGTGGGCACAGAGATTGGCTGGCTGCGGGTCAGCGATGCCGACGATCTGGAGACAGTGCTAGCGAAGACTCGTGCCAACATGGTGGTATTGGCGCTTCCGGGTGGAGTGGCTCAGTCAGTGTGCGACCGTGTGGTGGATGCTGGGATCAGCAGTATCCTCAGCTTCGCCCCGGTCCCACTTTCGGTGCCAGAAGATGTTAACCTCCGCAAGGTCGACATGGCCACTGAACTACAAATTCTGGCGTACCACGCACAGCGCCTGCAATTTCCCCCTCTGGACCAGACCGGCGCTTAGATCCGGGGGATGGATCCTCGTGGTTTACGCGGCATGTCCCCTAGTATCCGCGCGGACCCTTGGCCGGTCCGGCAAAGTATTCCTTGGCGGGTGAGCGGAACAAGATTGCCACGGCAATGACTCCCAGGCCGATTTGAATGATGGCAAGATAATTGGGCTGCACCAGTCCCAGCAGGGATACCGCTGCCAGTACCAAAGCAGTAATTCTGGCCCAGTTGGCACCCTTGCGAATTTTGGCGGCAAGCCAAAAGTAGATCACTGCACCCAGCAAACTCACGATCGCAGCGATGACCAGCACGGACGTGACAAAGGCCGGCTCAGAGAGCAATTGGGCGTATGCGGGATCGCTGGGCATGGCTGACTTGAGCGCGTCTACCACCGTCGTACGGGCGGTGGGCAAGAACAGTACAGCCATCAGAAGCAGCGCGGATACCAGCTGGAGTGCCCCGGCCGCCATGATCAGACGACTTGCCCACACCACAGGCCGGGGTGCGGCGAAGTGCACGCCGGGCGGGAGGGGGCCAGGACCGCGATGTGACAAACCGGTGTTAGGCCCGTTGCTGCCGGCGAATCCCGGGTAGGCGGAAGCAGCTGGACGAGCCAGCGAAGAACCGGCGTCAGGGGAGCCTAGCGAAGCTGGCGGCACCCAGCCTTCGGGCGCATACTGGCCGTACCGCGGAACGCCCGGGGCAATTTCGCCATAGCTGCCGCGGCGGGTGCTGCCAGCACTCGCTGCGTCCGCGGTCGGTGCATCGGCGATCAGCTTCCCAGAGGCGGCGCTTCCCGCTGTCGGGCTCCCTGACTGGGGCTCTTCTGGGAGGGATTCGTGCGTGGCAGGACGGGAGGGAGTCCGCTCTTGAGGAGTTTCTTCAGGAGTAGTCATAGATGGTCCCTTTCGTCAAGGATGCAAGTTTCGCCCTCATGAAACACGTGAGGTCGCGCCGGGTCTGTTATGAACCCTACGCGACCTCTCATGAGCACACTACTTGCTTGGCGTCTAGGATACGGCGCCCTTGCGCGAGTTAAGCCAAGCTGATGATTCTGGCAGCCACATCAACACAGCTGCTACCACTCCGAGGACACCTGAACCGGCGCCGAAAAACGTCAGGACAATGCTCAAGAGCGCGATGCCGCTAAGAACGAAACGGGCCCACTGCATTCCCTCTTTGAGTTTCATGAGGCAAATGAGGAGCAATGCGATTAAAGCCAGAGAAATGATGGAGGTCACCACACCTCGCGGACTAATGAACACTACCGAGAAGAGAAATCTAAATACAGTACCGACTAGCCATATCCCAGCCGAGACCAACCAGATGATGTAGGAGACTTTCAACAACTGAGGCAGACCGTCCACTTTGAATAAGCCAGAGAACCCGGAAGCTGGCATGACTGTGCGCATGTCCTTGGGCCAGTCCGTGGGCATCTGGAAGGAAGTGTCGCCAGCTGGCCGTTGCTGCTGGTAGGCGGGCTGCTGGTAGCCGGGGTTCGGGTTTTGCTGGCCGGGCTGTTGGTAGCCGGGCTGCTGGTAGCCGGGGTTCGGGTTTTGCTGGCCGGGCTGCTGGTAGCCGGGGGGCGGGGCTTGGTAGCCGGGCTGCTGGTAGCCGGGGGGCGGGGCTTGGTAGCCGGGCTGCTGGTAGCCGGGGTTCGGGTTTTGCTGGCCGGGCTGTTGGTAGCCAGGGGGTGGGGCTTGGTAGCCGGGCTGCTGGGGTTCAGGCTGGTCGGGACCGGGGCGCTCATTTGGAGTACTCATACTTGAAACCCTAGCCGTTGGATGAACCCATTCATAGGCTGCCCATGGGTAAAACCGAAGTGCCGGGCAGCTCAGGGGCTGCCCGGCACTTCGCATGCATCCGTTGTTCTTCTAGCCGGCCTTCACGAAGGCAACGTCAAGGGTGATGGTGACCTTGTCTGAAACGAGTACGCCGCCAGCTTCCAGAGCGGCATTCCAGGTCAGGCCGAATTCCTTGCGGCTGATGGCGGTCTTCGCTTCGAACCCTGCGCGGGTGGCACCGAATGGATCTACTGCGACGCCATTGAACTCACCATTGAGGGTGACGGTCTTGGTGATGCCGCGAATGGTCAGCTCGCCGGTCAATTCAAAGTCTTCGTTGCTGCCAGAGATTGAAGTTGAAGTGAAGACAAGAGTTGGGAACTGCTCGACGTCGAAGAAATCGGCGCCGCGGACGTGGCCGTCGCGGTTGGCGTCTCCGGAATCGAAGCTGTCAGCGGCGATTGTTGCGGTGACAGTGGTCTCCGCCAGGCTCGCTCCGACGGTCAGGGCACCCTCGACTTTGGTGAACTTGCCGCGGACTTTCGAGATGCCGGCGTGCCGAACTGCGAAGCCTACTTCGCTATGGCTGGTGTCTAAGGTCCAGGCTCCCTGTGTCAGACCGGTTGCTTCAAGGGTGGGTGTACTCATTGTTGATTCCTTTGGGTTGTGGTTAAACGGTGTCCAGAACTTGCCAGGGCAGGTCTTTCATCAGCTATAAGCATGCGTTTGCATCTAATATTCCCGACTTGTGAAGAGTATTAGAAATTTATGCTTCCTACAGCCGCCGCTACGACGTCCAATGCTGGGAACTTCCTGATTAACCTCTTACTGCCTAACTTTGAGAAACTTGGACGCATGTCTCAAGTCAGTGTTCATCTTTTGCGCCATGGTGAGGTTTTCAACCCTGATGGCGTCCTGTACGGCCGGCTTCCCGAGTTTCACCTCTCAGAGCTCGGGCACTCCATGGCAGCGATGGTCGCTGAGCACTTTTTGGCTCGTGCCGCCGACGGCGCTGCTCCGGTCTACTTGGTTGCCTCACCACTGACGCGCGCTCAGGAAACTGCCATGCCCACAGCGAAGGCTTTGGGACTGGACATTGTCACTGATCCACGCATCATTGAAGCTGAGAACCATTTTGAAGGCTTGGCGATGAGCAAGGCTGAGCTCCTCAAGCCCAAACACTGGCGCTACTTCATCAACCCGCTGCGCCCCTCATGGGGTGAGCCCTACCAAGCCCAGGCCGAACGCATGATGGCAGCGGCGCGGGATGCCCGGCGTCGTGCGTTCGAATTAGGCGGGGATGGCGCTCAAGCCATCTTGGTTAGCCACCAATTGCCCATCTGGTCCACAAGGCGCAGTGCCGAAGGCAAGCGGCTGTGGCACGATCCCCGCAATCGTGAGTGCTCGTTGGCCTCGCTCACAACGTTGACGTTCCAAGGCGATGACGTGGTGGATGTCTCCTACAGTGAACCAGCTGCCGTACTTTTGCCCGGCGCTGCGACAACGCCCGGAGCCTGAATCTGATGCGGGTAGGCAAAAACCACCTTTTCGACGTACTGTAGAAGTCCCGAATGAAATCACTGAGAAGTGTCTTGGAACGGGACTTACCCACCATGAAAGAGAAATTTTCGTGACTTCCTCAATGAGCCGCAGATCGCTGCTGGCTATTAGCGGAGCTTTTGCAACTGTGGCTCTTGCCGCTTGCACCAGCAAGGACCCGTTGGCGCAGCAGGCTAAGGCGGGAGATAACAAGAACTATATTGCCGGCGATGGTTCAGTGACTGAATACGCACCTGCTGATCGTTCTAAGCCCGTTGAGTTCAGTGCGAAGCTCTTTGACGGCAGTGAAATCAACGCCTCAACGTTCCCCGGTCATGTCACCATTTTGAATTTCTGGTATGCGGCGTGTTCTCCGTGCAGGCTGGAGGCTCCGGATCTGCAGGCGCTTAACACCGAGTTTGGCACGCAAGGCGTGAAGTTTTACGGCGTGAATGTCCGCGATGAGAAGGCAACGGCCGAGGCATTTGAGCGTTCTTTCAGCCTGACGTATCCCAGCGTCATGGACAAAGACGGAGGCGTGCTGCTGGCCATGACGAAATATGTGCCGCCCGCGGCTGTTCCCACCACCTTGGTAATGGATAAGCAAGGACGTGTTTCCGCACGGATCTTAGGTACAGCGGATAAAAGCACCTTAAAGGCGCTCATCACCTCTGTATTGGGCGAGCAGTAAGGCCGCCGAAGATCCTGTGAACAATCCCTTCGCGCAAACAGTGCTCAGCGGCTCCATGCTGCTGGCCATACCGGTAGCCCTGCTCGCCGGGCTGGTCTCGTTTCTCTCGCCCTGCGTGCTGCCGTTGGTACCCGGATATTTAGGTTATGTCAGCGGGCTCAGCGGAGCCGATCTAGAAGAACGACGACGTGGGCGCATGTTTGTAGGCGTCGGCTTGTTTGTCTTGGGCTTCTCGGTGGTGTTTGTTTTGATCGGCGCCGTTTTTGGTCAACTGGGCGCGTGGCTGAAGGGTCCAGATGCCGCTTGGGTCACTCAGCTACTGGGTGTTGTGGTGATTTTGTTGGGCGTCGTGTTCTTGGGCGGCATGAGCTGGTTTCAAAATGAAGCCAAGGTTCATGCCAAACCACCTGCCGGACTGTGGGGTGCTCCTGTTCTAGGCGTAACCTTTGGTCTGGGTTGGGCGCCGTGCACGGGGCCTACATTGGGCGCCGTACAGGCGCTGGCTTTTTCGGACGGATCCAGTGCCGCTAAAGGTGCTTTCTTGACGTTTGTGTACTGCCTGGGCTTAGGTCTACCTTTCCTATTGATTGCCTTAGGCGTGCGGCGCGGAATGGGGGCTTTGGTCTTTTTTCGCAAACACAGGCGTGCGCTGCAGTGGTTTGGTGGGGGCATGTTAATAGTTTTGGGCTTATTGATGGTTACGGGGCTGTGGGGCACGTGGATCAACCAGCTGCAATTTTGGTTTGCCAATGATGTGAGAATGCCAATCTAATGAAAGAGAAACTGGTGAAAAAGTCCCCGGGTGCAAAGCAGGAGCCTGCCAGCGCCGACGCCGTGCTACCCCGGTTGGGCTTTGTCGGCATGCTGCGATGGGCCTGGCGGCAACTGACCAGCATGCGCAACGCCCTACTCCTGCTGCTCTTGCTGGCCGTCGCCGCAGTGCCGGGCTCCCTATTTCCGCAACGTTCTTCCGCTGCCTCCAGCGTGACCCAGTACTTGGCTAACCACCCCACCTCCGGGCCTATCTTGGACTGGTTCAAGCTCTTCGATGTGTATTCCTCTCCGTGGTTTGCGGCTATCTACCTGTTGTTGTTTACCTCCTTGGTGGGTTGCGTCCTTCCGCGTGCCAAGATTCACTTCAAGGCCATGCGTTCAGCCCCACCACGCACACCCAAGCGGCTTTCGCGCCTGGCGGAATACGGCACAGTGGAGATCCCGGCGGAAAGCGGTATCAGTGCCGAGACAGCCGTCCATGACGCAGCGGCGGTTCTGAAATCGCGCGGTTACAGGGTGGATGTACGTGATCTGGACACAGATCGCCCGTCAGTAGGCGCGGAGATCGGATTTCTGAAAGAAGTCGGGAATCTGGTTTTCCACATCTCCATCCTGGGCGTTCTGGCGGCCGTTGCCTATAGCGGTCTGGCTGGCTACAGCGGGCAGCGGGTGCTGGTGGAAGGGGAAACCTTCGTAAATTCCATCGTCGGCTATGACACGTTCACCCCGGGCGCCTACTTCAACGAAAACCGGTTGAGCCCCTACTCGTTGCAACTGGACAAGCTGGCGGTCAAGTACGATCGCGAATCACCAGGGCACTACGGCCAACCGATTGACTTCACGGCAACTTTGACCACCAAGGACGGTGCCGGAGCCGCGCCGAAGTCACAGATTTTGAAGGTCAACGACCCCGTCTCAATGGGGGGCACCAACGTCTATCTAGTTGGTAATGGCTACGCGCCAGTAGTGACGGTCAAGGACGGCAAAGGCAACGTGGCTTACCAAGGCCCGGTCGTCACAATTCCCACGGACGGCGCCTACACCTCCTTGCTGGTTATCAAGGTTCCTGACGCCAAACCGAACCAGCTTGGCTTTGTGGGGTTTTTCCTGCCCACGGCACTTGTGGACGACAAAGGCGTAGCGTACGGCTCCGACCCGGATCCGTTCAATCCACAGCTGAACCTGAACGCTTACACGGGGGATCTCGGCCTAGATAACGGTGTTCCACGCAATGTCTACACCTTGGACACCGCCAAGCTCAAACAGATCAATGGCCGCGACATGGCTGCTGGCGGCATTGTGCTTGCGCCCGGACAAAGCTACACACTGCCGGAGGGCAACGGGACCATCAGCTTTGACGGAATCAAGCGGTTTGCCGCTCTCGACATCCGCAATGACCCGGGCCAAATCTACGTCCTAGTGTTCGCTGTACTTGCACTCGGTGGACTCATGGGTTCGTTGTTCCTGAACCGACGTCGAGTGTGGATACGAACTGGCAGCCACCCGGACGGGCGCACAATGGTTGAATTCGGGCTCCTGGCCCGTGGTGAAGACCATCGTCTGGCTGGGGAATCGAGAGCACTGGATAAGGCTCTGCACACAAAGTGGCTGGTGCCATTGCCCTCGGCGGTGGAAGATGGAACGCAGGACAAGTCGTACAAAAAAACACGGAAAGATCAATCCGATACCGAAACAGGTATCACCATGGCAAGTAAGGACCAGTAATGCCGGCAATCAATGAGGGTCTCGGGATGCTCAGTGAACAATTCATGCTCATGGCCGGATTGGCCTACGCCGTGGCCTTCTGTGCGTACGCCTGGGATTTGGTGACGTATAGCAAGGCTGCGAAAGCAGGCCTGGCGGCGGCAGAATCTGGCGCAGGCATGGAAGAAAACAAACATCAGCTGGTGGCTGCCGGATCGGCAGGCTTGGGCGCCTCAAATGCTGAACTTGGTTTGGGTGCGGGTCCGCAGGACCGTGCAGTGCGGCCCAGCAGCAAGACGCATACCAGCGATGACGGCATCACAGCCGGTGACTCCATGCGTTATGGCACCGAAAAGCGTGTTGTGGCGCGCGTGGCCGTAGCTTTGACAATTGTGGCTGCCTGCGTTCATGCAATGGCCGTGGTGTTCCGCGGCATGGCCGCAGGGCGCGTGCCGTGGGGCAACATGTATGAATTCTGCACGACCGGCGGTTTGGCCGTCGCATTGGTCTTCCTCCTGGTCTTGACCCGGCGGGACCTTCGTTTCTTGGGCACCTTCGTGATCGGCCTGGTACTGGTGATGCTCACGGCGGCTTCCGTGGCGTTTTGGACTCCCGTGGGCCACTTGGTGCCAGCATTGCAGAGCTACTGGTTGGTCATTCACGTATCCATCGCCGTGCTGTCATCGGCGCTGTTCACCTTGACGTTCGCCATGTCGGTGCTCCAGCTTGTCCAAGCTCGTCGTGAGGCCTCGATCGCCTCCGGGAAAAAGGATAAGGCGCTTGTTATGCGTCTGGTTCCGAACGCACTGAGCCTTGAAAACATGTCCTACCGGATCAACGGAATTGCTTTCGTTGGCTGGACGCTGACGCTCATGTTCGGCGCTATCTGGGCTGAGAAGGCATGGGGCCGCTTTTGGGGTTGGGACACCAAGGAAGTCTGGACCTTTGTGATCTGGGTGGTCTTTGCCAGCTACCTGCACGCACGTGCCACCCGTGGCTGGACCGGTACACGCGCTGCGTGGCTGTCCATTGTTGGCTACCTATGCGTGGTCTTCAACTTCACCATTGTGAACGTGTATTTCTCAGGTCTGCACTCTTACGCGGGAGTGGGCGGCAGCTAGAAGCTGACCCCGATCGGCAAGAAGGAGCCTTCTGCGGCGGCGCGCAGTATTGACTCCAGCTGTGCCGGTGGGGCGGGCCTAGCAAAGAAAAAGCCTTGGCCGGTGGAACATCCCAGTGACCTTAGGACTTGGGCCTGCTCCTTTGTTTCTACGCCCTCGAAGACAACGTCCATTCCGCACGATTGGATCAACTCCAAGATGGCGGCCACGAAGCGACGCTGACTGGCATCCTCGACGACGTTCCCGATCAGCGAGCGATCCACTTTGACGACGTCGACGGGTAAGTTTCGCAGGTAGTTCAGCGAGGAATAGCCGGTGCCGAAATCGTCAATATCCAATCCGACCCCCAGTTGGCGCAGGCCCAGCAGCGAATAACGCTCTGATTCCGTTCCGGTTACCAACGTTGACTCAGTGAGCTCAAGTACCAATTGGCTAGGACTCACTGACCAGTTTGAAAGGACGTCGCGGACCTCGTCGACGAACTCCAGGCGTTGGAGCTCGGTGACGGAGATATTGACTCTCAAGGTGAAGTCAGCTGACAGTTGTACGGACTTCGCCCAGCTGTGTAGCTGGGCGACTCCGGTGCGCAGCACCCAACGTCCCAGATCAACGATTGCACCGGATTCCTCGGCCAAGGGGATGAACTCATCCGGCATGACCAGCCCCCTGGTGGGGTGGTTCCACCGGACAAGTGCCTCGACGCCCTTGATCCTGCCGGTAGCCATATCTACCACCGGCTGGTAGTAGAGAGCCAACTGGCCCGCATCGATGGCCGTACGCAATTCGGAAACCAACTTGGTCCTCATTTGCCGTGCGTAAAGCAAGATGGGATCGAAGAGCGTAACATTCTTAGTCGCATCGCGTTTGGCGTCATACATTGCGGTGTCGGCCTTGATCAGTACATATTCGGCTGAGTCGTCCGGCTCGGCTATGGCTATGCCAACGCTGGCACCAAAGTTGAATGTGTTGTCATCAACCGTGACACTTTGATCCAATGAGTCGACGATTCGCGTGGCTATGGCCTTCGCTTGGGTGACGGTCGTGGCGGGTAGCAACACTGCAAACTCATCACCTCCGAGCCGGGCAACGACGTCGACGTCGCGCACCGTTCGAAGAATACGTTGCGCCACAATTTTCAGGACCAGATCTCCGGCGTTATGGCCTAGAGAGTCGTTGACGCCCTTGAATGAATCCAGATCCAAGACCAGGACGGTTGGCGCACCGTCTGCTGTGGTTGTTTTAGCGATCTCATCGTCCAAGGCCTTGACCAGAGCCCGGCGGTTAAACAGATCCGTGAGGGGATCCGTCAAGGACATGCGTTCCATTTTTAGGTTGGCATGTTCCAGCAGAGCGGTTCTGGTTTTCACTCGACGTTCAAGATCTGCATTGGCGGCGCCAAGAGTCTCAGCCATCAGGTTGAACCCGGTGATGACCGCATCTATGTCATCGCGTGCTGCGGAGGCGGAAATCCTGGTGTCTAAGTTGCCTTTGGCAAGTTCGATGATGCCTTCGATGAGGTGGGACAACCTGGGGTCTTGAGCACTAATTCTCTTTTTCAAGGCGCACCAGCCACTCCAGCGCTTCGGATTCAACGGTGAAATACCGCGACGGAATGCTTCGTGTTCCCGAACCCACGAAGAAGTGGGCCAGAACACGGTCCACGGGACTTTGACCAAGCAGCGCGTAGGAAGAAACGGAGGCACCACGGAAGTAAACATCGCGAGCTTCGCGACTAACCGATGCGACCCCCGTCAAATCAAGCAGCATGGGGTAGAGGGCCCCCGCGGCGGCATCTCGCACCGCGGTTGCAGCTTCCTCAGCTTGCTCGCCGGTGATGACGGCTTGTGCTGGCAGGGCGACCCGTAATATACCTGGGTGTTGCAGCCAGACTCGAATTCCGGAGGGCGTCAGGTTACCCTCCGCTGGCATTGCGTCCTCGGGAGAGCCGGCGTCTTCCATTAACATCGTCATCGCAACGACACCCGCTTGCGGCGGTCTTCGCTACCCCGCAGGTCACGGTTGAGGCGGCGGTCCCCATGGTAGAGGATTCCTGCCCAGTCGACCTGCTCGGGAGTTGTAGGAACGACGGCGTCTTCCTTGGGTGCAGGAGTTGGCTTGGGTTTAATGTACAACCAATTCACGAAACCAAGGGAAATATCCACGGCCGAATTGCGAAGGCCCACATAGGCGCGGATAGCCCCGGCTGCAAGGATCGCATTCAGACCGGCAAAGGCCACATTGCCCCAGTTTCCATGCAAGGTGTCACGCCACATAGTGAACAGTGAAAAAGCGACGATGGCGAATGGAACCAGCACGTAGATTGCCGGTGCTGCTGTACGGTCCTTGACCTTCGGGGTCCGTACGAACGGGATTTTCTCGCCAGTGAACGCCTGTTGAAGGGACTTGAGCACGCCCGCAAGGTTGACAGGAAGAAGCACCAGATTGAAGCCATAGATACGGAAAATGTCGCTGAAGCGATGTCCGGAGTCGTGCAAGTCGCTTCCCATGGCCAAAAAGTACGGAAGTGCGGCGATGAACACGACCGGGCTTAGGAGCCGGCTGTCATAGGGGTAGGCCAAGAGGAACAGCAGACCAAAGCTGGCCCACGCGATCGAAGCCATGTAGTTGACCCGGAGCAACACTTCTCGCAGCATGATCTTCTCGCGCAGATGTTTGCGCGTGGTCAGCTGCGTCCAGAGCTTGGGCAAGATGAGGAGACCACCGTTGGCCCAACGCCGGCGTTGGACTACAAGAGAACCAAAGTCCGGCGGAGTAGCGCTGTAGCTAAGACGCTCCGGATAGTTGGACAACGTCCAACCATGGGTGCCCAAGTCAACGCTTGATTCTGTATCCTCAATGACGGTGCGGTCTTGAATGTATGTGCGAATCTCGAAGCCGCCCACGGTGGAAATTTCCACAATGTCTTCCAAAGCGCACTTTCGAATGACGGCATTTGCGCCGACCCAGAACGTAGCACCGTAGTACGTCATGCCTTGGTGGAGAATGTGCTGGATATCGGTTGTGGCACCGGCCACGCGTTCAATGCGTGTAGGGGCCCCACGGAATGAGGAATAGGGCGTCTGTGTTACGGCGACGCGTTCGTTTCCCGGCGATTCAAGGAAATGGACAAGCCGGAGGCAGTAGTCGCGCAGGAGAAGAGAGTCTGCATCCAGCGTCAACAGGTACGTGGTCTCTGGGACAAGAAGATCGCCGCTGAGCGTCTGTGCGGACTCCGCCAGCGGTCGCAGAACGAGTTGGCCAGCGGTGTCTTCAACACGCCAGTTTTGGCCCATGAGGGAGATATACGCGTTGAGGTTCATGGCCTTGTTTGCCTCATGAGACAAGCTGGCATACTTCTTGCGTTCGAATGTTTCCGTCTTAGTGTTGAAAATCCAGGTCAGACGCGCGTAGAGCTCTTCGAAGCGTGCCCTGTCTGGCTGTGCGCCCTGAGCTGCAGCGGAGGTCAACGCCAAGAGAACAAGTCGAAGTTCCCTCGCCAGACCCATGAGAACTAGGTCAACGAAAAATTCATCGACGTGGTCCTCGACGCTTTCGGACTCCGCCATGGCTTCTAGCCACGCGGCCGCCGACTCATACTCGTCGATCAGCAGGCCTAATTCCTTAGGCTCGAGCGCTGTTGCTGTGGCAGCACGCTTCCGGAACGAGGCCAAAGCCGCGTTGGCACGTGCAGCCGGTGATGCAAGTGATGCCGCGATTTCTCCGGCGAGGGCCCGCGTGGCCTCAAGCCGGGCTAAAACGTCAGGATCTGTGGGTGCGGGCGGGTCGTCCAAGAGGAGGACAACCTTTAGATCAGGAAACTCTTGAAGTGCTGCCGACCACAACGTGGCACGGACGACGTGAGGCTCCTCGGCATAGGAGGGAACCAGCACCGTGATGCCGTCCGCGTAATTGGTGAAGTGTCGATCGAGTTCACCACGGGGGACGCGCTTGTGATCGCGGAAACGGTAGAGGGCGCCCTGCCTGGCCAACAAATACATCAACGCCGAAAAAGTCAGAAATGTTACAACCACGACGTAAGAAACGGTTTCAAATTGGAAACGAAACCCAGAATTTGGGTTATCAGCCAATTGTTTGAAAACCGTCGAGACAAGGTAGGTCAACCAAGCCAAAATGGTGACAACAATACCGAGTCGGCCAAGAGTGATCTTCCGCTTTGACGGTTGCGGATGAACGATCGACAGCGGCTCCGAGCGCCGTTCTGACCCCCATTGGGCGCGCCTGGAGCTAGCCTGAGCAGGCGAGTCCGATGGCATTGTGGCGCGGTCATGCACAAGAAGTTTTTCAGTCATTTTTCCCCAGCGAGGTAAAGGTCTGGAACCGGGGTCCGCCCCAGCCCGGTTCGGGCACTTTTCCAAAGTGGATTTGTGCCAGCAATCCTGCCCTTATGCTAATGCATATAGGCGTGTGCTTACGCCAGTTCCTTTTTTGCTGACCAAAGGGCTTCCAATCCTGTCGCGCAATACGTGCCAGGCAAGGAAGTCAGAATCATTTTTCCGCTTCTCTATTACAAACACCTTTTGGGGGTTTCGCGTGTCCAAGCGCTTTCCGGGACGAAAATTGTCCTTTGTCCGACTGACAATCATGGTGGTCGCCATCGCCGTGGTTGCCGGGGCGGGCCTCGTTGGCTGGAACCGATTCCAGGATGCGCAGGCTGCGGCTGCTTCCCCGTCGATCTTTGCCGGGTACGTCGATGTGACGGCGACGCCGACCTACGCGTTCGAATCCCCTGTTTCTCCGCAAGCCAAGTCAGTTGTACTCTCCTTCGTCGTTGCCGATCACAGCAACCCCTGTGAGCCAAGCTGGGGAGGCGCTTACGGGCTAGATGCTGCCGCCCAGAGCCTGGACCTTGAGCGCCGGGCAGCACGCCTGGTGCAGCAGGGCGGTCACGTTGCCGTCTCATTCGGAGGGCAGGCTAACGATGAACTCGCCACTGTGTGCACCGACCCAGGCAAGCTGGCGACCGCGTATTCAGACGTAGTGCAACGTTACGATCTGGACACAATCGACTTGGACATCGAGGGTTCTGCGCTGGAGAACGTTGCATCGATCCAGCGCCGTGCCGTAGCCATCGCCGCCCTCCAAAAGGAACGACTGCAACAAAAGAAGCCCCTAGCTGTTTGGTTGACTCTGCCAGTTGACCCGAATGGCCTCACAGCGGCAGGCAGGGCTGCCGTGGATCACACGCTGGCTGCGGGGGTTGAGCTTGCTGGGGTGAACATTATGACGATGGACTATGGATCAAGCAAGAACCCCACCGAGACGATGCTTGCGGCTTCGATCCGTGCAGCCGAGGCCGCCCAAGTGCAGGTCGGTCAAGCGTATAAGGACCATGGCACTCCACTCGGAGCTGAAAGTGTATGGCGCAAGATCGGCTTGACGCCGATGATTGGCCAAAACGACGTGAAGGATGAAATTTTCACACTCGCAGATGCGGCTGGTCTGCAACGGTTTGCCGTGGAAAAAGGTGTGGGCAAAATGTCCATGTGGTCCCTTAATCGTGACGCAACATGCAGCCCCAACTATCCAGACGTGACACGCGTTTCTGATGGTTGCAGCGGGGTTGAGCAGGGATCCGCACTGTTTTCAGAGGTTCTTGGTGCTGGCCTGCTTCCCGGAACCGCTGCCAGTGCACAAGCTACGGCGGGGGAAAACTCAACCGCAAAAGCACAGATGACGCAGACTCCGGTTGTGGACGATCCAGCAACGAGCCCCTATGTGATTTGGAACGAGAGCAGTGCATACGTCGGTGGCGACCGCGTGGTGTGGCGGCGCAATGTGTATGAAGCCAAATGGTGGACCCGTGGGGACATCCCGGATAACCCCGTACTCGCCGCTGGCAGTACCCCGTGGCAACTTATCGGTCCGGTACTCCCAGGGGATAAGCCAGCACCAACGGTGACGGTTCCTGACGGGGCATTCCCCGCGTGGGCTGAAACTACCGTCTACCACCAGGGCGACCGGGTGCTCTTTGATGGGCACGTCTTTGAAGCCAAGTGGTGGACCCGCATGGATAGCCCGGAGGCTGCCCTCCAGGGATCGAGCAATTCACCGTGGCTGCAACTAAAGAACGACGCCGTTGAGAAACTTCTGAACGCGGCTTCCAAGTGACAGCGGCAGTGCGTAGGAATACAGAAACGCAGTAAAACCGTCCCCGAGGACGAAGCGAAACACTAACCGGTCATTGGATCGGTTAGTGTTTCGTTTCGTCGTTGGGGTGTTCCTCGCGGAGTTTAGCTTCACGAGCGTCCAGCTCGGCCTTGAGCTTACGTAAACGATCGGCTTCGGCTTTCTGGGCACGACTGACTTCTAGATCCCGTAAGAACGCGGGGTCGTCGTCCGGCGCCAAATACCTTTTAGGCCGTGCTGAATAAGCGGAACCCGGAAAACTCTGGGCGGGGCGAGCCTGTGTTGCTGGGGCGTACCGTGGCCGGCCAAAGAAGAACCACAAAATCACGCCGATAAGTGGCAGCAACAGGCAAACCAGGATCCAGGCGGGTTTGGGAATGCTCCGAACATCGGCGGGCTCGCTGCGGATGCAGTCTATGAGCCCGTAAATGAAGAGAACCACGCCGATGATGACTGGGATATAACGCATGGATCAATTCTACCGTTGAAGCACAAATTGGGTGCTGGGGCTACTTTCAGGAAGCCCGGGTAAACTGGGGGTGTGGCCTTCTTTAAATACTCTTTGATTCGTGGCGTGCTCTTCATAGCGTTCTTCCTTGCTGGCTACTACTTGCTGTCGCTGAGCTACCTCAGCGCGGCTCTGATAGCTGCCCTGTGTGCCTTCGTTATCAGCTTTTTTCTCCTACGTGGACAGCGTGATAAAGCCACGGCTGTCATCGCGGACCGCTTTGCCCCGAATGCGGTGACGACTCAATCGGCATCTGCTCTGGCCGATGCCGATGCCGAGGATGCGTTGGTCGACGCCAACCCTGAGATCTGGGTTGACGCAGACCGTCATACGCGGGAACCACACATACAGTCGGAATCTTAGGACCAATAGGTCTGATTGGCATTTCACTTTGAAAGGACGTCTGCATGCGCTGGATGGATAATGAACGGGCAGCGCTGGTTGCGACTCTCCGCGACAGCGATCCGAGTGCTCCGACGCTGTGCGCGGGCTGGGATGTTCGTCGAATGCTGGCTCACTTGGTCCAACGCGAACATTCGCCACTGAATCAGCTCCAAGATGTTCTAGCCAAACCGCTACCCGGCCACGAACCCCGGCTTGGCGCCGTCGTTTTTGGTGCTGAAACTGCTGCCGGATATCAGGCTTTGATCACCCGTTTCGCAGCCGGTACCGGCCCATTAAATCCCATGACGTGGTTTGGGGACTCTGTTCAACTCATTGAATACGTTATCCACCACGAGGACATCCGCCGGGGAACCGGGGACATAAAACCACGCGTCATCCCTGCGGGTCTGGGAGACGCCCTTTGGCGACGACTTCCACTGATGGCAAAGATGATGTTTCGCAGCGCCCCCGTCGGGGTAGGCATCCAGGTCCCTGGTGGGAAAATTGTGACCGTTCACAAGGGCCAAGATGCGGTGGTATTGACGGGCGATCCAGTGGAAATGGCCCTGTATGTCATGGGACGCCGTTCTGCCGCACACGTGGAGCTGGGCGGCAGCCCGCAGGCTGTGGCGGCTTTCACGCCCTGGGCGCAGAAGTCGAGCTAGAGCCGGCCCAGCACCATAGCCACTGCGAACAGCGCGCTAAAGCCTAAGTTGAGCAGACCCGTTTGTTGCAAGACCGGGATGAGACTCTTGCGTTTCTTGCCCTTGAGCATGATCCAGCTGGGCATGAGCATGAACGGGATCAGCAACAGCACCAACAGCAGCCACCGCTCCCCGGGAACCAGAAAGAGAGGCAGAGCCACGGCAGCCGCCAGCATCGCCACATAACTGCGCCTGGCGTTACGGTCGCCGAGCCGGACGGCGAGTGTCCGCTTGCCTACCTGACTATCCGTGGGGATATCCCGGACGTTGTTTGCCATCAAAAGTGCGACGGCGATCAGCCCGGTTGAGATGGAGCCCAGGACGGCCGCCGGGCTCACCTGACCGGCCTGGGTGAACGTGGTCCCAAGAGTGGCCACTGGACCGAAAAAGAAGAACACAAAGACATCGCCTAGGCCCATATAGCCGTAGGGATTTTTGCCGCCGGTGTAACCCCACGCCGCCAAGACAGCGCCAGCACCCACAAGCAGCAGCCACCACGCCTGCGAAAGGATCACAAGGGCGAGCCCGGCCACCATGGCCAGACCGAGCGCACCAAAGGCCGCCATCTTCACGTGGTGTGGTTTTGCGGCTCCGGATCCCACTAAGCGAAGTGGACCCACCCGCACGGCATCTGTGCCTCGAATTCCGTCCGAATAGTCGTTGGCATAGTTCACGCCTACCTGCATCAGGAGCGCTACCAGTGCGGCGAGGGCTGCCCGGCCCCAGTGGGCACCATCGAGTCCGTAGGCGGCAGCGGTACCGATGATCACCGGGGCAACAGCCATCGGAAGCGTCCGCGGGCGGGCACCCTCTATCCATTGACCAACTGAGGCCACGGCATTACTCCTTTATGGGAAAACTAGATCGAAAACATGGCTGACTTCTTACATTGTGCCGGGTTTGCTTGGATTGCTGGCAGTCGCCGCGTCCCTTAATCTGTTCAAAATGGCGTCCCTGTCCGGTTTTCCGGTGGAAAGCACCGGTAGCTCGGAGACGAAAACCACAGTTTTTGGCACTAGGTGTGGCTCCAAGAGCGTGCCAACCTGGCTCATGAGTTCCTCGAGTGAGCAGGCGGCAACCACCATGGCGGCCACCTGCTGTCCCCACTCTTCCGACGGCACCGGCCCCACGAACGCCTCGCGGACGCCCTGGACCTGGTGTAGTCCAGCCATAACCGCGGCGGGCGAAATTTTTAGTCCACCGCTGATGATGACGTCATCGGCCCGGCCCAGCACACGCAAACGTCCCTCGCCATCTTGCTCGCCTAAGTCTCCGGTCTCAAACCATCGCATGGTTTCGCCGTCGCTCTCCTCGTGGGAAAAAGCGGCGGTCGTGAGCGTGTCATCATTGAGGTAACCGGAGGCCAGAACTGCTCCACCGAGCCATACCCGGCCATCGCGGATGGCGAGCTCTACGCCGTCGAGCGGGACGCCGTCATACACGCAACCCCCGCACGTTTCACTCATACCGTACGTGGTGACCACGTTGATGCCGGCTCCGTGCGCCGCCTGAAGGAGCGCCGGGCTGGCGGGGGCGCCGCCTAACAATACGGCATTGAAGCGGCGCAATACGCTCAGTGTTTCCGCGGTGGGGTTGGCTAACAGCCGGGTGAGTTGGGTCGGAACCAGGGAGGTGTAGCGCAGCTTGTCGGTGAGTTCGCGCGCACCTGCAGTGAACGCCTGCGCCGTAAAGCCGTCGGAGAGGTCCATGGCCCAGGGGCGCGTGCCGCCGAAGAGACTGCGGACCAGGACTTGAAGTCCGGCCACATAGTGCACGGGCAATGCCAACAGCCATTGTCCCTCGCCGCGGAGGGCCAATGCGGTGCCTACCGACGACGCCGCCAGGGCGTCAACGCTGAGCATTGTGCGTTTGGGTGTCCCGGTGCTCCCCGAGGTTTGTACGACGGCGGCAATGTCGATCTGGCTGCCCTCAGGGAGCCCCAGCTCGTCTTGGGGAATGGTGGTGAAGGTGCCGTCGGCAGCGATCTGGACGGCTGGGCCTTCACCGACCAGCGCCTCAGAGAGTGCCTTCAGAAGAGGTTCGATGTTCATAAGTACCTAATGAATGGAGGATTAGAAGTAGTACGGGAACGCAGACCAGTCGGGGTCCCGTTTTTCCAAGAAGGCTTCTTTCCCTTCAACGGCCTCATCGGTCATGTAGGCCAAACGGGTGGCTTCCCCGGCGAAGACCTGCTGACCGGCCAGGCCGTCATCAGCTAAGTTGAAAGCAAACTTGAGCATGCGGATGGCCTGTGGGGACTGCTTGGCGATGTCCGCCGCGTACTGCAGGGCAGTATTTTCAAGTTCGGCGTGGTCAACGGCCTCGTTGACGGCGCCCATGCGTTCCATGTCCTCAGCCGAGTATTCTCTGGCCAAAAAGAATATCTCTCTCGCCTTTTTTTGACCTATCTGCCGGGCCAGCAGCGCCGAACCGTAGCCGGCGTCAAAGGAACCCACTGTGGCATCGGTTTGTTTGAATTTCCCGTGTTCCCGGGAAGCAATGGTGAGATCAGCGACCACATGAAGGGAGTGCCCTCCTCCGGCAGCCCAGCCGTTGACGACGGCGATGACCACTTTAGGCATGGTGCGGATGAGCCGCTGGACTTCCAAAATGTGCAGGCGGCCCGCCCGGGCGGGATCGATTGTTTCCTTGGTTTCTCCGTCTGCATACTTGTAGCCGTCGCGACCGCGGATGCGCTGGTCTCCTCCGGAGCAAAAAGAATGCCCGCCGTCTTTGGGGGAGGGTCCATTGCCTGTCAGCAACACGGTTGCGACGTCCGGGCTCATACGGGCGTGGTCCATGGCCCGGTAGAGCTCATCCACGGTGGCTGGGCGGAAGGCATTGCGAACTTCGGGCCGGTTGAAAGCGATGCGGACGGTTGGCAGATCGCGCAGGACTTGACCACTGGCATCCCGTTCCACCTGGCGGTGGTACGTCATATCGGTGAAGTGGAAGCCTTCCACCACACGCCAGTGGGTGGGGTCAAAAATATCGGATACCTGCTCGGGAAGGTTATTGGCGTTCACCTTCACGATCTTAGCTGGCGGGAGAGTGGGCCTTCGCTGATGCGGAACGGATAGCTCTCGGGTCGGCTATGCCGAACCAGGCATCCAGCACCTACGGGACTTCCTGAATGGGACGAACCATTGCGGGTTGTGCGCCAGGACGCTTATGCGCACAACCCGCAACGGGTTCTGCGCCAGCCGGAACCAACCCGGGTTTTACTCCTCAGGGCACTGCCGCGCGTCGGCTAGTGTTTTTGTCATGACCTCTATTGCACCAGTGACCTTGCATGACACAGTGGTGTCCTCGCGAGTGGCGGCAGAATGGCCCCAGACGCGCAACGGCCTGGATCAGCGGAATAGTAAAAAGTGCTGATGGGCCACCAACCTTCGCGGGCTCCGGAACCGCACTGGGAAGGGGCAGTCAACGCCCGTCTTCTGGCCGGAGACATCTACCGCATGGGCAGGAGCGAATGGCTGACCGAGCGCGGCTGGCAACAAATGTGCCGTGACGGCGTCCGCACGGTCATCGACCTGCGCAACCCGCACGAGCGCAAACGCAGGCCAAGTGACCCGGCGGTGAGCGAAGAAGCGATGTCCGGGTTCGACGTCGTCAATCTACCCACCGAGGACCCAGAACACCCTGGCTATGCGGAACTGATCACGCCGCATATGAACCACCCAGGGCTTTATGCGGATATTGTGCGGATGTTCCCGGATAAAGTGGCCGCAGTTTTCAAAGAGCTGGCGGCGGCCAAGGGCGCGGTAGTGATCCACTGTTCTGCAGGTCGGGACAGGACAGGGCTCGTGGCATCACTGCTGTTGGGGTTGCTGGGACAGACTGACCGAGTGGCACCGGAAGACGAGCTGGCAGCACGCGGAATCAACGAATGGCACCTGGTGGCACCGGTCAAACACCCCTACGAGCGCTACCTTCACGAAAGCGCCATGTCCGAAGTGGTGGCTGATCGCGGGCAGGCAGTAAAAGCCTTTATAGGCGGGTTGGATCCGCGTGTTTTCCTGCTTCAAAACGGGATTAGCGCTGCCGAGATCGCTGCCATTGTGGCCCGCTGCCGGTAGCCACTGCGGAGCATGCGGGTTCCGACGATGCCGCGGCGCGCTTTCACCAATTGCCAGAGACTTTGCGGCGCGGGTACGTTGGAGTGAGCACCGGGCGGGCCGGTCCCAATGACTCGAGGTACTTTGCGTCTGACCAACAAGTTCAAGAACTGGCTGCTCAATACACCAGGCATCGCGGACACCACCAAACTGGACGGCGTTCTCGAAAGTGCCCTTAAACGGGCGCAGTTGCTAGGAGAGCGCAACGATGGGTCCGCACAGTTGGTTCGCGGACTCAGTACTAAGGAACCCCACGCAGCGTGGAGCGACGCGCAGTTGGAGGATTACCTGGTCTGCGCTTCGCTGCTGGCGACCAAGAGCTTGGATATGACTCCGTTTGACACGCAACTTTTGGCCGTGGCTAATATGCTCCGAGGCACGGTGGTGGAGATGGATACCGGGGAAGGCAAGACGCTGGTTGGTGCGCTCGTGGCGGGAGCCCACGCGCTGACTGCACGCCGTGTCCACATCTTGACGGTCAATGATTACTTAGCCCGACGTGACGCCCACTGGATGGGCCCGTTCTATGCCGCCCTTGGCGTGAGCTGCGCGTTTATCACCACGGAATCCACCCCTGAGCAACGCAAAGGCGCTTATGCCTGCGACGTCGTCTACGTTTCTGTCAATGAGCTCGGCTTCGACGTCCTGCGTGACCGCACGTGTACGGCACCAGAGCAAACAGTTTTGGCGTCCTTCGATGTGTGCATCGTTGACGAGATCGACTCCGTGCTGGTGGATGAGGCCATTGTTCCGTTGGTTCTGGCCGGCCGTGCCCGTAGCGAACTGCAGAGCGTTGACGTGGCAGAGTTTGTCCGCGGGCTCCTCCCCGAGCGGGACTTTGCTGTTGCGGCTGACAAACGCAATGTGTCCCTGACTGACGGTGGGATCGACCGCGCTGAAGCGAGGTGGCCCGGCGTCGAACTGTACTCAGCTGAGGGAACCCCGCTCTTCTCCTCCATCAACACGGCATTACACGCGCAGGTCCTGCTCCAGCGCGACGTCGATTACATCGTTCGTGATGGAGCGGCCCAGATAGTTTCCGATTCCCGTGGCCGGGTTGCCACCAGCCAGCGTTGGCCAGATGGGCTGCAGGCTGCCGTCGAAATCAAGGAAGGGCTGACCCAAACCGAGCAGGGGGAGGTCTTGGATCAACTCTTGATCAGAGACCTCATTAAGTCGTTCGCTGCCGTGACCGGCATGAGTGGGACCGCCGTGGCTGTTGCCGAATACTTGCGCACCAACTACGAGTTGGACGCAGGCCGCATCCCGCCGCACAAAGCCTGTGTTCGTCGCGACCTTCCCGAGCAGATCTACGCGAAATCGGTCAAGCGGGACGCCGCCGTCATCGAGGCTGCGCTCATCGAGCACGCCACCGGACGGCCCGTTCTGATTGGCACGCATGACGTCGCCACCTCCGAACGCCTCGGTGCCACGCTCGCCGCACAAGGCGTGGTATGCCAAGTTCTCAACGCCCGCAACGACTCTCTGGAAGCGCAGATCATCGCTCAGGCAGGCGAGTTTGGGGCCGTAACAGTCTCCACCCAAATGGCCGGCCGCGGCACCGATATTCTACTCGGCGGCAAGGGTTCGGGCCCTGCGGAGCACGCGAAGGTGACCGAACTGGGTGGGTTGCTGGTGATGATAGTTGGGCGTTTCTACTCGCCCCGCCTGGATGCGCAGTTGCGCGGGCGGGCCGGGCGCCAGGGTGACCCCGGCGCCAGCGTGATTTACTCCAGCATGGAAGATCCCAGCGAGAACGGTGAGCCGGCGCTCGGCTTGGAGCTGGTAGCTTCGGTTGCGCCGGACGCGGACGACGCCGGTCTGCTCACCAGGGAGGGGCTGTCCGGGTTGTTGGACCGCGCCCAGCGCATGGCTGAACAAGAGCGCTTCACGACGCAGGAAAATTCATGGAAATACAACGAACTCATTGCCTTTCAGCGCCGCGTAGTACTCTCCCAACGGGATCGGATTTTGCAAGATGACGACGCCGCGCTGCAAGAATTTTCCGGGCACACCAGAATGAGCGAACTCCGCGATGCGCTCGGGGAATCGGGACTTACAGAGCTTTGCCGCCAAATCATGTTGTTCACGATCGACGCGCACTGGAGTGACCACTTGGCTTTGTTGTCAGAACAGCGGGCGGCCATTCATTTGCGTGCCTTGGGGCGGCAGAATCCCGTGGACGAGTACCGGCGTGAGAGCATCCGGGCCTTTGAAGGGCTCTTGGAGCGTGCTGGCGAGGAGGCCCAAGAAATGATCTCCGCAGTAGTGGTGACGGACGGCGTGGCGGACATAGAAGCGGTGGGCGTCCGTCGGGCGTCGTCGACCTGGACTTATGTGGTGGACGAAAACCCATTTGGTAACCCGGGGGACACCGCCATGAAGTGGTTACTCAAAAAGTTGGGTAGATAACCGCCCTCGAGGATTTGTCTAGCGTCATGATATGAGTCCGAACAAAAGCCGGCCGGAGACAAAAGCAGCTGTGGCGATGACCACGGCGAAACCGGTAAGCCAGACGAAGGACGGCGCCCCGGTGGAACGGGACAGAATATAGGCGTCGGAGCTGGCAAGATGTTCCCTGCGGCGGGTATGAACGGCCGCGACCTTGAAAAAGTCACGCACCGAGCCCACACCCAAGGCGATGCCCAAGGTCAGCACCACCCAACTGACAACTTCCACGCTAGCGAACAGGACAAGGGCTTGCGCCACGGCGGCACTCGCCACCGCGACGAGGATTCCCGTG
Organism: Arthrobacter cryoconiti; assembly: GCF_020905375.1. GTDB lineage: Bacteria > Actinomycetota > Actinomycetes > Actinomycetales > Micrococcaceae > Specibacter > Specibacter cryoconiti. Next base: position 111,680 of record NZ_JAJJBU010000013.1, read on the forward strand.
AAGTTGCGCAGGAAGAGCAGGGCCAGCAACAAGATCAGGGCCCCGACGGACAACGCAGCTCCCGCCCACCCTGTGGATACCGACCAGACGAGTGCAAGCCCCACTACGGCCGGCGTCGGATAACCCCAAAAACCCGACCAAGTGGCGCTGAAACCGCGACGACCACTGCTGACCAATTGCCCAGAATGATCGAGCCCAATCTTCAAACCATGGATGAAGCGCCCCGTCATCAAGGCGGCAAATGCGTGGCCGAGTTCGTGGACGAACGTCACGTAGAGTCCAAACCAGCGCCACGTTGCCCGCGGCACGCTAAGAACGACGGCTACCGCAATGATGGCCAGCAATATGGCGGGAGGGAATGCTGGCGCATCAGTCCTCGTGAAGCCGCCCAATACCGCATGCCACCAATCCGTCACGCCGTTTTCCGTCTGTCCCGCTGCTTCTTCCATGAATTCAGGCTAGTGGACTCTAGCCGATCGAAGAACCAGGGCTAGTTCCGTTAGGTGAGCTCCGGGGAGGGGATAAACAGTTCTTCGATACCACGCTCGAGAACGGCAGAAAGTTTGAAGGCTAGAGCCAGACTGGGATCGTATTTGCCTTTTTCGATGGAGATAATGCTCTGGCGCGAAACTCCAACGCGATTGGCGAGATCCTGTTGGGTGATGCGAAGTTCCTCTCTGCACTCCCTGACGGAATTCTTCATCGAAATATCCGTGGGCAGCTCATTATGCGCCCGCGAATCTGCGCCACAAGATTCGGTACCGGATCCCAACGTCCGCTAAGGCCAATAAAACCACCGCGAGCGCTGCATACCCGGGCGAAAACGCGTTGGGGAAAACAATCAGAAACGCCGCGAACATGGCCGTGGAGCTAATGACGTCCACGAACGCTTTTGAGGATGCGAGGAGAAAGATTTTCCTTTCGACGGAGTCATCTTCAGTGATTGCGGCGACTCCGATGGCCGCAGGGGTCCTGGCGTCCAGAGTGTGAAAAAAGAATGTGAGACTAGCCGCTACCCCAATAATCAGCCCATCGAGAGCGTCTTTGAGGATTCCTCCGCTCGCAGTCCCTAGAGAGCCAAGGAAGGCGTAGAAGGCAACTGACGCGAGCAGTGTGATGACGATCCTTCGTATCAATCGTCGATAAATATACATGGCCAAAAAGTACAGCTAACTTTACTTCAATGTCAAATAAACTTTACATACCAACCCCTGCCAGCTGGCGCTGATGCATCGATGGCGTAGCTTTGAGACCAGTACCCGGTTACCGCTCCCAGCAGCCGCACTTGGCCGACGCCAGCAATACTGGGCTTGCCCCGGTAGGGTGGGCGAAATGACACCTGCCGCAGCTTCGACCCGCCGTTTTGAACTTACGCTGCACAAACCGTTGCTTGGCTGGTTCCCCAAGCCAACCGTCGTCGTCAATGGACAGGCCCAGCCCACCCAGTGGGGGACGCGGAATTGGAAGGTCCCAGAGGGCATCCCAGCAAACGTGAACATCTTTTTGTATAACCGGATGTGGAAGTTTGGTGGCGTGGAATTCACGGTAGACGCCAACGACGGACAAAAATTTCTTTATCGTGCGCCCTGGCTGCCACTCGGACCGGGCAAGATCAGGTGTATCCCCTAAGCGTTGCTTTTCTGCTTTGATAGCCGTCCCCAAGCAACACAGCCGAACATTGCCAGAACCGCTTGAGTCAAATATAGGAAGATCAGCACCGAACCTTGTGCGGACGCCGCCGTGCCGAGCAGCGATACAAGGGCTGCTGGAACAAACAGGAACCATCCCCACCTCGACCCGTGAGCAAGAGCCACGAGTCCGCCCACGGCAAGTCCAGTCAGGAATCCGGTGGCAAAAAGGACGCCGAAACTAAAAGACTGGACGACGCCGGATTGCGTCAATGCGGAAATGTAAATAAACAAGGACGCCATCGATCCAACACCGTAGACGGCCGCCACGCCAATGGGTGCCACAAGATGAACGGGATGGAAGCGACGTAGCCGGATGTTTCTGGTGCCTGAGGAGGCCAATGCACTTTTCTGAAAACAAGCTCTTCCGTACAGCCCTGCGGCAATGCCAAGCGCAGCAGGGATGACGGAAATGATGAGGAACACGATGACGGTGAGTGGTCCGCTCCACCGGCCTGTTCCCAACTGTAAAAAGACTGACGGAATAGTGCTGGCATAGGAGGCAACCGCCATCCACCAACCGGCTTCTTGGCGTCGGTTGAGAAAAATTAGAGCCCCGCACAGCAGTAAGGCTGAAAGAATACGCAAAGCGATCGAAGCGATGAGTGCGAAGCTACCCAGGGTGCCAAACAAGTTCTCGCTAAGTCCGTCCATGGATTCAACCCTAACCGGACAAAAGGAGAGCACGTGAGGCACGTCTAAGGTATGCGTGATTCCGGCCCCAATTCGCCCCCATATGGTGGTGAGCGTGCTTGGATTGAGTCAACATGCCCGAAAGGCGGTTCCCATGACCCGTGGAATTTACGTCAGTGCCACCACCCCTGGCTCCGGCAAGACTCTCGTATCGTTGGGTGTCGCCGACGCCCTGCACAGGCATGCGGATAGGATCGGGTTCTTCCGCCCCATCAGCTCCGCCGCCGATCCGCAAGCGGACCCGACGGTGTCCATGCTCCGGCGTATGTATGACCTCTCACCCGAGGTGTGCCGCAGTGCGATGTCCAGCGCCGAGGCCCGGGTCCTGCTGGCGGCTGGCCTACGTGAGGAGATCGACTCCCGTTGCGTGGAAATGTACAGCGAAATTGCGAGGAATTGCGACGTCGTCATTGTGGAAGGTACTGACCTCTCTGGACAGAACGCCGCCGTCGAATTTGACCTCAATGCCCGCCTGGCCAATAACCTTGGCCTTCCCATGCTGGCTGTGATCGGTGCCCGCGGGCTCAGTGTTAGTGAGACGGCCGATGCCGTAGACGTGGCCCGGAAAGAACTGGTGGCTGCGCATTGCTCTCTGCTGGCCATGATGGTTAACCGCGCCGATCCTGACGCCGTGGCGGACATCGTTGCCGCCGTGCGTCCGGGTGCCAGTGGAAAACCGGTCTATGTGCTGCCAGAGATCGAGGAGATTTCCCGACCCACAGTGGGCGAAGTGGCGGCAGCACTATCACTGCGACAAATGGCGGGCAGCCCCGAACTGGAGCGTGACGTCCACGCCGTCAAGGTGGCCGCGATGACCGTCGGGAATTTCTTGCATCTACTGGACCCCAACGATCTGGTGATCGTCCCCGGTGACCGGGCCGACGTCATGGTGGCCTCACTTGCCTCCGCTTTTTCGCCCGAGTTTCCTGTGCCCAGCGGCATGGTCCTTACCGGGGGGCTGGCACCGGATCCGCATGTGCTGCCGTTTTTGGCACACGCACCGTTCCCCGTCTTCGCCTCCGATGCCGATACTTTCATCACGGCTCGCGCCGTCAGCGAGGTGCGCAGCGAAATTCACTCAGGCCAGCGTCGCAAAATCGCTTCCGCATTAGGGGCCTGGGCGCGCAATGTGGACGAAGCCGAGCTCCTGGAACGCCTCTCCCTGCCGCGCCCGGCCACCATGACGCCGCTGCGTTTCCTGCACGAGTTAATCGAGCGTGCGCGTAGCGAACGCAAGCACATCGTCCTTGCCGAAGGGAATGACCCGCGCGTCCTGCGAGCTGCCGAAATTCTCCATCGCCGTGACGTATGTGAATTGACCATTCTGGGCAAGCCGGCCGCCGTGGAGGAATTGGCCGCTGCACACGGTGTAGGGCTGAAAGGACTTACGATTGTTGACCCGGAAACGTCTGCGCTACGGGAACGTTTTGCCGTGGAATACCAGCGGTTGCGCGCCCACAAAGGCGTGGACTTGGCACGCGCCCGGGAAGTCATGACGGATGGCTCCTATTTCGGCACCATGATGGTCCAACTGGGCGTAGTGGACGGCATGGTCTCCGGCGCCGCGCACACTACCGCCAATACGATTCGGCCTGCCCTGGAATTCGTCAAAACGCGCGAGGGCGTGCGGATTGTCTCCTCAGTGTTCTTGATGCTGCTCTCCGACAGGGTGCTGGTGTACGGCGATTGTGCTGTAAATCCAGAGCCCAATGAGGAGCAGCTCGCCGACATCGCCATTGCCTCGGCAGCCACAGCCGCTCAATTCGGTGTGGAACCGCGGGTGGCGATGCTCTCCTACTCCACCGGAGGTTCCGGTTCAGGTGCGGCAGTTGACCAGGTCCGTCGCGCCACCGAACTGGTGCGGGGTGCCCGCCCCGACCTGCCCGTTGAAGGCCCCATCCAGTACGACGCCGCCGTGGATGCCTCGATCGCGGCATCCAAGCTGCCCACATCAGAGGTAGCAGGACAGGCTACGGTGTTTATTTTCCCGGACCTGAATACTGGCAACAACACCTACAAGGCGGTCCAGCAGTCGTCCGGTGCTGTCGCCGTCGGTCCCGTCTTGCAGGGATTGAACAAACCCATCAACGACCTCTCCCGAGGGTGCACTGTGGAGGACATCGTCAACACCGTCGCCATCACAGCCATTCAGGCACAAACACCGTCCGCAGCCGCTGAATCGAAGGAACTCTAATGCGCGTCCTCGTCATCAACTCAGGTTCGTCGTCCCTGAAATACCAGGTTCGGGACACCACCACCGACGAGGTCCAAGCCAACGGCTTGATCGAGCGCATCGGTGAGGGTAACGGCGGGCCGCTCGATCACGGCGCTGCCATGGATCTTGTGGCGACCGAGCTAGAAGGTGTACTAGCCCGCAGACCTCTGGACGCCGTCGGCCACCGCGTAGTTCATGGTGGGGAACGCTTTAGCGAACCGGTGCTGATCAACAACGAAATCACCCGTGCCATAGAGCGGCTAAACCCGTTGGCGCCGCTGCATAACCCCGCCAACGTGCTGGGAATCCGCGCGATCACAGCCAAATGGCCCGAACTGCCACAGGTGGCCGTCTTTGACACCGCGTTTCACCGTACCCTTCCCGAGCACGCCTGGCGCTATGCCATACCTGATTCCCTGTACCGCAAATACGGGATCCGTCGCTACGGTTTCCATGGCACTTCGCATGAGTTTGTCACCGGACGGGCCGCGCAACTGCTCGGTATCCCGGTGTCCGAATTCAATGCCGTGGTGGCGCATTTGGGCAACGGTGTCTCGCTCACCGCAGTCCAAAGCGGGGCGAGCATCGATACTTCTATGGGTTTCACACCGTTGGAGGGCCTGGTCATGGGGACCCGCAGTGGTGATTTAGACCCATCGATTCTTGTCTTCCTCCAGCGGCAGGGAATGTCTGCCGATGAGATCGACAAGCTGCTGAACCGCGATTCTGGACTCAAGGCGTTAGCAGGGGATAACGATATGCGCGCAATCGTGGACGCAGCGCAATCCGGTGATCAGCGCGCGGCGATGGCGCTCGCCGTCACGTCGTACCGTCTTGCTAAATACATTGGCGGCTACCATGTGGCGGTCGGCGGGGCGCAAGCGATTGTGTTCACCGCAGGAATTGGTGAGAATTCCTCCGCGTTCCGCCAACTCGTGGCAGATCGTTTGGGCGCTCTCGGCATTAGCCTCGATTCCGACGCGAACAAGGTGCGTTCGAAGCAGGCGAGGGTGATTAGTGCCCCCGACTCCGCTATCCCGGTTCTGGTGGTGCCTACGGATGAGGAGGCGGCCATCGCAGAGGCTACGCTCAAGGTGATTCAGGCGGTGCCGAGGTAGGCTCGGTCCATGGTTGAAATTACATACCCGCTGCTCACTGAACGCCTAGTTCTACGGCGTTTTGTGGCGGCAGATCTGCCGGCCTACTATGACCACCAACGCCTACCCGAGACGGTGCGTTACTTGCTGTGCGGACCTAGAAGCTACACGGAATGCATGACGCGCGTTGGCATGTTTGCTGACTCCAAGTTTGAAAAGGAGGGCGACTGGGCAACCTTCGCCATCCAGCTCAAGGACAATTCCGAACTTTTAGGACAGATTGCGCTGAAGTGGGGCAGCGGCGGAGGGGAATCGGCTCGTCAACTTGTGGGTGAACTCGGTTGGAGCTTGGCTCCTGGCGCCCAAGGTCGCGGCTACGCGACGGAGGCCGCGGCAGCGGTCCTGGAACTGGCCGTTCATACCCTAGGATTCCACCGTTTGGAAGCAAGACTAGATGTCCGCAACGACGCGTCCGCTGCCGTCTGTGAACGCTTGGGCATGCAGCGTGAGGGCGTGCTGCGGGACAACATGTATCTCAAGGGGGAGTGGACGTCGGAGGCGATTTACGCGGTGGTGCGCGACTGACCCCACCCCGGCAACTGACCCGCAGAAAACGTCGAAAATAGTCCTTGGTAAGCGGTTTCCACTGCGTTTTCTGCGGGTCAGTTGCTTAGCGCAGCTCCGTGGCTCCTATGGCGTCAGCGAGGAACGCGTAGTCCCAGGCCCGGGTCTTCCACCCTTCATAGCGTCCGGATGCTCCGCCATGGCCACCGTCCATCTCAATCTTGAGCACAATGGGCTCCTTGCCGGTGGAAACCGAGCGTAGCTCCTGAACCCATTTGGCTGGTTCCACGTAGAGCACGCGGGTGTCATTGAAGCTCGTGATCGCAGCGATCTTCGGGTACGCCACAGCCCGTACGTTCTCATACGGGGTGTAGTCCTTCATGTACTGGTAAACAGCGGGATCGGTGATCGGGTTGCCCCATTCTTCCCACTCCAAGGCGGAGAGTGGCAGCTCTGGGTCCAAAATGGTGGTCAATGCGTCCACGAACGGCACCTGCGCCACGATGGCTGCATACTTTTCTGGCGCCAGGTTTGCCACGGCGCCCATCAGAAGTCCACCTGCCGAACCGCCCATGGCGCCGATGCGAGCAGGGTCAACCCAGCCGGATTGTGCCAACCAGTCCGTTGCAGCCACAAAATCGCTGAACGTGTTCTTCTTATTGAGCTTCTTGCCGTCCTCGTACCAGTGCCGACCCATCTCGCCGCCGCCACGCACGTGCGCAATTACAAACACCACACCGCGGTCCAACAATGACAGGCGCGGCACGCCAAAACCGGGATCGATGCTCACTTCATACGAACCATATCCGTACACCACGCCGGCATTCGAACCGTCGCGGGCCAGGTCAGCGCGGCGCAAAACTGATAGCGGGACCCGCGTGCCGTCCTCGGCCACGGCCCATTCGCGCGTTGCCACATAATCTTGTGCGCGGTAACCGCCCAGGACAGGTGTTTCTTTGCGAAGCAGTAACTCGCCTTCGGCGTGGGTGCGAGCGTGGGTGCCAGCGTGGGTTTGCGGCAGTGCGTAATCATAAACGCGCGACGGCGTGAAATCGGACGTGTAGATCAGCCGGATCACGGGGGACTCAAACTCGCTCCCGCCCATCGAGGTTGTGTAGAGCTCCTCGTCAAAGCCGGGCTCGACGGCGGCCACCTGGCTGGGCGTGCCCAGGCCGTCCAGGGCTGTCACCTGTATGCGCTCAATGGTGTCCTTGCGCAGCGAAACAACCATGTGGGTGGCCGTGACGGTGGCCCCATTGATACGCACGGCATCTTCGTGCGGGACTACAGTATCCCAGTGCTGTTCCGTGAGGGGTTTGATGAACTCGGCAGCATCCACGAGGGAAATCATGGAGTTCACGGCATCGCGGTTGTGGGTCAGGAGAACCTTTTCCTGACCCTCCCAAAGGAACGGTTCGGCGTCGTAAAGGATGTGTTCACTGCGCGGGATGAGGGTCTGTAACCCTTTTTCTGGAGCGTCGAAGTCAAGGAGAAGAGTTTCGCTGAATTCTGAACAGCCGATGCTGATGGCCAGGTGGCGGCGGTCCGCGGAGAGGTCAAAGCCCGTCCACATGGCGACGTCGTCCTCTTGGTAAAGAACGGCGTCTTCGGTCACCGGGGTACCCAAGACATGGGTCTTTACCTGGAAGGGACGCCACGAGTCATCAGCGATCATGTAGTACAGGGTGCGCCCGTCAGGGGAGAACGTCAGACCATAAAAAGTGTTCTCAATGTGCTCTTCCAATAGTTCCCCGGTGCGCAAGTCCTTGATCCGGATCGTGAACAGTTCGTCTCCGGCATTGTCCACGGAGTACGCGTACAGCATGCCGTCGCGGGAGACAGCGGCGCCGCCCAAGGAGAAGAACGGCTGGTCCTTGGCCTCGACATTGCCATCTAGCAAGACGACTTCACCGTGGACCGCAACCCCTGGCTCAACCAGCGGGGGAGTCCAGTCATCCACTGCGCTGCCGTCGCCGTCGGCCTTCACCCGGCACTGGATGGAATAGGGGCTGCCTTCCACCATGCGCGAGTAGTACCACCAGCCATCTTTGCGGCTGGGGACGGAGAGATCGGTCTCCTGGGTGCGGTTCTTGATCTCGTTAAAAATATCGGTGCGAAGCTTTTCTTGCCCGGCGGTAACGGTATCCGTGTAGGCCTGCTCGGCATGTAGATGCGCCAGAACGTCGGGGTTCTCCTTTTCGCGCAGCCACTCGTAGTGGTCTGTGAACGTCTCACCGTGGTGGGTGCGCGCTACCGGAACCTTCTTGGCCACGGGAGGGGCGGACAGGACTGAATCAGAGGCGGAAGTCATCATGAAATCCACTGTATAGAGGATGCGCTGATCCCGTGCAGCGCTATGCCGAGAGCGGAGTCGTTAGTGCTTTATGACTCTCCTTGCGCGAAGTGCGGTTGACCGTGTGCCCCATCACATGGAATATTTATAGAACGAACGGTCGGTAAGTTAGCGATCGAGTTCCCGCGGACGGCAGCTGCCGCTCCGCTCGGCTCGCTGGAAGGGCGCATCCATGGCAACACCAGAGGCATTTTTAGTCGGTGGCGTTCGCACGCCGGTTGGGCGTTATGGCGGGGCACTTTCTAGCGTCAGGCCCGACGATCTCGCCGCGCTGGCCATCTCAGAGCTCTTGGCACGCACAGGGATTGACCCCGCAGCTGTGGATGAGGTCATCTTCGGCAACGCGAATGGGGCGGGCGAAGAAAACCGCAACGTTGCCCGCATGGCCTGGCTACTGGCTGGCTTCCCCGACACCGTTCCCGGAATCACCGTCAACCGGCTGTGCGCCTCTGGAATGAGCGCCATCACGATGGCGTCCCACATGATCAAAGCTGGTGCTGCGGACATCGTGGTGGCCGGCGGGGTTGAATCGATGTCCCGAGCGCCCTGGGTGATGGCCAAGCCCGAGAAGGCTTTCTCGAAACCGGGAGCCAGCTTTGACACCTCGATCGGCTGGCGTTTTGCCAATCCAAACTTCCTGTCCGGGGAGCTCTCCCGTGACGGCAAGATGACGTTCTCCATGACCGAAACGGCGGAGGAAGTAGCCCGTCGTTTCAACACTTCCCGTGAAGACTGCGACGCTTTCGCCGTACGTTCGCACGAGCTGGCGCTCGCAGCCATTGCTGCGGGCCGCTTCGCCGAGGAGATCGTCCCGGTGACGGTTCGGGGCCGCAAGTCTGACACAGTGGTGGACACCGATGAGGGTCCCCGTGAAGGCACCACGCTGGATGTCCTTGCCGGGCTCCGCGCCGTAGTCAAGGGTGGCTCCGTGGTCACCGCTGGCAACTCTTCAACGCTTAACGACGGCTCCTCAGCCATCATCGTGGCATCTGCTGCTGCGATAAAAAAGTATGGCCTCACCCCTCGCGCCCGGATCGTCGACGGCGCCGCAGCTGGCCTGGCCCCGGAAATCATGGGGATGGGTCCCGTGGCAGCGAGCCGCAAAGTTCTGGAGCGCCAGGGCGTGAACGCAAGCCAACTAGCCGCCGTCGAACTCAACGAGGCCTTCGCTTCGCAGTCCTTGGCCAGCATGAGGGAGCTGCGCTTGGACCCCGCGATTGTCAATAATGACGGCGGCGCGATATCTCTGGGTCACCCGCTGGGATCCTCGGGTTCGCGCATCGTGGTGACTCTGCTGGGGCGGCTGGAACGCGAGGCAGCCGCTGGGAGCTTGGGCCTGGCCACCATGTGTATCGGCGTGGGTCAGGGCGCGGCACTGCTAGTGGAGCGAATTTGATGACTCCCGCTGTCATGGACGACGCCGCACACCCCCTGGATCCCGCGGCTTTCGCCACGCTGTTGGTCACCGAAAATGATGGCTGCGTGGCCGTGGCGCTGAACCGGCCCGCTGTGCGCAACGCGATCGACGCGCAGATGGTGGCCGAGCTGCATGCAGTGTGCACCCATCTTGAAAGCACACCGAAGGTGCTCATCCTTTCCGGGATCCTGGGTGAGGAGAAAACCGGGACGAAGGGTATTTTTGCCTCCGGTGCGGATATCGCAGAGCTACGCGAGCGCCGTCGCGACGATGCATTAGCCGGTATTAACTCCGGATTGTTTGACCGCATCGCCAAGCTCCCCATGCCTGTCATCGCAGCCCTGGATGGCTACGCCTTGGGCGGCGGGGCTGAGCTGGCCTATGCTGCGGATTTCAGGATTGGCACGGCAGCCCTGCGGATGGGACAGCCGGAGGCGTCTTTGGGCATCATGGCGGCGGCAGGCGCTACCTGGCGGTTGAAGGAACTCGTCGGCGAACCGATGGCGAAACAGATGCTGTTGGCTGGGAAGATTCTGACGGGCGAAGACTGCTTGAGCGCCGGACTTATCACCGAGTTGGTCGAAGCTAGCGAGTTAATGGCAGCCGCGCGCGCGCTCGCTGATCGAATCGCGCGTTTGGACCCGCTGGCCGTCCAAACCACTAAACGCGTTTTCCATATGCCGCGTGAATCCCATCCGGAAGCAGACAATCAGGCCCAGGCCGAGCTGTTTGAATCACCAGCCAAGTTTGAGCGCATGCAAGCGTTCTTGGACAAAAGGAAGAAATGACTCGCACAGACGACGCTCCCTCACCTTCGGGGGCCCTTTCCCAAACCCTCCCGCAATTCGTCGGTGTTTTGGGAGGTGGGCGCATGGGGGCTGGGATCGCCCACGCCTTCCTCACCCACGGCTGTGAGGTGCTGGTGGTGGAGAGGGACGACGACGCCGCTGCTGGCGCGCGCGATCGGGTCGCTTCCGCCGTGGCCAAGTCAGTTGAACGTGGCCTTGCCGGAACGCCCGAAGACTACTTATCCAAGCTGATGGTCTCGAGCAACTACGCAGAATTTGCGCGCTGTTCATTGGTCGTGGAGGCAGTGCCGGAGATCTGGGACCTCAAGGTTTCCTCATTGCAAAACGTTGAGAAGGAACTGGCGCCGGGGGCAGTTCTAGCGTCCAACACTTCGTCGTTATCCATGACCGGGCTAGCTGCCGAGCTGGAGCGTGCGCAAAATTTCATTGGGCTGCACTTCTTCAACCCGGTCCCCGCGTCCACACTGATTGAAGTGGTTATCGCGCAGCACACCGATCCCGCTCTGGTGACTACTGCTAAAGGCTGGGTGGAGGCACTCGGCAAGACCGCCGTCGTGGTCAATGACGCACCGGGCTTCGCCTCCTCGCGGCTAGGCGTAATGCTGGCCCTGGAGGCCATGCGCATGGTGGAGGAAGGTGTGGCCAGCGCCGAAGACATCGATGCGGCCATGGTGCTGGGTTACAAACACGCAACGGGTCCGCTGCGCACCACTGACGTTGTAGGCCTAGACGTGCGGCTAGAAATTGCCGAATACCTTGCCAGCACGCTGGGTGAGCGATTTGCGCCGCCACAGATTTTGCGTGACAAGGTGGCCCGGGGAGAGCTGGGCCGCAAAAGTGGCCAAGGATTTTTCGACTGGGCCTAGCTTTTCTGCACTGCCCGCACCCACATTTCGAGTGAATGGATGGACATGAAGACCGCAATTGAAATAGTTCCTAGCTACATTCAAGACGCGTGGTGGACACCCGCGGACGGAACCGAAGGAACTGATGCCCGCGACGCCAGCACCGGTGAAGTGCTGGCCCGGGTATCGGTGGAGGGGCTAGATCTAGGCGCCGCCGTTGCACATGCACGCGGTGTTGGCCAGCGTGAACTGGGGAAGCTGACCATCCACGAGCGGGCGCTGAAACTACGCGAACTGGCCGCGTACCTCAACGACCGTCGCAAGGAACTGTACGAGGTATCTGCCCGAACCGGGGCCACGAAGATCGATTCCATGGTGGATATTGACGGCGGGATCGGAGTGCTGTTCACGTTCTCCTCCAAGGGGCGGCGCGAACTCCCCAACTCCAACGTCATCGTCGATGGTCCAGCGGAGGTGCTCTCCAAGGATGGATCATTCGTTGGCGAACATATTTATACACGCATTCCGGGTGTGGCGGTGCAGATCAACGCCTTCAACTTCCCGGTGTGGGGAATGTTGGAAAAGTTTGCACCGGCGTTCATCGCAGGTGTTCCCACGATCGTGAAGCCAGCAACGCCCAGCGGCTACTTGGCTGAGGCTGCCGTGCGCGCCATTGTGGAATCCGGGATACTCCCTGAGGGTTCCCTGCAGCTGATTTCCGGCTCCGCGCGGACACTGCTGGACGATTTGGACTACCGGGATATGGTGTCCTTCACCGGGTCCGCTACCACAGCAAATCTGCTCAAGAATCATCCCAATGTGGTCCGTGGAGGTGTCCGGTTCACCTCAGAAACGGACTCACTCAATGCCGCCATTCTGGGTCCGGACGCTGTCCCGGGGACACCCGAATTTGATGCGTTCATCAAGTCTGTGGTGACCGAGGTGACTGTTAAAGCCGGACAAAAGTGCACGTCGATCCGGCGCGTGATCGTCCCGAATGAGCTGCGCTCCGCAGTGATTGAAGCGATTGGTGCCCGCATCACAGAACGCGTGGTGCTGGGGGATCCCCGTGCCGAAGGTGTCACCATGGGTGCGCTGGCTTCCTTGGAGCAGCTAGCAGATGTCCGCTCTGCCGTGGAGACGATGATCGCGGCGGGCGGGGAGCTGGCCTTCGGAACTCTTGATGCCCCGGCGGTGACGCGCGCCGACGGCACCGTGGCGACCGTGGATGATGGCGCTTTCATGTCTCCGGTGCTGTTGAGCTGGGATGACGCCGAAGCGCCGGAAGTGCATGGGCTAGAAGCTTTTGGTCCGGTCACCAGTGTGATCGGCTATGACTCCCACGACGGCGACGTTTCCGAGGCGGTCAGGCTTGCGGCGCTGGGGGCCGGTTCCCTGGTGGCGACCGTGTGCACGAATGATCCGCAGACAGCACGGGCATTGGTGACTGGTATTGCCGCCCATCACGGGCGCGTGCTGATGCTCAACCGTGAAGACGCACGCACGTCCACCGGCCACGGTTCGCCGGTGCCACATTTGGTGCACGGTGGACCAGGGCGCGCGGGTGGTGGCGAGGAACTAGGTGGTATCCGTTCGGTGAAGCACCACATGCAGCGCACTGCTATTCAGGGCTCACCCAATATGCTCACTGCAGTTACTGGGGTCTGGCACACGGGCGCTCAGCGCATCATTGCGGGAGATCCGGAGTTCGGTGCAGTTGCCGATGCTGTGCATCCGTTCCGTAAATCGCTGGCCGAGCTGGCGATAGGCGATGCCTTTGCTTCAGGACTGCGAAAGGTGACCTTGGAGGACATCACCGCCTTCGCTAACTCCACGGGCGATACCTTTTATGCGCACACGGATGCTGTAGCCGCCGAAAAGAATCCGTTCTTCCCGGGCATTGTGGCCCACGGCTATCTGCTGGTCTCTTGGGCAGCTGGTCTGTTCGTGGAGCCTTTGCCGGGACCGGTGCTGGCAAACTACGGCTTGGAAAGCCTGCGTTTCATCACACCAGTTCCAGCTGGGGACGCTATCCGAGTGACGCTAACGGCTAAGAAGATCACCCCGCGCGTCACCGACGAATATGGTGAGGTGTGCTGGGATGCGATCCTGCATAACCAAGACGGTGAGATCGTTGCCACTTACGACGTCCTGACACTCGTTGAAAAGGAGAACACTCTCTACGCCTGAGTAGGGCAGCCTGCCGTGCTTGAAGCAAGGTGGTCCAGTTCATTCATGCAAGTGAACTGGACCACTCTTCTTTGATTGACTCTAGCTCCGCAGATAGGAGGCGCCATTGGCGTCGAGGATCGTTCCGGAGGACCACGCGGCGTCAGCGGAGGCGAGCCAGAAGATCGCGGCGGCGATTTCTTTGGCAGTTCCAACACGTCCAAATGGACTCTGCGCGCGCAGCGAGTCTCCGGCCGGCCCCTCAAGCTTGGGTAGTTGGCGGGCGGTAGCGACAAAGCCCGGAGCTATGGAGGTCACGGCGATCCCATGCGGTGCCAGCGCAACTGCGAGCGATTGCCCCAGTGCGTGAAGGGCCGCTTTCGTGGCCGCGTAGGCGGGATAAATGGGTTCTCCCACAAATGCTCCTCGAGAGCCGACATTGACTATGGCTCCTGGAGCGTTCCGGCCGATCAAATGATCTGCCATCGCCCAGGCAAGATTGGCTGCCCCGAGCAAGTTGACGTCCACCATGCGGCGAAAAACGGCCGTCCACTCTGAGTAGGAGACCTCCCCGAGCAAGTGCCGATTGCTCTCAGAGGGAGCGACTGCGGCGTTCAAGACCAGGACGTCAATGCTGCCCAGTGCGGCCACGACTTCGGCGACGAGCCGCGGTGCGACGTCGGGGTCTCCGAGGTCGCCATGAACGAGTGTGTGTCCTTTGCCAGGAAGCTGACTCAAGGTTTCCTGAGCAGCTTTTTGGTTCGTGGCGTAGTGCACGGCCACGCGATCTCCCGCCTCCGCGAATCGGTGCGCCGTTGCTGCTCCAATCCCGCCGGAGGCTCCGGTGACAAGCACGGTTCTCATAACTGAAAAATTTTCGACTCGTCGCTGGACGGCTCAAATTCCATCGCGTGACCTCCCGGTTTTTCGTTAGCTAATAGCCTTAGGCTTGCATCCATCATGTCCTAATGTTCACGATGCTCCGGTACGCGGCCGGCACTTCGGTTGTTCGCGCTCGTGTCACTGGGCAAGAGCGGTGAGGAGGTAAATCGCAAACTGCCGGCCTGAATGGAAACCCGGGCGTGAAGCCATCGCGCAGGAAGGCCATGACGCACTGCGCGCCTAGTTCAGTATGGACTTCCAGTTCCATTTCCCTGACGGAGGCCTCGATTTCAGCGGCCGAGAGAAGTTCCTTGGACAGATGCGGGGCGTAGCCGGGAGCTACTACTGCGAACGGCACGAGATCATCTCCGCGGTTTCTCTGATCGGGTGCCGAACAGAGCTAGGCGCAGAACTGCACCACCAATACTCTGGTGCTTCTGCTTCCTGCTGGGTTTCAGGCCGCAGCGCTCCTATCAAGAGCGATGCGACTTTTTTACATCCCGGGTTTACCTGATCGGTGAACCAGCGCATGCGTTGCCTGTCTAGGGGCGGTTGGTGGCGTGTTTGTCGGCGAAGTTCCAGACGGCGCGGTGTAGCTGATCCGGTGTCTCAAGTTGGGGGAGGTGTCCGGCGTCGTGGATCAAGTGAAACTGGGCGTTCGGGATCGAATCGGCGTAGGCGCGGCCATGTTCAGGCGGCACAATGCGGTCGGCGGCACCCCATATGACGAGGGTGGCTACGGTGATTGCGGGCAGACGTTCTAGGAGCCCGGGGTCGGCCATAGTTGTGCCTCCGTAAGTTAGCAACGCGGCACGGTTGGCTCCCATCAGGGCTTTTTGGGGCTCGGGTAGCGCGGTGACGTCGAAGCGGAACGCTTCCGGCTGGTAGTAGCTAAGGGATGCAACTTGATCCATCGTGAGGCTGAAAAAATCTACGATCGGGTGCGCGTCGATCTGCAGACCAACGGCGTCGACGAGCACGACGCTGCTGATGCGCTCCGAGCCAAGAAGGGCCATCTCCGCCGCGATCCAACCGCCGATCGAGTTGCCGATGACGGTGACATCGATGAGGTCAAGTTCGTCAAGCAAGCGCGAATAAACCTCGGCCAGCGCGGCGATGCGCGTGAGCCCCTCGGGGCGGGGCGTTCCGCCAAATCCGGGGTGCGTGGGGATGATGACATGGGCGTTTTCGGTGGTAGTGAGCAGTTCGGCGAAGCCGGTGACCGACTGGGGTCCGGCACCGCCGTGAAGTAGTAGAAACGGGTGGCCGTGGCCGCGTTCGGTAAGGCTGACATCGACCTTGCCGGTTTTCGGGCTCGTGAGGGTGTGCGTGCTGGTGGTGGTATCGATGCGGGTCATTTCGTCTCCTTGGAATGGATGTGTTGCTTCTTGTGAGTCTGTGCAGAAAGGCTAAAGCTGGGGGCTAGTTCTGGGGGATGGGGCGGCGGGCCAGGAGCAGCGCAGCGGCGGTGCCGGTGAAGACCAGTAAGGCTAGAACGATAATCGCGCAAGCGCGTACGGCCGATGCGTAGTCGGCATTTGTGTGTATTTGGGCCGCGAAGATGGCACCAAGGACGGCTGCTCCGAGGGCGGCGCCGAGTTGGCGCAAAGCGTTGTTGCCTGCGCCGGCCATTCCAGCAAGTTCCGCCGGTACCGATTGGATGGCCACCGCGGAGCTGGTGGCCATGACCAGACCACTGCCAGTTCCTAGAATCGCTAGACGCCAGGCGAATCCGCCGAGGTCGGTGGAGTCGGAGATGCTCAGTAGGCTCGTTAGACCGGTTGCCGCAATGAAAATCCCGGCAAGCAAAATGGTGCGAGAACTGAAAATTGATGTCAAGCGAGCTGCTGCGAGGCTGGCAATGGCATTGCCGCCGAATAGACAACCCAGCCGGATGGCGATGCCAAAGTCAGACGCCTGCTGGTGGGCGAAGAACAGGCTGAGGATGAACACCACGCCGACGAGCGTGAAGAGTACCGCCATGGCGCTCACGCCAGCGGCGGTGAAGCCACCAGAGGCGAACAATCGAAGTTGTAGCAATGGGGACTTTGCGCGGTGCTCGACGCGTGTAAACAAGCCAAGGCCGAGGGTGCCAAGGGCTAGGGCGCCCCAGGTTGCCGGGCTGCCATATCCGCTAGTGCCAGCCTGGATGACGCCGTAAACGAGGGCAATGATGCCCACGGCGCCTGTAATTTGGCCCAGCCAGTCCAGTTGGCGTCCGTTCGGCGCGGAGGACTCATGTGCTCTCATTATGCCGAACACTCCAATACCGACGGCGAGTATAGAGATTGGCAGAAAAAGACAGCGCCAGCTTGTGTGATCGGTGATTATTCCGGAGAGGAATGCCCCGCAGCCTAGGCCCACGACGTTGCAGGCGGCCCATGTTGCGATGGCTCGGGTCCGGTTCGCGGGGGCGGCCGTGGCGGCTATTAGCGCCAATGTAGAGGACATTACGAGGCCGGCCCCGATACCCGCGGTGGCTTGGCCGACCCACAAGAGGTGCACCGCGTGGCTACTGGTGAGCCCTCCTGCTAAGTATCCAAGCATCGTACCGAGAGTGGTCAAGGCAAGTCCTGCCAACGCGATCCGTTTGCGTCCATAGAGGTCACCGAGCACTCCAGCGGAGAGAACAACGCTGGCCAGGGCGACGGCGAAGGCGTCGGTCACCCACTGCAGGTCACTGGTACTCGCCCCCGTGCTGGTGCCGATCGTACCCAGCACACCGTTGACCGCGGAGAAGGGTAAATACGACACCAGGATTGCCGCGCAAGCAAAGGCTAGCGTCGGCAACACGTGCGGTAAATCGTCGCTAGCTATCGGGATATCAGGGCCTGCGGCGTAGGGGCGGAGCGGCAAACCAGCGACGCTTTTTTCTATGAACATATCAACAACTTTAGATCAATATGTTGAGATCAACAAGTTTAGTTATTTTGATATGCTGTCCTATATGGACAAATCACTGCAGGACCTTGGTTTATCGGTGAAGCGGCTACAGATGCGCCACCATGACGGGCTAACCGCCGGGCTGGCACCCTTGGGAATAAGCCTCGTGCAATGGGACGCGCTGCGCCATCTACACCAAAATCCGGGCGCATCACTGCACGACCTGGCTCAACTCACCTTTCAATCCGATCAGGGGTTTGGTACCTTGGCTGGCCGCATGATCACCCGGGAGCTGATTGAACGCATGCCAGGCCCTGGCCGGGCAGTGCGGCATCGGTTGACCGCCAAGGGTGAGAAACTCCGGGAACAAGGCGCGTATATTGTTGACGCCGTGTTCGCGGAGTCCTTTCGACCCCTGACGGCCGCTCAGCGAGAGACCCTCGATGAGCTGCTGGCGCAGCTACTGGCTCATCCCCTGTGAAATCGCGCAAATCCTCAACCGCATAAGCTGCGTAGGACTAGGGCTTCAGGGTATCGTCAAGCCAATCGAACATCCGCTGATGAAAGAGTGTGAGCGCTCCTGAATGACAGTGTTCGCCCGCGCCTTCGGAGGCCGTAAAGCTCATGAAGGTTTTCGGGCAGGTGAGGGCATCGTAAAGCATGACTGGTTGCCCTGTGAAGAAATGGTCTTCTTCTGCCTCGCACACCAGAGTCGGGCACTTGATCTGCGCCGCGACGTCCGTCAAATCATACTTGCCGACTTCCCCGAATAACCCCTGAGCGGTGTTGATTCCGAACGTCCACATGGCATTCGAGAGTTGCCAACACATCGCGGTCGGCAATTCTGTGCGATGGGCCAGCAAGTTTTCCATTGCACCAAGTCGCTGTTGCGGTTCAATCTTCTGAGCATCCAAGCCCGAGGTGAAGGCCCTAGCAAGGCTAAATAGGCCGTCGTAAGCGATGCATGCTGCGATCCGGGGTTCGAAGGCTGCGGCCCGAGGTGCCAGGTAACCTCCCATGCTCATCCCCAACAGTGCGATTCGGTCTGGGTCTACCCCCGGAAGAGTGATGGCGAAGTCTACAACCGGGGTAACGATGGCCTCCCAATCGTGCCGGAACTTGATTTTTTTGATACGCAGCGCGGAGCCCTGTCCGGGGCCCTCGAAGATTAGGCAGTTGTACCCGTGCTGTCGGGCAGCCTCGCCAACGGAGAAGTACATCTCCTCGACCGTCGAGTCGAAACCGCCGTGTGCGAGCAGCGTGGGCCCAGGACGATCTCCGCTGACGTTGAGGTAATAGCCCTCGAGGAGCGTTCCCTCGTAAGGGATTTGTACGCGCGTCCATCGAGCTTGAATCTCGGGAGCGTTTCTAAACGTCTCAATGGCACGCCGGGAAGATTTGGCCACCCTTGGATCATTGTCGGGATCATCGCGTAGGAAAAACTCAGCTGTCCGGTAGTAGTTGGACGCCCGCAAGTAGGCGCTATTCGCACTGACGTCGTGTCCATTGGCGGCGCAAGTATCGCCGATCGAAGCAACTCGGTCTGCAAGCGCATTCCATTCCCGGTACCAGGAGTCACCATCGCCGGCGGTTACTCGTTCTGCTGTCGAAATGACTTCTCCGATGTCAGCCCCACCGTAGGGGGTGTATCCAATCGAACGCAGCGTTTCATACGAAAAAGTTTCATCGGTGTCGAAGACTAAACGCATACCAGCTCCTCTGTTATCGCAACTGAACGTTGCTATGATATGAGGATGGCATAGCATTTCTCTTAAAGCAACCAAATGAGGCGTTTAGTGGTGAATGGCCAGGTGGTTCAAGGCTTACGGACAGGGGGCCGCAGTGCTCGGATACGCGAGTCTGTGCTTTCCGCCGCCTTTATCGAATTAGCGGAAAGCGGTTATGCGGACCTAAGTGTGGAGGCGGTGGCATCTCGAGCTGGGGTCAACAAGACCACCATCTATCGACGGTGGCAGACTCTTGAAGACCTCCTTGTGGATGCGCTCACGGTGGGGGCGCTGGAGATTCCCATTCCGGACACCGGCAGCGTTGAGGGTGATTTGCTTGCGGTAGGCCATGAATTGGCCAAACTACTGAACGACGGCGTGGGCCGCCAGATCGCGACGTTCGTCTTTACTGCCGGTCTCCGCTCTTCTGAACTGCGGGAAGCAACCAGAGGCTACTTCGAGGACCAGGCGGTGCGGGCGATTCCGATTATCGTTCGGGCGATCGATCGTGGCGAACTCCCGACTGACTGCGATGCCAGCGCATTGCTCACCACTTTCCGCGCGCCGCTGTTCTACCAGCTGGTCACCACGGGGGACCCTATTGATGTGGAGCTCATCGCCCAAGCCACGCGCGTTGCCCTGACTGCGGCGCGGGCCGGTTTGTTGGCAAAGTGAACCCCCGGGGGTGTTTCCACTCGCAGCGCCTAAGGGGTCGCTGGGGTGGGGGAACTCGCACCTGTTTCAGTTTTCCACCGCGCGTCAAACGCGAATACTTGCGAAGCTGTCAGTTAGCTGATAGACACTGAGACTATGAGTAGGATCACAGCTCGACGACGAATCACTCGTGTTAAGTTAGGCGATTCACCGATCCGGCAAGAAGATGTACTGGCAGTCGAAGAGCCTCTGGAAATCAGGGTCGGCGGTCGATCGCTCGCTGTAACTATGCGTACGCCGGGTCATGACTTTGACTTAGCTGCCGGCTTTCTCGTCTCAGAGGGTGTGATTACCCGTGGCGGTGAATTCGCCCAGGCGAGGTACTGCGCCGGTGCGACGGTTGAGGGAGTCAACACCTATAACGTGCTGGATGTGACCTTGGCGGACGGTGTCGCCCCACCAGATCCCAGCTTGGAACGCAATTTCTACACCACTAGTTCTTGTGGTGTCTGTGGGAAGGCCAGCATCGACATGGTGCGCACTCAATCGGCCTATGAAGTTGCCGAAGATCCGCTTCGGATTGATGCCGCGGTCTTGGCGAGCTTCCCGGACAAGCTTCGGGCAGAACAGATGGTCTTCGAGAAAACCGGGGGGCTGCACGCCGCAGGCCTTTTTGACGGAAAGACTGGCAAAATGCTTGTTCTTCGTGAAGACGTGGGCCGGCACAATGCCGTGGATAAAGTCATCGGCTGGGCCGTCAAAGAAGACCGGCTTCCGCTGCGCGGTACCGTTCTGATGGTTTCGGGGCGGGCCAGCTTCGAATTGACTCAGAAGGCAAAGATGGCGGGTATCCCCGTCCTGGCGGCTGTTTCGGCACCGTCGTCCTTAGCCGCCGAATTGGCAGTTGAGGTGGGATTGACTTTGGTGGGTTTCCTGCGTGGGGACTCAATGGTGATCTACTCTGGCGACCAGCGAGTGGTCGAAGTCGACGCAACGGTGAAAGAAGGTAGTTTCGCATGACTGGAAAAGCCCCGATTGAGGATATCAACGAAGATGCCACGGAGATGGTCGTCGGAGAGCCTAAGACGTGGGCTGCCGGGGTGCCTGGGGTCACCCACTCCATGGGCCCTGCTTTTGCGGAAATGGGGATTGGCCGCAGTCTGAAACTTATGACGAACATGAACCAGAAGGATGGCTTCGACTGCATGAGCTGTGCGTGGCCGGATCCGGATCACCGCAAATCGTTTGAGTTCTGTGAAAATGGCGCTAAGGCTGTCACCTGGGAGGCCACTCCTGTCACTATTCCTAGGAGTTTTTGGTCGGAGTATTCAATCACCAATCTGTTGGATAAATCAGAGTATTGGTTAGGCATGCAGGGCCGGTTGGTTGAGCCTCTCTACAAGCCCAAGGGCAAGGACAACTATCAGCCCATTAGCTGGGATAACGCGTTCAGGCTCGTAGGCGATCGACTCAAGGAGCTTGAATCTCCGAATGAAGCTACGTTCTACACCAGTGGACGTACGGCAAATGAGACGGCTTTCATCTATCAACTGCTGGCTCGATCCTTTGGTACCAACAACCTCCCTGACTGTTCCAATATGTGCCATGAATCCACCGGAAAGGCCATGGGTGAGGTCATTGGCATTGGGAAGAATACGATCGCTTACAAGGACTTCGCGAAGGCTGACCTGATCATCGTTATGGGTCAAAACCCCGGAACGAACCACCCTCGGATGCTGACAGCGTTGGAGGAGGCGAAAGAGGCCGGGGCGGAGATTGTGGCTATTAACCCGCTTCTCGAGGCTGGGCTGATCCGCTACAAGAACCCGCAAAAGGTCAAGGGGATCATCGGTCACGGTACGGGCCTTGCCGATCAATATCTGCAGATCCGCGCCGGAGGTGACGGCTGGCTCATGAAGGCAATTTCCAAACAAGTTTTGGACGCCGAAGCAGCGGCACCAGGAGCGGTACTCGACCACAAATTCATTGATGAGCATTGTTCCGGCCTTGAAGAATTCGCGGATCATGTTTCCGGATTGGATCATGAAGCTGTGCTCCGGGCCACGGGGCTGACGACGGCGGAAATCGATGAGCTTGCTGCGCGGTATCTAAAGGCAGACAAAGTGATCATCACGTGGGCAATGGGGCTGACGCAGCACAAAGACGCCGTATCCATCATCAAAGAAGTGATCAATTTACTCCTTCTTCGCGGAAACATGGGTAAGCCTGGGGCTGGTGCCTCTCCGATCCGAGGTCACAGCAATGTCCAAGGTGACCGAACAATGGGAATTTGGGAGCAGATGCCCCCGGCTTTCTTGGATAAGCTCCAGGCGGAATTCAACTTCGATCCGCCCCGCGAGGATGGCTATGACGTGGTCAAAGCCGTCGAAGCGATGCTTGACCACAAGACCAAAGTATGGATCGCCATGGGCGGCAATATGGTAGCTGCGGTCTCAGATACCGTGGCAGCCGAAGCCGGCTTCCGTAACGTGGGCCTCAATGTTCAGATCTCAACGAAACTGAATCGTAATCACCTCACGGTGGGCGAGGAAGCTTTGATTTTGCCGACTATGGGCCGCACCGACATCGATGTCCAGGCGTCTGGCCCGCAGATGGTTACCGTTGAAGATTCCGTCTGTGCGATTCACGCGAGCCGCGGCAAAGTTCCGCCGGTCTCGGATAATTTGCTGTCGGAGATTTCGATCGTCACCCGGATTGCGCGGGCAGTCTTCGGCGACGACGGACCGATCAACTGGGCCGGGTTCGAGGCGAACTATGACACTATTCGCGATCACATTGAACATGTCGTTAAGGGCTTCGATAACTTCAATGAGCGGCTCAAGAGAGACAACGGCTTTATCCTCCCGCACGGACCGCGTGATTCGCGTACCTTCAACACGCCGTCGGGCAAGGCACTCATTACCGTCAACGAACTTGAATACATCGATTGCCCGCCGGGGCGCCTTCTGCTTCAGTCAATGCGCGCACACGATCAGTTCAATACGACTATTTACAGTCTTGATGACCGCTACCGTGGCATCAAGAAGAGTCGGCGAGTGATTTTTGTCAATCCGGACGACCTAACGCAGCTCGGCGTCAAAGATGGTCAAATCGTCGATGTGCACAGCGAGTTTACCGACAATGTTGACAGGGTGGTGCGCAATTTCAAAGTTGTTTCCTTCCCGACTTCACGCGGGTGTGCGGCGACGTACTTTCCGGAAGGAAACCCCCTTGTCCCGCTGGGCTTCACGGCTGATGGCAGCAACACCCCGGCGTCCAAGTCGGTCGTCATCAGGCTAGAACCTGTTTCGACGCAAGATGTGCAAGAAGCGAACAGTACACCGGAAGGACTATTAGCGGGAGCGTAACGATGGCGGCCCGCAGAGAGATTCCGGCGGGCCGCCCGCAAGGTGTGTGCATCACGAGGGTCCTGAAAGAAGACTTGTTCAACACCAATAGAGAGGTAGAGCTATGTCATCACTAGCTGCTGCGACCGGGGGAACGGCCAAGACACCGACGGCTGGACGATGGGGGATTGTGATAGCAGCGCTATTGCTGCAGTTCTCCATCGGTGCCGTCTACGCGTGGAGCGTCTTTAGCTCGGCGCTGAAGAAGCCTGATGCCATGGGGCTCACCAACCCCGAAGCGTCCCTGCCTTTCACCGTCACTATTGGCATGATCTTCATCGGAAGTTACATTGGTGGAAGAATCCAAGACAAAAAAGGACCGCGACCGGTGGCGCTGACCGGTGGCGTCATCTATGCCATCGGGTGCATCATCGCCTCGTTTGCGCTCTCGCATGACAATACTCAACTGTGGCTTCTGGTCTTAGGGTATGGGGTTATCAGTGGCTTTGGCCTAGGGTTCGCCTACATTGTGCCGATCGCCATGTTGCAGAAATGGTTCCCCGACAAGCGCGGACTTATTACCGGCCTCGCTGTGGCAGGGTTCGGATTCGGTGCCGTCCTTACCGCTCCCGTCGCCCAGTGGCTGATCGCTATGGCTCCGACCGAGCCGAACCGGGCGTTCTTGCCTCTCGGCATCGGTTACCTAGTGCTTGCTGTTATCGGGGCATCGTTCTTTCGCAATCCACCCGCCGGATACACGGTACCGGGTTGGGTGCCCTCTGCTAATGGCAGGGCACAGGACAGCTACAAGCAGTTCACCGAGAAGGAAGCACTGCGCACTCCTCAGTGGTACCTGCTGGCGGCCATCCTTACGCTGAACGTCACAGTCGGCATCGCCTTGATCGCCCAAGCTAACTCCAGTGCTATCGACATCGCTGGGTACAGCGTTGCCGGTGCGGCGGCCTTGGTCGGCGTCCTGGCACTGTTCAACGGCGGTGGCCGTATCTTCTGGGCTTGGGTTTCTGGGAAAACCGGCCGAATGGTGGCTTTCTCCATGATGCTTGGGCTGCAGGGGATCTGCCTACTGATCATCCCGCACGCCAGTAACGCTGCGCTGTTCTTCATCCTCGCAGCCGTGATTTACCTCTGCTACGGCGGCGGGTTCGGCACCATGCCAGCGACGGCAGGTGACTTCTTTGGTGTCAAGCACGCCGGGGCGATCTACGGGCTCATGATCATCGGTTGGAGCCTCGGAGGGATTATCGGGCCGCCCATCATTGCTGCCTTGGTCGGCACTGATAAGAACTACACCCTGGGCTACACCGTGATTGGTGTCATCGCCCTAGTCGCCATAATCGTTCCAGTCATCACTAAGATGCCCAAAACCGAGGTTGCGAAAGAGGCTCACGCTAGCCAGAAGTGAATTTCCAAGAGGGTGGCGCCAGAGATGGCACCACCCTCTTTTTAACGCATTGCCCCATCGATGAGGGCGTCGAGGCCCTCATCGGCACGCCGGTATCCGAAGACGACTCTTAGGTAAAGCGGTGCGAGGATTCGGTCCAGGACATCGGAAGCCTCCGGGACATTCTCGCCACGAATCCGCGCGCGCTCGAACGCCTGATCCAGTTGCGCAGAACGCTGCTTCAAGTATCCGCGAGCCTGTTCCCGGCGCAGGATCGTATCCTCATCGCCGCCGGAGCCGGTTACATCTGAGCGGCTGAGGGCTTCGAAGAGTGAGAATCCCCCTGGCAGGACGATTTGTGCTGCTGTCGATTCCGCCCACGCCCGAAGGTCCCCGCGTAGTGATCCGGTATCTGGAATGGGTGAATCGCGGCTTATCTGCTGTGTGGCTGCATCGAGGACCAATGTGTCGACGTTGCGCCATCGTCGGTAAAGAGTAGCTTCGTGTAGTCCGGACCGGTCTGAGATTTCTCTCATGGTTAGCCCTTCACGTCCTCGCTCTGCAATCAACGCGAGGACTGCGTTGTGTGCGGCACCGGCGGTGCGGGCTGTCCGGCCGCCGGGTCGGGCTATTCCAGACGGAGAGCTTGGAGTGTTCACCCGAACGATCCTAGCTAACGCGAACTTTCTTGCAAAATCGATTCGAAGGCAGGAGCTATCAGTCTTCAAGTGAGCCAACGTCCCCTTTTGCATGAACCGTCTGCTGCGAGGTAGCCTGAGACTTAATGCAAGAACTCTTGCGTTAGTGGTGTTGTTGCGTTCTAACAATCGTTCCTCCAGCACGATTGTCTACCCGCCTCATAGCCATCACTGGACGCTGCGAGCGTAGTGGTCCCGACGAAAAGGAATAGACCGTGACCGAATTCGATATTGATCGCTCCGCCCCTGTCCTCGTTAAACAGGGGGTGACGATTCACGCGCCCCAGGATTTGGTTTGGCGCTTGCTCATCGACGTCGACAAATGGACGAGCTGGCGCTCGGATGTTGATTCGGCGGAGTTGATGGGTGACTTCGAGACGGGCCAGATGTTCCGGTGGAAGACCGAAGGATTGGAGATTGACTCCTGGATTCGCGAAGTCCTTCCTCTCCGACGTGTGGCGTGGGGCGGAACGGCGCAGGGAATCGTCGCGGCACACACTTGGCTGTTCCTGCCAGTGGAGGGCGGGGTCCGTATTGTTACGGAGGAAAGTTGGAGCGGGAAAGTCGTCGATGCGGATCCTGCAAGTGCGCAATCGATCCTCGAAGCAGCCATCGCCCTATGGCTCAGCGAACTACAGCAAGCAGCCACTGGCAACGTCGTCGCAGGAAAACCGGCTGGCTCGAGGTAACTACGGTTTCATTGTGCAGCTGATGCGGGTTTGACGGAGTTACACCCGCATCAGCTGCACAATGAGTAACACCTTAGAGCTCAGTGACGTCAACCAAATTTTCGTAGAAGCACACGTACCCAGCGATCTCTGCGGCAGGAGCCAGCGGGGAGACGTAACTCCACGCAATATCGCCTGAAACCTCCGTTGTGTGTGCCAACTTCCAATAACTGGCGGTTCCCTTATACGGGCAGAGCGTGGCGGAGTCCGTTGGTACCAGGGCATCCCAATCGACGTCGGCTGAAGGGAGATAGATCCGCTCCGCCATGCCGGTCTCGAACACCATGACGGGGTTAGTTGACTCCGCGAGCACCACTTCACCCACCGTCACACGCACATGCCGGGAACTATGGCGGATATCCACCCGGTGGAAAGGATCGCGCGGGTGGGACTGGACGGAATCCTCCTCCTCGAACCAATCAAAAGCGTCCGAATCGAACTCAATGTAGCCCTCAAGATCAGGGTCTTCAAGCCGAAAAGCGGCGCCGCTGGCTGTTTCACCGCCAGCGGAGACATCCAACGGCATCCCCGGGGTGCTGTGACGGCTAAATGGTATGCCGGGGTGGGCGGCACGCTGATTGGAGTTTTCAGCTGACACTGGTGCGCTGGGACTGAGCACGCCAAGAACGCCGTCGGCCGGGACTGCGTAGCACGGGACTACTCGCCGAGGCTCCCAGATGATGACGGCTCGCCGGGAATCGAGTACCGGGACACCGCCGAGGAACGCGCGGATGTGTTTAGTGGTTGGCTCATACCGCAGTTCACGGGCGAGGTCGTGCAGGGATGCGGAAATTTTGGTCGCCATGACTAAATCGTGCACGCTTTGCCCGGGTTTGTCGAGTGAATTGGACGGTGAGCGCCGCAAGTGACGGTCCTTTAGTGGTGCAGGCCCTGAAAAGACATGGTGATGACGTCATCAGCTAGTTTCGACGCCGAGAGCGCACCGCCGGGCCTGTACCATTCCACAATCGAGTTGATGGTGCCAAAGAGCAGCCTCGTGATGGTGCTCGGGGCAAGATCGGTGCGCAACGATCCGTCCTGCTGGGCTGCGGAGACCAGTTCTGTAATAGTGCGGTCAAAAGTGCGTCGCCGCGCCAGGGCGTCGCGCTCCATCTCGGTATTACCACGTACTCGCAGCAGAAGAGTGACGAAGGCAAGCCTATCTACCAGGACGGCGATCGTCCCCCGAAGCACAAACTCAAGCCGGGTGTCGGCTGGGCCGGACAGGGCGCCGTCGAGCTTCAACACGGCCTCCAATCCACCCAAAGCCTCGTCCAAGGCCAGTCGCAGCAGGTCCTCCTTGGACGGGACATGATGGTAGATGGCCGACTTGGAAATGCCCAGGGTCTCGGCCAAGATGCCCATGGAGGTGGCTTCGTAGCCGTGCTTATTGAAAACCTCAACGGCGATCTGCAGCACAGACTGTTGGTCGTAACCGGGACGGCCCCGTTTGGAGGCGGTGGCGTGAGAGGTGGCGGTGGTGGGCATGGCTCTAGTTTCTCACGCGCGGTTATCGTAGATGCGCTTGAGCTTGCCGTTGGAGCGCTCCAACGATCCTGGGGCAACAACATCAACAACGCAGGTGGAACCGATATGGATCTTGATCTGGGATTTCAGTGCGAGCGCACCGGCCGCCCATTCTTGCGCCGTCGTATTCTCGCGCGGCTCAATGTGAATTGTCATTTGGTCCATGCGTCCCGCACGGGTGAGCTCCAGTTGGAAGTGCGGGCTCAGTACCGGGATGCGCAGCGCGATTTCTTCGATCTGTGAAGGGAACATGTTCACCCCGCGCAGGATGATCATGTCGTCGCTGCGCCCAGTGATGCGAGCCATTCGACGCATGCCGGGACGCGCCGTCCCAGGTAGAAGCCGGGAGAGATCCTTGGTCCGGTAACGGATAATCGGCAGCGCTTCCTTGGTCAGCGACGTGAAAACAAGCTCGCCTTCTTCGCCGTCAGGACGGATAGAGCCCTTGCCCACGGAAATATCGAACGGATCGATGATCTCGGGTCGGAAATGGTCTTCCCAAATGTGGTTACCGTCTTTGGTCTCAACGGACTCCCCGGAAACGCCCGGGCCCA
The DNA here is from genome assembly GCF_020905375.1 of Arthrobacter cryoconiti. Lineage (GTDB taxonomy): Bacteria > Actinomycetota > Actinomycetes > Actinomycetales > Micrococcaceae > Specibacter > Specibacter cryoconiti. Next base: position 139,932 of record NZ_JAJJBU010000013.1, read on the forward strand.
TGACCTCGGACAGGCCGTAGATGTCGCAGGCCTGCAGATCCATGCCTTGCTCTAGCTCGCGGCGCATCTCCTCGGTCCACGGCTCCGCCCCGCACACGGCAAACTTCAGCGACGTGGCGCGCGGATCGATCCCTCGGCGCGTCATGGCGTCCATGATGGTCAGAAGATAGCTGGGCGTGCACAAAATGGCGTCTGGTTCAAAGTCCGTGATCAGCTGAATCTGCTTTTCCGTCTGCCCACCGGACATCGGAATGACGGTGGTGCCCAGGGCTTCGGCTCCGTAGTGTGCGCCCAGCCCGCCCGTGAAGAGGCCATAACCATAGGCGTTGTGGACCTTCATGCCCGGGCGCACACCGGAAAGGCGCAGGCAGCGTGCCATGAGGTTGGCCCAAGTCTTGATGTCATTGGCGGTATAGCCAACCACGGTGGGACGCCCGGTGGTTCCTGAGCTGGCGTGGATGCGCACCACGTCACTTTGCGGCACCGCGAACATGCCGAAGGGATATTCTTCGCGCAGGTCCTCTTTGGTTGTGAACGGGAAATTGGCCAGATCCTCCAGCTCCACCAAGTCTTTCGGGTGGACGCCTGCCGCATCAAACTTGCGCTTGTACAGTGGCACGCGATCATAGGCGTACGCCACGGTTTCCTTCAAACGGGAAAGCTGAAGCGCCTCCAGCTCATCGCGGCTTAGGAGTTCGACGGCGTCCGGCTGGGACAGGTTGGTTTGTTGGGTCATGGTTGTGCTGACCTTTCCGGTGCTGCGTTCTGGGTGGGGGTTTGCTTATTAGGTATGGTGCGGCAGCGGCCGCGGAACTCGGCCACGACGCTGTGTTGTGAATCGTCCAGCAGAACTTGGACGTCGTAGAGGCCGCTGCGTCCTTGCTGATGACGGCGGTTGGCTACGGCTGTGAGGCGTTGGCCGGCCCGGGTAGGCAAAAGAAAATTCACGTCGACGCCGGAGGCCACGGTGATGGTGGCATCGTCGCCGTCGGCCGTATTGCAGGCCAGTGCGAAGGCTGTGTCGGCGAGAGAAAAGACCATTCCGCCATGTGTGATGCCAAAGCCGTTCATCATCTCCGCCCGCAATGTCATCGTGATGGTTGCATGGCCGTCGTCCAAGGCCAGAACCTCAATCCCCAGCCATTGTGAAGCGGCGTCGTTGCGCAGCAGTCGATGTGCCACGTCGGAACCGGCTAGCACCATGTGTTTCTCCTCACGTAGCTTACCGAATGTTCATTAGGTAATACCCTTACGGGCTGTTCTGTCAACAACACTCGCGCAACAATGGCGCCGATTGACGAGGTCTGCGTCACACTATATCCTGAACGAACGGTCGGTAAATAATTCAGCATGATCCAAGGAGGACCCGTGGCACAGAACTCGGAGCCCAACAGCTCGGGCGCAAGCATCAAGTCAGTCAGCAGCGCAGCTAGCGGTAAGGCCGTACTGGACGGCCTTACCCCTGATCCTGTGCAGCTCGCCGGTCAGGAGCACTTTGACGCCGTCTTGGCCAAAGACTCCCGCGTGGAGCCCAAGGATTGGATGCCTGATGCTTACCGCCGTTCGCTGGTGCGCCAGATCTCCCAGCATGCGCACTCGGAGATCATCGGAATGCAGCCTGAGGCAAACTGGATCACGCGGGCACCGAGTCTCAAGCGCAAGTCGATCCTCATGGCCAAGGTTCAGGACGAGGCTGGTCATGGGCTCTACCTTTATTCGGCCGCTGAAACGTTGGGTACCACCCGTGACGAGATGATGGATGCCCTCGTGGCCGGCAAAGCCCGCTATTCCTCCATCTTCAACTACCCCACTGTGACGTGGGCAGATATGGGCGCTATCGGCTGGATGGTGGATGGTGCTGCTATCTGTAACCAGGTACCTTTGTGCCGTGCTTCCTATGGGCCGTATGGCCGCGCCATGGTCAGGGTGTGCAAGGAAGAGTCCTTCCACCAACGGCAGGGTTTTGAGATTCTTTTGGAGTTGGCTAACGGCACCGCTGAGCAGCGCGCCATGGCCCAGGACGCGGTAAACCGCTGGTACGCCCCGTCTTTGATGATGTTTGGTCCGCCGGATGATGATTCTCCCAATTCCAAGCAGTCCATGGCGTGGAACATCAAGCGCTTTAGCAATGACGAGCTCCGTTCCCGCTTTGTTGGAATGCTCGTCGAGCAGGTCAAAGTATTGGGCCTAACGCTTCCTGACGATCAAGTGCGTTTCAACGAAGAAAGCAAAACGTGGGAACACGGACCGCTGGACTGGGATGAATTCAAGGAAGTATTGGCCGGTCGTGGCCCGTGCAACGCCCAGCGTCTAGAACGTCGCCGCACAGCTCATGAGGAAGGCGCCTGGGTCCGTGAAGCGGCCGTCGCCTACCACCAGAAGCAGCAGGACAAGCAGAAAGCAGCAGCGTAAAGATGAGTGCCCAAGACGCATCGCAAAGCACAGCGCAGGATACCCAGGCAACTGCCCATCGCTGGCCACTGTGGGAAGTATTTGTCCGCTCCAATCGTGGCCTGAGTCATGTCCATGCCGGTTCCTTGCACGCACCAGACGCATCCATGGCGTTGCGTAACGCACGGGATTTGTACACGCGGCGCAATGAGGGCGTGTCCATTTGGGTAGTCCCGTCTGAAGCCATCGCTGCCTCTGATCCTGATTCCAAGGGTTCATTCTTTGAATCCCCACAAGGCAAGGACTACCGCCATGCCACTTATTACACCAAGAGCGAAGGGGTGAAGCACCTTTGACACCACATGCAACAAACCTAGGAGACTCTTCAGCCTCCGCCACTCGCATCACCCCCGGTAACGCACTTCGGCCCGAAGATATTGTCGAAGCCACGCGCTTGGGTACGGTGAAGCCGTCCGAGGACGTCGCCGAATACGCACTCCGTCTTGGCGATGATGCCTTGATACTGGCCCAACGCTTGGGCCACTGGATTTCCCGAGGTCCCGAACTTGAAGAAGACGTGGCCTTGGGCAATATCGCCTTGGACCAGCTAGGGCATGCACGCTCCTTCCTTAGCTACGCTGGTGCTGCTTGGGGTAAGACCGAGGACGATCTTGCCTACTTCCGCCGCGAACCTGAGTTCCGCTGCGCGCATTTGTTCGAGCAACCCAACGGCGACTTCGCTGTCACCATTGCTCGCGCGTTCATTGTGGCCAACTACCAGTTCCTGCTGTACCGCGAACTGAGCAAATCCACTGACTCAATGCTGGCAGCCATCGCGGCTAAGGCCGTGAAGGAGGTGGATTATCACCTTGACCACAGCACCCAGTGGGTTCTTCGTTTAGCTGGCGGAACCGATGAATCTCGACGCCGTATGGTGGCAGGGTTGAATCTCATGTGGCCGTTTGTCGGTGAGCTCTTCCAAGACGACTCGCTGACAGCGCGTCTAGGCGCGGCCGGCGTCGTTCCTTCGAGTTTGAAAGACGAGTTTGACCGGTCCACGGGTACAGTTTTGGCTGAGGCGGACCTGGATGTCAGCGCCTTGCACATGTCTACCGGTGGTGGACGGGCAGGGCGGCATTCGGAGCATCTCGGCTTCGTTCTGGCAGAAATGCAGGTGCTCGCACGCGAATTCCCCGGGGCGAGTTGGTGAGTGCCGTGGCTACACGTGGCTCCGCTGCAACCCAAGAAGACGCAGAACAACTAGCTTGGGACTTAGCAGCAACGGTGTGCGATCCTGAGATACCGGTGTTGAGTATCGCCGACCTTGGCATATTGCGCCGTGTTGAAGTGTTCTTCCCGGATGGGGTAGGCGCTCTCAAGCCTGCCGTGCAAGTCACCATCACGCCCACGTATTCGGGCTGTCCAGCCATGGACGCCATCCGCGATGACGTGACGAGCGTGTTTACGCAGGCCGGGTACTCGCAGGTGGACGTACGTTTAGTACTCTCGCCCGCTTGGACTACTGACTGGATGAGCGCGGAAGGCCGCAGAAAGCTAGAAGAGTATGGAATTGCACCTCCTAGCGGGCACTCGCGCGCAGGTGGACATAGCGGCCCCATCCGATTGGCGCTGGCCGTAAAGTGCCCGCAATGCCAGTCGCTGAATACCAAAGAACTTACCCGGTTCGGCTCCACGTCCTGCAAGGCGCTCTATGTGTGCCAAGACTGCAAGGAACCCTTCGACTACTTTAAGGTTCTCTAATGAGCGTTCCGGCTGACGCCGCTGCCCGACGCAGGGCATCTTTCCACGAACTGAGTGTTTCTGCGGTCCGCCGCTTGACCGAGGATGCCATCGAGGTCACCTTTGGAGTCCCGCCCGAACTAGCAGGCTACTTCGACTATCTCCCTGGACAATACGTGGCCTTGCGCATGCAGATGCCCGATTCCGATGGCGTGGACCGTGAGGTGCGGCGCAGCTACTCCATCTGTGCCGCTCCCGAGGAATTTGCGGACGGCAGCTCCGAGATCAGGGTTGCTATCAAGCGAGACATTGGCGGAGAATTTTCCACCTGGGCAAATGCTGAACTGGCCGCCGGAGCCGTCATGGAGGTCATGAGCCCTATGGGTGCCTTCATTTCCAAACACGGCGACGTTTCCAATGTGCTCACAGACATGAACCATCCAGAGTCCATGGTGCGAAGGACCGGAAACTACGTAGCCATTGCTGCGGGCTCTGGTATTACCCCGGTTATGGCACTGGCTCGTTCGCTCCTCATGGGGAATCCTGATACCCGCCTGGATCTGGTTTACGCCAACAAGGCCACGATGGATGTGATGTTCCTTGAAGAATTAGCGGACTTGAAAGATCGATACCCACAGCGTTTTGCCTTGCACCACGTCCTCTCACGCGAGCAGCGGATCGCACCTCTCATGAGTGGGCGTCTTGACGCGGAAAAGCTCGAGGCTCTGCTGGGAACGGCTATTCACGCGGATGACATCGACGAATGGTTTTTGTGCGGTCCCTTTGAACTCGTCCAACTATGCAGGGATGTTCTCGAAGCCCGTGGTGTTCCTCGGGAACTAGTTCGCTTTGAGTTGTTCACCACCGGACGCCCCGATAGGCCCGAAGGCCAGGCCGGACGGCCAGTTATCGTGGATGACTCCGAGTCCACCTACAAGATCACGTTCACTCTGGACGGACTCACTGCAGATGTTCAGAGTCCGACCCACTCCCGCGAGTCAGTCCTCAACGCAGCTCTCCGGGTACGTCCGGACGTACCGTTTGCCTGCGCCGGGGGAGTGTGTGGCACCTGCCGTGCGAAGCTGGTTTGTGGCACTGTGGAGATGGAAGAGAACTACGCGCTTGAACCGGAAGAAGTTGCTGCCGGGTACGTACTTACCTGCCAGTCCCGGCCCACCACACGTGAAGTCACCGTTGACTACGATGGCTAGGCGTACCCCTAAACCCAGGAGTAACCGTGATTGATTTTTCCATCGACGCCGGAGTCGGCGAGATCGTACTGAACGCTCCGTATAAGCTCAATTCGCTCAATGAGGCCGATCTCATTGAACTCAGCGCAGCCTATGACGAGGCCGCGCTCGCAGTGGATTCCGGTGCAGTCCGTGCCCTGCTGCTGCACGGCGAAGGACGTGCATTTTGTGCAGGGCGCGACATCGCAGAAGTTGACGGCTCAACCGATGATCCCACTGCGTATTTGCAGGAGCTACTCACGCCGCTTCTGAAGAAAATCAGCGAATTTCCGGCACCAACCTTCGCTGCAGCCCAAGGTGCTTGCCTCGGGGTGGGGCTGGGCCTTCTGATCGCCACCGATGTTGTGTACGTGAGTGAGAATGCGAAGTTCGGTTCGCCGTTCGCTAACCTCGGCGCCGCACTAGATTCCGGGGCGACCTGGCTGTTTACGGAACGTCTCGGTGCGCACCGCACCATGGATCTGATCTACACGGCCGAGTTGATGAGCGGTGCACAGGCAGTGGCAGCAGGTATGTTTAGCCGTGCCAAGCCGGCTGAGGAACTTCTCGGATTCACCCGCGAGGCTGCTCTGAAAGCAGCAATAGGGCCAACTCTTGCGTTCAACGCCAGCAAGGAAGTGCTTGCGCGCATCCAGAAGGACAGCCTAGGGCTATGGGATGCCGTCGAACTGGAAAATCAAGCACAGGTGAAGCTCTCCAAGACAAGGGATTACGCCGAAGGATTCGCCGCATTCGCTGCCAAGCGTAAGCCTGAATTCACCGGTCAATGAGCTAGTTGAGGCTTCAGCTCAGCGCGCGGGTGCCGGCGGGCAAAACGCCGTCGTGCATCAACTGCGTAGCAGCGTCCGCGATCGCTGTCATGGCCACCCGCTGGATCCACGGCCCGTAGGAAATACGTGCCACCCCAAGCTCGGCGAGCTTGGACGGTGTCAGCGAGCCTGGGACATTGATGACGCTCAGTAGGCCTCGGCCAATCCCGTCCACGAGCGACTTGACCGTGGGCTCATCCAGTTTTCCCGGGACAAAGATACACGTGGCGCCAACGTCCAAATAGGCCCTGCCGCGTTCGATCGCTGACTCAAGAAGTTCGCTCGGGTCACGATCCCCAGCCAGGAGGAAGGCGTCAGTGCGGGCGTTGAGGACAAAATCGATTCCTTCGGCGGCTCCGGCGCTTGCCGCCTCTTTCATCCGAGCTACGGACAGGGCCAGTGGCAGCATCTGGTCTTCGATATTGGCGCCAACTATGCCCACTCCTATGGCTTTGCGAACTGTCTCTGCCGGATTGCCATAACCGCGCTCCAAATCGGCGGTGACAGGCAGATCCGTGGCAGCGGCAATTCGCCCCACCGCTTCAATCATGGTGGCGACGGGGATGTGCTCGCCGTCGTCGTAGCCGTAAGAAGCCGCAATCGAGTGGCTTGCCGTGGCCAACGCCTTGGTGCCAGGCAGATCCGAGATCACCTTGGCGCTGATGGCGTCCCACACATTGGCCAGCTGGAGAATTGCCGGATCCTGATGGAGTCCAAGAAGCGTACTGGCCTTGCGTGCGGTGTCCATATTGTGAGCCTAACCCTGTAAAAGAGCGAACGATGGCGCGGCATGCCAAGCATTTTAGGAAGTCGTGCCGCGGTGGCTAGTTGCCGCTGGCGCTCTTCACTGCGCGGCCCTTCTTAGCTGCGGCCTGAATTTCGGCCATATACGGCGCCACCACGCTGCGTGAGATACGGCAGTCGGCTAAAAAGACGCCATGGGCGCCGTCCTTAACCCAGTGGCGCAGCGCGTCCAAGTCTTGATGAGACTGGACCACTGAACTGGCTGCACCCATGGCAGCAGCCATAGCTGCGAAGTTAACCTCAGGGATCAGCATGGGTTCTTGTGCCAGGCCCAGCGTCCCATATTGGTGCACTTCGGCACCGTAAGCTGCGTCGTTGAAGACAATGATGATCCCGCTGCGGACAGTGCGGATCATGGACTCCAAGTCGGCCAGGGCCATGAGGAAGCCGCCGTCGCCCGTGGCCAAAACCACGGTGGCCGCCGGAGCGGCTACCCCAGCACCCACAGCGCTAGCTAGACCCAAACCAATGGACTGGTACGCCGTTCCCACCAGGTTCATCCTCTGTGGTCCGGACGTTTTCCAAAACATGGGAGCCCAGCCAATGAAGTGCCCGCCGTCCTGGACTATAACGCGATCCTGAGGGAGGACTGCGTCCAGTGCGCCAGAGAGCGCGCGGGGGTCAAGGCGCCCATCTGGGGCGAACTCGCTGCCCTGCTCCCGGTCAAAGACGGCAGTCAAGCGATCCCCCAGGCGGTCCCGCCATCCGGTGTTCGCGGGAGCCTGGGGGACGCGGGCCAGCAGTGCCTCGCCGGTGGCCCGGGCGTCGGCGCACAGATGAATGTCTACACGTGGATTGGTTGGAGTGGGGGAAAGATCTACCTGGATGATGGTGGCGGCCGCGTTGAAGAGGTCACCGAAGCGCATTGTGAACTGGTTGAGAGACGCTCCAGCCACCAGCACGACGTCGGCCTCTGCCATGAGCGCTGCGGACTCTTCGCTAGAGAAACCTCCAGCAACACCTAAATCACCGTGCCGGCCGGGCATGAGCTCGCAGCCCAAGACGGACCCCGCATTCAAGGCGCCGATCCGGTCGGCTAGATCGCGCAGCGCGGCCCCGGCCCCGGACAATGCCGCTCCCCGCCCTGCGAGCACGAGTGGCCGCTGCGCGCCCGTTAGCAGCGCGGCTGCCCGATCCAACGTGGCCGCATGCGGTAACGCCGCCACCGGAATGTTGAGGGGATGCTCGGGAGTGAGATCTCCCTCAGTAATTTCAGCGGTGGCTAGATCGTACGGGATGGCCAGAACCACGGCGGTCCGTTCCGTCAAAGCATGGGTCAGGGCAAGGCGGGTGATGTGGCCTGCGTTATCGGCTCCCACCACAAATGTGGGAGCACCTACCGAGGATGCGATCCCCGCCTGGTCAATATCCCAGGGCCGCTTCCCTGAGGTGGGGGCATCACCGGTAACAAGCACCAAAGGAGTTCTGGCCTGGACCGATTCCGCCAGGGCAGTGATGGCGTTGCTGAAGCCCGCACCATAGGTGGTGGTCGCTACGGCCAACCGGGAGCAGACCCTGTAGTGCGCGTCTGCCGCCGAAACGGCTGCCGCTTCGTGACGTACGGGCGTAAATGTCAGCGATGTACTAGCCGCGGCGTCTAGGAAGTAGGCGTTGCCGTTTCCCATGACACCAAAGATGTGACTGGTGTGAAAAGAAAGAACGTCAGCAATACGCGCGGAAACAGTGGTCATGGGAACTCCTGGTCAACAAAATAGTGGTCATAAATGCCATATATGTCTGCGGGGAGTCCCGGTATCGCCCTTTTTTCGGGAGACCGTGCCGTGCACGTAACCGCTTGAGGGTATCGCCCACCGGCACCCGAACGCAAGCAGCAATGAGATGGTGCCTGTGCTCTAACGGTTATCTAGGTCTTCAAAGATCAGGAAAGTCTGGGTGTCTTGGACCCCGGTCATTGATTGGAGTTGATCAAAGATAACCCGTCGCAGACCCGTATTGTCCTCGGCGCGGACCAGCAACATAACGTCAAAGTCTCCGCCCACTAACGCAATGTGCTGCACTTCAGGAATAGCGCGCAGCTCCTCTTTGAGCTCCCGCCAAGCATGCTGACTCACCTTTAGGGTCACATAGGCAGAGGACTTCAAGCCTGCTTTGACGGGGTCAACGAGCGCCGTGAACTTAGTCAGCACGCCGGAAGAGGTCAGGCGAGAAATCCGTGCATAAGCGTGAGCCCGGGAAATATGAACGTTCTGTGCCACGGCACTGACGGAGAGCCTGCCGTCGCGGGTGAGTTCCGTGATGATCCTGCGGTCCACGTCATCTAGTGGGAGTGCTGAGGTTTCTGGCATGGTGCTCCTCGGGGGATCAAGACAAGCTGATCAAGACATGCTGATCAAGACAAGCTGCGTGCGTAATGCACATCACAATCATATTTTGTCTGTGAAAATAGGGCAATTCGTGTCAAACATCCAGAGATTGTGGAACTCGTGGATACAAAACGACTTCTGATTCCATACTAGGAGAACATAACATCTTTGTGCGTAACTCCTTGGGAGGAGTGGAATCCAATGACGAACCACCCGGAATTCATCGAGAATACGGCTAACGATGGGCGGGCGGAAGGCAATCTCCTTCCTTCGGTGCAGCCCGTCCAACTAATTGCCCCGGAGGGCACCAAGCACCCGGAATCCGCTACTGCGGGCTGGAAAGAACGGTACGCGCTGCCGAGTGTAGACACCTTGCTGGAAGGCTATGGCCGTCTTGTCATGGGGCGACGCATCAACGATCAAGCCAATGCTCTGGTGCGTCAAGGACGAATGGCGGTGTATCCGTCATCGTTTGGCCAAGAGGCCTGCCAGGTGGCAGCTGACATGTGTTTGGATCAGGATGACTGGCTCTTCCCGACTTACCGGGACACCGTCGCCATCCTAGGCCGCGGGGTGGACCCTCTCGAGGCGTTTGAATCGCTGCGTGGAGATTGGCACAGTGGTTTTGACCCGAAAGAATACAAAACGGCACTTCCCGCAACACCGCTGGCAACTCAGCTTTTGCATGCCGTAGGTGTGGCCCATGCCGCCAAACTACGCGGAGAGGACACGGTGGCGCTTGCCCTGTGTGGCGATGGCGCCAGCAGCGAGGGTGACTTCCATGAAGCCCTGAACTTTGCTGCCGTCTTCCATGTCCCGGTAGTTTTCCTCATCCAGAATAATCAGTACGCAATTTCCGTCCCGCTGCGTCAGCAAAATGTTGCGCAATCCTTGGCCCACAAGGCCATTGGCTACGGTATGCCGGGGGAGCGCGTAGACGGCAATGATCTGGCGGCCCTTCTGTCCGTGGTGGGAGCAGCTGTGAAGCGTGCTCGCGACGGTGGCGGCCCCGCACTCATCGAGGCGCACACGTACCGGATGGAATCGCACACCAATGCCGATGATGCCACCCGTTACCGCTCCGCCGAGGAAGTGGCCTCCTGGGCACCGAAGGATCCGCTGCTCCGGCTGCAAAAATACCTGCACGACGCCGGGGAGCTAAGTGCCGATGACGCCGAACGTTTCGCAAGCGATGCGGAAGCGGTGGCCAAAATTTTGCGCGATGGCCTAAAGACGGAAACGTCACCGGATCCCGCCGATCTTTTCAGATACGTATATTCAGAGCCCACACCGCAGCTGCACGAGCAGTCGCGGATGCTCGCAGATGAGCTCGCTAGCGCTCTGGCACCCGAAGGAGTCTCGTCATGACCACTACGGCCAATCGGACCAAGCCCGCGGCCCGCGCCTCAGGTGCGCCAGCCGGCGTCGAACCCGTCCTCACCGGCGTGCAGACCATCACGTTCGCGAAGGCACTGACCCTGGCCATGGCCGACGCTATGGAGGCGGATACCTCTGTGCTCGTCTTTGGTGAGGATGTGGGCACCTTGGGCGGCGTATTCCGCGTGACGGATGGCCTAACGCGTAGATTCGGTCCGGAACGCTGCTTTGACACGCCACTGGCAGAAGCCGGCATTGTGGGCATGGCCACCGGAATGGCAATGAACGGGATGCGTCCCGTGGTGGAGATGCAGTTTGACGCATTCGCCTACCCCGCATTTGAACAGATCACCAGCCACGTGGCGAAGATGGGGAACCGGACGCGTGGGCTTGTCCGCCTGCCCATGGTCATTCGTATCCCGTATGCGGGCGGAATCGGCGGCGTCGAGCACCACTGTGACTCTTCGGAGGCCTACTATGTGCATACGCCCGGGCTGACGGTTTTGACGCCGTCGACCGTCACGGACGCGTACGTCATGCTCCGTGACGCCATCGCCTCCCCGGACCCTGTGGTGTTCTTGGAGCCAAAAAAGCTGTATTTCACCAAGGACACGGTGGACTTGGACGAGCTCCGTTCACGGTACGACGCCGACGCTTCCGTTTCGTCTTCAATTGGAACGTCCGTTGTGGCCAGGGAAGGCACCGACGCTACTCTGATCGCGTATGGCCCGTCCGTCTCCATTGCGCTCGCTGCTGCCGAGACCGCCGCTACTGAGGGACGCTCACTGCAGGTAATCGATGTCCGTTCGCTGGTGCCGTTCGACGACGAGGGGGTCTGCGCCGCAGTCCGCTCCACCGGTCGCGCAGTGGTCATCGCCGAAGCGCCGGGCTTTGCCTCGATGGCTGCAGAGATCGTGGCCCGCATCCAAGAGCGCTGCTTCCATTCCCTCGCGGCCCCTGTGCTGCGAGTGACCGGATTCGATATTCCGTACCCGGCCCCGCGGCTGGAAAAATATTACCTTCCCGGCGTGGACAGGATCCTGGACGCCGTCGATAACCTGCAATGGGAGAACTGATGGGCCTGCAAGTATTTATGCTGCCGGATCTGGGTGAAGGACTCGTCGAAGCTGAACTGGTCACCTGGCTTGTTTCCGTCGGCGAAAGCGTCCACGTGGACCAGCCAATCGCCGAAGTGGAGACCGCTAAGTCAGTTGTTGAGGTGCCATCTCCCTACGAAGGCGTAGTAGACACGCTGCACGCGGAGGAAGGCGAGACCATGGAGGTCGGCAAACCGCTGATTTCCATTGCAGCTGTTGGAGCTCAGAGCGGTGGAACTGAGCCGGTTGAGGCTGTTGACGAAACCCCTTCCGGCTCTGGCAACGTTCTCATTGGATATGGGACCTCCGACCACGGCGGAACAGGAAGGAGCCGGCCCTCACGGTCTCAGCGCATGAACCAGCATGCAGCTGCTGCGGCTGTTACTCCCGCGCAGCCACTGGCGCAGCTTGTCGTCTCACCTCTGGTGCGCAAGATGGCACGGGACGCTGGGCTATCTCTTACGGAGATTTCTGGTTCCGGTACTGACGGTCTGATCATGCGCCGCGATGTGGCGGAAGCTGTGGCAGCCAACCAAGCGACAGCCCCGCAGACCGAGCACCCCGCTCCCTCGATACCGCCCAGCGGATCACCACTTACCGAGTCTGCTGGATCGGTCAGTGTCAGTGCGAAAGCCCAGAACGGTGTGCTTGACCCGCGCACCGGGCTGCGCGTTCTGGCGCAGACTCCGTTGTCCGGGGCGAAGAAGGCCGCGTCAGTCGCCCTAGCCCGCAGTCGGCGTGAGATCCCTGAGGCCACCGTCTGGTTGGACGTTGATGCGACTGCGCTCATGGACCTGCGTGCCGCAATGAAGGCCAAACACGGGTCAGCGCCGGGTGTGCTGGCCTTTGTGGCACGTTTTGTTACGGCTGGGCTGGCACGCTTCCCGCAGCTGAATACTCAACTTCTCAGCGCAGACGGCACCGAATCCGTGGTCGAGTTTGATGGCATCAATTTAGGTTTTGCCGCACAAACTGAACGTGGATTGGTGGTCCCCGTGCTGCGCAATGCAGAGGGCCGCAGTGCCCGTGAACTGGACGCTGCACTGCGCACGCTTACGGAGACAGCGCGCTCGGGCAAGGCCGGTCCGGCTCTGCTTTCAGGGGGCACGTTTACGGTGAATAACTACGGTGTGTTTGGTGTGGACGGCTCAGCGGCCATCATCAACTATCCGGAAGCCGCCATGCTGGGGCTGGGGCGAATCCTGGACAAACCGTGGGTGGTGGACGGTGAGCTCTGTGTGCGCAAGATGACCGAGCTGACCCTCGCTTTCGATCACAGGGTCTGCGATGGAGCTGTAGCTGCGGGTTTTCTGCGTTTCGTTGCCGACGCCATGGAAAACCCTGCTGGAGCCCTGGCCGACCTCTAAGCGCTAACAGGACGGCACCTCAAAACTTTTTCACCCTAGGCCTGTGCTTTTGCTGCACGGGTCTAGGGTGGAGTGAGTGAGCAAGAACGCCCGTCCAGGAGACTTCAGTTTGTGGTCCATCGCCATTCCGGCGTTTGGGCCATCCCTTTTGTTTGGGATTGGCGAGGGCGCCATCTTGCCGGTGATCCCGCTCAGCGCCCGTGACGGAGGTTCTTCCCTTGCCGGTGCCGCACTGGTTGTCTCACTTGTTGGCATAGGGTCACTGGTCAGTAACATTCCGGCGTCGATCATTACAGCCAAATTTGGTGAGCGGCGTGGCATGGTGGGCGCGGCTGTGCTGAGCATGGTGGCAATGCTGATGTGTGTGTTTGCCCCCAATCTCGTGGTCTTCGCTTGTGGCGTGTTCTTGATTGGAGCGGCCTCCTCCGTTTTCAATCTGGCTCGGCAAAGTTACCTGACAGAGGCAGTTCCGCCGTTTCTGCGTGCGCGGGCCATGTCGATGCTTGGCGGTGTGGGGCGGATCGGGCTGTTTGTTGGGCCCTTCATTGGCGCACTCGTCATTCACCTTGGCGGCCTTGCGGGTGCGTACTGGGTGGCCGCCATTGCCGCCTTGGCTGCGGGAGCTGTGGCGTGGAGCCTGCCCGATTTGGTGAGCGCTCAAGGCGAGCCCCCTGCCGGTGCTCCTCCGAAGATCAGGACTCTTGTTTCAGCACACCGCAAGGTGTTCCTGAGTGTGGGGATCGGGGTGTTGCTGGTAAGTGCCGTGCGGTCCTCGCGGCAAGTTGTGGTGCCGTTATGGGCAGATAACTTAGGGCTGAACCCTGCCACAACATCGCTGATCTACGGTTTGTCCGGGGCTATCGACATGCTGGTCTTTTATCCGGCAGGAAAAATCATGGATAAGAAGGGGCGCATTGCAGTGGCTGTGCCTTCCATGCTCTTTATGGGCATTTCCTTACTGTTGATGCCCTTGAGCACTGATGCCGTTTCGTTGTTGTTGGTTGCTTTACTGATTGGTTTTGGCAACGGCATTGGCTCCGGATTGATTATGACTCTGGGTGCTGATTACTCCCCACGCAACGGCCGTGCCCAGTTTTTGGGAATTTGGCGATTCCTCGCTGACACGGGCGGCTCTAGCGGGCCCGCTATCTTGGCTGCGCTCACGGCCGTGGTCTCCCTGTCCTTCGGCATTGCTGCCACGGGCCTTTTAGGTCTCGCCGCCGCGGCAGTCCTGGGATACGCAGTACCGCGCAACAAACCCGTGCCACGATAGCTCCCGTGACCTGGCCGCTTAGCCTGATTGCCGGCGTCGTACCTGGTGGTTCATGAATAAGATACCCGCCAACGCCAGACCATACCCGACGGCCACTATCGCGCCCACTCCGGAGAGGAAATAACGGGTGGTGCTGTCGGTGGGATTGCCGGAAACTGAGTGCAGCAGCAGTGCTGTCGCGGTTGAAGCAAGCACCGTAAAAATACCTGAAATGAACCCCCACCAGCGGCTTGTCGCCCAATGTTGGTTCGAGCCCAGCCACACATTCCAGCCTCCATCGCAGCGCAGGATGAGCCATGCGGCAGCCAGCGTCCAGATGGAAACAAGGAAGAAGGCAGCGAGCACGTCAGCGGGTCGATGCCACTGGTTAATGAGTGTGGAAATTCCGGCAAGAACGGCGTAACTCGAACCCAAAAACGCGGTGGCTGGACGCCACCTAGGGGAAACGACCAAGAATACCGCCGCCGCAGCACTGGCCGCCAGAGTGCTGTGCCCGGACGGCAAGGAGTTCAGCGCCAGAGTTGTCACGCCCATGTCAGGGCGGTTAGGCAGGCCCGCTTTGATTAGCTGCGTGCTCAGATTCGCGGCGGCCATAGCGGCCAGAGCGATCCCCGCAGCTTTCCAGCGCCGCCGTGCCAGAGTCACAAACAGCACAACGAAGGCCGCAATGACAGCGGATGTGACGGGAAGCAGGTCCAATATCTGCGCGGATTGGCTGCCGAGGAACCTGCGGGCGACGGCGGCCTCGACCAGCGCCGATTCATCCAGAAACTGACCCGCCGTGCTTTTGACGAAGAAAACATAAGTGGTCACCAGCCCAGCGAGGCACACGGCAGCCGCAGCGCCGAATGGCGCGGCAGAAACGGGCAGGCGGCTGTTGCCTTTATGCCTTCGGTCTGCATGCTTTTTCATCCTGACAAGGGTCCCACAACTTCATGGGAGGATGCGGTGCGCCGCGCTACAGTGAGGTGATGCCTTCCCTTGACGAATTGCTTGAGTGCGCCCATGTTGTGACCCTTCCCATGCGTGTGCGCTTCCGTGGCGTGGTGGAACGGGAAATCTTGCTGTTGGAAGGACCCTGCGGATGGGCTGAGTTTAGCCCGTTTGTGGAGTACGACGACGACGAAGCGGCGCGGTGGCTGGCTGCTGCCATTGAAGCTGGCTGGGAGGGCTTCCCTGCGGCCGTTCGGGACTGGATCCCGGTCAACGCCACGGTGCCAGCCGTTTCCGCGGCTGAGGTGCCAGATATTCTTGCCGCCTTCGATTCGGTGCGCACAGTAAAGATCAAGGTTGCGGAGAAGGGGCAGTCCCTGCACGACGACGTTTCTCGGGTAGGTGCCGTCCGCCACCTGCTGCCGGACGCATCGATCAGGGTCGACGCCAACGGCGGTTGGAACGTGGAACAAGCAGTCCAGGCGCTAACAATGCTCAACGTCTTTGGTCTGGAGTATGCAGAACAGCCCGTCCCGTCCGTGGCGGAGCTGGCCCGGGTGCGCCAGATGATGAACGGTGCTGTGCTGATTGCAGCCGATGAAAGCGTGCGCAAGGCCAGCGATCCGCTGGCAGTGGCCCGTGCCGGTGCCGCGGACCTTCTGGTAGTCAAGGCCGCACCACTTGGTGGGGTGCGTCGGGCATTAGAAATTGTCGCTGAAGCTGGGCTGCCGGCTGTGGTCAGTTCCGCGCTGGATTCCTCTGTAGGTATTCGTGCAGGCTTGGCCTTGGCCGCTGCACTGCCTCAGCTACCCTTCGCATGCGGGCTCGGTACCGTTTCTCTCATGGCCGGTGACATCGTCAATCCGAGCCTTGTGGCCGTCGCCGGTGGTATCGCTGTGCGCGAGGTCGCCGCGGACTCGGACCTATTGGCCCGTTTTGCAGCCCCGGCTCAACGCCAGCATTGGTGGCGTGAGCGGCTGGGGCGCTGTCACGCAAAACTGTGATGGACACGGCGATCTAGGCACTAGTTTGGAGTCTTGTGCTGCGGTGATCTTGGGGATGACTAGAGTGGTGGCGTGAGACTTCTAACTTCGATGGATACTGCCAGATACGTGGTGGATGCACTGGAACGGGCAGGTGTCCGCCACGTGGTGGTTTCTCCTGGCTCCCGCAATGCGCCTCTTGCCTACGCTTTAGCTGAGGCCCAGGCGGATGGCAGACTGCAAACGTACGTACGGATCGATGAACGCGTGGCCGGTTTTACGGCACTGGGGCTGGCTCAAGGCTCGGATTCCCCAGCCGCCGTGGTGACGACCTCCGGAACTGCCGTGGGTAACCTGATGCCGGCCGTCATGGAGGCCAACCACTCGGGCACGCCTCTGCTGGTCCTTTCCGCCGATCGTCCACAAGAATTGCGCGGCACCGGCGCCAACCAAACCACTCAGCAACTGGACCTCTTTGGCGAGCACGTTCGGTTTGCTACCGATGTGGCCGCGGGTGACGATCCCAGCAGTGCCGTGGCGACGGCCCTTAGTGCCGCTCAGGGTCGCTTAGAGGAAATTCCGGCCGGTCCGGTGCACGTGAACGTGGCTTTCCGGGATCCTTTGACACCTGCCTTGGACGGCTCGGAGTGGGAGCGGTTGCACCCCATCGTTGAGTCTGTGACGATGCCGGAAATTGGGGCCACGAATGACGTAGCCCCTGTTGCCGAACCACAGATTGTTGAGCCGCCGATGGTGCTGCCGGCATCGAGCCACCGCAGCGTGGTTGTGGCAGGGCACGGCGCGGGTCCGGAGGCGGAACGTTTCGCTCGGACGCTGGGACTGCCATTGCTGGCCGAACCTTCTTCGAACGCCCGCTTTGGTCCCAATGCGGTAGGCCCCTACAGATTATTGCTCGACGGTTTTGGTGCCGATAGCCTCTGGCCGATCGAGCGCGTCGTTGTCTTTGGACGGCCGACTCTTTCGCGGCCCATAGCGAAGCTGTTGGCTAACGCCGAGTTGGAGCGTGCTCTTTACGTCCCCCGACCGGTTGCTTGGTTTGAGGCCGGACGCCGGGCGGAGTTGGTGTTGACGCAGTGGGATCAGGTGGTCGGTTTTGCTGGCCGTGGGCCTGAAGGCTGGCTGAAGGCCTGGCAAACTGCTGGCGCTGCTGCCGAAGAAGCCCTTGATGTGATTCTGGTGAAGCATGCGCAGCCGGAAGCGCCGGTGACCGCGGAAGCGCTCTCTGGCCCCGCCGTTGCCAGGGCTGTCTGGGCTCGCGTGCAGAACGGTGGCGCGGAGGAAGCTGCCGGGAACCTCATATTGGGTTCATCCAATCCCATTCGCGACGTAGACCTGGCTGGCAAGCCCACGAAAAAGGGCACAGCCCGCGTCTTTGCCAACCGTGGGCTGGCGGGAATCGATGGCACCGTGGCCACAGCCACGGGCATCGCTCTGGCCACTGGCGCCCCTACCCGGGTCCTGCTGGGGGATCTTACGTTCTTGCACGACGTCGGCGCGCTGCTACTAGGTACGGACGAAACCGAGGCAGATCTACAAGTCATCGTGTTCAACGACTTCGGTGGGGGAATTTTCTCGGTCCTGGAGCACGGAACCTTAGCGCAGACACCCAACTATGCGCCCGCCGTCGAACGCTTCTTTGGTACGCCCCACGCGGTTGACGTGGCGGCATTGGCGCGTGCCTACGGCTGGGGGCACACACTGGTAAGCACTGAAACGGAACTGACAGACGCGCTCGCAGCAGGTGTCCATGGGCGCAGCATCGTGGAAGTGAGAGCGTCCCGAGTAGATCTAAGGGGTTTGCATGCAAGGATTCGCGCAGCCTTAAGCAACTGACCCGCAATTAATGTTCAAAATCCGGTCAAAAACCTGATTTTTCAACATCTTTTGCGGGTCAGTTGGGGGTGCGGGAATTTAGAGAACTCGGGAAAGGAATTCCTGGGTTCTGTGGTGCTGCGGATTGGCGATGATATCGCGGGGGTTTCCTGATTCAACCACGACGCCGGCATCCATGAAGGTGAGGGTGTCGCCGACTTCGCGAGCAAAACCGATCTCGTGGGTGACAACGATCATGGTCATACCGGAAGCGGCCAGTTTTTTCATAACTTCCAGCACGTCCCCGACCAGTTCCGGGTCAAGTGCTGACGTGGGCTCATCAAAGAGCATGAGTTCCGGTTCCATGGCCAGCGCACGAGCGATCGCAACACGCTGTTGCTGCCCACCAGAAAGTTGGGACGGGTAGAAGTTCGCCCGATCAGACAAGCCGACCATTTCCAACAGTTCCAATGCCTTCAGCTTCGCCGCGGACTTGGACTGGTGCTTGACCTGCGTGGGTGCTTCGATCACGTTTTGCAAGGCAGTCTTGTGCGGGAAGAGATTGAAGCGTTGGAAAACCATACCGATTTCTCGGCGCTGGGCTGCGATCTGCTTCGTCGTCAGGTCATGGAGTTTGCCGTCCACTTCCCTGAAACCGATGAGGTCGTTATGTACATAGATCCGGCCGGCGCTAATGGTCTCCAACAAGTTGATGCAGCGCAGCAGGGTTGATTTACCCGATCCTGACGGGCCGATGATCACCGAGACTTCACCCGGCTTCACAGTCATGTCAATGCCTTGCAGGACGTGGTGTTCTCCGAAGAACTTATGCACGCCTTGAATTTCCACGAGTGGTTTGACGTCAGTGAGTGTCCGCGAAGTGTTGGGGCTGGTGGTCTCAGTCATCATTTTCCACCTTCCGTGGTTCCATCAGCCTGGGCCGGTGGTTTTGTGTGTGCGGCAGCCACGACGGCGGTAGCTTTCACTGGGGCCATCGTGACGTTATCTACACCCTTGCCAAAATGGCGCTCGATGTAGAACTGTCCCACCATCAGTACCGAAGTGATAACCAAGTACCAGAATGCGGCCACCATCAGCAACGGGATCGGCAAGAAGGTACGGCTCGCCAACGCATTTGTCACGAACGTTAGATCCAACGTGAAAGGCACTGCCAACACCAAGGAGGTGGTCTTGAGCATGCCGATGGTCTCATTACCCGTAGGAGGAATGATGACGCGCATGGCCTGGGGCAAAATAATCCGCCACATGACCTTGCCACGGCGCATACCCAATGCCTCAGCCGCTTCCATCTGTCCGTTGTCCACAGACTTCAAGCCGGCCCGGAAAATTTCGGCCAGATACGCGGACTCGTTCAGGCCCAAACCAACAATCGCGGCCACAGTGGCGTTGATGACGGTAGCGGTATCCCAAGAGAGAAGCTCTGGGCCAAACGGAACACCAACGATGATTTTCGGATACAAAGCGCCGATAGAACCCCAAAATAGCAACTGGGTGTAAACCGGCGTACCTCGGAAAAACCATACCCAAACCCAAGATACGTAACGAAACAATGGATTATCCGACTGGCGCATGAACGCCAAAAGGATCGCCAAAACGATCGCGATAATCATTGAGGTAACCGTCAAGATCAACGTCCAGCCCACACCTTGAATGACAAGAACATCAAAAAGGTAAGTTTGGAACGTCTTCCAGTAAAACTTTGGATTGGTCACCATCGACTGAGCAGCCAAAGCCACGATCAGCAAAATAAGGGCCGCGCCTACCCAACGCCACGGATGCCGGACTGGAACTGCGTCAATGAGTTCCAGTCCGGAACCCGAGCGTGGTGTGGACCTACGCTCAAATGCTCTACTCAAGAAACTTAGCCTGCCGTCGGATTCAGGACAGCCTTCTGGATGCCGCCGTCAGTGTTGTTCCACGTGGCCAGGATCTTCTTGTAGGTGCCATCCGCGATGAGCTTGTTCATGACCTTTTCAATGACCTGGGAGAAAGCGACGTCATCCTTGGCAATAGCAATGCCCTGTTCGGCAGCATCGTAAGTGGTACCAAGAACTTCTAGCTGCCCATTGGTCTTGGCCAACGCGTTGTTGATGATGGGGGTATCGGCGCTCATGGCGTCAATGGTGCCGCCAACCAAGCGGGTGGTGACATCCGTCTGGTTCTTAAGGGAGACAATTTCGATGGCTGGCTTACCGTCGGCCACGCACTTGGCAGATCGGTCTTTTACATCAGGGTCTTCTTCCACGGTGCCGGTCTGTACGCCGACCTTCTTTCCGCAGAGGTTATCCATTGTGATCTTGTTGGGGTTGCCCTTTTGGACGGCCCACAGCACGCCAGCATTGAAGTAGCTGACAAAGTTCACTGCCTTGGAGCGCTCGGGATTGATCGTGAACGAAGAGATGCCCAGATCATAGACGGTTCCAAGCTTAGGCAAGATGGAGGAGAAATCAGCGGTGTGAACGACTGCCTTCTTGCCTAGGGTCGCCGCAATCGCCTTGGCGAAGTCGACGTCGTATCCGATGGGGGTCTGGCCGTCTTTGTCCAAGAATTCTGCCGGCTCATATGAGGTGTCGGAGCCGACTTCGATGGTGGCCTTGTCCTTGATGCTCGCAGGCAGCATGGCAATCAGAGCATCGTCCTTGGCGACGGTGGTCGGATCGAATGCGGCAGCGCCGGAGGCTCCTGCGGTGCTACCTGAATTGGCGCCACCGTCCTGAGACGCCGTAGTACAGCCGGTCAGTGCCAGGGCTGCGACGGCGGCAACCGTGGCTAGACGAACGGTCAGCCGAGATGAAATTTGCATGTTTTACCCTTTGTTTCCTATCTGGAGCACAGCGATTGAAATCTAGTGTAGCGCCCTGTGACTTGCATCACGGTAAACGATGTTTCACTATTGAACAACTCTCTGGATGACTTTGCAACACCGAAAGTCCGGATGATGTCTGAAATCCCGGACGTCACATTAGTCGCAAATGTCACGCTGGCGAAGTCGATCGTCCCTGCTGCAGGGATCGTTCCCGCAACTTCCGGCAGGAGGTGAGGCTTAGGTGCGCAATCCGAGAGCCTGGAGCATGGGCCGGAATTTGGCCCACG
The DNA here is from genome assembly GCF_020905375.1 of Arthrobacter cryoconiti. Taxonomy (GTDB): domain Bacteria; phylum Actinomycetota; class Actinomycetes; order Actinomycetales; family Micrococcaceae; genus Specibacter; species Specibacter cryoconiti. The sequence continues at coordinate 161,227 of NZ_JAJJBU010000013.1, forward strand.
TTTCCGCCAACTCAGCAGAAGGATCAGAGGCCTCGACGATGCCGGCACCAGCATATAAACGCACTGTTTTCGGTGACTCCAGCACAGCCCCTCGCAGGGCAATTCCCCACTCACCATTGCCAGCTCCATCCAGCCATCCGACTGGCCCGGCATAGGGTCCGCGATCCATTTTCTCCAGCTCAAGGATCAGTTTTCCCGCGTCTTCTCGCGGAGTTCCGCAAACTGCAGCAGTCGGATGCAAGGCCTCTACTAGGGACAGAGAGGTGGGCAGATGGCCGTCGGTATCGGCCAGTACCGCCGTGACATCGGATGCCAAATGCCACACATTGGGCAGTTCCAAAATGAACGGCTCGGGGGGGAATGAAAGGTCGGTGGCAAACGGTGCCAACTGCCGCACCAAGGACCGCACGGCGAAGTCATGCTCCTGTCGCTGCTTGGTGGAACCGCCTAGGACCGTGGTCGCAAAGTCCACTGAACCCTCGGGCTCATCCTCCCTATCCAGGGTCCCTGCTAGAACACGGGCTTGGGCCGTGGTGCCGTCTACTTTGATCAAAATTTCCGGGGTGGCTCCGACTAAGCCGCGCACTCCATACGTCCAACATTCACCATAAAGTTGGACCAATCGTTGCAAGATTGAAACACGGTGCACTGGTTCCTCAAACGTTGCCACCACGTCGCGGGCCAAAACCACCTTGTCCAGCCCCCCACCTTCGATTGCGTGCACGCCCGCTGTGACGGACTCCTTCCACTGCTCTTCCGTAAGCGCACCCGTGGTGAGTGTCCCGCGGGACGCTGCGGCCGCCGTCGTACCTTCAGCCGGAAGTTCAAGCAACTCATGATCCACAGCCAAAAATGCGCACAGGGCAGCATGGGCTGATTCAACCGTGGGAGATGTGCCGTCCACCGTGAGCTGAGTGATCCATACGGTCCCGGCGCTAAAACCAACCACTACCGCGGGGACCACCAAAATTGAGCGATGTGCGCTGGTCTTGGAAAACGCGAAGGAACCAAAAGCCATTGGGCCGGTGCCAGGGCTATTGATGGAGTCGACTACCAAGGCGTCAGCCAGCAAAGATTTCCACCACTGTTCGGCAGTGGCGAAACGCTCGCCGCCGGTGCCGGAATAGTTGGCGATCTCACCGTAGCCAAGGAGGCCTTCCCCCCGACGCAGCCAGCAGAACACGTCGGAAACCAGCAGGTCGGCAGGTGAGCCGGCGCGGTGATCGCCCAGTGCTGTCGCATCCATGACAGTGGTGAGGGTGCGTAGCTGGTTGGTGCCCAAGGAAGCAGTCATGATGAATCAAGATTACCTGCCAGTAGACGCCTCGGTGGGCAAGCTTCCGGCCTCGCTGCGGTGGGATCGCACACAACTGGCTCCACCAATGCACGAACGGCGCCAAAGTTTGAGACACTGGGGGAGTGAACCGTGCATCCCTTGAGAAGCGTCCGGAAGAAGTGGCAGCCATGTTTGACGACGTGGCCCCCAAATACGACATCGTCAATGACATCTTGTCCATGGGGCAAGCACGCCGCTGGCGCCGCATCGTGGTCGACGCCGTGGGCGCCGTCCCTGGCCAGCGAGTCCTTGACTTAGCCGCGGGAACAGGTACGTCCAGTGAGCCGTATGCCGACGCTGGCATCCAGGTGGTGGCGTGCGATTTTTCGGTGGGAATGCTAAAGGTCGGCAAGCGTCGGCGCCCAGACATTGATTTCGTCGCTGGGGACGCGACCAACTTGCCGTTCGCCGACAACTCGTTTAACGCCTCCACGATCTCTTTTGGCTTGCGTAACGTCATTGACCCGAAGAAGGCGCTGCGCGAAATGCTGCGCGTGACAAAGCCCGGCGGCAAGATAGTGGTGGCGGAGTTTAGCCAACCTACCTTTGCCCCATTCCGAACTGTCTACACCGAGTATTTGATGCGAGCGCTGCCAGCCGTTGCCCGGAAGACGGCGTCCAACCCAGAAGCTTACGTCTACTTGGCTGAGTCAATTCGGGTGTGGCCCAATCAGGATGAATTGGCTCATTGGCTCACAGAAGCAGGCTGGGGCAACGTTGCCTACCGCAACCTCAGCGGCGGCATTGTCGCCATCCACCGCGCCACGAAACCAGCCTAGTAGCAGCCGTGAAGGTACTCATTGTCGGAGCTGGCCCCGCTGGATCCACCGCTGCCTGGCACCTAGCCCGCGCTGGCATCGAAGTCACCGTGTTGGAAAAGACCCGGTTTCCTCGCGAGAAGGTGTGCGGTGATGGACTGACTCCGCGAGCTGTGCGTGAAATGCAGCTCATGGGTTTGCCGCACGATCCCATGGACGGTTGGCGCAGAAACAAGGGCCTTCGCCTCATCGCTGGCGGTCGACGCGTTGAGGTTCCGTGGCCCGAGCTCTCCAACTTCCCCGACTACGGGCTGATCCGTACGCGCCTGGGCTTCGATGAGTCCTTGGCGCGGCATGCGGAAAGCGCCGGAGCCGTGATCCTGGAGGGCCATTCGGTTAGCACGGCGTTGACGGACGACGCTGGCACAGTGGTAGGTGCCCGGGCGTCACTTTTGGACGAGGCAGGGCGGAAGACCTCAGAGACCCGCGACTTCTTCGCCGACGTCGTTCTGGCAGCCGATGGCAACTCAACGCGCACAGCGGTTTCCCTGGGACACGAAAAACGCGACGACCGTCCCATGGGTGTTGCCTATCGGACCTATTTCACCTCCCCACGCCACGAAGACGACTGGATGGAAGGCTGGTTGGAATTGCCTGACGCCTCCGGTCGTCTACTGCCCGGCTATGGCTGGGTGTTTGGCGTGGGCGACGGAACATCCAATGTGGGGCTGGGTATCTTGAATTCGTCGAAGGAATTCGGCAAGCTGGACTACCGCTCCGTGCTGCGCGACTGGACAGCAGCCATGCCCGCCGAGTGGGGCTTCACGCCGGAAAACCAGGTGGGGCCAATCCGCGGAGCAGCCCTGCCCATGGGCTTTAATCGGACGCCGCACTATTCCAAGGGACTCATGCTCTTGGGCGACGCCGGTGGAATGGTCAGCCCGTTCAATGGGGAGGGTATCTCCTACGCCATGGAATCGGCCCGTTTTGCCGCCGAGTTCATTGTCCGTGCAGCCGGAGCGAACTCCCGGATCGCTTCAGAGCATGCCCTTTCCAGCTACAGCGGCTTTGTCCGCGAGCAATGGGGTAGCCATTTCACCTTGGGTCGAGTTTTTGCCCAGCTCATTGGTAAGCCACAGATCATGAAGCTTGCGCTTCGGACCGGCATGCCCGTGCCGGTCCTGATGCGCTTTGTGGTGCGACTCATGGCAAATCTGACCGACTCTGGGGAACGCGGTTTTGAGGATAGAGTGATTCATCTACTGGAGAAGTTGGTCCCAGCGACAACCAACCAGAGCACCAGCGGTAACTCCCAGCAACAATCCCTACCAATAGTTAGTGTTAAGCAGTGAATACTTCCGCGAACCACAGCTGGACTCATGCCGGTCACGGTCCCGTCGCGTCCGAGGACCCGAACCCGAGCACCATGTCCATAGCAACAGGACTGAAACTGCCCGCAGGATTCACCGCGGTTGCCGAAGATCCGCAGCTGGGACCGTCAATCTCCATGAGCATGGCTCGGGTGGAAAAGGTTTTGCGAGAGGCCATTGCCAATTCGGACCCGCTGGCGGATGCCACCAGCCGCCATCTCGTAGAAGCTGGCGGCAAACGAATCCGTCCGCTGCTGGCTCTGCTGGCCGCACATTTGGGGGACCCCAGCCGCAAAGAGGTGGTGCAGGCCGCCGTCGTCGTTGAATTGACGCACCTTGCCACCCTCTATCACGATGATGTGATGGATTCCGCGCCGTACCGGCGTGGAGCGCCCACTGCGCACGAGGTATGGGGCAACACCGTCGCCATCTTGACCGGTGATCTTCTGTTCGCTCGCGCCTCGATCCTCGTTTCGGAGTTGGGTGGAAAGGCGCTGGGGATTCAGGCCCGAACCTTCGAACGCCTGTGCTTGGGGCAACTGCACGAGACTGTGGGTCCGCGCGAGGATGAGGATCCTTTGGAGCACTATCTATCAGTTATTGCTGACAAGACAGGCTCGTTGGTGGCGGCATCCGGTCAGCTTGGGGCTATTTTTGCCGGTGCAAGCGAGGAACTCCAAGACGTCATGATTGAATATGGCGAAAAGGTGGGCATAGCGTTTCAGCTGGCCGACGACGTCATTGACGTCACGGGTCTGAAGCAAGTTTCTGGTAAGTCGCCTGGCACTGACCTGCGCGAAGGCGTGCCAACACTGCCCGTTCTGCTTTTGCGCAAGGCCGCTGCAGAGGGTGATGCCTCAGCAGTTTCGGTCCTCGCCTTGGTCGAAGGGGATCTAACGAGCGAGGACGCCTTGGCCCGGGCCGTGTCCGCGCTCCGGGAGCACCCAGTGGCCGCGCAATCGTGGGTTGTGGCCCGCGAATGGTCCGATCAGGCGATCGCCGCTCTGAAACCGCTCCCCGAAGGCATGGTTAAGACCGCTTTGGCCAGCTTTGCTGCTGCCGTGGTGGATCGGGACGTCTAAGCGCCTTCGCAGCGAGTCTCATCTGCGGTGAGGGCGTGCCGTACTGGCGAGGGCGTGTGTACTTTCGCACGCCCTCGCCAGTACGGCACGCCCTCACGGGGTTTGGTGGCGGGGTTCGGTGGCGGGACGCCTCAGCCGTGAGTGCCTAACTTCGGGAGCAAGAACGGGCTGGCGCCTTCCTCACTGTTGTTCCAATGAGCCTTCTCGCGTCGGAGTTTGGCAGCAGACTCTGCGGCGGCGGCCAGCCGGGCGTCGTCAACGCTGACCATCATGCCGCTGTGGCGCAGATTGAAGAAGCGGACCACTATCCGGCGGCCATTGGTATTCCACACGGAAGCAGGAACAAGGGGGTCGCCCCACGGATGCGCGGGTTCACCGAATAGGGCGGTGAGATGCTTGCGTACTTCGTCATAGCCGCTTCGCGTGGTCAGATTATCCGGTGTCATCGCAGTGTAGGGCTGCATGTTCACGCCCATGAGGTGTCCGTTGTGAGCTGTCCACGCAGTGGAGAGCTCACCGGGCAGAGGCGTCAAAAGTGCATAGTGCGCGGTGGCGCTGAATTCGTTGGGCTCATCCAACCGCGCGCCGGTGGTGAAGCCGAGCCGTGCGAAGAAGGCTTTTCGCTCCGCATCGGAGCGAGGCCATATACCCTCGGCTAGTTTTTCAATCAGCTCAACGATCTGTGCCGGGGAAGGAATCAGTTCTGAAGAAAGCTCCTGTGCATCCATAACGCCACGCTACCGCTGGGCCCTTGGGTTGTCGAGATGCTACGGCACGATGCCACGGCACGACCGGACAGCGACCTAATCTTCGTCGTCGTTGAATACCCAGTCGAGCATGTCGAAGACAAATTCGCTGAACGTGCCTTCCTCGTTGACCCATTCTCCGGTGGCGTTGTTATGGCGCCACACAATGGGGTCGGGGACGTCGAGTTGGTCGGCGCGGATGCCCCAGGTGTAGGCCTCATCTTCATCCTCGAGGAAGAGAAGGTAGTCGTCCTGGACTTCGAGTTCTTCGGGATCCCAGAAGTAATAGTGGGCTTCCATGAGCTCTTCGCAATTTCCCAGAGCGTGCAAAAATTCACGTAATGCTTGGGGAACCGTGATGCCAAGCTCGGTGAAGATGGCGTCCAAATCCTTCCAGTCAATCCCGTCACTTGGCTCCCAGTTGCCTTCTAGATACTGGGGAACCAGGGCACGGAACTTTTCCACGAACATCTCTGACATCTAAATCTCCAAGGTTGGCAACGCGCGACTATGTCAATCCTAGCCGCGAGTAAATCGTGGTCGCGCCCAACTGCGTGCTGCTAGCGGAGCATGCCAGTGAAACCGGAGGGCCAGCAAACGCAAAACGAAGACGACGACGGCGGCAATGGTCCCAGTGATCAGGTTCAGCCAGCCGTGATGCCAGAGCAGAACAGTGATGCCGGCACCAAAGAATGCCGGGATTGCGTATAGATCTTGGGGGTCAAATACCCGGGGGACGCGGTTGGCTGTGACGTCGCGCAGGATGCCCCCGCCTACGGCCGTCGTGACACCCAAAACGAGTGCAGCAATGGCGTTCATCCCGGTATCCAGTGCCTTGAGTGTGCCGGTGACGCAAAACAAAGCCAGCCCACCGGCGTCGAACGCTAGAACCAGCCGGCTTACCCGTTCCACGCCACCGACCAAGAAATATACGACGCCTGCAGCGAGCAGCGGCGGAACCAGATACACCGGGTTGGTGAAGGCCGCTGGAGGACCAACGTTCAGAATGATGTCGCGGATCACACCGCCACCCAGGCCCACCATGGAGCCCAGCAGTAAGGACCCGACTAGGTCAAATCCCTTGCGGGCGGCCAAGAGTGAGCCGGAAACGGCAAAAAAGAATACGCCCACCAGGTCAATTACCAGGGCGAGGTCGATGGTCATGGAAGCTTACGTACCCGATCCGTTGTACCCGCGGAAAACGCGGAGGACTCCAGCGTACGGCGGCGCGAAATACCAAGCGAATCATGTGTGAAGTTGACGAGGATTGTGGCTACGCTGGCACAATGACAAATACTGTGACGGAGCCATTTGTGCACATCGCGGACTTTCGAATGCGGTTTGGTGAGAAGACGGTCATTGATGGTCTGTCTTTCGACGTGGCCCGAGGCGAAACCTTTGGGTTCTTGGGTAGTAACGGCAGCGGAAAGACAACGACTATCCGAGCATTGTTGGGGATCTACCGCCCCACTTCCGGAACCTTAGAGATCAATGGCCGCGTTTTCAGCGACGACTTTGGTGCCCGGCTGGGCTACCTGCCGGAGGAACGCGGGCTCTATAAAAAAGAATCCGTCATTGACGTCATGACGTACTTCGGCCGGCTCAAGGGGCTCAGCAGAATCGAAGCACAGAAATTCTCCCGTGCCTACCTGGACCGGGTGGACCTGGCCGATAAAGCTGATGTCCGAGTCGACAAGCTCTCGGGCGGTCAACAGCAAAAGATCCAGCTGGGTGTGACCATTATGAACGAGCCCGAGCTACTGATCTTGGATGAACCCACCAAGGGCTTTGATCCCGTGAACCGACGCCTGCTCATGGACATCATTGAAGAACGTAAACAATCCGGAGCCACTGTCGTGATGGTGACCCACCAGATGGAAGAGGTGGAACGGTTGTGTGATCGGATCGTACTGCTTAAGGATGGCCGCAGTGAGGCATACGGCACTATCGACGAGGTACAAAACCAATTTGGTGGGCGGACCATCCGCCTCAAGTACACAGGAGAGCTGCCAAATTCTGCGCTCTATACCGTGAGCCTGCGGGAGCGAAATTATGCCGAACTTGCTGTGGAGGATGTGGTGGACGAGGCAGACGTATTGCGCGAACTGGTAGAAAGAGGCGTGGGGGTGCGAGGATTCACTGCCGCTAAGCGCAGCCTCGACGACATCTTCTTACAGGTGTATGGCGAGAAGCCTGCCGCTGAAGCCACCGCAGGGACGGTGAAATAACATGGCTCGGCACAACTTAGGTACCGTGGTCCATTTTGAGTTCTTCCGTACAGTGAAGAAGCGCCGATTTTGGATTGCTACCTTGGCGATACCCATCTTGTTAGGGATTGTGTTTGGCTTGGTGTTTGCCAGCAATTCCTCCACAGCGTCCAAGGCGGATGCGCAGAAGAACAGCAAAATCTCGTTCACTTACACAGACGCTTCGACGCTCGTGAACCCGGAGATAGCGAAGGCCCTAGGCGGTGAGCTTGAACTTGATGCGGCCACGGCAGTGGAGCGGGTCAAGGCCGGAACGCTCAATGCGTTCTTCGCCTTTCCGGCGAGCGTGTCTACGGAACCCGTGCAAGTTTTTGGCACCGACCAAGGAATCTTTAAAAATGGTACTTACGACGCCGTGGCCAAGCAATTGCTGGTTCTCTCGGCTCAGCAAAAAGTAGGGTCAGCGGAGCTAGCTGCCGCTGTGCAGGGAAGTTTCCGCACGGACACGCAGACGTTTAAGGACGGGAAGGTCTCCGGTGGACTGGAGACCGTAGTGCCGCCGCTGCTGTTCTTGGTGCTGTTTTACGTGGTGATCATCCTTCTGGCTAACCAGATGCTGGCATCTACTTTGGAAGAGAAGGAGAACCGTGTCACGGAGATGATTCTGACCACCTTGAATCCGACGACGCTGGTGGTGGGCAAGGTTATTTCGTTGTTTCTGGTGGGTGCCGTGCAAGCGCTGGTGTTTGCTGCGCCCATGGTGTTTGGTTACGTGTTCTTCCACGACCAGCTATCCATGCCCAACTTTGACCTCTCTCATCTGCAATTCCAGTTCTGGCCGATGATGATTGGCGGCTTGCTGTTCGCTGGTGGGTTCATTTTGTTCACGGGCGTGCTGGTGTCTATTGGTGCCGTGATGCCCACGGCGAAGGACGCCAGCACAGTCTTTGCCCCAGTCATGATCATGATGTTCATCCCGTTCTACATTGTCACCATGGTGGTTAGCGACCCAGGGAACTTGATTGTACAAATCTTCACGTTCTTCCCCTTCACGGCGCCCATCACGGCAATGTTGCGTAATGGATTCGGCTCTCTGGCCGGATGGCAGGCAGCCGTCGTCATCGGGGAACTGTTTATCTTTGGTTTTCTAGCCTTGAGGTTGGCGGTCTACCTATTCCGGTATGGCTCGATCGAGTATTCTCGCAAGCTTTCCCTGCGCACCGTTTTTGCCAGCACCAGATCTGCCAAGGAGAGCTAGAGTGCAGCGCCGAGTCTTATGGGTGGCCATCTTGGCCTCCTTCGTGGCATTTTTGGACGGCGCCATCGTTACAGTGGCGCTGCCAGCCATGACACGCGAGCTCGGCGGAGGGCTTACGACGGCGCAGTGGGTGGTGGATGCTTATCTGCTTTCCTTGGGGTCGCTGATCCTCATTGCAGGATCGCTCTCCGACTCTTTTGGCAGAGTCCGGATTTTACGTGCCGGGCTCATCTTGTTTGGTGTTGCATCACTCGCTTGCGCTGTAGCTCCAGATGCTCTCACCTTGATTGTGGCGCGTGCCGTGCAGGGTGCCGGGGCAGCGCTTCTGGTACCGAGTTCGTTGGCGATGATCACGGCCACGTTTAGCGGAGCATCGCAGGGGAAAGCGATTGGATCATGGACCGCATGGACTGGCACAGCATTTTTAGCCGGACCGCTGCTGGGCGGCCTACTTGTTGACTACGCCAGCTGGCGGCTGATCTTCGCGCTGAACGTCATTCCCATTGCCGGTACACTCTTGTTGCTCAAAGGGCTGGTGATGCCGGCGCCGGAGCCTGAACAGGCCCCGGCGCCGGTGCCCAATCGTGTGGACTTGCCTGGAGCGCTGCTAGCGTCCATTGGCTTAGCCGGAACCGTTTTTGCCTTGATTGAACAGGGCCGTTTGGGATGGGGGAGCCCGGGCGTGGTTGTGCCTTTCGTCCTTGGAATAGCGGCTCTCGCCGCTTTCATTTGGTGGGAGACACGGGCGCCCGCTCCCATGATGCCTTTGGGATTGTTCCGCAAACGAAACTTTGGTATGGGCAATGTTGCTACTACGTTCATCTACGCAGGGGTATCGATCGGGCAGCTGATGGTGGTGCTGTTCCTGCAGGAGGTTGCAGGATTTACAGCGGCCATGGCCGGGGTAGCGTCTGTTCCAACGGCAGTAGTCATGTTGGTTCTGTCGGGCTCTTTCGGCACTCTCGCTGGTAAATATGGTCCACGTTTTTTCATGACGGTCGGGCCTGTGGTGGCGGGCCTGGGTTATCTGGCCATGGCCACCACTACGGAGCCGTTCAACTTTTGGCTGCACATCCTGCCCGGCATGCTGATCTATTCTTTGGGACTCGCCATCACCGTGGCGCCCCTGACGGCGGCCATCCTAGGCGCGGTGCCGCCGTCGCAGAGCGGCATAGGATCCGCCATCAACAATGCCGTCTCCCGCGTTGCCGGCCTGATTGCTGTGGCCTTGGCGGGAACCCTGTTGGGCGGAATCTTGGACTTCGACTCATTTCGACGCATAATGCTCATCACCGCAGCAATGTTTGTGGTGGGCGGCCTTATTTCCGCTTTTGGCATTGTCAACCCAGTGGATAGCGGGGGCAAGAGGCCAAAGGTTGCCCCTATCGATGCGTAGACTGAGCCCTTCGCCAGCCGGAAATTGGGGACCCCACCGCGCCGGCCCAGTTTCTGCAAACAGTACAGCTTGGTAGGGACAACATTTGGTAAGGACACAGCATGGTTCAGCCCACCGTCATGATCGCCTGCGCGCACGGCACCAACAATGTTGTGGGCAGGGCCCGCATAAAGCAGCTGATAGGCACTATTGCAGTACTCCGCCCCGAGCTAACGGTTCTGGAAGCGTATGTGGATGTCCAAGAACCGTCCCTGACAGATGTGCTGGCAGGATTGGCCAATGACGCGGAGGCGGTGGTCGTTCCGCTTCTGCTCACGGTGGGCTATCACGTGCAAGTGGACATCGCAGATGCGGTGGCGAGCAGGCCAGGTACCAGTGCCAGCGCACCGCTGGGGCCGGACCCGCGACTAGCTAAGTTGTTGCACGAAAGACTAGGAGCGCTACCTGCCGGTTGGGGGATTGTGTTGGCTGCGGCTGGCTCTTCGCGCCCAGAGGCCGCCGAACAAATCGAACTCCTAGCGGCCTTTCTCTCTGTATACCGATCTGAAACGGTGCTTGCCGCTTATGGAGCCAATGCCACGCCGAGTATTCCGGAGGCTGTGGTTTCATTACGCGCGGCAGGTTCTACGGGGGTGGCCGTGGCGTCATATCTATTGGCACCGGGATATTTTCATGGCCAGCTGGCCCACTCCGGAGCTGATTTCATTTCGGAACCGCTGCTGCCTTCCATGCTGGTGGCAGAGTTGGCGCTGGAGCACTTTGATGCTGCGGTGAAAGCCGGAGCGCAGAGTGAGCACAAGGACATGTAGGGGTGCTGTCCACCAAATAGTCATCCCACAAACGTCGGCAAATATGCGGGTGTGACGAAATATTGCCCCGGGTGAACCAGCGTTGCATCCGTTGTCCGCTCCCCACCCCGGGCACCCTACGCTCGTTTCATGACACAGACAGCTTTGCCCGGACCCACACCGCCCGGACCCACCCCCGCCCGGCCCGTTCGCGCCCGTCCGGCGACCAAGCCGCATGGACAGTGGGCGGTGGATGGGAAGGAGCCGCTAAACCCCGTTGAGGTGTTCAAAGCGGAGGACGACGGGCTGAGCGTGCGCCACCGCATTGAAACCATCTACTCCAAGCAGGGCTTTGACTCGATCAGTGATGATGACTTGCACGGCCGTTTCCGCTGGTGGGGGCTGTATACCCAACGCAAGCAGGGGATCGACGGCGGTAAGACGGCATCCCTGGAGCCGCATGAACTCGAGGACAGTTACTTCATGATGCGAGTGCGGACCGACGGCGGAAAGCTCAGCACCGAGCAGCTGCGCGTCATTGGCCAAATTTCCATTGACTTTGCCCGCAACACGGCGGATTTGACCAACCGCCAGAACATCCAGTTCCACTGGATCGAGGTTGAGAACGTCCCGGAGATCTGGCGACGCCTCGAAGCGGCCGGCCTGCAAACCACCGAGGCCTGCGGCGATGTGCCCCGCGGCATGCTTGGTTCCCCGGTGGCAGGAATTGCCAAAGCGGAGATCATTGACCCCACCGGTTTCTTGGCGGAACTGCGTGAGCGGTTCATTGGCAACCCCCAGTTTTCCAACCTGCCGCGCAAGTACAAGACTTCTATCACCGGCTACCCGGACCACGACACCATCCACGAGATCAACGATATTTCATTCGTTGGCGTGCGCCACCCGGAACTGGGTCCCGGTTACGACTTGTGGGTGGGTGGCGGGCTCTCCACCGCACCCCGGCTGGCCCAACGCGTTGGCGTGTTTGTGCCGCCGGAGGAAGGCCCCGCCGTGTGGGAGGGCGTCACCAGCATCTTCCGCGACTATGGTTACCGGCGCATGCGCAACAAGGCGCGGCTGAAGTTCCTGATGGAGGATTGGGGTGCGGAGAAGTTCCGCCAGATTCTCGAAGATGAATACCTGGGCCACAAGCTGCCCTACGGCGTGGTCCCGCCCAAAGCGAAAGTCAACGGTGACCATGTTGGGGTCCACGAGCAAAAGGACGGCAACTTCTTTATCGGCGCAGCCCCGTGCGTGGGTCGCTTCTCCGGCACCGGAATGCTCGCGCTGGCGGACCTCCTGGAAGCCCATGGCTCGCACCGTGTGCGCACCACCCCGCTGCAGAAGATCATCGCCTTGGACATTCCCAAGGACCACGTGGAGGCAGTGATTACCGGGCTGGATGAGCTTGGCTTGTCCGCCCGGCCGTCCGTCTTCCGCCGCAACACCATGGCCTGCACCGGGGTCGAGTTTTGCAAGTTGGCCATTGTGAACACGAAAGACACGGCCATCAATATCATTGGCGAGCTCGATGAGCGCCTGGCTGACCTCGTAGACGCCGGGGAACTCGATGAGCCGCTCACGCTCTACCTCAACGGCTGCCCCAACTCCTGCGCGCGCATCCAAACGGCTGACATTGGCCTGAAGGGCATCATTGTCCCCACGGACGACGGCGGCACAACAGGAGGTTTTCAGGTCCACCTAGGCGGGGGCTTGTCCTCGCACAACCGTGAGGAGGCCGGCTTGGGCCGCACCGTTCGCGGTCTGAAGGTGGCCATCCCGGACCTGCCCGACTACGTGGAGCGCGTCATTCGCAGCTACGTGGCCAACAAGCTGGCGGATGAGACCTTCGCCGAGTTCGCCCACCGGGTTGATGAGGAGTTGCTGAAATGACTGTGACGACGCTCCGCTCTCATACCGAACTGCAGGCAATCGCCGAGTCCGGGGCAGCGGAATTGGCCTGGGATGCATCCGCGCAGGAGATCATCGCCTGGGTGGCGCGGAACTTCGCAACGCAGGCATCCGCCGTCGCCTGTTCCATGGCCGACGCCGTCCTGCCAGCCTTGGTTGCCGAGGCGCTGCCCGGGGTAGACGTGCTGTTCCTGGACACGGGATACCACTTCCAGGAAACGTACGCCACGCGCAATGAGGTAGCCGCGAACCTGCGCGTGAACGTGGTGGACGTGCTACCTGAACGAACCGTGAGCGAGCAGGATTCGCTCGTGGGCAAGGACCTTTTTGCCCGCGATCCCGCGCTTTGCTGTGCGCTGCGCAAGGTGGAGCCGCTGCACAAGGTGCTGGCTGGCTATGAACTGTGGTTTACCGGCGTCCGTCGCGACGAAGCTCCCACCCGTACCAAAACGCCGCACATTAGCTGGGATGAGAAGAATGGCCTGGTCAAGGTCAACCCGTTAGTGACCTGGAGCTATGAGGAACTTGCGGAGTATTCAGCGGAGAACCTCTTACCCATCAACCCCTTGCTGAGCGAAGGCTATCCGTCCATCGGCTGCGCACCCTGCACCCAAAAAGTGGCGCTTGGCGATGATCCGCGAAGCGGACGCTGGGCTGGCACGTCTAAAACAGAATGCGGGTTACACCTATGAGCACTCAGACCATGGAACTGACATCTTTGGATCTGCTTGAGTCCGAAGCCATTCACATTATTCGTGAAGTGGTTGCCGAATTTGAACGCCCCGCGCTGCTATTCTCCGGCGGCAAGGATTCAGTCTTAATGTTGCACCTGGCCACGAAAGCGTTCTGGCCAGGACGGGTGCCATTCCCGGTGCTACACGTTGATACCGGCCATAATTTTCCCGAAGTCATCGAGTTTCGCGACCGCACGGTGGAACGCTTGGGCCTGCATCTGGAAGTTGGTTCCGTACAGGAGTTCATAGACCGCGGCGAACTCGCCGAAAGGGCGGACGGCACCCGCAACCCGTTGCAGACTGTGCCGCTGCTGGATGCCATTGCAAGGAACAAGTTCGACGCCGTTTTTGGTGGGGGACGCCGCGACGAAGATAAAGCTCGCGCAAAGGAGCGAATTCTGTCCCTTCGCGATGAATTTGGACAGTGGGATCCGCGCAATCAGCGCCCGGAGCTGTGGAATCTGTACAACGGCCGCCACACAGTGGGTCAGCATGTGCGGGCCTTTCCGATTAGCAATTGGACTGAACTGGACGTGTGGCGCTATATCGGCCGTGAGGGGATTGAATTACCATCGCTGTACTTCGCCCATGAACGCGAAGTATTTTCCCGGGATGGGATGTGGCGTGCTGTGGGAGAAGTTAGCGCACCACGCCCCGGCGAAGAGGTGATGCTCAAAAAGGTTCGCTACCGCACAGTAGGTGATATGTCCTGCACCGGTGCTGTGGCATCCGAGGCTGTCACCGTCCATGATGTGGTGCGCGAAGTCGCTGCCTCCACCCTCACCGAACGTGGTGCTACCCGGGCGGATGACCGCATTTCCGAGGCCGCCATGGAAGACCGCAAGAAGGACGGCTATTTCTAATGAGTACAGTCACCGAAACACCCCTTGCCCATGCAACTCTTTTCCGTTTCGCTACGGCGGGCTCCGTGGATGATGGGAAATCCACCCTGGTGGGCCGTTTGCTCCACGATTCCAAGGCCATTTTGGCGGACACACTGGATGCTGTCACGCGCACGTCGGCGACGCGCGGCTTCGGGGGCGAGAACGGTAGCACTCAAAGGATCGATCTGGCGTTGTTGACTGACGGCTTGCGCGCCGAGCGGGAGCAAGGCATCACCATAGACGTAGCCTACCGCTATTTCACGACGAACCGGCGCAGTTTTATCCTTGCGGATTGCCCCGGACACATCCAATACACGAAGAACACCGTAACGGGGGCCTCGACCGCTGATGCCGTCGTCGTACTGATAGATGCCCGCAAGGGCGTGTTGGAGCAGACCCGTCGGCATCTTTCGGTGCTGCGACTGCTGCGCGTGCCCAACGTGTTGGTGGCAGTCAACAAGATCGATTTGGTCGGCTTCCGTGAGGACATTTTCCGCGCCATCGAGGCTGACCTGCAGTCTGTGGCGGCTGAGATTGGTCTGCCCCAACTGGTGGTGGTGCCCGTTTCAGCGCTGGAGGGAGACAACGTGGTGGATCGCTCCTCGCATACGCCCTGGTACACGGGACCCAGCCTGCTGGACGTACTGGAAACCCTGCCTACTACCGATGAGGTGGAACGCGGACTGGAGCCGTTGCGCTTCCCCGTCCAGTTGGTGATACGCCCCCAGGGTGCGTTGGCGCCGGAGCTTGTTGTAGCGGACGACGCCGGTGCCCCCCTCCGCGATCGCCGCGACTTCCGCGACTATCGCGCCTATGCCGGGCAGTTGGCGTCGGGATCCGTGTCTGTTGGTGAACAGATCACCGTCCTACCGTCGGGAAGGAGCGCTACCGTCATTGGGATCGATTTTGCCGGCCAGTCGTTGCAGCGGGCGGTGGCACCACAATCTGTGTCCTTGCGCCTGAGTGAGGAGATTGATATTGCTCGCGGAGATGTCATAGCTGCCACGGGTACCTTTGGCGAGGTCAGTCAGGATCTCTATGCTGAGCTGTGCTGGCTCTCGAGCAAACCTCTGCGTGAAGGATCCAAGGTGTTGATCAAACATGGCAGCAAAACGGTGCAGGCTTTGATCAGAGCGGTGATCGGGAAACTTGATTTAGATACCTTTGGCTATGAGGCCGCCTCGGTACTGGAACTCAATGACATTGGCACAGCTCAAATCCGCTTATCTTCGGCGCTGCCGATCGAGACGTATGCACTTCATCGACGTACCGGTGCATTCTTGGTGATAGATCCGCAGGACGGCAACACTCTAGCTGCGGGTCTCGTAAAGGAGAATCTGCGCGACTAGGGGTGAGAGTTGGGCCAGATGGAAGTGGCTACTTCGAAAGGCGTTCAGCCGGCAGAGTAGGCAGAGAATAGGGCTTCGGCCAAGCTGAGGTCGATCGGACCGCTCAAGTTCGCCGTGCAGTGGGATTCCTGAGGAAGGTTTTGGAAGGTTTGAGTTATCCGCGTCTTTAGCCACCTGGGGTATTGCGGTGCTTGGACTTCGCGAGGTTCGGGCGGGAAATAGCGTCCACTCGGCGAGATCCATCCGGGGCGGCCGGCGTCCGTCCCGACGGGGGTCCAGCCGCGAAGCTTTATGGACGCCCGTTGCGGTGATTGATCATGACGGACAGCTCCACTTCGGGTCCTGTCGTCTTTGAAATGTTTGATCTTATGATGCTTAGGACAGAGCGGCTCTACGTTTTCCCAGATAGTCCGCCCGCCCTGAGCCCATGCGGTGATGTGGTCGTAGTCGGCTTGGGAAGCTTTACTAGTGCAGCCGGGAAACGCGCAGAGTTCATCCTCAGAGCGCAGGAAGATTCGCATCTTCTTACTGACCCTCCGGGAATCAGGGTTCAGCGCTAGTGCCTCACCGGTGATGGGATCGGTAAACACTCGGTAAAACGAGGGGGCCTTGGCCATCAACCGTTTCGCGACATCCATGCCGAGAGGACCGTAACCCTCCAACTGGGCCGGGGCATTACTTAGCCCCAGAAGGGAAAGCATGGGAATGGTGAGAACGGGCCGAACATCAGGCATGGGCGGCAGTACCCGTGCCGACGGCTTAGGTCTATTTACACGGTTTTGTACTTCGTCCTGTTTATTGCCTTGGACCGAAGATGACGTTTCCTGGTTGGTCATTCCGGGGAGGGTCGATCCGCAGAGAATCTCGTTTTCCCAGGGGTCACTGGCACTGAAATAACTGCCGTCAAAGTACCCGGCCGCTAATCCGCACTCCGGTTCGGTTGCGGTGGGGATCTCGTTATTCCGCTGGCTGGAGTACTCGCCGCCAGCGTTGGAGGCGGGGTTGTGTCCTGTGTCGCCGCCAGCGTTGGAGGCGGCGTCGCGCCTAGCGTAGTCGGTGCCGTCGCCGGCGTCGCGGGCGTCGTCACATTCAGCATCCCGACCGTCGCCTCCGTGGTAGACACCGTCGGCGGGACCGGGCGTGTGTGCAGGCGGGCCGGGGTGTAGGTGGTTCTTGACTAGCGACTGACTCAGCAGCAGCGTCGCGGCAACGTCTGCGCGCAGTTGCGTCAGTGTTCGTTGTTCAGTGGTTCCCTGTGACGCACGGGCTAGTGCGGTTGTTTGTTCCCAAATGCCTTCCACAGTGGGTGCCGGCAGATACAGACTCAACCATGACATTCCGTCCCTGCCACGCTGAGTTTCCATCTTCCTGCAGGCGTATGCGTTCCGGGTGCGCACGTCGATGGACTCTGGATGGGATTTCTCTCGAAGACGGCGCGCTCTGTCTCGGAATTGAGGGGGAGTTGACCCGGCGCAACGCTCCAGCAGTGATTGCTCGTAGGCGGTAATGGCGGCGGCTTCAACTCCTGCCGAGCGCAGCGTACTGGCTTCTTGGGCTACTACTATGGCATGACTCCAGGACAGTTTCCCTGACGCCAGGCTGGCCCATGTGGCCGGCCGATCCCGGACCAAGATGGTGGCATAGTCGATCAAGCTACCGGCGGCGCTTTCACTGATTACCAGCGTGGTCGCAACCTCGGCTCGTATTACCAGACTGGAGCCGTCCCTTTGCCAAGAATCAAAATTCAGTGCACGGGCTTCCAATTCCGCCGCTGAGCTCATCCGTTCGATCACGGCGGCCTTGCATGCCGCTGTCGTGTCTTCGAGTTTTTTGAGGGCGGCCAAAACATCCGTGCAGTCATCGATGACTGCACGTGCCAGATCAACCTTGTTGAGTACGGGCCGGGCCTGACCCCGGGCCGGGGTGTTGCCAGATGGTGGCGCTTGAGTCTGGGCCTGGACCGGTTCGGGTGCAATGACCGCCACAGACTTCATCGGGAAAAGTGCGAAATCAGGTAATTTTGCCAGCATCCGAGGGTCTGGAGAGAAAGGTTCAATGAAGGGAAGCGTCATGGCGGAGATGATGGCCGCCGCACTGGGTGAGGTGGCAGGGATACCCGAAATTCCGGGGAACCGCTCCGGACTACTCATATGACAATTATAGTCCTTTTGTACTAGAAATAATATAGTTATGTGTACTTATATTCTATTTCTATGCGGGTCACTTATGACGCAATTTCATCGAGGGATGGACCGCGCCTAGGTAGGTAGAGTTGTAGCCAAATCCGGCGATGACGTGAAGGATGTGACCATGGCCGAGCCAATTGGTGAAATCAGCCCCGATATAGCGGCCTTTGCTAACCGGCGTCCGGAATATGAGGCCGCTGCTGAGGCCATTAGGCAGTGCATTGTTGCGAGACTCAGAGACGACGGCTTGAACCATCATGATGTTCGCGCCCGGGTTAAGACGCCGCAGTCAGCGCAAGAAAAGCTGAGTCGACGGGACAAAGCGGGGCAACTGCGCTATCCCGGTGGACCAAGCCGACTCGATGACTTAATTGGTGTTCGGGTCATCCTTTTCGTGGAGACGGATATTAACGCTGTTGCTATTGCTCTGACTAGCCAGTTCATCTGCCTCGATGACGAGGACAAAACCGCCGTTAATCGTAAAAGTGGCGGGATTGGCTACGCGGGCCGTCATCTGACCTTGGAAGTACCCGCGGAAAATCCTCCCGTCGGGTGCGAAAGCTACAGGGGTCAACGCTTTGAAGTGCAATTACGCACAGTGCTCCAGCATGCCTGGGCGGAATTTGAACATGACATTCGCTTTAAGGGCACTCATGTGGACAACGCCGAGATAAGCCGTGCGTTCACCATGGCTTCCACGCTGATCGAGCTTGCAGATCAGCAGTTTGTGAACATCTCCGACATCCTTAAGCGGATACAGTCCCAAAGTGCCGCCGGTGACTCGGCGCTCATAGAGGCAGACTCGCTTCAACTGTTGCTGGACAGGGTATTTCCGGCCTATCCACACAGCAAAGCCGGCCAGTACCACTGGCTGGTCAAGGTGCTGGCCGTCAATGGGTTTGCCAGCGTGGCGTCTCTTGAAACTTGGCTCGTGGATATTGACGCTCGCACAGTGGCGCAGGCCATGGGGTATCGGTTCATGCCGGGCCAGGTCCGGGTGGTCGATGACCTCCTGCTCAAAACTTTGGGCGAGGACTATATTGACTCGAGCAAAAACATTGGTAGCGACTTTAACCGAGAAGCGAAGTTGCGGTTTCGATTGCGCCGACTTCGTTCCGGAAGCTCATAGCGCGTGAGCCTTTTCCTGGGCTCCGATAAGACGTGCCGTGTGTGACGCCCGGTGAAGCTGCATGACCCCGGGTGTCACAAGCGTTGAAGAGCCTTCATACATTTCTCTAGCGTTGACCTTGACTACTTTGGCAAAGCCGCCAGCACCGTCGCCAAACGCCAAGGACATGGACGATGACAAAAACGCCTGAACGACCACCACAGGTCAAAACCAAACGGATCGTTGCTGGTGAGAAGCCGACGCACACGACTCGTCTCGTGGAGATCATCGCCGTCCTCGCACTGGTGGCCTTGATAGGAACGGGTGCTGCTGTCGCTTCCGTCACCGCCAGCGGCAGCTTGGGACCGGACGACGGCGCCCCGGTGGAGCCCAGCGCTGCCGGAACCCTGAGGTTGGGCTACTTCGCCAACGTCACCCACGCACCAGCGATCGTCGGTTTGCAAAAAGGTATCTTCGCCGCGGACCTGGGTACTACCAAAATCGCGACCCAGGTGTTCAACGCTGGCCCGGCGGCAGTTGAGGCACTCAATGCGGGTGCCATTGATGCCGCCTATCTTGGTCCAAACCCTGCGACTAATTCTTATGTCCAAAGCCACGGCAGTTCCCTGCGCGTCATTGCCGGGGTTACCAGCGGTGGCGCCCAATTGGTGGTGCGGGCGTCCATCACCTCCGCGGATCAGCTTAAAGGGAAAGTTCTAGCCACTCCTGCGCTGGGCGGCACCCAGGATGTAGCCCTGCGCTCCTGGCTGAAGGAACACGGGCTCGCCACCTCGCCGGACGGGAGTGGGGACGTTCGCATTAATCCCACGGACAATGCATCGACCCTCAAGCTCTTTACGGACGGTAAGCTCGACGGCGCATGGTTGCCTGAGCCGTGGGCCTCACGTTTGGTGTTGGAGGCTGGGGCGAAGGTACTGGTCAATGAGGCCGAACTATGGGATAACGGTCAATTTAGTACAACTGTACTAGTTGTCAATAAGTCCTTCTTAGCTGCCCATCCGCAGACGGTGGACGCGTTACTGAAGGCTCATGTGGAGTCCATTCAATGGCTGGAAAAAAACCACAAGGACGCAGCCTCCGTGATCAACGCGGGGATAAGCGATGTGGCTGGGAAACCACTTAGTCAAAAGGTGATCGAGAGATCGCTAGATCAGCTGCATTTTTCTGCGGATCCACTCGCGGAGACGTTCCCCAAACTCTTGGAGCACAGTGTGGATGTCAAGGTCAGCAAACCGGCGGACATTGCAGGCATTTTCGAGCTGCGCCCGCTTAACCGGGTGCTGCTTGCCGCTGGGCAAATACCTGTCAGCGCAGCCGGATTGGGGACAGAGTGACGCTGCTTGGACTGGCGGTAGAAACCACACAAGAGGCCACGCTCCCAGACCAGCCGCCCGTCGTCGTCCTGGAAAACCTTGGCAAACATTATGGTGTCGACGCAGCGATCTTAGAGAACGTCAATGCCACAGTCCGCCAGGGTGAGTTCGTGGCGTTATTGGGGGCGTCGGGCTGCGGAAAATCAACGTTGCTCAATATAATTTCCGGGCTGGATGTCCCCACCACAGGAGCCGTGGAGGTTCCTGTGGATGGCGCCGCGTTCATGTTCCAGGATTCATCTCTTTTTCCTTGGCTGAGTGCACGGGAAAATGTGGAATTGGCGCTGAAACTTCGCGGCGTGGGTAGGAAAGCACGTCGGGCCCGTGCTCTGGAACTGCTTGAGCTGGTGAATTTGGCGCACGCGGCTGATAAACGCCCCCATGAGCTCTCCGGAGGGATGCGTCAGCGTGTGTCCCTGGCCAGATCGTTGGCCCAGGACCGCCCTTTGCTGTTGATGGACGAGCCCTTCGCGGCCTTGGACGCCATCACGCGCGATCTGCTGCATAACGAGCTTGAACGGGTGTGGCGAGAAACCCAGCGCACCATCATCTTTGTGACTCACAATGTGCGCGAAGCTGTGCGTTTGGCACAGCGCGTGCTGCTGCTTTCGTCCCGTCCTGGAACGGTGGTGGCACAGTGGGAGGTTTCGCCCGAGCACCGCCGCGACGGCGCGAAAGCGGCGGAACTGACGGAGGAAATCACGGCGAAACTACGCGAGGAGATCCGCCGTCATGCCTGAAACTTCGGGGTCCCAATCACTCGGCACAGCCCTGAAGGGTGCAGAGGATTCGAACCGGTCCTTAGAAGCAGGGCTGGACTCTCTCCAGACCAGGGCCGCCTACCGCAAGCGGGTGGATCTGACCCGTGTACTCCTTCCCATTGCTGCCTTGGTGGTCCTTGTCCTGGGCTGGCAGATCTACGTTTCCCTGGGGCTGCGACGTCGGGATCTCGTGCCCGGACCGTTGGATGTCCTTGGCGCTGTGGGAGTCCTCTGGCAAGAGGGCACGGCACAGGAAGCCATCTGGACCTCGCTGCAACGAGGAGTCATAGGGTTCACCGTCAGCATCTTGGTTGGCACACCGGTGGGGCTCCTTCTTTCTCAAGTAAGTCTGCTGCGCCGCGCCTTCGGCCCTCTGGTGTCGGGCCTTCAGGTATTGCCATCGGTTGCATGGGTTCCGGCAGCCATCATCTGGTTCGGCCTAAGCGATGCCACCGTGTATTTTGTGATGTTCATGGGTGCCATCCCGTCCATCATCAACGGTCTAGTCGCCGGGGTAGACCAGATTCCGCCGCATTACCGTCGCATGGGTCAGGTTTTAGGGGCTTCCCGATGGGAAATGGCGGTCAACGTGGTGCTTCCTGCCGCGCTGCCAGGTTATGTCGGGGGACTCAAACAGGGCTGGGCGTTCGCCTGGCGTTCGCTGATGGCAGCGGAAATTATTGCCATGGGTGGAACACTCGGGTTTGGGCTGGGTTCCTTGCTAGAGCAAGGACGCCAACTCTCCGACATGGGATTTGTTATCTCCGCGATCCTGATGATCTTGGCCATCGGCATCGCTGTGGAACTGTTGGTGTTTGCTCCGCTGGAGAAGCGACTTCTGCGTGGGCGTGGGCTGCTTGTAGGCAGCACGCGGTAGACGCTAACGCCGAGTCAGTGTGTCGTGACGTGACGTTGCGTGAACCGGTGTAACGAACATCTTGAACTTGCCTCTTTCCATTCCCTAGGGTCAATTTATGGCACTTGACGATTTCTACCGCACCTTGCGTGGGCTCCTTGGACGAGCTTCCCTTGCCGGGAATAACAACACAGATCCGCGTAGGCGGTTGAAGCGTTTTGGGCACTTGGGGGAGTTAACTGCTGGTTCCGTGGCCTTGGTCGGTGGCGGCCCTGGCGCCATTGATTTGATCACTGTTCGTGGTCAACGGTTGCTGGAAATGGCCGACGTCGTCGTAACGGACCGGCTGGGCCCTCGCGGGCTTTTGGCAACTCTTGGGACAAATGTGCGGATTATCGAGGTTGGTAAGACCCCTGGCCACCATCCCGTCCCACAGGTGGAAATCAACGCGATTCTGGTCCGTGAAGCGCAGGCTGGAAAAAGAGTTGTGCGCCTCAAGGGAGGGGACCCGTACGTGCTGGGGCGCGGCGGAGAGGAAGCCATCGCCTGCCGTGAAAATGGCGTGGAGGTGGAAGTTGTTCCCGGAGTTACCAGTGCGGTGAGTGTTCCCGCGGCGGCCGGTATCCCGCTGACACACCGCGGTTTGGCTAAGGCGTTCACCGTGATCAGCGGCCATGAGGATCTGGCCAACGTCCCGCAGGGGAGTGAGCACACGGTGGTACTGCTCATGGGAGTAGGCACGCTTAACCGTTCTATTCCGATCTTGGCGGCGGCCAATCGCGGCGCGCAGTGCCCGGTGGCCATCATTGAAAACGGCTTCTCAAAGGACCAGCGCGTCACTATTGGTACGCTCGGGACCATAGTCGCTCAAGCCCAGGCGGATAGAGTGCGCAACCCAGCTGTGGTCGTCGTCGGGGATGTGGTGCGGGTTAGCCCGTTGGCCCCCGCCATGATGGCGGTGGCACACTACGGCACGCGGGAAACCGTCAGCAATTTCTCTTAGACTTATCCATAGCCGTTGTACAAAAAAGACAGAAATGAGCACAGTTGTGTCCTTGAACGCCCCCGTGACGAACCCTAGCGATGCACCCCGTGGCACGCAAGAACGCCCGCTGCGCATCGCCGTCATCGGCGCAGGTCCCGCCGGAGTTTATGCTGCAGACATGCTGACGAAGAGTCAGGAAGTGCACAACGGCCTGGTCTTGGCGATTGATATCTTTGACCGATACCCGGCTCCGTATGGTCTGATTCGGTATGGGGTTGCTCCGGATC
>NZ_JAJJBU010000014.1 GCF_020905375.1 Arthrobacter cryoconiti
CGTACCGGATCAAACCCACCAACCATGCCTAATTACGAAGAGCCCCTTGTCAGCGCTTAGCTTCTGCCCTATGTTTCTTGAATGGGGATCAAATGGCGTGGTCATAGATGTTTTACAATTCTTGCCTGTACGACTGCTCCTTTGTTCGCACTGTCCGCGTGCACCGGGGCCCCACAGCAAACGAGCGAGTCCACTCTCCCCATCCCCGAACCTTCATCAAGCGTGTCCGCATCGTCACGGGATTCTGAAATTAGTCCGCATGCCGACGGAACCGCATTTCAATTCGAATGCGACAACCCCATCGGTATCGGGCAAACAGCAGCCGATCTTGGTGCGGGGGCGGAAAAACCAAGAGTACCGGAAGTCCTCTCCATCAACACGGCCTCTACCGGAATCGACCCAAACCAGTGGAGCGCCGGAGTTACCTCCGATGGGTTCCAATTCCAAAAGATGGGCCTCGTCATGAAGGCGGGCACCGCTTTCATGTTGAGCGTGCCCGCAGAGATGCGCGGCAGGATGAAGATCGGCTGGTCAAATTCCGGGTATACACTTGCCGACGAATTAGTAATCGCCGGTTGTACATCCGCGCAAGCCAACGCAAACTGGCTTGTCTACCCCGGCGGGTTTTGGCTCAAGGAACCTGGATGCGTTCCCCTTGAGGTGACGACGGACCAAACGAACCAGACCATCAACATCCCAATCGGCAAGACCTGCCCCTGATCATATGCCCGACCGTCCCAGTAGCCGTTTCGCCTCCGGGCGGGTGAAGAGACAAGCGTTGCCGTGTTTGGATGAATCATGAGAGCTTCTGGAGACAAAGGAAAAGTTTGTGGTTCGCTAAGCGACAGGGACTAGATGCCTATCGCGTCGGTTGCCCGCATCGCTGCGCTCGGGGTGAATATCCTGCTCGTGTCTGGCGGTCTTGTTCCGGTTATTTGGCAATCCTTGGAGAAGAGTAGTGCCGTCGTCTTGTATGAAGCAGCCGGTGGTTATGCCGGTAATGATGTAACTAGAGGCTATTACATCGGCATCGTGGGCGGGCTGGGCATCACGCTGCTCGCCGTCACAAGCCTAGTTTGTTCATTGGGAATCATATTCGCCATCGCTACCCATCTGCTGTTGCCGGACAGCCGCAAAGCTATGATTCGCCACCCACAAAACGTCACGTCCTTATAGAGGTTCGCTGACCGGTAATGGTTCAGTTCGCGAACAACGCGGCGAGTTCGAACCCGTCGGCGTTGATTCTCCCGTCGGAGACTACCCGGGCGGCATCGGCGTTGGTGTAGTACTTAAGGAGCAGCGGAAAGTATGAGGCGTTTTCGACCCCGATAAGCTTGCTCTTCTCGCCCCTAAAATACTGGAACGATGCCGGGTCTAGCGTCCACCCGGCAGCGGTCGCAAACGCTCTCTGAAGCAGTTGACCACCGCTTGATTGCCACACGGATAGACCTGCATCGGCGAACAGTTTCGCCGACATGCTGGCTGGCTCCAGCGTGAAATGCGTGTAGTCGATTCCCTTAATGCCCTCGTCCGGGCCGCCCCGATAATTGTTGGTGTCGCTGCGTGCGGCCTCACGCGGCATCGACCCATCAGAGGTGACCTCGCCCTGGAGAATCTGCGCCCAACGGTTCTGCGCCGAGCCCATGAGAGCATGATTGCCAGTGAATGTTGCTGCACTCGCTTCCATCAAGACAGCCCACATCCCATGATTGTTCGGATCGGTCAGTTCCGCATTCGGCAACACCACCCCCTGCAAGAACGATGCGAACGCCGACGGATTCCAGTTGTTGGCTCCACGCACCCAGGTTGCGGCACCGATCATATACGGCATATCGAAATTGATCGCGTCTTTACCCTGAAGGGTCGGCGCACTTGTCAGAGTCTTCGTCCAGGCATCGATGATCGACTGGGCGTGCGTGGCATACCGGGCCTCGCCTGTCACCAAAAAGCACAGTCCATCCCGATAAGCCATCTGAGCGTCAGGAGCCAGTGGGTCGCTTTGATGTGAGCTGGCGTCGACACCCGATGCGGTGTAATGCGGGTCCAAAGCCAGCGTTGCGATCGGGTGTGGCGACTGGGAAGCCTGCCTGTCACAGCGCTGGATCACCGACCCAAAGCGGCTCTCCTCACCCCTGAGGGCTGCGGCTTCTTGCGAACTCAACAGGAACAGGGCACCGGGCTGGGCGGAACTTGACGGCGAAGCGGCGCTTGAGCCAGCGGATGAGGTCGACGGCGAAATCGGCGAAGCGCACCCCGCCATCAGGCCAGACGCGCCAACCAACACGACCAGTCCCGCCAGCCCCAAAACTATACGACGCCCTATATCCTTCAAATTGCTTCCTACCTCACGACCGTGTCAGCCTACACACCGCAGTTCTCTTCGCATCGGGCATCGATCGACGGACCGACGCGAGGATCAGTCTAGATGCTCTGGCTGTTCAGAAGGCTTATGCTCAGGCGGACAACACACTCCCACCAGGACCCGGCGGAGTGACTGCCCTCAGATTGTCCCGCACAAGGTTCCCTTGAGTAAGACCCGGAGCATCGGCCACACGGGAGTCTTAGCTCTGGTGACGACTACAACCAGGTAACGGCTGGTGACATGAGTCTGAGAACACTGACAGCCAGCGTGAGAACCTACACGTCGGTTGGAGACGATTCGATATTTTCATTTGGCAGCTGATGCGGATGAATCGGGGCGAAACCCGCATCTGCTGCCAAATGAATGTCACCAGGGCACTGTGACTGTGTTTTTCGTCCCTCAGGCTGAGCCGAGCCAACGGGAAACTTTTACTGCATCAAGGTGGCGCTGCTGCCTGCCCGCTTAGCTACTGCGTTTTAGCTGCGAAAAGCTCCAACGCGATGTTGTCGGGGTCCCGAAACTCGAGAATGTTGGCTTCGCCGATGTCTTTGATGCCACTATGGGCAACTCCAGCTTTCTCCAGCAGAACGACCGCCGCCGTAAGTTCATCGAGTGAGTCCACAGTGAGACTGAGATGGTCCAGACCGGTGCGGTCTTCGCTAAAGGCGTCCTTTGCGACGGGACGCAGTCCCAGCAGTGAATGACCAATGTTGTAGATGACTCCACCGTAGAGGAAGTCGAAGCGGCCTTGCTCCGCGGCGGGCGTATCCGCTGGCATTTCAATAGCAACCGGCCAGGCGAAGAGCGCTTCGTAGAATGCCCGGGAGCGATCGATGTCCGTGACTGTTAGACGGATGTGATTGATGGAATTCGTCGAGATGGTCATAGTCGCATCCTGCCACCACGGGCGTCACGGTGCCAACGGCGGGCATCTGTTTTTCACTTTATTTGCTGAATAAATAGAGTACCCTGAGGTTCAAGTCACTCATGGCTGCTTACGGCGCGAACAAAGGCGAAACGGTGGAACTCATTCCCGGCGGAACATTGATCACGGCAACTCCTGAAGAGGGACGTGCGCTGGCGATGCTCATGGCTCGCAAGAGTATCGGTGCTATCCAGCCCGACGCCGAGGTCCGCAAGTCTTTGCGTCCCGAGTATTCCACAAGTGCAGACTCGCTCACGGGTGCAGCCCATGTGGTCGCGATTGAGTTCGCGACCGTTGCCGCGGCTAACAAGTATTGGCGCAAGTAGGGCAAACGGCACGTCAGTTTCTGGTATGTCGGTTTGGAATCTTGGTGTTGATAGGCATAACCTAGAAGCGCTGACGGCCATGCTGGCGTCACGGGGCTATGGCGCAGTTGGTAGCGCGCTTCGTTCGCATCGAAGAGGTCAGGAGTTCGAATCTCCTTAGCTCCACCTGTTGAAGGGCTCTCCAATCCACGGAAACGTTGGGTCGGAGAGCCCTTGGTTTTTTGGAGCCCTTATTTGTTCAGCGTCAGGGGTTGGTGTCTCCTAGACCCGCGTTTCAAACGAGTAGAAGCTGGTCAAACAGCAAGACCTGCTGAACGGCACCGGTCAGTAGTCGATTCGTCCGTTCCGGTTGTGGAATTCCCCAGTTGGGCCGTCTGCATCCACGCAGGCAAGCCTAACCGTTGCATCCGTGCCCTCGGTCACTGTTTGGTGGCCACCATGACCGTTGAAATCCGTGGCGGTATATCCGGGATCGCTCGCGTTGATGCGGAAAGATGGCAGGTTCTTCGCGTATTGCACAGTGAGTGCAATGACGGCAGCTTTCGATGCCGCGTATGGGATGGCGGGAACGGGAAATTCGTCATGCCCTTCGGTGCTCAAGAATCGTGGCCAGCCGACACCCGAAGAGACATTGACAATGACCGGGCGGGCCGATCGGCGCAAGAGAGGCAGCGCAGCCTGGGTTACCCGGACGATGCCGAGCACATTGGTGTCGAGGACGCTTTGCATTGCTTCCGGGGTAAGATCCTCGACACCGAACGACGTGCCGAGGATGCCTGCGTTGTTGACGAGTATGTCTAGTTCGGGCAGGGAACCGAGTGCTGTGTTGACACTGGTTTGATCGGTGACGTCGAGTTGAACGACGTGGGCGCCTAGTGCGCGAACCGCGTCGCCGTTCGCTGAATCTCGCATGCCAGCATAGACGGTATGGCCGGCTTCGAGCAGTCGACGGGCGGTTTCGAGACCAAGGCTCTTGTTGGCTCCGGTGATGAAAGTTGTTGTCATGAGTCAATAGTGCATCTGTACGATTATTTTGCACAGGCCCTCTGTAACAGGAGGACTGGGAGTACCACCCTGCAGAGACGGTTGTGAGGGATGATGGGGGCATGAACGAATTTGCCAGCGTACTAAGATCCTGGCGCGACAGGGTCAGCCCGGCGGACGTTGGTCTCCCGGCAGGTTCTGGACGGCGGAGCGTCGGCCTGCGACGTGAGGAGCTAGCCGCACTTGCAGGAATCAGCGTGGATTACATCGTGCGCCTCGAACAAGGCAGGGCACTGCACCCATCGGCACAGTTGCTTCGAGCTCTTGCCGTCGCACTGCGCCTCAGTGATCACGAGCGCGACCACCTCTATAGGGTCGCCGGGGCTGCCCCACCGTCCGCCGACGTCGTACCGCAACACATCAGCCCAGGGGTGCAACGCATCGTCGACCGGCTGCGCGACGTGCCCATGGCCGTATTTACAGCCACTCACGACATCGTCTTATGGAATCCCCTGTGGGCCGCACTGAACGGCGATCCGTCGCGGTATGTCGGAATGGAACGAAACCTTGTGTGGCGGCATTTCATGATCGGTCATGATGGAACTGATTTCGACAACCAGCACGAGGAAGACTTCGCCAGCGATCTCGCGGCCGATCTCCGCTCAGCGGTCGGCCGTTACCCCCGCGATCGCGCTCTCGCACGGCTTGTGAGGCATTTGCGGGCTGAGTCCTCCGAATTCGAGCGCCGATGGGCGGAGGCTAGGATTGCGGAGCACCGATCAAGTCGAAAGACGGTGACCGACACCCCGGCGGGGCCCATCACCGTCGATTGTGATGTACTGCTCGCGCCAGGGAGCGATCTGCGGATCGTCGTCTACACAGTCGCGCCGAACAGCGCGGATGAGGCCAAACTTGATCTCCTGCGCGTCACCGGACTCCAAACGCTCACAACGACACCCGTATAGTGCCTCCGGCAGGCGGACACTTGTACAACTCATGGTATTGGTGCCGCAGCCCTTTTCCCCCGCACCCCGAGAGTGAGGGAGTTTGGGGGACCCGACGACTCGGGCTCGACGCGCAGACGTGTACTCGCGGTGCTCACCTGGCTCCAACACGTTCCATCTGCACGGGGCTTAGGGCAGAGGTGAGTGCTCGCCCAAAACTAGTGTCGGCTCCGTCGGACAGTGCCGCCACAGTTTGCCTGCGGCGTCCCTGAAATAGCCGTCAAGCTTTTTCAACTGCCGGAAACGCGACGTCGTACTGGAGTCGTTTAAGCGTTGCGATGATCTCCGCTTTGTGGTCCTGACCTTTGGTCTCGACCTTGACGGCGATCTGCACATCGGTTGCCGCGAGCCCGGTGCTCGTTCGGTCGTGCTCAACGCTCACCACGTTGCATTCCGTTTGCGCCAGGGCGGTGAGGAGCTTGACGAGTGAACCGGGCCGATCGGACACACGGACTATCATCTCCATAAATCGCCCGGCCACTACGAGTCCGTGCAGCAGCACCCGATTCAGCAACAAGGTATCGACATTTCCGCCTGACAGGACGACGACGATTGGCCCCTCCAAACCAATCGATCCGGCGAGGAGAGCGGCAACACCAACGGCACCGGCAGGCTCCACAACCAGCTTGGCTCGCTCACTCAGGAACAGCATGGCCTCGCCGATCTGCTCTTCGGTCACCGTGCGAATTTCAGCGACGTGCTTGCGCACAATTCCTAAAGTCAACTCACTAGGTTCAGGCACCGCGATCCCGTCGGCGATGGTCGCCATCTGAGTCAGACGCACCGGCGCTCCCTTGGACAACGACGCCGGAAATGCGGCTGCACCCTCAGCTTGTACCCCGACGACTTGTGCTCGGGAGCCGGAAAGATGCACTGCTATGGCAACCCCTGCGAGCAACCCGCCGCCTCCCGTAGGGACAAGGATCGTGCCTACTTGTGGGACCTGCTCAAGGACTTCTAGACCCAAGGTGGCCTGGCCGGTAACGATATCAACGTGATCGAACGGTGGGATGAAAACACGTCCACTTTCGGCTGCCTCGATTTGTGCCAACTCGATGGATTCTGCTAGATCTTCCCCGGCCAGGCGTACCTCGGCGCCATAGGTGCGGGTAGCAGTCACTTTTGGAAGTGCCGCACCATTGGGCATAAAGACGATGCAATCAATCCCGAGCTCTCGGGCGGCAACGGCCACACCTTGGGCGTGGTTGCCAGCGCTTGCTGCTATCACTCCTTTTTTGCGATCCGTCTCGCTAAGTGCAGAGAGCCGCGTGAACGCGCCACGCAATTTAAACGAGCCCGTCCGCTGTAGGTTCTCACACTTGAGAAAAACCGATGTCCCCGCAACTGCGCTCAGTGATGAGCTGGTCTCTATTGGCGTGTAAGCTGTCACCCCGTTGAGCAACCTTCTGGCACGTTCAATATCGGCGAGGCTGATCGGGGAAATATCGTCGTTGACCGGCTCTAATGCACTCATACGGAGACTCCTTCACTTGAAACAAGCTAAAGTCCCGAGAGGAAAGTAGCCAGCCCGTTTGCGTGAAGCGTGGTCGGCCTGGTCGTCTTTGACCTGCTCACCTCACTCGGGAGCAATCTCTCTCACCATAGGACATACTGCTCCGGCATGGTTAGCTCAGACACGACGGGGAGCATGAACCGTTTGGGTTTTTTGCTGAAAGGCTAGAATTTCTAGAGCGGTTTTTCCACTAGCGCCTGGCGGTAGAACACGATCTTGTCGCGGATGACCTGACGGTAGGCGATCAGTTCTTCGATCTTCGTGTCGAGAGAACTGGCGTGGGCTTCCATCAACTCAATCCGTTCGGACTCGTTTCCATCGCCTGCACGGACCAGGTCGGAGTATTTAGCCATGTCGGCTACCGGCATGCCAGACTCGCGGAGCCGTGTCAGCAACATTAGCCAGAGCGCAGCGTCCGTATCGAATATCCGCTGACCACCTGGGGTTCTTCGAATGTCCCGAGGGAACAAGCCCTGAGCTTCGTACCAGCGCAGGGTGTGCACACTCAAGCCGGAAAGATCGGCCATTTCTCCGATCGTGTTGTCTCGCTTGCTTAAAGCCGCATTGTTCGCCATGAAACCATCCCCTTGACCTAGAGTGCACTCTAAATCGTAGCCTGTTGGGTATGACTACAACAGAAGACATGATCGTCCGCCAGCAGCCTCTTGCCACCGCGTTCGGGTATCGCACCACAGCCACCGAAGTCCTCTCCTCTTCGGACCTGGCGTCAAAGACCGCCATTGTCACGGGCGGCTATTCAGGTCTCGGGATCGAGACGGTGAAGGCGTTAACCGTCGCGGGGGCTGCTGTTATAGTCCCCGCTAGACGACCGGACGCCGCCAGGGCTGCCCTTGCCGGTTTAGCCGGGGTGACCGTCACGGCGATGGATCTTGGTGATCTTGATTCGGTCGCCGCATTCTCCCAATCTGTTCGAGAAGATGGCACCGCGATCGATATCATGATCAACGTCGCAGGGGTGATGGCCTCGCCGTACTCGCTCACACCCCAGGGATGGGAATCGCAGTTCGGAGTGAACTACCTAGGTCATTTTGCCCTCGTTGCGGGGGTAGCTGAACTGCTAAGTGACGGCGCCCGCGTGGTGTCCTACTCGTCAACGGGGCACTACCTTTCGCCGGTCAACTTTGATGACATTAACTTCGAACACACGCCGTACGATCCATGGATCGCCTACGGCCAGTCCAAGACGGCCGACGCGCTATTTGCCGTTGCCCTCGACGCCCGCGCCGCCTCGCATGGCGTCCACGCATTCTCCGTACACCCGGGCGGGATCATGACGGAGCTTCAGCGGCACATGTCTCGTGAAGAACTCATCAAACGGCAGTGGGTTGACGCAGACGGCAAACCGAACGAAATGTTCAAGACCCCGGCTCAGGGAGCTGCGACAGCCTTGTGGGCTGCAACCGCCCCCCAGCTGGTAGACCGCGGCGGGGTGTATTGCGAAGACTGCTCCATTTTGGGTCTCGCTGCGCAAGCGCAAGGGTCACTGGCAACGGGAGGCGTTAAAAAATGGGCTATCGACATGGACGCCGCAGATCGCCTGTTCGCTCTTTCCGTAAAGGCGACTGGGCTAAACCCGTTCGCGGACTGAGTCACCTCACTGTCATGCCGCACTTATGATCGGAGCTATGAATGAACCTCGTGATATCACACGGACTCGGGCCGCGTATGACGCCGTAGCAGTGAGCTACGAACAACTATTGCGCGGCCTTATGGCGGAGAAACCTTATGACAGGGGTGTTCTTTCTATCTTTGCTGAACGGGTCCGCGGCACGGGTAATCTAACAGTGCTGGACGCCGGTTGTGGCCCTGGAAGAGTTGCGGGCTATCTGGACTCGTGCGGGGTGAGTGTGCGCGGAATTGACCTTTCGCCTGGCATGGTTGAGGTTGCGAGAAGGTCCTATCCATCGATCAATTTTGCCGTCGGAACTGTGGAAGCGCTAGACGCCGCTCCGGGGGAGTTGGGTGGGATCCTCGCCTGGTATTCGCTCATCCACACTCCACCCCAACGCCGTCGTGATGTTTTCGACGGCTTCGCCAGGGCCCTAATACCGGGAGGATTCCTTCTTCTCGCTTTCCAAGTAGGTGACACTCAACGGCACATTGAGCACGCCTATGGACACGCGATCAATCTGGACGCTTTCTTGATGGATCCACAGAGAATCGAAATTCTCTTAGAATCGGCTGGCTTTGCCATCGAGGCTCGGCTGGTCCGGGAAGCCGATAAAGACGAGCACACTCCCCAGGCGTATTTGATCGCGCGTGCCCGGAACTAGGCAAGCGTAGGACTACGGATGTAGCACAATCTTCCCTACGCGGCCGGGAGTTAAGTTCTCCTTTGCCGCAGTCCTTGCTTCGTCGAACGAGTAGCTGGCTTCCACCGGAAGCGTTATTACTGCGCTGCCAATGTAGTCAACTAGTTCGCCAAGCAGTGCACCACGCTTTTGGCAGGGCATAGATGCGCTGACCTTGCTTCCCCAAAAACCGCGGACGCTTAGTTGTTTGAAGATAATGTCTCCAGATCCGATTTGCATCACAGGGGATTGCATAGCACCGAAAACTACCAGAGTGCCAGCGTCAGCAAGAAGTGAAAGTACCTCCCCGCTTGCACTGCCTCCTACAGAGTCGATGCCAGCAATAATAGGCGCGTCGCCTACGATCGCTCTTACCTCATTGACCCATCCAGTGGAATCAGTGGAAACAATGTTCTTGATGCCCTGTTCGGAGAGCTCACCCACTCCATCGCCACGCCTGACTAAGCCAATAACGTTGAGCCCTCGCGCCGCAGCGAGTTGAGCCAAGAGGCGCCCCACTGTACCGTTGGCGGCGTTTTGAACAAACCAGTCGCCCGAAGACAGGTTCAACGAGTCCAAGAGACTGATAGCGCTAAATGGCATGGAAATCAGCTGGCCAGCTACCTCGTCAGAAATAGAATCGTCTACTGGAATCAAAGCACCCGCCTTGGCAATGAAGTATTCCGCCCAGACCCCAAAAGTGCCGCCCGTGGCAACCCGTTGACCCACATTAAGGCCAGTGACACCATCACCGATGGCATCGACGATACCAACGGCTTCGGAGCCCGCGCGAGCTGGTAATTCGGGTTTGAACCCATAAGTGCCGCGGATGGTCCAGAGATCGTGGTTATGGATGGGGGAGAGCAGTAGCCGAACACGAACTTCACCCGAACCTGGGTCAGGGACAGGAATGTCTTCGACGGTGAGAACCTCGGAGGGATCTCCAAAATCGTGATGCACTAAAGCTCGCATGATGCTCTCAATCCTTGATTATGGGCGGACCCAAAACAGTCCGCGGGGGGTGTGTAACTGACCGCATCTACTCTAAGATTTGGTGTGCCGAGCTGACTGTGTGGACCAAAGGGCCCACGCGATGAGTAATGGTTGAAAGAGCAGACGGACGGCACGCTTGCGGTCTGTATCTAGTCCGAAAGCCGAGGTCTTGGTGACGAGCTGGGAGATATTTCCGGGAAATACCAAAGCGAAGAACACCGCTGCTGCCCGTCCAACACCTGATTTTTGCTGGGGCCATGCGATAAGAGCCGTGCCAAGTGTCAATTCAATGCCCCCGGATACGAGGACGACGGCGTCTTTCGATGCTGGAAACCAGCCCGGAACCTGGGCCTGGAATTCTTGGCGTTTTTTACCTAGATGCCCTCGTCCGGCACTCAGTAGAACCCCACCGAGAGCGAGCCTGCTGATGGTCCGAAGAAGGTTGATGAAACCGTGCATGAGATTCCTTGCTTTGAGGCTTAGTCTTCTACGACGTTGACGGTGACTTCAATATTGCCGCGAGTGGCATTCGAGTACGGGCACACCTGGTGTGCGGCATCTGCCAACGCCTGAGCTTGGTCGCGAGGGATTTCTGGGATAACAACCTCAAGGGCTACCGCGAGAACGAAGCCGCCTTGATCATTGGGAAGGATATGCACGCGGCTTCCAACTGAGGTACCCGAGATGGTGACTTTCTGCTCGCGCGCAACCAGCTGTAGAGCGGAGTGGAAACAAGCGGCGTATCCGGCTGCGAATAGTTCCTCTGGGTTTGCTCCGTTGCCTGATCCGCCCATTTCTTTCGGGATTGCCAGATCAAGGTCAACTGTTCCGGACGTGGTTCGTACGTGACCATTTCGGCCCGCCCCGGTTGAGAGGGCTTCAGCGGTGTAGAGGGGACCCATTAGTTGGACCTTTCGTTAGATTGGCATTTGGGCCAGGTGAGCTGGAAAGACTACGGATAGGCCAAACAAATTATCTGGTGAAGAGGGTCCGCGCCTTCTCCTGCAAAACTCTCACCGTGACTCATCTATAAATCCTCGCATAAAAGTAGATTGTGCACAACTTGATGGTGGACAATTTAATTCAGCGTTGCGTGGCCGTGAACGATTCATAGTATTCGTCGATGACACGTCGGGTTGCCTTCCCGATGGCTTCGTATTGGAATCCGGTCAGGTTGGCCAGCGAGACCCGGGCCGAAGTATCGACGACTTCGAATCCTTTGCCCGGGAGTAGGACTACCCCTGTTTCTTCCGCCAAGCGAAAGAGGAACGCCGTACCGATGTCTTGTTCTATAAACCAGGCTTGGAATTGCGCGCCATAGAGTTCCTTACTGATCTCTTGCAGATCAATAAGACTGTAATAATTGACGTCGTTTGGTTGGTAGTCGGCGGTGACGCCGATGTTTCGGTACAGCGTTTGATAGCGCCGGCGAATGAGTTGCTTCGCAGCGTCCTTGTATCGGTCCAGTCTGTCCATCAGCGCGTTGAGCGCAAAAAGGGCCATTTGCAATTGCTGAGGCCCCGATAACCCGGCTGTATGGTTCAACGCTACGGCCCGGCTGTCCGCAACCAGACGGTCAATGAACGCAAGTTTGCGGGGCTCACTTGTCAGCGTGACGTAGCGGGCATCCGTGGCTGACTTCTCGGTCTCTGTTTGGGCAGCAATAAGTTCGTCGATAATGTTCTCGTGGTGCAGCGCGATGGCACCGAGTCGCCACCCTGTTGCCCCGAAAAATTTCGAGAAGGAGTAAACGCACAAGGTGTTCCGGGGACACTTGGCGAAAAGCGAGACGAAGTCGTCGGCGAAAGTCCCGTACACGTCGTCAGTGACAATGATTAGATCGGGACGTTGAGCACTGACCAGTTCCGCCAGTTTGTCCAAGACCGCATCGGACAACTTGGACGATGGTGGATTACTCGGGTTCACGAGACAAAAAACCTTGATGGCTGGATCGAGGAGCTTAGCGATCTCCTCGTCCGGCAACTGCCAGTCCGCAGTGCGGTCCATCCGGATGTCCACTATATCCAGTCCATACTCGGCCAGGACAGGAATTTCGAGGTAAGGAGAGAAGATGGGCGTGGCCATTGCAATCTTATCCCCGGGTTGAATCAGAGCATTGACGGCCAAACTTTGGAAGATATAGGTCATTGCTGCCGTTCCACCCTCCGTGGCGAAGATGGAAAATTCGCCGTCGGACTTCAACGGCCCAAACATTTCTTGAATCAGGTATGCCTTCACGATCTCTTCGGTATGGGAGAGCATTCGTGGCGGCGTCGGGTACGTGCACCCTAAAAACGCTCCCACCATCTCATAGAGAAATGCATCCCGGTCTAGCCCCAGCCTGTCCTTGACATAGGAGATAGTAGAGCGCAAAAAGGTGACGCCCTCACCGTGGTCCTGGTGCGCGGCAAAAGCTTCGAATCGCTGGACAATGCCGTCCCGCTCGGGTAATCCGCCGAATCCGCTGTCGAGAAAAGAGTAGGAGCGCTCGGATTCCCGGATAGCAAATTCACCCAAGGTCAAGAAAGCGCGTCGGGGCAAGGTGGCAAGAAAGTTCGGATTCCCACGGCCAGCATTAAGCATGAGCCGTTCAGTATCCGAGGACGCGGCCGCAATGAGTTTGTCCTTGAGCTCGAAGGGGCTCAGATTGGCAAGGCTGTTGAAGTTCTGCTCTGACATGAGAAAACCTTTCGGAACAAG
This sequence comes from Arthrobacter cryoconiti, assembly GCF_020905375.1. Lineage (GTDB taxonomy): Bacteria > Actinomycetota > Actinomycetes > Actinomycetales > Micrococcaceae > Specibacter > Specibacter cryoconiti. The sequence goes on from NZ_JAJJBU010000014.1 coordinate 13,120, forward strand.
TTAGGAGGCGTTTTTCGTGATGATGCCTACGATGATCGGACCCCATAAGGTCAGGAACACGTTGGCCACTGCATAAGTGACGGTGAAGGAGACCACTGGGGTGGCGTTGCCTGCTTTGACTAACAGCGCGGCGAAGGCAGGGTTAGCGCTGCGGCCGCCCGCTACGCACGCCAATGCTTCGATGGGATTACGAATGCGCAAGACGTAGTAGGAGAAAAAGAAGGTAATGAGTGGGGGGATGAGAGTTACGCCAAAACCGAGGAACAAGAGAGTTAGCCCATATTCCCTGATGGCGGTCAAAGCCTGAGGGCCGGCTGTGATGCCAACGATTCCTACAAACACGGCAAGGCCGAAGTCCCGCAGGAAGTTGGAGGCACCCAGCGGAAGGGCCGCGAACCTGGGGTGAACGCTGCGTAGCCAGCCAAACATCAGTCCAGAAATCAGGCAGCCGCCGCCGCTTCCAATTGAGACCGGAATGCCAAACAACTTGAAGCTGACCAGGCCAAACAACAAGCCAATTGCCATCCCGATACCGAAGAAAATAAAGTCCGTAATGTTCGCCGCAGTGATCTTGTAGCCGATCTTTGACTCAACTCGGTCCAAATCACTGGGACGTCCGATGAAATGGAGTTCGTCGCCTCGGTTAAGCCGTAGCTTGCCCAGCAGCGGAAGGTCGCGGCCCATACGTTTGGCCTGGGTCAGGAAAACTCCGTGACGAGTATCAACATTCACGTGGTCGTGTATTTCGGATATTTCCCGCGACGCCAGCGCCTTGTTTGTTAAGATAATTTCCCTGCTCTCCTCCACCAATTGAAAATCAGCAGGTGCCTGGGATTCGCTCCCGAAGTAGGTGCGGGCGCTCTCCATGGTCTCGGAGGTTCCGGTCACGGCGACGACATCCCCACTGATCAAGGTTGTTGTATCAGTGAGCGTCTGTGTGAGCCCGCCGCGGATGATCGCTTCAATCGAGGCATCGGATAACGCAGCGTCAATCTCGATTGAACTTCGGCCTTCCGCTTTGCCGCCGGAAGTTACGGGAAAAAACCGTGTGATTATGGGACGGACTGCATTGAACTGGCCAGGTTCGAGTTCTGGATGTCCACCAGCTAAGGACGCTGCAAGTTTGAGCGCTTCCTTCCTGATATCCCAGCGTTTGAGTGAAGGCAAGAGCCAGGTGACCAGAATGATGGGACCTAGGGATCCGAAAATATACGCCACGGCGTAGCCTACGGCGACATTCGTCTGCATAGTCTTGGTGATATCTGATGACAGGCCAAGTTTCGCAATGGCGTCACCGGCCGTGCCGATGATCGCCGATTGTGTTAGCCCGCCACTGGCAAGCCCTGCCGCCATTCCCCGATCCAGACCAAATATCCAAGCACCCGCCAATACGGTCAACAATCCCAAAAAACACATGACGAACGCTGAAACGAGTTGGTTCAAGGAACGGCGGTTAAGGGCGTGGAAGAATTGGGGGCCACCCTGAAAACCGACGGCGTAGATAAATAGGGCAAAGAAGATGCCCTTGATCCCCGGGTCGATGGGGATGCCGATCTGCCCAATAATGACACCGACGATCAATGTTCCGGCAATTCCGCCGAGGACGAAGGTGCCAATTCTGATTTTCCCCAGAAGGTACCCCAAGGTGAGGGTGAGGAACAGGACTATCAAGGGTTGAGCAGTAAGAATCGCTCGGATAAAATCCATCAATCGTCCTCGTTCACGTAGAAGCACCTGCGGATGCTCTCAATCGGGTGTGGCAAGGCATCCCTTGCCACACCAACGATTTGATCACTGACGCCGACATCAAAACAGAGTCGAAAGTCCCTCGCGCAGGGCTTCTCTTACACAGGGCTTCCCTCATGCGGTGCCAGAACTCGATTCACGGCGTGGGGTGTACGTGGTCCCAAGACGAACAGGCGCGGTACTAGGCCTAAAGGTTCGTGATGAGGGCCGCGGCGCGCTCGAGGGCGCCGGGCACCACAGAGTAGTAGGCCCAAGTACCACGTTTCTCACGCTTCAATAGTCCGGCGTCGACCAGGATCTTTAGGTGATGGGAAACAGTGGGCTGACCCAAATCGAGAGGCTCGGTGAGATCGCAGACACAGGCTTCACCGCCGTCGCCCGCCTTGACGATCGAGAGCAGCCTAATTCGGTTCGGGTCGGCGAATGCCTTCAAAACTTGTGCCGCACTCGTTGCGTGGGCGGCGTCGATAGCCGGGCGTTCGCTCGGTGCACAACAGAGCTGATCCTCGCCAGCCGGGAACGCTAAGGCAGTGTCCATGTGCCTATTATGTCAATATATTGACAGTTGTCGATATATGCGGCAATACTCTTTGTATCGACAACGATCAATTTTATGTTCAGCCGCAAGGAGACTTTTGAATACCAGGACCACCGACCCGTCCCCGAAAGCAGAGGCTGCGGTTCTGGGCAAGCTCTCTACCTTGGACCGGTTCTTGCCGGTGTGGATCATTTTCGCGATGGTGGTCGGGCTGCTACTTGGCAGCTTTATTCCAGGACTGAACACGGCCCTGGATGCGGTGAAAATCGGCTCGGTGTCCCTTCCGATCGCAGTGGGACTGCTCGTCATGATGTACCCGGTCCTGGCGAAAGTTCGCTATAGCGAGACTGGCCGTGTCGTGGCGGACCGCAAGCTCATGATCACCTCGCTAGTCCTGAACTGGGTCCTGGCGCCGGCATTCATGTTCGCCCTGGCCTGGATCTTCGTTCCTGACCTTCCGGAGTACCGGACCGGCCTGATCATTGTTGGACTGGCGCGGTGCATCGCCATGGTCATGATTTGGAATGATCTGGCGTGCGGAGATCGGGAAGCTGCCGCTGTACTGGTTTTGATCAATTCTGTTTTCCAAGTGCTTGCCTTTGGCGCCTTGGGCTGGATTTACCTTCAGGTATTACCCGCCCTGCTAGGCCTGCCTGTCAGCAGTGCGGATTTCTCCTTCGGAGCGATCATGCTCTCAGTTGTTGTCTTTCTTGGTATCCCCCTACTTGCTGGTTTCCTATCCCGAACCATTGGTGAGAAGGCCAAAGGCAGGCAATGGTATGAAGGTTCCTTCCTGCCTAAAGTTGGACCGTGGGCGCTCTACGGTTTGCTGTTCACCATCACGTTGCTATTTGCTTTACAGGGCAAGAGCATTACGTCCGCACCGCTGGACGTCGTTCGGATAGCCGTTCCGCTGTTGGTCTACTTCGTGGTGGTTTTCGGAGTGAGTATGGTCATTGGGCGCGCACTAGGACTGGGCTACGCCAAAACCACCACCTTGGCGTTTACGGCCTCCGGTAACAACTTTGAACTGGCCATTGCCGTCGCGATCGGTACGTTCGGGGTCACCTCCGGCCAAGCTCTGGCCGGAGTAGTCGGTCCGCTCATTGAAGTCCCCGTCCTGGTTGCCCTCGTCTACGTTGCCCTGTGGACGCGGAAAAGGTACTTCACGTCTTAGCCAGCGGCAGGCTGCCGGACTGCTCATAATTTCTCAGGAGAATAGAAACATGCCCCTCACCCCTGATGCCAAGTTGCCCTCTGTCCTGTTTGTTTGTGTCCATAACGCCGGACGTTCCCAGATGGCTGCCGCCTATCTGAGTGTTATGTCCTCAGGAAACCTTGAGGTGCGCTCGGCTGGTTCCCAACCCTCGGCGTCAGTCAACCCGGCGGCAGTAGCTGTTATGGCTGAGGAAGGGATCGACTTGACGAAGGAAATCCCGAAGGTCCTCACATCCCATGCGGTGCAGGAATCCGATGTAGTGATCACCATGGGCTGCGGGGACACGTGCCCCATTTTCCCTGGCAAACGCTACGAGGATTGGGAATTCGTGGACCCCGCGGGACAGGAGATCGATGCTGTGAGGGCCATCCGAGATGGCATAAAATTGCGCGTCATGACTCTCATCGAAGAGCTCCTGCCAGCCACTGATCTTCCCGCCCCTGGCCAAGCAGAGTAGTAGCGAGGCAGCATCGCAACTTGCTTGTTGTTGCCATCGTTGGCGCTATCGCGAGGTTGAAGAGGCCGCCAGTGCTGTCGTAGTGAATTTGTCCGATTCCGACGCCTGGCGCACTCGTCTTGGTTCTTCCATACAGGGAAACACAATGTTTTCGCCGTCGGCTGAATATTCTTTCCCACAGCCCCAAGCCATGGATTTCGCCGGAGTCTAGATGTATCGTTAACTATCGTTGTATATCGTTCGTGACAGGCTGGCGGCCCAGCTGACCGCTTGTCACGAACTGTCCCGAACCGACATAAGGAGAACATGATGCGTAATTCATTCCCGGCAAGCGGATTTGGCCCCACCAATATGGACGGCATGTGGCAGGCCGTTGAAGACCTCAAATCAAGGTTTGAAAAGCGCTCGGGCACTCGAGCTGCTCGCGGTGAATTGCGCTCGTCCGTTTTGGCGCTCCTCGCCGAGTCACCGATGCACGGCTACCAGATTATTCACGAGATCGAGGAACGCAGTGGGGGTAATTGGAAGCCAAGTGCCGGCTCCGTGTACCCCACATTGCAGTTGCTGGCCGACGAAGGACTGATCAGTGCTGAAGAATCCAATGGCCGAAAAATCTATTCTCTGACCGACGCCGGCCGCGAGGAAGTTGCTGGCAGTGAAGCTTCAGTTCCGTGGGAGTCAGCAGAGTCGACGACGGGTGGCGGGTTTGCTGCTTTACCCAAGGCCGGCGTCGAACTGGCACAGGCCGCGGCTCAGGTGGGCCGCACCGGTACTGCAAAGCAAGTTCAGGAGGCTGTGAAAGTCCTCGACGAAGCACGCCGTCGACTGTACTCAATCCTCGCCCAGGACTGACTGGGTGACGTCGGTTCAACGCGGTCGGGCAGATTCGCGCCCCGGTGGTGCGGACACGCGTGCCCGCTACCGACGAATCCTTCGATTTGCGGCGTGGTATCTGGCGGTTACATGGTGGTTTGAGCTTTTTCTACCCCGTATTTGGCTGGGTAAAATTTCGCAACGATCCCGACCCAAAAGGATGCGCCGATTCGCTCAGCGGTTCCATGTGCTTGCGGTGGACCTCGGTGGGCTGATGATCAAAGTCGGTCAGTTTATGTCCTCCAGGCTTGACGTACTTCCACCGGAAATTACCGCCGAATTGGAAGGACTTCAGGACGAGGTCCCGGCGGTCCCGTTCCCCGCAATCCGGGCTCTTGCCGAGGCAGAGTTGGGTGCACCTCTAACTCGGGTTTTCGCCTCTGTCGACGAAACGGCTATCGCCGCTGCGTCGCTGGGGCAGGCGCATCGAGCGCAGCTTCTTCCCCAAGACGCCGCCGACACTGGCCTGCAGAGTGTGGTGTTGAAAGTGCAGCGGCCGGGCATCGACGCGATTGTCGATGTCGATCTCGCGGCCCTGCGTAAAGTGGGAGGCTGGTTGCGCCGCATACGTGTCGTCTCTGATCGCGCGGACGTGCCTGCCTTGATAGAGGAGTTTGCGCTGACCAGCCTCGAGGAGATCGACTACCTGCACGAGGCTGCCAATGCCGAACGCTTTGCCGACGATTTCGCCAACGACGCTAGAGTGAGCGTCCCGGGCGTGGTCTGGGAGCGGTGTACTCGCCGGGTGCTCACCTTAGAAGATGTCACAGCGATTAAGATTACTGATGCCAAGGCACTGCTTGCGGCGGGCATCGATCCGGTTCAAGTTGCCCCCGTTTTTGCCTCTGTGATGTTTGAGCAGTTGTTCACCAACGGCTTTTTCCATGCGGATCCACACCCAGGCAATATTTTTATCACACCGGTCAATGATGCCGGCGCTGAGCATCCGTGGAAGCTCACATTCATCGATTTCGGCATGATGGGCGAGGTTGTGCCCACGACGCGTAGTGGGTTGCGTAAACTGTTGATTGCCGCCGCCTCGCGTGACGGTAAAGGTTTAGTGGAGGCCATCCGCGGCATGGGTGTGCTGGTTCCATCGGCAGACACAGCTGAGCTGGAGCGGGCCATGACAGAGCTTTTCGCGCGGTTTGGCGGGATGGGTTTCTCGCAGCTTCGTGACGTGGATCCGCGGGAATTTGCGGATTTTGGTGTGGAGTTTGGCGAGGTAGTGCGCTCATTGCCGTTCCAGCTGCCCGAGAACTTTCTTCTCATCATCCGTGCCATGTCGCTGACCTCTGGGGTGTGTAGTTCGCTGGACCCCGAGTTTAATCTGTGGGATTCCGTGGAGCCCTTTGCAGCCGTGCTACTACGCGATGAACGCGGCAACATTATCCGGGACGTGTCAAAGTCGGCGCTTGAGACTGCTGGAATGTTAGGGCGTCTGCCTAGAAGAGTGGATGGGCTTCTCACGCGCCTGGACGAGGGTTCCTTGGCAGTGTCCAGTCCGCGGTTGGAACGGACGGTGGCCCAGCTAAACCGCATGGCTCAACGATTGACATCGGCAGTAATTTTCGGGGTCGTGCTCGTTGCAGGAGCCATGGTCCGATCCAACGACTTGGTCCTAGGCAATGTGCTGATGATCGCCTCCGTAATTCCACTGCTGAATGGACTGTGGGTGGGACGCCGCCGGTAGGGCGTCCCGGCCGGCATTTACGAAGCTTGGTTTTGGGTACCTGGAGACATGATCGCTATAGTCTTTCCGCCGCCGTCACGGATTTCGATGTCGAGCATCTCTTGGATGGCCATCGGAGTTGCCCCCACCACATCGGCCCGGCCCAGGGCCGTGGCGTTCCAGCTTGCGGCCCGGTCATAGCGCCCCGATCTGTCCTTGATCCACAGGGACAGAACGCCCTGTTCTGGTAGGCCATTTCCTTCGAGTGCAAGCTCCGTTCCCCACGCTTTTCTAATCAGTCCAAGCTGGATCTGAGGGCCGGAGGCCGTACTGATCGTAAAATTTAGCTCGGGTTTTACTGGCACTTGCGCTGCCGATCCCGTGAGATAACCAACAGCTAAAAAGAGCGCCGCGGCGCCAGAAACGAAGGCTGCAGAGCGACGGCGGGAGTTACGGCGGCGCTTACTCAGTTTTCTCATCAGTGGCCCCGTCCCTGTCTCATCGCCCGGGTTGCCAAAGGCAGGAACGCCCGCGTTGCCGGGCGAAACTAGTGCGAGGGTGTCCTCCAAGGAAACGGCGTCAAGGAGCTTGGGAAGATTCTGCAGCGAGGATAGTTCTTCCAAGCATTGCGTACACGTGTCCAGATGTTGTTCGAATAAGTGCCGCTCGTTCAGCTCGATGCCGCCGAGAACATAGGCGCCCACGAGGTGGTGCAGTCTGGCGTGCTCTGTTGGTTCTTCGCTCATGCTTCCACTCCCATCTCGTCTAAAACGCTGCGCAGCGCCTTAAGGGCGTAGAAGGCCCGGGACTTTACGGTTCCTACTGGGACGCTGAGCTGTACGGCCGCTTCAACGGCAGTGTAACGGCGATAATGAAGAGCGATAATGACGTTTCGGTGATCGACGCTAAGCCGTGCCAGTGCTTCTTCCATCAAGACCTTGGTGAGTAACCTATCAACATTCTCTACGGCCACGCTCACCTGCTCCACGTCCGCTGAATGGACCTGGTGTGGGCGGCGCTGCTGCCGACGAAAATTGTCAATGATGACGTTCCTGGCTGTCCGGAAAAGGTAGCTGCGCATGCTGGTGGTGATCTTTGGAGCTTGCTGCCAGGTGCGCAGGATCGTCTCCTGCACGACGTCCTCGGCTTGGGCGCGGCTGGCTGTGAACCCCACGGCGAAGCGTCGCAGCGCCGGGGCATGATCCCGGTATATCTCTTCCACTGTTTGTTCATCCAATGGCATTGCAGACCCTGACGTCGTCGTCGATTACAAATACAACTTGTCTTTGTAAGACGCACAGTGGCCGCGGAAAGTTCAATTGTTGGAATCTTCTCTACGAATGAACCAAGCAGTGGTGCGGCAGCGTCTTAGGACGTATCGGCGTAGTCGCGTCGGACAAAGCAATTTTAGTGAGCCACCCACATATCTCTGGGTCGTCGACAAGAGAGAAACGAGATTTCATGAACAAACGAGTGAGCACCACCGTGGCCGCGATTTCGCTGGCAGCCTTCGTGCTGACGGGTTGTAGCACCTCAAGCGCCACTCCGGACGCCGGCACGTCATCTAGTGCCGCGAGTGCAAGTACCTCTTCTAGCACTAGTTCGCCGGTGAAACTGAAGACGGCTGCCACGACAGTTGGAGACATCGTGGTCAACGGCGAGGGCTTGTCCGTCTACGTTTTCGACTCGGATGTCAAGGATTCCGGCAAGAGTGCCTGCACGGGTAATTGCCCGGCACTGTGGCCAGCGGTTCCTGCAGGCTCCGGTGCGCCCGTTCTAGACGGAGTGAGCGGGACGACGGGGAGCATTGCCACGGAGGCTGGAACTCAGCAACTTACGCTCAATGGATTGCCGCTGTACCTCTTCTCCAAGGACTCTGGACCGAAGGAAATCAAAGGTCAAGGAGTCAAGGGTGTCTGGTGGGTAGTGAGCCCTGCGGGAGAAAAGATCAGCACTTTGGCTGGCTAGATACCGCTGTACCTGCGCCTCCTGGAGGCGGATGAGCCATGTTTAGATTCTGTTTCTCTAAGGAACCATGTTAAATCGTTGGCCCGTTCGCTTCCCGGAGTGCTGCCTGGAGTAGTTCGAAGTCAATCTGGGCGTGTTCGGTACCAATAGTTCCGGCTCGTTCTACGTCGCCCTCGCAGATTGCCGCCACTAAGTTCTCATGGTCTTCCAGCGCGCGTGCTTCCATTTCCCGCATGCCGTTAGGCAGGCCCCAGAGGTGCGACGGCGCGGCGATACTCACCCTTGATTCCACCTCGAATAGCGTTATCTGCAAGGTGGTGTTGTGAGCGGCTTCAGCGATGGAAAGATGCAGGCGTTCATCGGCTTTTTGAGATGGTTGACCGGAGGCTGCGGCGCGGAATTCTTCCAGTCGATCTCGCAAAATTGAGGCATCTGCGTCAGTTCTATTGTTTGCTGCGGCTCGGGCAATGGTGCCATGGAGCAGGCTCACGGCCTCGCACGTATCGCGGAGTGCGTCCCATCTAGCCGTCAGTGTCCGGTGGACCGAAGCGTGTGAGTCTGAACCGGCTTGCTGCCGAACAAAAGAACCGCCGCCGCGCCCCCGCGTCGTTTCGAGGAGGCCGCCGTCTACAAGCCGTGAGATCGCCGCGCGCACGGTCATCCGCCCAACTTGCAACATGGTTGCAAGTTCTCGCTCGGCGGGCAGCCTGGATCCCGGGAGGTACTCTCCGATGGCCATTGCTGTGATCAGCCGGTCGGTTACCTGGTCCACAGCGGTAGTGACCGTTTGCACCGAATTCAAGGTGCCGGGAAGAGCACTTGGGAGAGTGCCCGCTGGGAGCGATTGAGCGGTTTGTGCCTGCTGTGTGGGCAGATTTCGCGGTGTCATCGTTTTATCCATCCAAATCAAATACCGAAATGGTCTATCTTCGAGACCATTTATCAGTCATGCTGTTCACAAGCAGCGGCTGGCCCGCTTGCGGATGTGACGACTACACAAAGGAGTGCAAGTGTCTACGGTTACTACGAGACTAGTCCCCTTCGGCAACTACAAGACGTGGGTTCGGATGGAGCAGCCAGACGCTGCCCGCCCAGAGGCGTTGCCGTTAGTAGTGCTCCATGGTGGTCCCGGCATGGCTCACAACTATTTGCGTAACCTCGGAGAGCTGGCAAGTACCGGGCGCACAGTAATCCACTACGACCAACTTGGGTGCGGTAATAGTACCCATCTACGGCAGTCTCCGGCCGATTTTTGGACCCCGCAGCTGTTTGTTGACGAATTTACGAATCTGGTGAGTCAGCTTGGGCTCTCTTCCTTCCATTTACTGGGCCAATCGTGGGGCGGAATGCTCGGAGCCGAAATCGCAACCCGCCAACCTGTTGGCCTCAAAAGCCTGGTGATCGCCAACTCTCCGGCGTCCATGGAGCTGTGGACGCAAGCCGCAAGTGAGCTCAGGTCGCAGCTGCCCGCCGAAGTTCAACAGACCTTGACCGTGCACGAAGAAAACGGGACCATTACTGATCCCGCATACCTGCGCGCCACCGAAGAATTTTACCGGCGTCACGTCTGCCGAACAGTTCCCACTCCAGTGGACTTTCAAGAGAGCGAAGATCAGATGGGGGCCGATCCGACCGTCTACCACACCATGAACGGACCTAATGAGTTCCATGTGGTGGGAACACTGCGCAACTGGAGCATCATTGACAAACTCCCGGCAGTAGAGGTCCCAACCCTGGTGGTGGCGGGTGAGCACGATGAAGCCACTCCTGCCACTTGGCAGCCGTTCATCGACGGGATCCCCAACGTGCTAAGCCACGTCTTCGCCGATGCGAGCCATTGCGTTCATCTGGAACAGCCAGCTAATTTCCGGAAGGTTGTCGCAGATTTTCTGGCTGAGCAAGATCACTAGAGCTGTGCAATTTCATTAGAGCTGTGCAATTTCATTAAAGCAGGGCGCTGCCCTGAACCGTCCAACCACTCCCAGAGGAAGCCGTCGTCCATGAGAACTGCAGATGATTCGAAAGAATTGAGTCCCCAGCAACAGCTGGAGGCATACGGTTATAAACAAGAACTCAAGCGTTCATTGTCCACCGCAGACCTGCTCGTCTATGGTCTGATTTTCATGGTCCCCATTGCGCCCTGGGCTATTTTCGGGGTGGTGTACAACGCCGCCGGTGGGATGGTGCCCCTGGTCTATTTGATTGGGCTGATCGCCATGATCTTTACGGCGCTGGCATACCAACAGATGGCAAAGTCCATCCCACTGGCCGGCTCCGTATTCTCTTACGTGGGTCGCGGGATTCATCCCAACGCCGGATTCTTCGCCGGTTGGGCCATCCTGCTTGATTATTTGCTGGTGCCCACGCTTCTCTACGTCTTCGCCGCAGAATCGATGGTGGGCATTTTTCCGGATTCGCCACGATGGGTATGGGCCCTGGTTTTCGTGGCCATCAACACGGGAATTAACCTCATGGGCGTTAGTTCGATGAAACTGATCAATCGGGTCTTTCTCGCAATCGAACTGATTTTCGTGGTGATCTTCGTGATCATTGCCGTCACTGCTCTGACGGGTGGGACAGTTCCCGGGGCCGTATTTTCTATTGATCAGTTATGGGACTCGAGCAAAGTCACCGGACCGTTGATCGCCTCCGCGCTCTCCATTGCGGTGCTTAGCTTTCTCGGATTCGACGGAATCGCAACCCTGTCCGAGGAGGCATCCGGGGGACGTAAATCGGCGGGACGTGCCATGGTGCTGGCATTGTGCATCGTGGCGTTCCTCTTCATTTTGCAGACCTGGCTCGCCAGCGCACTTGCCGGTGGCCGCGAGGCGTTCGGAGAGGATGAAGTAGGCAATGCATTCTTCACGATCGTCCAGGCTGCCTCCAACAGTGGCTGGACGACGGCGTTCTTCGCGGTGAATGTGCTCGCCGTGGGCATCGCCAACGCCATGGCTGCACAAGCCGCCACTTCCCGGCTGCTGTTCTCAATGAGCCGTGACAGGCAGTTGCCCAAGTTCCTCAGCCGTCTCAATCATGGCCAAGTGCCGCAGAACGCCATTCTCCTGGTGTCTGTTGTTTCAGCAGTTCTGGTGCTGTTTTTTGTGGGCCAAATTGATCTGATCTCCTCCTTGGTGAACTTCGGCGCACTCTTTGGTTTCATGTTGTTGCACTTAGCGGTGATTGTGCATTACATGTGGCGTAAGAAGTCCCGTAATTTCCTGCTGCACCTTGTGGTGCCGATTATCGGTTTTTTGATCATCGGCTACGTGCTGCTCAACGCCAACATCGACGCGAAGGTTGGCGGCATTGCCTGGCTGATCATCGGCGCTGTGGTCTTCGCCTACTACCGGAAGAGTGGGCGCAAGACTGACCTCTCCGGTGAAGGAGAATTGAACTCAGAAAACATTCCTGCCACTGGTATGCGAGAAGGGCTCTAACTTATGGAACATTTCCTGGACAAAACACACGGCAAATTCGGTTTTTCCTGCGTTGCTAACCCTGCTCTTCGCATCCAGCCCGGTACTGGTGAGCTGATCGGCTTCGAAACGAGCGACGAGGTTTATCGCCAATTGCATCTTCACGGTGACATGGACAAGCTCACTGTGGGGATCAACCCAGTCACTGGACCGGTGTATGTGCAGGGCGCTGAACCAGGCGATGGCCTGGCGGTCACCATCCATGAGATTCGCCTCAAGGATTGTGGCTGGTCCGTCAGCCTCCCCGGCACCGGGGCATTGGCGGACGTGATGGGAGAAGAAGTCTTCGCCCGCCGCATCCCCATTGACGACGCCGGAGTGCACGTGACGCAGAGGCACACGTTTGAGCCACGGCCGATGATCGGATGCATCGGCACAGCTCCAGCTACCGGATCCAATTCCACCATCATGCCCAGCTACGGACAGGGCGGAAACATGGATCTCACGGAGTGCCGCCCCGGATCCACCGTGTACCTGCCGGTCATGGTGGACGGTGCTTACTTATCAATTGGTGACATTCACGCCATCATGGCGGAAGGTGAATCGTCGTTTGTAGCGATCGAGGCCGAAGGTATTGCAGTTGTCAGTGTGGATCTGGTGAAGGGTATGAACCTGCGCGCTCCACGGGTGGAAACCGCTCAGGAGTGGATCTTTGTCGGGTTGGGTACCCCGGTGCAAGAGAGTATCAAGCGTGGCTATGAAGACATGTTCAGCTTCTTGGTTCAGGACCACGGTTGGGACGGCGGCGACGCATACGCGGTGATGAGCGCCGTCGGCCATTCACGTCTTGGTGGCCCCACAGGTTCAAAGGACCCTGATCCTTTGCATCCCATGACGCCCGTCGGCGCGGTGACAACACATCGGTTACCCAAGAGTGTGCTCTGAACGCCTACAACACAGCGAACGGGTCAGGAGAATAGGGCGGACCCCAACCAGTCGGATTCTGCGCTGACCCCGGGCAGGATCGCGAATACACCGCTGGACGTCGTCAAGGTGAAGCGCTCAAGTGCGTCATGGGCTGCCAGTCGCTGCTGAACCGGGATGAAACTAGTGCTCGGATCTTTTTGAAAGGCAAGGAAGAGTAAACCTTGATCCACGGAGCCGTCGGGCAGTACGGCGCCACGGTAGGAGTAGCCGCGCCGCATCATATTTTCAGCACTGGAGGCAGGCTTCGCGAGGCGAACGTGACTGTCTGCCGGGATGGTGAGACTGCCATCGGGATTTTTCGCCTCCAGGTCAACGAAATCGCTTTCAAGCTTTGAGCCGAGCGGGGCGCCAGTATCCTTCGTGCGTCCTATCACCCGCTCTTGCTGCCCTTTGTTCGTTTGATCCCACTGCTCGGTGAGCATGCGGATGCGGCGTACCACTAAATAACTACCACCAGCCAGCCAGGCTGGTCCGTCGTCACTGACCCAGATCGGGCCAGCTTTGGCGAGCGCGCTGGTTGTGACGTTGTTCGTCCCGTCAAGCTGGCCCATTAGATTCCGGCCAGTACGCCCGTCCTTCCGCGCGCCCGTGCTGCCAAAGCCCTGCTCCTGCCAGCGCACGCGTAAAATTCCCCTAGCAAGGCGGGTGAGAACACGATCTGCCTGTGCCAGGACAAGCGGATCATCTGCACACAATTGCACCACTAGGTCCCCGCCGCTGCGCAGGGGATCAATTTGGTCCCCTGCAAATGCAGGAAGATCGACGAGTGCGCCGGGGCGTTGAGCCTTGATTTTCTCCACGAGAGTAGCTCCCACACCGACAGTGATGCTCAGACTCGCTGTGCTACTTCCGGTACTGATGTCAGGGTCACCTTCCATCGACGATCCCGTGGTCAGCGCCCGCCCCGCAAGTGTCCAGGCTTTCATGACGGCGGCGATTTCCGCCTTGCCCGCGGTTCCTGCGACGTCGTAGGCCGTGAGAACCACATTTGACTGCGCGGGAGTGGCGATGCCCGCCTGATGAATCCCGTCAAATGCGACGACGTCGGAGGCCTGCACCTGTTCCGTCTCCACAGTCGGTGTTGGAGCAGGCTTTGTCAGTTGAGAAACGCCGGCGTAACCGGCGACGCCGAGGGTAGCAGTGGCGCCGGTTATGCCGAAGATTCCCATCAGCGACCGACGACTCAGGCCCCGGGCCTTATGGGGTACGGCGGCTGGATCGCGTCCTTCTTGTTCTTCTGGGACTGGCTGCATGATTAGTTCGCCTTCACGCGCTCTCCGGTGGGGGTCAATGCCCACCATTTGCCACCATTTTGGTCTTTACCGTTCCCTGTTACCTGACCGACCTCGTCCGAAACATAGCGGTAGAGGGGCCAGTTGTTGAAGGTCAGAACTTCCGCGCCGCCCTGATCTGTCTTGGTGGAGACAGCCGATGCGTCAACGCCCTTTGCTACATCAGGCTCCGTGGCGCCGTTCTTTTCTAGCGGAGGCCATTTTTTGGCGCATCCGCCAGTGCACGTGACGTTTGCGGCCTCATCGGGCTCAAAGAGGTACAGGGTGCGCCCCTGACCGTCTACCAAGATGTCACCGATGCCTTCGACAGTGCCTACGGCCACTCGTGCGGGGCCAGAGTCGACGACTGCAATATCGCGAGGTGTCACGAAGTAGGCGGTTACCCCACCAACTGCGAGGGCAAGTGCGGCGGCTGCACCGATGTAAATGTTTCGACGGCGGCGCCTGGTGGGATCCGCGGATGTGGCTGTTGAGGTGGACGGGGTCTTGGGGCTTGTTGATTGGCTCATAGAAATATCCTCTCACAAAACTTGGAAGTTGTGTAGTATTGCGTCATGATCTCTTCTTTTAGATCACTGTTCACATTTAAAGCGTAGCCGTATTTCACGATTTTTACGATAAAAAGGAAAGCCAAAATTATGGACCAGATATCCACCAAACAATCCGGCCCTCGGCGTCGCACCTCACGACGTACTCGCATAGGGCTCATCGTCATGGCTTTGCTGGCGCTGGCCACCGCGATCTACGCTGTGCCGCGATACCTCACCGGAAATCCGAACGACAGCGTGATCCCCCTCAACACGGACGTTGCCCTTCACTACCTGACGCTGGCTATTCACGCAGTACCAGCGGGACTGGCGCTGGTACTTGGACCAATCCAATTCATCACACCG
The DNA here is from genome assembly GCF_020905375.1 of Arthrobacter cryoconiti. Lineage (GTDB taxonomy): Bacteria > Actinomycetota > Actinomycetes > Actinomycetales > Micrococcaceae > Specibacter > Specibacter cryoconiti. The sequence continues at coordinate 28,181 of NZ_JAJJBU010000014.1, forward strand.
CTCCGGACACGTTTTCCGCGCGCCCACCGGATCACCGGTCGCATCTATATGATCAGTGTCGTCTTTGCCGCTATTGCTGCGATCGTAGCAACGGGTCTCTCCGTTGACGGATTCTCGGCGCAGGTAGCCTTTGCTCTCCTTGGAGTCGCCTGGCTCTACACAGTCGTACAGGGGTACCGCACCATCCGACGTGGGGAAGTCCAGCTTCACCGGGTCTGGATGGTCCGCAATTACGCCCTCACGTTCTCAGCAGTCACGCTGCGCATTTTCCTTGTTAGCGGACTTGCGCTCCGACCTGTTCTCGGAATCGAATTCGCCGAGGTCTACTCAGCTAGCGTGTGGGCGGCGATCTTCATCAACGTCGTCATCGCGGAATACTTCTTCGTCCAAAGAATCACAGCGCCGGCACTTCGCCGCCGGCGCCGCGTGTCGACAAATCAGTCGCCGAAAAGTCCGGCAACCTCAAGTCAGGCGCCTACTCCTGACCCAGAGCTTGCAGGGCAACGATGATAGACGGGGTGTCGATGCAGATATGGCGCTGCCTTCCCAAACAGCCGCGGCGTGCTAGCGTCACTGGGAGGAAAATGGATTCTGGGAAAGGTGTTTAGCATGTCAACACAGGAACACCCGATTTCCACGAGGGAACGCTTTCGCGAACAAATGCGTGAAGAGGTCAAAGAGATAGCTTCGGAACAGTTGCTCGAGGGAGGCCCTCAAGGGATCTCTCTGAACGCGATTGCGAAAAGGCTAGCCGTTTCAGGCTCGGCTCTCTACCGCTATTATTCCAATCGGGATGAACTGCTCGGCGCACTCGTGATCGATGCGTACACGGATCTGCGGGATGCTCTGGCCGCGGATGCAGCCTCAAATGAAACTGGCCAAGAATTGATCGACCGAGTGCGAAGTCTGGCGCGAGCTTATCGCGACTGGGCCCGTCAACAACCGCACAGGTACGAGCTGCTCTTCAAACCCCCCTTGCCTGGATATGATGCCCACAGTGCTCCCCTGGCGGAGGCGGCTAGATCACTCATGGGAGTGATCTTGGGCGTCCTTGCCGGACGCCGTAGTGGACAAAAAGCCCCTGCGCACCTTGCCAATGATGAGGTCTTGACCGCCCGTGGCGCTGGAAGCGAGGACTATGAGCTGGCTCTTCGGCTATGGTCACGCCTTCACGGATTGGTGAGCTTGGAAATCGGCGGCGCCTATTCGGCGATGCACATTGACGCCGATGCCCTGTTCGAACACGAAGTGAAGGCGCTCGCAGCCTGATTGTTGCCGCTGGGCGCCGTGCGTGCAGTGTGCATTCGTTGCCCTTCCCAAGGTGCAAATGCCAGCACGGCATCCCTGCGGCTTGCAACTTTGGTAGCACTGTCCAAAGTTGCTCCCTTTGCCGCTACAACCAGTTCTTGTTTCTTCCTAGGCTTAATTTGTGGCGCATTCGTCACAAATGACGAGGGAGGAAATATCCAATGAACGCAGCAAATTCTGTGCAGGAAGCTGGGAAGGGAGGGCCGCTTGGACTGATCCGCAGGTCCCCCCTGCTCAGCTTCTTTGTACTTGCTATGGGTTTGAGTTGGGTGGCGTGGGTGCCCTACATCTTGTCCATGAACGGACTGGGCCTATGGGATTACAAATTCCCGGATGTTTTAGGGACCGGCCAGCTTCTGGGCGTCTTGCCCGGGGCATACCTGGGCCCTCTTGGCGGCGCTCTATTCGTAACGGCAATTAGTGACGGCCGCGTCGGGCTTCGCTTATGGCTGGGACGACTCTGGCGCTGGCGGGTCAATTGGAAATGGTACGCCGTGGCGTTGCTGGGAATTCCCGCAGGTTTACTGCTCACAGGAGTTGCGTTTTCTGGTGGCGTCATCCAAGCACCTTCCCTTACGGTTCTGAGTCTCTATATTCCCCTTCTCCTAGTTCAAATCGTCACGACCGGGCTTGCGGAAGAGCCAGGATGGCGCGACTTCGCTCTACCCCGGCTCCAGGCGAAGTTCAGCCCCATGAAATCAGCGATGATCCTAGGCCCGATTTGGGCGGTGTGGCACTTCCCGCTGTTCCTCTCTGACTGGGGTGGGTATCCGGACGCCGACTGGACTCGTCCGGTTGCTTTCACGATCTTCTGCGTCGGGTTCAACGTCGTTGTTGTTTGGCTATTTAACCGGACCGGTCAGAGCCTGCCGTTGCTGATCCTTGGACATGTTGGTGTGAACACCGTTGGCTCCTTGCTGTTCTCAGATATATTTCCGGGCATCGCAGAGGGCATGGTTTTGACGGCATCTGCGAGCGGTGCCGTAATCGCAGCGGTTGCGATCATTGTTGCGACCAAGGGGAAACTGGGCTATCCGGGACCCTTGCCGGCGACCTCAGGAAAGACGAGCACGAGCAATAACATGGTGGATGCCAATGACTAAGGCAACGGCGTGGCTACGAATGTAGATACGCCAGAACTGCCCTGACTCGTCGGTGACCGCTGTCGCCGGCAGAGAGCCCCAGTTTGGCAAAGATGTTGCCAATATGTTTGCTGACAGCTGTTTCGGATACCACCAGGCGTCCAGCGATGGATGCGTTGTCCAGGCCTGCCGCCATAAGCGCCAGGACTTCGGATTCACGGGGGGTCAGCGAACGAATGGGGTCATCTGCCCGGCGGCGGGTCATCAACTGTGAGATGACTTCCGGGTCCATGACTGTACCGCCGCTGGCCACTCTTCTTAGTGCGTCGACGAAATCCCCGACCTGACCAACACGCTCCTTGAGAAGATAACCCAGGCCCACGGAACCGGCCGCCAGCAACTGGCCGGCGTAGCGGTCCTCGACGTAGGCGGAGAGAACAAGGATGGGAAAGTTTGGCCGTCTAGCCCGTGCCTCCGCAGCAGCCTTGAGGCCCTCGTTAGTGAATGATGGCGGCATCCGGACATCGACCACGCCCACATCGGCGTTGTGGAATTCTTCTAGAAATGCCTCGCCGTCACCGACCGCGGCCACCACATCGAAACCCTCACTTTCCAGTAGAAGGGACAAACCCTGACGCAGGAGAACATCGTCCTCTGCTATCACCACCCGCATGGCAAAACCGCCTTGATAGTTGTTGGACCCCCACGAGGACTGGTCAGTGTCATGGTACCTTCGAACGTTTCAACCCGGCGTCGGATGCCGGCCAGTCCACCGGCAGGCCTCTCCACCGCACCGCCAACGCCGTCGTCCTCCACAGTGAGCACTAGGCAGTCAACGTTGTCCACGATTTCCCGTTCCAAGCTGACGTCTAAACGTGTCGCCGAACCATACTTGTTCGTATTTGTTACTGCCTCGGCGACAACGAAATATGCGGCGGCCTCGATGGCGGCGGGTGAGCGCTGGAGCTGCGAAATGTGAAGAGTGCACGGGCAGGCGCTACGGACGGCGACGGCGGAAAGAGCTCCGTCTAGACCTAGCTCGTCGAGAACCGGTGGATAAATGTCGTGGACCATGGTGCGCAAGGTGGACAGCGCATCGGTGGCAGCGTCCTGGGCTCGACGCAGATGCTCCAGGGTGTTAGAACCGCCGGTTTCCAAGGACCTCATGGTCATGCCAAGCATCATGACCACACCGACCAGCTTGTTTTGTGCACCGTCGTGCAAGTCTCGTTCAATTCTGCGCAGTTCAGAGGAATGAGCCTCTAAGGCTGCGGCCTTGCTAGCCGTCAGGGCCGTGACACGTTCGGCCAACAACGTAGCCCGGCCAATGTCCAAAAGCCTAGCTTGGGACCGGCTGAACATTCTTCCGGTGACAGGGATGAGCCACCAAGCCAATGCAGCATAAACTGCGGCAACCAAGGGCATAGTGGCGGCCGCAGCCCAAGAGGTCACGGGATAGGGGTTCGCAATTTCGGTGAAGTGAGAGACAGGCTCCCAGTACAGCGGAATCAACAGGGAATTGAGGGCGGCGAAAGGGAGCGCGATCGTGAAAAATCCGATGGCGAGTAGAGGTACCCCGTGAATAAGCAGCCATAGTGCATCTTTGCGGGTAGTCCGGGACCACAGCAGTTCAAATCGTCCCTTATAACTTTGGGCTGTGATGTCAGGATACGAAGTGCTAAGGCGCCGGCCGGAAAATTCAGTGGTGCGTTTCCTAGCCAAATCCGCCCACTCGCGAAGCATGGCGACGGCGGTCGTAGCAAACGGCAACCCTGTGATGAGCCCCAGCGGCACAAGCATTGCGCCAACTAAGAGAAAACACAATGACAGGGCAGCAGTAAAGGACTCAATAGACAAGTACCGCAGGGTTAGAAGCCACGAGCTAAATCGTTCTTTTATCACTTCTCCATCTTTCCTTAAAGGCGGGACTTGGTGGGTATAGCTGGCTATACCCCAAAGACGGCAGTAGGCAGTGTGTTGGTACGCAGCACCAATCCGTAGCGTTGAAACTATGAGAAAAGCAGAGCATCAGCCCGCCGGAGTAACCGGCGTTCCCGCCAATTCAGGCATCGCATTAAGGTTGGATTCGGTCCAAAAACAATATGGCAGCGGCCCGGCAACGCTCACTGCCTTGAACAATGTGTCGCTGGCACTTTATCAAGGATCTTTCACCGCCATTATGGGGCCGTCCGGCTCCGGGAAAAGCACGCTTCTCCACTTGGCCTCTGGGCTGGATAAGCCTACGCGTGGGAGCGTGCACGTTGGGTCCACCGACATCTCGCAGCTCTCCGGTGACAGACTCACCCAATTTCGCCGTGACCATGTTGGATTCATCTTCCAGGCCTACAATCTGCTGCCGACGCTTTCTGTTGAGCAGAACATCACTTTGCCCCTAATTCTCGGAGGAAAGTCCGCTGACAACGCGTGGCTTGAATACCTGACAAATGCCGTAGGTATCGGAGCTCTTTTGAATCGCAGGCCGGCAGAACTTTCCGGTGGACAGCAACAGCGGGTCGCGATCGCGCGTGCGCTCATCAGCCACCCGGAAGTAGTTTTTGCCGATGAGCCCACCGGCGCCCTTGATTCACGCAGTGCTAGGGCGGTCCTTGACCTGTTGTGGCATTTGGCCCGGGAGCTGAATCAGACGATCGTCATGGTCACCCACGATCCAGTCGTGGCAGCTGCGTCCCAACGAGTAATATTCTTAGCCGACGGTCAGCTGGCGGGCTACCGGGATGGCGGCACCGCAGCAGAAATCAGTGACTTCATGACGGGGCTGGAAGCATGAAAGATCAAAGTGCAAGCATCAGCACAGATGGCCGAAAGATGATCATAAAATCAGGAATCCGTCAACACCTGGGAAGTTTTGCCGGTATTTTCGTTTCCACGCTAGCCGCAGTTATTCTGCTGACTGGCCTTGGTGTGGTGCTGGAATCTGGGCTTAGAGGCGGCTACGATCCGGTCCGCTATAGCGCGGCCGACGTCATTGTCGGCGGGCAACAATCTTCTGCACTTCCGGAGGATCTGGCAGTTGTCTTTCCCGAACAGGCAGCTCTTCCACAAGGAGCCGCTGACAGCATCTCCGCATTGAACAACGTGGCGAAAGTTATCCCGGACTTCACTATCCAACTCTCCGACAATGGAGCAGCGGTCACCGCACACAATTGGGCGTCCACGTCAATCACCAACCAGAATCTGCTCTCGGGGAAAATGCCACAGCAAGCAGGGGACGTGGTAGTTGGTGCTTCAGACCCGCACGCCCACTTGGGTGACTCACTTGTTCTCTCTCATGGTGGGGCTCCAGCCACCTACACAGTCGTGGGGACTGCATCGGAACCCCCGAGTAGTTCCGGCTCCGCGCCAGAACGTCAAGTATTCCTGTCCGATGAAGCCGCTGCCGCGCTGACCGGGGGCGATCACGACGCGAAGACCTTGGCCGTCTTTGCCAAGGACGGTGTCTCGGCACAGACTTTGGCCGCGAATATCCAAACTCAAGCACCGGGTGTGGACACCTACACCGGCAAAGACCGTGGAACGGCCGAGTTCTTGGATGCTGGCGCTGGCCGTGGAACGCTGGTCGCCTTCGGCTCCTCGTTCGGGGGAACAGCGTTGTTGATTGCGCTTTTCCTCGTCGCGGCCGCACTGTCTCTCTCCTTGCACCAGAGGCAGCGGGACTTCGCATTATTGCGCACCATCGGCTCAACTCCAGGGCAACTGCGCAGTCTTATTCTCGGGGAGGTTTTCGTCGTATCCGCAGCGGCTGGCGTGATCGGGGTCGGGCCTGGATACTTATTGGCACAAATCCTCAAAAATGTCTTTAGTAGCAACGGGCTGATCCCGCCGGGATTCGCCTTCACCTTCAGTCCCTGGCCGGGAATTAGTGCAGTCGTCCTCGTGGTGCTCACAGTCTTGGTAGTCGCCAACATTGTCGCGGCTCGCTTCAGCAAGGTCAGCCCAATTCAGGCGCTTACTGAGTCCTCAACGACGCCTGCCAAACTAGGTACGGGGCGTTTGATCACTGGCATCGTCTTGACCGGGGCTGGTCTGCTTGCAAGCGCATCACCGCTTCTACTCCATGGCACGGCGGCTATCGCTGCCCCTGCTGCGGCTGGCCTGCTGCTCATCGTTGCGGTGGGACTCTTAGGTCCCAAGATCGCAGGCGCGGGAGTGAGTATGTTCGGACGATTGCTGCGCACCTCGCGTACGCCCGGCGTCGTATTGGCGCACGCGAATTCTACCGGAAACGCGCGCCGCCTGGCAGCGGCAGTCGTGCCATTGGCGCTGGGGATAGGTTTAGGACTCGTGCAACTGGGTACGTCCGCGATCGTTGCGAACGAAGCTCAGGTGCAGGTACAGGACGGCATCACAGCTAACTTGCTGGTGACGAACCCCGGATTTGGTTTTTCCGCGAAGGCAGTGGAAAGCATTAAAGCCACCAGCGGCGTCACCGTGCTCAATGCTGTGGCCGTCAGCGGCGCGACCATCGAGTCCATCCAGTTCGGTGACCCGAGTGCCGAACAATATGCCCTCCAGGGAATTGATCCTCTTACTGCTCCTGCCACCATGGACCTTGCGGTGAAAATGGGGTCACTTGCAGATCTCCAGAACCCCTTGACGGTTGCGCTGAGCACTGATGTTGCCCAGGATGCCGGTGCCAAGCTCGGCGATACCGTAAACGTTCGTCTAGGTGATGGAACGCCCATCAAAGCCAAATTGGTCGCCACCTACGGGCGGGGTCTGGGCTTTGGTGCTGTCACAGTATCCAATGATCTAGTGCGTGCCCATACGAACACCGGGTTGGATACGCAGGTGCTGATCAATGTCGACCCCTCTAAGTCTGACCAGGTGGCCGCAGGCTTGAGCAATGCCGGATTCGTTGTGGGAGATCCGCATACAGCTGCGGCGCAGGGAGCGAAAACTCGCTCAGCGGATTCGTTCGCCAGCTCACTGGCACTGTTCATCATCTTAGGTTATGTGGGATTGGCAGTCGTGAATACGTTGGTGGTTGCGACACTCGAACGCCGCCGGGAATTTGCCCTGCTGCGACTGATCGGAAGCAATGTGCGCCAGATCTACTCCATGATGGCCATTGAGGCAGTCATGATTGCTATTTTGGCCGCAGTCCTCGGGGTTGCCGTCGCTTTCCCGGCGCTTGCCGGGATTAGCTTCGCCGTCTCAGGGCAGCCATGGCCAAATCTGTCCTCTGGAACCTTGGTGGTTATTGGTGTCATGAGCTCCCTTGCCGTAGTAGCGATCGGTTTCGCCACCACGCTGGCCCTGCGGGCGTCGCCGATTGCCGAGATCGGTTCGCGGGAGTAAGACTATGTCCTTGTTCATGAATTTTGTGGGAGTGAAACTATGATCCGTGTACTCATTGCAGATGACAATCCGTTGGCACGCGCCGGGTTGGGTGCAATTCTTAGCCTTGAACCCGGTATTGATGTGGTGGGATCTGCGGAGCATGGGGGCGAGGTGGTGCCGTTGGCGCGGGCGGTTCACCCGGACGTTGTTTGCATGGACATTACTTTGCCTGGCCGGGATCCTATGAGCATTGTGGCGGAGCTTTCAGCTCAAGACACTTCAGGCAGTGTGCCCGTGTTGGTACTCTCAACATTTGATGTGGACGAACATGTATTTAGTGCGTTGGAGGCAGGGGCTTCAGGTTTTCTGCTCAAAAGTGCCGAGCCCCGAATCATCGTTGAGGCCCTCCGCCATGTGGCTGCGGGGGAGGGCGTCATAGACCAAGCACTGACGGGCAGGGTCCTGCGTGAGTTTTCACTTCGCAGGGCCCTGCAGCCGGTGGTGGTTTCCGGATCCCACGGACTCTTGAGCGGGAGGGAACTGCAGATCGTCCAACTGCTCGCGGAAGGACTATCAAATGCCGAGATTGCAGTGCGATTGTTCCTGGAAGTCTCCACCGTCAAGTCGCATCTGGGCCGAATCATGGCCAAAATCGGCGTCGGGTCCAGGCTCCAAGCTGTGGTGTGGGCCTACCAGAGCGGTATTGTTGAGTTCACACGGGATAGTTTTCGGGTGAGTGCGTTGAATTGACGCGGCGTAACGCGTTGCCTCCCACGCCTTCTTCGTGTACCGTGTGATCCGAATTACCCACAGCTTAATATGCCTTTTGAACCGTGGCGGGAGAGTCCTCCCACCCAGTGTGGCGGCGCCGTAGGAGCAAATCCTCCCCAGGAATCTCTCAGGCCCCTGTACCGCTATGGCGAGGCAACTCTGGAAAGTAGCCAGGTGTAAAAACCTGGCTCACCGACGGTGCAAGCGGATGAAAGTCCGCGGAATCTCTCAGGTCCACGAACAGAGCGGGGAGGAACCCAAACCCACGCCGAGTCCGTCAGGGCAGGCCAGATCTTGGAGTTCCTTGTGACCATTGAATCCACACCGTCAGTTTTCGCCGACAGGCACATTGGTGCCCGCCGCCAAGCCGATATTGACACCATGCTCAAGGCCGTTGGCTACGACAGCGTGGACTCCCTCGTAGACACCGCAGTGCCGGCGAGTATCCGCCAGTCCTCGCCATTACAGCTACAAGCTGCACTGGGCGAAGTGGAAGTCCTGGACGCACTGCGCGTACTGTCCAAAAAGAACATCCCGGCCGTGCAGCTGATTGGTCAGGGTTACTACAGCGCGGTGACTCCAGCTGTGATTCGCCGCAATGTCCTGGAAGCGCCAGCCTGGTACACCGCTTACACCCCGTACCAGCCTGAAATCTCCCAAGGTCGTCTGGAAGCGCTGCTGAACTTCCAGACGATGGTCAGCGACTTAACAGCACTGCCCATCGCTAACGCTTCCCTCCTCGATGAAGCCACTGCCGTTGCCGAAGCCGTGCTGCTTATGCGCCGCGCTAACAAATCCAAGACGGCCGTCAACGCCAAGACAGTCCTAGACTCTGACCTCTTGCCGCAAACCATCGCTGTAGTGATGGGCCGCGCCGAGGCACTTGGTTTTGAAGTGGAGATCGCGGACCTTTCTCTTGGCCTGCCAGAAGGCGACATCAACGGCATCGTGCTCCAGCAGCCCGGTGTTTCCGGACGCGTTTTCAACCATGCCCAGGTCATTGCCGCGGCCAAGGAAAAGGGTGCGCTCGTCACTGTCGCCGCAGACCTGCTAGCGCTGACGTTGATCACCCCTCCCGGTGAACAGGGCGCAGACATCGCGGTGGGTTCCGCCCAGCGCTTTGGCGTTCCGCTCTTTTTCGGTGGTCCGCATGCCGCGTACATGGCGGTCCGTCCAGGGTTGGAGCGTTCCTTGCCTGGGCGCATTGTGGGAGTCTCGGTGGATAACACTGGCCTGCCTGCGTACCGCCTCGCTCTACAGACTAGGGAGCAGCACATCCGCCGTGAAAAGGCGACCTCCAACATTTGCACGGCTCAGGCTCTGTTAGCCATCGTCGCATCCATGTACGCAGTTTTCCACGGGCCGGCCGGACTCAAAGCGATTGCCGAGACCGTCCACCATCACGCCCGCACCCTAGCTGGCGCACTGGCGGCCTCGGGGGTGGAGGTCCTTCATGCTTCCTTCTTTGACACCGTGACCGTTCGCGTCCCGGGCCGCGCGAAGGCGTTGATTGGTGTTGCCGAATCTCGTGGCATCAACCTTCGCGTGATCGACGCTGACCATGTGGGAATCTCCTTGGATGAGACCACAACGGCGGACATTGTGGCACGCGTTGCCGACGTGTTTGGCGCCGCACCGGCAGGTGACGGTGACGACCACGCCGGAGCTAGCTTCGCTCTGGCTACGGATACTGTGCGCACCTCAGATTTCTTGACGCACCCTGTCTTCAACAGCCACCGTTCTGAAACCCAAATACTGCGGTACATCCGCAAGCTCAGTGACCGCGATCTTGCTCTGGACCGGACCATGATTCCACTGGGCTCGTGCACCATGAAATTGAACGCAACCGCGGAAATGGAAGCCATTTCCTGGCCCGAATTCGCCTCCATCCACCCATTCGCCCCGGACTCCCAGACAGAGGGCTGGCGTCTGTTGATAGCAGATCTGGAAGCAGACCTGTGCGAGATCACCGGTTATGACCAGGTCTCCACCCAACCCAATGCCGGCTCACAGGGTGAGTTGGCGGGCCTGCTGGCTATCCGTGGCTACCACCTCTCCCGCGGTGATGCCCAGCGCACTGTGTGTCTGATTCCCGGATCTGCACACGGCACCAACGCAGCCTCCGCCGTGCTGGCAGGGATGAAGGTTGTGGTGGTGGGTACCGCCGCCGACGGATCTATTGACCGAGCCGATCTGGACGCGAAGATTGAAACTCATAAGAGTCAACTCTCCGCGATCATGATCACCTACCCCTCTACGCACGGTGTTTTTGATGCCGACGTCACCGAAGTCTGCGATGCTGTCCATGCCGCTGGCGGGCAAGTCTATGTTGACGGCGCCAACCTCAACGCTCTGGTGGGACTGGCCCAGCCAGGAAAGTTCGGCGGGGATGTTAGCCACCTGAACTTGCACAAGACCTTCTGCATCCCGCACGGTGGCGGCGGCCCCGGCGTTGGCCCGGTAGCAGCCAAATCGCACCTGGCACCGTTCATGCCCGGTGACGCCAACGCAACGGTAGGGAACGGCGCGGGCGAACCTGCGGCGTCGACCGGCGTTCCGATCTCCGGATCGCGCTTTGGCTCCGCAGGGGTACTTCCCATCTCCTGGGCCTACGTTAAGCTCATGGGCGGTAAAGGCCTGACGGAGGCAACAAAATCAGCTCTGCTGGCTGCCAACTACATTGCCTCCCGTTTGAACGACTACTTCCCGGTCCTGTACACCGGTGCCGGGGACTTGGTAGCACACGAGTGCATCCTTGATCTGCGCGAGCTGACGTCGCGCACTGGCGTCAGCGCCGAGGACGTAGCCAAACGCTTGATCGACTATGGTTTCCACGCACCAACTCTGTCCTTCCCTGTGGTGGGCACGCTTATGGTGGAGCCCACAGAATCCGAAGATCTGGGGGAAATTGACCGTTTCATCACCGCCATGATTTCCATCCGCCATGAGATTGATCAAATCGCAGCAGGGGAGTTCACCTTGGCTGATAGCCCGCTGCACAACGCACCCCATACGGCTGCTGCGGTAATCAACTCAGCTTGGGACCGCGGCTACACTCGCGAACAAGCTGCCTTCCCCCTGGATGCGCTTCGTCAAGACAAGTACTTCCCGCCCGTAGGACGTATTGACGGAGCAACCGGCGACCGAAATCTAGTGTGCTCTTGCCCGCCCCTCGAAGCGTTCGAGGACCCTACAGAGTCATTCGAAAACTAAGGACCATTCATGAGCGAAAAATACACGGCACTCTACGAAGCACACCAGCGCGCCGGCGCGTCCTTTACCGACTTTGGTGGCTGGTCAATGCCGCTGAAGTATTCCTCTGAGCTGGCCGAGCATCACGGCGTACGCAACGCCGCAGGCCTTTTTGACCTCTCACACATGGGTGAGATTTGGGTCAGCGGGCCAGACGCCGGAGCCTTCTTGGACTATGCGTTGGTGGGCAAACTCTCTGCCGTCGCCGTGGGCAAGGCCAAGTATTCGCTTATCTGCCAGGCCGACGGCGGCATTGTGGACGATCTTATCTCTTACCGCCGCACTGACGAGAAATACTTGGTGGTCCCCAACGCTGGCAACGCGGAAACGGTCGCCGCCCTGCTGGCCGAACGCGCAGCGGGCTTCGACGTGGTGGTTGAGGATGTTTCCCAAGCGACCTCACTCATTGCCGTGCAGGGGCCGGTTTCCGAGGAGATTCTGCTGACATTGGTGCCAGAAGCGCAGCACTTAGCCGTCACGGAGCTAAAGTACTACGCCTCCGTCGAAGTCACCATCAACGGACAGGAACTGCTTCTGGCTAGGACCGGTTACACAGGTGAAGACGGTTTTGAGATCTACGTCCCCAACGCAGAAGCCGAGGCGCTGTGGGACAAGCTGCTTGAGAACGGGACGGCTCTGGGTTTGATACCAGCTGGCCTGGCAGCTCGGGACTCCCTGCGGCTCGAAGCAGGCATGCCGTTGTACGGCAACGAGCTCACTCTGACCGGTCACGCCTACTCGGCCGGTTTAGGCCCTGTAGTGTCCCTGGCCAAGGAAAGTGACTTTGTCGGTAAGACGGCGCTTGCCGCCATCAAGGAATCGGGACAGGGCACCACAACTGGCAGGAAGCTGGTTGGGTTGAAGGGACAGGGCCGTCGCTCGGCTCGCGGCCACTACCAAATTTTGAAAGACGGAATTGTGGTAGGCGAGGTAACTTCCGGCCAGCCGAGCCCCACTCTGGGGTACCCTGTGGCGCTGGCCTACGTGGACGTGGAACTCGCTACCCCCGGAACGTTGTTGGATGTCGATCTTCGCGGGAAAGCTGAACCTTTCGAGGTTGTTACCCTGCCGTTTTACAAGCGTCAAAAATAGCCCGCTTTTTCACGACACTTAGATAAGGACCCGCATGAGCAAGGTAGCTGCCGAACTGAAGTACTCCGCCGAGCATGAGTGGCTCGCAAGCCATGAAGCCGGCCCCGCAACGATCGGCGTTTCTGCCGTAGCCGCTGACGCCTTGGGCGACATCGTCTACGTCGATCTTCCAGAGGTCGGCTCCACGGTTACGGCCGGACAGACCTGTGGCGAGATCGAATCCACTAAATCTGTCTCGGACCTGTACGCCCCTGTCACCGGGGAAGTCACTGAAGTAAATGCGGATGCCATCGCCGATCCGGCCCTCATCAACTCGGACCCTTACGGGGCTGGCTGGCTGTTCAAAGTGGTTGTGGAGTCATACGGTCCACTGCTCAGTGCCACGGAGTACGCAGAAATTAACGGTGGAGTCCTGTGAAATTTCAGCAAGTTATTTCGCCAAGCCTTGACGCACCCATAGCGGTTGCGGATCCAGAAGTTGCCGTGGTGATCGATGCCGAACTGGCTCGTCAGCGCTCCGGCTTAGAAATGATCGCCTCGGAGAACCACACGGCGTTCTCCGTTATGCAGGCCCAGGGTTCGGTGCTGACCAACAAGTATGCCGAAGGCTACCCTGGCCGGCGTTACTACGGCGGTTGCGAGCACGTTGACGTCATAGAGCAGCTGGCTATTGATCGCGTCAAAGCCCTATTTGGCGCCGAATATGCGAACGTCCAGCCGCACTCTGGTGCACAGGCCAATGCGTCAGTGATGCACGCGCTGATCAAGCCAGGGGACACCATCATGGGGTTGAACCTTGCGCACGGCGGTCACCTCACACACGGGATGAAGATCAACTTCTCCGGACGGCTTTACAACGTTGTCCCATATCAGGTCCGCGAGGACACGCACCAAGTGGATATGGCGGAAGTTGAGAGGCTGGCACTTGAGCACAAGCCAGCCTTGATCGTCGCGGGTTGGTCAGCCTACGCGAGGCAGCTCGACTTTGCCCAGTTCCGTCGTATTGCCGACCTTGTGGGCGCGTACCTCATGGTGGATATGGCGCACTTCGCCGGGCTAGTTGCCGCCGGATTACACCCTTCACCCGTTCCGCATGCCCACGTCACGACCTCCACGACGCATAAGACACTGGCCGGTCCCCGTGGTGGGATTATCCTTTGCAATGATGCGGCAATCGCGAAGAAGATCAATTCTGCTGTCTTCCCCGGCCAGCAGGGCGGGCCGCTAGAACACGTCATTGCCAGCAAAGCCGTGGCGTTCAAGATTGCAGCGTCCCCTGAATTTGCAGAACGCCAGGAACGAGTGCTCCTTGGCGCGCGTCTGCTGGCCGAACGCCTGATCCAGCCTGATGTCGCGGCCAAGGGGATCTCCGTGATTTCCGGCGGCACCGACGTGCACTTGGTATTGGTGGATTTGCGCAATTGTGTGCTCAACGGCCAGCAGGCCGAGGACCGTCTCGCCACGATCGACATCACTGTCAACCGCAACGCTGTCCCCTTTGACCCCCGCCCACCGATGGTCACTTCCGGGCTGCGTATTGGTACGCCGGCCTTGGCCACGCGTGGTTTTGGTGAAGCGGCATTTGTCGAGGTGGCTGACATCATTGCGGAGGCTTTGATGGCGGACGACGACGCTGACCTTTCGGGACTGCACCAGCGGGTACACGAGCTCGCTGGCGCCCACCCGTTGTACGCGTCAGTAGCGGCACTTTCCTAGCGTCACGTTCCAACCAGTACCGCCGGTCAACTAGTCCGCCCGCCAGTTTTCACTGCCGGAATCATGCACGCCCAAAGTTCTCTGAAGTAAAGGAACACACATGTCCGTTGGAGTTTTTGATCTATTCACAGTGGGGATTGGCCCGTCCAGTTCACACACCGTAGGTCCCATGCGAGCAGCGGCCGCTTTTGCTAATGAACTCCAGGGAGCATCGGTCTTGGGGAAGATCGCCTCCATTACGGTGGATTTGTATGGTTCATTGGCTGCAACAGGGCGTGGGCACGGGACTATGACGGCGGTTCTGCTCGGCTTGGAGGGCCGGGAACCTGAGCTGATCTTGCCCGCAGAGGTTGAGGAACGGCTGGCAGCTTTTGCGGCCGGCAACCCCTTGCTAGTCGCAGGTAGCGTGCCTCTGGCCTATGGTCCGGAGGACATTACCTTGCATCCGCTAACCATTTTGCCCCGGCATACCAACGGGATGAAGTTTGCTGTCCTGGATGCCGGCGGCGTGGTGTTGCGTGAGGCGACGTACTTTTCCGTGGGCGGGGGTTTCATTATTCGCGAAGACGAAGAAGCCATGGCAATGGAGGAGCTGGAATCCTCCAAGAATAAGCTGCCCTATCCTTTCCGCACGGCCGTAGAGCTACTACGCCACTGCACAACCGCTGGCGGGAACTTCAGCGACGTCATGCTCGCCAATGAACTTACCGAGCGCACTGTCGAGGAAGTACGTGCAGGTTTGCTGCACATCCGCGACGTCATGGAAGAGTGCAAAAATTCCGCTCTGACACGGGATGGTCTGCTGCCCGGCGGATTAAAGGTCCGGCGGAGGGCGCCAGGCTGGCACGCCCGGCTCCGGGCTGAAGATCCTGATCGTGATCCCAAATTCTGGCAGGAATGGGTGAACTTGGTGGCGTTGGCTGTCAATGAGGAAAACGCATCGGGAGGGCGCGTTGTTACCGCCCCCACGAATGGCGCTGCAGGAATCATTCCGGCTGTCATGTTTTACGCAACCCATTACGCGCCAGGTATGCAAGATGCCACGCCCGAGCAGGTAGATGATGTAGTGGTGAAGTTCCTGCTGGCCTCCGCCGCCGTCGGAGTCCTTTACAAAGAACAGGCCTCGATTTCTGGTGCTGAAGTTGGCTGCCAGGGAGAAGTTGGTTCTGCTTCGTCGATGGCTGCTGCTGGTTTGGCAGAAATAATGGGCGGGACTCCGGAGCAGGTGGAAAACGCCGCAGAGATCGCGATGGAACACAATCTTGGCCTCACGTGCGATCCCATCGGCGGGCTAGTGCAGATCCCGTGCATCGAACGCAACGCCATTGCCGCAGCGAAAGCTATCAACGCCGCCAAAATGGCGCTGTGGGGCGACGGTGAACACCGGGTCTCCCTCGACGAGGTCATCATCACCATGCGCGAGACCGGCCGGGATATGAGTTCAAAGTATAAGGAAACAGCCATGGGCGGGCTAGCAGTCAACGTCGTCGAATGTTAGGAACCCCCTAACCCCGACGCTCGGTTACTTTCGGGGCGGTTTTCCCAAACGCTCCCTCACTAAAGTGAGGGAGCGTTTGGGCTTAAAGCCCCGAAAGTAACCGAGCGTCTTAGGGCTGCACGGTACCTGCCGCTAAAGTGGTGTCTGGTGTTTTCCCACACCTCCACCTGCCATTGAAGGACCACACCCATGAGCTTGATCCGGCTGAACGACGTCAGCGTGAACTTTGATAAAGTCCAAGTGCTGCGTGAGGCCTTCTTCAAGTTGGAGGCCGGGGACCGGGTAGGGCTGATCGGACGCAATGGCTCTGGTAAGTCCACACTGCTCAAACTGGTCTTGGACCAGGTGGCACCCGACTCCGGCACAGTGGCCGTGGAACTGGGCACCAAGCTTGGCTACTTCTCTCAATTCTCCGAACTTAATGGCGCGGCCACCATCGTGGAAGTGCTCCAAGACGTCTTCGCCCACGTAATGGATATTGAAACGGAGCTGGCTGAGATTGACGCGGCGCTTGCTGTGGAGACACCGGAAGCTGAGCTGGACCGGCTGATACACCGGCAATCAGAACTATTTTCCGACATGGACAGGCTGGACGGCTGGGACTATCCGCGCAGCATCGAAAAGGTGCTGACTACCCTGGGTTTCAGCGACGCGCATCGCAGTTGCCCCATCGACGATTTGTCAGGCGGCTGGCGTAACCGCGCTGCTCTGGCCAAAATTCTGCTCGAGGCCCCGGACGTATTGCTGCTTGATGAGCCCACCAACTATTTAGACGTGGCCGGGGTGGAATGGCTGGAAGGCTGGTTTAAGAACTTCCAAGGTGCGGCGATCATCGTTTCCCACGATCGTAAATTCTTGGACTCCGTGGTCACTCGCATCATTGAGGTGGAGAACTATCACCTACACGAATACCCAGGTAACTTTGCCAACTATGTGATTGCCAAGCAGTTTCGGCTGAAATCCCTAGAAAGCCAGTTTGCCCACGAATCGGAATTGTTGGCGTTTGAAGCGGAGGGCATCTCAGATCGTCGAGAAGCTGCCAAGGCCGGGTCAAAGGGGCTTGACTCAAAGCTGTCCAAGATCAAAAAGGCTCGCGCACCGCGGCCGGTAGACCAGATCATCACAGAAATTTATCGGGGCCTGCATGTGAAGGATGTGCTGTGCCGTGTTGAGTCGCTGACCAAGGCCTACGGAGACCGGACATTGTTTAGCAACGTCAGCTTTGAAATCCGCAGGGGCAACAAAATGGTAGTGCTGGGGGCCAATGGCTCTGGTAAGTCGACGCTGCTACGCGCCCTGACGGGGGAGGAGCCAGCGGACTCCGGATACGTGACGTGGGCCAAAGGAGGCGGCCTCATTTCCTACAACCAGGTCCTCGCCGAACTGGACCCCGAGGATACCCTCACGCACGCCGTTAACGCGATGCCGGACAGCTTGGCTTTGACTGCGACGAAAAAATCAGTCAACCGGTTCCTGGCCATGTTCCAGTTCTCCGAAGCTGATCTAAAACAGCGGATCGGTAACCTCTCCGGTGGTCAGCGCGCACGAGTGGCCATGGCGCAGTGCCTGCTTTCCGGAGCGTCAGTATTGGTACTCGATGAGCCCACCAACCACTTGGATATGGCCAGTACCCAGGTCATGGAGCGCGCATTGCTGCATTTCCCCGGCGCGGTTCTCGTTGTTAGCCACGACCGCTTCTTTACGGATAAGATCGCCAACCGCCGACTTGTTTTTAATCCTGAGGTGCAAGGAGAGATCAGCATTCGTTAAGGCATGGCGAGGCGCGTGGCCCCTAGAAAGAATGGTTGACTAGGCTAAAGAAATACCACCGTTAGGGAGCTCATGATTCGCCGTTTCACGTCGTTGTTGCTAGGTCTGGCTTTGGTAGGTGGGGGGATGAGCGCCTGCGCACCCGCCAAAGATGATGGAACCACAACGGCGAAGGCTCTGGCGCAAGCTTTGACCAAGCACACTGTAGGTGAGTTGCCCTTCGACCAGCCAGGAGCAACCATCCAAAAGGAGCTTGATGCGCTGGCTAAGGGAGTTGACCCGGTCTGGCCAGCAGTGAGTGTCGAAAACGTCGTAGTGAATAAGGACGGCAGCGCCAAGGTGGCCTTGGACTACTCGTGGAAGCTGCCCAAAACTACCACCGCGTGGGCGTACAAAACTGAGGCGAGTATGCAGCGCGACGGCGATGGCTGGAAAATCGCCTGGGCGCCGGCGATGATAGAGCCCAGTCTGAAAGCCGGTGAACGACTGAAAATCGACAGCCTTTACACGCAGCGTGCCGGAATCCTGGATGCCAGCGGGGACGCGATTGTGAAAGACCGGCCCGTGCGGATCGTGGGTATCAACAAAAATGGACTCAGTGAAGCCGACGCCGAGGCAGGCGCCAGTGCGCTGGCCGCAGTTCT
Source organism: Arthrobacter cryoconiti (assembly GCF_020905375.1). Lineage (GTDB taxonomy): Bacteria > Actinomycetota > Actinomycetes > Actinomycetales > Micrococcaceae > Specibacter > Specibacter cryoconiti. The sequence goes on from NZ_JAJJBU010000014.1 coordinate 46,615, forward strand.
CGAAATTGATCCGACAAATTTCATTGCCAAGGTCAAAGCATATGGACCTGTGGCATTTGTTGACGCAATTACCTTACGCGATGATGCCTTCGCCGCCCTTGACCAAGTGCGGCTTAAGAGTATCCCAGGGTTCCTCGCCACGGTCGGAACAATGCCTTTAGCTCCGTCTCGCACCTTCGCCCAAGCCATCCTCGGCACCGTTCGGGACGCTACGGCAGAAGATATTGAGAAGTCCAAAGGTGAGGTGGTGGCTGGACAGGTAGTAGGAGCCAGCGGCTTGCAGGCTGCCTTTGATAGCCAGCTCGCTGGCACTCCGGGGATCACGGTCCTTGCAGTACCCGGCGAAACATCTAGCGAGCAATCCACGGAAAAACCGTCCACGGCTGCTCCCGCCACGGCTTCTCCCACCCCGGCTGCTGCCACGGACCAGCCGCCGCGGCAGCTGTTTTCGGTACCGCCCGTGGAGGGCAAGGATGTGAAGACGACGCTGGTGACAGCGATCCAAAATGACGCCGAGGGTGCGCTTGCACACTTGAGCACACCAAGTTCGGTCGTAGTCATGCGGGCTTCGACTGGGGCCATCTTGGCGTCGGCAAATGGTCCTGCCAGTAACGGCTACAACACGGCATTTCTTGGCCAGTACGCCCCCGGATCGACCTTCAAAATAGCTACAGCATTGGGACTGTTGCGTCAGGGGCTGACTCCTGACTCAAAGCTTAGTTGTACCCCGAAGTTCACCGCTGACGGGAAGAATTTCCTCAACGCCCCAGGATATGCCGCCAGTGCTCTCGGTGAAATTTCCATGACGGTGGCCATAGCCCATTCCTGCAATACGGCGTTTGTATCCCAATTCGACAAGCTTCCCCAGGACAAGCTCGCTGATGCAGCGGCAGCCCTCGGCATCGGAATGAGCAATGATTTGGGCTTGGATGCGTTCATGGGTTCTGTGCCTCGCGATTCCGCCGGCACCGAACACGCGGCCTCCATGATCGGTCAAGGCAAGGTCCAAGCCTCACCTCTGGCGCTAGCGGCGCTGATGTCCACTGTTGTCAAGGGTTCGGTATCCGCTCCCGTGTTGATAGATGCTCACGATGGTAAAGCGAAGCCTGCTAGCAGCCCTGCCTTGACTGCGCCTGAAGCGCTGGCCCTGCAGTCTATGATGCGTGCTTCGGTAACTGACGGCTACTTGGATCTGTTAGCTGATTTGCCCGGTGCCCCTGCCATAGGCAAGACCGGAACGGCAGAATTTGGCACCGAAAACCCTCCGCACACGCACTCCTGGGTCATTGCGGCTCAAGGAGATATTGCTGTGGCCGTCTTCGTTGAAGACGGTGATTTGGGGGCGGTGACAGCCGGGCCGATTGCCAAGGCCATGTTGGCGGCAGCCGCGGGTAAGTAGCGTAAATTTACAGTAGCTAAAAGTAGGAGGAGTGAGCATGCACAGTTCAGAGGTGGCGACGATTATGTTCACGCTCACCAAATTCCGCGAAGGCTATGCGATGGCCGACGTCGATGCTTTCCTTGAGCGATCTCGCGCCGCCTTAGCGCAGTGGGAAGCGGGGAGGGCCGCGGAACTTCAAGCAGTGGCCGTGGCCGAGGTTAGGTTTTCGCCCACTAACTTCCGCAAAGGTTACGATCAAGACCAGGTGGATGACTTCCTGGATAAACTCTCCGCGACGCTGACGGACTATGAGCACGGACGTAGCCCCCGGTCCTATTAACTGGTTCAAGTTAACTGGTTCAAGGAACGAAGCCGCAGGACAGCCGAGGCAAACGGGAGACTGCTGCTAGCGTTAGGCAGCTCTACCACGACAGGGCGGTGAGTGGCAGCCTGCAGCTACCTGAAGTTCAGCTACCGGGAGAGTGCCGCCGCAACCCAGCCATCCGGCGTCGTGCCTTGGGCTAAGAATTTTAGCAAGTCATCGCTGGCAGCTGCGTCCAAGATGGCATCCGCCTGCGTGTAGATGATGGGTTCCTCCTTGGAATTGTGGGCATCGAGAAGTGCTAGCAGAGCCGTGCAGGCCTCTCGGAGTGAGGCCGTAGCGGAGGCGCCGGTAGCTGGTGCGTCGGCCAGGAGAATATCAAGGTGGTCCATGGCGGTCCATAACTGCCCGTGTTCGCGCAGCATGACGAAGATGGGGCCCATGAGCCCGGCCGCTTTCAAAGGGGGGAACAAGAACTCTTCCTCCAGATAGATGTGGCGACGCAGGCCCTCGATGGCACTTTGCAGCGGTGCAGGATCGGCAAGGTCGGCGGGTGAGTCCAGTCCTGCCAACGCTGTCAGGTATGCCTCAATGCCGCCGTCGATCTGGCGGTGCTCAGTTTCTAATGCCCCGCCTAACGTTCCCTGGTCCATGGTTTCCTACTCCGATTCAATGTCTCGTGTGCTAAAGCGCCAGATACCAAGCGCGCCCAAGACCAATGCTACGACTGTGAGCGCCAGCATCGGTGTGAGGGAGAATTTCTCAGCTGGCATACGCGGGACTGCGCCGAACGGGGTGGCGCGAATAGCGTCTTCAGAGAGTGAAAAGAGTCTGCCAAATAGTGCCAGAATGAGGAAGGCTCCGTAAATGGCCCAGGCGATGCTGACGCTGTGACGTGGGGCGAAGCCGTACAAGAACGTGAATACCCCCATCATTAGCAGCACCGCTGGCCAGTAAGCGAAACTGGCGCCCGCCGTGGTTAAACCGGATATGACGCCGCCGGAGCTCGCGCCTGTGAGCCAACCGCCCAGGAGCAGCATTGCAGCAGATCCCGCCGCAGCGACCAGCACATGCCCGCCAAACCACCGCAGTCGAGACACGGAACCAGCCAGCTCCAATTCGAGGGGTCCGCCGGCTTCCTGACTTCGGGCAGTAGTGAGGATCTGAACTGCGAAGGCAGCGGCTAAGAGGGCATTGAACAAGCCGAAAATTCCCAGAACACTATTAAGCATGTTTTGGGAATCACCCACAAATGCTTTTGCCCACGGAGTGGATGGGTCCAAGAGACCTGCCATGGCCGTAGCCACCCCGCCGAAGAACAGGCCAGCTACCACCGCACCCACGATCCACGCGGCCAAGGGCGTGCGTTGCAGGCGTAATACCAAGCCCACGTGCGTCGTCAAGAAAGCTGAGGCACGCGCCGGTCCGGGTCTCTCGGCCAGCAGACCCATCCCAAGGTCACGATGGGTTTCAACTCTCAGGGCTACAGCGCAGCTGATAACAGTGAACGCCAGTAGCGCCAGAAACGGCCACCAGTTATTGTCGCCAAAGGCCCGCATATTTTGTGCCCAACCGATCGGCGATAACCAGCTGAGACCCGAAGAACGGCTGCCATCGGCGCGGACGTCAGCGACGGCTCGAATGACGTAAAAAACTGCTAAAAAACCAACGCCCAGGGAGTTGGCTCCCCGGCTCGTGGAGCTCAGCTGGCCGCATAGCGCGCCGATTCCCACGAACACAAGTCCGACGCCTGCAACGGAGCCACCCATAACGAATGATCCCGCAGTGGGGAGCTTCTCGCCCAGCGAAAATAGTGCAATAAGCAGGCCCGTGACCACGCTCAGGGAACCCACCACCGCGTAGTTGGCCAGGCTGTACGCATAGCGGCCTAGGGCCTGGGCGCGCAGCAGTTCAGTGCGTCCGGCCTCTTCGTCAGCGCGCCCGTTGCGTGTCAGCAGAAAAATGGAAGCAAAAGCCAATGAAATCGCCAGCGTCATCCAAATCTTGATGACCAATATCCCGCCCAGACTTCCAGACGAATATGGCAGGCCGGTCATGGCGGCGACAGCTGGGGTATTGGCTACTTGGGAGTAGGAATCCCTGGCCGTCTGTGTGGGGAATGCAGCTTGTTGGGAGCTATAGACCACGGGAATCATCAGAGGCAAGAGGACGGCCCAAATCAGCAAACGCAGCCAGTTGCGCCGCAGAAGCAAGCGCACGCACAGTCCGAACCCGGTGAGCACGCCGTTCGTGGCCGGTATTGACGCGGTATCGCCAGCTGCTGGGCTAGCGCTCATCAGATACCCGCAGTCCGGGTCGAAACCGGACGTTGGAGAGGGTCGCTATAGTGGCGAAGGAATATCGCCTCCAAAGATGGAGGTTTGGATACCAGCGAATGCGGAGAATATGCGGAAAGTGCGGCCAGAACGGCGCCGAGCTCCGCTTCCGACACGGTGAAAGTGGCGTGTTTACCGTCCACCACGAGGTCATTGACTCCGGGTGTCCCTACGAGAACGGAAGCGTCACGATCAAGTGATACAGCAACAACAGAGCGCTGCAGATGCCGGAGTTCGTTGAGCCGGCCGGCCTCCACGGTCCGCCCATCACGGATGATAGTGATGGTGTCGCAGAGTTTCTCTACTTCGGTGAAGATGTGGCTAGAGAGCAGTACACTGCGCCCCTGGGCCTTGATTTCCTGAATGCACTCGGTGAATACCTCCTCCATCAGGGGGTCCAACCCGGACGTTGGCTCATCTAGAATCAGCAGTTCCGCGTTAGTCGCCAACGCCGAAACCAACGCCACCTTCTGGCGGTTTCCTTTGGAATAGCTGCGCGCCTTCTTGGTAGGGTCCAGCTGAAAACGTTCCAGCAACTCCTCCCTCTTGACCTTGTCGGCGCCGCCGTGCAGCCTGGCGATGATATCGATGGCCTGACCGCCGGTGAGGTTTGGCCACAGGCTGACATCGCCGGGGACATAGGCGATGCGCCGGTGAAGTGCAACGGCGTCGTGCCAGGGGTCACCGCCAAGGAGCCTGGCGTTGCCGCCGTCGGCTCGCAAAAGGCCCAACAAAATACGGATGGTGGTGGATTTGCCGGAGCCGTTAGGCCCAAGGAAGCCTGTGACTTGACCTTGGTCTACGCTGAGGTTCAGACCATCCAGAGCCAATGTCCGCGCGAACCGTTTGCGGAGACTAGAAACTTCAATTGCCGCAACGGTGGTGGACATGGTCTTTCCCTTCAATAGTGGCCGAAAAACCCTGCTGAGCCCGTTACCTCTGGGTTTGCTGCGTCCTTGTTCTGCACGCTACTCGCGCGCGTAGCCGCTGGCAATGAAATCATCCGTGCGTGGTGAGTTGCCGTGTTTTACACGTTGCTGCGCAACACACAGCTGCGGTGTCCGTTGTGAAAGAGCGTTGTACATCGAATTAGAATGGATCCATGAGTGAAAATGGCGGGGGAGCAGGAGTTTTGAGCACTGCTGAACGGCTGCTGCTCTCTGGTGCGTCCGGAGTCTGCGTTGAGCACACGGTTGAATGGGTCGACACCGATGCTGCCGGGCATCAGCATAACTCTGCGATCATGCGGTGGGTTGAATCTGCGGAGGCGGAGCTTTTTCGCCAATTGCGGCTACCAGAGTATTTCCCCACTGCGCCACGCGTTCATCAATCAATCAACTTCTTGGGGAAACTTTGGTTTGGTCAACGGGTTAGCACCACTTTGTGGGTGAAGAAGATCGGCACAACGTCAATGACGTTTTCCTTTGAGGTTCAGGGCCATTCGATGCCCAAGAATGCGGGCGGTCTGGCTGCTTCAGGAACGTTGATTACGGCGCATGTTCCTTTGGGGTCCTCTGGTTCAATGCCCTGGCCCGCAAGCTTTCTCACAACGATCAAAGCTGAACAATGACGGGGCATCCGCAACCATCGGTGCGACACCAGCAACTGATTATTACGCTCTTTGGACTTTATAGCCGTGACCCGGGTAGGGCCGTCCCCGTTTCGGTTCTTATTGAAATGCTTGGTTCGCTCGGATACGACGCTCCGGGTGTCAGATCCTCCGTTTCACGCCTGAAAGCAAAGGGTGTACTGCGAAGCGTCAAGAGCAACAACGTGGCCCAATACACACTTGAGGAAGGGCTGGCCGATGTATTCAGGGAAGGGGACGACCGCATTTTTTCCCCGGTAGGTGCAAACCTCGGCGATGGATGGATACTGGCCATCTTTTCAGTTCCCGAGTCATTGCGGAGCAGGCGGCATACGCTGCGAACCGAATTGTTGAATTTCGGCTTCGGGTTCATTTCCTCTGGAGTCTGGATTGCTCCCGTTTCTGTCTTGGACAGGGTTCGTAGCCGGCTCGTTGCCCTCAAACTTGACCAGTTTGTGGACTTTTTCAGCGGAGACTACGTGGCTGATGGGTCGATGCGTGAAAAAGTTGCCCAATGGTGGGACCTGACTCACCTGGACGAACAATTTGGAGAATTTCTAGAATTCTATGGCGACGCCGTGAACCACTGGACGGCGTTGGTGGGCTCGGACCCGGGCCTAGCGCTGGAGGAGTCAACGCCGGAGCTGCGACTCGAAGCGTTCAAGTACTACATACCCATGCTGACCCTCTGGCGTCGCTTCCCCTATAAGGATCCGAACCTTCGAAGTGAACTGCTACCGGAAGGCTGGAAGGGTGCTGCGGCCCGGGAGACCTTTTTAGCGGTCCACAAACTCATTGCACCATTGGCAGACGCCCACGCTAAGACACTGCTGACTTTGGCATAAAGCGCGCTGATTTCATTGCGTATCGGCGTATGGGGTCTATGGGGGTGCTCATGGAATCTCCCAAGTCACTCAATGACTGCAACTCCTTGAATTTCGATCAGCGCCTCCTTTTGCCAGAGACGGCTGACGCCTATTCCTGCCATGGCCGGGTACTCGGTGCCCGCCATGGAGCGCCATAGCCGACCTATCTCCCGGCCGTTGGCCATGTAGTCGTCAACGTCGGTGAGGTAGATGGTGACACTGACCAAGTCCTGTGGTTGCCCGCCGGCTTCGATAAGTGTGGTGAGGACATTCCCGAAGGCCTGTTTGAATTGTTCCACTATCCCCCCGGGAACAATGTTCATGTCCTTATCGAGGGCCGTTTGACCCCCCAAATATACGGTGCCTGCCGCGAGGATGCCGTGCGCATACCCCGACGGTTTGGCCAGGGACGATGGATTGACGGTCTTTTTCGGCAAAGCGAACCTCCACGCTTAGCGCTCCAACCCTGGTCTATTAATTTCGTGCGACCTGAGCCTTTTGTGGAACTGTGATTAGTGTTACATTGAGTCTATGTGACGACCGTAAATATGTCGACATACGCGTGATCGACATACGAACGATTGATTCACGAACGACAGTCACGAACTTAGGCTCCGAAAGGAACGGCATCAATGAAGCTGGCGACACTACGAACAGGACCAGGCGCAACTTCTGCGGGACTCGCAGTGGGAGCCGAAGGCTTCATGTTGCTTCCTGCCGCGAACGTAGGAGATCTGCTGGCCGATCCGCAGTGGAGAACCATAGTCGCGGATGCGCAGAGCCGTGACTGCGAGAAATTCACACCAATAGATCGTGCCGAGCTGGCGCCCCTACTTCCAACGGCAGCCAAAGTGATCTGCTGCGGGCTCAATTATGCAGACCATATTTTGGAAATGGGCCGGGAACTTCCGGAATATCCCACACTTTTTGTCAAATATGCGGATACGTTGACGGGCGCCATTGACCCTATCCATGTTTATGGAAGCCAACGTGTTGATTGGGAAGCTGAGCTGGCTGTTGTTGTGGGCGAGACGCTGATACGGGCAGATGAAGAAGAAGCTTCGCGCGCTATTGCCGGCTACACCGTGGCTAACGATGTTTCAATGCGTGACTGGCAGAACCGCACCTTGCAGTGGTTCCAAGGAAAAGCGTTTGACGCCACGACTCCCGTGGGCCCGGTCATGGTCACGGCCGATGAATTCCCGCAAGGCCACGGCTTCGACGTCCGCGGATTCGTCAACGGGGAGGTTGTCCAAAGCGGCAATACCTCATCGCTGGTTTTTAGTCCCGCCCGACTTCTATCGTATATTTCACAGTTCACCACGCTTCGAGCAGGAGACCTGGTGCTAACGGGGACCCCCGGCGGAGTCGGGATGGGTATGACGCCGCCACGGTACCTCAACGATGGCGATGTTCTCGCCACCGAGATCGCCGGAATAGGTCGCCTAGAAAACACCATCCGCTTTTGTGGAGCAAACAGTAAACAAGTCTAAAAGCACACTGACCTATGTTACGGATTTTCTAAAGAATTGCTTATCAACGACCATCCCCACAGAACATGAATCGGCAAGGAGAAGCCAAAATGAAAGAGACTCACACTTACCTCACCGAAGGCGACAACTCGATCTATGCCAACGCGGACGGAGTCGTACTTCCGGTTGTAACCCGAGCGGGCCAGGAAAGCGTGGACACCGCCCAGTCCGGAGATGCTGTGCGGGTATCAGGTGTGTCCATCCAGCACACGCCGGCCACCAAGATTTGGTTTGGCCAAGTGTCCAACACGCCAGGGTACCGGTCGCTGCCGCACCATCATGGCGAAGCTGAGACCGGTGGCTATGTTCTTCGCGGTCATGGCCGCATCTACTTCGGGGAAAATTTCTCACAGTTTCTTGATATGACTGCTGGCGATTGGGTTTTCGTTCCACCCTTCATGCCACACGTTGAAGCCAATATGTCCATCACGGAAGAGCTGGTGTGGCTTACAGCGAGGACGCCCGAGAACCTGGTGATCAACCTTCCCGACGTGGAAGATGCAATTCTTGCCGACTACCGCCGCGCAAACTCATGAGCGGTGAATTGATGATCGCGAGTGCGGGAACATCCGGGGCGTTCCTGAAAGCCATTGAGCTGACTCACGTTGATGCACGGCTGGGCGATCTGGCGTTCGAAGCGAACACACAATACGTCCCTTGGCCCAAGTCCTATGGGGGTGACATGGTGGCACAAGCCGCCGCGTCAATGATGCGCTCAGTAGAAGCAGATCGAACTTTGCACTCCATGCACAGCTACTTTATGCGGCCGGTGGATATCGGTGCCGTGGTGCGGTACGAAGTGGAAACCTTACGTGATGGACGGGGCTATTCCACCAGGACCGTGCGAGGGTATCAAAACGAAAAAGCTGTATTCGTGGCGATGGCGTCCTTTCACGTTCCTGAGCTTGGACCCAACTTCCAGCCAGGTATCCCAGAGGCATTCAGTCCGGCCGTTATTGATCCAGACTCCCTGCAAAGTGCTGCAGAAGTTCTTGACGAAGTAGCGGGTACCGCCGCGGACTACTGGTCCCATGGACGCAGCTTTGACATCCGGCACATCCCCGGGCCGCTCTACCTGGAATCGGACGGCGCTCGTACGCCCGTACAAGCGGTATGGATCAAGGCTTTTCAGCGGCTAGACGATGACGCCAACTTGCATCGACTAGCCCTCGCGTATGTCTGCGATTACACCATTTTGGAGCCACTGCTTCGGGTCAATGGACTTAATTGGTCCTCTGCAGGGTTGGCGACCGCCAGCCTTGACCACTCCATGTGGTTCCACCGGGAAGGCCGCGCAGATGAATGGGTGTTGTATGTCCAAGAAGCCGTATCAGGACAAAATAGCCGTGGTTTAGCCATCGGTCGAATGTTTTCCCGCAGTGGCGAGCTCTTGGCCACCGTTGCCCAAGAAGGAATGGTCCGGGGTTAGGCGCTCCGCCACTCTGCCCTAGACCAGAAAATGAAAGGAATGGCCATGACGATGATGACTTCGGCCCATGTGGATACTTTTGCCCGAGACCACCTTCCACCTAAAAAATCGTGGCCGGTACTGGAATTCACGCTACCCGAATTGCAGTATGCGCAGCGGTTGAATGCTGCAACTGTGCTCATTGACGACGGCGTTGCCAACTTTGGTGCCGAGCGCCCGGCGCTTCATACCCCCGACGGCGGAGTGTGGACGTATGGGGAATTATTGACCCGTGCCAACCAGGCGGCCCAAGTTCTGAGTGAAGACTTCGGAATCGTACCGGGTAACCGTGTGCTTTTGCGTGGCCCCAACAATCCTTGGTTGGTCGCCCTGTGGCTAGGGGTGCTCAAAGCTGGTGGTGTGGTTGTCACGACGATGCCGATGCTGCGTTCGGCCGAAGTAGCCGGATTGTTGAAGCTGACTCAGCCTTCTGTGGCCATTACAGATCACCGCTTTGCGCACGAAATGCAACAGGCGGCCCCCGATGGTTCTATTCCTGTGATTACGTATGGCAACGTGACGGACCCCGACGATTTCATTCAGCGTTGTGGCGCCAAAGATGGTGTCTTTGCCAATGTTGAGACGTCCGCAGACGACGTTGCACTTCTTGGGCCAACGTCCGGTACCACTGGCACGCCGAAGATCACTATGCACTTTCACCGCGACATTCTTGCGAATGCTGATACATTCGCCCGCCATATTCTCAAGCCGACGCCGGATGATGTCTTTGCCGGGTCGCCGCCACTAGCTTTTACTTTTGGGCTGGGTGGTTTGGTGGTTTTCCCACTACGTTTTGGGGCTGCGGCACTGTTAACAGAACGCACAACTCCCGTTGAATTGGCGGAGGCGGCCGCAAACGCCGGTGCCAGTGTCTTGTTCACGGCACCTACTGCGTATCGGGCAATTTTGAAAGCCGGCCGTGGCGAGCTTTTGAGCCGGTTACGACTTGGCGTCTCTGCTGGAGAGCACCTGCCCCAAGCAACGTGGGAGCACGTCTACCAGGAGACCGGGATCAAACTGATCGATGGGATCGGCTCTACGGAGATGCTGCACGTCTTTATTTCTGCTGCGGGGGATGACATTCATCCGGGGGCCACCGGCATTCCCGTCCCCGGATACCGCGCCGTCATCTTGGACATGGACGGTAACGAGGTGGAACGAAATACCCCAGGGAGGCTGGGGGTTATCGGTCCGACAGGTTGTCGATACCTTCAAGACCCTCGGCAAAACAACTATGTGTGTAACGGCTGGAACGTTACCGGGGACACGTTTATCCAAGATGATGAAGGCTATTTCATCTATCAAGCCAGAAGCGACAACATGATTGTTTCCTCCGGCTATAACATTGGTGCTCCCGAAGTTGAAGCGGCTATCAATGAACACAAAGACGTGGTTGAGTGCGCCGTTGTTGCCCGCCCAGATACGGAACGCGGCCAAGTGGTGTGCGCCTTCGTGGTGCTCAACGATGGAGCAGTCGGGGACGAGGCGAAGCGCAAAGAAATCCAGGACTTCGTCAAGGCCACGATCGCACCGTACAAATACCCCCGTGACGTTCGTTTTGTTGATGAGCTACCGAAGAATCCGAGCGGAAAACTGCAGCACTTCCGCCTTCAAGAGGCGATCTTGGCAGCCTCCGCCCCCGCCGAGAGAGAAGAAGGAAAAGTCCTATGAAAATCGCAATTGTTGGAGGCGGCCCCGGCGGATTGTACTTCGCTGCACTTATGAAGCAACTAGATTCCAACCACCAAGTCACGCTATGGGAGCGCAACGCTGCTAGCGACACTTTCGGATTTGGAGTCGTCTTCTCGGATGAAACCCTAGGTGGCATCGGCAACGCGGATCCTGTGGTGGCAGAGTATATGAGTCGGCGGTTTGCCCGTTGGAGCGACATCGACATCCATTTCAGGGATGAAATGCACACCGTTGGTGGCCAAGGATTTGCGGCCATGAGTCGGAAGGAATTACTGGAACTCTTGCATCGGCGCACCCTGGAACTCGGGGTCGATGTCCGGTTTAGCACTCTGGCTCCGGATGTTGCGGAACTGGAAAAAGACTATGACCTAGTGCTGGCTGCGGATGGTGTGAACTCTGGAATCCGCAGCAAATACGCTGATTCGTTTGTTCCCACCTTGGATGTACGGAACAACAAATTTATGTGGCTTGGTACTGATCAAGTCTTCGAGGCTTTCAAGTTCTACATCAAAGAGACCCGATGGGGCACCATGCAGATCCATGGCTACCCTTACTCCGATGAAGGATCCACCTTCATTGTTGAAATGTCACCCGATGTCTGGCGTCGAGCAGGCTTTGATGAAACGGTGGGGGAATCGTTTCCCCCCGGCGCTTCCGATGAGAAAGCCGTTGCAAAAATACGAGACATCTTTAGAACGGAACTGGATGGGGATGAAGTACTTACCAACAATTCCAAGTGGCTAAACTTCACCACTGTACGCAACGAGCATTGGCACCGAGGCAATGTAGTCCTCTTAGGTGACGCTGCCCATACCGCCCACTTTTCCGTTGGTTCGGGAACCAAATTGGCGATGGAGGACGCACTGGCCCTAGCCGCCTGCCTGCACGAACACCCGGACCTGGCCTCGGCCTTGGACGCCTACGAAACAGAACGGCGCCCCGTCGTCGAATCAACTCAGCGTGCTGCACAAGCATCGCTGGAATGGTTTGAGAACATCGGTCAGTATAAGGATCAGGACCCCACCTCGTTTTGCTTCAATCTGTTGACGCGCAGCCGACGAATCACTTATGAGAATCTGAAATTGCGTGATCCGGAGTTTGCGGAGCAGGTGGATGCAAATTTTGCGGCCTCTCAGGGGCTTGAACAGGTGGCTCCTGCAATGTTCCAACCATTTAAGATCGGTGAGTTGGAGCTGAAAAACAGAATTGTTGTCTCTCCGATGGATATGTACTCGGCAAAAAGCGGTGTCCCGGGGAACTTTCACCTGGTCCATTTGGGTAGTAAGGCCATGGGCGGGGCAGGGCTGGTAATGACCGAAATGGTATGCGTCAGCGCACAAGGAAGGATCACTCCGGGGTGCAGCGGACTGTACACGGACGCTCAGGGTGAAAGCTGGCGGGAGGTTGTAGAGTTTGTGCACACTCAATCCACTGCCAAGATGGGCGTCCAGATCGGCCATTCTGGCCGCAAAGGTTCCACGAAGCTCATGTGGGACGGCATAGATGAGCCGCTGGACGAGGGGAACTGGGAGGTGTGCGGACCTTCGGCGCTTCCGTACAGCGTGAATAACCAAGTTCCTCGAGAGCTCACGCGTGCGCAGATGGACGTTGTCCGCGAGGAGTTTGTCGCAGCGACTAGGCGAGGCGCTGCTGCGGGATTTGACCTTCTGGAAGTTCACGCAGCACACGGGTACTTGCTGTCATCGTTCATTTCGCCGGTGTCCAATACCCGCACGGATGAATATGGGGGGAGCTTGGAAAACCGGATGCGCTTCCCCTTGGAAGTGTTTGACGCGGTGCGCGAAGTCTGGCCAGCCGAGAAACCTCTCACTGTACGCATCTCTGCCACGGACTGGTGTGACGGTGGCAACACAGCTGAAGAGGGCGTTGAAATTGCTCGAGCATTCATCGACCACGGCGCAGCGGCGATTGATGTCTCCACGGGACAGGTCAGCAAGGAAGAAAAACCGGCGTTTGGACGCAGCTATCAAACACCATTTGCTGATCGAATCCGTCATGAGGTGGCAGCGCCGAAGGGGGTAGCCGTCATCGCCGTGGGGATCATTTCCTCCTATGACGACGTCAACTCGATTCTGCTGGCCGGGCGTGCTGATCTTTGCGCCCTGGGCCGTGCGCACCTTTACGATCCGCAATGGACGCTGCATGCTGCTGCCGAACAGGGATTTGCGTCAGATTCGGCAGCCTGGGTGCTCCCGTTCCGGGCGGGGAGTCGGAAACCGCCGGCCGCACGGACGGACGCTGTGCGTCCGCGGTTGGCTCTGCTCAAGGAAGAGGAAGCCGCGGATTTGACCGTTCATCTTCGCTGGACGCCCAGCGCCAAGTCCACCCAAGAAATGGGTGGACGCGCCGGATTGGAGAGTGTACCTGCAGCCATGTCCTGACCGTTGTACTTGAGTCGCGTGCTGGATGATTGAACAGGTTCGCCCGTTCAATCATCCAGCACCATTTTGTCTTCACGTACTATGGTTGCGCTATGGACCTAACTCTTGCCCTCGCTCCGCTCGAGGATGCCGCTACGGTGATTTTATTGCAGGACTCACCAACTGGCCCGCAGGTATTGATGCTTGAGCGTCCAGGCCGAGCTGGGTCGTTTGCCGGTGCCTGGGTTTTTCCCGGTGGCAAGGTGGACCCCGAGGACCGTGAATCAGGGCTTGACGAGCTGGGGGCCGCTCGAAGCGCGGCTGTGCGCGAGGTGGGCGAGGAAACGGCGCAAGTATTAGCGGCGGATTCTTTGATTCACATTTCGAATTGGACGCCCATGCGGCCCCTCCCACGCCGCTTTCGTACCTGGTTCTTTCTCGCTCGGGCCGCGTCTGGCAATGTTGTGCTCAGCGAAGGTGAACATGTTGCTTTCGCGTGGATGAAGCCTGCTGCAGTCTTAGCCAAACATGCGGCCGGAGAAATGCACCTTCTTCCGCCAACGTGGATCAGTCTCTACTTCCTTACTCATGCCTCATCCGTTGCGCAGGCTCTTAGCCGTGCGCAGAGCGAGATGCCTTTTGACTACACGACCTATGTCCTGGGAGAGGAACTTTCGCGAGTAATAAGTGACTCAAAAGCGATGGGTGGTGGAACGGTTGTGTGGGCAGGAGACGCGGACTATCCAGGGGTTGGGGCTGGCCCGACAGGCGCGCGCAACAGGCTGTATATGGAATCACTACCGTGGGTTTTTGAACAGGTAGCAAGTTCAGAAAATGGCAGCAAAAATAAGCTCTAGGGAAGCGAACGCGGCGGGATGGTTGCCCAACTTTACCTCTGGCTGAACTTGCTTTTTACCGATCGGTACAAGAGGATGAATTGTATCGATCGGTACAATAGTGTCGGTGTTCTGTCTCAGGAGAATCCTTTATGAACGTTCGTCCGCCATTTCCTCCGTTCACCGCCGAGACCGCTACTCAGAAAGTGCGTGGTGCTGAGGGTGCGTGGAATGCACGTGATCCGCAACAAGTCTCACTGGCCTATACCCTCGAGAGCCGCTGGCGTAACCGTGACCGATTCGTCGACGGCAGAAGCCAGATCGTAGCGCTTCTTAGGGAAAAATGGGACCGCGAGCTGGACTACCGGCTGATCAAGGAGATGTGGGCATATGAAGGCAACCACATCTCCGTTCGGTTCGTCTATGAAAGCCATGACTCGACCGGGCAGTGGTTCCGGTCCTACGGCAATGAGAACTGGGAGTTCGACGAGAACGGTTTGATGAGTCGCAGACTGGCGGCGATCAACGACGTCGCGATCCAGGAGAGCGAGCGCCTCTTCCACTGGCCGCTAGGCCCGCGCCCGGCCGACCACCCCGGACTTACCGAACTGGGAATTTGAAGCCGTGCCTAGAACGACGACGAGCCGCGGGGCAGTCATACCGGCGCTCGGGAACGCTTTCCGTGAGCATGGTTACGAGGGCGCCAGCATGGCAGTGCTTCAAGAGGCATCTGGACTTGGGCGTGGTAGTCTCTACAATTTTTTCCCGAAGGGAAAAGAAGAGATGGCACAAGCTGTGCTCGACGACATCGATGGGTGGTTTCAAGCGCACATCTTCACTCCCTTGCGGGTAGCGGCCGTAGGAGATGCTGCGGACGCCCGTGTTGCTGTGAGAACTATGTTCGCAGAAGTCGACATGTACTTCCGCTCGGGTTCTCGAATATGCCTCCTCGGCGCTTTTGCCATCAGCCACCAGCGCGATCGTTTCGCTCACACGGTTGGCTGCTACTTCACCGACTGGATCGACGTGTTGACTGCGGCGTTGATCGCTGCGGGCACAGCCGATCCCAAGTCCACCGCTTTCAGGTGTATCGCATTGATCCAAGGCGGAATCGTTCTAGCACGTGCACTGAATGACCCCGCCGCGTTCACGGCAGTCATCGGTGACGCCACTGCCATGGCCACGCTTGACTGACCGGTGTGCTGAAGTGGTCGGGGGATCGATCCGGTGGCACCGGACGCCGGGGCCCTAATCATGCCAGTTTCATGCCATGGCGAATACTTCTAACTACGATCGTGTTTTTACCTTGGGCTTTCCTGTGCGAACTGTATGCTTGAAAAATTCGGGGATGTCCCGCGTTGTAGTCCCGCAAGGAGATGTA
Source organism: Arthrobacter cryoconiti (assembly GCF_020905375.1). GTDB lineage: Bacteria > Actinomycetota > Actinomycetes > Actinomycetales > Micrococcaceae > Specibacter > Specibacter cryoconiti. The sequence goes on from NZ_JAJJBU010000014.1 coordinate 62,398, forward strand.
CGGATGCCAGTGTGGCTGCTGATCACCATCATCGTGGTGGTTTGGATTCTGGTCGTCCTTGCTATCATCGCTTTTATGATGGGTGCCTCACGTGGGCGTGCATTAGAGCGGCGCGCTGAGAGCGAATCCGATCCGACCCGAGCTCAGACGCCCAAGAAACACTGACCGAGCGCGAACTAAGCATCCTGGGGGATGGACATGCACAAACAGTCGCCTGTTTCATTTACTGAGTCTTCTCCTGGTGCGCACCGGAGAACCAGGGCTTTGCCTCGGCTTCTGGCGCGTGCGCCACGATGGGTCACCTTTGCGGTTGGTGCCGCTTGCGTGTGGTTGGGCCTCTCTCTTTTACTTAAACCGCTCTCTTCTTTAGAGGTGCTGACCTTCTATGTAGGTGTCAGCTGTATCCTTTCCGGTCTTTTAGATCTGCTTTCTGTTGATGAAAGTAGCGAAAACCGTGCCCGGAGTGCCACCCGTCTTTTACTGGGGTGGGGCTGGGTTGTGGCTGGTGTTCTTGTCTTGGTTTGGGTGGGTGGCGTATTCACAGTGCTGCCTGCCTTTGTGGCCGTGGCTCTGATCGCCTCAGGACTTGGCCGTGGGCTGATGGTTGTCCGGACTGTGCGCGCGAACCTGGGTTCCCCCGACGAGCGTGCCGCAACAATGTTGCTCGCCGGGACCGATCTCCTTTTGGGCGTCGTCGCGCTTGCCTGGCCAGATGTCACTTTGTTGATAGTTGCCGTCTTATTTGGCGCGCGAATGGTCCTTTTTGGACTGGGTAGGGTCTGGTATGCATTATTCGTGGTCAGAACAGGGCTTACGTCACGGGCAAGATCAGCCCACGGCCCGTTCCGGCGATGGATGCGTGTAACTGGAGCGCTCCTCTCGCTTGTCTTGGCCGGTGCGGCGGGCGCACTTGGAGCGAAGCTAGACCATGATTCTCCGGAGGTCTCAGCTTTCTACGATGCGCCGCCCACGGTGCCGAGCTCTCCCGGTATGTTGTTAAAGTCGGAACCGTTTACCACTTCGGTTCCACTTGGAGCCAGGGCATGGCGCATCCTTTACACGACAACCAGCACCGATGGTTCAGCGACAGTCGCCAGTGCAGTCGTCTTGACGTCTACCAAAGCAGCCTCGGAGCCCCGCCCCGTCATCACGTGGGCCCATGGAACTACCGGCTATACATCCAACTGTGCGCCATCCATCGTGGCTGCTTCATTTGCCTCAGGTGCTCTGCCCGCACTTGATTCAATAGTCGAGAATGGTTGGGTTCTGGTAGCGCCGGACTACACCGGGTTGGGCACCAAGGGCCCCCAACCCTACTTGATCGGTCAAGGCCAAGCGCGGTCGGTGCTTGACGGAGTTCGGGCTGCCAGAGCACTCGATGCACGCGAAACTGAGCTATCCATGGCGGACTCCACCGTAGTTTGGGGCCATTCGCAAGGCGGGCAAGCTGCACTTTGGACTGGGGGACTCGCCCCTTCCTATGCTCCCGACGTGAAAATAAGTGGGGTGGCTGCAATGGCCCCGGCCAGTGATGCCATCGGGTTGGTGAAAAATCTGCCCTCCGTTTCAGTAGGAAGCGTATTCGCCTCCTACGTGGCCGCAGCTTATTCAGATACCTACCCGGACGTGAATTTTAACGAGTACATCACGCCCGCGGCGAGGACGCTCGTACACAAAATGTCCACCCGCTGCCTCTCCGAGCCCGGCGCGCTAGTCTCAGTGGTGAACGCGCTTGCCATCGATAAGGATAGAACCATCTTTGCCAAGGACCCCACGACAGGTGCCTTAGGCGAAAGGCTGCGAGAAAATATACCTGAGCTGGTAATCCCCGAACCCCTGTTGATAGCTCAGGGCGCAGCCGATGCTCTCGTCATACCGGCGGTCCAGGATGCCTACGTTGCCGCCAGATGCGCGTCTGGTCAGAAACTCGACTACAGAAAATATGCCGGAAAAGACCACCTGAGCGTGGTTGCTCCAGATTCGCCGCTCATTGGAGAACTACTCTCCTGGACCAAGGACCGGATTGCTGGGCTTCCCGCAACGTCCAATTGCGGAACGCTTCCGTGAGCTCGACCCTTGGCGCGGAATGGGCTAGACGGTTGCCGTGGCAACGTCGGAATCAAGGCGGTGCAGACGCTCACGATCAATCACACCGTTGGGGCGGCCCAGATTCACCACCATAAATGCTTTGCACTGCTTGTCAGCATTGAACTCGGCGTCAACGCCTGCTGTGTCAAAGCCCGTCATGGGACCTGCAGCCAGGCCTGCGGCACGAGCAGCCAGAATGAAGTAGCCCGCCTGGATGTGGGCATTTTTCTCGGCCATGCTGTGACGCAAAGCGTCGTTGTCTGCAAATGTACTCGCCTTACTTGCGGCATGCGGTGCAGTAGTGGAAAGCATCTCGTGCCATTGCGTATCGTAGCTCAGGATGGCCACTACGGGCGCAGTCAGAGTCTTTCCCTTGTTCCCCTGGGCCATGTGGGAAACCAGGCGCTCGCGGGCTTCAGCAGAGCGGACCCACGTGATACGCAACGGCTGAATGTTCATGGCCGTCGGGCCCATTCTTGTCAGTGAATACACTGCCTTGAGGGTCTCGTCGCTGATCTCCTCAGCGGTCCAGCTGTTAGCTGTGCGGGCTTCCATGAACAGAGCCGCAGCTGCGTTCTGATCCACGACCAGTTGGTCTTGGAAGTTGATTTCTGCTGCGACGTCGACGCTCATGTTCCCTGCTTTCAGATTTTAAGTACAAGTCCATAATCATCAACAACCGGATCCGCCAGTTTTGTTTCAACGCAGGCCGTGAGTTCTCTCACGCAGGCTACGCACCGGGGTTCGGCTAGACTCGGCTGCAGTGACACGGGGTGCCCTTTTAAGGCTGAGAATCAAACCCGTTGAACCTGATCTAGTTAGCACTAGCGAAGGGATGTCCGCCCTGATTCAGTGCCGCCGTTAGTGGACGCGCGTGAATCTGTGCCATCTTTTCGCCTTATTTTCAAGGTGGAACATCATGGAACTTTCAGAGCAAACAGTACTTGTCACCGGGGCCGGCCGCGGTTTGGGCCAGGGGATCGCCGCTTCGTTTCTGGCGGCAGGATCTCGTGTAGTGATCAACTATCGCAAGAGTGCGACGGGTGCCCAGACGTTGGCTGAGACCGCTGGCCCTACAAAGGCGGTCGCCCTGCAAGCTGACGTCACCCGTCCCGAGGAAGTCGCTGCGATGTTCGCAGCGGCACAGCAGCACTTTGGCTCACCTGTAACCACTGTGATCAACAATGCGTTGGCGGACTTTTCCTTCAACGGGGATGCCCGCGCCACGGCAGAGACAATAGCTTGGGAAGATTTCGACGCCCAATTTTCCGGAAGTGTCCGTGGGGCGCTCAACACAACTCAATGCGCTTTGGCCGGTATGCGGTCCACTGGATTTGGCCGCGTCGTGAACATTGGCACCAATCTGTTTCTCAATCCTGTGGTTCCGTATCACGACTACACCGCGGCCAAGGCTGCTTTGTTGTCTCTAACGCGCACCATGGCGGCGGACCTGGGGCCGGAGAATATTAGCGTGAATATGGTCTCCGGTGGACTGCTTCGCACCACAGACGCCAGTGCCGGAACACCCGATGCTGTTTTTGATTACATTGCTGCCGCAACCCCCTTGCGTAAAGTCACAACGCCTGCAGAGTTGGCAGACGCCGTACTTTTCTTTGCCTCCCCATGGGCCAGGGCGGTCACAGGCCAAAACCTGATGGTCGACGGCGGCTTGGTGATGAACTGATGGCCGACTCCACGACCGGGCGAATGCTCCATCTCAACGCATTCCTACATGGCTGCGGTCACCACGGCGCGGCGTGGCGGCTGCCGGGATCCCCACTGGCCCAACTCGGTGAGATCAGCTTTTACGAAAGACTCGCCCAAATTGCCGAACGAGGTCTCTTTGACGCTGTGTTCTTTGCGGATGGTCAGTCCGTCGGAGATCCTGCGGCAGGGCCGCTGTGGCATTTGGAACCACTCACTATGCTGGCGGCGATTGCCCGGGCTACGGAGAGGATCGGGCTGGTATCCACTGTCTCGTCTACGTTCTATGAGCCCTTTCACGCAGCCCGGCTACTCGCCTCCTTGGACCATATCAGCGGTGGTCGGGTAGGGGTAAACATCGTAACGTCGATGACCGACTCGGAGGCCCGCAATCATGGGATGCTCGCCCTGCCTCCCCATGCCGAGCGTTACGCTCGGGCAGCGGAGTTCATTGACGTTGTCCTTGACCTCTGGGATTCCTGGCATGAGGATGCTGTGACTGCGGACCGGGCTGGCGGTTACGTTGACGCATCGCGGGTTCGCCCGGTATCTCACAAAGGCAGCTATTTCAGTGTGGAAGGCCCGCTCAATGTGCCACGCTCCCCGCAGGGTCACCCGGTGCTATTTCAAGCTGGCGCCTCTGCGCCCGGACGTGAACTGGCAGCAAGCTACGCCGAGGGGGTGTACGCGGTGGCCTACGATCTAGCGAGCGCGCAGGAGTACTACGGCGACATCAAGCGTCGGGCAGCGCAGGCGGGGCGGGACCCAGGATCGGTGGTGATCATGCCGGGGCTGGTTACCTATGTTGCGCCAACACGTCAGGAGGCACTTGCTAAACAGGCTCGCGTTGATGCCGTTCTGCCCGTGGAAACGTCGTTGGCAGGGTTAAGCCGCTTTATTTTGCGCGATGCCAGCGACTGGGAACTTGATGGCCCCGTCCCACCCTTGGTGCCGGCGTCGGACTTCACCGGCCCGGCCGGACGCTATGCAACCATTCTGCGCATCATTGAGGTGGAACAACCAACAGTGCGCCAGCTGCTAGGGCGTCTGGCGGCCGGCGGTGGGCATGCGACCATGGTGGGCACGCCAGAACAGGTGGCGGATCAAATGCAGCTCTGGTTTGAACAGGGCGGCGCTGACGGCTTCAACCTGATGGCCCCGCTGCTGCCCGAGTCGCTGACGGACTTTGTGGAACAGGTGGTTCCGGTGTTGCAAAGTCGCGGACTGTTCCGGACGAAATATACTACCGACACCCTGCGTGGGCATCTGGGTGAGGCCCGAGTGCCAGTCTAATATTCGACCGAACCGCCGTCTGGTGAGGGTAGCCCCGCCAGAAACAAATCCAATCCATAGCAGAAAGCCTGGTCCGCGTAGCAATCGGTTTCGTCTTCTGTGAGCAGGCCCGCCCGGATTAGTCCGGCGCGGGTCTGCTCTTGTGTGGTGAAGCCCAGAATGTAGTGCACCAGCGCCCTGCCCGCCCAAACTGCATGGGTAGGTGGTAACCCGCGTTCGGCTAGTAACGTGGTGAAATGTAACAGCGGTGAGGGTGTGTCCGGCGTAAGTGCATGGGCCAGCCCCACGACCTCTGCGCCGTCGCGCACTTCCAAAAGGGCGCTGCGGATTCGAAGCGACAGCAGCCGAAGGTCAGCTGTTGGTGCACTGTCTGTTGGTGCACTGTCTGTTGGTGCACTGTCTGCTGGTGCCAGAATAAGTCCGGCAAGCACTGTAAACAGTTCTTGTTTGTTCTTTACATGCCAATAGAGGGCACCGGGCTGAACGCCAAGATCCCGCGCCAGACGGCGCATGGAGAGATCGGCGAGGCCGTAATCGCGCAAGATCCCCATGGCTGTATCAACGATCTGAGTTCGTGTGAGTGCCAAGGTGGGGAGTCCTTTCCGGAGTCGTTCAAAAAATATGAGCTGCGCCATCGCGGCGCCCTTCCATCTTGACGCATTCGCAGGCATTGGAATTGACAACATGCCGGTGAGAACACACACTTGAACAGTGTTCAATAAAACAGTGTTCAATAATTTCTCTGAGCTTGCCAACCGCCAGCTTACAGGTGCCGAGCTGACTCGTGCGGAGGCACTTTCAATCCTCGAGTCCACTGACGAAGAATTGCTCGACGTGGTTAGCGCAGCCGCACGACTGCGGCGGGCTCACTTCGCGAACACAGTCAAAGTGAACTACTTAGTCAATCTGAAGTCGGGACTGTGCCCGGAGGATTGCACCTACTGCTCTCAACGCTTAGGTTCCGCGGCGCAGATCCTGAAATACACGTGGCTAAAACCCGCCGACGCCGTGGCTCAAGCAGCGACTGGCATCCGCGCCGGGGCGTCCCGTGTCTGCCTGGTAGCGAGTGGGAAAGGTCCCACGGATCGTGATGTGGATCGTGTTGCCGGCATGGTCAGCGAGCTCAAAGGCGAGCATCCGGACGTGGAGGTGTGCGCCTGCTTAGGCATCCTGAAAGAAAATCAGGCTGAGCGTCTGAAAGTCAGCGGCGTCGATGCGTATAACCACAACCTGAACACCAGCGAGTCCATGTACGCGGACATTTGCTCCACCCACACTTTCACGCAGAGGGTAGAGACCGTTGAACGGGCCAAGGGGGCTGGCTTGTCGCCTTGTTCCGGAGTGATCGTCGGCATGGGCGAAAGTAACGAGGACCTTATCGATGCAGTCTTTACACTGCGCGCCCTGGGCAGTGAATCAATTCCCGTGAATTTCCTCATGCCCTTCGACGGCACGCCGCTGGAGGGGACGTGGTTGCTCACTCCCTCCCAATGCATGCGTATCCTGGCCATGGTCCGATTTGCCTGCCCCAGTACCGAGCTACGTATGGCGGGCGGGCGTGAAATGCACCTGCGCACCCTCCAGCCGCTAGCCCTGCACGTGGCCAACTCACTCTTTCTTGGTGACTATCTCACGAGTGAAGGACAGGCCGGTCAAGCGGATCTGGACATGATTGCGGACAACGGGTTTACGGTCTTGGGCCAGAAGGCCTGCGCAGACCTCGGAGAGAAGGACGACGACGCCACGCCGTCGGGCTCTCACCTCACCATCCGCCGTCGGGGGGCAGGGACGGAAATCTCTCCCAATGCCTAGCATGACCGCCAGCGAACTCATCGGCCGAGACCGCGGCCTGCTCTGGCACCCCTATGCACCCTTGGACGGGGATGCGCCTTATGCGGTCCTTGGAGCCTCTGGTGTGAGGTTGGACCTGGGAGACGCCCAAGGATCCCGTTTTGAGGCAGTGGACGCCATGAGTTCTTGGTGGTCGGCTGTGCATGGCTACCAAAACCCCACCCTTGACCGGGCACTACTGGAACAGGCGGGCCATTTTTGCCATGTGATGTTTGGTGGACTGACTCATGAACCGGCGGTGAGACTGGCCGAAAAACTAGTTGCACTGACACCTGAGGGCTTAGAACACGTATTTCTTGCTGACTCTGGTTCGGTGTCCGTTGAGGTAGCTCTGAAGCTGGCAGTCCAATACCAACGCGCTGGCGGGCATGGTCAGAAGACAAAGTTTTTGGCCTTGCGCGGCGGCTACCACGGGGACACCTCTGGGGCCATGGGAGTGTGTGACCCTGTGGATGGCATGCATTCCGATTTTTCCTCCCTGGTGGCCGGACAGCTCTTTCTGCCCCGTCCGCCAGCCGCTCGGCGCTCCGAGATTGCTGGCGGGACCGTGGGAGAAGTGTTGAGCCAGGAGCTCATAGCGGATCCGGGAGAGGTTGCAGCTTGGGTTGCCACCCTGGAAGAGACGGTGGCGCGCCACGCGAGCGAGCTCGCAGCAATCGTTGTTGAACCGGTGCTCCAAGGAGCCGGTGGCATGTACACCTATGCCCCGGAATGTCTCGCCGCAGCTAGGCGCGTCGCCACTGAGCACGGTGTACTGCTCATTGTTGACGAGATCGCGACGGGCTTTGGCCGGACCGGGAAGATGTTTGCCTGCGAATGGGCTGGCGTGGTTCCGGATATTTTCTGTGTGGGCAAAGCACTCACGGGCGGGTACCTTACGCTGGCCGCGATGCTTTGCACGTCTCGGGTGGCGGATGTCATCACGCGCTCGCCGCTACGCGCTTTGATGCACGGGCCCACATTCATGGCTAATCCGCTGGCCTGTGCCGTGGCCTGCGCGTCGTTGGACCTGCTTGTTTCCCAAGGGTGGCAAGGGCAGGTAAGCCGAATCCAGAGCGGCCTTGCTGGCGCACTGGCACCCGCAATGGCACTGGAATCCGTCACTGATGTGCGCGTGCTCGGAGCTGTGGGCGTCGTTGAGTTGGACCGTCCGGTGGATGTTCCCGCGGTCACGCGTGCCGCTCTGGAGCGTGGGGTTTGGATACGGCCCTTCCGCAACTTGGTGTACACGATGCCTCCCTACATCAGCACGGCAGCAGACATTGCAACGATAGGAGCCGGTATTACCGGCGCAGTTGGACAGGTACACGGCTAATGAACACCCAAATAGAAGTGGAGTTCGGAACACCAGCGGAGTCTGGAATGGCGGCGGAGTCTGGAGCAGCTGCGGAGTCTGGTACAGCGATCCAGTCTGGAGCAGCAATCCAGCCCGGAACAGTCATCGAGTCCGGAACAGCGATGGAGTCCTGGCTTGCTTCGCGAGTCGCTGTCCGTGAGCAGCGCGGGATTATTCGCCACGACGCGCAGCGGAATGAAAGCATGATCGATCTAGCTTCCAATGATTACCTGGGTCTGGCGGGGGACCAACGTTTGGCAGTGGCTGCGGCGGAGGCAACCACTATTTATGGCACAGGTGCCCGTGCGTCCAGAGTGGTGTGCGGGACAACGCAAGCTCACCTTGAATTGGAACGCGAGCTATGTTCTCTCACGGGCCAGGAAACCGCGCTGGCTTTCTCCAGCGGTTATGCGGCTAATCTCGGTGTTATTACGGCCCTTGGTGGTCCGGGCACGCTCATGATCTACGACGCTCACGTTCACGCCTCGATACATGATGGGATCCGTCTTTCCCGTTCGCCAGCCATCTCCGTGGCACATGGAGATCTGGAGGCGATCAGGTGTGCCTTGGCGCAACGAACCCAGCCAAGAGCCGTCGTGGTGTTGGAATCCATTTACTCGGTTTTGGGTGATGCTGCGGATCTGGTTACAGCCGCCGCGTTATGCGCAGAAATGGATGCATTGCTGTTGGTTGATGAGGCCCACGGCATCGGAGTTGCGGGAAACGGCCGGGGCGCCGTGCATGCTGCGGGCTTGGCGGAAGCTGGGCATGTGATTCTCACGCTCACGCTCTCCAAGGCCCTAGGTTCTCAGGGTGGCGCAGTCTTAGGGCCAGCACTTTTGCGTGAGCATCTGGTCAACACGGCACGAACATTCATCTTTGACACCGCGTTGGCGCCGGCCTGCGCGGCAGCGGCAGCCCAGGGTGCCCGAATAATTATGACCGAGCCACAATTGGTTACAAGGATGCACCATAACGCGGCCACAATTGCGGCGCGCTGCGGTATCCAGAAGGCGCCTGGCGCTGTCCAGTCCATTCCGGTAGCCTCCTCCGCGAGCGCGGCGGCACTATCCGCCGGGCTCCGCGAAGCGGGCGTCGCCGTGGGCTGCTTCAGACCGCCGAGCGTTCCCGACGGCGTGTCCAGGCTCAGACTCACCGCCAGGGCAAACCTCAAGTCTGAAGAGCTAGAACAAGCTGCTTCCCTAGTAGCGGCTGCGGTGCGTGCGCTGTGAAGTCAGGTGCGCTGTGAGCGTGGAGGCAGAATGAGTTTGCATGTCATTGGCGATCCCGCACAGGTGCGGGAGATCATGCGCCGCACGGACGATTTTGCCCCCAGCAATGCACTTACATCCGTAGTGCCGCTTGCACCAGCCACGCTTCGCATTCTCAGTAAGGCCCGCTTTGCGTTGCCACCAATACTGGCTTCAGCGACGGGGGAGCGGCACCGAGCTGTGCGGACTATGGTGGCGCGCTTCTTCACGCCAGCCAAAGTGGCTGCCATTGGACCAAGAGTCCGCGAGCTCACCCAGGCGCGGCTTGCCACAAGTGCTTCTGCGCTCGCCGGTACTAGTGCCACTGCCGTGGATTTGGCGGACACAGTGGCGCGGTACATTCCACCGGTAATTATGGCCGAACTTACGGGCGTGCCCATCCCCGAACTGGGGCTGCTTAAACGCTGGAGTCAGGATTCGCTCGAGCTATTTTGGGGCTGGCCGGACCCCGACCGCCAATTGGTCCTTGCCCGCAGCGCCGCCGATTTCTATGAATGGCTGCAGGAACAAGCCGTGGCCGCCCGGGGCACCGATTCACTTTTTGGCGTTCTGGATCAAGCCGGTCTGTCCCTGGCGGAAGTGTGCTCTTTGGGCTATTTTTTGGGAATCGCAGGGCAGGAGACGACGTCGTTACTCATCAATACGGCTCTGTACCGCGGTATCGAAAATAAAGGGCACGACGGCGGCGACTGGGCGTCGCTGGCGAATCCACACAGCGCAGCCGCACACGTGCGCCAAGTGCTGACGACGGAGTCATCCGTTCACACGTGGCGGCGAGCGGCTTTGCGGCAGAGCGTCCTAGACGGAGCTGTGCTGCCCGCAGGTGCCGAGATCCTGTTAGAACTGAGCGGTCAGCATCCGAAGGATGCCAGTCCAACTGCCTACACCCTGGCGTTTGGATATGGGCTGCACCGGTGTCTAGGTGCGCGACTGGCCGAACTTGAAACAGCTCTGGTGGTCGAGGAAACGGCCCGATTACTTCCTCATGTGGTCTTGGCCGGCCCTGAGCCTCAGTGGCTTCGGCTGCTTTCGTTTCAGGCGCCCCTATCTGTCTCTGTGAAGTCCGCCGTCTCTGTTGAACGAAATGTTTCTGACGAGCCAAATCTCTCTTGAACCAAACAGTTCCGAAAGAAGAACACTATGAAAGCTGCATCGATCACGTTCGTTACGGGAACCGACACCGACGTGGGAAAAACCATAGCCACCGCGGCACTGGCAGCAACACTGGCTGCTCGTGGCGGCGCCGTCGCGGTTTACAAGCCGACGCAGACGGGTATCTCGGGAACTGAAGAACCCGGAGACAAGGATGAGGTGACACGGCTAAGTGGTGTGCACGCGAGCCATGAAGGTATCCGACTAAGAGATCCCATGGCGCCCGTGGCAGCAGCCGCCCGCGAGCAGAGGTCACTGCCATCCCTCGCGGATCATGTGGGGGCCATCGTGGGGTTAGCGGATGAATACGACCACGTGCTGGTCGAAGGTGCCGGTGGTGTGCTGGTGGAATTGGATGGAGAGCGGCACACGCTGGTGGATTTAGCCACCGTCCTGCGGGCCCGCACGGCACAGACGCAAACAGCAACTGCTCTGGTGGTGGTGTGCCGCAGCGGTTTGGGCACATTGAACCACACCCTTTTGACACTTGAGGCTCTGGTGCATCGCGGACTGCCAGCCGACGGTCTGGTCATCGGCTCCTGGCCGGAGTCGCCGTCGATCATTGAGCGGAGCAACCGCGACTTCTTCGAGTCGCTGGAGACACCATTTTTGGGAGCCCTGCCTGCGGGGGCATCAGCACTAGAGCCCGCAATCTTCCAACAACTTGCACCCCAATGGATTCACGGGCTGGCAGTCCACGCGTCGTGAGCGCAAAATCAGGGGCGAAGACCCTCGCAGCTACAACCAGGTCTTCTTCTTGAAGATGATGTACATGGAACTACACAGCAAAATCATGACACCGATGGCGAATGGATAACCCCACGGCCAGGCCAGTTCTGGCATATTGTGAAAGTTCATGCCGTATACGCCCGCTACGAACGAGGGCGCAAACAAGATGGCGGCCCAAGATGAAATCTTTTTCATCTGTTCGTTCTGCGCCACGCTCGCCGCGTTCTGCCGGTTAGCTGTCAGTGTCCCGTCCACGGTCAATGCATTTTGCAACAATTGACGGAAAGAATCGGCTCTTACCCTTACCGACTCAATGTGGTCCTCCACATCGCGCAGGTAACGCCGTAGTTCCACGTCAACTCCGTATTTATCGAAGCCACTCTTAAGCTGGGCCAGCATTCCACTGAGTGGATGGATGGCGCGTTGGAAGGCGATGACTTCGCGCGAGAGCTGGTAGATGCGTCTCGAGACGGCGGGGTCGCCGGCAAAGAGCTGATCTTCGATCTCGTCGATGTCGTTCTCCAAACCGCTGATCACGGGTGCATAGTCATCCACCACTTGATCCAAGATGGCGTACAGTACGGCTTCAGGTCCCAGCGCCAGCAGCCCTGGATCGGATTCGAGACGTGTGCGCGTGGAGGAAAGCCCAGGGGTCTCCGCATGGCGGATGGTCACTACGAAGTCGTGGCCGGTGAAGATGTGCAACTCGCCAAATTCCACGGCCTCTGTGGCGTCTATATACCTGGCAGGGCGCAGAACCGTGAAAAGCACGTCGTCATACCGCTCCATTTTGGGACGCTGGTGGGCGGATATTGTGTCTTCAACCGCGAGCTCATGCAAGGAAAATTCGGCGGCCAGGGACTTCATTTCCTCGGCGGTGGGACGGAACATCCCAATCCAGGCCATGCCGCGGCAAGAGTCCATGAGCTCGTACGTCTGGTCCAAGCTGGTGGGGTCTGCGTAGCGCCGCCCGTCAACATATACGGCGTTGTCAATGATGGTCATCAGCCTATTATGCGTGATGAAAGTGGCCAGTCTATTCAAAGTGATGAACGCGGTGGTCTGTCTACTGCCTACTGCTTACTGCCTAATGCGTGCTGCTTACTGCGGTGATGCATACTGCGTCGTACTTACTGTGGTGGTGCTAGGGCGTGCTGCTCACAGCGGAGCCATGACTCATCCGCTCAAGCAGCGGTTGGAGCCTGTACGGGATGTGCTCGTGGAGTGCCAGCGAGGTTTCAGTGCGGATCACGCCTTTGATACGCAACAATTGCCGCAGCGCGCCCTGTAGATGGTGGATGTCCCTAGCCGCCAGACGGCACCAGACATCTCCGCGGCCAGAAATCTCATACACTTCCAGGATTTGCGGTACCGCGCGCATGGCGGAAATGACGCCATCAAGGTCTCTGTGGGTGACCTCGATCGTGATGAAAGCGACCACGTCGTAGCCGATCGCGGCAAGGTCCACCTCGCGTCCTCCCTGACGTAGTGCTCCGGTCCGGGTAAGCCGGCGTAAGTGGGATTGGACTGTGTTGCGGGCCACTCCTAGGGACTCGGATAGTTCACCGATTTGCGCCCGGGGATCCTCAATCAGGGCAAGAATCAAGCGCACGTCCAAGGGGTCCAAAATGCTCATGCGGCTCACTCCCATGTCTGCTCAAGTAGAAATATTGAACATTTTGATTCATTCATCGTAAGACGTTCAATCATCAAAGCGTTCTTCAATCACTATATAGAGGTATTTGTAACAACAACGCCGTGAAAGTGAGCATTAAGTGAGCGTTCTGCAGGAATTGGCGATGCGTCCCGCGCCGCCGGTCCGGCATGGTTGGGATCCGTCCGTTGGAGTGCGCCTGGCACTTGCCGGGACCGTCATCTTCACACTGTTGGTTGGCGCCAATCTCGCCACGCCCCTCTATCCGCTTTTGCAGCAGGAAATAGGCTTCGATGCCGTCGGAGTCACCGTCGCGTTCACGGCTTATGTCGGCGCGTTGATTGGCGGACTCGTACTCTTTGGTCACTGGTCAGATCATATTGGTCGTCGGGCCGCCTTGGTGCTGGCCGTAGTGGTCGGCTTAGCTGGGGGATTGGTATTTGGCACAGCTGTTTCACTACCGCAGCTGATAGCCGGACGTGCACTGCAGGGTTTGGCCGTGGCAATCGGCACGGGGGCGAGCGCCGCGGCACTGCGTGACTTGATGCCTACTAAGCCCGAGTGGGCGTCCCGTTTTACCTTGCTTTCCTCATCCGGTGGTGTGGCGGCTGGACCGGTGATGGGCGGGCTGCTGTCCCTGCTCCCACGCCACACACAAGCACCATTTTTGGTGCATTCGGTAATTTTACTGGTGCTACTTGTGCCACTTCTTCTCTTGGACGCTCGCCCGGCGATTAACCCGGCACCGGCGGGGGAGGGACGGAATTATTTGCGTCCCCACGTTCCATCCCTGGCCAAAAATGCCCGCGGTACTTTTTGGTTAGCTGCCGTAACCGGTTTCGTCAGCTTCGCCGTTTTTGGCTTCTGCTTGTCCCTTGCCCCAGGCTACTTCGCGCAGATTATGCAGGCAGATTCACGCCCGTTGATCGGCCTGCTGGCGGCACTTACATTAGGGTGCTCGGCACTCTCTCAGCTCTTATCGTTGCGTGGGCGCTTCCTGGTACCGGCTGGATTGCTCTTGCTGGGTGTTTCCGTGGTCCTCATCGCCGCAGCGGGGACGTGGCATTCGCCGTTGTTGCTGGTTTTGGCGAGTGTGAGTGCTGGCTTGGGCCAAGGAGCCGCGTTCCGTGTGGTGTTCAACGACGTTGCAGCCGCGGTGGAGCCAGTTCATCACGCACAAGTAATTTCGGCCGTGTACATCGTGACGTACTTGGGCAGCGCCATTCCGGTTCTGGGACTCGGAGTTGCTGTGAGTCTCTGGGGCCTGCAAGCTTCGGTGACTGGTTTCGCGGTGCCGATTGCTGTGTCATGTGTTGTATTGGCGCTGGTTGCTTGTCGGCGTGGCCGGCCCGGAAGCTAGTCGAGAGGGCCGGTGTGGCCTGGCATATGTTTGAAAACTAGTGTGGTTTCCGTGTGTCCAACCACAGGGTCTGTGGTCAGATTGTCCAGCACCCAGTCGCGCAGGGCATCGGTGTCGCGGACAGCAATGTGAAGTAAATAGTCCACAGAGCCAGAGGTGTGGAAGGTGGAGAGCACCTCCGGCAGTTTCGGCACCCGGGAGGTGAAAGTGTCAATCTGGTCGCGATCATGAGCGCGTAGCCGAACAGCAATCAGCGCTTGGACGGCACGACCGATCACCGCTAGATTGAGCTTCGCTTCAAAGCCTTCGATGGCTCCGCGGTCCACTAAGGAGCGTGTACGCATCAGGGCCGTTGAGGGTGCAATCCCCACAGCATCGGCGAGGTCACGGTTGGTGATGCGGGCATCAGCCACCAAGGCATCGATAATCTGGCGGTCCACGGAGTCCAGGGATTCCACAGTCGGCGCCACATGCGTCCGAATGTTCTTCGCCAATGAAGCCATAAGGTCCTCCAGATTGCTATAAAAATGCGAGTCTGACAATTGATTCAGCTAATAGTTCGCAATCCTACCAAATATCTGCATTTATGGGCCATACTTGCATGCATTCGGCGAATCTTCTTAGCTGTGTTCCGTCTCTTGAATGGATTCACTTCAACGGCTCGCTTCAACGCGGCAGGGCGGCGCAGGCAGAACTAGCCGGAGCAGACAAACAGAAACAGAAGCAGGCAAGCAGGTTCAAGTAGCGGCAATCCGGCAACGAAGCCGGGGAAGAAGGCACCACATGTTGGGTTGGGATTCACGGGCAGTTCATGCCGGACGCGAGGATTTGGCGGAGTTGGGCGTGCATGCCGTGCCGCTGGATATGTCGACCACGGCACCACTAAGTAGTGTCGAATCCGGTGGAGAGGCTTACGAGCTCATGGCCACCGGCGGGGTCCCAGCCCCCGGCCAAACCACCGTGTACCAGCGTTTGTGGAATCCCACGGTGGCTCGCTTTGAGGACGGCGTCTCTACTCTGGAAGGTTCAGAGGAATCGGTCTCTTTTGCTACCGGAATGGCCGCTTTGACCGCTGTGCTCTTGGCCGTCGTTGCCGGTGGGAAGCCACACGTGGTAGCTGTGCGCCCACTCTATGGTGGCTCCGACCACGTCTTGGCGACAGGACTGTTGGGCACTCGGGTTACGTTTGTGCACCCTGGAGAGGTCCGTGCGGCATTGCGTGCGGACACCGGGTTGGTCATAGCGGAAACACCCGCTAACCCGGATTTGCGTCTTTTGGACATCAAAGCACTCGTGGCAGAAGCTGACGGTGTGCCGGTCATGATCGACAACACTTTTGCAACTCCTGTGCTGCAGCGCCCACTTGAAATGGGTGCCGCGTTGGTACTTCACAGTGCCACTAAATTCTTCGGGGGTCACGGGGACGCCATGGGAGGTGTGGTGGCGACTGATTCAAGGTGGGCTTCCCGGTTGCGTCAGGTACGCGCCGTTACTGGTGGACTATTGACCCCCTGGCCCGCTTACTTGTTGCATCGCGGGCTAGCAACGTTGCCCGTGCGGGTTAGAGCCCAGCAAGAGAGCGCTTTCAAGGTGGCTATGGCACTTTCCAGTCATGAATCGGTAGCGCGCGTCCTTTATCCCGGACTGGCCGAGTGTGATCCCTTGGGTTTAGTGGGGACACAGATGTCGGGGCCGGGTTCCCTGCTTTCTTTTGAAGTGGATACCGCCGAGCACGCGGAGGCAATCCCGGCGCGGGTGTTGTTGATGACCCATGCGGTCTCTCTGGGCGGGGTGGACACTTTGATCCAGCATCCTGCCGGGTTGACGCATCGCCCGGTTGCTGCCGAGGCTAAACCGCACGCCACCATGCTGCGAGTGTCGATTGGGCTCGAAGACCCTGCGGACATCCTGGCAGATTTGATCCAAGCCATCGAAGCGGTTTGCTAAGCGGGAGTTCAGGTTTTTGGGTGGCCGCTGGGTAACAGTACGACGGCGGCCACCGCAGCGAGCAACACCAGGAATGCGAGTCCACCGGCTAGGGCGCTCCACCCTAACGCCTGGAATGCAAAACCCGCAGCCCAACCGACAACGCTGGAACCCGTGTAGTAGCTGAGATTGTAGAGCGAGGCAGCTTGGGCCCGGCCTGACGAGGCTAACATTCCGGTCCAGCCGGATGCGATGCTGTGTGCGCCGAAAAACCCGGCCGTGAACACGACCAACCCCAGCAAAATGACGGGTAACGCAGGTGCCAAGGTGATCGCTAGCCCCGCCACCATCACGGTAGTGGAGCCGAGTAAGACGGCACGTCGGCCAAAGCGCGCTGCCATTCCCGCCACGACCCGTGAGGAGACGGTTCCGGCCAGATAAGCCAGAAAGAGAAGCGCCACGGCCGATGCTGGCAAGAGGTAGGGCGGCGCTTCCAGCCGGAAGCCGAGGTAGTTGTAGACGCTGACAAAGGCTCCCATCAATAAGAATGCCTGGGCGTAGAGAGCCAATAACTTGATGTTACGCAGGGGTGGTAGTAACCGGGCCAAGACAGTGCCGAAGCCGCCGCCGCGCACTGGAAAGAAGCCGCGCGGTTTCGGTGCAAGGAGCAGAAATCCGACGGCGGCAAGGGCAGCAGAGATCGAGACGGACAGCGTACCGATCCGCCACCCGGCGAGGTCTGCCACCGGCCCCGCCAGAAGCCGGCCAAATAGGCCTCCAAGAGTAGTCCCGGCCACATAGGCTCCTGCAGCGCCAGCAGCGTGGCGAGAACTGACTTCCTCGCTCAGATATGCAATGGCAAGAGCCGGAATACCGCCAAGTGCGGCTCCCTCGAGGGCTCTAAGTATCAGCAGGACCTGAAAATTTGGGGCGGCTGGGACTAGTGAACCCAACACCGTGGCGAGGATGATCGCGGTGCCCATGGTGCGCACTCGACCTATCCGGTCCGCCACAAACGACCACGGCAGTACGGCAATCGCAAGGCCCATGGTTGCCACGGAGATCGCCAGGGAGGCCTGCGCGGCGCTCACCTGTAATTCACGGGACAAAGCTGGAAGAAGACCCTGGAGTGAATAGAGTTGGGCAAAAGTAGCTACTCCGGCGCAGGCAAGTGCGGCTAGTACTCGCCGGTATCCCTTATCTCCGGGTACGTGTCCGGCCCAAGGAACGGTTGTGGCTACTGGGCTCACGCCGATATTCTCTGGGATACTCACTCGTTTAACGTTATGGCTACCAACCCCCTGCGTCCAATGGCGCAGGGTTCATGGAATGATCTTAATCGGGCGGTTTCTGTGCAGGGGCGGACGGTCACAGGGAGTTCAAAAACTCTCTAATAACGTTGCCAACCGGTCCACTTTGGGACTGTCGCCACGCAGTGCCAGCCCATAAGTTCAGTGATTCGCGATCCCCGGCTGCCGCGGCGCCTGCCCTTAGCGGCGCTGTTAGAAAGTGAACTTCCGGATACGCATGGGGGGCAGTTGCGGAGTGAACGCGCACAAAGTCATTAACGAGGGCCCGTGCTGGCTTGCCGGTGAAGGCGCGCGTGATCGCCGTCGTGCTGTAAAAAGGGTCTGCCAGAGCATCCTTGTGTAGCACTTTGGCTCCGCTCTCATCGGTACGCAGCAGTGCCGTGCCTAGCTGGACGGCCATAGCGCCGGCAGCCAGAACGGCCTTGGCTGTGGCGGCGTCACCAATACCGCCCGCACCAACCAGGGGAAGCTCGACGGCGCCGCGGACAGCTGCGACCAGCTCTACCACTGTGGGCGGAGCCTTGGCAGGTGCCGGCAAAAAGGCAGCAGAATGACCCCCGGCGTTGCTGTGTTGGACGACGAGCGCGTCAACGCCAACCTTTGCTGCGGCCACGGCCTCAGAGACACTTGTGACTGAGGCCAGGACTCGCGTGCCGACTCGTTTTAGCGCGCTGATGGTGGCGGTTGGGGGCAGCCCAAAAGTGAAGGAGACTACTGGGACCGGGGCCTGGAGAAGGAGTTGGATTTTTTCATTCCAATAGTCCTGCATCCGGGGGTCAGCCAAGTCCAAGTCGGTATCCGGGATGGTGGTTCCCAAACGGGCGCCCGTGCTGGAAAGCTCTTTCCGGTATAAAGCGAGGGCCGCGGCGTTTTCGGGCAAGAGCGCCTCGTTGCGGGGAACGAACAGGTTCACGCCGAATGTGGAGCCGGACTCCCGCAGCGCGGCAATGTGCTCGGCCAGCGCCTGTGCGGTCTTATAGCCGCCAGCGGCGAAAGCAAATGCCCCTGCTTGCTGGGCGGCCAGCGCAAGGGCAGTCGTGGTGGTTCCGCCCGCCATGGGAGCGGCAACGATGGGAGAAGAGAACATGCCATTAGTCTAGGTGGGTGCGAAAAGATACATTACGTTCAGTGACCCCAACCTCACAAACCTCCTCTGGCACGGTGCTAGGTCTGGATATTGGGGGTTCCAAGACTCGCGGCATCGTGTGGGACGACGGCGCCATCATTGCTGACGCCAGCGCGGGCAGTGCCAACATTCAAAACGTCAGTGTTGAGATTGCCCGGGCCAATCTGGCCGAGCTCTTTGAACTATTGGGAAATCCGAAGACACCCGTGGTCTTCGCGGGTGCCGGAGGAGTAGACACGCAGGACGACGCAGATGCGTTGAGCGGGCTGATAGCCCCTTTTGTTCGGGGCGCCTCAATCACGGTCGTTCACGATACCCGACTGTTGCTGGCGGCGGGCGGCACATCAACCGGGGTGGCCGTCATTGCGGGAACTGGGTCTGCCGCTTGGGGCGCCGGGCCTGATGGCGTCGAAGCTAGAGCCGGGGGATGGGGCTACTTGCTGGGGGACGAAGGCAGTGGTTATTGGCTGGCGCGCGAGGCTGTGCGGCACTCTCTGCACCAGCTAGATCTGGGGGCGGAGCGCGACGAGCTGACTCGAGGGATCCTCGATTACTGTGGGCTGGATTCCCCACATGAACTCATTGCCCATTTTCACCAGGGAACCACCCGGCGTTACTGGGCGGCCGCTTCGCCCGTGGTCTTTTCCGCGGCAGCGAACGGCAACACGGAAGCCTTACGTTTAGTGGATCAGGCTGGCAAAGACCTAGCGACAATGGCCCACCAGGTGGCTGTTCAGGTTGGGGTGAGCGGACCTATCGTGCTTGGCAGTGGACTGGGCAGCAACGTCCCGGCGTTGCAGGAGGCATTCAAGAGTCACTTGGCATCCGTTGGCCTAAGAGATGTAAGGATCCTGGACCAAGACCCTATTTTCGGTGTTCCCTTCCTGGTGCAGGCCGCCGGACGTTAGACGCAGTCCTGACGATGTGGTTTGGGACAGACTTTACTGGCCCAATCCGCTGGCGGTGGTGCTGTGCTGCCCCTGACAATCAAGGTAGGCGCGCTCATACTTGAAAGGTTGGTCATGCCAGGTTTATTGATGAGACCAACGAGATGCTGAACCGCCCTGCGTCCGGTTTCTTCAAAAGACTGCCGAATGGTGGTCAGCGGAGGGGTTGAATAGGCGGCTAGATCTATGTCGTCAATTCCCACCACAGACACATCTTTAGGAACGTGCAACCCTAACTCGGTGAGCGCCCGGATCACACCAAAAGCCATCTCGTCACTTGCAACTAAAATGGCCGTTACCTTCGGATTCGTTCCTAGGATCAAGCCGTTACGGTGCCCCGAGGACGGGCTCCAGTCCCCATAGAGGACTGGCGGAAGCAGGCAACCAGCCTCGATGAGTGTCCGCCGCCAGCTTTCTTCGCGAAGGGATGCATCTGACCATTCCCGGGGCCCGGCAATATGCCAGACAGTTTTGTGCCCAAGCTCCAGGAGATGTCTGGTGGCCAGCTCGGCTGCCTGATCCTGGTCTATCCCCACAGAACCGTTGCAAGTTCCTGCTGAACCGCCCATCGTGATGGTGGGAATTCCGGCGGTGAGCCGACGGATGGTGGAGGCTGCTTCACGGAATGGGGAAGCTAGAATAATGCCGTCTACGCCCTGAAGCAATAGGCGGGAAACCGACTCTGTCAGCCCCTTGAGACTCATAGTTGAAGTCACTGAGTTTACGGTGTAGCCGGCGTCGCGGGCGCCCAACTCAATGCCTAGGGACAAGGATGCGCGGGAGTAGTTTTTGGTGGCCAGCGTGAGCACACCCAGCGTTTTGGACCGGCCTGTCACTAATGCGCGCGCCGTATTGTTGTGGCGGTAGCCTAATTTCTCGACGGCGGCCAGTACTTTTTCTCGGGTGGTTTCTTTGACATTGCGGTGGTCACTGAGAACTCTGGATACGGTCTGCGCTGATACTCCCGAGGCTTCGGCTACATCTCTCATGGAGGGGCGCCTGGTGAAGATGCGCTCCATTGTGCACGTCCTAGCGGGAAGAGGGATGGCATTGTTCGAGGCGGCCGGACAATACTTGCCGGGATAAGTCTAGGGGTTTTAAGGCACACTTTGTTTCGAAGCGCCAGTAGTGATCCAATGATTGTTATCGATAACAATATGGATTTTTTGTATTGTCCCCACGCCTTTAGGAGAAGCGTTGAGCAAACTTGTTGCCACGCATACTGCGGCACTGCCTGAATGTGGCCTGCCTGAATCGGCACTGCCTGTACCTGTCCTGCGTGAAGCGGCACTGCCTGAATCTGGCCTGCCTGAATCGGCACTGCCTGTACCTGTCCTGCGTGAATCGGCACTGCCTGTTCCTGGCCTGCCTGAATCGGCACTGTCGTATGCAGATCGGACACTGCGCAGGCACGACAAACCTCACCGCATCATTGCCGGTGCAATGCACTATTTCCGGATACACCCGGACCAGTGGCAGGACCGGATCGAGAGATTGGTGTCCATGGGGGTCAACACGCTTGACACATATGTGGCGTGGAATTTTCACCAACCGGCAAAGGGAATTGCACCAGACTTTGATGGACCTCGAGATCTGACTCGCTTTATCAGGCTAGCTGGCGAGGCTGGTCTGGACGTCATTGTGCGGCCAGGTCCCTACATTTGTGCGGAATGGGACAACGGTGGGTTCCCTGCCTGGGTCACTGCTGATCCTCGCATGGTGCTCCGTTCCTCAGATCCCCTTTTTATCGCCGCGGTGGAGTCTTGGTTTGATGTGCTGATCCCCGTCTTAGCGCCACTGCAGTGGATCCATGGCGGGCCCATTGTTGCGCTACAGGTGGAAAACGAATACGGCAGTTACGGTGACGACGCCCGATACCTGCGCTGGAACCGTAAAGCTTTACTGGACCGCGGCATAACGGAGATGCTCTTTACCGCTGATGGCGGTACAGATTACTTTTTGGACGGGGGTTCGCTTCCAGAGGTATGGGCCGCGGCAACGTTAGGCTCCCGAGGCGAAGAAGCAGACGCGACTTGGAAGCGACGTCGACCCGGCGAACCCTTCTTCACGGTGGAATTTTGGAATGGCTGGTTTGATCACTGGGGCGAAGACCACCACACACGGGATGCCCAGGATGCTAGCGCCGAGGTTAAGAAAATCCTGGACCTGTCAGGGTCGGTGTGCCTGTATATGGCCCATGGTGGCACCAACTTCGGTCTCACGGCCGGCGCCAACCACGATGGCGTTATTCAACCCACGGTAACTAGCTACGACTCCGATGCGCCGATCGGCGAAGATGGCAGCCTGGGCGAAAAATACCACGCGATGCGTGAGATCTTCTTCCAAGCGCAGGGCAGGGATTTGACGCCTGTGCCGGACCATTTACAAGAGCAGGTACCGGTCCTGGACGAACAGTGTTTTGAGATGGCTCAAGGAGTCTCCCTGCTGGATTTTGTCCGAGCCGGGGAAGCAGTTGTGAGTGTGAAACCACTGAGCTTTGAAGAGTTAGGACTGGACCGCGGGCTGGTGCACTATCAGGCGTCCGCTGTACTGCCACGGGGTGGGGGATTTCTCAAGATTGGGGGCCTGCACGACCGGGCATATGTGTGGATCGGTGGGCGCTACGTGGGAGTGCTTCATGATGGCAATGCCCGTGACGGAATAGCAGTGCCAGGGGATGGCAATCTCGAGACGTTGGAAATTCTGGTGGAAAATCAGGGTCGTATCAACTACGGACCATTTTTGGGCCAGGGCAAGGGCATCCTTGAAGGTGTCTTTGTCAACCAGCGACTAGTTTTTCACTGGGAACAGCGTGTAGTGAACTTGGAGAGGCCACTTACACAATTGCTCGCTGCGACAGGCAATTGCGGTTTTGGCGATGTTGGTTCACACGCTGGCGGTCCGGGCCAAAGCGCTGCGGTTCCGGGCTTCTTTCATGGCCAGTTTCACGTATCTACGCCAGCCGATACTCATCTTGCTCTGCCCGGTTTCGGCAAGGGTGTTGTGTGGATCAACGGGTTCTTACTTGGCCGATTCTGGGACATTGGGCCCCAGGTTACGCTCTACATCCCAAGCCCTCTTCTGGTGGTGGGAACGAACATCGTTACCGTTTTGGACTACGAAGGCGGCGGAACTTATGGACAACTCCGCAATAAGCCTGATTTAGGCATTGTTGGCGTGAGCCACGTGGAGGATTTGTCCTGACCTCAGTTCCTGTGGGTCATCTCGTTAGGTCAATTACCGAGGGCAGACCTCACCAGTAAGGCTTGGTTCCCTTTCTGGAGATTCGAGTCGGGGCGGGCCGGTAAACTTGCTCCGATGGCCTGCTCATTTCCGTTGGGCTGCCGCAGTGAAGACAGGCCAGCCGTTACGAGGAGACCATGCGCTTGCACCGAAGAGTTCTCACCTTAGGGATTGCTGTCTTACTTGTAAGCGGTACCTCAGCTTGTAGCCCCGAGCCAATTGTGGTCATCCCCAGTGTGAGCGAATCTGCTGGTGTAGTTCCGTTGGTGGTCGGCACACCGACTGTTCCCGATGGCGGGAGTGCCTTGGAGGGTTCCTTGCTGGCCAATGTTTACGCTGCGGCCTTGAACGCGGCCGGCGTAAAGGCCGTCGTAAGCCCCGTGGATGCTAACGATCCGACGTCACTGAGCAAGCTGGAGCAAGGTGGTGTGGATGTTCTCCCGGGATATTCGAGTTTGCTTCTTCATGCGGCTGTACCAAGTGGTCCGCCGGACACGGTTGATGCCACCAGCGCTTCTGGGGTGTTGTCCGCGTTGAAGAAAGCTTTGCCTGCATCTGTTTCGATGCTGGATGCGGCCAGTGCCCAAGACAACGATGGTCTAGCAGTAACCGCTGTGACGGCGGAAAAGTATCAACTCAAAACGATCGAAGACTTGGCGAAGGTCTGCGAAAAGTTGGTGTTTGGTGGCTCCTCAGCATTTCGTGTCAGTGCTTATGGAGTACCGGCGCTGGGTTCTAGCTATAACTGTGTACCCAAGGGCTATGAGGAATTGGGTACAAGCAAAAATGAGTTGCTATTGGCGTTGATCCGCGATGACGTCCAGGTGGCGGATATCCATAGTTCCTCACCGGAGATCTCAAACAACGCCTTGGTAGTCCTCAATGACACCAAGGCAATATTCCCGGTCCAAAGTGTGGTCCCGTTGGTGTATTCCAAGAAGGTCCCGGCCGACGTCGAAGGGGTCCTGAACAAGGTGAGCGCCGCTCTGGATAATGACGGGCTCATCAACCTCAACAGGTTGGCAGCGGGTAATAACTACAGCACCCTGGCTGAAGCAGCGAATGCCTGGCTGGTCCAGAAGGGGCTGCTCAAAGCCAATTCTTAGCCATTGGTCCGCAATCAAGACGCGTTAAGCCTGCGCGGGTGTTGAAGGTTGTGCCATATTTGGTAAATGGCAGAATTCAAGCAGTCCACCAAGCTCCACAACGTCCTCTACGACATCCGCGGCCCGCTGTTGCAGCGAGCCCAGCAGATGGAGGCCGAGGGCAGCCGGATACTGAAGCTGAATATCGGAAATCCGGCATCGTTCGGCTTTGAAGCGCCAGACGCCATTTTGGTGGATATGATTCGTCACCTGCCGCACGCCCAGGGGTACACCGACTCGCGAGGTATCTTCTCGGCGAGGACCGCCGTCGTGCAGTATTACCAGACGCGCAACATTCACAACATCAATGTTGACGACGTTTACCTTGGCAACGGTGTCAGTGAACTCATTACGCTTTCGCTCATGGCGTTGCTGAATACTGGCGATGAAATCCTCGTCCCAACACCGGATTATCCGCTGTGGACAGCATCCGTGAGTCTGGCTGGCGGGCGCCCCATCCATTACATTTGCGACGAGGACAACAACTGGTGGCCCGACTTAGAAGACATGGAAGCGAAGATCACCCCCAAGACTAAAGGCCTGGTGATTATCAATCCCAACAACCCCACGGGTGCAGTCTATCCGCGGCATATTGTCCAGGGGATGGTGGATCTGGCGCGTAAGTATGGACTTGTGGTCTTCTCCGACGAGATCTACGAGAAGATCCTTTACGACGATGCCGAGCACATCAATACGGCCACCATCACGGGGGAGGACGTGTTGTGTATGACTTTCAGCGGCCTGTCCAAGGCGTACCGGATCTGCGGCTACCGCTCGGGTTGGCTGGCGATTTCCGGTCCTAAAGTCCAGGCCGCAAATTATCTTGAAGGAATTAACCTTTTGGCCAGTATGCGTTTGTGCGCGAATGCGCCAGGTCAGCATGCCATCCAGACCGCGCTGGGTGGCCACCAGAGCATTGAGGACTTGATTCTGCCCGGGGGACGGTTGCGGGAGCAGCGCGATCTGGCCTACAGGATGCTCAATGATATTCCTGGGGTGTCCACTAATCAGGCTCATGGAGCGTTATATCTGTTCCCGAAACTGGACCCTGAGATGTACCCCATCAAAAGTGATGAAAAATTTGCTTTGGACCTCTTGGAACAACAAAAAATTCTCATCTCCCACGGCACCGCTTTCAACTGGATCCGCCCCGACCATTTCCGCCTAGTCACCTTGCCCAACGTCAAGGACCTGGAAGAAGCGATCGGCCGGATCGCCGAATTCTTGAGCACGTACAAACCCTAAGGAAAGGCTCATCGTGTCACTGCCTCTTGGTTTCACAGCGTCTCCCGCAGATCTGCTGCGGACAACTCCCGGATTCTCCCTATCGGAAGTGGCGACTAATGCTGCGCCCGGGTTTTCGGGAAAGAAGCACGACGGCGCGGCCGCCCTGGCCGTGCGAGCCCCCATTCTGGCTCAACTACAGGAGCAGTTATTTGCTGAGAGCCGTTTCAGTGGAAAACGCTCGATTCTTCTGGTTTTGCAGGCTATGGATACTGCTGGCAAGGGTGGGATCGTAGGTCATGTGGTGGGTTCGGTTGACCCGCAAGGGGTGCAGTTGAAGGCTTTCAAGGCGCCCACCGACGAGGAAAAAGCTCACGACTTCCTTTGGCGTATTCGTCCCGCAGTTCCGTCTCCGGGAATGTTCGGGGTCTTTGACCGTTCCCACTACGAGGACGTACTCATTCACCGAGTCCATGGCTGGGCAGACGCTGATGAGCTGGAGCGGCGTTATACCGCCATCAACGACTTTGAAACCGAACTGGCCGCAGCTGGTACCACTGTAGTAAAGGTCATGCTGAATGTGAGCCCGGACGAACAACTTGAGCGGCTCACTGCAAGGCTGCACGACCCCACTAAATACTGGAAGTACAGTCCCACGGACTTGGACGAGCGCGGATATTGGTCAGACTACATGGACGCGTACCAAAAGATGTTTGAGAAAACGAGCACGCCCACCGCTCCTTGGTACGTGGTGCCAGCAGATAAGAAGTGGTATGCCCGCTTGGCTGTGCAGGAGATCTTGATCGAGACTCTTGCCGGGATGAACTTGCAATGGCCTGCTGCCCACTTTGACGTAGGGCATGAACGGGCTCGCCTGAAGGATGCATAGACCCAAGCAGGAAAGGCCAAGCAGCATAAACCCAAGCAGAGCCGGATTTATCGCGGGTCCTCTGACGTTGAGGCGTTAAGGAGCTAACGCTGTTTAGGGTTCAGCAATGTTCAGCAGTGTTCAGCAGTGTTCAGGGCTGGTCAGTGCCTAGCGTAGTTAAGTGCCTAACGCAGTTCAGTGCCTAACGCAGTTAAGTGCCTAGCGCAGTTAAGTGCGGTGGGAACCAGTGAGACTGGCGTCAATGCCGTTCTAGGTGTTCTTCGATGAGCAACTCAAGAGTGTTGTGAATGGTATCGAACCGCGGTGTTTGGGCGACTACTGTCGCTGGTACACGCAGAGTTTTCTCTAGTTGTTTTTTTAGGATTTTAGGATAGGAACAACCACCGTTGACTGGCTGCTGTGGCGGATGGTAGGTACCTGTTGGTGAGGTCCAGCCGACGCGGCCGTCAGCTGCAAGACTTGGCTTCCAACCACGCAGTTTTATGCCGATCCGGTCTGGGCCCCGGTCCATGCGGTAGCGTCCGTGACTGTCTTTGTCATCGCGGAAGTGTTTGAGCGCATGGTGTCGTTTACATTCCGGGCTGGCGTTGGCCAATGTGGTTGCCCCGCCCGTGTGGAAGGCAACAACGTGGTCCGTTTCAGTATCCAGAGCATGGTTGGTGCAGTTCGGGAACGAGCAACTTTCATTGAGGGCCCGCAGGAGAGTCTTTTCGCTTCGTCTTAGTTTGTAGCGTTTGGGAGGCGTGTCCGGTAAGGGAATATTGGTGACGGGATCCGTGAGAATCCGCAGAAAAGAACCTGTGCTGCCCAGGAGTTTGCGGGCTGTTTCTTCATCGATGGGTCCGTGCCCGACTAGTTCGGCAGGCTCGTTGGTGAGACCAAGCAGGCCCAAAAACGGGACGGTGATGATGATCTGTGCCTCGGGTTGCGGAGGTTCAGCGATTGTTGCTCCGTTGCGCACTGCCGTCAACTGCTCGAGATACTCAGCCAGTGGGTCCTCTGTGATCCCATCAACGAGACCGTCAAGCAGGGCTGTTTCATCCGAATCCGTGTCTGGTTTCTGCCTTGTCCTCGGATACGCAGAGAATCCGCCGCCGGATTCTGGAAGCTCTTGGTCCGGTTCTGCTGCGGGAGTGGAATCGAATGCGGGAGTGGAGCAGAGGACGCCGTCGAGCGGGACATCCTCGGGAAGCTGAGTGATATCTCCGGGCGCAGGTGGGCGGTGAGCCCATGCAGGGAGCTCGTCGACCAAGGTGAGAGCGGCCAAACCGTCGTGCTTCCGTTCCGGGACTTTCTGCGTTCGTTCGTCAGCACCTGGGTTGGAGAAGATGTTGGTGTCGCCGAAGCAGTCGCCGGTGACAGCAGTCGCGGTTGTGGCGCTCGATCCGCCGTTTTTGGTATCAGAGCCGTTTGCTTCGCTACCTGTATTCGTGGGTTTGGTGCCAACTCCGGTGACGAGTTGGTGCTGACTTAGCAGTAGGGCGGAAGCGGTATCGGCACGCAGCTGACTTAATGTGCGGAGTTCGCCTGCGACTTGTTGCTTCCGGGCTATCCGAGTGCAGTTGATATAGATGCCGTTCGCTGCGACTGCTGGTATGTGCAGAGTGAGCCAAGACATGCCGTCGTTGCCAGGTTCTAGCGTCAGTGCGCGTTTACCTATCGCTTCACGGGTCCTGGTAGCGAGAGTTTCCGGATGGGTGCCTTCTCGGATGCGTCTAGCTTTGGACGCGAATTTCGAAGCAGTGGTACCGCTGGCTGCTGTGAGCAGCCGTGTCTTGAAAGCGGTGATGTCCGACAGAGTCATGGTGGGGGTGCTTGAAAGGGTCTGGACTTCGTCAACGATGGTGCACGCATGGCGCCACGATATTGTGCCAGCAAAGAGTGCAGTGATGGTTTCAGGGTGGGAGGCAAAAAGCTCCATGGCGTGATGAGTCAGAGATGTTGCGGTGCACTCTGGAATCGTCAGCGTCACGGCAATTTCAGCGATGGTGGAGGTCTCCGCCATTCCGCGCTGCCATGAGTCCAATCCCAACGCAGTTGACTCCACGGCATTAGCGGCCATAATCCGGTCAATCACGGCCGCCTTGCAGGCTGCGGTGCGGTCCTCCAGCGCCTTCAACGCGGCGAGGGTAGCAATTCCCGCATCCACCACGCCCCGGGCTACCTGCACACGCGACGTGGGGACGGGGTCTGCACCTGAGTCACTGGCTACCGGTAGGCGCGAGTCACGAACAGTGTCCACAGTTGAGGTGGATCCGGCATTGGTGCGCGATTCAAAACTTCCAGTTGAACCCAGATACGAGATGTACGGTGG
Source organism: Arthrobacter cryoconiti (assembly GCF_020905375.1). Taxonomy (GTDB): domain Bacteria; phylum Actinomycetota; class Actinomycetes; order Actinomycetales; family Micrococcaceae; genus Specibacter; species Specibacter cryoconiti. The sequence continues at coordinate 90,960 of NZ_JAJJBU010000014.1, forward strand.
GAGCCCCGCCAGAGATGGATCATCGGCGGAGAAGACTGCGATTGCGGGAAGTGTCAGTGCCGCGATGAGTTCCGCCGCATCCTGTGTGGCGGGAGAATCCCCGTTTCCGGGGTGAATTACTGACCCGTTCATATTTCTATAATACAATACGTCGTTATGTATATGCAATGATTTCTAGAACATATAATCTATAGAATCTCTAAAACTAATGACAATCAGTCAACGGATTCGCTCGGCTGAGTTGACTGTCCCAAAATAGCGCGGACCAGCCCTTATTCAAATGCCGCAGGCTAGCCTGGAAGGCTCAGCCGCAGGATCGCAGACTGGCTCAGTCGCTGGCGGCGCGGGCAGCGTCAAGTCTTGCTTTGGCGCCGTCGAGCCATTCTTCACACTTCTTGGCAAGCGCCTCCCCGCGCTCCCACAGCGCTAGTGATTCTTCCAGAGTGGAACTACCCGCCTCCAGCTGATTAACCACGCTAACCAGTTGTTCACGGGCTTGCTCATAGCTCAGCGAAGCCACATCTTGGAGGTCAGTTGGTGTTGCTTTGGGGGTACTCATGAGTGATCCTTTGCATCAGTCGTCGGATGTAGAAGTTGATATTGCGGCGAGAGCGCCGCCAGCAACCCGGATACTTAGCGGTGTTCCTTCGGGTGCGTGAGAGGGGTGACGGACAATGCTGCCGTCCTCCAATTGCGCGACGGCGTATCCGCGGTCGAGCGTTTTCTGAGGGGACAATGCACGCACTTGCGCGCGCAGGTGCGTCAATCGGTCAGCATGGCGACCCACCTGTGTCTGCACGGCGAGCAGCGCCCGTCCGCTGAAGCGTGTGATCTCTTCTGCCCGCACTGTGAGCATTGACTGCGGGTTGGCCAAAACAGGGCGCGAGCGCAGTTGTGCCAGCCGGTCTGATTCCCGCTCCAGCAACTGGCTGATACGTCGATTAAGTAGGCCTCTGGCCTGTTCCACCTTGTGCAGTTCCTCGCCCACATCCGGCACAATCCGTTTGGCGGCATCCGTGGGCGTTGACGCTCTCAGGTCGGCGACGTCGTCTAGGAGAGGACGGTCCGCCTCGTGGCCGATGGCACTGACGACTGGAGTGGTAGCTGTTGAGACAGCGCGTATCAGGGCCTCATGGCTAAATGGCAGCAAATCTTCGAGAGATCCGCCGCCACGCGCTATGACAATAACGTCGATAACAGGGTCGGAATCGAGCTCCTGTAGGGCGGCAATGACAGCAGTAACGGCACTGACACCTTGGACGGGTACCTCTCGGACCTCGAATTCGACGGCTGGCCAACGCAGAGCCGTGTTGCGCAGTACGTCCTTCATGGCGTCGGAATTGCGTCCTGTAATAAGCCCTATTCTGTGGGGAAGAAGAGGTAATTTCTTCTTCCGGCGAGGATCGAAGAGGCCTTCGGCAGTTAAGGCTTGGCGCAATTGTTCGATTCTTGCCAGAAGATCACCCAGACCCACAGGACGGATGTCTCGGGCTTGCATGGACAGCCGTCCGGTCTTCATCCAAAAATCAGGTTTGAGCTGGGCGACGACTCGGGAGCCGCGTTCCAATGGCGCGGCAAGTTGGCTAAGTACTGAGCCCCACACAGTGACGCTCAGTGAGATTTCGGCATCGACGTCCCTGATAGTCAGGTAGCTAACATTTGCACGCTTATTCAATTCAATGATCTGTCCCTCAACCCACGCTGGGGGAGCCTTTTCGATGTGCGCTTTGAGCTTTTGGCTCAGTAAGGCTAGCGGCCAGGGGTTTTCCGGTGTGGTTTCAGCAGCCGTGAGAGCGACGACCTTGCGCTCCGGGGCTTGCTGCACGGGGTCGTTCTCCTGTGCAATGAGGCCGCCATCTTGGCTGCCTACGAGTTCAGAGGCATCATCCATGGGCTGTGTTCACCGTCTTCCTCGACCAACTGATCATGCAACCACTCTAGCTTTTGGCTCAGACATGCTTACGCCTCAACGGTGGGGATGCTCGCCTGCGGAAATGCTCGCAGTTCAACAAAGCACATGACCTAAGATTGAGATTCACAACATTCCTCAGGGGGACGGCCCGTGCGCACTATTGGTTCTGCAGTGTTAGTAATTCTCGCTTTGTTGTTGGCTGCGGTGGCTGGCCCCTCAATCTGGGCCGAACGCAACGTTGTCAGCGAGTCAGGCTTTGTCCAGTTGGCCGGACCTCTAGGGGACAATCGAGAATTCCAGCAAGGGCTCACGGCCGTAGTTGCAAGAGAAGCCGCCGCACAGCTTAATCTGCCGAGTCAGCTGCAGAATTTGGCTGCTGGAATGATTGCCTCCTCAGCAGCATCGCTGCAGTCCCAGCCTGGATATGCACAAGCCTGGACACAAACCTTGCAGCGCAGTCATGCGCTCACCCTCCACCCAGGGGACAACGAAGCAGCCAGTGGTGACCTGACCCTCGATGTTGCACCCCTAGTAGGACTAGTGGCCACAAAAATTTCTACGGACATCGGCGTGAAACTGCCCGTTCCACCGGCAGTCCTAGTCAATCTGGACCAGCCTAGTGTTGCCTCGGCGATCCCAGTGGTGACCGCATTGGGTGGAATGAGTGGCTGGTTGGCATTCTTCGCCGTCGACCTTTTTGTTCTGGCCGTGGTGGTGGCCCGCAAACGTGCGCTGACTACACTACTGACCGGAGTTGGATTGGCTCTGGTCGCGCTGGCCTGGAAGCTCGGAGCCGGTGCGCTGGCTAGCCAATTTGCCAGGATCGGGACCGGAAATGACATCGCGGAGCAGTTCGGCAGTGAACTGGGCCAGCTGGCCCAGGAGAGTTGGCAATGGGGGATCAACGTCGGCTTTGCCTTGGCGGGTGGAGTAATTGCCGTAGGTGTCATAACTCTCATCCTTGGGCGTCGGCGCACCACGTAAGATGGTGGCATGAGTGCCTCCGCAGTTTCTGTTCCTATGCCACTTGTCCCGCGCCGCCGCAGGTCCCCTGAGGATGTCGCAGCCGCCGCCCCCGTCAACGGGACCAAACGGGTCCTACTTGCCGCCCCGCGCGGTTACTGCGCCGGGGTTGATCGGGCTGTGATTGCGGTCGAGAAGGCGCTTGAGCACTATGGCGCACCCGTGTATGTGCGCAAACAAATAGTGCACAACGTTCACGTGGTCTCCTCGCTTGAAGCCAAAGGCGCTATTTTTGTCGAGGAAAACGAAGAAGTTCCCACGGGTGCGCTGGTGGTCTTTTCCGCACACGGTGTCTCACCTGCTGTCCAGCAGTCCGCGGTGGACCGCGGACTGCGGACCATTGATGCCACGTGTCCCTTGGTCACAAAGGTGCACAAGGAAGCCGTTCGTTTTGCCAATGACGATTACGACATCTTGCTTATTGGCCACGAAGGCCATGAGGAAGTTGAAGGAACAGCCGGTGAGGCACCCCAGCACATCCAGATTGTGAACGGTCCAAACGACGTGGACAAGGTCCAGGTCCGTGATCCGCAGAAGGTTATCTGGCTTTCCCAAACCACGCTGAGCGTGGATGAGACCATGGAAACTGTGCGTCTGCTCAGGGACCGCTTTCCTACACTCCAGGACCCGCCCAGCGACGATATCTGCTACGCCACGACCAACCGTCAGGTGGCCATCAAGAAAATAGCACCACAAGCAGAATTGGTCATCGTGGTGGGCTCCGCGAACTCCTCAAACTCGGTGCGTCTGATGGAAGTTGCGTTGGAATATGGTGCCACGGCGTCCCATCGGGTGGACTTTGCCAACGAGATTGACGAAACCTGGTTTGAAGGCGTCGCAACCGTCGGTGTAACTAGCGGCGCCTCGGTTCCAGAAGTCTTAGTCAGAGACGTTCTGCTGCTGCTGGCGGATTACGGTTACGACGACGTGGAGGAAGTGGTTACGGCCCAGGAAGACATACTCTTTTCTCTTCCAAAGGAGCTACGCGCGACGTTGAAGGCGGCTGGAGATACTTCTCGCGGGCTTGGTGGCCACGGCAAGCGCAGCAACAATTGAGCCTGCTCGGCTAGCCTGAACAATCGCCCGCAGCTACGGCGTTTCCTCGGCAAACTCCGGCGCACTCAGCGACCTCGGTGAGAGTTCGATGTTAGCTGGCGCGGCAAGGGTTTTTGGGTCGAAAGCGTTGAGCTTGCGTGCCGTCGGTAACACCCGGGCTTCCAGTGTCCCCACCAGTTTGTTGTAGCGTTCCACGGACGTCTTAAGTGAGGAACCCACGTTGTTGACGGCCTCGCCCATGGCACCAAGGCGCGTGTACAACGCCGCTGAGAGGTCAAAGAGTTCCTTGGCGCTCTCTGTCAGCACGTCCTGACGCCAACTAAATGCCACAGTCTTCAGGATGGCCATAAGCGAAATGGGTGAAGCCAAAACGACATTGCGTGCCATGGCATGATCCAACAGTGAGGGGTCAGCCAGCAGGGCCGACGACAGGATGGACTCCACTGGTACGAAGCAAATCACTAGCTCAGGAGAGTTGTGTGCGCTTTCCCAGTACTTCTTCGTCGCGAGTGCATCAACGTGGGCTTTGAGCGCCTTGGCATGCCGAGCCAAGTGTTCGTTCGCTCCGGCGCCTGCGGAATTTTCGGCGTCGTGCGCCTGGAGGTACGAGGACAACGGAACCTTGGCATCAAGGACCAACTCTTTGCCGCCGGGGAGCCTGACCACCATGTCGGGGCGGTGGGCGCCATCCTCCGTGGCGATATGGACTTGTTCGTTGAAGTCGACATGGGCCAACATTCCGGAGGCTTCCACCACGCGGCGCAGCTGAACCTCGCCCCACTTGCCTCGGGCGTTGTTGGAACGCAGTGCCGATTCTAGGGACGTGGTGGTGGCCAAGAGACGAGCATCGGAGGCTTTCGCGTCGCGCAATTGCTCGGCCAACTGACCGTACTGCTCCACCCTGTCCCGCTCCAACAAGGCCACCTGGCGTTGGACGGCGTTGAGTTTCTCCGACACCGGTCCCAAAGCTGCCAAGACCGAGGAGTCAGAGGACTGCCGCACGGACAGTTCCCTATTTTGGGTCGAGAGTAATCGGCGTTCGGCGTCGGCCGCCGCGAAATCAGCCATCAGCGAAGAAGCACGGTGCAAGGACTGCTCGGCTTCTTCCTGTGCCGTTCGCAATCGACCCCGCAGCAGCCAACCCGCAGTGGCGGACCCGGCCAAGAGTCCCAACAGAAGCATCAACAGTGCAACAAGCCATCCAAATCCAGTCATGGAACCACTTTCGCACTAGGGTCTGACAAAGTGGAATTGGGGCGTCGGTGTGCCCTGCCGGTACGATTGACGCGTGGCTCTTACTATTGGCATCGTCGGACTGCCCAACGTCGGCAAATCAACCCTTTTCAACGCACTGACACGCAACAACGTGCTCGCAGCGAACTACCCGTTCGCTACGATCGAGCCCAATGTTGGCATGGTCAGCCTGCCGGATCCTCGTCTGGCTAAGCTAGCCGAGGTCTTTGGCTCTGCACGCATCCTGGCAGCCACGGTGTCTTTCGTGGACATCGCAGGCATCGTTAAGGGCGCGTCGGAGGGTGAAGGACTGGGAAATAAATTCCTGGCCAACATCCGCGAGGCAGAAGCGATTGCCCAGGTCATCCGCGTCTTTGACGATCCAGACGTCATTCACGTTGACGGCAAAGTTGATCCTAGCTCCGATATGGAGACCATCAACACTGAGCTGATCCTGGCGGACCTGCAGACTATTGAAAAGGCTGTTCCCAGGATTGAAAAGGCCGTCAAGCTCAAACAGCGTGAAGCGGGCGAGCTCAACGCCATTCTGAACGCTCAGAAGGTTCTAGAGCGTGGAGACACCATTTTCGCTTCCGTTAAGAGCGACAAATTGGAGATGGAGTACCTGAAGGAACTGAGCCTGCTCACGGCCAAGCCTTTCATCTACGTCTTCAACGTTGACGACGCCGTGCTGGGCAACCCCGAGCGCCAGGCTGAGCTGCGCGAACTGGTGGCGCCGGCTGAAGCAATCTTCCTAGACGCGAAACTGGAATCTGACCTCGTGGAATTGGACGAGGACGAAGCCCGGGAAATGCTGGAGATGAGCGGGCAGGAAGAGTCCGGGCTGGACCAACTGGCCAGGGTCGGATTCCACACCCTTGGGTTGCAGACGTATCTGACGGCGGGCCCGAAGGAAACGCGCGCCTGGACGATCCGACAAGGTGACACGGCGCCTCAGGCCGCTGGTGTTATCCACACAGACTTCCAACGCGGTTTCATCAAGGCAGAAGTGGTCCACTTCGAGGACCTGATGGAGGCTGGCTCCATGGCCGAGGCAAAGGCTAAGGGCAAGGTCCGGATCGAAGGCAAGGAATACATCATGCACGACGGCGACGTGGTGGAGTTTAGATTTAATGTTTAGGTTTTCCGCCTGAAACAACAGAAATGCCGTCCTCTGCGAAAACGTAAGAGGGCGGTATTTGTTGTAAGAAAATCGATAATCTCAGAGCGGGCCTTCTGCCGCGTAGCCGGTCGATCCGGCAGTGCAAGTGGGTGAGGAGGCGGTCGCATCATAGAATCATCATGGCGCTCACTCCTCGTGAGTTGCCTCGTCATATGAGGTGGCGGGCAGTCCGGTCATTGAAGATCAGCTTCAAAATGGGCTGAAAGGGTCATCTGTCAGTCGATGCCAACGTCGACCGCAGGTCGAGCGAATGGCAGATAGCTGAGAGGTTATTCCACCAGTGATGGGATACTGGTGTGGACCGACACGATCAATACGTTCGCATCGCGCACCTCAAGGGGGATTACTGTCTATGAGCGGTGTCGATACCGTCCGCGGCATCAACTACCAGCACTGCCAAGCGATCCTGATTGGCCTAGACATAGCAGCTGACGACTCGGTGCTCGGGATCCGCGTCGAGGGGGCCGTTGACGCCCTGGATCTGGAAGTCATCGCGGATTCCCCCGCCGGGGCCGGACCGTTCGTAGTTCGCGGATTGCAGATGAAGTCTCGTCTGCAGCCTTACACGTGGGCGCGGGCCGAGCTGCTCGCCATCGTTCAACGGTGGACTGAACTGCCGCTGAGCGCGAACTCAGAGTTCTCTTTGCTCACGGACGGCGCTCTGGGACCTTCCGGGTACGCGGTCGCTGCTGCGTTGGACGAAGCTCGCGACGGTAAGTACGACGCCGTCGCAGAGCTTCTAGGGGTCGATGCCGAAGACCCCTTATGCGCGGTCATGGGTCGTGCGCGAATTGTTTCGGAACCTGGCTCGGTCGAGGCGCTGCTCCTCTCGGCTGAGATGGAGGTCAGGGCACTGCTCGAAACTGGCCCCACTCATCCAGACGCCGAGAAGGACGCTGCAGACCGGGTCAATGAGCTGTTCCGGGTTATCTCTACGCGATCGGGTCTGCCGGATTTGGACGATCGCTTCATCTCAAGGGACGAGATTATCGCCATCGTCGGCGACATCGCTCGACTTGCAGAAGCCGACCGCTGGACTGGTTCTCTGGCGGCGGAGTACCTGACTGCGATGGCGGCGGAGCAGATCGATAACCTCGTCGTGCCGACGTTGACGGCCAGCTGGCAGAGCTCACCTATTCGGGTTGAGGACCTCGCTCTTGTCACTGGCCCACTCCTGATGACGGGACGGACCGGTTCGGGCAAGTCCACTCTGTCGCGTTTGTGGCGTCGAGGCGCTGCATGTGCCGGTGGGAACGTTGTCGTATGTCACGCCGAGGCGTACCTAGCGCAACGGTTAGACCGGTTGGTTGCCGATGCCGTGGGGACCGCGGTGGGTCGAACGCTGTCGCGCCGGGTGGGCCGCCAGGTACTAGGGGATCCAAACGTGACCGTTATCCTTGATGGTGTTTCTGAGCTTCCGCAGCAGGTCAGGTCCGAGCTCGCCGCAGATCTTCGCACACACCTTGCCGGGTCCCACAGATCGCGGGTGGTCGGGGTGGGGCGCGACGAGGGAGTGGGCGCGACCCTTTTCCCGTCGTCAGCGACGGTACAACGCTTATATCCACTCGCGTTCGCTCGTTCGGAGAGGCTCGCGTTGACGGCGAAAGTGCTGGGCGAACCGGAGGGCGACGCGTCTACGCCCGTTGCCGTCGACGGAGGGGAGCCGACTGCTCTGGCAGGATCTGGTGGAGGCGACATAGAGGACTTCTCTTCTCGCTGTTACGAGGCGTTGGCGCAGGTTGAACATGCGTTGGGAGATGCCGCTGGCAATCCGATGTTGCTCGAGTTAGCGCTGCAACTGGTAGCCGGTGGAATCCCGTTCACCGACCGGGCTTCAGTGTACGAGTCGACCGTTTCGCGAATGTCTGACCGCGCGAATGGCGGCGACGTGCGCCTGGCGGTCGCTGTGCTTGGCGTCGTGTTCGCTGAGCTTCTGGATGAGGGACGGCGGTACGCAAACCCACTGGAGTGGGAACGCATGATCGCCGGAGCCGCAGTGTTCCTTGAGGAGCGCGGCGTTGCGACCGATGTCGCCGCCATTCGCGAGGCAGTCGCTCGAAGCGGCCTAGTCAACGCCGTGATCACCGGGATTGGGCACACAACGCTCCGAGTGCCTGTTCACGACTCCTTTGCCGACTACTTCGCCGCTCGTGCACACGCAGACGGGCTGGTTTCCCTACCGGAGATCCTGCTCGAAAATGACGAGAACCGTTTGTGGTTTTCCTCCCAGATGCGGATGCTCAACAGCTCAGACGTACTGGCAGTCGCCAAGCAGTTGCCTTTTTCCTTGGTGCGCGTCAGCGAGTCGGACCACAACAACATTAGCCAGCAGACGCCCGGGATTGTGGCCGCTTTACTGAACACGGTCCTTCCCGACGACACGGACGTCGAGGTGACAATGTGGCAGACGGCGAACGGGAAGACGATGGCTCAGGCCGGAACCGGGCCCACAACGTGGGTCGACTCGGCGCAGGCCCCGGCCGTCTTCGCAGGTCCGACGGTGGTGGCCGAGGACAGTGATGGGCCTACCGCGGTCGCGGTGCGACTGTGGCGGCTTATCCTCAGGCAGAGGCTACGTCGCGACCGTCGGTTGCGGCCACGATACCCAGGGTCGCGTCAGGAAGCCTGCGACCAGCTGAGAGAACACTGCCGTGAGGTCATCGCTGCGGTGGCAACAGTCTTAGTTGAAATCGCACCACCCGGCACAATCAACCGATTGCAGGAGACCATCGGCCCACTCGGCATGACCGGCGTGGTCTACGAACGTCAAGACGGCGGCTTTGGTCCAGAAGGCTGGTCGGTGAGATACCGGCACACAGAAGCCATCGATTTGGCCGCTGCGCCTGACTCTTCTCCCCCGCCTGTGGAGCCATTCGGTGAATACTCCGCGTGGACCGACGTGGTGTCCCGGGTCTCAACATCACCGGAAGTCACAGCTGCAAAGGCGATCGCCGAGGCGGTCACCAAACTGACACGAAATCACTGGCTGTGAAGCAGCCAACTCCCGAAAGGCGAATCACATGAACCCTGGCGAAGACACCTCCCCTGAACTCTGGTCCGCCATCTGGGAGTTGGCAGAAGCCTGGTCGCAAACCCCAGTGGTCCAGCAGGTCGCGGCAACGCTGCCCCGGAATCGCCCGTTGGATGAACGCGGAGACAAGGCGGTCGGCATCCCTGCGCTCTTGCAGCACCTCGAAGTCCACGCACGCATGATGATGAAACCTCTGATGTACGGCAGTCGAATTTCTGCGCTACTTGAGCAGCCTCTCATCGATGGGTTCGGGATGCCTGAGGTCGACCGAGATATGTTGGACGAGTGGTTACAGAGGGCTGCGAATTTGGAGCGCGCGCACCAGATCACCTTGGCTTGGTTGCGCTCTTCACTGGCGGGGTATCCGCTGCTTCGTGCGCCGCAGCTGGCGCCCGGAACCCCATTGACGACGGATGAGATGACGCCGCGCTACATTTGGTTTAAGGGCGAGTTCGCATCAGGCCTGCACGAAAGGAGTGCGCCGCCATCTGTGCCGGACCTGCTCGGCGCTGACGCGACGGGTGCTTCCCAACTTGACCAGGCTGCGCGACACATGAGTCAGCAGCTGACGAAGTCCCAGGCATGGGTCGACTTTGACAGTGCACTGCCCACATTGGACGAAGACGCGAAGGAGGCGTTGCGAGCGGCTCGGCGCGAACTTAAAGGGCGCCTGTCAGCAGAGGCACTAGATGACCACCAGCCGAATCTCGCTCTACCACGTGCCGAGTTCCGCTCACACACCATGAACGAGGTCCTCGATTCGCTTTCGGGCACCGCGCGAATCTATGCCGATGCGTTCGGCGAGGTGGATCGCTTGTTAGACCTTACTATGGGCGATATTTTTGGTGAGCTGGTCCTGTTCGGCGAACCGTGGCCGCTCCCGGTATTTAACGTCGAGACTCCGACGCCCGGGGAGCCCATCGTCGGGTTCGAGACGAAGCCTATTGGACCATTCCTGGCCACCGGTCAGGTTGTTTGGATCACAACGGAAGCGGTCGGAGACGCCGTCAGGATCGAGTCGCACACGATGAAGATGGACCAAGCTGAAGGCATCCAGGACCACTTCGAAGCGCGCGTTCTTGTCAATACCCGCGAGGCGTGGCCGGCGCCGACCATGAACAAGTACGGCTCCAGTAGCTGAACACCGACGAGCGGTGCTTTTGGCGGAATGCGCCAGCGGAAAAGGTTGCCAGGCATTCCCTGGCGCGGTTCGGGTAGCCCTACGGGCGTCGACATCAGACTTCTAGTCGTCGGCAGAGCGACAGTCTGCGTTTAGCTCCGTCGCCTCGGAACACACTTAGTACTAAGGTTATTCCGTGACGGAACGCGGTGGAGTTCCGGTTTAACGTCTAAGTGCTAGAGTCTGGCGGGAAGAAATGAGTATAACTACACAGGCCTATGACCGTTATGTCATCTGTCTATTTAACTAGGGACTGGAATGAAAATATTCATAAGTTGGTCCGGTGTTACTAGTAGAGCAGTCGCTGAAGCGTTGAGCGGCTGGCTGCCAAAGGTGATTCAGGGTGTAGAACCTTTCGTTTCTGCAAAAGATATTGATAAGGGTGCTAACTGGACGGTTGAGCTCTCTCGGGAACTGGAGAGCGCGCAGTATGGAATCATCTGCCTTGCACCGGATAACTTGCTGTCACCGTGGTTGAATTACGAAACCGGTGCGATTACGAAATCTGTGGACTCTCGAGTTGCTCCCGTGCTGTTTAACGTCTCCAAGGATGAAGTTAGGCCGCCCATGGCGCAGCTTCAGCTCACGTCGATCGACGTCGAAGAGTTCGAGCTTCTTATGATGTCGGTAAATAAGGCGGCGGGAAGTCGCCTTCGTGATGATCAAGTCAAAGAAGCGGTGGCTGTATGGTGGCCATCGCTCGAGACAGCAATCCGAGGAATTAAGGTTCCTGACAAGCCATCGGGCGCCATGACTGAGACGTCGTCCGAGCCTGCGAAGCCTGAGGCTGATGTCGCTGAAATGATGGGTGAGATTCTCCGCAGCGTTCGACGCCTAGATAGCAGGATGAAACATCTTGAGGGTGTGCCCGAGCTAATCGCCGGGCGCGATCCTCGCCTTGGGTCGTACCAGTCGGCAATACGATTCCTAGAGCGTGCCTTGCGTCCGAATGACATTATTTTAGATTCGATCAGAGTGAAGGATGGACGAGTCGAGGTGAAGCTGACTGATTCTCTGGGTGACGAGGATCTCTTGCCGCTAATTCAAGCAGCAGAAACGGTGGCAAAGAGAGAACAGAGTGACGTCTGGCTGCTTATGCCGGATCGAACCATAACCCTTAGTGCCACTGGGAGTAGAGCAGATGTTCCTTTCTAGCAAAACGCTACGGTGGATTTCTGCCGCGGAAACACCACTGCAGGTCATAGTGAGTAGCACTCGTCATCAGTGGCTGCGGAATGGTGCGCCCCAGCCTGATCAGCTTGCGTTGCCTGCACATAACGCGTTCTTCAACAGTCTGTCGGCAATATACCTCTCGTAGCCCATTTCCAGACAGTCCCTCGGTTTGGCGCATGATCGGGAGGCGTTCGTTCTTATCCATTCCGGAGTCACTCGTGGCACAGCGGTGTCAGGCGCGGTGCCTATCTCCACGGCAAACCATCTCTCACAGTTGTATCGGCGGGGCTGAAGACGGGTCACGGTAATGAAGTGTGTGGAGGCTCAAGTTGGACATGAGTAGCTGGTTCGGTCTCGCTGCATTTGTTGTAGCGACCGTCGCAATCCCGGCAGCGGTCCTGGCCACACGGTATTGGGGGAACCGCCGTGCATGCCCAGAAATGGAGATTCATGCAACCCCGCTGCTGCCGAAGAACGCACGGCCTGGATTGCTGGAGGTGACATATGGAGACATACCCTTGGACGAGCCGCATCTGGTGCCGGTGACGCTCCGCAACTCTGGCCCGCGCGACCTCTCCTCCGGGATGCTCGATGGAGGGCGGTCCATCACAGTGAAGTTCGACCAAACCTTTTGCGGACTCACCGCCGTTCATGGAGGCATCGAGACTCGGTCGCCCGCTATCGGTGCCAGTGCCGTCGTCTCCGTCGGGCCAGGCGTCTTGAAGTGCGGCGAGTCGTGGTCGTTCAGCGCTGTAACGACAGGACCGGGAGATGTGACCGTTGGTGCGCCACGGATAATCACCGATGTACAGGCCGCTGTTCCGGCCGAAAAGGCCGCATCGCGATCGCATTGCACGTGAGTGGTCTCGGGCGCAGGGTCAAGATTCCACTGCTCAGGAAGTCGTCAGAAATGCCAGCGTATTAGTGGACAGCACGGCGCGCGGTGTCAGTCATGGGGGAAGTTCTCAGTCAAGAAACGGACTCTAGGCGCTACATGTCCGTCCATCCTTGTATCGTTCATGTAGAAGCTCGCGATGGTCGCGGCCCAGAAGGAGGAGCCGATGTCATCGTTGGCCAGCGAGACACGCCGCAAGTGTTTCATTTCGTATCACCACGCTGATGAGGCAGAGGTCGAACAGTTCATCCAGACTTTCGACCACGACGGCGATGTACTCATCGCACGAGGTATTGGTGCGAGTATGTCGGGAGAAATTATCGGCAGCTCCAACGGCGACTACATCAAATCGAAGATACGAGAAAAATACCTCCGCGACACGACTGTCACCGTTGTTTTGGTGGGCCAAGAAACTTGGGGACGTAAGTTCGTTGACTGGGAGATCGGCGCTTCGCTGCGCAATACCGCGACGGCCTCAGCCAGCGGGTTGTTGGCAATTACGCTTCCGTCTGCGGCCAACTACGTTGGAAAGCAACTGCCAGCGCGTGTTGATGACAACGTAAGTGGAGAGGACGGGTACGCCCGCTGGTGGAAGTACCCAACCACCACGGCAGGGTTGGCCAACATCATCGAGATCGCCTATTTGGCTCGTACGGTGAAGTCGGGCCTCCGAAACAACATCCGGCCGCTGCGCATGCGGAATGCCTGAGAGGAACCCGATGGCTCTCACAGACACAGACTTGCCCGGGGTCTGGAAGAACGCTGATGGGGAATCCCGACGTGGGCAAACGTGGACGTTGCGTCTTACTTGGCTAAAAGTCGGTGGAGGCGTGCTGGCTGCTTTCGGTGGAGCGCTGTCTTGGAGCTTAGGCAGCGTGGACGTCGCGGCCGGTATTGTTCTTGTGGGGTTCCTGACAGCGCTCGTCAGTGAACTAGTGTCATGGGTGACGCAGCCTGAGCGTCTCTGGTATGAGGGGCGTGCAGTAGCGGAGTCGGCGAAGACGCTCGCGTGGCGCTACGCAGTGGGGGCTGATCCGTTTCCAGCGAGCATGTCGCGAACGGAGGCTGCAAGCAAGTTCAGTGAGCGGATGTCGGCGGTCGCAGATCAGGTGGCCGAGAGAATCATCTTCGATGAAGAGCAGCCAGTTCTAACCGAGCCAATGGACGCTCTGCGGGCGAGGCCTTTTGAGGAACGGCGCGCAGCCTACATCCAATTTCGGACTCAGGATCAGCAGCAGTGGTATTCGAGGAAGGCTCGAGCGAATCGCCGCCAGGCCGCTGCCTGGAGATTTATCCTCATCCTGGCTGAAGTCATTGCCGTTGTCCTTGCCGCAGGCCGTGTTTTCGGGGGTTGGTCCGTGGACTTCGCGGGTCTGCTAGCGGCCCTCATTGCCGCCTGTACCGCATGGGTGGCCGTCAAGCAGTTCTCCCCGCTTGCGTCTGCGTATTCGGTCGCGACGAAGGAACTGAGCCTTCAGTCATTTAGGCTCTCGGACGTGGCTGAGGACGATTGGCCACTTGTTGCCGCCGACGCGGAGGAAGCGATCAGCCGGGAGCACACGACCTGGCTGGCTTCCCGAACGGGAAGCGCTACTATTCGCCCTGGCTCGTAAGATTGGGTATAGGTAAGGGCGGCGAGCAGCTCAAACCCGATCAGAGGTTTCCGTTCTAAAGTCAGTTGGGCTCGCCCTTGAATCTTGCCGATAGGCTCGTCCTTCCAGCACCTCGGGCACCTAGAATTCATGGCCTAATGCTGGACTGCCAAACACAGGCTGCACACGTAAGGTTGGTATCTGCGGCGACGTGGTGGAGTTTAGGTTCAACGTCTAAGTCCCGAGCTGCGTAAAACTGGTACTACTGGCCGCTAAGAACACGTGTTCTTAGCGGCCATGCACTTTTTACCACCAGGCGCCGTCTAAGAGATTGCCGCATCCGGACACTCCCCGTGAAGCTAATATCGGAATTCCCTTAGAAAAGGGGCCAAGGCACGGCGGACATCTCACCGCTCGGAGCCGGAAACTTTCCTGTCAGGCGCAACCGGGCGCAACGCGCGTCGAGCGATGTGATTTCTTCGGTGCTGAGCAAGTCCGTCAGGTTGCGGCCCAGCTCACCGTGTAGTCCTTCGCTGACACGATCTATGCCGTCGCATTCCTCAGCGGTTAACTCCTCCCCGATCCATCCCCACAAAACCGTACGCAGCTTGTGATCATGGTGAAAGGTGAGCCCGTGGTCCACACCGTGCCGGTGCCCGTCTGCCATCGAAAGTATGTGGTCGCCTTTGCGGTCGGCATTGTTGATGATGATGTCCAACACCGCCATGCGTCGCAGCGCTGGCGAGTCTTCGTGAACGAGTGCGACCGTCCGTCCGTTCTCGTCGCGTCCCTCGAGAACCACTTTCCAGCCGTTCTCCGGCACAAGGTCCGTCGCGATTAGCTCCACAGCGTTTTGGGCGGGGTCTTGCTCCTGCCAGAGCTGCACCATGCCTTCGCCCAGCGGACCATCGCGCAGCCAGGTGTGTGGCACCACGTCGCCGCCGAAGACCTGCGAGACCAGATAGGCGGCCACCTCCCGATGAGCCAGACATCCTTCCGGGAAATCCCACAACGGACTTTCGCCTGCTATCGGCTTATAAACGACCACCACGTCACCGATGCTGCCCAGAAATGAAGCGTTTGAAGCCGTCGTAATACGGCCGGTGAGAGTCAGCTCAGAGGTCGCTAAGTTCGGCGCTGCCATCAGACCTCGAGAGTGGGACAGAGGTGTCCGTCGGCGTCTATGGGGTAACCGCACAGTGGGCACATCGGACGCCCAGCACCCACGATCTCGCGGGTGCGCATGGCGAAGGCGCGGGCGGTGCCGACCGGCATTCGTACCAGCAGCATTTCTGTCTCGCTAGCGCCGTCGTCTTCATGCCATTCGTCGTTGTCATCAGGATCGATATTGGTGATGGGGTGAGCCTCAATGACGACCTGGGCCATGGTTGGGTCCCACCCTAAGCTCATGGCCCCCGTGCGAAACTGCTCCTGTACGGCGTCGAGCTGGTCATTGTCGACAAGTTCAAGGGGAGTGCTCGCAGGAACGCTGAAGGGGTTGCCTTCCACCGTGATGAGCTGGTCGAGAATTTCGTCGATCTTCTCCGCGAGCAGAGCTGCCTGCTGCTTCTCGAGGGCAACACTGACAACCTGCGTCCCTGCGCGTACCTGCAGGTAGAAGGTTCGCGTTCCCGGAAGGCCAATGGTGCCAACGACGGCCCTATCCGGCCAGTTAAACTCGTGGATATATCTAGGCATATCTGTATTCTAGGCACATTTGGTTCATGGCGCTTTTTGCCCTGCGCCGCCGCCCACGGGCGCATCACCAGCGAGGATGTTGGTCGAAAGCCACGACAGATCGCCCGCTGTGGTGTTGGTCGCGTAGACGCTGGGCCGACTAGCACCGTAGTGCACGATCGATACGGAGGCAGGTCCAATGTTAATGCGCTGGAACAAGTCAAGGTGCATACCGAACGCATCGGCAAGGATTGACTTGATGATGTCACCATGACTGACCGCAACCCATACCGCCTGCGGCCCGTACTCGGCTTCGAAGGCTGCGTTATGGCGTCGAATTGCTGCCACAGACCGGGCCTGCATTGCGGCCATTGATTCACCACCGGGAAATACGACGGCGGACGGTTGCGACTGCACCACCGGCCACAGATCCTCGGCCGCGAGATCACTGAGCATGCGGCCCTGCCATTGGCCGTAATCGCACTCGATGAGAGCCGGATCGACCAGCATTTTCGGCGTCCCAACTTGGCGATCGAGGATGAGCTTGGCCGTCTGCTGACAACGCTCAAGAGGGCTCGACACGACTCCGACTACGGGGACGGTTGCGAGCCGTTCTCCGGTCAGAGCCCCCTGGTCGCGTCCGACCTGGTCCAGATCGACGCCCTCCGCCCGCCCAGCCAGCAGTCCAGTGGCATTTGCTGTGGTGCGGCCGTGTCGCACGAGAATAACTGTCGCCATGTAACCAGCCTAGTCACTCACGTGATGAGGGTGTGAACCGGCCCGTGTCGCGCGCTGAACAGAGCCGAGTAGGCAGGTAAAGCACGGTTCACTTCTGGCGCTCTACCTTGCCCGTCCGCATGAGGCTTGACTCGCTGCATGGTGGGATTATCGCAGCCCTCCCACCAGCAAACCGATTCGTGGTGGCTACCGGCCGCGCGTGTTCTAGGATCTACCCCTGATGAATCTTGAGGGCGCTGTTGTTCTGGTAGTTGGCGCGACCGGCGGGCTTGGCTCGCGGATCGCCACTCAGCTGGAAAGTAAGAGCGCGATCGTGGTGCGGTCCTCAAAGTCCACCGGGCACGATCTGCGGGAATTCTCCGTGGTTGGTGAGGTGCTCGATGCCACGATTGCACAGCTCGGACGTCTTGACGGGCTAGTGGTCGCGTCGGAGGTCGTTGCATTTGGAGCCGCATCAGAGCTTTCCCCCGCCACGGAGGAGGAATTATTTGCAGTAAACACGACCAGCGCAATCCAGCTCATCACCCAGAGCGAGCCCTATCTTGCGGCCTCGGCGCTTGATGGCCGAGATCCGTTCATCATAACTCTGAGTGGCGTCGCAGCCGAGACACCCGTCGCAGGTCTAGCGGCCTGCTCGGCGTCGAAAGCGGGGCTCGCCGCGTACGTTGTCGCAGCGGCGCGCGAGTACCGTCGCGCGGGCATAAGAATCGTGGATGCTCGCCCAGGCCACACTGCCCCCGCGCTATCTGAGCACCCGATCGCCGGGTGCGCGCCACGATTCTCAGCAGCGTTGAATTGACCGGTGCAGGCAGACGTTCCTCGCCTGCCTGCACCGACGAACCATGCGGAGGCTCCTTAACCAACTGCTTCGTAGTGGAACAAGATCGGATTTCCTGTGGTGCTGTCGCTTATGCGCTTGGGTAGGTGTAGAAGCCCTCGCCAGTGGCGAGGCCCAGCTTGCCCTTGTCGATGTAGTTTTCCTTTAACCACTCCGCTATTGCCTTTTCTTCGGGCCCGCCGTGGGCCAGGATGTTGTACGGCGTGGTGAGCCCGATGATGTCGTAGATCTGGAAAGGTCCGATAGGTGCTCCGGTCGCGATCCGCCACACCTTGTCAACATCTGCCGGCTCGGCGTAACCGCCAGCGGCAAGTCCCGCGGCCGAGTTCAAGAACGGGACCAGCAAGGAGTTGAGGACGTAGCCCGCCTTCTCCTTGTGGATCGGGATCGGCACCATCCCGATCTCCGATGCGAATTTGACTACCGAGTCGTACACGGCGGGATCGGTATCGGTGGTGCCCATGACTTCGGCGGTATTGAATTTCCATATCTGATTCGCGAAGTGAAGCGCAAGGAACTTGCTCGGCCTGCCGGTGAAGTCCTTCAGATCACTCGGCAGCAGGGTCGATGAATTAGTTGCGAAGATCGTCTTTTCAGGCGCGAACTGACCGAGCTTCTCATACGTTTCCTGCTTGAGCTTTAGTACCTCAGGGATCGCTTCGATGACAAGGTCGGCGTCGCGGACAGCGTCGGCCAAGTCGGCGGAATACTGTAGTCGGGTGAGCGCATCCACGGCTTGTCCGTCTGCGGCGCCGTCCACTCCGTCCCTCAGATATGTCTTCGATAAATCCTCAAAGCGCACCTTGGCCTTCGCTAGTACCTCGTCGCTGATGTCATAGGCAGTGACATCGAATCCGCTGTAGGCGGTCTGGAATGCTATCTGGGAACCGAGGACTCCGGTGCCTAAAACAGTGACCTTTTGAATATTGTTACTCACAGTTGTTTCCCTATTCTCTCTTGTGGTTTCGACGACGTACCGCGGCCGAGCTGATGTGAGGCGGGGACAGCGAGGAAGCCCGTGACGATCTGGTGGATTTGGGTGGTCAAGTTGGCAACGGTGTTGCGCTGCGGATGAGTGCCTATAGACAAGCGCCCGATGGCGAGGTGGGTGAGGGCAAAAATGCTGGCCGCGGCGAGAAGCGCGGTCTCACGATCCGCGGAAATTCCACGCATGTGTGCCGCGCTAAGTAGCTCGTCGGCGATGTCTCGTTCAAGCGAGTCGATGATACTCAGCCCCTCACGCCGGTACTTTTCACCTTCTGGACCGAAGAGAAGCTCTCGCTGATATGCGGCGCTATTCTCGGGAACGGCCGCTGCGCGCTCGATGATAGGAATAACCCGCGCGGTCACGCGTGCGGTGGCGTCGAACTCGCTCGCCGCCTGCAGTCGCCCCTGCTCTATAGTCAGCTTTAGGTCCTCATTGAAAACCATCAACAACAGTTCGCCCTTGGATGCGGCGTAGCGAAAAAGCGTACCTGTAGCAACCTTGGCACGATCCGAGACTTCCTGGGTAGATACGTGATCGAATCCCCGCTGCGCGAAGAGATCGGCGGCAGCCAGGAAAATTCGGGCGTGCTTTTCTCTGGTGTTGTGTTCGCGTCGACCACCCGCATTGACCGAAGATGTCAAGGTTTTCCTCACTCACTGTACCTAAAAATGAGTGTACTCCGTTTTATAAATGGGACAAGTGCCCGGTCCACCGCACTCAGCACAGAACAGCATGAAGTTGAACCGAATTTCCATTCATGATCTGGAGCTTTATAGCTGGACTTTGCTGCAATTCACCATAACTACGCGTACGCTGTCGAGCTGAGTTCGGCAACATGGTTATGAAAGCAGTCCCGCTGCAATGAACTTCGTCACCGATGCCGGATATTGACCGTGCCAATGCCACGTAGTGCTTCTACTTTAAGAGAGATTCTTCTGCGTTTACTTTGCTTAGGAAGGTAGGTTCTTACATTATGCAAACGACTCGGAATTCTATACATGCGGCTAAAGCACCTGCCGCCGTCGGTCCTTACTCGCATGCGGTTCGCTATGGCGGACTGCTGTTTCTCTCCGGTCAGACTCCGATTGACCCTGAAACCGGAGAAATTGTGGCTGGTGGGATCGAAGCGCAGACGCGGCAGGTTTTTGCCAACTTGAAGTCTGTTTTGACCGCAGCGGAGTCGAACTTCGACGCCGTACTGAAAGTCAATGTGTACCTAACCAGCCTCGATGACTTCAGCGCAATGAACGCTATCTACGGGGAAGTCTTCGCCGAACCGTATCCGGCAAGAACGACTATCGCGGCGGCATGCCTGCCATTGGGGGCGGATGTTGAGATTGAGCTTGTCGCGAGGGATCCACTGGGCTGAGGTATTCTCCCCACACGCGGCACCCCACACGCGGCACCCCACTCGCGTGGCTCCAGTTCGCGGCACCCCAGTCCGCTACCGGGCGGACTCAAAATCCGAAGTGGATTCCGCCCGGGGCGACGCCTAAAACATTGCCGCGCATCGCCCACGGATCGAGGCGAGACAGCTTCGGGGCGTTCTATTTAGCGAGCTCAGTGAGCGTGATTCCGAGAAGAGCGAGTGCCACCGCAACAGTCGTCCAAATCCACGTCTTGATACGCGAAGGCGACCGCCGCCCCGACCGCTCGAACCCAAAGTGTAGATACCCTGCATAGAACATCACAATCGCCGAGAGGAGCAGGGGAATCGCGGCAATCCAAAACAACATAGGCATAGGACAAAGATACTGTTGGAGAATAACGATTCCACAATGTCACCAACCTTCGCGAAGACGTGAAATGGGCCTCTCGGGCAACTGCGAAAGGGACGCCTGGCCGTAGGCGAAAAATGCGACGGCTGGCCGCCGTCGTTCGCTAAGTCGTGGCAGCACCGTCTGCGGTAGTTTTATCACTGGGTCCTGGGTCCTGGGTTTCGCCGTCGTTTGCTAAGTCGTGGCAGCACAGCCTGCGGTAGCTTTATCACAGGGTTCTGGGCTTCGCCGTCGTTCGCTAAGTCGTGGCAGCACAGCCTGCGGTAGTCTATTTTGCAGGCCTTCTCGCGGTATAGCTCCGCGGCTTTTGAACTCTGCAGGCCGGATTCGTACGAATAAATTGGAGGTGGAATGCGCGTCGGACGCATTTCCAAAGTATCTGCCGTAGCCCTAGCCGCAGTCCTGGTTCTCAGCGCCTGCACAGGCACGGATTCTGGTCCGCAGCAGCCCACAGCGACGGCCAGTGCCAGTGTCGGTGGCAATGTCACTGTTCTGGAAACAGACGCCTTCTCCTCTTTTAACCCGGAAAGCGTCACTGGCGCCACCCGAACCAACCTCCGTGTCGACTACGCCACGCATTCGGGCTTCAACTATGTAGACCCAAACTTGGTAATCCAAAAGAACGAACAATTTGGCAAGTATCAAAAGGTCTCCGATGATCCTTTGGTCATCAAATACACCATCAATAAGGGCGTGCAGTGGTCCGACGGCGCCCCCGTCACCGCAGCGGACCTGCTCCTGCAGTGGGCTGCTGCATCGGGATATTACAACGACGCCACTTTGGATGCGGATTACAAAGTAATCAAGGGTACGGCGTATTTCCACTCGGCTGGAGACCCCACTGGGATCGCTAATACTGAACGGCCCGTTATCAGTGACGAGGGAATGTCGCTCACGCTGACCTATAAGAAACCCTTTTCAGATTGGGAGACGGCTCTGGGCTCCACCGTGAGTATCCCAGCCCACATTGTGGCGGTCCGCTCTGGGCTGAAGGACGCTGATGCGCTGAGCGCGCTGCTTGAATCCGTTTCCAGGGGCGACGCCGATGCCCCCGTTGCGCCGAATGCCACGCTGCGGAAAGTGGCTGATTTTTGGAATACCGGGTTCGACACTAAGTCCATGCCTGACCCGTCGTTGGCTTTGTCTAACGGAGCTTTCCTTGTTAAGAGCATCAACGCCGACACGGACTTGGTGCTCACCCCTAACGCCGACTATGCGTGGGGTGCGAAACCAAAGCTGGACACGCTTACGGTGCACTACGCGCCAGACGGCGACCCACAAGTTGCGGCGTTGAAAGAGGGCGGTGCTGACGTCATTTCCCCGACGGCGACTGCAGAAGTTTCTGCGGCTTTGACCGCTGCGAAGTCGAAGGGGATCGTTGTGGATCAGGGCCAGGGGTTGGGGTTTGACCAGGTGGCGCTGAACTTCAAAGGCGTCTTTTCCAATGCTGATTTCCGCACCGCGTTTTTGAAGAGCGTTCCACGTCAAGAGATCGTTCGGGAATTGGCGGTTCCGCTTGATTCCAAAGCGGTGGCCTTGAACTCCTTTGTGTTCCGCCAAAGCCAAACGCCCTATAAAGAGTCGGCCCGCAGCAATGGCAGCACCTCCTATGCTGACGTTGACATTGACGGGGCAAAAATAATCTTGGCCGAGGCAAAACCGAGCATCCGTATTCTCTACAACGTTGATGACCCCGTGCGAGCCAAAGAGTATGCCCTAATTGCTGCCTCCGCGGAGCTGGCCGGATTCGCCGTCACTAACGCTGGGATGCCGGCTGCTACCTGGCAGACAGCTTTGAAAGCCGGTGAATTCGACGTCGCCCTATTCGGCTGGAAGGCCAATGCCACTGGTTCGGTTCAAGTCCCACAAGTTTTCCGCACTGGAGCACTCTCCAATGTCAATAACTTCTCCAACACGGTCGTGGACCAGCTCACCGAAGACCTGGCCTCTAACCCGAACGATGCCAAACAGGACGCTTTGAAGATGCAAATTGACAAGCTTGTGTTCGACGCCGGCTATGGTGTGCCGCTGTTTGCTCGCGATTCGATTCTCGCGCACAGCGCCCACGTCGGTGGGGTGCGGTTCTCACCAGTGGACGTCGGAGCGTGGTGGAACGTGTGGGAATGGACCCACATTAGCTAAAACTGTGTCCCAATGACGTCGCCTGTTGGTGAATTTCATCACGATTACCACCTTGCGCTACAGTGGAAATAGGGCGCAAATCCGCCCGTGGTCCGGGATTGGCGCTGATGCGCAGGTGCCAAGCAGCGCATGAGATGCCCGTAATGGGATACAGTGACTAGGCCGTATTTGGCACTACGTCTAGAATGGTGTTATCTGCCGAACAATCGCGGCCAAACATAAATGTGACTTTCTGCCGTCGCCCTTTCGGGGCCTGCAGCCGGGCCCAACTGAAACGAGTCTTCACGCATGAGCGATACTTCCCTCAACACTGCTTCGCGCAATGACCTGCGCAACGTCGCCATTGTGGCGCACGTTGACCATGGCAAGACCACTTTGGTCGACGCCATGCTCAAGCAGACGCACTCATTTGCCGAACATAGCAATGTTGCCGAACGCGCCATGGATACCGGAGACCTGGAGCGCGAAAAAGGCATCACCATTTTGGCCAAGAACACCACGGTGGCCTACAACGGTCCGTCCGCTGATGGCCAGGTCATGACCATCAACGTCATCGACACCCCCGGCCACGCCGACTTCGGTGGCGAGGTGGAGCGCGGTCTGTCCATGGTTGACGGTGTTGTTCTCCTCGTAGACGCTTCCGAGGGCCCACTGCCGCAGACCCGCTTTGTGTTGCGTAAGGCACTCGCCGCGAAGCTGCCCGTAATTTTGCTGGTTAACAAAACCGACCGTCCCGACGCTCGCATCGACGAGGTCGTGGCCGAGTCCATGGACCTGCTGCTGGGCTTGGCATCGGACATGGCCGACGAAGTTCCGGACCTTGACCTGGACGCTGTCCTGAACGTTCCGGTTGTTTACGCATCCGGCAAGTTGGGACGTGCCTCAACCAAGCAGCCCGAAAACGGTACCGCACCGGACAGCGAGGACCTTGAGCCGCTGTTCAAGACCATCATCGAGCACATCCCGGCACCTCGTTATAACCCCGAAGGTGTCCTGCAGGCACACGTCACTAACCTTGACGCTTCCCCGTTCCTGGGCCGTTTGGCTCTGCTGCGCATCTTCAACGGCACCTTGCGCAAGGGCCAGACTGTTGCCTGGTGCCGCCAGGATGGAACCGTCAAGCCCGTCAAGATCACCGAATTGCTGGCAACCCAGGCCCTGACCCGTGTTCCGGCCGAGTCTGCCGGCCCTGGTGAAATCGTTGCTGTTGCCGGTATCGAGGACATCACCATTGGTGAAACCCTCACCGACTTGGAAAACCCGCAGCCGCTACCGCTGATCACGGTTGACCCGCCCGCCATCTCGATGACGATCGGTATTAACACCTCGCCACTTGCTGGCCGCGTCAAGGGTCACAAGGTCACTGCCCGCCAGGTCAAGGACCGCTTGGATAAGGAACTGGTCGGTAACGTCTCCTTGAAGGTTCTGCCAACCGAGCGTCCTGATGCTTGGGAAGTTCAGGGACGTGGCGAGCTTGCTCTGGCCATTTTGGTGGAGCAGATGCGCCGTGAAGGTTTCGAGCTAACCGTGGGCAAGCCGCAGGTTGTGACCAAGCAGGTCAACGGCAAGACTCACGAGCCGATGGAACACATGACCATCGACGTACCCGAGGAATACTTGGGTGGCGTAACCCAGCTCATGGCAGCCCGCAAGGGCCGTATGGTCAACATGGCCAACCATGGCACCGGTTGGTGCCGGATGGAATTCCTCGTTCCGGCCCGTGGCCTGATCGGTTTCCGCACCCGCTTCTTGACCGACACCCGCGGCGCCGGCATTGCCTCTTCGATCGCCGAGGGCTACGAGCCGTGGGCCGGCCCCATCGAATACCGCAACAATGGTTCGATCGTGGCTGACCGCTCTGGCGTCGTCACCCCGTTCGCGATGATCAAGCTCCAAGAACGCATGAACTTCTTCGTGCAGCCGACCTCCGAGGTCTACGAAGGCATGATTGTTGGCGAGAACTCTCGCGCCGACGACATGGACGTGAACATCACGAAGGAGAAGCAGCTCACCAACATGCGTGCAGCTTCCTCGGACACCTTCGAGAACATGACACCGCCGCGCAACCTGACTCTGGAAGAGTCCCTTGAATTCGCTCGCGAAGACGAGTGCGTTGAGGTCACCCCGGAATCGATCCGTATCCGCAAGCTCATCCTGGACGCTTCCGACCGCGCCAAGGCTTTCCGTAGCCGCGCCAAGGCCTAATTGACCTACGCTTAAAGCAGCTATACAGGGAAATCCCAGGCAGCGGCCCGCCCCGGTTTACACCGGGGCGGGCCGCTGGCGTTTAAGGTTTCATCTCGGTAAAGATCTTCAAAAAATGTGCGCTGGATTACTACCAAGTAACACTTCTTAGGTACGCTTGGCGGGTATGAGTTGGAACACTTTGCAGACTTCAACGACGAATTTGCATCAGAAGTAGTCTCGACTCGCGTCCAATAAATAATCAAGGAGGCGGAATGCGTTACTCGCGCACTTCCAAAGCACTGGGTCTGGCAGCAGTTCTAGCCATGTCCATCACCGCATGTGGCGGCACTTCAGGCGGCGGAGACACCGCGGCCAGTGGCGACACAACCAAAGTCATCACGGCCAACAACACGGAGCCGCAAAACGGCCTGTTGCCGGCTAACACCAACGAGGTTGGTGGCGGCAAGGTCATGGATCTGCTCTTCACCGGTCTGGTGAGCTATGACGTCAAGGGTGCAATTCAGAACGAGCTGGCCGATTCCATCGAGACCAAAGACTCGAAGAATTACACGATCAAGATCAAGTCTGGCCAGACTTTTAGTGATGGTTCAGCCATTACGGCTAAGACGTTCGTGGATGCCTGGAACTTCGGTGCAGCGGCCAAGAATGCTCAGCTCAACAGCTACTTCTTCGAATCCATCAAGGGCTACGACGCAGTCAGCGCCAAGGATTCCACAGTAGAGACCATGGAAGGGTTGAAGGTCGTCGATGACACCACCTTCACCGTCGAGCTGGCCCAGCCAGAGTCCGACTTCCCGTTGCGTCTTGGCTACACGGCTTTCTACCCGCTTCCTGAGTCCGCCTACAAGGACCCCAAGGCCTTTGGCCAGGATCCCGTCGGCAACGGCCCGTACAAGTTAGCTGCAAACGGATGGCAGCACAACGTCTCCATCCAGTTGGTCCCGAACGAGAAGTACTCCGGTCCTCGCAAAGCCAAGAATGGCGGCGTGACCTTCAAGCTCTACAACAGCCCTGACGCTGCTTACACGGATATTCAGTCCGATAACTTGGATGTTTTGGATCAGGTTCCCCCGAGTGGCCTGCAGAACTTCAAGACTGACTTCAAGGACCGCTTCGTCAACCAGCCGTATGCTGGTAACGCGACCATGGTGATCCCGAGCTACCTTCCTGAGTTCTCAGGCGAAGCAGGCATGCTGCGTCGCCAGGCCATCTCCATGTCGATTGACCGCCAGCAGATCATCGACAAGATCTTCTATGGCAACAAGAAGCCGGCCGTTGACTTCACCTCGCCGGTGCTCGATGGCTACAGCGACAGCCTCAAGGGCAACGATGCTCTGAAGTTTGACGCAGCCAAGGCCAAGGATCTCTGGGCACAGGCAGATAAGATCAGCCCGTGGCCGGCCGACAAGGTCTTCACCATCACCTCCAACATTGATGGTGCCGGTAACAAGGAATACATCACGGCCATGGCCAACCAGATCGCCACTAACCTGGGGATCAAGGCCGAGCTGAACCCGGTTGCCACGTTCAAGGAAATGCGCAACTTGGTCGGGAAAAAGGCTCTCACCGGTGGCTCACGCGCCGGCTGGCAGGCCGACTACCCGTCGCTGTACAACTTCCTCGGGCCGCTTTACGCGACTGGTGCAGGTTCCAATGATGGTAGCTACACCAACCCCGCATTCGACGCAAAGTTGAAGGAGGGCTTGGCCGCAACCAGTGTTGAAGCTGGCAACAAGCTCTTCAACGAGGCGCAGGAAATCCTACTCAAGGACCTGCCGGTCATCCCTCTTTGGTACCAGGCAGTTCAGGGTGTTTGGAGCAACAACGTCAACCCGGTTCAGTTCGGCTGGAACGGCGTACCGCTGTACTACGAAATTACCGGTAAGTAAGTTTCTTAGCACCGTGGCGCAGTAAGGGGGAGCCGGTATTAATGCCGGGTCCCCCTTTCTGCGCTATTCAGGCATATTTGTGTAATTTTTCCGTACAATGTTCCGTGGACAGATCCCACTGGTCCCTGTACTGACAACTACTGAACAGGTAATTTCATGAACGAACTACAATCTGGGGCCTGGGGAGTGGTGACGCCGTAATGGTCATGTTCACCTTCCGCCGTTTCCTGCAGTTGATTCCCGTGTTTTTTGGGGCAACGCTGCTGGTGTATTTCTTGGTCTTCGCGACCCCTGGCGACCCCATCGCCGCACTTTCAGGCGGCAAGCCGATGGCTCCCGCCGTCGAAGCCGCTCTGCGTGCCCAATACAATCTGGACCAACCTTTTTGGGTTCAATACGGCTTGTATTTGAAAAATTTGGTGACACTGAACCTTGGCCAAACCTTCTCCGGCCAGGAAGTCTCCGCAGTCATTGGACGCGCATACCCCGTCACAGCCCGCCTTGCCGTCATGGCTCTCGCCTTCGAAGCAATCTTTGGTGTTTTCTTCGGCGTTATTGCCGGACTGCGCAAAGGCAAACTGTTTGATAGCACGGTCTTGGTTGCCTCATTGGTCGTCATCGCTGTCCCAACTTTTGTTCTGGGCTTCGTCCTCCAGCTCGTCATTGGTGTCCAGCTTGGCTGGGCTAAGCCGACGGTCAGCGGTACCGCGCCTTGGAACCAACTGATACTGCCCGCGTTAGTCCTGGGGCTGGTCTCTTTGGCTTATGTCATTCGACTCACCCGCGCGTCCATCAGCGAGAACATGAACGCTGATTATGTACGTACTGCCACGGCCAAAGGCTTAAGTCGTCGCCGTGTAGTAGTGGTCCATATCTTGCGAAACTCTCTCATCCCTGTGGTGACCTTCCTCGGTGCTGACTTAGGTGGCCTCATGGGTGGAGCAATCGTCACGGAAGGAATCTTCAACGTCCCCGGAATTGGCAATTTGTTGTACAAAGCAATTTTGAACGGTGAAACACCAACAGTCGTTGCTGTGGTGGGAATGTTGGTCATTGTCTTTGTGCTGGCCAACCTCGTTGTGGACCTCTTGTACGCATGGCTCGACCCAAGGATTCGTTATGTCTGAGAACTTGACACCCGATAAAGGGACAACCGAACCGGTAACCCCGGTGACGCGGCAAGGAAAGATCTCCAGCCGCACCATTGAACATTTTGTCGCGCCGCTGGAGGAAACTCCACTAGCTGCCGTTGACAACGTTGACGAGACCACTGTCTCGCTGAGCCTGTGGGCTGATGCGTGGCGGAATCTGCGTAAGCAGCCGCTCTTCATCATTTCCGCGCTGCTAATCCTCCTCGTGGTGGTGGTGGCAATTGTGCCAGGTCTATTTGCGCACGTTGACCCCACCAGTTGTACGCTTGCAGATTCTGCAGAGGGTCCCCGTTCTGGGCACCCGTTGGGCTTCACCTTGCAGGGCTGTGATGTGTATTCACGCATGATTTATGGCACCCGTGCATCCTTGACTGTGGGTATCTTCACCACCCTTGGCGTGCTTATCATCGGCGGCATCATGGGTGCTCTGGCGGGCTACTATGGCGGTTGGCTAGATACAATTCTGGCCCGCTTGGCTGATATCTTCTTTGCCTTGCCGTTGATCCTAGGCGCCATCATCATCAACCAGTTGCCACTATTCCGTGACAACAAGAGCGTTTGGACAGTCGTAATTGCCCTGGTGGCCTTCGGATGGCCGCAAATTGCGCGTATCACCCGTGGTGCTGTCATTGAAAACCGCAATGCGGACTTTGTGATGGCCGCCAAGGCGCTGGGGCTCTCTCCGTTCCGGGCACTGATGAAGCACGTGGTCCCCAACTCTCTGGCGCCGATCATCGTCGTTGCCAGCATCTCGCTGGGAACCTTTATTGTGGCCGAGGCAACGCTGTCCTTCTTGGGGATTGGTTTGCCATTTAGCGTCATCTCCTGGGGCAACGACATCTCCGCTGCACAGACGCAGGTTCGCAACAACCCCAGTGTGCTGCTCTGGCCGGCCGTGGCATTGTCCATTACGGTACTGAGTTTCATTATGCTCGGTGACGCCTTGCGTGACGCACTGGACCCCAAAGCAAGGAAGCGGTGACGCACGTGAGTCACATTAACAACGCAAAGTCCGTGGATTCTAAGACGGCACGCGACGCGGATACTCCTTTACTGGAAATTCGGGATTTGGCGATCACTTTTGATACGTCCAACGGTCCGGTACACGCCGTACGCAACGCTCACCTGAGCATCATGCCCGGGGAGACGGTAGCCATTGTAGGTGAGTCCGGTTCGGGTAAATCCACCACAGCACTGGCTGCTATCGGCCTGCTGCCGAGCAACGGCCGTGTCTCCGGTGGTCAGATCTTCTTTGACGGCGAAGATATCACCAAGGCCAGCAGTAAGCGGATCGTGGAACTTCGTGGCAGCTCGATCGGCATGGTTCCCCAGGATCCTATGTCGAACTTGAATCCGGTCTGGAAGATTGGGTTCCAGGTCAAGGAGACATTGAAGGCTAATGGCTTGGCTGGCGCTAACTCCAAAGAACGTGTCGCGGAGGTGCTTGCTGAGGCAGGATTGCCGGACGCTGCGGCCCGTGCCAAGCAGTACCCACACGAGTTCTCTGGTGGAATGCGCCAGCGGGCACTGATCGCTATTGGTCTTGCATGCCGCCCGCGCTTGCTCATCGCTGATGAGCCCACGTCAGCACTTGACGTGACGGTGCAGCGGCAGATTTTGGACCATTTGGATCGAATGACGACTGAGCTGGGCACTGCAGTGCTGCTGATCACCCACGACCTCGGCCTCGCGGCGGAACGTGCTGAGAAATTAGTTGTTATGTACAAGGGCCAAGTTGTTGAGTCCGGGCCTGCCTTGGAGATTTTGCGCAACCCGCAGCACCCGTACACGCAACGCTTGGTGAACTCAGCTCCGTCAATGGCATCTCAACGGCTACAGTCTCAGAAAGCCAAGGATGCCCTGGCATCTGCTGCGGCGCAGACGCAGGAGAGCGTCTCCGCCGATGGGCACTCGGTACCTGTGGCCAAGGATCCAATGGTCGTGCCCTCCTCAGTGAGCCCCGTTATCCCTGGACATGCGGCCAAGGGTGAGACCATCTTGGAGATTAAAAACCTCACCAAGGTGTTCAAACTTCGCGGAGCACTGGGTAAGGCCACCGATTTCAAAGCGGTTGACGATATTTCCTTCAGCGTGCCGCGCGGGAGCACTACAGCCATTGTGGGGGAGTCCGGTTCGGGCAAGTCCACTGTGGCGCAGATGACATTGAGTTTGTTGGCGCCAACTGAGGGAAGCATCCTCTTTGACGGCGTGGAGGTGAACACGCTCAAGGGGAAGGCTCTTTTTGACTTCCGACGTCGTGTCCAGCCGATCTTCCAGGATCCTTACGGCTCACTTGATCCGATGTTCAACATCTACCGGACCATTGAAGAACCGTTGAAGATCCACAAGATCGGAGACAAGAAGTCACGGGAGAAAAAGGTTCGTGAATTGTTGGATCAGGTTTCCATGCCTGCCTCCACCATGCAGCGGTACCCGAATGAGCTCTCCGGCGGCCAGCGCCAGCGCATTGCCATTGCGCGGGCGCTAGCTTTGAATCCCGATGTGATCATCTGTGACGAGGCAGTGTCAGCGCTTGACGTGCTGGTACAGGCGCAGGTGTTGAACCTGCTCAATGAGTTGCAGGAAGAATTGGGACTGACGTACCTGTTCATCACCCACGACCTTGCTGTGGTCCGCCAGATCGCAGACAACGTCTGCGTTATGCAGCACGGCCGGATTGTGGAGACCTCCAGCACCGATGAGGTCTTCAACAACCCCAAGCAGGTCTACACGCAAGAACTGTTGAATGCTATTCCTGGGGCTAGTCTCTTGGTCTAACGGAAGACCGTATTGCATAAGCTTGACGCCAAAAGGCCGGTGTCCCTAGTTCATCTGGGGTACACCGGCCTTTTGTGTGTGCTGGGCTGAGCTAGTGCCGACCAGACGTGGGGAACGGGTAGATTGGTGGCATGAGTTCGAGCATGTGCGCACCAACGTCAGACCAGCGGGCGCCTGCGCTTCTCCCGGGTGTCGGTCCGAACGCCACACTTCTATTTGTCCATGCCCATCCGGACGATGAAACCATTGTCACCGGGGCGACCATGGCGGCCTACGCTGGCGCCGGAGCGCGGGTGATTCTCCTGACATGTACCCGGGGTGAGCTAGGTGAGGTCATCCCAGCGGAGCTGGGTCATCTGGAGGTGGGCCGTGAGCTGCGCCTTCCGCAAGAGGCAAGCTCCTCTGTGGAAGGGAAGCTCGACGCCGGTCCCTCACGAGCTGCTGCCGCCGAAAGTAACGAGTTGCCACAAGGATCGAACCAGGCGGACGGAAGCGGTTTGGCACAAGAACGCGAACGCGAACTTACTGGCGCCTTGGATGCCCTAGGCGTTAGCGAACACTTTTTCTTAGGCCAGGGGATCACTGCCCCCGCGTCGGGACCGGTGGTCTTCAGAGATTCGGGTATGGCGTGGGGTGCCGATGGGCGGGCCGAGGCTGCCGCTACTGTACTGGACGGCTCGCTGTCACGCACGCCCCTTGACGTGCTGGCTCCTCTCGCCGCCGCAGCCATTCGCGCGTCCCGACCCGACGCTGTTATCACCTATGCAGCAGACGGAGGCTATGGGCATCCGGACCATGTCCGCACTCATCAGTTGGTCATGTGTGCACTGGAATTAGCCGTCCGCCAAGATGGCAATGTTCCGGGCTGGGCAGTCCCGCATGTCTTTGCCATCGTCAGTGATCGTCCACAACGACCTCTTGAGCCTGAGCTGCCCAGACTGGCGGTCGTTGGGGATACCGCGGCGAAGACAGCAGCCATGCGTGCACATCGCACCCAAATCAGCGTCTCAGGGGACAAGTTTGCACTCTCGGATAACGAGTGGCATGAGATCGCTGGAGTTGAAGAATTCGTATCACTGCCATCGCCTAGGATCTGCGGATGAGTGTTCCGAAAGAGAGAGATCCAAAGGAGGCGGCAGACTTGGGGAACGAGTCGCGCTTGCCTAAACCGCGGCGCTGGGCTGTGATCGCTGCGGCCGTGGGGGCCGGCATGGGCACTGGCTTGTTGGGTACGGCCCTGCACGGACATGCACTCTACATAGATAAGACGGTGCTTCCCTTGGGTGCAGCGGCTGCGTTGCTCATGCTGGCCGCCGTCGAACTTTTCGTGGGCCTGTGGAGCAGGAGCGCCTGGCTGGTAGTGCTATGCGGTGGTGCGGCGTACCTGACTGCGGGCCTGCTGTCGTTGCAGTTGGGCGGATTCGGAATGATTTCTAGCAATCTTCAAGGCACGGTTTGGCTCTACGGCATCGCCGTGATCACTCCCTTGCTCTCTTGGTGGGCCGCCGCGGTCCTGCGTCGGAGCAAATAGCGAGCGTCGAAGTGAGAGTTCCTGAACCGTTGAGGGTTAGAGCGGAAAACGGCGTTCGCGCCGCGCCGGGGGCGGGGGCACAGCTTTGGCGAGTTGGACATCCTCGAACTTGATCTGGACATCGCCGCTGCGGGTAGTCACCGTGGCGTGCAGGGCGTCGCGGGCACTCAAGGTGCCAAGCGCATCCGTGGTGCCGCCCTCGATCCTATAGCGCACCACCACGCGAGTGCCGAAGGGGAGTGTGGAAAGTCTTTTCAGTGCCTCATTCACCCCTTTATGCTAGTTCCCCGACACCTGAGGTAGTGCCAAGATGCACCGTTGCCCGGAGTGAGGGATAATGAAGGTAACTCCGGCCCCAGCCGGCTACTAGCTATTTTTTGTGAGGAAGGTCGGGACGTGACGTATGTAATTGCGCAGCCGTGCGTAGATGTCAAGGACAAGGCATGTGTTGAAGAGTGCCCTGTTGACTGTATCTATGAAGGTGAACGCTCGCTCTACATCCACCCCGACGAATGTGTTGACTGCGGGGCCTGTGAACCTGTCTGCCCGGTAGAGGCTATCTATTACGAGGACGACACCCCTGATGAGTGGGCGGAATACTACAAGGCGAACGTTGAGTTCTTTGATGTGCTGGGCTCCCCAGGTGGTGCTGCCAAGATTGGTAACACCCACACGGATCACCCGTTGATCGCTGCACTTCCGCCGCAGAACCAGGGCTAAGAAACCCCGTGAGCCACGGAACAAAAGAGCCTTCCAGTACAGCATTTGGCTTGCTGTTGCCGGAGTATCCGTGGGAGGCGATGGCCCCCTACCAGGCAATTGCTGCAAAGCATCCAGACGGCGTCGTGAACTTATCCATTGGCACTCCCGTGGACCCCACGCCCGCTGTGCTTCAAGCTGCCTTAGCAGCAGCTTCAAACGCACCGGGCTACCCCACGACCCACGGCACCCTCGCTTTACGCCAAGCCATAGTTGACTGGTACGAGCGCCGGCGTCAGGTACCAGGGCTCGATCCGGCTGACGTTATGCCTACGGTGGGATCAAAGGAAATGGTGGCCTGGTTGCCGCTACTTTTAGGCCTTAAGCCAGGAGACGTTGTGGTGCGGCCCCTCGTCGCTTACCCCACGTATGACATGGGGGCCATGTTTGCTGGCGTCACAGCAGTAGCGGCAGATGATCTTGATGAGCTCGAACCCGAGGTTCGCTCCCGTGTGCGGCTGGTGTGGGTGAATTCCCCCGGGAACCCCACAGGGATTGTGCGTGGCGTGGATTCTCTGCGCCGGCTCGTCGAGCAGGCGCGCCACATCGGAGCGGTGGTCGCTTCCGATGAGTGCTACGGCGAACTTGGCTGGGGCCCGTGGGACCCCGAACATGGTGGTGAGCCCGTGCCAAGCGTGTTGGATCCGCGTGTCAGTGGTGGCTCAAATGAGTCTTTGTTGGCGCTGTACTCTCTGAGCAAGCAGTCCAATCTGGCGGGTTACCGTGCGGCTTTTATTGCTGGGGACGCTGCCATCATGACGAATTTGGTCAACAGCCGCAAACATGCCGGAATGATCGTCCCGTATCCGGTGCAAGAAGCCATGCGTGTTGCCTTGGGCGAAGATGGGCACGTCAGTGAACAAAAAGAACGCTACCGACGCCGTCGTGCCATGTTGGTACCAGCGCTGGAGGCATTCGGTTTGAGAATCCACCACTCTGAGGCCGGACTCTATTTGTGGTGCACTGCTGGTGAGGACACCTGGACCACTATTGGCAGGCTTGCCGAACGCGGAATTGTTGCAGGACCCGGAGTGTTTTACGGGAAGGCCGGGGAAGGGTTCGTGCGCGTAGCCCTGACGGGAACCGATGAACGGATAGCTTCTGCCGTTGAACGGTTGGGTAGTGCCAACGCAATGGATATGGTCAATCCCGCCTGAATTTAGCTGCAGGATTAGTGTTGAAGGACCAATAAGCGGTAGTTTTATATCAAGAAGTTTATGCCATCGTGCACTTTTACAGCGGGTTTACGGAACTCTTGGGCCCAGCCAAAAAAAGTCTTTCCGTGCGCGGTGTTTTCCAGCACGGAAACGTTGCATGATCCAACCAACGGCCTTGTGAAGGCTGCCTCATGAAGGGGACTCCATGACTGATTCCACGAGCGCAACATTGCGCTACGACGGCGGAGAACTTGAACTTCCCCGCATTGAAGCCGTAGAAGGCAATGCCGGCTACGACGTTTCCAAGCTGCTCAAAGACACTGGTGCGGTCACTTATGATCCCGGGTTCGTAAACACAGCTGCAACTTCCTCAGCTATCACCTTCATCGATGGTGAGAAGGGCATCCTGCGTTACCGCGGTTACCCCATTGAGGAACTCGCTGAGCACTCCAGCTTCCTGGAAGTGTCCTACCTGCTCATTTATGGAAACCTGCCCACTCCGGTAGAACTGGACACGTTCGACCAGAAGATCCGCCGCCACACCATGCTCCATGAGGATCTTAAGGGCTTCTTTGGTGGATTCCCGCGCGACGCTCACCCGATGCCTGTGCTTTCCTCAGCAGTATCTGCTTTGTCGACGTTTTACCAGGATTCACTGGATCCCTTCGACGACGAACAAGTCGAGATGGCAACCATCCGCCTGATGGCCAAGATGCCCGTGATCGCCGCTTACGCCCACAAGAAATCGATCGGCCAGCCCATGCTGTACCCGGATAACTCGATGGGTCTGGTGGATAACTTCTTGCGCTTGAGCTTTGGCCTGCCGGCTGAGCCGTACGAAATGGACCCGGTGGTCGTCAAGGCTCTGGACCTGCTGCTCATCTTGCACGCGGATCACGAACAGAACTGCTCAACCTCAACTGTGCGCCTGGTTGGGTCAGCGAATGCAAATATGTTTGCATCCGTCTCCGCCGGTATCAATGCACTCTTCGGTCCGCTGCACGGCGGCGCCAACGAGGCCGTGCTGAACATGCTCCGCCAAATTCAGGCCAGCGGCGAGCCGGTGGAAAAGTTTGTCGAGCGGGTCAAGAACAAAGAAGACGGCGTGAAGCTAATGGGCTTCGGGCACCGCGTCTACAAGAACTACGATCCCCGCGCCAAGATCGTCAAAGAGACAGCCCACGAGATTCTGTCCAAGCTTGGCGGCAACGACGAACTCCTGGACATCGCCATGCGCCTAGAAGAGGTAGCGCTGACGGACGAATACTTCATCTCCCGCAAGCTCTACCCCAACGTGGACTTCTACACGGGCCTGATCTACAAGGCCATGGGCTTTCCGGAGAAAATGTTCACCGTCCTCTTTGCCATTGGCCGGCTGCCAGGTTGGATTGCTCAGTGGCGCGAGATGATGAAGGATCCGCAAACCAAGATTGGCCGTCCGCGCCAGCTGTACATTGGGGAACCAGAGCGCATGTACCCGTCGCGCTAGAACTATCTACGACGGCGGCGGGAGACTTCTTGAGGGAAGTCACTCGCCGCTTTCTGCCTTGTTTTTCAGTTCTGAAAGAAGATCACATGCTCAAATTGCTCTTACACACGTTTTCTCTAGCCTTCCCTATTGTGGTGGTGGTCCTGCTCGTAGTGGTGCTATTGGGCAAAACGGTGTTCCTGCCGTATTTGATCCCCGCAGCCGTCATCATGGTGGTGTTGCTGGTACTGCTGTATGTGGATAGGAAAAAAGAAGCTGCCAAGGTAAGCCCTGACACGAACAGCTGACCCTGGCAACACCGGTCCTGACACGAACAGCCGACCTTAGCAACAATATTGAAACATCTGTGCTAAAAAAGAGATGTGCCCAAAATTGTTGATGCTTTTGATCGTCGCGAACTAGTTGCGCAAGCCGTGTTTCAACTCATCGGCGAACGCGGCATGGCCCATGCGTCTTTGCGAAACGTTGCCGCGCAAGCGAACTTGGCGCTGGGATCGGTGCGCCATTATTTTGACAACCAAGCAGAGCTGATGGACTTTGCGTTCCGGACGAATTCCGAACGTGTACATGTGCGTGCTCTGGATCGTCTTGAAGAACTCGAAAGCAAGCCGCTACCTGCGCAACCGGAACTCTTGGTGGAAAAGTGCGCTGGTGTCTTAGAAGCGCTGCTCCCGCTCGGCGGAGAATCCAGCCGGGATGCTGTGGTCCGCATGGAGTTTATGCTGGCCGCCCGCACGTTAGTGCACCTGGGCCAGGCCGCGCTAGACGATTACAGGGCCACTGGCGCCGTAGTGGGGCGGGTGCTCATGCAACTGCTGGCCAGCGACTTGGTGATCGGAAGCCGCAAACCCGTGGATGAGGCCGAACGGCTGATCGCAGTACTGGATGGATTGAGCTTGCGCATGGTCCTCCAACCCGCGTGGGCAACGCCCGAACAGAGCAGCGCCACCCTGCGACGCCATTTAGCGTCTCTGCTTGGTCCGTGACTGGCTGACTGACTGGTCTGGCTGGAGCTATGGGCTGCGCTGCACTCCACACCGCGCTGTGGATGACGCCGAGTAAGGCGCTGTGTAGACCGCCAGACAGTGCACACGGACAGGCTTGAGAGTAAACTTCAAGCCAGGAGCCAGGCAGCTTGAGCTGCGGCTGCTGGAGGCGAAGATTATGCATCATACGGGCGGTCCGGGTTGGCGTATCACCATGGACACAAGTGGACCTATGCTAGTGGCGCTTTACATTCGTGACGTCGCTGGGCTGGACGGGGCTGGAAGTCCGGCGCTGTCCCCTGTAGCTCCTTCCGTGGGCTCGGCAGACCACAGTAGATTGACGGCACACGTTGGCGGCGTGGATGCCTTGCGCTGGCAATGGGAAGGCTGGTGGCGAGCACTTTTGGCCAGCGCCCCGCAGCGCGCACCATCGGTGACACCACCGAATTTCCCGGAGCTCAATGCTACGCCCGCACTCCAACGCGTGGTGCAAGCCCATTTTGGCGCAGCACTTAGCTGGTCCCAAGAGCAGAGCCAGACATATGCCCGGCTAGCGGCGGAAAGAGAAACCCTGGGTAAGCATAAGATCTTGGCGGATCTGGTCGCGAACAAGGAAATGGAGCTGGGCCGCAGTGCGCGAGATTTCACGCTGACCATTGTGGAAATGCCCTTGGCTGAACCACGGGCATGGTTTATCGAACCAAACCGACTGATCATGGATCAGCATTTATTGGAGGACCAGCAAACTTTTGTTAGCTACGTTCAACCCGTGGTGGATATGCTCGTCTAAACACCCGATTATTGGGGTGCTGACGCAAGGTAAATAGTGAGAAAGCCTTCTGAATTTGGGGCGTTCGCTGTGTTTGGGGCGTTTTGCCCCGTAGCACCAGCGGCACTGGCAGCCTTCCAACCAACGTTGTGACCGGCGTCGTTCGCGTTCCGATCCCAGATGTTGTTCTCGAAGCTGACGCTGGTGATGCCTTGGCTGCGGGCATTCGCCACTGCCCACTGCGCAATAGCCCAAGCTGTCGCGCCTGATATCTGGACGCGGAGGCTTGAAGAACCCTGATCCGTGGAAGCAGTCACTGGCAACGGACCGAAAGCTGCGTGAATGGCCTCCTCCAGAGCTGCGGATGTCGGCGGAACGTCCGTGGCCGACACTGGTGGCAAGGTGCAACTAAGTGCCGCAGGCGACTGTCCGGTCAGGGCGGAGGCAAAGGCTTTGGCCGTCGGTTCGTGCTGTGCGTAGGCATGCGGATAGGCGGACCGTTGCACGATCTGCGCGGCGTCGTTCAACGGTAAGTTAGCGTAGTTGGGAACCTGTTCCAAGGCTTTAAAGAAAGCGGTGGATGAATAGACGGGGTCCATGATCTGCTCCGCGGTGCCCCAATCCTGGGACGGGCGCTGCTGGAAAAGTCCCACGGAGTCTAGATCGCCGTAGTCGATGTTGCGTAGCTTGGACTCCTGCAATGCCGTAGCAAGGG
The DNA here is from genome assembly GCF_020905375.1 of Arthrobacter cryoconiti. GTDB lineage: Bacteria > Actinomycetota > Actinomycetes > Actinomycetales > Micrococcaceae > Specibacter > Specibacter cryoconiti. The sequence continues at coordinate 128,831 of NZ_JAJJBU010000014.1, forward strand.
CAATGGAGGCTGCACGTGCCGGCATGCCACGCTGGAGGGAGACGGCGGAGATCAACGCGGCATTCTGGGTTTGGTCTGGCGCCAACGTGTACGAGCTAGCACCCACGGTAGCTGTGCAACCAGGGCGTAGCTCCGGAACAAACGCCGTACCAAGGTAGTTGGCCAGCCAGAAGCCACCGCCCACCAGAAGGCCCACAGCTACTACAGTGACAGTGACGAAGGTGAGGAACGCGGCCCCCCGTCGATGGCTCATGGCAGACAGCTCCTCGGGCCTGAAAGAAGAATAAAGTGCAATCTGTCCTAGTTGCTATGCAGCGAGTCGTTTAGTTCCACCGTTGATCCCCTGCGAGGGAGAACTTCAACCTCACCCGAGCTTGAATTGCGACGGAACAAAAGATTGGGAACACCGGAAAGTTGGCTAGCTTTGACAATGGTGGTGGTGTCCTCACCGTCGTCGTTCTTCGGGCCCAGCAGACGCACCCGGGTACCGGCAGTGACGTAGAGGCCAGCTTCCACAACGGAATCATCGCCAATGCTAATGCCCACTCCGGAGTTGGCGCCCAGCAGCACCCGCTCGCCGAGGCTGATACGTTCCTTGCCGCCACCGGAAAGTGTTCCCATAATGGAGGCTCCGCCGCCAACGTCGGTCCCGTTTCCTACGGTGACGCCAGCGGAAATGCGCCCTTCCACCATCGACGAGCCAAGTGTCCCGGCGTTAAAGTTCACAAATCCCTCATGCATGACGGTAGTGCCATCAGCGAGATAGGCGCCGAGACGGACGCGATCCGCGTCACCGATGCGCACACCGGATGGCACCACGTAATCGACCATCCGGGGGAACTTATCCACTGAGTAGACGGTGACGGCACCACGCCGGCGCAGTCTTGCTCGGGTGACTTCAAAGCCATCCGGAGAAGCTGGGCCGAAGTTGGTCCAGACTACGTTGGAGAGCACACCGAAGATGCCTTCCAAATTCATTTGATTGGGGGCTACTAAACGATGGGAGAGCAGGTGCAGACGCAGATAAGCATCCACGGCGTCAGCGGGAGCACGGTCTAAATCGATTTGAACAAAAACGACTTTCTGGGTGACTGCCCGATCAGTGTCTGTGCCCGCTGCCGCGAGATCAACGAGTTCCTGTGCTGGCTCCGGCGTCGCTTCCAGGCTCTGCGTACCAATGCCCAGAGACGGCGCCGGGAACCAAGCATCCAGGACGGTGCCGTTCTCTGCCACAGTGGCAAGGGCAAAACCGTGGGCGGTGCGGATGGACTGTGTTTGGCCCACTGAAGGGGAAACCGGGTTCTGCGTCATGGTCAAAGTCTATCGATCCGTTCTCTCTGGTGAAAACGGTCCCTACACAACGTTGAACGTGATGGTGTGCCAGCCTGTGGAGCCGTCCGGCTCCGGCGGAGCCTGATCTTCCACTTGCAAGGTTCCGGCGCCATCATAAGCACGCACTTGGACCTTGTGGATGCCCGGCTTGGCGTCATTCCAGATGAACTGCCACTGGCGCCACGTAATCAAAGATGCTTCTGCACCCAATTCCGCAGCTTGCCACTGACCGTTATCTAGCTTGACTTCAACTTTAGAAATCCCGCGTGTTTGGGCCCATGCGGTACCCCCGACTGCTACCCGTCCGGCGGGAACGCGTGCCAAAGCCTTCGGCACTTCAACCCGGGAGGACGTTTTGATGGGGCCATGCGAGGACCAGCCGCGTGAAGTCCAGTAACCGGCTTTCTCTGCAAAAGTGGTCACTTCTAAGTCAACGACCCACTTTGTAGCTGAGACGAAACCGTACAAACCTGGTACCACCATGCGTACTGGAAAACCGTGTTCCAGCGGAAGTGGCTCATCATTCATACCAACGGCAAGGATGGCGCCACGATCGTCTTGGAGGGCTGGTAGGGGAGTAGAAGCGCTGAAACCGTCCGAGCTCGTAGAGAGGACCATATCGGCTCCTCCCTTGGGCTTGGCCCGGGCCATAATTTCGCGGAGCGGATAGCCCAGCCATTTGGCGTTGCCGACCAAGTTTCCTCCCACCACGTTTGATACGCAGGTCAACGTCACATGGGATTCGACCAGATCGGAGGCGAGAAGCTCGGAAAAACTCATCGTGAACTCGTTCTCCACCATGCCGTGTACCCGTAGTTCCCAACTGTTGGGGTCCAGCTGAGGAACGGCCAAGGCTGTGTCTATACGGTAGAAATCGGCGTTGGGTGTCACAAAGGGCACGACTCCGTCCACAGAGACTGCCACTCCGTCCGGAAGGGGAGCCGCCTTTGTCTTGGCCGCGGGGAGCTTGAGAGCGTCGCGGAATTGGCGTGCGGTATTGCGAGCGGTGGACAGGAGGTTCCCACCAATGCCGACCACTAAGGATCCGCCAGCAATCAGGGCGGCACCCAGGATGAAACTACGGCGGTTTGGACTCTGAACCGTGTCTTCATGGTTCTTCGGGTCTGGCTGATTCGCCCAAGCACGCTGTGCTGCGAGGGTGAGGTACCTCAACACAAAGAGTCCTGCGACGGTGCCGATGACGACAGGCACTAGATCCAGAACCGTGGCGCCTGATCGGGTAATGATGGTCGCGATCATGACTGCGGCGAACACGACCACCATGGACGCTCCGACGATCAGCTTCCGAGCGGCAGCCAATCCAGCAATGGCGGCCAAAATTACCGTCGCAATTGCCATCGAAAGCAACAGGACGGTCTTGTCATTGGTGCCGAAGGTGGAAATAGCAAAGTTCTTCATCCACGACGGGGTGAAGTCGATGAAGGTGGATCCCATGGACGTCAGGGGAGAGGAAACGGTGCCAAAGAATGCCGAGAGCAACTCTGCTACTGCGAACAGTGCTCCAGCTGCGATGATGCCGGTGAGGGCTGGCGCAATGGCTCTGCCCCGCCGGCCTGTGGTACTGCGATTTCGCTTTCCCATGACAGGCTCCTGAAGTTGGTGGGCGTTTGCTGGAGCCGATTGGCGCCAGTTATTCACACTGGTGCTTCGGAGCCGAACTATAGATGGATTGGAAATGGCGGGCCCCATCGGGGCCCGCCATTGTTGGTAATGCGGATGGATCTAGAAGATCGCGTATTTAGATAGCTTGGACCAAAATCGGAGTGGTCGTGGGCGAGGCGGATCCACCAAGGGGCTCTACGGTGATACCAATGTGCGTAGCCCCGTCGATGGCGCCTTGGAGCGTCTGCACGCTGTTGCCGGAGGGTGTCTCCGTCATCAGCCCGGCAGGTACTGCACCGTTGGCGGAAATGAACCACAGCTCATATGATTTGCCGCTGGGTGCCGCAGGCATGTCCTTGACCATGATGGAAGCCTTATTGGCTTGTGCCGACGCCGCTATGGTCACCACGGCGTGATCGCCGACGGTAGTCGTGGCGATTTTGGCGTCAGGGGCACCCATAATGGCCAGTAGCTCATTTTGAGCAGATTGCTCGGCAACCGAATTTTGTGCAGTATTCTCTTGGCCCGCGGAGTGGCCCATGGCCCATCCACCAACGCCGACCCCGGCAAGAACAGCTAGGCTGGCCGCAACGCTAAGTGCTGGGAACCATTTGCTGTGCTGTTGCCTGCTCCGTGTGGACGCTCGAGAGCTTCTGGCGGAGGAAATATCATGCACTGTTGCTGTTGCTGTTGCTGGTGCAGTTGCAGGCAGCTGAGGTGTCTTAGCGATGGTGGCCATGATATTTGCTTTCATGGCGGCCGGTGGCTTTACAGCCGGAGCCCCAAAAGCGAGCAACGCGGCGGTCTCGCTCAGACTCCGCACTTCCTCTTGGACTTGAGGGTCGCTGTGGAGCAGGCTCTCAAAAAGTTCTCGTTCGGAGTCTGTGAGGGCGTCCAGGGCATATGCGCCGGTCAGCGAATGCATTTGTTCTTCCATCACGACACTCCTAACCTGTCTCTAAGCTTAATCATTCCATCTCGTATGCGGGTTTTTACGGTCCCAACGGGAATCTTGAGGATTTCCGCGACTTCCTGGTGCGTATAGCCGCCGTAGTAAGCCAACCGGATCGCTTCTTGTTGGTTGCTACTAAGGGTTATCAGTGCTTCATTGACCCTCTGAGCCTCCATGGCGGTCTCAACCGACTGGGCAACGTCGTCGTAGCTTTCTTTGTACTCCTTGATACCTTCGCGCAGATCCCGGTCAGTGCTAGCTTGACTTGCTCTGACCCGATCAACTGCCCTGCGGTGCGCCATCATCAGAATCCAGGACATTGCCTTTCCTCTGTCGGCATCAAATCGAGCCGCCTGTGTCCAGATGTCCACAAAGATCTCTTGTGTCACTTCTTGACTTTGGGATGGGTCGCGTAGAACTTTGAGTACTAGACCATATACTCTCGCTGCCACAGAATCGTAGAGTTGCTCGAAGGCCGCCTCGTCGCCTTGGGCGACGAGGCGGATCAACTCTTCGTGAGTGGACTGAGTCAGTGAATCCACTGACTTTGACCAATGTAATTGCATGGTGTCCACTGTGCCACGTTCATCACCGAAGTGACATATTCAAGCTGCCGTGACTCGCCGGGAAAGAGTATTACTTCTTAGCCGGGGGCGTCAGGACCGTGTCGATGAGGTAAACGGTAGCGTTAGCCGTCTTGACCCCGCCACAGATGACCTTGGCGCCGTCAACCATGAGGTTGTCGCCACTTCCGGTGACGTTGACCATGCCACCTTGAGCAGTTGCATGTTCACCGACAACCTGGCTTGGGGAAAGCTCACCGGGGACTACGTGGTAGGTGAGGATGTTGGTCAACGCTGCTGAGTCAGTCTTCAAGCCGTCGATTGTGGCGGCAGGAATCTTCGCAAAAGCGTCATCCACAGGTGCGAAGACCGTGAACTTTCCGGAGTTAAGGGTGTCTACCAGATTTACATCCGGGTTCAACTTACCCGAGACCGCGGCCGTTAGGGTCTTCAGAAGCGGGTTGTTGGAAGCGGCGGTCGTTACCGGATCAGCGGCCATACCGGCTACCGAGCCTGCGCCACTGGGAACTGCTGCTGCATAAGCGGCACAGCCGGGTCCAACCAGGCCGCCATCTGCTGCCGCTGCACTTGCAGGAGCCGAAGATGACATCGGCGCACTGGGCATTGCCGAATCTGAAGAGGAAGAGGTGGTGGTGCCGCCACTGCAGGCGGTCAAGCTCATGGCTGCGATTGCAAGGATGCCAAAGCCAAGGCTGAGGTTCTTACGGGTGCCAAGCTTCTTGGTGGTGTTCATGATGATTCTCCGTACCTTGAAAGCGGATCTTTCCACTTGCTTTCCTTTACCGCGGCTTCATCTCTGCAGTGCGGTGCGGGCTGTCAGAGAGTACTTCGGAGTCTGAGAGATCTTGGATTGGAAACTAACAAAAATTCTTTTGAAGGGACCCGATAAGCTGGTCCGGTGACTTACGAAGACAGCGGACAAGCGCCCCTAATATACCTAGATCTAGAGCAGGACGTGGCCCTACTAACGGCAGCGCTGATAGATATTTCCAGTGTCTCTGGGAATGAAAGTGCCCTTGCCGACGCAATAGAGGCCGCTCTCCGCACGCTGGATCACCTGCACGTAACCAGGAACGGGAACGCGATCGTGGCCGCGACCAGGCAGGGTCGCGCCGAGCGGATTATCCTTGCTGGCCATTTGGACACGGTGCCGCTGCCAAGCACGCCAGGATCTCGCGGGACCGTCCCCAGCTCGTGGGATTCGGATGTGCTTTACGGGCGCGGAGCGACGGATATGAAAGGTGGCGTAGCCGTCCAGCTGGCGATCGCAGCCACAGTACCCGCGCCGAGCAAAGATATTACGTTCGTTTTTTACGACAACGAAGAAGTGGCCGCGGAAAAGAGCGGACTGGGCCGACTCGTTCGGGAAAACCGAGAATTGCTGGAGGCAGACTTCGGCATACTTCTCGAACCCACTAATGGCACTGTGGAAGGTGGCTGTAACGGCACCATCCGCTTCCAAGCACACACTCGAGGCCTTGCCGCACACTCGGCGCGTGCGTGGATGGGCGAGAACGCCATCCACGCCGCTGCTCCCATCCTGGCCCGACTGGCCGCCTACCAGCCAGCTACTGTGTCCGTTGACGGGCTGGACTACAGGGAGTCAATGAACGCAGTGAAGATTCATGGGGGAACGGCAGGGAATGTAATTCCCGATGCCTGCATGGTGGAGATAAACTACCGCTTCGCTCCGGACAAGACCCCCGCACAAGCGGAAGCCGTGGTGCGCGAGCTCCTTGCTGGCTTTGACCTGGAATGTACCGATTCCTCAGCGGGTGCCCGTCCTGGGCTTGATGCCCCTGCGCCAGCGTCGTTCGTTGCTGCTGTAGGGCGCGAACCGCTACCCAAATACGGCTGGACAGACGTGGCCCGGCTGAGCGAGATGGGAATCCCAGCTGTCAATTTTGGGCCAGGAGACGCCTTGCTAGCTCACAGTGACAACGAGCATGTGGCAGCGCAGGACGTCCGCGATTGTCTGGCTGCTTTGGTGCGCTGGTTGTCGTAGGGCGAGGCAGGGTCCGCATTTTTCCATCCGGCTATAAAACGCGTCGGCCGCTGACGGCCTTAGACGTCTGCCTAATAGGCCGGACTACAAAAAACGCAGACCCTGCTTCCTCCCGAGTACGTTAGCCAGCCATACCCACCTTGGTCTTGACGATCTTGACACGGCTGGACATCTTAGACTCGACCAGCTTGGCGATCCCGGAGAGGATCAGGCATAGTCCGACGTAAATCACTGCCGTGACCATGAGCGCCGGCACCACGGGGAAGCCGTACTTGCCCTGGGAACCGAGGAAATTCGCGTAGTACAGGACTTCGTTGTAGGTGATCAAGAAACCCAACGCGGTGTCCTTCAAGATGACCACCAGTTGCGCGATGATCACGGGCAACATGGAACGGACCGCCTGGGGCAATAGAATCGTGCGCAGCACTTGGCCATGAGAGAGGCCGATGGCCAGCCCGGCCTCACGCTGACCTTTAGGCAGGGATTCAATACCTGTCCGGAATACTTCGGCGAGGACAGAGCCGTTGTACAGGATCAAACCGATTGCCACGGCGATGAACGGGGTGATGCCTTTCACACCAGCGGAGGGCAGTCCGTAGTACATGATCATCATCAAAATAAGCACGGGCACAGCGCGGAAAACTTCCGTAAACCAGTAGCTTGGGACCCTAGCCCATTTCGACTCCGACAGCCGGCCAAAGGCGAGCACAATTCCCAGGACCAAACTGCCGACGGCCGCTACGGCGAACGCGCTCAAGGTGGCCCCGATGGCTTCCACGATTTTTTGTTGGACGCGGGGGAATGTGAAAATTTCCCAAATTTTGGCGGTGAACTGGCCAGACTCGTAGAACCTAAAGAGGATGAACGCGATGATGCCGACTACCACCACAGCCGTGAGTACATTCAAATAAACGTTGCGTGTGCGGGCTTTGGGGCCGGGAACGTCAAAAAGTACCGAACTCATCGCGCCACCTTCCACTTCTTCTCGAGATAGCGTTGGAGGGGGGTCAAGATGCCCAGCACCAGGACCACAAAAATCAAGGCAACCCACAGCAGACCCGGCAGCAGCGGCTCGCCGCGCTCACTGAGGGTGGCGCGGATGGCGCCAGCCTCAGCAACAGAGAAGCCAGCCGCGACGGTTGTGTTTTTCAACAAAGCGATGAAGACACTAAAGAGCGGTGGAACCACAGAACGGAACGCCTGTGGCAACACGATTAATGTCAGCGTCTGCATGAATGGCAGTCCAATGGCACGGGCGGCCTCGGATTGGCCTACGGAAACAGTATTGATGCCGGAGCGGATGGCCTCAGAAACATAGGTTGCCGTGTACAGGGAGAGACCAATGATTGCGGCTGTCATAAAATCAATGTAAGGCAGTCCCAGCCGGGGGTACCCCAGGGCAAAGAAGGCCAGGATCAGGGTCAAAGGCGTATTACGCACAGCGTTGACGTAGAACGTTCCTGCCGCCCGCATAGCTGGGGCCGGAGAGACTCTCATGCCGGCAACAATCGTGCCAAGAATCAGCGCGAAGAACGCGGAAATGACAAACAAGACCAATGTGGTCTTAAATCCGTTAAGGAACAGCTCGCTGTTGTCAGTAAGTACATTCACAGGGCAGTGTCGCTTTCAGTGAAATGAAGGGGACGAAGCCGTGTTGTTACGCCGGCCGAAGCCGACGCAACAACACCGCAAAGGGGTTCTTAGTACTGGTCGACCTTAGGCTGTTCAACCTTCGTGCCGGACTTGCCCAGCGTGGAATCGTAGATCTTGGTCCACGTGGCGCCACCATCGGTAAGCGTCTTGTTCAAGAACGTACGCAGGGCGGTGTCACCCAAGGCAAGACCGATTCCGTACTTTTCAACGGTGAACGGTTCCCCAACAACCTTCAGCTTTTCGGGTTGCTGGGAAGCGAAGCCAAGCAGGATGGCCTGGTCGGTGGTGACTGCATCAACGGTGCCACTCTTGAGCGCATCAACGCACTTGGAGTAGATGTCGAATTCGGTGGTCTTCACACCCGGGAAGTTCTCTTTGATGTTCTGGATGGGAGTTGAACCGGTAGCGGAGCAAACGTTCTTGCCTACCAGGTCCTTCTCGCTCTTGATATCGGTGTTGTCCTTGGCTACCAGCAAGCCCTGGCCGGTGATGAAATACGGGCCGGCAAAATCGACAATCTTCTTGCGCTTGTCGGTGATGGAGTACGTGCCCACATAGAGGTCAACGTCGCCATTGGCCAGCGCTGACTCACGGTTTGCTGACGGGATCGCCTTGAACTCAATCTTGTCCTTGGCTACGCCTAGCGAGGCCGCCATCCAGGTAGCAATCTCGATGTCAAAACCGCTGCGTTCGCCGGTGGCAGCGTCCAGGTTACCCAGACCGGGCTGGTCTTCCTTCACGCCAATCCGGATGGCGCCAGCAGACTTGATTTTGTCAAAGGTGGGGCTGCCCGTCAGGGAAACATCCTTGGCAACCTCAAATGCGGGAGCGTTGGCGCCATCAGAGGATCCTGCTCCGGCGGTGCCACCGCCGCCACAAGCGGTCAGAGCGAGTGCGGCTGCAGCCACAACAGCCGCAACATTGAGGCTCTTTCGGCTAAAAAAATTCTTCATGGGATTCCTTTCATAAACGACCCAGTTGGGCCGCAGGTGCGATATGCGTTTTGCGTGATGATGCGCAAAGAGTAAGCGGATGCTATCCGTTGGTAAGAATTTTGGACAAGAAGTCCTTGGCCCTGGCACTCTGGGGGTTGGTGAAGAACTCAGTAGGAGTTGCTTCTTCCACGATCTGTCCGTCGGCCATGAAGACGACCCTGTCAGCGGCCTTGCGGGCAAAGCCCATCTCGTGGGTGACAACCACCATGGTCATACCCTCTTTGGCAAGCTCGACCATGACGTCTAGAACCTCATTGATCATTTCCGGGTCCAGCGCGCTGGTGGGCTCATCAAAGAGCATGACCTTAGGTTTCATGGCCAGCGCACGGGCAATCGCCACACGCTGCTGCTGTCCGCCGGAGAGTTGAGCCGGCAATTTTGCCGCTTGCTTGCCCACACCGACGCGTTCCAACAGCGCAAGTGCTGTTTTCTCGGCGTCGGCCTTGGAAACGCCTTTGACCTTGATGGGGCCAAGCGTCACGTTTTCAAGGATGGTCTTATGCGCAAATAGGTTAAACGACTGAAAAACCATGCCGACGTCGGCGCGCAGTGTGGCCAGGTCCCGCCCCTCTTTGGGCAGTTCCTTGCCTTCAATTGTGATGGAGCCGTCGTCGATGGTCTCGAGTCGGTTGATCGCGCGGCAGAGAGTCGATTTCCCCGAGCCGGAGGGCCCGATCACCACCACCACCTCGCCCTTGGCGACCTGCAGATTAATGTCCTGCAGAACATGGAGCGCGCCGTAGTGCTTGTTGACGTGCTTTAGTTCCACAAGCACAGTTGCCTGTTCGGGATTAGTCATGAAGCGAATCTACCTAATAAATCGTAGGACGGTAAATGATTTTCAGGTTTCGGCACCGATTGTAATTGGAACGATACCTGTAAGGCCCGTGATGACGCTCTCACGTACTCTTGGTTCCATGAATGCACCTACCGGTTCAACCAGCTCATCTCGTCGCAGGAAGCCGCTCCTTGGCGGTTGGAGAAAAGGGCCTGCAGGTTCCACAGCAGACTCCCGGCTCCTCGATACGGAGCCGAGCAGCGACTTCACCCACACTGATCCGTGGCGCGTGATGCGGATCCAAAGCGAATTTGTTCAAGGTTTTGACGCGCTGGCGGAAATTGGTCCTGCCATCAGCGTCTTCGGCTCTGCCCGCACCAAACCTGGGAGCCGCCATTACGAGACGGGGGTGGAGGTAGGCAGGCTACTCGTGGAGGCCGGCGTGGCTGTCATCACGGGAGGCGGACCCGGCTCCATGGAGGCTGCCAACCGTGGAGCTTCCGAGGCCGGGGGATTATCCATTGGTTTGGGGATCGAGCTGCCCTTTGAACAAGGAATGAACCAATGGGTGGGCAGAGGCGTTGATTTTAGATACTTCTTCGCCCGCAAGACGATGTTTGTGAAATACGCGCAAGGATTTGTGGTGCTGCCCGGCGGGCTTGGAACACTCGATGAACTCTTTGAAGCCATGGTATTAGTGCAGACCAGCAAGGTCACACAGTTCCCGATCGTGCTGGTGGATAGCATTTTCTGGTCACCGCTATTGGCTTGGATTAAAGACGTCATGGTGGTTGAGGGCCTGGTGTCGCCGGGGGATGTGGACATTCTCCAGCTGGCCGACACGGCTGAAGAAGCCGTGGCACTGGTTATGGCGGGCGGCGCTGGCAAGAGGGTGGCGGCCAGCTGAGCGCAGAATGTTTGGTGTGTGCAGCGCCTTGGACGGATGATCTGGCACCATTGAGCTGTGAGTTACTTCTTGATTTTCCTGGCAATTGTGCTGGCAGCCCTCGCGGCGCTCTACGTGGTGGGTCTCAAACGCTCACAGAGTGAGCACGCGATCCTTACGGATGCCCTGGCTGAACCTGTCGCTGCCCTGCCCGGCGTGTTGTTTCCTGACACTCCGGTCCCGGACGACGTGGATAGGGTGCGCTTTTCTCTTGGTTTGCGCGGATACCGGATGGATCAAGTGGATGAGGTCTTGGACCGGCTCCGTGATGAACTGGCCGCGAAGGATGAGCGGATTGCTGAGCTGGAGTCCGGTTTCGCGGTGCCAGTGCCTGAGCATACGCCAGCGGATACAGTCGAGCAGACGGCAGAGGACTGAGCATGGAAAACGTTGTCGTGTGTGCCGACGGTTTGGCTCGCTGCGCATGGGGAGGAATTGAAACTGACGAGCAATACCAGCGCTACCACGACCAAGAGTGGGGTGTTGGTGCCACGAGTGATCGGGAACTGTTTGAACGGCTAAGCCTTGAGGCGTTCCAGTCCGGCTTGAGTTGGCTGACGATTCTGCGCAAGCGTGAGGCATTCCGTGACGCCTTTTCCAACTTTGAGCCAGAAGCCGTGGCGCACTTTGATAAGGCTGACTATGAGCGGCTCATGGCCGACGCCAAAATTGTGCGTAATCGATTGAAGATCAATGCCACGATCAATAACGCCAGGGCACTACTTGCCCTGCCAGAGGGCGTCACCTTGGCTTCACTGATTCACTGCCATACGCCGCTGACCTTGCGCCCGGCAGATGCCCCGGTGCCGGGATCGACTCCGGAGTCCGCCGCTTTGGCTAAAGACTTGAAGAAAAACGGTTTCTCCTTCGTGGGCCCCACCACGGCATACGCGATGATGCAGGCGATTGGCGTAGTGAATGACCACCAACGCCACTGTTGGGTACGCACGCGGACATCCACGGCTTCGAGTGGGCCCTCCCGGCCGACATCCGCCGCTACCGCGTGAACGTCACACACCCTGCCCCGAAGGGGGCCGCGCCAACGCTCAACGACAAGCTCTACGGGTTGGTGCGCGCTGCCGTGGCACCCTTGCGACGTGCACCATGGTGGGTGAAAGTGACCCTGTTGTATTTGGCGGCTCGGCTGGTCTCCTTCGCCATTCTGTCAGGAGCCGCGTGGCACGCCGAGGCATCACCGTGGGGCGGGCGCCAACCGGGGTACCTGACGTTCATCGACAGGTGGGATGCCGGCTGGTACGAACGTATTTTTGACGGTGGGTATCCGAGCTCAATTCCTCGCAACGCGGATGGGGCGGCTGCGCCGAACCAGTGGGCGTTCTACCCCTTGTTTCCGGCGCTGGTGCGCTGTTTACACCTTGCCACGGGCCTGTCCTGGGACGTAGCGGCGCCCCTGAGCGCAGGCCTCGCTGGACTTGCTGCAGCCTTGATGATCTACAAACTATTCAGGGGCTTTGCCACACCAGACACGGCATTGTGGGGCGTGGCATTCTTTGCCACTTTCCCCATCTCTCCCATCCTGCAGGTGGGATACGCGGAATCACTGAGTACGTTTTTGCTCGCGGCAGCACTGTTTGCACTGATGCGACGCAAGTATTGGAGCGCAGTGCCGGTAGTGGTGTTGCTGTGCCTTACCCGGCCAATCGGGGTCCCTTTCGCGGCCGTCGTCGGCGTCCATTTGATGATGCGTTGGTGGCAACGCCGAACTAAGCCTTTTTTGGTGAGGGAAGCGGTGGCTGGAATGTCTTTGCTGGCCGTGAGCACCATCATGGCGTTTGCCTGGGTGGTCGTGGCCGCTGTTGTGACAGGCGATAGTAGCGCCTACACCGATACGGAGCTGGCCTGGCGTGGGGGTCCATTGGTGCTGTTCATTCCCTGGATTACGATGGGCGTCTATCTGGTAGGCCCATTCTGGGGGCCAGTGGTACCAGTGCTGCTGGTGGTGTTCGCGGGGCTGTTTTTGAATTCGCACAGTGTGCGGCGGTTGGGCCCGGAGCTCCGCGTGTGGTGTGCCATGTACCTGCTGTATTTGCTGGCCGTTCTGCAACCACAGTCCAGTACTTTCAGAATGCTGCTACCACTCTTTCCCTTAGCGCTGGCCGCGGCTTTTATATCCAAGAGCCGTGCGTACCGCTGGAGCGTGATTGTCATGTTCACGTTGTTACAAATTGTGTGGGTCGTGTGGCTCTGGCAGTATGTTGCGATCACCACCGGCATGGCCTGGCCGCCCTAACACAGCGCCACGTGCGGATCCATCGATCGCACCTCGATTAGCACCCGGTGCCTGAAGTACGGAATAATGGAGTGTGAGGAAAACAACACGAACTAATTGGCGGGGACAGCCCGACAATCATATTGGTTCGTACTACGTAAAGGGGAAGTCCTGATGGCGGCCATGAAACCCAGAACCGGAGACGGTCCAATGGAAGTGACCAAGGAAGGGCGAAGCCTGATCTTGCGGCTGCCTCTTGAAGGCGGCGGACGGCTCGTAGTGGAAATGAATGTAGCTGAAGCCACCAGCCTCAAAGAGTGCCTGGTGGGCGTGACGGAATAGCTTTCCTAGCAAGCTAGATGTATCAACGGCGGGAGAAACACCAAGGGGTGTTTCTCCCGCCGTCGTGTATTCCCGTGTGACTGGAGCGTCATTTGCTCCCGCGTGATTCTGGAGGCCGTTAGGCCCTAGCGCTTTACGGCCAGCAAGAGTCCGTCGCCAGTGGGCAGCATTGCCGAAAACAGGTCCTCGTTCTCCCGGATCATCTTCCCCACCTCTCGCAGCACCACGGTGCTGGCGTCGCGGATGGCAGGGTCTGAAACCCTGTCCTTATCCAGCGCATCATTGATGATCAGCAACCCGCCGGACTTCAATAACCGCACGGCTTGCAGAACGTAATCGGGGAAACTGGGCTTGTCAGCGTCAATGAAGACCAGATCATAGGCAGCGTCAGTGAGACGGGGCAGAACATCTTGACCGCGGCCTGAGATTGTCCGGGTGCGGTTGGCGGGGGAACCCGATTCTAGGAACGCCTCCCGGGCAGCCTTGAGATGGTCGACGTCGGGATCAATGGTGGTCAGTACGGCCTTTGGCCCCAGCCCGCGCAGCAAGGCCACGCCAGAGACGCCCGCCCCAGTGCCCACCTCAACGGCGGTTTGTGCCTTGGAGGCAGCGGCAAGTACTGTCAAGGTGGCTGCGACGCCCTGGCTGACGGGGAACAAGCCCAATTCATGCGATCGCTCGCGGGCGCGGCGAAGAACATCGTTTTCCGCAGGCTGAGCCTCTGCATAGGACCAGCTGGTGGACTTGTCGGCGCTCATGAATGGGGTTCCTCAACTGTTGCAATGATTTCCTCTAGCCTACTGCCTGTGCATTAGGCTGATTCTTCCTTTTCCCTCAGCAAAAGGTCAGCTTTCTTTGGCATACTAATGGCACACGCAGTACACAGATAGAGGTGCAGCTTTGAGTTCCTACACCAGCTCCGCAGCCCCGACACAGGGCACCGGGATGGAGACCGAGTGGGTCACGCCGTCTTGGGATGAAGTTGTCACCAACCACTCTGCCAAGGTCCTCCGACTTGCTTACCGGCTCACCGGTAACAAGTACGACGCCGAGGACCTCACCCAGGAAGTGTTTGTCCGCGCCTTCCGTGCCCTCGAGAACTTCAAACCGGGCACACTTGACGGTTGGCTGCACCGCATCACTACCAACTTATTTCTGGATCAGGCACGACGCAAACAGCGGATTCGTTTTGATCCCCTAGCTGACGATGCCGAGTCACGGCTTGCTGGTGCGGACCCCGGCCCGGAGCGGGTTTTTGAGTTCAACAACCTCGACGCTGGGATCGCCGCAGCATTGGAGGCGTTGCCGCCGGACTTTCGCGCCGCCGTCGTACTCTGTGACATGGAGGGTCTCTCTTATGACGAGGTGGCCCACGCCCTAAATATTAAGTTGGGCACTGTCAGATCCAGAATTCACCGAGGGCGTGCCATGTTACGTGAGTCGTTGGCAGACTTGGCGCCCGCGCCGCGCAAGGTTACCAAGACTGCCAAAAAGCCTCGGCTGTCATTGCCTCGAATTGTTGGCGCCCGCTGATACCGGTAGCATTCGATTTATCCAGCGGGTGCATGTCCGCGGCTAACACCAGGCGGGTGCCCCGTCGAATCGTTGCTTTGAAGGTTGAGAGGGTAATCTTCCTAACGTGTTTGGTATCAATACCCCCGAGCTGATCGTCATTGTCATCGTGGCAGTTTTGGTGATCGGGCCTAAGCGACTCCCCGGTTACGTGGAGAAACTAAAGAACCTGATTCGAGAGGTTCGCAGGATGGCTTCCGGTGCGCGGGAAACTATTAAAGAAGAAGCCGGGCTGGACCTCGATGACATCGACTGGAAGAAACTTGATCCGCGCCAGTACGATCCCCGGCGCATCATTCGTGAGGCCCTTCTCGATGACGATGACGTCAGCGCGCTGAATTCGTTGAAGACTGCGCCCAGTGCGGCGATCGCGAGCATGCTGGGCAAGGGTGAGACCTCGAATGAGCCGGTGCCGACTCCAGTGGAACAGCCAATCGAACGCCTCGTTGAAGGTCAGCGTGCACCTTTTGACGTTGAGGCCACCTGACCCCAGGAACGCTCGGTTAGAACCGGGGGGCTTTTCGTGAACGCTCGGTTAGCATGCTGCAGGAGCGTTGGGTAAAAGTGCCCCGAAAGTAACCGAGCGTCGCTTAACGCGGAGCGATCCCCAAATGTAGGCCAGCTAGGCCACGGGGACGAACAGCGAGCTTATCGGCAATAGCCAATAACGCTACGGCGGCAGGGGATTTCGGATGAGCCAAGACAATGGGCGCACCGATGTCTCCGCCCTCGCGTAGCGCCACATCCAAGGGAATCGCCCCGAGCAGCGGGACGGAAGAATTGACGGTCTGGCTTAATCTTTTAGCTAGAACCTCGCCTCCGCCGGAACCAAACAACTCCATAGTGGTGCCGTCCGGTAGCGTCAAAAAGGACATATTTTCAATCACGCCGGCAACTTTCTGGCCCGTCTGCACAGCGATGGCACCGGCCCTCTCCGCTACATCAGCCGCAGCCACTTGCGGGGTTGTCACAACCAGGATCTCGGCCTTGGGGAGCAACTGGGCAACTGAGATGGCGACGTCGCCCGTGCCAGGTGGCAGGTCCAGGAACAAGGCATCTAAATCACCGAAGTAGACGTCAGTGAGGAACTGTTCAAGCGCCCGGTGGAGCATGGGCCCGCGCCAGGCAACGGGTTGGTTGCCGGTGACAAACATGCCGATGGAGATGACCTTTACGTCGTGTGCCACGGGAGGCAGGATCATCTCATCCACTCGCGTGGGTGCTTGAGTTATACCCATCAGGGCTGGGACTGAAAAGCCGTAAATATCGGCATCCACAATACCCACACGCAATCCTTTGGCCGCCAGGGCACAGGCCAGGTTCACCGTCACCGAGGACTTGCCCACGCCGCCCTTACCGCTGGCTACCGCATACACCCTTGTCAGGGAAGACGCGGCATTAAACGGGATGCCGCGCTCTGGCGTGCTGCCCTTCAGGCGTTCCTTGAGTTCTGCCCGCTGGTCAGCGCTCATCACGGTCAGCTCAACCTTCACCTCCGTGACGCCGTCGACCTTCTGCAGCGCTGCGGTGACATCCGAGGTGATGGTCCCGCGCAGTGGGCAGCCAGCAATGGTGAGACGGATGATGGCAGCTACCACGCCGTCCCCAAGCGCCTCCACGGACTCCACCATTCCCAGTTCGGTGATGGGCCGGCGCAATTCCGGATCAATGACAGTGGCGAGGGCGGCTAGGAGAGCGGTGTTCGATGGAGAAGACATGCGTGGCTTGCCTTAGGGTTTGGTACTGCGTTTGGGTGCAACTATTTTCATAGCGGACGTTGCGGGGGAACGACTGCTGCGACTTTCTCGACGTTCGGTGGGTTGGAGAGCATCCCCGTCCTCGCCCTGCAAGGCAATCAGGTCTTCGAGAAGGCCGCGCAGTTCGGAGCGCACAAAATCTCGCGTTGCCACCTCACGCAGCGAGATGCGCAGTGCGGCAACTTCGCGCGTTAGGTACTCGGTGTCGGCTAGGTTTCGCTCATTGCGACTGCGGTCCTGCTCAATCTGAACACGATCGCGATCGTCCTGACGGTTCTGTGCCAACAGGATCAACGGGGCGGCGTAGGAAGCCTGGGTGGAGAAGAATAAGTTGAGCAAAATGAAGGGATAGGGATCCCATTTCAGACCAAACAACCCGACCACGTTGATGGCAATCCAGACCAGGACAAAGATTGTCATGTAGACCAAAAAGTTCGCGGTACCCATGTACCGCGCAAAACGCTCGGCGAAGCGGCCGAACAGGTCCGGATCGCTGCCCAGATTCGGCAGCAGCCGGGACTTGAGCTCCATCGGCGTATCCAGACCGCCGCCTTTGGAATGGTGCCGTTCAGCCAATGCGGCCTCCTAATTTTCTGAAGGGAGCGCCATCTTCGTGTGTGCGCCAGTCATCGGGGAGTAGATGGTCCAGAAGGTCATCGACAGTCACGGCACCTACCAGGCGGCCCTCCTTGTTGACTACCGGGAGTGAGTTGAGGTTGTAGGAAGCCATGGTGTGGCTGACCACGGAGATATCGTCTTGGTCAGAGACTGGCTCCATGTTTTTGTCCACCAGCTTGCCCAACTGCTCAGGAGGCGCGCTGCGCAGTAGTTGCTGGATGTGGACGACGCCCAAGAAACGCCCTGTGGGTGTTTCCAAAGGGGGGCGGCAAATGAAAATAGCTGAGGCAAGCGCTGGCGGGAGGTCCTCACTGCGCACATGCGCCAGAGCCTCGGCCACAGTTGCCTCGGGGGGCAGGATTACCGGAACCGGAGTCATGAGCGCACCGGCAGTACCTTCTGCGTATTGGAGCAGACGCCGGACGTCCTTGGCTTCCTCCGGTTCCATAAGCTGGAGTAGTTGCTCGGCTTTGGCAGTGGGTAAGTCAGCGAGCAGGTCTGCGGCGTCGTCCGGGTCCATTTCTTCAAGGACGTCGGCGGCGCGCTCATTGTCCAGGGCGGAGAGCAGCGTGACCTGGTCCTCCTCCGGCAGCTCAGACATGACGTCGGCAAGTCGTTCGTCTTGAAGTTCGCTAGCCACCTCGATCCGGCGTTTGTCGCTCATTTCCTGCATGGCGTCAGCAAAATCTGCGGGCTTGAGGTCCTCATGGGCAGCCACGAAATGCAAGGCTCCTTGAGGTTCGGCGATGTCATCGGGGTGAGCTTCCGCCCAGTCGATCAACAGGGTGTGCCCGCGACGCAAGCCGCGCAGACGAGAGGTGCTGGAGCCGCGGCGGACAAATAGCTTGGTGATCAACCAATCGCCGTTGCGCTGCTGGTCAATAGCGATGTCCTCGATGACCGCGTCCCCGCTGCCATCAACGAGCGTGACCTTGCGATCAAAGATGCCACCCACGACGAGTTGTTCGGCTCCGCGTTGTTCAAAACGGCGCAGATTGACCAAACCCGTGCAGATGATTTGAGACTGGTCCATGGAAGTTAGCCGGGTCATAGGCACAAAAACGCGCTTCTTTCCGGGGACCTCGACCACGATGCCGACGGCGTGGGGAGGCGTGCGCGCCGCTCCTGTGCGCTGCTCGCCGCGGCCCAGCACGACGACGTCGCGCAGTTTGCCCAGGCGGTCACCGAGGGGATCAAACACGTCAAGTCCGAGGAGGCGCGCTACAAAGATGCGCGTGGGTTGAGTACTCACTCCTACAGGCTACTTCCCTGCCCCAACTAACCGGTATTTGACGACGCCGTATTTTTGTTTTCAAGCCCCCCTGCACCCATGGGCGGATGCCATCAGTTCACTGCCAGCGATACTCTCTCCACGATGAGCGATTGTGGTGAACAATGGAAGACATGGCAAACCTCTTTGGACGTACCCGACCAATGGATGAGGCCCGCATAGTCCCCACTGGTGAGACAATCGGTTCTTACACCTCCTATCTGGACGCCCAGAAGGCGGTCGATTATTTAGCGGATGAAAAGTTTCCGGTCCAGCACGTGTCCATTGTGGGCAACGACCTGAAAATGGTCGAGCGCGTCACCGGAAAACTCAGTTACCCGCGGGTAGCGCTTAGCGGCGCTATGACTGGGGCGTGGTTTGGGCTCTTCATTGGCGTCATGCTCTCCTTCTTTGACGGCAACGCATCCGGAGGTGGGACGTATCTGAACGTGTTCACGGCGGTACTGATGGGTGCTGCATTTTGGATGCTGTTTGCCATCATTGGCTACGCAGCCCAGCGCGGGAAGCGCGACTTCACGTCGACGAACCAGGTTCTTGCTTCAAGCTATGACGTCATTGTTACCCCCGACGTCGCGATGGACGCACGCCGCCTGCTCGCCCAACTGCCGATGAATTCCACGGCTTCCAAGCCCCTCCAGGGGCAGGGCCAGGGCTACCGTCCTCCGGCTGCGCCGCCTGCTGCAGGGACACCGCCAGCTCGTCCGCAGGGCTGGCACGATCCCTACGGTGCCCCGACACCAACTGGAGAGCAGGGCGGCCAGAACGGCCAGGCTGATGGAAGCTCACCCGTGGAGAGCGAGGGCCAGGCACCGCTCAGCGGGCCACGCCGCGGCCAGTTCCCAGACCTGCCAGATGGCCGGCCACAATATGGCATCCGCATGGATAAGCCAGCCGAACCAGCTGGTGAGGAACCCACAAAAGATTCCCCCGAACACCACTAGATTTTTAGGGTTAGACGCCCATAAAGCGAAGATATACACGACGACGGCGGGACCCATACTGGGCCCGCCGTCGTCGTGTATAAGGGAATGTCTTAGCCGTCAGAGACGAGCCATCCAGGCCTCGACGTCCTCTGGAGCACGCGGAAGTGCCGCACTCAAGTTCAGCGGACCATTGGCAGTGATGAGGATGTCGTCCTCAATGCGTACGCCATTGCCACGGTACTCGGCCGGGATGCCCAAGTCCTCGTTCTTGAAATACAAGCCCGGTTCAATCGTGAAGACCATGCCCTCGGTGATGGTGCCATCCAGATACAGCTCGGCACGGGCCTGTGCACAGTCGTGGACGTCCAGACCCAGGTGATGGCTGGTACCGTGCGGCATCCAACGACGGTGTTGCTGGCCCTCAGGGGAAAGTGCGACGGCGGCTGTCACAGGAAGCAAACCCCACTCCTCAAGGCGGGCGGCAAGAACCTCCATAGCGGCGTTGTGCACATCGCGGAACTTTCGTCCCGGCACGGCCACAGCGAAAGCGGCGTCGGCAGCATCCAGAACAGCCTGGTAGATCTTGCGCTGGACGGGGGAGTACTTTCCGGAGACCGGAAGCGTACGGGTGATGTCTGCGGTGTAGAGTGAGTCCGCCTCCACTCCTGCGTCGACCAAAAGCAATTCCCCGGCGGTGACGGCTCCGGTGTTATGGGTCCAGTGCAAGATGGTGGCATTGTTCCCTGACGCGGCAATGGTGTCGTAGCCTAGCTCGTTGCCTTCCTCGCGGGCCCGTGCGAAGAATGCGCCCTCCACAACACGCTCACCACGCTTGTGGGCCACAGCGCGGGGAAGGGACTTGATGATCTCCTCGAACCCTGCAGCCGTGGCAGCCACAGCCACCTTCATCTGCTCGATTTCCCAATCATCCTTGAGCAGTCGAAGCTCGGAGAGGCTCTCAGCCAGCTTGGCATCCAGGGAGTCTAGTGCGCCGAAATCAATGGCGTCGGGGTTTGCGGCCGTGTTGTAGCGCGCGGTGTCGACAAGAGCGTCGATGTTCTCATCGACCTTGCGGACCAGGCGGATCGAGATGCCGCCGACGGAGGGTTCGCCCACGTTTTTGGTGATGGCTACCTCAAGTTCGGAAATGTCTACGGTGTCCAATCCGAGCTGTTCTTTGAACTCGGCCAGAGTTGGCCTGGGGCCAATCCAAAACTCGCCACTGCGGGAGTCAGCATAGAACTGTTTGGTATCCCGGCCAGCCAGCGGACGGAAAAACAAGGACGCGTGGTGATTGCCGCCGTCGTCCCCGGCACCATCGCCTACAGGTTCCATGACCAGCACGGCGTCGGGCTCGTGGTCAACGCCAAGACCCGTCAGGTGGGCAAAGGAGGAGTGCGGACGGAAGCGGTAGTCACAGTCATTGGAGCGGACTTTCAAGGCACCTGCCGGGATAACGAGACGTTCGCCTTTGAACTGTTCGGAAATGGTGCGACGACGTCGCGCGGCATGATCGGCGACCTCGTCCCGGGGAGGAAGTTGGGTTGAAGCGGGGGCCCAATTGGAGGCCATAAAGGAGCGGAAAGCATCCGAGTCGGGGCGGTGTGAACGGTTATTCACACGCTCCTCGAGTGGCTGCTGCTCGGAGGGGTCGGGGTGCACGGAAGATTTCTCTGTCTGGTTCACCCTGCCAGTCTCTCACCGCGGGTGCTGCTAGGACAATGCGAGAAGGTTGGAGCGCTGCGTGAATTGGGTGGGCAACGTAGGCTTATGGGGTGAAGATCGATCTGCACGCACATTCAAATGTTTCCGACGGGACGCAGCCCCCTGCGCAGCTTGTGGCCGCAGCGCTCGCCGCTGGAGTGGACGTGATGGCACTGACCGATCATGATTCCACTGCAGGCTGGGCCGCAGCGCTCGTCGCCGCCCGCGCCTTGGGTGTTGGCTTGGTGCCCGGCATGGAAATTTCCTGTACGACGGATCGCGGAATCAGCGTGCACCTGCTCTGCTATCTCCATGACCCCACGCATCAAGGTTTGCTGGCGGAAATCACTAAGGCGAAGGAAGCTCGGCAGAGCCGTGCCGAGCGTATGGTTCTGCGCCTCGCCGAGGACTATCCGCTGAGCTGGGACGATGTCAGCGCCCATGTGGCCCCCGGAGCTACCGTGGGACGCCCGCACATAGCCGATGCCTTGGTTGCAGCGGGCATAGTCTCGGATCGCAATGAGGCCTTTGCTACCATCCTCACTTCCCACTCCCGCTATTTTGTGAGCCACTACGCTCCGGATCCTGTACTGGCCGTGCAACTGGTTCGCGCGGCTGGCGGAGTGCCCGTCTTCGCTCATCCCGTAGCATCCTCGCGGGGGAGAGTGGTAGATGCCCAAGTGTTCCATGACATGATCGACGCCGGGCTGCTGGGCGTGGAGGTGGACCACCGGGACAACCCTCCCGAGGGACGCGCATGGTTGCGGAACTTGGCATCAAAAAATGGGCTGTTAGTGACGGGATCCTCCGACTATCACGGCGCTGGAAAGCCGAACTTGTTGGGTGAAAATACTACTCGGCCGGAGGTGCTTGAGAGCATCCTGGCACTGGCCACGGGGGCGCGCGCTTATCTTCCCCACCAGCTACAAATGTAGCAATGGTTGTGTCCTCTATATAGCTAAAAATCAAACGCTTGGGCTTTTCTTCGCGTAGACGCTGTTACAGTGGGAAGGAAAGTACAGTTCGCGAAGGTAACAAATTACGCCTGCGCGAACTCTCAAATTTTCCGTTTCCGGCGCCTTGGCTGCCGTAGATTTCCGGTAGTGAATAATCGCGTAGATACGCGATTCACGCGGGGCCACTTTGTGCAGATGGAACTGCAGACGAGGGTGGCCGTCCCCGGGCGGGAAAGCGCGCCAAGGGAACCCGGCACCGGCTTGCCCAACACGAGAGTGTCTCAAGAGGCGGCGCGCGCCACATTCGACGGGACACCGGTGGGTTCCGTCCGCGCGAGAGGAACTTCATGGCGCCTGACGGTGCGGGACTTTATCAACTAGGTGGCTGGACCATCATTGGACTTCTAGTCCTCTTCTACGGTGGAACGCTTTTGATGACACTGTTCATCAGTAAGAAGAATGAGAACGCCGATTCGTATATGACGGCCGGTAATAACGTCGGCTTTGGTATTTCTGCTGGCAGCATGACGGCAACCTGGATCTGGGCGTCTTCCATGTATGCCTCAGCCACCTCCGGATATACGTACGGGATATCGGGGCCCATCCACTACGGATTGTGGGGGGCGCTGATGATTTTGTTCATCTACCCTTTCGGTAAGCGAATTCGAGCCGTGGCACCCAAGGCCCACACTTTGGCCGAGGTCATGCATGCTCGGCACGGAAAATCTAGCCAGTTGATGCTTGCCGGGTCTAACATCGTCGGCTCGATTATTAGCATTACGTCAAACTTCATCGCCGGCGGTGCGTTGATCACGCTGCTCTCTCCTTTCAGCTTCAATCAGGGCATCCTCTTTATCGGGGGCGGGATTCTGCTGTACTCCTTGTGGTCCGGCTTCCGGGCGTCGGTGCTGACAGATGCTGCACAGGTATTTGCCATGCTGGGAGCTGTGGTTATCGTCATTCCAGTGGTATTTTTCGCCGCTGGCGGGACAGACATGTTCGTCACGGGGGCTGCGAACCTGACGCCGCAGCAATCCGATTTCTTCTCCTCGGACGCGTTCTTGAACCAGGGGGCTCCGTACATCGCTGCGGTGCTGGCATACGCCATCGGCAACCAGACGATCGCCCAGCGCTTGTTTGCTGTACGTGAGGACTTGATCAAGAAGACATTTATCACCGCAACGGTGGGTTACGGTGCCACCATCATCGGTATCGGCATGATGGGTGTCATGGCCCTCTACGCCGGGATCGTTCCGCTGGACGGAGACACGAATAAACTCATCCCGCAGATGGCCGCCACCTACCTGAGCCCCGTGCTGCTGGGTATCTTTTTGATCATGATCATCGGCGCGCTGTCCTCAACAGCCGACTCAGATCTGTCTGCACTTTCCTCGATTGTGATGACGGATGTCTACGGTCAAAATATCGCCAAAAAGGGGGAAGCCAATCCGAAGACCATGCTGTTCATAGGGCGGATCACCATGGTACTGGCCACCGGTATTGGACTCTATTTTGCCAGCAAACAGTTGGATATTTTGGACTTGCTGGTATTTGTTGGTGCGCTGTGGGGGGCATTGGTGTTCCCCGTCATTGCCAGCTTCTACTGGCAGAAGGTCACCAACCGGGCGTTCACTATTTCCGTGCTGGCAGCCTTGGTAGTGTTCCTCCCCGTCCGTTTCGCGTGGCTTCGCTTCGACGGGACCGTCGGCATAATGGTGGATGTGCTCTCGGTCATTGGTATAGGGGTGGTGCTGGGCTTGATGGCATTTGGCTTCTTCGGGCTCAAAGTGGCAAAAATCGTGGCCGCCGTCGCGATTGTGGCTGCAGCCCCGTTCTCGATCGGCTTCCTCCACAATTACGCGGTACTGTCTGGATCATTGGTAGCCTATGCCGTCAGCACGCTAGTTTGCTACTTCATGTGCTTCCGAAATAAGGCGACTTTTGACTTTGCGAGCATCGCACGCACAATTGGCGACTTTGACACCAGGTCTGACACGGCGGATGGACAAATCGAAGAACTCACCACGAAAAAGCAAGCGTAGGAGCAACCATGAATGAAATATTTCTGACACTGTATGTGCTCGTGTGGCCGGTAGTCGTCCTCGGCGTTCTGTGGGTCCTTGGGCGTGCCTTTATCAAGGAGATACTCCAAGCCCGGCGTGAGGGAAGAAGTCTCATCTAGTGGAAGTGGTGGAGCTTTTGTTTAGAGCTCCACCACCGTGGCCACATGGCCCAGTCTTGCCGTCATGACGCCGATGGCCTGTGGGTTCTGGTCCACGCACACAAAGCGCCGGCCCAGTTTTGCCGCCACGGCTCCGAGCGTGCCGGAGCCAGCGAAGAAGTCCAGCACCCAGTCGCCCTCACGGGAAGATGCGGCCACGGCCCGGCGCAGCAAGCCCTCGGGCTTTTGGGTTGGGTAGCCGGTCTTTTCCTTGCCTGTGGGTGAGACAATGGTGTGCCACCAGACATCCGTGGGCAGCTTACCCAGCTCACGTTTTTCTGGTGTGACCAACCCCGGAGCCATATAGGGCTCCCTGTCCACTTCGGCGCTATCGAAGTGGTACTTCTTCGGGTTCTTGACGTACACCAAGATGTTGTCGTGCTTGGTGGGCCAGCGGTGCTTAGCCCGCGCACCATAGTCATAGGCCCAGATGATCTCGTTCAAAAAACATTCCCGGCCAAAGATCACATCCAGCATCACCTTGGCATAGTGCACCTCTCGATAATCAAGGTGTAGATATAAGGTGCCGTCCTCCGCCAGAAGCCGCCACGCTTCTTGCAGCCGTGGCTCCAAGAATGACCAATAATCACTAAAAGCGTCGTCGTAGCTGTGCAGAGTGCCACGAATGGTGTCGTAGCTGCGTCCACTAAAACCCACGCGATCGCCCGCACCGTCGGCATTGTGCACCATGGTGGTTTGCTGACGACTCTGTACCCGGCCGGTATTAAACGGCGGGTCCACGTAGATCATGGTGAAGGCGCCGTCCGGGAGCGAGGGCAAAAATTCTGCGTTATCAGCATGGACCACCAAGTTTGGCCCGCTCCCGTCCGGCTGCCAGGGCGTTTTCGTCATGGGAGAGTTGACGCTACTCTCCGGCGGCTTCCGGCTGACCCACTACATCGCCGTTGCGGCGGCGAGTGCGTGTACGGCTGCGGCGTGCCCTCGGTGCAGCACTCTCACCGGCGGTAGTGGGAGCAGCAGCGGCGCTCGGCGCTTTGGACTCGGGCGTTGGCTCATCAGCAGAAGAACGGCGTCGGTTGCGGCCGCCGTCGTGCTTCTCACCGGTGTGGCGCTCACCATGGCGGGCACCAGAGCGGTTGCCGCCCCGGTTGGGACCCCGGCCGGCGTCGTGTCCGTCGTCTCGCCCACCGGACTTGGGGGCGTTCCGTTTGCCCGTCTCACCCAGATCTTCCAGGACTTCTGCGCCAATGCCGGCATGAGTGCGCTGATTGCGGGGCAAGCGACCCTTAGTTCCCTCTGGAATGTCCAAGTCAGTGTACAAGTGCGGGGAGGATGAGTACGTCTCGATGGGCTCGGGAACGCTCAGGCCAAGAGCCTTGTTGATGAGCGCCCACCGGGGCATGTCGTCCCAGTCCACAAACGTTACGGCCGTGCCCTTGTGTCCGGCGCGGCCTGTACGACCCACCCTGTGCAGGTAGATTTTTTCGTCTTCCACACACTGGTAATTGACCACATGGGTGACATCGTCCACGTCAATGCCGCGAGCGGCCACATCGGTGGCGACTAAAACGTCAACTTTGTTGTTGCGGAACGCGCGCAGTGCCTGCTCACGGGCGCCCTGGCCCAGATCGCCGTGAATGGCTGCAGCTGCGAAGCCACGGTCGACGAGTTCCTCGGAAACCTTGGCTGCGGTGCGTTTGGTCTTCGTGAATACAATGCTGCGTCCGCGTCCATTGGCCTGCAAAATACGAGCCAGGACCTCGATCTTGTCTAGGTTGTGAGCGCGGTAGATCAGCTGGCGGATATCGCGCTTCGTCAGGCCCTCGTCGTCCGGGTCAGCAGCCCGAATATGCGTGGGTTGAGTCATATAACGCCGGGCCATGGCAACGACGGGGCCGGGCATTGTGGCGGAAAAGAGCATTGTCTGACGCACTGCGGGTGTACCGGCAATCAGCGTCTCGACGTCAGGCAAGAAGCCCAGATCCAACATTTCATCCGCCTCATCCAAGATCACAATCTTGACGTTCTTGAGGACGAGGTGGTGCTGGCGCAGCATGTCGATCAACCGACCGGGCGTGCCAACTACAACTTCCACGCCTTGCTGGAGTGACTGAATCTGAGGCTCATACGCGCGTCCGCCATAAATGGTGGCAATCCGGACCCCGCGGTGCTTGGAAGCCGTGGTTAGGTCACCGGCCACCTGGACCGCGAGTTCGCGGGTCGGAACAATCACCAGGGCCTGCGGAGCACCCGGAACAGGGAGTTTGTCGTACCCTGAATCCTTCGGGCCCACAACGCGTTGCAGGGCCGGTATGCCAAAGCCCAAGGTCTTACCTGTTCCGGTCTTGGCCTGACCGATGATGTCATGACCAGCCAGTGCGATAGGCAATGTCATCGACTGGATGGGGAAAGGATGTGTGATGCCCGCTTCGTTGAGCGAGGACACAATGTCAGCGTGAACACCGTAGCTGGCAAACGTGGCTTTTTCTTCCTGGCGCGGAGGCTCATTGCTGCTAAGAGTTCCGTCTATCTCAACGTTCTCTTTGCCGTCCTCAGCCTGCAGGAGTGTGTCTGTTTCAATACTCAAATGCTTACCGTTCAATTCGTCTATACAGGTGCTGTATTTCGTGGGCTCAACGCCGACGCCCTCTGCGGGGCCAAACGGAACCTGGACGGACAGCACTAATGAGGGAAGCCGATCGCGGGCTTACAAATACATGCCCTCTCGCTGCCGGATAAACGGGACTGCGTAAGAGCGTAAAAAGACTCGCGTAGGGGCGGGCTTGTTGAACAAAAAACAATTTTCAACGACCGGGCATCCATGTCTACGGTTTTAGTCTAGCCGGTCCACTGCCGATTCCGCTCGGCCTTGTCAATATCGCGCAGTGTCGCACAGGAGATCGTCAACTCGCGCCCGCGGGCACAAACGCTATGGTTCGCGTGGTGATGTCAGCCTTGACGAGTTTCACGCGGACCACGGTGCCCGGTTCAAGGTCACCCTCGCAGTACCCGGTCACTGCGGGTTCGAAAATCAGGATTGAGCTACGCGCGGGCGCAGACTTGGTGGTGTGGCCATTTTTCTTGGGCCCGGCGAGGACGACGGCGTCAAACTCGGCACCTATCCTGTGACTGAGCAGTGCCGCTTCGACGGTGTCAACGGCGGCACGATCCACCTTGTTGGCGAGTTGGTTGGAGGCGTCCATGATCTCTGGGAGTTCTTCGAGGGCGGCCACCGCCCACGGTGGGGCCTCATCTCCGGAACACAGCGCGGCGCAGATAGCCAAGACAAATCTGTCCACGAGCCGGCGCAGGGGCGCGGTGGCATGCGCGTAGGGCGCCGCGACGGCGGCCTGGCGGACCTGCTCTGGGACGCTCCCATTGAACGGCGTGTAACTGGCACCCCTGAATAAGGTAGTTGCCGCGTGCATCAGGGCCAGCTGCCGCGGCTCACTGATGTCCAAGGTGCGCAGGTACGCCCCATATTCCAGGCCTTCCTCCCACGGTGTTCCCAACAGCTGTGTTTGTCGGCGGTAGGCGGCAATGGCGTCGGCATCCGGGGCAGGCATGGTGCGCAGGATGCCCACCTTTCCCGCCAGCATCACCTGCGCCGCTGCCATTCCAGTCAGCAGAGAGATCTGGGCGTTCCAATCCTCAATGGGTAGCCCGGGCCGAAACTTTAGCTCATAGCGTCCGTCGACGAACTCTACTTCCTGCTGGGGCACATTCAAGCTCGCCCCTCCCCGGGCGCGCTCCAAGGCAACGCGCTTGCTTCCGATCTCAGCTAAGAGGGTCAATGTCTCGGCGAAGGACTGAGGGGCACTCTTAGCGTCATACATCTCTTGGGCTTGATCGTAATCAAGCTTGGCAATGCTTTTGACGGTGGCGCGGCGAACCATGGCGTGGACCGAGGAGCCGTCCGGAGCAAGTCTGATTTCCCAGACGAACGCCGATCGGGGATCGTTGGCAAAGAGGCTTGCCGCTCCTTCACTTAGTGGGATTGGATGCAACGGGATGCGGTTGCCGGGTGTGTAGATGGTCTGGCCTCGGCGCCTGGTCTCGGTGTCCAGCGGACCACCAGCGGGCACGAAAGAGGGGACATCGGCAATAGCGTAATGGACTACGTAGCCATCGCCGTCGCGCTCTAGAAACATGGCCTGGTCAAGGTCGAGCGAGCCAGGAGGGTCAATCGTAATGAACGGTAACTCCGTCAGGTCCAGCGCCGGAAGATCGTGGTCTGCGATGACATGTGTGACCTCGGCCAGGACGTCTTCGTCAAAGCCGTCCGGGAGCTTAAACTCCGTGGAAAGGGCCTTCAGGGCGCGGGCAAGGTTGTGTTGGGCGACGCTTTGCTTGATACCAATATGAGAGTACGGCACGGTTTCAGCGTAAACGATTCGTGGCCCGACGCCATGTAGGCGCCGCACGCACTACGCTGGGACGTATGAGTATTCCAGCGTCTGAGCCTGGCGACGCCGTTTCCGCCGGAGAGCTAAGCGCCCGTTATGACAAGTTCGTGGTTGACCTGCTAGGTGGTATTGCCTACGGTGAGCTGTCCGCCTTTGAGCACCTCTCTTCTGATGCTCGTTATTCTCCAACGCTGGCGGATAGAGCTGTTCTGGGCAAGATGGCCGTGGCAGAATTTGGTCACTTTGAGATGGTATGTGAGCGTCTGAACGGTATGGGCATGGACCCGGAGCTGGCCATGCTCCCCTTCCAGCGGATAGTGGATTTGTTCCATGAGCGCACCCGGCCAGCCGACTGGCATGAGTCGCTGATGAAGGCGTATGTAGTGGATGCTATTACGGAAGACTTCTATGCGGCGATTGCCGAGAACTTGGATGTTGCAACCCGATCCGTGATCGCGCAAGTGCGGACCAGTGAAGAGCAAACAACGCTGCTGGCCGGATTGCTGAAAAACATGTTAGATGACGACCCCAGGCTTTCTTCACGGCTGGCACTGTGGGGCAGGCGTCTGGTGGGAGAGGCATTGAGCCGTGCCCAGTACATTGGCGCTAAACACAGTTTTCTGGTGGGATTGCGCCCGGATGGCACTCAGGAGCAGGCGGCAGCGGATGTCCACGCCATCCTGTCTGTCCTGACTCGCAATCACTCCAGACGTATGAATTCTCTGGGCCTCACGGCATAACCCCAGAGATTTTAGATCTCGTCTTGCCCAATGTCACGGCGATTTGTGGTTGTTGCGGCCATGATGTCAGACGCGATGCGCCGTGTAATTTGTGCCAGTGATTCTTGGGCAGTGATGCGCTGTTCGGTGATCCCATCCAGTGGATTCCAGCCGTGATACCAGCCTCGCATTTGCGGTTCACCAAAATCGGCCACTTTGCCCGGCCGGCTCTGGTGGCGTCGAAGAGTCTCGTCAAATGTGAGGTCGTAGGAGTAAAAAAGACTTGGCCCATCATGGCCGTCGCGCAGCCGTCGCAGTGATTCGCTGTACCCCGAGGAGTTGAAGATGCCGTCCATGACCACTGTGCGGCCGTGGACAAGGGATTGCGCGGCCGCTTGTTCGATGAGTACAACGCTCAGAGGTGAATAATTTCCATGTTCGCCAAGGATGACCCGGCGAAAGTGGTCTTGCTCAATCCAAACAGCTCCAAGTTCTCTTTGGAGAGCGCGGGCCACTGTGCTCTTACCGGAGCCTGAATTACCGCGTAAGACTACGAGAGTGGCCATAGCTTTATCCAAGCACAAGAACTTCGGCGGGGTAGTAAGCTGACGCTCGCAGAAGCTAACTTGCCCGCTGGTCTTCCGTTTCTGGCACTGCGTCCTCTTTAGTAGGCTGGCCCGAAAGTCTCAGAGTTGCCAGGAGCCCCAGTACCAAGAACCCTGATGCGGCAAAGGCCGAGTAACGGGTGCCATCACTAAATGCTGCGCGGGCGGCCGCACCCACGTCGGGATCCTTCGCCGCGAGTGCGGGGATCGCGCCGCCGGCGCTAAGAACCACGGAATCTAGAATCTGGGTCCGTGCAGATTCTGGCAGATTGGGGGAACTTTCGGCGAGCCGGGCGTCCAAGGAGGACCCTAAGGAGGTGAACAGTACTGTCCCCAGGATCGCAATTCCCAGTGCGGAACCGATCTGCCGGGCCGTACTGGCGGTGCCAGAGCCCTGGCCGCTCTTTTCTACGGGGACATCTTTGAGTACCACGCCTGTTAGTTGGGCGGTGGCAAGACCAACGCCAAAGCCGTAGACGAAGAGGAACGGGATCACTGTGAGCCATGTGGAGTCTGCGGAAATAACGAGGCCTAATCCGGCAACACCTACGATCTCGGCCAAGATCCCTACGCGTACGATCGCCACCGGGGTTATTTTGTCCAAAACAACGCTGGAAAGACCGCTGGCCGCGAATGATCCAATGGCCAGAGCGAGCAGCACCAACCCCGTCTGCAATGCGTCATAACCAATCACATTCTGCAGCCACAGTGGAAGCGAGAGGATGATGCCGAATTCACCAAGGGAGACGATCATCGCGGCGATATTGCCATTGCGGAAAGATGGAATGGTGAACAGTGCGAAGGCCAGAAGTGTGGTGGCACCGGCCCTTTGGCGGCGTATTCCCCACCAGATGAACCCCGCGCCAGAGGCCAGCGTGATCGCGAACGCCACCGGGATGGGAGAGAGTGCGAACGGCCACGTCCACGTGCCGATGACCGGAGCCTGCCCGGGGCGGACCAACCACCAGCCGTAGCTGCGCCCTTCGATCAGGCCGAAGACCAAGGAGGCGCTGGCAACCACGGACAGGACTGCCCCTATGACGTCGATGCGACGTGGCTCGCCTGCGTCTTTTGACTCGGCCACGCACAGCAGAATGCCGATCACGATGATGGCGGCCAAGGGTACGTTGATCCCGAAGGCCCAGCGCCATGAATAGTACGTGGTCAGCCAGCCGCCCAGCAGCGGACCGACGGCCACCATTCCACCGATAGTCGAGCCCCAGACGGCGAACGCGATTCCGCGTTCCTTCCCTCTGAAGGTGGCATTGATGAGAGACAACGTTGTGGGCAACACCATTGCTCCGCCGACGCCTTGGACAATCCGTGCCAGAATCAACAGTTCTCCGGACGGTGCCATTGCGGCAAAGACGGATGCAGCAGCAAAGATGATCACACCCGTGAGCAGGATCCGACGGCGACCGTAGCGGTCAGCTAAGGTTCCAAAGACCAGCAGGAGTGCAGCAAATACGAGAGTGTAGCTTTCTTGGACCCATTGCACTTGCGTCGATGTGATGTCTAGATCGCGCACAATTGACGGAATTGCTACGTTGACGATCGTGGAATCGACAATGATCAACGCTACAGCAACGCTGATGAAGACCAGTCCCGCCCAGCGGCGGCGTGAGGCCGTCATCGTAGTTGCCCATCCACTGGTTCCCGCGAGAGTTTAGAGGGCCACCAGATTGCCCGGCCGATGTCGTAAGAGGCGGCTGGTACTAGGAGAGAACGCACAATCACAGTGTCCAAGAGCACCCCGAAAGCAACTATGAACGCGATCTGAGCTAAGAACAAAATCGGGATCACGGCCAGAGCAGCGAAGGTTGCGGCCAGCACCACGCCAGCAGAGGTAATGACGCTGCCTGTCATGCCCAGCCCGCGCAGGATGCCGGGGCGGGTACCGATGCGCAGCGATTCCTCTCTCACCCGTGTCATCAAGAAGATGTTGTAGTCCACACCCAGGGCAACAAGGAAGACGAAGCCAAAGAGTGGGACTGCCGCATCCGCGCCAGGAAAGTGGAATACATGATTGAACACAATGGCAGATACTCCAAGTGCGGCAGCGTATGAGACAACCACACTGGCAATCAGCAACAGCGGAGCCACGATTGAGCGCAGTAGGAGCATCAAGATGATCAAGATGACCAGCAACACGATCGGGATGATCTTTGTGAGGTCGCTTTGCGCCGTCGTATTGGTATCCAAAGCTATGGCGCTCACCCCGCCCACGAGCACGCCAGGATCGGTCGCGGGGAGATCGGCACGCAGTGTGCGCACCACCTGTTCGGCGGCTTGAGAATCCGGTTGTGAGCTGAGAACAGCATTGATAAGGACCTTGCTGTCCTTGACCAGTGGCGCAGCTTGGGCCCCGGGACGAGAATTCCCCGCGTAGATAGACGCTGAATTGATGCCATCGCTGGACTCAACGGCCCGCAGGGTGGCCTCAGCTTTAGCTTGATCCACAACTATCACCACGGGGCTGCCGGATCCGCTCGGGAAGTGCTCGGCCGAAACCTTTTGACCGGCGGCGGCCTCTGACTTGGTCAAGATGACGTCACTTTGTGGGACACCGTTGGCCTGCAATTGCAGCAGGCCGCTGCCGCAAGCAAGCAAGACAATGAGCGAGATGGCCCACGTGGCCCTAGGGCGTCGGGAGACGAGTGTGCCCACCTTGTTCCACAATCCGGTGATGCCTTCGAGTCCATGTACAGATGTGGTGTTCGCCCGGTGAGAGTGTTCGGCATCCGTTTCAAGACGAGGACGGAACGGCCAAAATGCCACACGTCCGAAAACGACCAGAAGCACCGGCAACAGGGTTAGGGATGCAAGAAGGGCGAAGACGATACCGATCGCGGCAATCGGTCCCAAACTCTTGTTGGAGTTCAAATCGGAGAACAGGAGGCAGAGCAGGGCAATGATCACAGTGGCGCCGGAGGCTGCGATCGGCTCAAGTGCAGCCCGCCACGCGCGGGCAATGGCTGCCCATTTAGAGTCAACGTGATGCAGAGATTCTCGGAAACGTGCCACCAGGAGCAAAGAATAATCGGTGGCAGCACCAATGACCAAGATGGAGAGAATGCCCTGACTTTGCCCGCTGAGTTTGATCCACCCCCAACTAGCGAAGGCATACACCAGCAAGATAGCCGCGGACAGTGCGAAGACGGAGGTAAAGAGGACTAGAAACGGCAGCACAATTGAGCGGTAAACCAACAGCAATATCAAGAACACGGCTCCGCCGGCGACCAATAGCAAAATGCCGTCAATGCCGCCAAAGGCATTGACCAGATCTGCCGTTAGCCCAGCCGGGCCAGTGACGTACGCTGCCGTGGAGGCAGAATTGGCGCTCCCGGCAATGGTGCGGAGATCGGCAATCACGCTCTTGATATTTTCGGTATCGCTGACGGGGACAATGAACTGCACAGCTTTAGAGTCTTGGGACGGAATCGGTCCAATAACTGAGCTGGTCGCGGGCGGAACTGGCGTCTGAACTCCTTGGACGGAGCCAAGCTTGGTGCCCAATTTTTGGTAGTCAGCCAGCTGTGTTGGTGTCAGAGCGCTCTTCGAAGCGATCACGACGATGGCCGGAATTTCTTTGGAATCTGTGAACTTCTGTTGCCACGTGTTGACCTCGGTGGACTCAGCGCTCGCAGGCAGGAAAGCCGCTTGATCGTTGCTGGAGACAGATGAGAGTTTGCCGAAGGTTGGTCCGCCGAAACTGGCCGCAGCGAACCAGATGATGAGCAGTACTGCGGGTAAGAGGATGCGCAACCATCGCGCTGGTTTCCAGTCGCGTCGGGTATCAGTTCTCATGATCTGGTGGAGCCCTTTCGGGAGTGCGGGACGAGAATTACCTACTAGGGCTACTACGAGATATTTTATCTGTAGATTTTCTAATAAGTAACTAGGTAAGCATTATCTTTGGCTATATAATACACTCATGTCCGTCTCACGCAAGCCTCCAGCATCGACGATGGACTCGATGCTGGACCCGAGGGTTATCGATCCTCATTTGGAGCTCGTGGATCACTCCTCACTCAGCGAAGATGAGATCACGCAGGTTGTGAACGTTCTTAAGGGGATTCGGCATTGGCGTGAGGCCGAAGCCGCTCTTAGCTTTGAATCCCGTAACCACATGCGACTCAATGAAACTGACATGAAGGCCCTCCGCTTTCTCGTGATGTCAAAGAACCAAAAAATGGTAGCTACTCCTGGCCTTCTGGCGGAGCATCTAAACATTTCCACGGCTGCCACCACGAAGATGCTGGACCGGTTGACGGCTGCTGGGCACATCGAGAGATCGGTTCACCCCACCGATCGCCGTGCTGTCATGATCACCATCACCGAAGGCACTCATGAACAAGTGCGGGAGACAGTGGGACGCAGCCACGCGCGTCGCTTCGACGTGGCCGCACGGTTGACTCCAGACGAACGTGAAGTCGTGATTCGTTTCCTAAACGATCTCAGTGACACATCAAACAAGCAGTAGGCTCATGGGCATGGTCTTGAAAAGTGATTCGTCAGCGCGCACGCGGACGGCCACACGGCGAATCGTGTTTGCGCTCGCAGCAATGGGGACGGTTGCCTTAGGCCTTGCCGTACATTTTCTGGTACCCGGAGATGCGGCTGGCCTCGTTGCTGACGCTCTCTATACGGTGCTTGTATATCTCTTCGTGGGGTTTCTGGCCCCTCGGATCCCGCGCGTGTGGGTGGCAGCGGTGGCTCTTGCCTTCAGTGCCGCCGTCGAACTTTCTCAGCTCTCCGGGCTCCCGGCTCAATTGGCTCAGTCCTTCCCGCCCTCCCGTCTGGTACTTGGCACCACCTTCTCCGCGCTGGACCTGGTGGCCTACGCCATTGGAGCCGTCGCAGCGCTGGCTGTTGATACTGCCATCTCTGCGCGTGCCGCGGCATGGGGTAGCTCACAAGCGGAATAGTTTGCCCGACCCGGGGGCTAACACCTGCAGGACTTCGGGAGGAAACACATGCTGGAGGTAGTGGTCATTGGCGCCGGTCAGGCGGGACTTTCTGCTGCGTATTATCTGGCCCGACACGGCTTGGAAGCAGAACGGGACTTTGTTCTCCTCGACGCTAATGCCGGGCCCGGAGGGGCATGGCGCCATCGCTGGCCTTCCCTAACGCTCGGAGCTGCTCATGCCATTCATGACCTCCCAGGGATGAAGCTTGGCGCAAGCGATTCTCACGAGGCCGCGTCCACGGTCGTTGAACGTTACTACGGCCGCTATGAGAAAACTTTTCAGCTCCCAGTTCACCGGCCCGTGAAAGTACAAGCGGTTCAAGCCAGCGATGCGTACGATCCCAGCTCACCCGGTAACCGAAACGCGCCGCTGCTGGTGCAGACAAACATGGGGGACTACTCAGCGCGGTTGGTCATCAACGCGACTGGAACCTGGGACAAGCCGTACTGGCCGCACTACCGCGGTCTGGATACTTTTACCGGACGGGAACTCCATACTCACGATTTCCACTCGGCACAAGAGTTTGCGGGTCAGCGAGTTCTGGTAGTGGGAGCGGGCACGTCCGCAGTTTCGTTTCTGCTCCAGCTTGCTGAGGCAGGGGCACAAACCGCCTGGTCTACGAGGCGTCCGCCTGAATTCACCAACCGTGAGTTTAAGCCCGACTGGGGGCGTGATGTTGAACAACGTGTCAATGAGCGCACAGCTGCGGGGCTACCTCCGCTAAGTGTGGTCGGCGTGACAGGCTTGCCATTAACACGGCAGTACCAAAAAGGTATTGATGCCGGAATATTATCCTCACGCGGCCCGCTGCAGCGGTTCACAGAGACGGGTGCCGTATTTAGCGATGGGAGCAACTTCGCCGCGGATACCATCCTCTGGGCCACGGGATTCCGTGCGGCGCTGGATCACCTTGCGCCGCTGAAACTACGTGAGCACGGCGGCGGCATTGTCATGGATGGGGTAAAGGTGGCCCGGGAACCACGCGTACTTTTGGTCGGCTAC
The DNA here is from genome assembly GCF_020905375.1 of Arthrobacter cryoconiti. Lineage (GTDB taxonomy): Bacteria > Actinomycetota > Actinomycetes > Actinomycetales > Micrococcaceae > Specibacter > Specibacter cryoconiti. Next base: position 164,976 of record NZ_JAJJBU010000014.1, read on the forward strand.
GGCGCCTCTGCGTCCACACTGGGCGCCAGCCGGGCTGGACGTGCGGCTGCGTTGGCTGCCATTGAAATGATCAATGTTGCGGTGACGCACTGAACTGGCTGGACCTGAAGTAGGAGTCAGTAAGCCTTTGAGCGGCGCTGCGCACTGAGCTGGCTGGACCCGAAGCAGGAGTCAGCAAGCCTTGGAGCGGCGCTGCGCACTGAACTGGCTGGACCCGAAGCAGGAGTCAGTAAGCCTTTGAGCGGCGCTGCGCACTGAGCTGGCTGGACCCGAAGCAGGAGTCAGCAAGCCTTGGAGCGGCGCTGCGCACTGAACTGGCTGGACCCGAAGCAGGAGTCAGTAAGCCTTTGAGCGACGCTGCGCACTGAGCTGGCTGGACCCGAAGCAGGAGTCAGTAAGCCTTTGAGCGGCGGTGACGCACTCACAGTTCGCTCGGCACGCTGCGCTCCGCGGAGCGCTTCGGAAATATCTAGGAGCCACCCGGAGTTGGCCCAGAAGAGACAACCTGAAAGGTAAAACCATGACTCTTCCCGTTTCTATCCTTGACCTGGCCTATATCGGCGAGGACGGCATTGCCGCGAGCTTTCGGGCATCCGTGGAACTGGCGCAAAAGGCGGAAGAGTGGGGTTATAAGCGCATCTGGTTTGCGGAACACCACAATATGCCCTCGATCGCATCCTCTGCCACGAGCGTATTGATTTCCCACGTCGCCGCCCACACAAAGACCATCCGGCTGGGCTCTGGCGGGATCATGCTCCCGAACCACTCCCCTCTTCAGATCGCTGAGCAGTTCGGCACCCTGGAAACACTGCACCCGGGGCGTATTGATTTAGGGCTCGGGCGCGCACCGGGCAGCGACCAAAATACTATGCGGGCACTGCGGCGAGACCCGTCGTCGGCGGACACGTTCCCGGCAGACGTGCAGGAATTGCAAGCCTATTTCAGCGGGCAGAGTCGTATTTCCGGAGTGAATGCCTATCCGGGCAAGGACACAAACGTCCCGTTGTACATCTTGGGTTCGTCCTTGTTTGGCGCACGGCTTGCGGCCGCCCTCGGCCTGCCGTATTCGTTCGCTTCCCATTTTGCCCCCCAAGCGTTGGAAGATGCAGTCAAGATCTACCGCCGCGATTTTCAGCCGTCGTCGGCGCTGTCCGAACCGTATGTGATCGCCGGCGTCAACGCGATAGTCGCTGATACTGCGGAGGAAGCTGACTCTTTGCTCCTCACGGCTAAACGACGCCGTGTGGCCTCCATGGTGGGGCGCGGCCAAACGTTCACGGATGCAGAAATGGACCTGTTGCTGGAATCCCCAGCAGGCCAACAAGTGATGAACATGATGCGTTACTCTGCCGTCGGCACGCCGTCGTCCGTCCGCACTTACCTAGACGACTTCGCGAAGCTGGCTGACGCTGATGAGCTCATCGTTGCCACTTTGGTGAGTGAAAAGACGGCGTGGATTCGTAGCTTTGAACTGTTGGCACAGGCCATGGAGCTGCAGCCGGAACAGCCCCAGTTGTAACCGTCACGGCGTGCAAATGTTGCGAGGGCGTGTCAAAGTTCACACGCCCTCGCAACGTTGGCACGCCGTCGTCAGAAAAACGGACCGATCACTTGCAGTGAAGCGTCAATTAGCCAGTGCCGGCAAGCGTGAGAGCAGTTCCTGGGCGGCCGCCGTCGGATCTGATGCGTCGGTTACTGCCCGCACCACAACAATCCGGGACGCACCGGCCTCAACCACGGCGTCGACGGTGGAGAGGTCCACGCCGCCAATGGCGAACCACGGTGTGGATGTTTTCAAAGATGCGGCGTATTCCACTAGCTCAAGCCCGACGGCGGCCCGTCCGGGTTTGGTCGGTGTGGCCCATAGCGGACCCACGCAGAAGTAATCGGCATGCTCGGCCGCAGCGAACGCCTGAGCGGGATCGTGGCTGGAAAGTCCCACTGAAACTTCCGGCCCCACAAGTGACCTTGCGGCTTCCAAGGGGAGATCCTTTTGCCCAACATGGAACACGGGAGCGCCGGAGAGCATGGCAATGTCGGCGCGGTCGTTGACAGCCCACAACTTTCCAAATTCCTCCGCCACAGAGCGCAGCACAGCCAACAGTTCAAGTTCCTCGGCTGCTTCGAGGGACTTGTCCCGCAGCTGGATAATGTCCACACCGCCTGCATAGGCCGCGCGTATGAAATCTTCAAAATCCCCGCGCTCGTGACGTGAATCGGTGCACACATATAGGCGCGCCGCGGCGAGAGAGGCTGCGCCGGAATTGGGTAACCGTGAAGACGAGGTGTCATGTGTGAGTGAACTAGTGTGCATGTCTCATAGACTAGTTCAGTACCGCGGGAGCCAGGCAAGCTGGCTGAGAGGGTGTGCAAACACGCCGACCGAAAGACGCTCGCTAGGGCGTAGAACCTGATCCGGGTTATGCCGGCGTAGGGAAGGAGACCTCCATGGCGCACACAGTGCCAGACATCGTTGACTGCGACCTCGCAGTGGTTGGCGGTGGAATCGTGGGCTTGGCCATAGCGTGGGAAGCTCAACGTTTGGGTAGGTCTGTCACCGTCATTGACCCAGCGCCCGCCACCGGCGCCACGTTTGCTGCCGCAGGCATGTTGGCACCTGTGAGCGAACTTCATTACCAGGAGGAGAGTCTGCTGGAATTGACGTTGGCCTCCGCTGCCCGCTGGCCAGAATTTGTAGCCCCGCTGGTTGCCGCAGGTCACACGGAAACAGGCTTCCGTGCGACGCCGACTCTTGTGTTGGGTGCCGATGCCGCGGACCGCGCCGCGTTGGCTGAACTGCGGGAAGTTCAGTTGGCTCATGGACTAGGTGTTGAGCAATTCTCTATCCGGGATGCCAGAGCTGCAGAGCCGTTGGTGGGCCCGCACATTTCTTGTGCCTTCATGATTGCGGCTGACCACCAAGTGGATCCGCGCGGGGTGGCCGACGCCATTTTGAGCCAGCTCAGTGTGGTGGCTGCACAACGCGGGCGGGTTGCTGATGAGCAGACTTTCATCCGCGCCTCGGCTGTAGCTTTGCTCCACGCGGAGGCCGGAGATACTCACTCCAGGGTTAGCGGAGTGGTTCTTGACGATGGCAGGGAGGTTAACGCACGTGAGGTGGTGGTGGCCAACGGTCTGGGCGCACCCGCCCTGGAGGGGCTGCCTGATGGCCTGAATCTGCCAGTGCGTGCCGTCTACGGCGACATTCTTCGCCTCCTTGTGCCCGAACACTTACGTCCGCTGACGACGGCGACGATCCGCGGTTTGGTGCGAGGCGTTCCGGTCTATATTGTGCCGCGTAACGACAACACGGTAGTTCTTGGTGCCACCATGCGCGAGGACGGAATGGCAGCAGTCAATGCCGGGGGAGTGTACCGAATACTGCGTGATGCCCAGACGTTGGTGCCCGCGGTCGCGGAGCTGGAGTTGATTGAAACAACTGCCCGGGCCCGTCCCGGGACGCCGGACAACGCTCCACTTCTGGGACGGGTGGCAGATAGTGAGGGTCGGGATATTCCGGGGCTCATTGTAGCTACGGGATTCTTCCGCCACGGCGTGCTGCTCAGCGCTATTGCCGCCCACATCACCCGCCAGCTGCTGGACGGGATCACGGACTTGGCTTGGGAAAGCTTCCGCCCCGACCGATTTTCCCCGGCACTTCAAGCAGCGCAGAAGCTGCACGTACCCGAGACACTTCAATCACCCGAGGACCTTCAAACACCCCAGGAGAGAGCATGACGATCATTCAACTCAACGGTGCGGCCCACCTCCTAGACGAGGGTGCCACGGTGGCCGCACTGGTCACGGCTATGACGGGCAGAGCCATCCTGCCTAGTGGCGAAGCCGCTGACGGACAGCGTCTGGGGATTGCTGTGGCGCGCAACGCGGATATTGTGCCCAGGAGCCAGTGGGCATCCACTGCCGTCGAAGCCAACGACAACGTCGAAATCGTTACAGCAGTCCAGGGCGGCTAACTCCCGCGCGCATGCACGCAAGAAGCTCACCATCGTAAGAAGAGGCAGAGACCATGATTGATACTTTGACTGACACCGACGGCTTTTCGATTGCCGGTGTTGAATTGGGCTCGCGCCTTATTATGGGCACGGGCGGGGCTCCCAGCCTTGAAGGACTTGAAGCTGCGCTTGTGGCCTCCGGCACCGCGCTGACTACGGTGGCAATGCGCCGATACGCTGTTGGCTCCACAACAGGTTCTGCCGGTCCTGGCAGTACCTCGGGGATTTCCGGGGCGAATGCAGGCTCGAACCTCTTTGCGGTGCTATTGGCGAATAACATCCGCGTATTGCCGAACACGGCAGGCTGCTTTACCGCCCGTGAAGCGCTCATGACAGCCGAACTTGCTCGCGAGGCTCTCGAGACTGACTGGGTGAAGTTGGAAGTGATCGCGGACGAGCACACCCTACTACCGGACGCAGTGGAGCTTGTCGAGGCCACCGAACAACTCGTCAACCGAGGCTTTAAAGTCTTCGCCTACACGAATGACGATCCGGTGTTGGCATTGCGGCTAGAACAGCTCGGGGCTGCCGCAGTGATGCCTCTGGGAGCCCCCATCGGCACCGGCTTGGGCATCTTGAACCCGCACAACATCGAGTTGATAGTCTCGCGGGCAAATGTTCCTGTGGTGCTCGACGCCGGAATCGGTACGGCCTCCGATGCGGCACTCGCCATGGAACTGGGATGCGACGCCGTTCTTTTAGCGTCAGCAGTCACGCGGGCACAGGACCCTGTCCGCATGGCTGAGGCCTTCAAACATGCGGTGATTGGTGGCAGACTGGCAGCACAAGCGGGCCGCATCCCCAAGCGGGCCCATGCCTTGGCATCCTCCGCCATGGAGGGCCGCCCGGACCTGTAAAAGCCCGGACGTAGAAAACTTGGACCCGGAGGAACATATGAGCGCACAGGATGCTTTGGACCGCCCGCAGATCGACGCCGAGCTGGAGACCCTGCCGCACTGGTGCGTTAGCCAGGGTGCCTTGCGCACTGTTCTGACGTGCCCGACGTCGGCCGGTGCCCTGGAATTATTTGCTGCTATTGGCAATATGGCGCAGGAAGCCAATCACCACCCGGACGTGGACTGGCGTTATGACACTTTGTTCCTCACTCTGACCTCGCACGACGCCGGGAGCAAGGTGAGCGCCAAGGACGTGGCCCTGGCCCGTTCCATTTCCGCAGCTGCGGACGTAGCTGGCGCGCAGGCCAGAACAGAATTGTTGCGCACCGTGGAGATCGCCCTTGACAGCGACGATCCTGAAGCGGTTTCACCCATGTGGCAAGCCGCGCTCGGGTACAAGAAGGATGCAGATGGGGCGCTCGTGGATCCTTTTGGGCGTGGACCAGCGCTGTGGTTCCAGAAGACCGCGACTCCAAACGCGAACAGCTTCCATTTGGACATCACTGTTCCTTATGCGCGCAGTGCGAACACGTTACGTGCTGTGGAGGATGCTGGTGCGTCGCTGGATCATGAATCGGCACCGCGCTGGGTCATTGCTACTGATGTGCAGGGCAACCGACTGTGCATCTGCACTGAGGAAGGGCGCGACGCTTAGGGTCTCGGCGCAAGGGCGTATTGCAGGGTGGGGGAGTATTGCAGCGCGCTGAAGATCCCTACGTGCTGAAGATCCTTACGTGCTGAAGATCCTTACGTGCTGAAGATCCCTACGTGCTCAGGATCGCGGGCGCCCACAAGCTTGTGGTCGCCCTGAAATTACGGGGCGCCCACAAGCTACCGGCCAAGAAAGTCGTGCAGCCAAGGGCCGAAAAGGTAAGTGTCAGCGTATCTGCAGAATTTGATTGGTCCGAGTGAGCTGGTGCTTATAGCGGTTCCTACCCACGAAGCCAGCGGTGGCCCACGCTGTGACTCCACCCACCACCATAGATAAGATCCAAGGTACCCATGCTGTGGCGGCGGAGCCGCCCAGGCCAACTGCCATGGTGATGATCCACACCAACAACGCCGCAAACACGGCGGTACCAGCTGGCAGTAAAGCACCGAAGAGGACGCGGTGTTTATCAACCGCCCACGCAATGGCGCCAAAAGCACCGGCCGTCAACGCAATGATGACCACGGCAACCATGGACTCCCCTTTTTCTAGTACTTATATGTCTGAGCTTCTTATATGCCAGAACGCTCTTGTCTAGAGTGCAGCGAACCCTACGCTGCGAGCTTTTTCGCCGCCCAGCTCAACGTATCCCAAGGCGCCGCCGGGGATAATGACAACGCGGCCTTTCTCGTCCGTCAGACGCAACTCGGAGCCCTTTGACAACGCGGCGGAAACCAACTCCGCGACCGCATTGGAATCCTGATCGGATTCAAGGACGATTTCACGGGCAATGTTCTGGATGCCGATCTTGATTTCCACGGGTTTCTCCTCGATGCAAGCGTGCCAAAAATGAAAGTACCCACCAACTCTATGCTGACGGAGCTAGCGGTTCCTTGGGAAAGCGGCTAATTCCGCGCCAAGCTAAACGGTAGACAAGCTCGCTGGCCACATCGATGTCAAGATTGCCGTTGGCTTCGAGCCAATACCGGGCGCTGACCTGGGCCATCCCGGCTAGGGCACGCCCCAGCAGCGTCGCTTCAAGATGGGCCAGTTTAGTGTCCTCGGCAATGACTCCGGCAATGGCATCGGCGTACTCGGAGTTAAATTTCTCCAAACGGGCTGCGACATCGGGGTCGTTGACCAAATCCGATTCAAACACCAGACGGTGTGCCTGGTCATCCTTGGACACAAAATGGAAATATGCCTTCATGGTGGCCTGAACACGCAACTTATTATCCGTTGTGGAATTCAAGGCTGTCAGCAGCATGGCCGTCAGGGATGCCAATTGGCTATCCAAGAGGGCCAGATAGAGCTCTCGCTTGCTGGGAAAATGTTGGTAAAGGACGGGTTTGCTGACCTTGGCGCTCTCTGCGATCTCATCCATGGCGGCGCCGTGGTAACCGTTGCTGACAAACACTTCCAGTGCCGCCTCCAACAGCTGCGCGCGGCGTTCATCGCGGGGGAGGCGGACGAGCGGGGCGCGGCGCGGGGTGTTCGCCCCGGGGTGGGCTTCGAGCGTCATGGTGTGTGCCTTTCTGTCCGTCCGGCCAACTTCCCCAGCACGGAGTTTCCCGCTCATTCTACCCGTGAGTAATAGTGCGATCACGCAGGCGCAGACTAGATTTGATTCATGGTGTCCCTTATTACGTCCCCGAACCCTAGCAACACAGCGTCCTTGCCCGCTCTGGTGGAACCGGGAGCTCCTCTGCTGCCTGAGGAAATGCAAAGGTACTCCCGTCATGCTCTGATCCCTGAGATCGGCTTGGTGGGCCAGCGCCGACTACGCAATGCGCGAGTGCTGGTCATTGGTGCAGGCGGGTTGGGATCTCCGGCTTTGCTTTACTTGGCGGCGGCTGGCGTGGGCACACTGGGGATTGTCGATGACGACACCGTGGAGCTAAGCAACCTTCAGCGTCAGGTCATCCACGGCGTAGCGGACATTGGGCGCACGAAACTTGAATCTGCCCGTGACTCAATTGCCGTTATCAATCCCGGCGTGAACGTGGTGCTTCACCAGCTTCGGTTGGATTCATCAAATGTGCTGGATATCTTTGCCGACTATGACGTCATTTTAGATGGCGCCGATAATTTCTCCACCCGCTATTTGGTCAATGATGCTGCGGCGATCTTGGAAAAGCCGTACGTATGGGGTTCCATCCTGCGCTTTGACGGGCAGGTCAGCGTATTTTGGAACAAGTTCGGCCCTAACTACCGGGACCTCTACCCCGAACCCCCGGCGCCAGGTACTGTTCCATCCTGCGCTGAAGGCGGAGTTTTCGGCATGCTCTGTGCCTCCGTGGGCGCCATGATGGTCACCGAGGCGGTCAAGCTCATTACCGGTATTGGCCAGACATTGCTGGGCCGCTTACTGATTTTTGACGCTCTTACATCCCGCTGGCGTGAAATTCGAATCGCTAAGGACCCCGCCGCCGCCCCGATCACGGAACTCATCGATTACGAGCTCTTCTGCGGAATTCTCCCGCTGAACGAGAACGACGACGAACTCATCTCTGTGCCTGCGCTTGCCTTGCGTCTTGCACAGCGTGCACAGGGCAAGGACAATTTTGTTTTGATCGATGTCCGTGAACCTCTCGAACATGAACTGGTCCACATTCCGGGATCGGTGTTAATCCCGGTGGGGGGAATCAATGATGGGACGGCGCTGGCTGCGATTCCACAGGACGTGCCTCTGGTGCTGCATTGCAAATCAGGTGCCCGGTCCGCCCAAGGGCTTGAAAGTCTGAAAGCTGCCGGTTTTGTGGACGTCGTTCACCTTGCCGGGGGTATTGACGCGTGGAATTTGGCGGACAGTGACGAAGGCGGACAGTGACGAATGTGTGCAGTGAAGATTGTGTGCAGTCACAAGCATTGACAGTCACGAGCACTGACAGTCACGAACGTCAGCAGTAAACGGCGCTATATTCGTCCCAACAGCAGCAGCCAGCGTGTTTAAGCTGAGGCTACTTGGCCGTCGGACCCCTGCGTGCCGGGATCTGAAGCTGTGCGTTGGGATGCTGTCGCTGCAGGACGGGCTGCGGGCTCTACCTTCAGTCCGTAGAGGGCATCCAAAGCGGCAAGGTAGCTCTCGGAATCGCCGGCCGCGGCCAGTTCTTTGGCGCGCACCGTTGGCACGTGTAAGAGTTGTTTGACCATGCGGCGCATGGCGAACTCAACTTCTGCTGTGGCTGCCGTGCAGCCGTGCTGCTGGCGGATCTTTGCGATCTCGTCGTCCAGGACTCCCATGGTGTGCCGGCGCAGAGCTACAATCGCGTGATCCAAGGAGCGGGAATTTTGGGCTTGTTCAAAGTTTTTCGCAGCATCCTCCACCAGAGCGGCCGCTTCGCTCAACGTTGATTCCTGTTCTTCGGGAGCTGCTTGACGCACGGTTTCCAACGTCAGTAGATCTACGTTGGGGAGATCGGCTACCTCAGGAGCAAAGTCGCGGGATAGTGCCAAATCGATAGCTGTCAGCTGGGTGGAAACTCCCTGGCGCATCTGTGCCAAATCCAGAGCGGTCAGTTGGTGTTCCGAACCGCTACAGCCCAGCAACAGGTGGGCGGCGGCCAGTGCGCCCGGCATTGATGACTCATCCAGCGCCATGCCGCCGCGAGAAGACGTGAACGTCTCGGCTCGCCCGGATGAGGAATAGACACGAATGTCGGTACAACCGCGTTGCGTCAACTGTGCCATGGCCGCCCCTGCGTAGGCGCCCGTACCAAATAGCACCGCCGTTTTTCCTGCCAATGAAGGCGAATCGGCAAGCTCTGTGGCCAAATCTAGGGCTACGGAGACGATTGACATGCCGCGTTGGCCCAGGGCGGTCCGGGCGCCTACTTCCTTGGCGGTTTTGGACGCTGACTGGAACAAGCGCACCAGAGCCGGAGTGCTCACGCCTGCTTGCTGTGCGGTGCTGAGGGCTCGCCGGACCTGGCCGGCAATTTCACGTTCGCCCACCACGGCGGATTCCAGTCCAGTGCTGACGGCGAAAAGGTGGCGGGGGACGTGTGTGCCGTGTTGGGTGGCCAGTGCGTCAGAGACGAACTCTTCGCCTAATCCGCAATGGAAGCTGACAGCGGAAACGATGCTTTGGCGAGCGTCGCTGACTTCTTCTGCGCTTCGGGCTTGGACATAGAGCTCGTATCTGTTGCAGGTGGCCAAAGTGATGAGGCCAGCCACGGCGTTATCGCCGGCGACGACGTCAGCGCTGACAGCCGCGGCACCTGCGCTGAGGCGGGCAACGGTTTCGAGATCAATGGATGAATGCGAGGCGACAAGAGAAAAGAGGACCACAATTCCTCCATCGTAGACCTTCCGGAACGAATTTTATGGACAGGTTGACCTAACTTGTCAGCAAACCACCGGTGGTCTTGCCGCTCTCAACACGCAATGCGCTCTTGCCGCAAAGACAAGTTGTGCACAAACGTCTCCCGGATTCCCTCTGTAGGGTGGTGCCATGACACTGAGCTCAACCCACCCCATGATGGACGGCCGCACCGCCAACTCTCCACTGATCACTGCCTACAGAGGCGGAACTCCAAGCAGGCGACCGGTTTGGTTTATGCGCCAAGCCGGGCGCTCCTTGCCCGAATATCGTGAATTGCGCGTTGGCACCACCATGCTTGAATCCTGCCTTAACCCACAAATGGCTGCCGAGATCACTCTTCAGCCTGTGCGCCGCCATGACGTGGATGCGGCGATCTTCTTTTCCGACATTGTGATCCCGCTCAAGCTCGCCGGTGTTGGCGTGGATATCGTGCCCGGCGTGGGCCCCGTGTTGGACCACCCGGTAAGAACCGCCGAAGATGTTGCCCGGCTCCCACAGCTAAGTGACGCCGCGCTGGATCCCATCCGCGAAGCCGTAGCGTTGGCAGTTGGCGAGCTGGGGAGTACTCCGTTGGTGGGCTTCGCTGGTGCTCCGTTTACTGTTGCCGCCTACATGGTGGAAGGCCGCCCGTCTCGGGATCATTTGGGCCCGCGCACCATGATGCATGCCCAACCGGCTGTGTGGCAGGCCCTGATGGAGTGGGCTGCGGACGCATCCGGGAAGTTCCTACGTGCTCAAATCGAGGCCGGCGCCAGCGCAGCCCAGCTCTTTGACTCATGGGCCGGATCGCTGGGACTTGCCGATTACACCGAACACGTTGCACCGGCGTCGGCACGGGCCTTCGATCATGTCCGCGACCTCGGTGTGCCCTTGATCCATTTCGGCACCGGAACATCCGAACTTTTGGGTGCCATGCGAGACGTTGGAGTGGACGTCATGGGCGTGGATTACCGGCTGCCCCTGGACGAAGCTAATCGTCGTTTGGGCGGAACGGTGCCGCTGCAGGGCAATATTGATCCGGCCCTTCTGAGCGCTCCGTGGCCGGTGCTGGAGCAGCACGTCCGCGAGGTGCTTTCCGCCGGATCCGCTGCACCAGGACACGTCGTAAACCTAGGCCACGGTGTCCCGCCGGAAACTGATCCGCAAGTTCTGACCCGCGTGGTGGAACTGATTCACTCGATCGCACCGTAAAGGGCCGTCACCGCCGATTTTTTTGGCCCGTCACCGCCGCTAAGGAGAGTCATGTCAGCAAAGCCAATACCGCCGAACGCACCGCAGGCTAAGGCCCCGCACGGGGCACGATCGCATGGTTCCGCGCCCCGTCTATCAACGTCGCGCCGAGCTGCTGTGGTGGGCGGGGGTATTTCCGGATTATTGTCCGCTTTGGATCTACAGGCTGCTGGCTGGCAGGTGGGGGTGTACGACGCCGCTGCCACCTGGGGTGGTTGTGTGGGAGTCCACGAGGTGGCCGGGGTAGAGCTGGATAGCGGTGCGGACTCATTCGCCACACGCAACACGGCCGTGCTCGATTTGGCTACTGAACTCGGACTGGGCGAGAACGTGGTGACCCCCAATCCGGCCGGAGCTTGGGTGTGGTTGCCGGATGGCCCGGTGCCGTTGCCGCGCACCGGCGTGCTGGGTATTCCCTCGGATTTGCGGGCACCTGAGGTGCGCACCGCGCTGGGAACCACCGGCGTGCTGAGAGCGGCCTTGGATGCCAAGATGCCTGCAACAGTGGGCACCACTGAGGCCGTGATGAGCGTGGCCGGGCTAGTCCGTGCCCGGATGGGCCAGCGGGTACTAGAACGGCTCGTGGCACCTGTAGTTGGCGGCGTGCATTCAGCAGACCCCGAACTTCTGGACGTGGATATGGTGGCGCCAGGACTCCGGGCCGGAATTCGTGAACACGGCTCGCTGGCTGCCGCCGTGGCCGCCCAGCGTGCAGGCGGAGCCAAACCCGGATCGGCAGTGGGGGGGCTTGACGGCGGAATGCACACGCTGGTTGCTGCATTGGTGGAGCATTTGCGCGACGCCGGTGTGGCACTGCATGCCGGGCATGCAGTCACCGCCATCCATCAGGTCCAGGCAGACCCGGATACCAAGGGTACGCCCGTGCACTGGAGCGTGGACTGGAGCGCAGGGGGAGATCAAGGCCGCGAATCCGTGGAGTTATTGGTGGTCGCCACCGACGGTCCTACCGCGGTGCAGCTGCTGGCCGAATGCGTTCCCGAATTGCTCCCTTTCACCCCCGCAGCGGGTCCTGACATCCGCCTGGTCACTTTGGTTCTTGACGTGCCGGAACTGGACGGTGCTCCACGCGGAACGGGTGTCTTGGTGGCGCCGCAGACGGAAGGTATCAGCGCTAAAGCTCTCACCCATGCCACCGCCAAGTGGGAGTGGCTCGCCGACTCGACGGGACCTGGAACACATGTGCTGCGTCTTTCCTACGGACGGGCGGGCGTCGCGGCAGCTGACGCTGTTCGCTTGACTGCCCGCCCAGTGCTTGATGCCGATCTGGTGACTACCGCTCTTCTGGATGCCACCAAACTTCTGGGAGTGAGCATCACCGAGGATGACGTGCTGGGCTCAGACGTGATTCGGTGGAAGGGCGCGCTGCCCTATGCCGCCGTCGGACATCAGGCCAAGATTGCACAGATTCACGCTTTGGCTAACCGTGCGACTGGGCTGGTCCTGACAGGTGGTTGGATGTCCGGGAACGGGCTGGCTGCCGTGGTTGCTGGGACCCGTCGTCAGATCAAAGCTGTGGTGGATGAGATGACGATAAAGTGATGTTTGGCACTTTCTACACCGCGTAGAGAAGTTGGGTTTCATATTTGCGGTCCACAAGGTGCAGACTGGAACCCATGAGCCACACTTCGAGCGAATCTGTCACTAAAACTTCCGAGTCTGACGAAGCACCTACCACGCCATTTACCTTGTGGACCGTGTTCAAGCGCACGGGCTCCTTCGCAGGCGGTGGCGGAGCTGTTGCCGCCTTCGACGCCTTGAAGGATGGCTTCGCAGCGAACGGGGTGACGCTGCGGGGTTCCTACGATGTCTCCGCACTGCGCAGCGATGCCGACGTCATGGTCTGGCTCGTGGGACGCAACGCCGAAAGCTTGCAGCAGGCAGTGCGCGACATCCGCCGGACCGAGCTTTTCGCAGAAACAGAAATTGCCTGGTCCGCCATGGGCGTGCACCGTGAAGCGGAATTCACCAAGAGTCACGCTCCCGCTTACATGGGCGACAACGAGCCCAAGGGATGGGTTTGCGTTTACCCTTTCGTGCGCTCGTACGATTGGTACATTCTTCCAGCCGAAGACCGCAGCCGTATGCTGCGCGAGCACGGCATGCTAGGCCGGGACTTCCCCCAGGTTCTTTCCAACACAGTCGCCGCCTTCGCGCTGGGCGACTGGGAGTGGATGCTGGGCTTGGAATCAGATGAGCTCACAGATCTGGTGGATATGATGCGCCACCTTCGCTCCACCGACGCCCGCTTGCATGTGCGTGATGAAATCCCGTTCTACACAGGACGCCGGGTCAGCGCAGCCGAGGTTGCCGAGGTCCTCCGATGAGCGCTCCCATTGCTGCCCCCGCACACTACGACGCGATCCTGCTTGCCTCTTTTGGCGGCCCCGAGGGCCAAGAGGATGTCATCCCCTTCCTGCGCAACGTCACGCGCGGGCGGGGCATTCCGGACGAACGCCTGGAAGAAGTGAGTCATCACTACCGCGCCAACGGCGGCATCAGCCCCATCAACGCTCAGAACAGGGCGCTGAAATCCGCTTTGGAAGCAGAACTAGCGTCTCGAAACATTGGGCTGCCCGTGCTGTGGGGGAACCGTAACTGGGATCCCTACATTCCTGAAGTTCTCACGAGCGCCTACGAGGCAGGGCATCGACGCCTGCTGATGGTCACCACCAGCGCGTATTCCTGCTACTCCAGCTGCCGCCAGTATCGCGAGGATATCGGCATGGCTCTGACGGAAACCGGGCTGGACGGCAAGCTCGCCGTGGATAAAGTACGTCAGTACTTTGACCACCCCGGCTTCGTAGAGCCATTCATTGAAGGTACAGCTGCTTCACTGGCCCGCGTTCGTGCGCAGTTAGTCGATGCGGGTAGCCCAGAAGGCCAGATACACGTCCTCTTCGCAACCCACTCGATCCCTACCCGTGATGCGCACGCTGCGGGAAACTCGGTCAACGAACCGCGCGAATTCGCCGAAGGCTCGGCCTACGTGGCTCAGCATTTGGCCAATGCCGCCGCGATCATGGACCGCGTCGATTCCGAGCAGCCTTGGTCTCTCGTGTACCAGTCCCGTTCCGGGGCGCCTCATGTCCCGTGGTTGGAACCGGATATCAATGATGCGATCGCCGAATTGGCGGATAAAGGTATTAAAGGTGTGGTGGTGGTTCCGTTGGGATTTGTGAGCGATCACATGGAAGTCCTTTGGGACTTGGATACCGAAGCTAAAGAGACTTCCGAGAAGCTAGGACTCGCCTTTGACCGGGCTCCTACTCCTTCCACACACCACAAGTTCGTAAGCGGACTCGTAGATTTGATCTGTGAACGCACCGTGGAGAACCATCTCGACGACCGTCCCGCCATGACGGACTTGGGTCCGTGGTTCGACGTCTGCAACCCCGGCTGCTGCGCCAACTTCCGTGGCGAAAAACCAGTCATTTCTGAAATTGGCAGCAGCGTGGGACGCGAGTGCGCCCCGGCTGAACTGTGACGGCTGGAGCGATAGCTGTGAATGATGTGAAAATTGGGACCCGTGGGAGCAAACTGGCGCTGAGCCAGACACAGCAGATCACGGAGAAGCTGACGGCCGTAGGTGGTTTTACGGCGCAGATCGTCCCGGTCAAAACTGAAGGCGACGTGCTGACGGGTCCGTTGTCTCAGATGGGAGGCACTGGTGTTTTTGCCGCAAGATTGCGCGCCACGCTACTGGACGGCGGTGTAGATGTGGCCGTGCACTCGCTCAAAGACCTGCCGACGGCGGCCACTCCGGGATTGGTCATTGCGGCAGTTCCTGTGCGCGTAGATGCACGGGATGCCCTGTGCTCGCGGGAAAATCTGGTGCTTTCAGAGCTTGCGACGGGAGCCCGTGTCGGTACCGGTTCGCCGCGGAGGGCAGCCCAACTGCTCTCTATCCGCCCCGATCTGGTAATCGTGGACATTCGCGGCAACGTCGAGACCCGTTTGGGCCGTGTCCCTGGCCTGGCCGGCAATGTTGATGCCCCGGTAGTGGAAGGCAAAAGCGGAGACCTCGACGCCGTAGTGCTCGCCGCGGCTGGGCTGAGCCGGATCGGCCGTTTGGACGCTGTAAGTGAATTCTTGGATCCTGACGTCATGCTCCCAGCCCCGGGCCAGGGAGCTTTGGCTCTGGAATGCCGCAGCGAGGATGCACAATTGACGAATGTCCTGGGTCAGGCGCTTGCCGCGCTCGATGACCATGACACCCGCCTCGCCGTCACTGCTGAGCGGGCTCTTCTGGCGCGCTTGGAAGCTGGTTGCAGCGCACCCGTAGGCGCGTTCGCGTTCCGTAAAGGCTCCATGCTGTATTTGGAATCTGTGGTGTGCTCGCTGGACGGTGTTCATTCTCTCCGGTTGAAGAGGGCCACCGACGGGCTGACCACTGTTGGGGCAACCCTTTTGGGGATTGAACTTGCGGAGGAACTGCTCGCCGGTGGTGTCGCTGACTTTGCGGATCTGGCCGGCTCGGCAAAGTGACCGAAAGTTGCGGGCCGCGCCAGGACCGGCATTCCCTCGGCGACTTTCCGGCCATCAGCCGCGGGCGGCCTTCGGCCTCCCTGACGTCGCCTACGCAAATATCGGCTCCTGGCGCTGGCCAGCTCACCGGATTGCGTGTGGCCGTGACTCGAAGCGCGGATCGGGCAGGAGCGCTTGCTGATGCCTTGGCCGCTGCCGGAGCGGAACCCGTATTAGTCCCGCTGATCGACTTTGAAACTGCTGATCAAGGCGTACTTGGAGCCGCATTGGCGCGGCTCTGCGCAGGTGAATACCGATGGCTGGTCATCAGCTCGATCACCACCGTACGGGCGCTAAAACAGTGGTGCGAGTCCGCTGGGACGACACTTGCTGCGCTGATTCCCCAGAACACCAAAGTAGCCACGATCGGACCCACGTCGGTTGCCGTATTGGCAGCTGAGGGCATTATGACCAATCTGGCACCAACAAATGTGCAATCAGGAGCCGGCCTCGTCGCGTTGTGGCCAGAGCTGGCAACAACTCAAGAGATAGCCCAGGAGACTCAAAGTGGCCGTGTTCTGTTGCCACAATCCGATGTCGCCTCTCCCACCATCGTTGACGGGATTCGCGCCAAAGGATGGTCCCCGGAAGTCACGACAGCGTACAAAACCGTGGACTACCCCGCAAGTCCGAGCAAACGTCTGTCGGCTCTCCTTGCACACTCAACCACCACCTACCCTGCCGGCAACCACACCGAGCTCACCCCGGCCCAAGCGGGCGCCGAGTTCCAAGCTGGACTCTTGGACGCCGTCGTCCTGGCCTCGGGAAGCGCTGCGCGCAGGTTAGCGGCCGCGATGGGTCCGATCCCGCCACGCTGTTTGGTCATCGCCATTGGCCAGCCCACCCGGACCGAGGCGCTAAGGCTTGGAATCCAGGTTTCTGCCACGGCGGCTCACCCCACACCAGACGGAATCGTGACTGCCTTGGCACAAGCCCGCGCCCGAACTGACACCATGCAATCCAGGAGATATCCATGAGCTTTCCCCAGCATCGCCCCCGCCGACTCCGCACTACGGCGGCCATGCGCCGCCTCGTGGCGGAATACTCTGTTGCGGCGTCGGATCTGATCTTGCCTGTATTTATTCGTGAAGGCCTGAGAGAGCCCAAGCCCATCACGTCAATGCCGGGTGTCTTCCAACACACCACCGAGTCTCTCTTGGTGGCGGCGCGGGAGGCCGTGGAACTGGGTTTGGGCGGCATCATGATATTCGGTATTCCGGCAGAGCGAGACGCCACTGGTTCGGCGTCACTGACACCGGACGGTGTGCTGAATGCCGCTATCAGGGAAGTCCGTGGGGCCGTGGGGGAGAACCTTGTGGTGATGAGCGATCTCTGCCTGGACGAGTTTACCGACCACGGTCACTGCGGCGTACTCGACGCTGATGGCACGGTGGACAATGACGCCACGTTAGCGATCTATGCAGAAATGGCTGTGGCTCAGGCGCGTGCGGGCGCCCACATTGTGGCACCGTCCGGAATGATGGACGGGCAGGTGGGCGTGATTCGTGCAGCACTGGATGCCGAAGGATTTACCGACGTTTCGGTGCTGGCTTATGCGGCTAAGTACGCGTCGGCGTTTTACGGACCCTTCCGCGAGGCCGTGGATTCGCAGTTGCATGGAGACCGGCATAGCTACCAAATGGATCCAGGCAACCGTCGCGAGGCGTTGCACGAGGTGGAACTCGACTTAGCCGAGGGCGCTGACATCGTCATGGTGAAGCCGGCCATGAGCTACCTGGATATCTTGGCTGACGTGGCAGCGATGTCGCCGGTGCCGGTGGCCGCCTACCAAATTTCTGGCGAATACGCGATGATCGAGGCTGCTGCCGCCAACGGTTGGATCAACCGACGTGCCGCCATAGAAGAGTCGGTGCTGAGCATCAAACGTGCTGGCGCCACCATGATCTTGACGTACTGGGCGGCCGAACTGGCCGGCTGGATTCGCAGCAAATAACTTCCGCTCCCGCTCTCCATCAAAGGAACCCTTCCTCCATGACCAGTTCGCAGGAACTTTTTGACCGTGCCAAGACCCTCATGCCTGGCGGGGTGAACTCGCCTGTTCGCGCCTTCGGCCAGGTGGGTGGCACACCTCGTTTCATGGTCGACGCGAAAGGCCCGTACATCACCGACGCGGATGGCCGCGAGTATGTAGACCTAGTCTGCTCGTGGGGCCCAGCACTGTTGGGACATTCGCACCCCGATGTCCTGGCAGCCGTGCACGCCGCCGTCGACCATGGTTTGAGTTTTGGCGCGTCAACCCCGGCCGAAAGTGAACTGGCGATGCTCGTCAAGGGCCGCGTACCGGGCGTAGAACACCTGCGAATGGTCTCCACCGGTACCGAAGCCACTATGACAGCCGTGCGCCTAGCCAGGGGATACACCGGCCGGGACCTCATTGTGAAGTTCGCGGGCTGCTATCACGGACACCTGGACTCCTTGCTGGCAGCAGCAGGCTCCGGACTTGCCACACTGGCGCTGCCCGGTTCCGCCGGAGTGACAGCGGCCACCGCTGCGCAGACACTTGTGCTGCCCTATAACGATCTTGCCGCGGTGGAAGCTGCCTTCGCCGCACACGGGGAACGGATCGCTGCCGTGATTACCGAAGCTGCCCCCGCCAATATGGGTGTTGTGACGCCTGGGGAAGGCTTCAACGCCGGCCTCTCCCGTATTACTACCGCCCACGGGGCCTTACTCATTTTTGATGAGGTTCTGACAGGATTCCGCACGGGACCAGCAGGATATTGGGGCCTGACCGGCGCCGAGGAAGGCTGGACACCGGATCTATTCACCTTTGGCAAAGTGATAGGAGGGGGCCTTCCGACGGCGGCGCTGGGCGGACGCTTGGACGTGATGGACTATCTGGCCCCGCTGGGCCCGGTCTATCAGGCAGGCACGTTATCCGGCAATCCAGTGGCCATGGCCGCAGGTGTGGCGACACTGACTGCTGCTACATCCTCTGTATACGAGATTGTGGACGCGCGTTCCCTTGAGCTTTCTGCTGCGCTCTCAACTGCTCTGGCTGCTGAAGGGGTGGACCATTCCGTGCAGCGGGCCGGGAATCTGTTCTCCGTAGCTTTCGGCACCGGCGCCCACGGAGTCCATAACTACGATGACGCCCAAGCCCAGGAAGTGTTCCGCTACGCACCGTTCTTCCACTCGATGCTGGATTCTGGCGTGTATCTGCCGCCGAGCGTTTTTGAAGCCTGGTTCTTGTCAGGCGCCCACGATGACGCGGCGATGAATCGAATCTTTGAGGCTCTTCCGGCCGCGGCGAAAGCTGCGGCTTCCGCTACTTCCTAGCTGACTGTGCGGGCGGCACCTCGGCGCTGCCCGCACAGCTCCACATTTCGCGCACAGATCCACATTTCGCGCCGCGAAAATGCTAGAGAACAGACGTGTTAGAGAACATCGGAGAGGAATCCGCGAAGCCTCTGCGTTTTTGGTTCGCTAAAGAGCTCCAGGGGTGAACCTGTTTCCACCACCACGCCGTCGTCCATGAAGGTGACGGTGTCTGAGACGTTGCGGCAAAAGCCCATCTCATGCGTCACCACCACCATGGTCATCCCACCCTTGGACAGATCGGTCATCAGCGCCAAAACGCCCTTCACGAGTTCGGGGTCCAAAGCAGAAGTGGCCTCGTCGAAGAACATGACTTCCGGCTCCATGGCCAACGCCCGGGCAATCGCTACGCGCTGTTGCTGGCCGCCCGAGAGATTGAAGGGACGCGAGTCCGCCTTGTGTTTGAGTCCCACCAGTTCCAACTGCTCCAGCGCCTTGGCATGTGCCTGGTCCTTGGGCATCTTGCGGATCTTATGCAGTGCAAGAGATACATTCTGCACCACTGTCTTGTGCGGAAACAAGTTGAACTGCTGAAAAACCATGCCAATACGACGCCGGAGCTCGTCCGGGTTGTCCTGCAGTACGGAGCGGCCATCCAGGGCAATATCGCCTTGGTCCGGCTCGATGAGCCGGTTCATGACGCGCAAAAGAGTCGACTTGCCGGAGCCGGAAGGGCCAATCACAGAGGCTGTGGTGCCTTGCGGTACGTGCATGTCGATTCCGCGCAGAACCTTGTTGGTTCCGAAAGCCAAATGGATGTTGCTGGCAGTTAGGGACCCTGACTTGAATTCACTCATGGACTAGGCGCCCTTTCCGACAAGTGCTGCGGCTTCGTCAGGTTCGGCTCTGGCCGCCTTGCCTTCGCGCAGACGCTTGTCCATAAAGTTCACAAGGTGCGTGAGCGGAACGGTCAGGATCAGGTAGAGCAGGCCAGCAGCGATCAACGGGGAGAGGCTACCGGAGTTCGCAGCGTAGTCATTTGACACGCGGTAAAGCTCACGTTGCCCCGCTGTGACACCCAGCAGATAAATCAGCGAAGAGTCCTTGATCAAGGCAATGAGCTGGTTGACCAAGGCTGGCAAGACGCGACGGATGCCCTGGGGGATGACCACCAGAAGCATTGCCTGGCCATAGCCGAAGCCCAGAGCCCGTGAAGCCTCCAACTGTCCCTTGTCAACGCTTTGGATGCCCGAACGAAAGATCTCTCCGATGTAGGCGCCGGCCATCAGTGTCAGCGCGAGGATGGCCAGCGGGAACGGGTTGGTGATCCCCGTGAGCTGGCGAAGGATCGGGCCCAGGCCGATGCCGATGACAACGATTACCAGGATTGCCGGTAGACCACGGAAAATATCCGTATAGACCCTCGAGATCCACCGTAGGACTGGGTTGCGAGAAATACCCATGACCGCCAGCACCAGCCCAAGAATGCAGCCTAGAATGGCCGAGGAAACGGCCAGAATGAGCGTATTGGGCAAACCGACAGTGAGCATCTGGGGGATGACTTCCCCTATTGCCTGCCAGTCAAAGAACGTTTTGAGGAACTGATCAAGTGCATCCAATGAGGTCTCCTTACGGGAGCTTCACTGCCTTGGAACCGGGGGTCCAGTTCTCCGGCATCGGGCGCTCGGGGTACCACTGCTTGGTCAGCTTGGCCCAGGTGCCATCCGTAATCACTGCATCCAAGGCAGAGTTCAGGGCGTCGATCAGCGGCTTGTTTTGGGGGCTCACGGCGTAAGCGGTGAAGTTCTGCGTGTTGATAACGGACTCGACGATCGCTGTCCCGTCACCATCCTTGACCTGGCCGGTGGCCTGTTGCGACGGCGCGACCCAGGCATCCACCTGTCCGTTCTTCACATTAGCGTAGGCGGTGTTGTAATCGGGGAACCGGACGGCTTCTAGCTTGAGCGTGTTAGTCACATAGTCATCTTGGACGGTTCCTTGGACCACGGCCACGCGCGTTTTGGCACTCAAGTCCTTAAAGCCCTTGACGGTTGAGTCGGACTTGGCGACAACTGCCATGTAGCCAAAGTCGTAACCGTTGCTGAAACCAACACTCTTGCGGCGTGCGTCAGTGGTGGAGATCGAGGAGGAGCCGACGTCGAACGTTTTATTCGCAACCTGAGAAAGCAGGGCGGAGAAGTCGGTGGACTTGAACTCAACCTTCAAACCAAGTTTTTTCGCCATCGCGCGTAACAATTCGTTGTCGTAGCCGGTGAAGTTTCCGTCTTTGTCAATGAAGATGTTAGGCGGGGCATCCGAGAGTGTGCCGACGGTGATGGTACCGGGAACAATCAGGCCCAATGCAGAGGTGTCGATCTTGTCCACAGCCGTGACATCCGCGGTGGTGTATTTATCCAAGGAGACCTGGTCGCTGCCGGCCAAGGCGTCAGTTGGCTTCGCCGAGCTGGTGCTGGTGGCACCGCCGCACGCGGCGAGCGAAAGCGCGAGGGCAACGGCCACAGGCACAGTAGTAATCCACTTCAGAGCTGATTTTTTCATCAGGCATTCACTTTCGTATGAGCTGCCCAAGCCGATGACGCAGCGGCTGGGTCGTGCAGGACGCAGGGAGTAATCAAAATGTGCCGGAAAATTTCGCAACACTACTCAACCCACGAAACTAAAGTATGTCATTCGTTCTCTAAATGCGCCGAGTGTGAACTAATGCTTCATTGAGTTCGCTTTTGTAGAATATGTTGCTGATCTTCGGGGATTGGGCATGGGCGCGCAGGGAAAGAAAGGGTCAATACGCCGCAGAATTGCTTCGACAAGGCGGCGCGGACCACTGAAAAATTCATGTGTGACTTAGCTCATGTGTGCGAGGATGCTTCGGCCACATTTGCGCAGCGAAGCAAACGTGGCCCGATCGGAGGTTCCTCCAGAACGTTATGGCAGTACTGGCCAGTCACCTTCAATGATGGCGGCAGGGTCCTTGGCCCGGCGCAGATATTTCTGGAAATCCGCGGCTTGTTCCAGCGCCCAACCCACCTGCGCTGCGTGCAATTCCATGACATCTAAGCGCAAGGAACTGTATTTGGCAGCCAGCGCATCCGCCAGTCTGAGCGTAGCTTCGGCGTCTGCAGCTGACGTATGAGCATCCTTGAGCGAAATGCCATATTCCTCACAGAGCGCTACTAGGGTGCGTGATCCTTTACGGAACCTGTCCACATGCTTGTTGCAGATGAACGGGTCAATCACGGGGGCTGCTACGATCTGCCCCAGTCCATGGCGGCGGGCCTCGTTGGCGAGCACGGTGAAGTCGTAGCTGGCATTGAAGGCGATGACCGGGATGTTGTTCTTAAACAAGGTCTCAAGGACTGCTCCGACTTCAGCTGCAACCTGATCCGCAGGCTGGCCGTGTTCCCTAGCGTGAGCAGTACTGATGCCGTGGATGGCGGCGGCTTCCTCCGGGATCTCCATGCCGGGGTTCGCCAGCCACTCCTGGGTCTCTGCCACATTGCCGGACTCGTCAACAAGGACGATGGACGCCGTGACGATTCGCGCTTCACGCGGGTCTTTGCCTGTGGTCTCCAAGTCAAAGGCGGCCCGTGGGAACATGCTCCAGCTAGTCATACCCCAACGCTACCGCTTGCCACTGACACTCACTGCACTAGAACTAGAACTAGAACTGGAACTGGAACTGGAACTGGCGCTGGAAGTGGCACTGGGGCTGGCGCTGGAAGTGGAACTGGGGCTGGAACTGGGGCTGGAGCTGGGGCTGGGGCTGGGACTGGGGCTGGCGCTGGCGCTGGGACTGGGGCTGGCGCTGGGACTGGGGCTGGCGCTGGAACTGGGGCTGGCGCTGATTGCACTGGCGTGCGGCCTGAACGCCCTGCCCGGGTAGGGCAGGGCGCGGGCACAGTCCTACCCGGGCAGGTGCCCTGCGTGCTGGCGGTGTGTTTCGGCTATCTGTTCCAGGATTTCTTCTGATTCTGGGTGCTTGTTGCGGTACTTGGTTTCCATGATTTTGATGGCCTTTTCCTCGTCCATGAGCAGGTTGTATACGCGCTCACGCTCGGCTGCATCGGCTGTGTATTCGAGTTCTAGGTAGCTGGTGGCGTGGCGGCGGGCGTTGTTGAATACCGTCTGGGCCTTGCCCGACTTGCTCACCAGTGAAGCCACCACGGTTACCACCAAGACGCCGATGATCACTGTCAGAGACAGCTCGGTGGAAATCTCGAAGACGGGTACGTGCTCACCGCCGTTGATAAACGGAAGGTTATTCTCGTGTAGCGCGTGCAACACCAGCTTGACACCAATGAAGGCAAGGATCGTGGCCAGACCGTAGGAGAGGTAGATCAGCCGGTCTAGGAGACCGTCAAGGAGGAAGTACAGCTGGCGCAGGCCCATGAGGGAGAACGCGGTGGCTGTGAAGACAATGTACACGTTCTGGGTCAGACCGAAGATCGCCGGAATGGAATCCAGGGCGAAGAGTAAGTCGGTGCCACCAATGGCCACCATGACCAGCAGCATCGGGGTGAGGACTTTCTTGCCGTCGATCTTTGTGACTAGCTTGTCGCCGTCGTAGTGCTCGGAGGTGTTGAAGAAGCGCTTGGCCAGCTTGATGATGAAGTTGTCCGCGTCATCGCCGCCGCTGTCTTCGCTTTTGAGCAGGTTGCCAGCAGTGATGAGCAAAATGATGCCGAAGATGTAGAACATCCAGGACCATGCGTTGATGAGTGCGGCACCAGCGAAGATGAAGCCGGTGCGGGCAATAAGGGCGAAGACGATGCCGAAAAGCAAAACCTTCTGTTGGTCTTCGCGGGGTACCTTGAAGCTGGCCATGATGACTAGGAAGACGAAGAGGTTGTCAACGCTGAGCGCCTTCTCGGTGACATACCCGGCGAAGTACTCTTTTCCCATCACGGGGTCCCCAAAGACGAGTAATACGATGCCAAAAACAACGGCTAGGCCTACGTAGATCGCGGACCAGACGGCCGCTTCTTTTAGGGTGGGGATGTGCGCCTTGCGGATGTGGAAAAAGTAGTCAAAGGCAAGCAGGCCCAGAATGACCAGGATGGTAATGCCCCAAATCAGGGGTGAAACAGTCATGACTTTTATCTTTCGGTAGGAGGGCAGCGATAATCGCCGCAAGTCTCTCCACCGACCAAATTACAGGCCGTACACTGAACCCGGCAGGGCGTCATTGCCCTACGTGTTGACGGATTCAGCGCTACGGGATACTCCCCTACGCTTCAGTCATCATATCCGATCTTTCCGTCAATCTAGAACGAATCACTGGCTAGAATGAATCACTGGCGCGAGCGCCATTGGGCACTGAATACCATGGGATAGGGGTCTGAACTGCAGGGGAACAGTGGTTGGCGCTAAGGAATCTGTTTGGGTGGCGTGATTCAGGTGTTGCTGGTGGGTAGGTGGCGGTAGATGGATGCGCGGGAGACTCCCAGGGCTTTGGCGATCTGGGTGGGGCTTTCCCCTCTGGCGCGTCTGGCTTGGGCGGCTGCGAGGGTATCGGCATTCATGACGGTGGGGCGGCCGCCGGTGCGGCCTTGGGCGCGGGCCGCGGCGAGGCCGGCCATGGTGCGTTCGCGGATCATGTCGCGCTCGAGTTCGGCGAACGCGGCCATCATGACGAAGAAGAATTTCCCTTCTCCCGTTGGACGGTAGGTTCCGGTGAGTATACGTAGGCCGACTCCCTGGTCGTGGAGGCCGTCGGCGATGGTGAGTACTTCCTTCACCGATCGGCCGAGGCGGTCCAATTTCCATACGCACAAGGTGTCCGTCGGCCTGAGATGGTCAAGGGCTTCAACGAGCCCTGGACGGGCGGTGGCGCGGCTGGATATTTTGTCTTCAAAGATCCGTCCGCAACCGGCAGCTTCAAGGGCGTCGCGTTGGAGCTGGGAGTCCTGTCCGTTAGTGGAGACACGCGTGTAGCCGATGAGGTTGAAATGTTGGGTTGCCATGCGTCAACTGTCTCACAACCGTCTCACAACATCGTTGCTCATCGGACATGTTGTGAGACGGGTTATGGACGAATTTTGGTCGGCGCGTCGCCGGGTCCCGGGACTGTCTCAGAACCGGTCGTTTTAGGAACACCCCCACAACACTCGAGGAGCGTCACTGACGGCGCCCTGACAAGTGGCTGGCCATGAACACCGAATAGGGGTGTGCCTGTGAGTCGCCCCTATATCAGTTGTTGTTTGTACTGAGTTCAGCCGCCAAGGCCTGGACCCGGGCCTGGATGTCATCGCGGACTATGCGCATCCGTTCCATTCCTTCGATGCCGCGTTTGGAAGGTTCATCGGTGTCCCAGTTGCGGATCTCAATCCCGGGAACCGGGTCCACCACGGCCTCGCTTCCGAGGGTGATGATTAGGTCCACGTCGGCGAGCATGTCTGCGGTGATGGGTTTGGTGTGCTCACCGGAGATGTCGATCCCCAGCTCCGTTAGGGATTCCACCGACTGGGCATTGAGGGATGGTCCGGGTTTCGTGCCTGCGGTGTAGACGGTGACGGCGTCGCCTGCGATATGGCGCATGAGTCCGCCGGCCATCTGGGATTTCCCACCGTTTTTCACGCACACGAACAGGACGCCTGGTTTGCTGGTCATTGGGTGATTCTTCTTTCAGCCGTGGGAGTGGAAGTGGTGTTGCACGTCCGGGGATGGGATCCCGAAGACGGGGACTGCTTGGGTGGTGAGGAGACGGTGCATCAGGGATCCTGAGACGAGTTCATCGACTTTGGCCATAAATCCGGGGCGCCGGGTACCAATGACAATGGTGGAGGCGCCGACCGCTTCGGCCAGGCGGCCCAAGGCCAAGGCCGGGTCGCCGCCAATAATGCGCAAGGACCAGTCCACTTCGTAGCCGGCCGCCGCGGCAGCCAGAGACTGTTTGAGCTCGCCTGCGGCGATGGAGGTTTCATCGTCGGGTTCGAGGACCGGTTCCAGGGAGATCGGCAGGACCTTATTGCCCGGGGCCCATTCGATCAGGTAGCTGGCCGGATCCACGAATGCCGCAATGAGTGGGACAGACCAGCTCTGCGCCAATTCCAGGGCACGCTCCCACACCACAGGGCCTTGATCGGGGATGACCCCGACAACGACCGGTGAACCACTAAATCCTGCCCTGCTTGGTTGCTCGCTCATCATGGCCTCTTCGTCAGTGTTACTCGTTGGTGGCTGTGAGCTCGGTCAAGAGCTCATGGACCAGCAAGTCAATCTCGTCGCGGATTTCTCGGGCACCGGCCAAGTCCGTCTCTGCTGGATCTTCAATCTTCCAATCAAGGTACCGCTTGCCGGGGTAGACCGGGCAGGAATCCCCGCATCCCATGGTGATGACGACATCGGCAGCCCGGACGACGTCGTCGGTGAGGGGCTTGGGGAACTCCTCGGTCAGGTCGATCCCTGATTCGGCCATGGCGGCCACAACGGCTGGCTCCAACTCTGATCCAGGCGCGGATCCGGCAGAGCGGACATGCACGGTGCCTTGGGAGTGCTTGGTCAGCAGTGCCGCCGCCATTTGGGAGCGGCCAGCGTTGTGAACACACACGAAGAGGACTTCGGGTACGTCATGGGCGATGGCGCCTTTGGATTGAGCCAAAGCCTTGAGCCGGTCGGCCGCGAATCTGGCCGTGGTAGCTGCCAGATAGGTGTGGATTCGTGAAGTCCTACCCAGTGCCGTGTAGGACTCGAAAACGTAGCGTTCGACCGTTTCTGCGGCGAAGATGCCGGTAAATTTCTTTGTCAGGTCTTCACTGATGCGGTGCAGGACGGC
The DNA here is from genome assembly GCF_020905375.1 of Arthrobacter cryoconiti. GTDB lineage: Bacteria > Actinomycetota > Actinomycetes > Actinomycetales > Micrococcaceae > Specibacter > Specibacter cryoconiti. Next base: position 191,704 of record NZ_JAJJBU010000014.1, read on the forward strand.
AGTGTCGTCTTTGAGGCCGGTGAGTACGGTTTCGCGGTGCTCGCTCATGAGGGTTTCTTTCTCTTAGTCGGTGATGGTGGCGGATCGGCCGTGGGCCAATCCGGTGGGGATTCCAATGAGGACAGGCTCCGAAGTGGAGCAGCACGAGACTGGTGCTTCCTGCACAGGTGTAGCTTCTTCGGCCGGCGTGCAGCACCCGCCAGCGATGGGTAGCTCAAGAAGCACCGGCTCAGGGGTACCGCAGCAGGAATCTCCGGCGTCTTCCTGCACTGTGCCGTTGGCTACCGGGAGATCGCAGCTGCCACCGAGATCGGTGGAGCAGACACCGGTTTCGGGCAGTTCGAGGTGTACCTGATCGGCCGCAATCTGGTCGCCGGCCAGAGCTGCGACGATGGAGCGGACCTGCTCGTAGCCGGTAGCGAGCAAGAAGGTGGGAGCCCGTCCGTAGGACTTCATACCGGCAATGTAGAAGTCCTTGTCCGGGTGAGCCAGGACCTTGGCGCCGTGGGCCGGGACCGTTCCACAGGAGTGGAATTCGGGATCAATCATCGGCCCCAGGTCTCGGGGAGCCTCCACGATGGGATCAAGTTCCAAACGGATCTCACGCAGGATGTCCAGGTCAGGACGGAAGCCGGTGGCGGGGATCAAAAGGTCCACGTTCAGGGTCACGTCCCCGTTCGGGGTGGAACCGGTGACGGCCAAGCCGTCGCCAACGGTGAAGGAGGTGGTGGTGAAGGAGGTGTGCAATTCAATGTGTCCGTCTTCGACCAGACCACGCAGGCGGGTGCCGAGCTGGCCACGGGCTGGCAGACCATCGAGGTCCCCGCCGCCGTAGAGACGTGATGCATCCGAACCGCGAACCGCCCAGCTGATGCGTGTGCCGGGCTCGTTCTTGGCCAGCTGCCCCAGGGAGATGAGGGTGTTGGCGGCTGAGTGGCCGGCACCGATGACCAGTACATGCTTGCCAACGAATCGGGCGCGATCGGTGCCGGTGACATCGGCCAGGGGTTCGGTGATGAGGCCAGCCTTGATGGCTTCAGCCTCACCTGGTGCAGCCAGACCTGCTTGGCCGAGGGGGTTGGGCTGCGCCCAGGTGCCGGAGGTGTCCACGACAGCGCGCACGTGGTGGTCGGTCACGGTCCCGTCTGCGGATTCGACGCGTACCAGGAAGGGCTGATCGTCACGGTTCCGGGAGTGGGTCTTGTCCATGCCGACTCGGCTCACGGCCATCACTGTGGATGAGGTGTGCAGGGCAGAACGGATGGCAGGAATGGCGGCCAGCGGGTTCAGGTACTGCTCCACGAGCTCGGCACCGTAGGGCAGGGAGGTCAGGCGGGGTTCGGTCCAGCCGGTGGGTTCGAGCAGGCGCCGGGAGGCTGGGTCGATGTTGTGTTCCCACGAGGAGAAGAGGCGGATGTGTCCCCACTTGCGAATGGCCGCACCCACGTCAGCACCCTTTTCGAAGATGAGGGGGGTGAGTCCACGTTCGATGAGGTTCGCGGCCGTGGCCAGACCTACCGGGCCGGCGCCGATGATGGCAACTGGCAGGTCGTTTCGTTCATTCGTCATGTCCGTGGTTCTCCTTGAGGTATTCACAATTGGTTTCGTAGGGTTTCTGGTGCCCTGCCGGGGTAATCGTCCCGGCAGGGCACTGGAGGGGGTGGTTAGCAGCAGCCTGTGCCGTTGGTACAGCAACCGGTCTCGGTGCAGCAGTTCTCATCCATGGCTTTCACCTCCCTCCAAACAATGCTTTTAGGCGTGGGTTGGTTCTTCCACCAAGGCGGTGGCGATGCTGTCGGCATCTTCCAACGCAGCAAGGTAGCGTTCAGCATCCAAGGCTGCGGCGCACCCGGTCCCGGCGGCGGTGATGGCTTGGCGGTAGCGGTGGTCCACGGCGTCCCCGCAGGCAAAGACCCCGGTGAGGTTCGTGACCGTGGTCGGTGCATCCACCCGGATGTAGCCTTCATCATCCAGATCGACTTGTCCGAGAACCAGCTCGGTGCGCGGCACATGCCCGATGGCTACGAAGATGCCCGTGGCAGCCAGCTCGCGGGATTCCCCGGTGACGGTGTCTTCCACAGTCACGCCGGCAACCTTGCTTTCGCCATGAATGGCGGTGATGGCGGTGTTGTAAGCGAAGCGGATCTTCGGGTTGTCCTTGGCACGCTGGGCCATGATCTTCGAAGCCCGGAGTTCCCCGCGGCGCACGATCACTGTCACGGACTTCGCGAAGCGGGTCAGGAAGGTGGCTTCTTCCATGGCGGAATCCCCGCCACCGACGACGATGATGTCCTGTTCGCGGAAGAAGAACCCGTCGCAGGTCGCACACCAGGAGACGCCGTGACCGGAGAACTTCTTCTCCTCAGCCAATCCCAGTTCCTTGTAGGCGGAGCCCGTAGCCAGAATGATCGCCGGAGCTTCAAAGCTCTCCCCGGCAGCGGTCGTCACGCTCTTGAGGTGACCGGTGAGAGTAGTGGAGGTGACGTCATCGAAGATGATGCGGGCGCCAAACTTTTCAGCTTGCTCCTGCAGACCATCCATGAGCTCCGGGCCTTGAACGCCAGCAGGGAAGCCGGGGAAGTTCTCCACCTCGGTGGTGTTCATCAGTGCGCCGCCTGCGGTGACGGCACCGGCGATAACCAGCGGGGACAAACCGGCGCGGGCGGCGTAGATCGCAGCCGTGTAACCGGCAGGGCCGGAGCCAATAATGATGAGCTGTTCAGTCATGACAGGATCCTTGTCTAGCTAGCGGGGAGGAGATCGGCGATGAGTGCCTGAATGCGGGCCTTGATGTCATCACGAATCGGTCGGACGGAGTCCACACCCTGGCCGGCCGGGTCTTCAAGTTCCCAGTCCTCATAACGCTTGCCGGGGAAGATGGGGCAGGTATCGCCGCAGCCCATGGTGATGACGACGTCGGATTCCTTGACCGCTTCGGTGGTGAGGATCTTGGGGATCTCGGTGGACATGTCGATGCCCTCTTCAGCCATGGCCTCCACGGCGGCGGGGTTGACCGATGCTGCGGGTTGTGACCCGGCGGAGCGGACCTCAATAGCCCCGTTGGAGAGGGTCGTCAGGTACGCGGCGGCCATCTGGGAGCGTCCGGCGTTGTGCACGCAGACGAACAGGACGGAAGGCTTTTTGGTGGTTTCGGTGGTGCTCATGAGTTCATGCTCCTGGAGGAAAATGATGGGATTTTGAGTCAAACAGGCAGTGGCTAAGAGGTGAAGAATCGCTTGCGCGCCCACAGTGCGACATAGACCAGGGCGACCAGGACGGGCACCTCAATGAGGGGCCCGACGACGCCGGCCAGCGCCTGGCCGGAGGTCACACCGAAGGTGCCAATCGCCACGGCGATGGCGAGCTCGAAGTTGTTCCCCGAAGCGGTGAACGCAAGTGTGGTGGTTTTCGCGTAGCCCAGGTTCAGGGCTCGCCCGATCACCATGCTGACGCCGAAGACGACGATGAAGTACACCAGCAGCGGCAAAGCAATCCTGACCACATCCAGCGGCTTGGAGGTGATGGAGTCACCCTGGAGTGCGAACAGCAGCACAATGGTGAACAGCAGGCCGTAGAGCGCCCACGGGCCGAGCTTGGGCAGGAATTTACCTTCGTACCAGTCGCGGCCCTTGGCTTTCTCACCAATCGTTCGGGTGAGGAATCCTGCCAGGAGTGGGATGCCGAGGAAGATCAGCACCGAGGCGGTGATGGCCCAGAAGGAGAAGTCCGCGGACGTCGTCGGAAGTCCCAACCAGCCCGGCAGAACCTGAAGGTAGAACCAGCCCAAGGCACCAAAGGCGAAGACCTGAAACACGGAGTTGATCAGCACCAGTACCGTGGCGGCCTCGCGGTCACCGCAGGCCAGGTCATTCCAAATCATGACCATGGCAATACAGCGGGCCAGGCCCACAATGATCAAACCTGTGCGGTACTCGGGCAGGTCAGGGACAAAGATCCAGGCGAGGGCGAACATGAACGCCGGAGCGGCCACCCAGTTGATGATCAGCGAGGTGATCATCAACTTCCGGTCGGCCAGTACCTTGCCAGTTTCGTTATAGCGAACCTTCGCCAGCACCGGATACATCATGACCAGCAAGCCAATAGCGATCGGCAGGGACACGGAACCGACCTTCACGGCATCCAGTGCTGAGTTCAATCCGGGGATGAATTTGCCCAGCAACAGGCCAATGGCCATGGCGGCGATGATCCACACCGGCAGAAACCGGTCTAGGGTGGAGAGTTTGCCGACGACGGCAGCCTCTCCAAGTGCGGAAGATGTGTCAGTCTTGGTACTCACAAGGCTCCTAGCCGATCCAACATAAGATTGATGATTGTCGATACAAGAAGTATTTACCGCCATATCGACAATTGTCAATCTATGGGCATAATGGATACATGAACACTGCGTTAACGACCGAACCAAGCACTGATGAGCTCTGCTGTGAGCCCAGCGGGCGTCCTGTGCTCAGCGCGGTGGATGCTCAAGACAAGGCACGGATCCTCAAAGCGCTCTCTGACCCGAACAGGCTACGTCTGCTCTCCATCGTCAAAGCCGGTGACACTGGCGGCTCGTGTGTTTGTGACCTCACTGAACCCTTGGACCTAGGTCAACCCACCGTCTCCCACCACCTAAAGATCCTGGTTGACGCAGGACTCTTGGAACGAGAGAAACGCGGCACCTGGGCCTACTACTCACTGGTCCCCGGCGCTCTGGAAACCGCGTCCGCAAGCCTCCTAGCCCTGTGAGCGCTGACCTCCGATACATGACGCCCGCCGACTGGCCAGCGGTCGAGCGGATCTACACCGCAGGGATTGCCAGCGGCAACGCCACCTTCGCCGACGCCCCACCGTCAATGACGGACTTCTTCGCCTCCAGAATCCCGGAACTAAACCTCGTCGCCACCGGAGACGCAGGAGCAGTGCTCGGATGGGTCGCAGCAACCCCCACTTCCGGACGTGAGGTTTACCGGGGAGTCATTGAGCACTCCGTCTACGTAGACCCCAAGGCCGGCGGCCGAGGTATCGGGCTGACTCTCCTTAACGGCTTGACCGAGCGGGCAAGGACGCTGGGATATTGGACGATCCAGTCCTCCATCTTTCCCGAGAACCTTCCCAGCCTGGCCCTGCATGACAAGGCCGAATTTCGGCGCATAGGACACCGCGAACGCGTCGCCCATATGACCTACGGCCCTCACACCGGAACATGGCGCGACACCATCCTGGTCGAACAACGCTTGTGAGGTGGGCGCACGCCACCGCGCACACTTACGCTGTCTCAGAGCGCCAAATGAATTCGCGATTTAACCGCCAAACAAAGTAAACAGTCACAAGCAAGAACCCTATGGTGGGAGTTGGAAATGGCAGTCATGCAATCCGGCTCATATGTGAGGCTTCTTAGCACTTCAGTATGTCCAAGCCCCTGGGATGTGCGGCAAAGCGAAGCTTGGGCAGTGACATCGAGCGATCACAAAAAGCTGCCACCGAGCGCCAAAGTCCACAGCCGGGTCCCGGGACCGTCTCAGAGCCGGTCAGTTGTGGACGTCATGTTATTCGTCGTCGGTGGAGCTCGCTGGATCACGCAAAGGCCTGAGGTTGCCATCCGAGAGCGTGGTGAAGGCGTACCGTCCGTGGACATTGATGTGCGCATCTCCCAGGGGAGAAAGCCTCGCCACATCAGCGTCATCCACAACATGCCCCTGCTCCCGCAGGGCAGCCAGGGCTGCATCGATGTAGCGGGTGTTCCACAAGATAACCGCGTTCAAAACGAGCCCGAGTGCGCCGAGCTGGTCCTCCTGGCCCTCACGATACCGCTGGCGTAGTTCCCCGCGCTGGCCATAAAAGATTTTCCGGGCCATGCGGTGCCGGGATTCCTGGACGGTGAGTTGAACGTGAATCGAGCGGCGGTAACTCTCATCATCCGGGTCATACATGGCCAGCAGATGCAGGGTCTTGGCTGCACGCCCATAGTCAGCGAACGCAGCCCCGAGCGGGGTGGGGTTGCCGTCGCGGCCCAGCATCCGCAACAGGTCATAGCCGGCGACCGAACCACTGTGCAGGGACCCCACCACGCGCAGCATATCCGCCCATTGCGCCTGGATGCGCTCGGCGGAGAGCTTGTTCGTCGCGACCGCGTTCAGGGAACCATAATCAGCAGCAGGCCCACCGGGCACGGTGAGGCGCCACAGACGCTGGTCGGGCATATCGGCCAGACGCGGGCTGAACTGGTAGCCCAGCAGACGGAAGAGCCCGAACACGATATCGGAGTAGGAGGCTGTATCCGTCGCGATCATCTGCGGGGCGGGCCCGCCATCACGGTTGAGGATCACATCCAAGACATGCAAGGAATCACGCATCGTCCCGGTCACCACCACGGCCCCGATGCCGGAGACCTGATCGTTGATGGCGTTGAGCCAGGTCACGCCGCGGCCCTGACCGAAATAGTGTGGATTCGGGCCGGCATCCAGAGTGCGGACCGGGACAACGAACCGCAACCCGTCGACGGAGGCGACCAAGCCACCGCCCCATGCCCTGGCCGTCGGAACACCGGCCTGGGCATCGATCAAGAGGGCGTTGGCGGCGGCCAGGGTGTCGCTGCGCAGGTAGTTCTGCGCCACGTGTGAGAGCCTGCGACGGCTCAAGGCCGGATGCCCGTGTTTGATCACCGGGGCGAATCCGAGGTTGCAGCCTTCAGCGATTAGTACCGCGGCCATCGAAGTCGCCAGGTCCGCGAGCCGGGAACCGGAGGCCTGCCCCGCCATGCCCAAGTGGGTGAAATCGTTCAAATAGCCGGTCCAAGCGTTCACCTCCAGCAACACGTCAGGAAGATCCACCCGGGGCAGCATCCGCTCCACGGTATCCCGCAACGCGGTCAGCGTGTCCGGTTCCGGCACGGCTTCCAGCCGCGGCTGATGGACTCGTGTGCGCCCATCGGGGCCTGTTTCCAAACGAAGAAGGGCAGTGCCCGAGGTTGCTTCGGGCGGTCGGATCCGGGCGGCGAGAGCTGTGTAGGCCGTGTCCATCCGTGCCGCAAGGTCGCTGAGGTGGGCATCAACGGGGTCCTGTAATCGCAGCGCGGTGAGCACCTCGGGACGGGCCTGTTCCCACGCTTCACCGTTCAAAAGGCGGGCCCGCGGGTCACCCCACCGGACGGAATCCACCGCATACACATCCCGACGACGCAACGCCCGATGCAATGACTCCAGTACGCACAGCGTGTAGGCCCGGTGATCGACCACTTCATCCGGCGATTCCGGGCCAAGGAACACCAGCCGTCGCCACGACCCGACCACCACCTCATCCACGATCTCTGCCCGGGTCACCCGCTTGCGTCCAACCAGGCTCCCCAAGCCGCGGACCGCGGTCAACAAGGGGGTGGCCGCTAGCGTTGCGGCCAATGGCAAGACCTCAGCGAGTACCGGCACAAAGGGTCGGACGGTGGCGTATCGCTTCACCAGTTCCGCCTGCCCCTGGTCCTCGTCGTCCCCTGCGTCCGGGGCCAGTTCCTCAACTGTCGCCACTGCGGCCATAAGCTTCTCCCGCGATATGGCCGCTTGCAATCGGGTCCAGGCCTCTGCCGGGTCTAGGTCCGAGTCTTGCTCCTCGGCGCATTCGAGCATCACCTTTGCCGCCGCCGCCAACGTCACCGACGCCCGCCTCAATTGGGGCAGGGACCGCATCCGGTCCTTAGCCGATGCGCGCACCGCGGGCCCGATGAGCTTGGTCACCATCAGAACCGAGAACAAATCAAGGGCATCATCAACCGCCGAGACCTGCAACGCCCCGGCGGTAGCAACCAACGTCGCCCACCGGCGATGCTCCGGCATGCGCCGCAGCATCGCCGCATCCGATGACAGTCCGTAGCGAGCCAACACCTGGACGCGCCCCGCCGGAATCTCGCCCAAATCAACGCCACCAGCACCCAACCCGGCGATCTCCGCAGCGCGTTCCAATGCACGGACCATCTCCGGCCCCGATGCCCGGGTCGGGGCACGGCGCAGCCGCTCCAACCCCGAGGACCGCGAATCAGCTGGTACCGTCAGCAAATCATCAAGACCACGACCAAGCACCGGTGAAACCCGTCCCGCCAACACCGAATACAATCGATCGCCGGCCGCGCCCCTGACCTCGGCGACGAGCCTGGCCAACATGCTCACACCCGGTAACAGCACCCGCTCCGCACGAAGCCACGCCACGCCCTGGTCAAAGAGCTGGGTCGGACGCTCGGCCCGCGTCCACGCACGAGCCGTTAGGAAGCTCCTGAATTCGGTGGCAGTCTCGGGCTCTGATAACCGCCGGTACCCATAGACCCGGGCTATCTCCCAACGGTGCTCATAGGGCGTCTTTAACCGCTCCACGTAACTCCCCAAAACGGAACCATCGACAATTCCGAGCTGCCTTGCCACGAAATCAACCACCTCTTCTGGTACCGCCACCGGATCATCAAGAAACGTCCCCAGAAACCGCAATGTTCCCAACTGCACCCCAAAACCCAGCCGGCTACCCTCGCCACGACGGCGGCCAACCAACTCCAGATCCCGGTCATCAAGAAAGAAGAACCGTTCCAACTCGGCCCGCGAAACCGGTCCGGAGAACTGGCCATACACCGCTACTTGGTCATCACTGAGAAATTCAACTGGCATGACACCAACCTAAGCCAACCGCAAAGGCTTAGCGCCAACCACCGTTCCCCTGCAGGCCAGACCCCGGATACCACTGTGTGGGCGGAAAGCGGCCGAACTCGGAGCGAATGGGAGCGGCGCTGGGGTTACCTATTGCGGGAACTAGGCTGGTGACATGCGCGCAGAGTATGTTGAAGCGGTCCTGGACGTGGTGGAACTGATCCCAGCAGGGCACGTAGTTTCTTATGGTGACATTGCAGTACTGCTCGAAAGCGGTGGACCTCGCCAAGTGGGATCGGTCATGTCCCATCATGGCTCGGCAGTGACTTGGTGGCGGGTTATTCAGGCGAGCGGCAAACCACCTCTGTGTCACGATGCAACGGCACTGATGCACTACCGCGAGGAGGGTACTGCTCTGCGGGGAGACACAAGCGGAGAACATCCGTCGTGGCGCGTGGCCATGAGCAGTGCCCGCTGGAATCCAGCGGATACCGACTTCGACGCGATCGATGCTATTGCGGCGCGACTTCACTGCGCCGTCGAAGATGCCACTGAGACCATCAGTGCTGAAAAAATGTCTGAGCCTCGTGGTGGACTGAGATCATGAGTTCACGCCAGAATGCATCCACCGGTCCTTCAATTGCGAGGCAGCCTTCTCCGAAGCAGATCCAGCTTCCGCGCTTGACGCTGGTGGCGCCGGCGAGCTCTCAGACAGTTGCCCACATACCCACTGCGGATCAGCAAGCGGTGCTGGACATGACGCCGGGATCCGGACCGCTTCTGGTCTGGGGGGCGCCGGGCACGGGAAAGTCCACAGTGCTCATCGAGGCTGCCGTGCAGAGAATCGAACGCAGCGGTGTAGATCCCGCTGGAGTGCTGCTATTGGCACCCTCCAGACTCGCTGCTGCGAGGCTGCGTAATGCGTTTAGCGCCCGCCTGAGTCGCAGCCTGAGTACGTCTCCGGCCAGAACCTGGTCCTCCTACGCCTTCGACCTGTTGCGTCGGGCCAAGGTTGAGGGGCGGATGCCGTACATCGATGGTCCACCCAGGCTGATGAGCGGGCCTGAACAGGACCTGATTATCAAGGACCTGTTGGCCGGACACAAGCTTGGCTTAGGTACGGACCCAAACTGGCCTATTGATCTCAGGGATGCTCTGGACACGCGCGGTTTCCGCCAAGAGGTCCGTCAGCTCTTTGATCGCGTCATTGAATACGACGTAACGCCGGGTCGACTCGCTGAGCTAGGAGGAGCGTGCAACCGGCCGGACTGGGTAGCTGCCGCCTCTCTTTATCAGGAATATAGGGACGTCGTGGAATGGGGAAAATCCGGTTCCTACGATCCCGCTGGCATCATTACGGCCGCTCTCACGCTGCTGCTCAACGACTCCGAATTACTCGAGGTTGAACGCCGACGCCTCCAATTCATCCTGGTGGACGACATTCAGGAAGCTAACAGTTCCGTCCACCAGCTTCTGTCCGTCATCGCTCGCGGCAAGGACATCCTTGTGACGGCATCCCCGGACACCGTTGTCCAAGGCTTCCGAGGGGCCAGGCCCGATCTGGTCTCCTCATTGCGTGAGTCGTTGGCTGGCGACCAGGATCCCATCACCGAGTTTTCTCTCTCTGCCTCACACCGCATGACAGCTGAGCTTGGCAGGGCATGGAGCGGAGTAGCAGAAAGAATTGCCCATGGCCGGGGTGGGCATCGCGCACGCGTCCTGAAATGGCCCGTTTCGGAAACGGGGCCGGTAACTGTGCTGGGCGCTGCACTAGATCTGACGCCGGATAACCCGCAGCGAGCAGTTGAGCGTGAAAAGGGGGCGTCGTCCGTGAGCGCACACGTGGTGGCGTCTGAGGTCCATGAGCTGAGGCTAGTAGCCGAACGGATTCTGCACCTCCAACATCTCGCCGGGTACAGCCTCTCCGAGGTTGCAGTGATTGTGCGAACAGGCGGTGCCCTTGCCAGCCTGCAACGTTATTTGAGTGGGCTGGGTATCCCGGTGAAGGTGCCCGTTGCGGAGAACCCTGTGCGGGATGAGCCCGCCGTTAGGCCGCTACTCGACGCGTTCAAGGTGGCGCTGGACCCGAACGAATTGGACGCCGAGCTGGCGGTGTCACTGCTGACATCGCGGTTGGGTCGTTCTACTGCGTTGCACCTGCGCCGGCTGCGGCAGGCGCTGCGCCAGCAAGAACTGAACGACGGCGGTGGGAGGGCCAGTGATGAACTCCTGGTTGAGTCCCTCACCAGCCCGGAAAAGTTGGCATTGCTGGGCTGGGAAGGACTGAATGCGTCCCGGGTGGCGGCCATGATCGCTGCCGGTACGCTGGCCGTAGCGCAGCCTGGGGCCAACGCGGAAACGGTGCTGTGGGCGCTGTGGAATGCTTCTGATTGCTCTTCAACGTGGGAGCATCATGCCTTGCGTGGAGGTCCTACTGGCATTCGTGCGGATCGTGACCTGGACGCTGTCATGGCGTTGTTCCAAAGTGCCGAACGTTATGTTGACCAGTTGCCCGGATCCACGCCCCAACAGTTTCTTGACTATTTGCTCGGACAAGAACTGCCCATGGATACGTTGGCCGCCCGTGCCCAACGCAGCGACGCCGTGGAAATCCTCACTCCGGCTAGTGCAGCCGGACGGGAATGGCCGGTCGTGATCGTTGCTGGACTGCAGGAAGGCGTGTGGCCCAACACTCGTCTGCGCGGGGAACTACTGGGTAGCCAGCTCCTCGTAGAGGTGCTCGAACACGGGGCACAAACCGCGCGCCAGCTTGACCCGGCAACCTTGCTGCGCGACGTGCGGCACGACGAATTGCGCAGTTTTGCAACAGCCATTTCCCGGGCGAGCCGTCAGCTCATCCTCACAGGCGCCTCGGGGCATGATCTGCAACCATCTCAGTTCATCGATCTCGCCGCGCCGTATGTCCCTGAGCGCGACTCCGGCGGGGAGTCCCAATACCCGCTGCGGCCTGTGGAACAGGTTCCCAGGCCCATGACGTTGCGGTCACTGGTTGCGGAGCTGCGCCAAGAATCAGAGATGCACGCAGAGCCAGAGGCTGCTCGCATGCTGGCTGTGCTGGCAACTGAGTCGGTGCCGGGCGCAGCGCCATCGGATTGGTGGGGGTTGTGCCCGCTAAGTTCCGCGGAACCGATAGTGGCAGAGGGGGGCGTGGTCACGGTTTCGCCGTCGAAAATTGAGGCTGTGTTGAAGTCCCCACTGAACTGGTTTGTCAAGGCAGCAGGGGGAGAGGCAAGCACGGATTTTGCTCGCAGCCTTGGTACGCTCATTCACTCCATCGCCGAGCATATTCCAGAAGGTGCCGGTCATGAGTACCTCCAAGAGCTAGAACGCCGGTGGCCAGCACTCGGCATGGGTGATACCTGGGAGGCCGAGAAAGACTATGAGCGAGCTCAGGAAATGGTGCGCAAGCTTGCCCAATATGTGGTGGAGGCGCGGCAAAGCGGACGCACGCTCATCGACGTTGAGGTGGATTTCGAGGTTGAGATCCCGGCGGACTTCGCCATGGAGCGAACAGTGCTCTTGCGGGGCCAAGTGGATCGTTTAGAAGCTGACGCCAACGGGAACTTAGTGATTGTCGATCTAAAAACTGGGAGGAGCAAACCCACGGCGAAAGAGATTGAACTTCATCCCCAACTTGGTGCCTATCAAGCCGCAGTGTTGGCAGGAGCGTTTGACGGCGTCGCCGCTACAGCTGGCTTTGTGAATGCCGGTTCCGGAGGGGCTGCACTGTTACCGCTGGGGGACGGGACCAAGGCCGCCAAAACCCAGGACCAAGCACCCCTCACAGCGGGCGCTGACGACTGGGCAACTCCGGAAGTCCTTCAAGCGGCTTTCCTCATGGCCCAAGCCACGTTCCCGGCCCGTCACGGCGCCGACTGGAGCGAACGCAGCGGCTGCCCCTTACCGACTATCTGCCCGCTGTGCCGTGAAGGGAAGCAGGTCATCGAATAATGAGCTTGAAGCCCACAAAAGCCGCGGATATCCAGGCTGCGCCAGCCAAAGCCGCGCCAGCCCAAGATACTGCGGACGCCCAAGCCGCGCCTACTCAGAACGGTTTGAGCAGCGCGATTCGCAGCCCTCGTGAACTGGCGGAAATGTTAGGCCAATTCCCGCCCACCGACGAGCAGTGCGCCATCATCGCCTCGCCGTTGGAACCACTCCTGGTGATTGCGGGAGCCGGATCTGGCAAAACCACCACGATGGCTGACCGAGTCGTTTGGCTTGTAGCCAACGGGTTCGTGCTGCCCGAAGAAATCCTCGGTGTCACGTTCACACGCAAGGCCGCCGGCGAGCTGGCTTCACGCATCCGCACCCAGCTGGCCAAGCTGGGCGCATTGGCACGCTCGGGGGAGGCGGAGTTATCCCGTGCAGCCGGAGCCCGTGATGCTCTAGAACCCAAGGTGTCCACGTATCATTCCTACGCCAGCGGTATCGTCGGGGACTACGGTCTGCGGCTGGGTATAGAGCGCGACGCCGTCGTCCTTGGTGCTGCGGAGGCTTGGCAGTTAGCCAGCGACGTCGTCGAAGCTCACGATGGCGAACACGCACATTTCACTGCGGCCAAGTCCACGCTCATCCAGTCTGTGATGGATCTGGCCGGTGAATGTGCCGAGCACCTTGCGGATACACGCGACGTACGTGCCGAGCTGGATGCGTGGGTGGGAGAATTTGAGGCGCTGCCCTATGTTGCCGAGACTACAAAACCGCGCACAGCGTCAGCCAACAAGCTCCTGGATGTGCTGCGAACTCGGGGAAGCGTTGTCGACCTGGTCCAGCGCTACGCCCAGGCCAAGCGCCGTCGCAATGTCCTGGACTACGGTGACCTCGTGGCGCTGGCAGCCCGGATTGCCAAGGAAGTCCCACACGCTGGTGAGATGGAGCGGCGTCGCTACAAAGTGGTTCTACTGGATGAGTTCCAGGACACGTCCCACGCCCAGCTGACGCTCTTTGCCGAGCTATTTGGCAACGGACACCCCGTCACCGCGGTGGGGGATCCGCACCAATCGATCTACGGATTCCGCGGAGCCTCAGCTGGTCAGCTATTCCGCTTCCCGGAGATCTTTCGTAAGGGTGGCGGTGAGTACGCGGCCACCGCCGAGCTCACCATCGCGTGGCGTAATTCCGCCCACGTCCTGGCCGCCGCGAACGTCATGTCAGCTGAGCTGACGAAAGCGGCGACTCGCAACGGCAACGCCAAACTTGCGGCCGGTCTGACGGATGCCGAAAGAGACTCAGCAGGGCCACGGGTACACGTATCGGCATTGCGTCAGAAGCCCAATGCCCCGGCTGGCGAGGTAGTACTGGCACGCTTTGACACGGAGTTGGTGCAGGCGCAGGCTATTGCCAAGGAAATCCTCTCCCGCAAGGGTGATTTCACGTCCCGTCGCGGAGTCCAAGGGGCGATGACTGTGGCCGTTTTGTGCCGCCGTCGAGCTCAGTTCGCAATCCTCGTCTCGGTGTTTGAATCCCGTGGCATTCCCTATGAAATCATCGGCCTCGGTGGGTTACTGTCCACACCAGAGATAGTGGACCTTGTCGCTACACTGCGTGTCATTGCCGATCCCGGCCGGTCCGACGCTCTCATGCGTTTGCTCACGGGTGCGCGCTGGCGGATTGGTCCAGCCGATCTCATGGCGTTTGCCGACTGGTCACGGTACTTGGCCCGCCGTCGTGCTTGGGCAGCCAAAAACGGCGTGAGCTTTGACGCGGTGGCGATCGATGCCCGCTCGGGGGAAGCCGATCGCGCCATGAGCGGAGATGGCGCAGAGCCGGGCACGCAAGCGCAAAGCAGGATTACAGATGATTCCGGCAGCGCTTTTGTGGCGGACAAAGAACGGGTGGTTGAGGCAGATATCGTAGACTCCGCATCCCTCGTCGAGGCGCTGGACTACCTGAGCGCTGACTATTGGCCTCAGGCAGCGCGACCACTTAGCGAAACGGCACGGCAGCGGTTGCTGCTGCTGCGCGATGAATTGCGGATGCTGCGCGGCTATGTGGGAGAGGATCTCACGACCTTGCTGGGCGTTGTGGAACGGACCATGCTCTTGGACATCGAACTGGCCGCCCGGCCCGGCTCCAGCATCCATCATGCAAGGCGTAATCTCGACGCGTTCGCTGACGCTGCAGCCACTTTTGTCCAAGCGGCGCAGCGGGTAGACCTGGCGGCATTTCTAGCCTGGCTTGAAACGGCTCAATCTGAGGAGGGTGGCTTGGAAATGGCGTCCGTGGAGACAAACCCAGACGCGGTTCAGCTCTTGACCGTCCACGCATCCAAAGGACTGGAATGGGATGTGGTGTTTGTGCCCAGCATGAACGCCGGAGCGTTCCCCAGTGCCAAAGCTGATCGCTGGACTACGGGCGCCAAATCACTTCCTTGGCCGCTGCGCGGAGACAGGGATGACCTCCCCGTCTGGGATACGAACGTTTCCGACATGAAAATGCTGGTGGATAACGAAAAATTGTTTGCCGCAGACGTCTTGCTGCACGGCGAGGACGAGGAGCGTCGCCTGGCCTACGTGGCATTCACCCGCGCCCGTGACTACCTGATGTGTAGTGCCACGGTGTGGGGGAGCTCCAAGTCTCCACTGGAGCCCTCCAAATTCCTCTCCGAACTCTTACCCCTCAGCGAAGGTGCGGCGCATAGTGCACAGTTAGTGCAGTGGTCCCCGAATCCCGAAGATGGCACTGCGAACCCTGTCAGCACTAGCGAGGAGAGCGCACTGTGGCCCTATGATCCGCTCAATGGACCGGTCATAGTGGGGCGCAGCGGAAGTGCACAACGCACTGGCCGGCGGGATAACGTGGAGGCTTCCGCAGCTGCTGTCAGAACCGGAATTCCCACTGCCACCAGCGCCGAGCGGTCAACCACCGGTTCGGCTTCACGGGGTTCGGTGAATACCATCGGCACGGCGGAGTTCTTGGCTGCGAACGCACGCTGGGGAAATGAGGTCTCGGTGCTACTTGCGCAGGAAAAGATAACCTCGGATCAGCTACGTGTGGAACTTCCTCCCCATATTTCCGCTTCCCGTCTGGTGGCTTTGGGCGAAGACGCGGAAAAGGTTACCCGTGCCATGCGTCGGCCTGTCCCGACGAAACCGGGGATGGCCGCCCGCAAAGGTACCGCTTTCCATACCTGGATCGAGGAGTATTTCGCAACCACTGGTCAGCTGGAATTCGAGGAAAATGTTGGGGCGGACGCCTACGTGGATGAGGCCTATGGGCTAGCCGAAATGCAAGAGACCTTCCGGAACTCGTCTTGGGCGCACCGGACCCCTGCAGAACTGGAAGTGCCCATTGAAACCCGTGTGGCCGGCGTTGTGGTCCGTGGACGCATCGACGCGATTTTTAGGGACGACGACGGCGGTTGGGAGCTGATTGACTGGAAGAGCGGCAAGGTACCCACCAAGGCGCAGCTGGCTGTACGTGGTGTGCAGCTAGCCGTATACCGGCTGGCTTGGTCAAGGCTAAAGAACGTGCCGCTAGAACAAGTACGGGCTGCGTTTTACTATGTGGGAGAAGACAAATTGATCCGTCCCGTTGATTTGGCGGGTGAGACGGAACTAGAGGCAATCATTACCAACGCATATGAGGCGTGAAATCCCGTGGAAGCGGGTATCCCGGACGGCTAATTTTCCAGTCGAATGACCTTCAAGGCAGTCGTGTCAACGTCCTCCGCCGATCCTGGTTTCACAGGTTCCTCAGATTCCGCAGTTTTCACAGGTTCCTCATGGGCTGGATCGCTGGAAATTTTGGCTGAACCGCTCGTGGAAATATCGGGTTGAGCAGACTCTGCAGGACTGTTCGCAGAAGCCTTATCATTCACGGTTGTCTTATCAGCAGTCGGCCCGGACTTTTCTGCTGATTCAGTGTCAACGGATGCGGATGTGCCAGCTTTATTTGGTTCAACCGGCTCACCTGGTTCACCCGGGAGTTCCCCAGATAGCGGTTTACGGGCCGCGCCAGCCTCGAGGGATT
Organism: Arthrobacter cryoconiti; assembly: GCF_020905375.1. GTDB lineage: Bacteria > Actinomycetota > Actinomycetes > Actinomycetales > Micrococcaceae > Specibacter > Specibacter cryoconiti. The sequence goes on from NZ_JAJJBU010000014.1 coordinate 208,317, forward strand.
CGCTATTTTCCGTAGGCTCGATCTTGGTGACAGTGACGGATTTTTTGGCAGGCTCCGATACTTGCCCAGCTGATTCCTGCTTAGCATCTTCTTGCTTAGCGGAGGAGACAGCTTGTGCCTTTGGTCCCGGATCGGTGCTGATGGGCTGACCGCCGTGAGCGTCAATGTCCGCCTTGAGGGTAGCCAACATGCTTTCTGCGTCCGCCACCATGCGCGCAGAATCGGTGGCAAAGCCTTTGACAAGCCATTGAGCCAGAGCAAATTCGGCGCTGAGAGCCGCTCTGCGCAGCAAATGTGGATCGGGGGACTCATGGCGCGCAGCCGAGTAAGCCAGCATGACCGTGTCCACAAAGTCGGGATCATTGATGGCAACCAGCCAAGCGAAGTCATCGGCAGGGTCCCCTACCCGCAGATCAGTCCAGCCCATCACAGCAGTCAGGCGTGAGCCTTCGAGCAAAATGTTGTCCTCATGGAGGTCTCCGTGGACCACAGAGGCATTGAATCGCCACAGAGCCACGTCTTCCATGGCATGCTCCCACCGGCGGAGCAGGGACGGGGGGATCTTGCCTGTTGTGGCGGCTTGGTCAAGCTCATTGAGTTTTCGCTGACGGAATTCGTTGGCCGTGTAACTTGGCAAGTCGGCGTTCGTGACCAGATTTTGTGGCAGGTCGTGGATAGCGGCAATTGCCGCTCCGATTTCTTGGGCCAGGGTGGCGCCGCCGGCGGATAGTTCCTCCACGGATTCGGCCTTGCCGGGAATGTGGGAGTAGACAAATGTGATGAGTTCATCTTGGCGGACCGTCCCTGCCACAGTGGGCAGAAGGAACGGCAATTCGGCACGAATGGCCGGTGAGAACGCACGCAGCACCTGGCGCTCGGTTTCTAGACGGGCACTGGCTTCTGCGTGTCGTGGCGAGCGGACACGCCAGCGTCGACCTTCTGAATCCACCAGAAGCGCAGCGTTGAAATCGGCGGCATCGTCAGGCTCTGGACCAAAGGCTGTGACGTTGAGCCCGGGCACGGCCGCGCTGGCAACAGCGGCCAATTCGATTGCAGTCATTCGTCTCACACCTCCACCGTAGAGGGAAGGAGTGGCAACTGTCTGCGCTTGCGGCGGCGAGTCGCGAGAAGTAGTCTGGCGCTCGCTGAGCCTGCACTGTCCACAGAAGGTGGTGATGGAATGTAAAAACCGCGCTGGACTGCGTACGGTAGAAGCATGATCCATGCCTTAACGTCGCCAGAAGCTGTGCTCGAACGCAACTGTGAATCGCGAAATGCCGATGGATTTTTGGCACAGGTGCAGGCCGAAGCTGGGCATCGCGTCGTTTTGATGAAGAACGGCAAAGCGCTGGTGCAGGATAACCAACTTGTACTCTTACCAGGAACAGGTTTTCCTGAGCATCTTCTAGGGCCTGCATTGACGGTCTACTTAGGGCAGTCGCTGCCAAGCCACCATCCACACCTGCCTGCCGGAACGCACCTGATCTTGCAGATCTTGCCCCAGGACGACGCCGACCCCCAGTGGGTTCCCGAAGGCGCAGTTTTCGCCGGATACCGGGACGCAGCGTCGATACTGCCTTCGGCCGACGCCGCTGTTTTTATAGAGGCTCAGGCTGTCGCGAACTGGCACAAGTCTCACAGGTACTGCCCACGCTGTGGTTCCCTGACCGAAATTAAAAATGCTGGGTGGATGCGCCGTTGCACGGCAGACGGTTCCGAGCATTTCCCGCGCACGGACCCGGCCGTCATCGTCGCTATCGTGGGGGGCGACGATCGGATTCTTCTGGCTAACAACTTCGCGTGGGAGGAAAACCGTTACTCTACTGTGGCCGGGTTCGTTGAAGCCGGTGAGAGCGGAGAGCAGGCGGCCGTGCGTGAAATCGCTGAAGAAGTAGGCGTTCATTTGGACTCTGTCGATTACGTGGGATCTCAGGCGTGGCCTTTCCCGCGGTCTTTCATGCTTGGTTACATGGCACATACTCTCGACACGAACGCCGTGCCAGATAATCAAGAAGTTAGGCAGGCCCGCTGGTTCGCTCGCGCGGAACTCCAAAGAGCAGTGCTCAACGGCGAGGTTATTATTTCCCAGCGGCTGTCCATCGCTCGCTCGCTAATCGAGCACTGGTATGGCGGACTGATCGCTGAGCCAGCCGAGTCGGGAGAGCAATTTATGAGCGGCGAAATCAGCAGCACCGAACTGAGTGATTCATCCGCCACAGCAGTAGAAAATGGCGAGCGGGCGTGACTTCTAAATCCCTGCAGACGAGTGTCCCCGTCATGGACGAGAGCACGGCAGAGGAGCGCATTCTCGCGGGACTAGATGAGGAACAGCGCGCTGTCGCGACCACACTGTCCGGGCCCCTGTGTGTATTAGCCGGTGCGGGAACGGGTAAGACCCGGGCTATCACACACCGCATCGCCTACGGTGTTCACACTGGTGTGTACAACCCCAACCGACTCTTGGCGGTCACCTTTACGGCCAGGGCAGCCGCCGAGATGCGTACTCGCTTGCGGGATTTAGGTGTCGGCACTGTCCAAGCACGCACCTTCCACGCTGCTGCTCTGCGGCAGCTACAGTATTTTTGGCCGCATGCTGTCGGCGGTCAGCTGCCGGGTTTGCTCGACCACAAAGCACAGCTCATCGCTGCGGCAGCCAGCCGTCTGCGGCTGCCTACTGACCGAGCGGCCATCCGTGACCTGGCCTCGGAAATCGAATGGGCCAAAGTTTCCATGCTGACTCCCGAGACGTATTTGACCCACGCCCACGACAGGGGAGAACCGGGTGGCCTGGACACGATCGCCGTCGGCCGTCTGTTCCAAGCGTACGAGGACGTCAAGGGAGACAGGAACCTCATTGATTTCGAGGATGTCCTGCTGATCACGGTGGGTATCTTGGCTGAGGATCCACGGGTTGCTGCAACGGTGCGCGAGCAGTATCGACACTTTGTGGTGGACGAGTATCAGGATGTTTCGCCTCTTCAACAGAGGCTCCTGGACCTGTGGCTCGGTGGGCGTGAGGAATTATGTGTAGTCGGCGACGCCAGCCAGACCATTTACTCCTTTACCGGCGCTACGCCGCGGCACCTCCTAGATTTTCGTACGCGCTATCCCGAGTCCAAGGTAGTGAAGCTGGTCCGGGATTACCGTTCCACTCCGCAGGTGGTCGGTTTGGCCAACACACTGCTAAAAAGCCGCCGCAGTAGTGGGCTGAGTGCGGATTCCCTCTGGTCTGCGCCTTTGGACTTGGTGGCCCAGCGGCCCAGTGGAGCGGCTGCAGAGTTCCTAGAATGCAGCGACGACGAGGCTGAGTCTGCTGCCGTAGCGGATCGCATCAAGATTCTCATCGATCACGGCACTCAGGCCAGCGAAATTGCCGTCTTGTTTAGGACCAATGGTCAGTCAGAAGCCTATGAACGTGCGTTGGCCGGGGTCGGTGTGGGCTATCAACTCCGAGGAGGTGAGCGTTTCTTTGCTCGCAAGGAGGTGCGTGATGCCATCTTGCAGATGCGTGCGGCCTCACGGGCGGCGGTTGAAGAGCCTCTGGGACAGTTGGTGAGGGATATCTTGGGGAATCTGGGATATCAGAACGAGGCACCAAAATCTGGAGGGGCAGTCCGCGAACGGTGGGAGTCGCTAGCGGCGCTTGTGGCACTTGCTGACGAATTGGTGGTGGCCCGGGATACACCCGAACATGCCTTCAACTTGGTGGATTTTGTGGCAGAGCTGCAAGAACGTGCCACTGCCCAGCATGCACCAACGGTTCAGGGGGTGACATTGGCGTCGCTGCATTCGGCCAAGGGGCTGGAGTGGGACGCTGTGTTCTTGGTGGGGCTCAGCGAGGGCCTGATGCCCATTTCTTTTGCTGACACGCCGGAAACAGTGGATGAGGAACGGCGGCTTCTCTACGTGGGTATTACCCGTGCCCGGGAATTTCTAAATTTCTCCTGGTCCACAGCCCGCACGCCTGGTGGGCGTGCCAACCGGAAGCCTTCCCGGTTTCTGGATGGGCTGCGTCCTGGATCCGTGGGAGGCGAACCGACGGGTCCGCGGCTAGCCGCGGCGGGCAAGCGCCGCAAAACCGCCGCACCATCGCTATGTCGGGTATGCGGAAAGGTTCTTACAACGGGGGCCGAACGCAAGATCGGCCGCTGCAATTCCTGTCCGGCAGGGTATGACGAAGCCGTCTTTCAAGAGCTGCGAGCTTGGCGGCTGGAAGAAGCCACCGCAGCGGATGTCCCTGCGTTCGTGGTATTTACCGACGCGACACTTATTGCCATCGCCGAGGCGGCGCCTCAAGACTTGGCTGGTCTTTCGAACCTCCCGGGAGTGGGCCCGGCCAAACTGGAACGTTATGGAGAGGCTGTGCTGGAGATTGTAGCCAGCGCTTGACGTTGAAGCTGGCAGCCGCACTCCGGATGGGTGCTGAATTCTGCCCGGGTCCACCGACCATTGTCGGGATGAAACGCCATAACGGATGACCATGCACTGGGGCGATTGACACCATCAAGGAATAACAGGGCTTGTGCAGCACCTGTGCCAGCCAGGGCCATGGCGAGGGCAGCACTTTCGAGCAACTCCGGCCGGTGCCTCTGCGCAGACCCGTGGAGGGAGCTGGCGTCGGTGCTGCTGCCATCGGCCAATTGCTGGCTCAGCGCCAGCCAAGCGGGGTCGCTTGCACTTCGATGCCGTTCCACGCATTCGGCACACGCAGTCTGCCCTGGCGACACCAACGGACCAACTGTGCCGTCTTGCTCACGTACCAGGACGAACAGGTGGGGGCGGTCCGCGCTCATGAAACGCGAGGTTGTTTGCGCACCAACAGCGTCATGCGCTATCACGATGGCTAAGTCTAAGCAGCGGGTATCTGGTCCGCCCACGCCGCCATCGTGGACCACGTGCGCACGGCACCCGGGGTCCACCGCCAGTGCTTGCCGGCGTACCGCAGCCGATCGCGGCAGGCCAATGTCAACCAGACGGAACGATCCTGGGCCTACATCCACTGCCGACACTGGCTGGTCATCCTCCAGTAAGATTGTTCCTAGACCAGCGCTGACCAGCACAAGCGCCAGAGCAGCACCTGTGCGACCTAAGCCGATGACGTGCACGACGCCGTGTTCTCGCCTGGCCATGTAGGCACTTGACGGCTCCCGGTAAAGACCCAAAAGGGCTGAGCGTTCGGGAAGCAGACGTTCGGACCGGAAACCGTGGGCGCTTATCTCGGCGTCGTGGAATAGCAAGCCCTTCAAGCTCGTGCAGATCTCCTGTGCCCGCTCCGCAGAGAGTCCCATGGCCGCTGATGCCTTCGTAATCTCGGCGTCTGGAATGCCCCTGCGAAGCGCCTCGATGAAGAGCAGGTCGCGATCCGCAAGCCCTTCGATGATGGTGCCCCCTGGGCCAACGCCGATCTGGATGCCCTGGGAATCGCGGCGGACCATACGAAGACCTGGATTGATAGTTGCCATGGTGTCCTCCTGACTGCTTCACACGCCAGGCCAGTGCTGGCCGGTGCTGTGATCTTGGCACATGCGAACGTTCTGTGCTCGAAGTTATCCACAGGCAAGGAGTTGTCCACAATTGTTCCGGGTGGTTCGAATTCCGCTGGTTCGCCGCGGTACGGTCTATGCATGGCGACACACGAACGACCCGGACGCAAAGACCCTCGGCGAAAGCCGATCGGGTATGGAACTCCGGGTCCGCTAGGAGATTCACTCTCCGCTCACACGGGCGCAAGTGGCGCTCCCGTGGTGGTGCGCCGCACGCGTCGGCGCAAGACGGGGATCGCGGCATTCTGGGAAGGAGGCCGCGCCGTCATCGCTGTCCCCGCCCGGCTGAGTTTGGAAGACGAACAGTACTGGGTGCCGCACATGGTCTCGCGGCTGGAGGTGGATCAGCGCACTAACGCTGCTGGCCGGCGTCGCACCCCTGCCAGCGACGATGCCTTGATGCGCCGTGCCACCTTCCTCTCGGAACAATATTTGGCGGGTAGGGCGGTAGCCCAATCAGTGCGGTGGGTGACAAATCAAAAAGGCCGCTGGGGTTCTTGCACTCATGGACGCGGGACCATTCGAATTTCCCATCATGTTCAGGGGATGCCGGAGTGGGTCCTGGACTATGTCTTGCTCCACGAACTTGCCCATTTGATCCATCCGAACCACGGCGCTGGTTTCTGGGCCGAGCTTGCTAGCTACCCGCATGTAGAACGGGCAAAGGCGTTCCTTGACGGCGCATCGTTCGCCTCTTCCCGCAATATCATCGGCATGGGTGATGGCACGGAGGAAGAAAGCGCCCGGATGGATGAAGCTGGTCGAGAACCATGGCTTTAGCGTAAATCTAGAGAAGACGCGGTTACTGGCGGCGTTAGTCAACCGCCAGTAACCGCGTCTTCGGGGCCTTAATCTTTGGGCTCTGAATGATCCGGCGCGTCGGGGTCTTCAGGGGTTTGTTGATCGTCCGGGAGATTGTCAGTTTCCTGTGGCAGGTCATCGAAGCCCCCGTCGAGAAGCTTGGCCAGTGCCGCATCAACGTCAGATTCTGAGGCGTCGGCCGCGGACCGCCGGGCGCTAAAGCCCGCAGCATCGTCAAGGTCGGCGGAGGTCGGCAGCAGGTCCGGGTGCGCCCAGATGGCGTCGCGGCCGGTGATGCCCCGTTCTTCCCGCAAGGAAGACCACAAGGCAGCAGCCTCGCGCAGGCGGCGGGGACGCAGCTCCAGGCCTACCAACGAGCCAAATGCGTGTTCCGCCGGACCTCCGGTGGCCCGTCGTCGACGAATGGTCTCGCGAATTGCGGGCGCTGAAGGCAGATTTGTGGCAGCAGAGAACGTGACCTCGTCCACCCAGCCCTCCACAAGGGCCAGTGCCGTCTCAAGTTTGGCGAGGGCGGCGTCTTGTTCAGGAGTCCGGGCCGGCATGAAGACCCCTTCGGACAGGGCAGCCTGCATGGCTTCCGGGTTGCTCGGGTCAAGATTCTGGGCCAAGTCTTCGATGCGGGACATGTCGATGTGGATGCCTCGGGCATAAGTTTCAATAGTTCCCAAAAGGTGTCCGCGAAGCCACGGGACCTGGACAAAAAGGCGCGCATGAGCGGCCTCCCGCAGCGCTAAGAACAGAAGAATTTCCTGCTCCGGTACACCCAAACCCTCCCCGAACGTTTTGACGTTGGCCGGAAGTAGGGCCATCTGCAAATCGGCCAGCGGAATCCCGATGTCCGTAGAGCCCACAACTTCCTTGGCGAGTTCTCCAACTGCGGCGCCAAGCTGGAGTCCGAAGAGAGCGCCGCCCATGTTTTGCATCATGGACGCGGCACCTCCCATCATGGACTTCATTTCTTCGGGCAGTTGCTCATTCATGGCTGTTGAGATGGCAAAGGCGATGCTATTTGCAACAGGTTCGGTGAGCCGTTGCCATGTGCCCAGCGTTTCCTCAACCCATTCCGCTCGCGACCAAGCACGTCCCATGATTCCCGTGGCAGCCAGCTCCGTGTAGGGGTCCAGCCACATTTCCGCCAAGCGAAGGGCTTCATCGACTTCACGGGATTGAGCTGCAGTCACAGAAGGATCATCGCCAGCGGCAGCTTTTCGGGCTGCATCGTGGGCCAATTCCCAGTTAACGGGAGTATCCGAGGAGTTTGTCATCATGGACTGGACTTGTGAAAACATTTGGGCCAGCACAGCGGGGTCCGATGGCAACCCGGCAGCCTTAGCCAGCTCACTTGGATCAAAGCCTTCCATCCCGCCTTCGCCCATGAGCTTGGCAAGCATTTCAGACAACGGGTCCTGGGGTGTGTCGTCGTCGTTATTGGCTGGTGTGGAAGACATGGTGTCCCGATCCTCGCAGTGGATGCTGTTGAACTTTACGTTACCGCCGCCGCGCATAGTTGTCGCCCTTTGTACCCCTTCTGTTCGCTACCGGCAAAGGGGAGAAAACGTTCGTTTGTGCGCTGCCGGAGGATCTCGGATGTTCCCAGCGAGAACACGGAGATTCGCAGTAGGGTAGGGGATGGACTTTGCGCTGAAGAGTGCATCTGGACTGCCCGTTGCAAGATCCTGTGCCATGGAAAGGTAAGTGCATTGACAGAAGTGAACCAGCAAGCGGCACCGCAGCCGCCCGCTGTTGCCCGTGACAAGCGTCGTTCGCTCATGGCGGCCTCGGGCGTCGTAGCCGTAGTGCTTGCCGTGGCGGCACTTACAATTCCAGCCCCTTACGTCATTGAAACACCGGGGCCAGCTATCAATACGATAGGGAAGCTGAACAATCAACCCGTCATCACCGTCTCCGGTCACGAAAGCTTCCCAGCTTCCGGAGGCAGCCTGGACCTGACCACGGTGCGCTTGAGCGGAGGCCTGGCGGATGACCAGATCAATATCTTCCAAGCCTTCTCCGCATGGCTTACGCCGTCGGACACTGTTTACCCGTCCGAGCTCATTTATGCCCCAGGCGTCAGCGCGGATTCGGTGAGCAGCGAGAATACTGCTGCCATGACGTCCTCTCAAGAAAATGCGACGGCGGCTGCCTTTACGGCCTTGGGCATCGATTTCGCATCGGTTCTCTCCGTTGCCTCGGTGCCTGCCGATGGTGCCTCCGCGGGTGTTCTTAAGCCCGACGACGTCTTGGTCGCTGTAGGGGATAAGCCCATTACGAAGCTCGCTGACATCCAGTCGGCTCTGGCAGCAAGTAGCGGCGCCGTCGTCTCCGTGAAGATCCGTCGTGCTGGCCAAGCGCAGACTGTATCCGTGACTCCGAAGACAGGAACCGACGGAAAATACTTGCTGGGTATCTCTTTGGCGAACAAATTCACGTTTCCCTTTGACGTGAAGATTTCCCTCAGCAATATTGGTGGGCCCAGCGCTGGCATGATTTTCGCTTTGGGCATCATGGATACTTTGACCCCTGGGGAATTGACTGGCGGAGCGCACTTTGCCGGCACCGGAACCATTGATCCGCAAGGGAACGTTGGCGCGATTGGTGGCATTGCACAGAAAATGGTTGGTGCGCATAATAACGGTGCCAAGTACTTTTTGGCACCAGCCGCAAACTGTTCAGACGTGGTAGGACATGTCCCGAACGGGCTTCGAGTGATCAAAGTGGCTACTCTAAAGGAAGCGTACGATGCCGTCTCCGCTATTGGTGCCGGAAAAGACTCGTCCGCGTTGCCCACTTGCACGTAACGATTGAGCAACACTAGGAACTTGATCCCTGGACCATTCGTGGCAGGGTTAAGGCACTGGCTACGCCAGGGCCAAGAACAGCACTAGCTTACGAACCGCCAAAAGCAAACAGAGGTAAGAGTGACATCCCGCCCAGCCCCGTCTCCACGTAGTTCCGCCAGGCCAAAACGCCGAGGTGCACTCATGCCGACCATTATTATTGTGGTCGCGCTGGTCATTGGGTTGGTGATTTTTGCCGGTGTGTACACCGATTTCCTCTGGTTTGACCAGCTCGGCTACTCGGAGGTGTTTTGGCGGCAAAAGCTCGCCAAGCTCCTTATCTTCCTAGCCGCGTTTTTAGTCATGGGCGCCGGAGTCTATTTTTCGATCCGCACAGCCTACAAGGCGAGGCCCGTCTATGCGCCGGACAGCCAGCGCGATGACAACCTCAACCATTATCAAATGCAGTTGGAACCGGTGCGCCGTGTAGTGATGATCGGTGTTCCCGCGGTCTTCGGGTTGTTTGCTGGTACTGCTGCAATGGCACAGTGGGATAAAGTGCTGCTGTTTATCTTCAGAGTGCCATTTGGCAAGACCGATCCGCAGTTCGGTATGGATATCAGCTTCTACACCAACACCTTGCCGTTCCTTGGTTTCTTAGTTGGTCTGCTGATCAGTGTTGCTGTTATCTCCTTCATTGCGGGGCTCCTCACCCACTACCTCTATGGTGCCGTCAGCCTGACCGAACGCGGCATCTTTACTTCACGTGCGGCCCAGATTCACCTGGCCGTCATTTCCTCCGTGTTCTTGGTCCTGCTCGGAATTAATTTCTGGCTGGATCAGTACGCAACACTGCTAAACAATGGCGGCTACCGCGCCGGTGCTATGTTCACCGATGTCCACGCCGTTATACCCACCAAGGCCATCTTGGCCGTGGCAGCTGTTCTGGTAGCGATTCTGTTCGTGGTGGCAGCGTTCATTGGAAAGTGGAAGTTGCCGCTGATCGGTACTGGAATGCTGATCGTCACCGCAATTGTTGCTGGCGGGATCTACCCGTGGGCCGTGCAAGGACTTCAGGTGACGCCGTCTGAGGGCAGCGTCGAAGCACCCTACATCGGTCGTAACATCAACTCGACGCGGGACGCTTACGGACTCTCCAAGATCGACGTCGTCCCCTACAATGCGACGACGACGGCGACGGCAGGCGCGCTGCGTAAGGACGCGGACACTGCCGCGAGCATCCGCTTGTTGGACCCGAACTTGATTTCGTCCACCTTTGCGCAGCTGGAACAGTACCGTCCGTACTATAAGTTCCCCAAGACTCTAAACGTGGATCGCTATACGATTGATGGAAAAGTCCAAGATGCGGTAATCGCTGTGCGTGAGTTGAACCCCAACGGGATCAACCCTGACCAGCAGAGTTGGTACAACCAGCACTTGGTATACACGCACGGCTACGGGGTCGTAGCCGCATACGGCAACACCGTCACAGCGGATGGCAAACCCGTGTTCATGCAGTCCGGTGTGCCGTCGACCGGCGTGTTGGGTACTGATACCAGTTACCAGCCGCGTATCTATTTTGGCCAGTCAACGAGTGAGTATTCCGTAGTTGGAGCCCCTGATGGCAAGGCGCCCATTGAGTTGGACAGGCCACAGGGCAGCACCACCACCTCCTCTGATACTCCCGCGAACGAATCATTGACCACTTTTACTGGCAATGCCGGCCCGTCGATCGGGAATTGGTTCAACCGCCTTCTATATGCGTTGAAGTTCCAGTCTTCGGACTTGCTGCTGACCAACGGTGTCAACGATAAATCTCAGATTCTCTATGACCGCACGCCGATCGAGCGCGTGGCCAAGGTGGCGCCATACTTGACGATCGACGGTAACCCTTACCCCGCCATCGTCGATGGCAAGGTCAAATGGATTGTGGATGGCTACACCACGAGTTCCACATACCCTTACTCGCAGCAGCAACAGCTCCAGGAAGCCACCACAGATTCGCTGACGGCAGCCAACGGCGTCGGGGCTCTACCCAATGCCTCCGTCAACTACATCCGCAACTCGGTCAAGGCCACGGTGGATGCCTATGACGGGTCTGTTCAGCTGTATGCCTGGGACACCGAGGACCCGATCTTGAAGACGTGGGAAAACATTTTCCCGGCAACCGTGAAGCCAATTAGTGAAATGTCGGGAGACGTGCTTGCTCACGTGCGGTACCCGGAGGATCTTTTCAAAGTCCAGCGCGAGCTTCTGGGTCGTTACCATGTAACCGATCCCAGCGACTTCTTCAAGAACACTCTGGCATGGAGCGTCCCGGACGATCCCACCACCACGGCCGTTGATAAGCAACCGCCGTACTACCTTTCGCTGAAGGTACCCGGCGCCGACAAGCCTGCATTCTCCCTGACTACTGACTTCATTCCGCAAGAGGTGAAGGGCACGGACTCCCGAAATATTTTGTACGGGTTCCTTTCCGCCAACGGCGACGCCGGCAACGTCAAGGGAGTTAAGGGCGACGACTACGGAAAACTTCAGCTACTGGAGCTTCCGGATGCCACGCAGGTACCTGGACCAGGGCAGGTGCAAAATACCTTCCAGTCAGATCCCACAGTTTCGGACCAGCTGAACGTGCTTAAACTGGGTCAATCGGACGTCATCAACGGGAACTTGCTCACGCTGCCTATCGGCGGCGGCATGCTCTACGTGCAACCCGTCTATGTAAAATCAACGGGTTCCACGTCCTATCCCACACTTCAGCGAGTCTTGGTGGCCTTCGGAAACAAGATTGGTTACGCTGCGACGCTAAATGCCGCACTTGACCAATTATTCGATGGTGACTCCGGAGCTGCGGCAGGTGATGCGAACGTCGTGAAGGACCCGGCTGCGGCCGGGAGCTCCACCGAGGGCTCCAAGGCGCCGCCCAGCGCCAACCCTGCGTTGGCTAAGGCGCTCAGCGATGCGAACCAAGCAATAAAGGATGGGCAGGCGGCCCTGGCGAAGTCGGACTTCGCCGCTTATGGGGTAGCGCAGAAGAGTTTGCAGGATGCGCTGAACGCGGCGATTGCCGCTGACAGTGCTGCTGCTCCCACGCCAAGCGCGACGCCAAGTGCGACGCCAAGCGCGACGCCGGCTCCGTAGTCCAGATTCGAGTCCCGAAGCCGTAACCTAAGATGCCCTACACCCGCACAGTCGTATGGGTGTGGGGCATCTTTACGTCATTAACTAGGACGGCGCCTTGGCCAGAGCCGGCTGGGAGACAAACGTCACGCTGGCTCGGTTTGGGCATGAGCACGGTTCCGCGTAAAGTAGATACTACATCGCGGGGTGGAGCAGTTCGGTAGCTCGCCGGGCTCATAACCCGGAGGTCACAGGTTCAAATCCTGTCCCCGCAACGATAGAAAAGTCCTCGATCTTCGGATCGGGGACTTTTTGTTTTCTATTTGGGTAGCATTTTAGATCCGCCGTGGTCGAGAGTCTTGAGATTCCTTGACGGCCATCTGGACTACATTTTTGGAAACGAAAACACCGGCAGTTGGGGCTTTGAACTAAAAGGGTCCTGTGGGGACAATCTAGTTCTTTGCATCAACTGCCGGTGGTCTCAGATTACGTTTCTACAGCAAATCAGTTACGCGTTGCTTTTGTTCCTGCCAGTGATGGCTCCATAGATTCCGGCAACTACTAGGCCGCCGACGATCGCTAGGATCCAGGAGCCGAGGCTCCAGAATGACATTGAGCCCTTGTTGAAGAGTAGGTCGCCGATCCAGCCGCCGACGATCGCGCCGACAACGCCCAAAATGAGACTCGTAACCCAGCCACCGCCGACTCGCCCTGGCATGACAGCCTTGACGATGGCACCGACGATCAGGCCCAGAATAATCCAGCCGATGAAACCCATAATGACTCCTTAGAAAATGAGAGCTAGAAAAATTGAGACAGAAGCCTTATTGCTTCCTTTTGAAAAGCTATTTGCCAGCCTTGTTGCGCCTTGCTGAACCATCCGGGCTCTGAAGCACCCCGGCGCTGTCCTCTAGATGAGCGCGCATGAACCATTGAAAAAGTTCAAGCTTACCGGTGTGCCCGATGAGCATGTCTTCCGTGATCGGATCCAAGTCTCCAGCGGCGGCAATCGCCTCTCGGTGACTGGAAATCACGCCATCGTAGACGGCATCAAGAGCTGCCAAATGTTCAGCTGTGCTGGCCCGCCCGAGAGGATAGTCATCCCATGCACGGGAACGCACCAGTGCGCCCGGCAGCCCATTGGGTGATACTCCCAAGGTGGCCATTCGTTCTGCCGTTTCATCGATCATGCCCCTGACCAGTTCGATTTGGGGATCGAGCATCTGGTGAACCCCAATGAAATCCCGGCCGACCACATTCCAGTGGGCGTGCTTGAGTGTTAGTTGGAGATCATTGAGTGCATGCAGGCGATCTTGCAGAAGTGCGCCTACCTTGTGTCCGTCTGTCAGTGACAGCCCCGGAACCGTGTACTTGGCTTTTGACGAGTTCTTGGAAACCATAAACATCTCCTCCCAGATAACCGATGAATGAACTTCACCGGATGACTAAAGCACCTCTATTATACATTTTGAGGGTAACTGTGAAACTTTTTTCTTTCTTGGCCCGTCGCCAGCTGTACTCATCAGGCCCTTATTTGGGTGACGAGACGAGTGTGGGAGAGCTACTTCCCTGAGTTATCTTCTGCCGGACGAAGAAAACTGAAATAGCGGCAAATGCAGACGTGAAGAATGCACCAGTCGTGAGAGCTACCCAGTCCACAACAGACATCTGCTCGTCGGCGATATTTAGCAGAGTTTACTAAATCGCGGCGCTGCTCAGCTCGCGGGCCCTGCTGGTAATGCTCCGCCTTCGTCGGCCCAATCCTGACCTATCTCAGAATTTAATGCAGGGTCTGAATCCACATCCGCAACTGCATTCGTTGGGATGGACGCCTCCTGGTTCAAAGGGCTGTGCGCGGCATTGTTTTCACCGGAAATCTTACTGACAAGCTTGTTTCCCAGATTCTTTGTTTCTTCTTTGATTGAATCTTCCAAGTTCTGCACTGTGTCCTGAACTGGGTCCATCTGCCAGAGCGCACGCGCATTATTTTTCAAATTCTCATAGCCACGGCGCCCCACGCGGGTACCTACGACGTATCCAAGAGCTAAACCTGCAAGGAAGGCTAACTTTGCTTTCATGGACATCTCCTCCTCTGAATGTGCACCGAGTTTAACGGGGGTGCTGCAATCGGGTTATCGGGACTTTCATGATTCATCGTGATAATACCTAATCTAACCATGGCTCACGCTCATGATGGCGATATCAGCTTAAATTCAATCCACTAGAGTGCATTTTCGGCTTGTGCAAGAACTCGTCGATGCACGGCTCTTAGGATGCGCTCACTGTCCAAAGCTACGGCCGCGCCGGGAGCCATCGAGTGATGTTCCTCCCGGGCTGAGAGCCGCAGCTCAGACGTGAGGTTATCAACCGCAGTTAGTGCTTGATCGAAGCTCTGCTGATCGAGGGCGGCGTCGTCCCATAATTTCAGTATGTGAGCGACGGATCGTAAACACTCACTCATCGGTGTGCACAGCTTGGCGTCAAATACGCCGTCCATGCTGCTGCCCCAGACGGCGTTGGAGAGTACCTCTGTGACGTCCCGAACATGGAAGGCAACAGCTTCAAGTACCGCTAGATCGGCAAAATTCTCAGACGCAAGACGGTGGCGAGAATGCAGATACGCACGCGGGTTTCCCTTCTGACTTTCATGCGCGTGATAAACGGCTCCACGGATATCACTAACGGTGGCGCTAATGACTTCCGTGCGTTCGGCCCAGTCCTTGCGCTCAGGCGGCCAATGCTCAACCAGCGCGTAGCCAATATCTTCGAGTTGGTTGACCAAGACGTTCCGTCCGCGAGACACTCCCAGACGAGCGGCGTCTAGAGCAAGAGGAGGGAATATGAGCATGTTTACTGCCAAGCCCACAAGTATCCCCAAACTCATCTGCACGGCATAACCTACTGAGAAGGAATCAGCGTCTTGTCCGCCAACGATCAAAACAAACAGAGCGGCAACAGGCACGTACTCTCGGCCCGCCCCCAACCGAGGATGTCCTGCCGCCAAAACGCCCAGCCCAACCGCTAAGGAAATGCTGAAAATATTCGGGCTTCCCAGGAGCAATACACCAGCAGCTAACAAGATGCCAAGAGTAATGCCCGTCAGCGTCTGCAATCCAGCCCGGATTGAGCCCATAAACGTTGGATACATACTCACCAACGCGCCTAGTGGGGCGTAATAGGGATATCTTTGTGCCACCCCGGGTGCATATCTGGCCAAAAGCCATGCGATCCCGACCGCAAGGGAAGTCTTGAGCGCCAACAATAGACGCTGGCCGGCCGCCGTTGACATCGCCCATTTTTTTACACGGTGCAGTACAGGTTTCACAGCGGAACAACCAACCTTCCCTCGCTCGGTTCGTTCACATCCTATGGTGTGGGCGATAGCTCAGGTGGATACGTGATGTTGGTATCTTTCACGCGGGCAAATGAACGCAGCACGTGAGGTGTCGCACTCTTTTCGCTCATGATGTCCAGTACCGTGACGCCGCGGACCACCAAAGCGTCACCAATCATGGACCGGTGGCAGCGCCACGGCACAGCTTCGGCGCACATGATAGCCAGATCGTTATTTTTCGCCCGGTCGATCAGCCCATCAACGGCCCGAGCAAATTCTGGTGTTTGCATGTAGTCGGCGTAGCCCTGAAACGATTTATTGCGCCAGCCGCCGTTCGGGCTGTCCTTGCGCACATGACGCAGACCGCCGAGGTCTTTCACCCGACGGTACGTGATCCCCTCGGCACGCAGACTGGCTGCCAGATCTTCTTCCATGAACTGTGGATTGTGGCGTGATTTAGGGATGGTGCGCACATCCACCAGCTTCTTCACACCGTGAGATTTCAATAGTGCGATGAATTCATCAATCGAATGCGTGGAATGTCCGACCGTGTAAATCACTAAACTCTCCATGCGTCCACAGTAGCGAGAACGTTGTGAAACACAGAAAGATGATTCGGAACATTTTTCGACCCAAGAATAGCTCTGTGCCCCGGGCTCTGGTGGGGTAATACAGGAGTGGGGGGGGGGGGGGGGGCC
>NZ_JAJJBU010000015.1 GCF_020905375.1 Arthrobacter cryoconiti
CCACCCCACTCCTGTCGTGGCTCGCCAGCGTTGACGTGTGGCTTAGATGCCGTGCGGAGTGGGAGATCCACCTTCGGTATCATCGGTGTGGAGGTCCGCTGCGTCTTCCTTCACATGCGCTTTCGCGTCTGCAAGCTTGTCTTTTACGGCTCCCTTGGTCTGGTCGAACTTGCCTTCCATCACTTTGGACTTATCGTCAGTGACTTTGCCAATGGCCTCCTCGACCTTGCCTGTCACCTTGTCTTTTGCAGCATCAAATTTATCGGCGATACCCATTGAAATCTCCCTGTTGTCAGTGTTTTTTTGCTGGTTCAAAGATTAAAGCTGGCAGGAAATGTAGCGCTGACCGCCGGACTATTTTTCGACGGGACCTACATCTTCGGCGTAGGTCTTCCCTTCCTCATCGGTATAAACAACCAGATTCGGCGCTGGGGTATCCTCCTGCGCGTCTACTGCGCGTTGGGTGGACGGCTCATCGATGGCAGAGCGCTCCGCATCGCCTAAAATTGCGCCCAAGCCTTTGGAGTCCTTCGTGGTTTCCCCGGCTGGGATGTGTTCTCCGTGGCCGCGAGAATTCGCAGCCTCACTCACAGCGCTCTGGCCCATATTCGCAAAAGTCTGCACGCCCGTGCGGTGCCAGCTCACCCGAACGTTAGCGGAACCGTCATCTAGAGTCTCAACCGAAGTGTTGATCTGATCCTCGGGTGCTCCCATGTCGCGGATTTTCTGCTGATAGGAACCAACGAGTTCATTCATCGATTCCTCGGTCCATTCACCGGGAAGCATTTTGGTGGAAATTTCAACTGGCTCGTTACTGACGTTGCTCATTGCATCCTCCGGGTTCGTGAATTCCTGCTGAGTCTTACGATCAAGAGCCTGCCAGAAAACTGGTTAATTGGGAAAACTGCGTTTTTGGCAAGGCGCTAGGAGTTTTGCCGGGACTTGAGCATCTCTTTCAAGCCCGAATTCGTGTTTTTTGCCATGCTCAGTTCCTCCCGTAGCTGAATAGGTGTGCTAAAAATTTTTGCTGGCCGCGTTTTCCTGCGTCAAGGCGCCAGCGCAAACAATCACTTCAACGACAGACTCATTTGTCTCGTCAGCTGTGGACTTGGGTTCCCGGAACGCCGCGGTCTTCTCCATATCTTCCAGCCTTTCCAAGGCGTCGTCCTCCGTGGTCAGTTCGATACCGAGTTTGTAGCTGAAGGTTTCCTCTGCATTGTTGAAGTGTTCAAACATGGCAAACCTCTGCACTAGCAAAATATTGGTGATGTGCCCTCTAGCCCGCAGGTAAATCTGTTGCGATCGCGGATGACGCCAACATCTTAGACAAAAACTGATGGCTACTTTCTGTTATTTTCGAGAGTACCGAGCGTCTCTCAGCATGTCTACGGAGTGCATTGAGTCCGATTCGTTTAGATTCATCTAAACGTCAATGAAAATGGACCGCGGGATTTCCTTGAAAGAGTATTGGCAAGTTCTCTTATGACGTGTTCGCGCCGCAGGGCGCCTGCGTTCTTGCCATTGCAGATAGGCGATACTTGGTCCATGGATAGTGAAGCCGTGGCCTGGATACTGTTGGCACTGCACGTAATTTTGGGGGCGACAGCGGTTGCCTTCATTTCGGCTAGGCATAGGCCTGCCACTGCCATCGCATGGATGCTCACCATCATCTTCATCCCGTTTGTGGGCCTGCTGGGATACCTCGCCGTCGGCTTTAACCGACTCCCGCAGGCCCGCCGCGACAAACAGCGCAACATCAACGCGCTGATTCTGGAACGGACACAGGGTCTTGACCAGACCGGACACCGGGATGAGTGGCCTGCGGGATTGGCCTCGTTGGTCACGCTGAACACAACCCTCGGTGCCCTGCCCATGGTGGGAGGCAACGACGTCGAACTTCTGCCAGATTATCGGGGCTCCATTGCGGCTATGGCGGCAGAGATCGACTGCGCAACCAGCTACGTCCACGTGGAGTTCTACATTCTGGTGTTTGACGAAGCGACGACGCCGTTCTTCGATGCGCTGGCGCGTGCCTGCGACCGCGGAGTCACCGTCCGGGTCCTCAGCGATCATCTGGCTTCAGTCATGAATCCTGGGCGCAAGGAGACACTCGCCAAATTGGCTGACATGGGTGCGCAGTACCAGGCGATGCTTCCGCTGCGACCGTGGCGTGGACAGTGGCAGCGCGTGGACCTTCGCAATCACCGCAAATTACTGGTGGTCGACGGCCGTGTGGGGTTTGCTGGATCACAGAATCTGGTCCACGAGAGTTATAACAAAAAGAAGAACGTAGAGCGTGGCCTGCGCTGGCACGAGCTCATGATGCGCGTCCACGGACCGGTGGTGAGAGAGATCGACGCCGTGTTTGCCACAGATTGGTTTAGCGAAACCGACGACTTGCTGGACCTGGATACCTCCCCGGTGATCCTTGATCCCGCAGCGCATCTGGTGGACGCGCAAGTGGTGCCCAGTGGGCCGAGCTTTGAAAATGACAACAATTTGAAGCTATTTGTTGCCATGATCCACCGAGCCACGGAACGGGTGAGTATCACAAGCCCGTACTTTGTCCCCGAGGACTCTGTGCTGTTGGCGATCATCACCGCCGCTGCCAGGGGTCTGGATGTTGAGTTGTTCGTCTCGGAGATCGGAGATCAGGCCATGGTCTATCACGCGCAGCGCTCCTACTATGAGGCTTTGTTGCGTGCCGGGGTCAAAATTTACCTCTACAAAGCTCCTGAAGTGCTTCACTCAAAGCACTTCAGCATTGATTCAGACGTTGCCGTGATTGGTTCGTCCAATATGGACGTGCGCTCTTTTTCGCTCAATATGGAAATCTCCGTGCTCATTCACAGTGCCGAATTTGTCGCCAAAATGCACTTGGTAGAGGACAGTTATCGCGCCAACAGCCGCCGTCTGGATCTTAATGACTGGGTCAAACGGCCCACGTGGGAAAAATTCTGGGACAGCGCAGCAAGACTCACCTCCAACCTGCAGTGAGCGGGCAGGAGTAAACCCGAAAAATAGTAGCTCGGCGAAAGTCAACGCCTAGAGTTGCGGGCTGGGACTGCTTCTTCCACGATCGCCCGCAAGGTGCTAACTAGCAACATCGACAATTGTTCGCGAGTCAATGTTTTGCGGAGCAACCATTCGCGTGCGCCGCTGCGGGCAAGTTGGGCATAGGCCCGGAACATGGCCCGGATCTGTTCCTTGTTCTCGGACTGGGTTGCCAGACCACAGGCCACGACTAAAAGCTCAATGGACTTGTTTTCAGAGGCAACGAGGATCCGTTCCAGTTCGGGATCACGGCTTACGCCCCCGGAACCCAGAGTGAGCCAGGTGGACCCGGATTGCGCAAGCGAATCAAGAAACCAGACCATGGCGATGTCTATGCGTTCTTCGAGCGAGCCATTGGGCAGTGTTGCCACGACAAGCTCTGAAACGGTGGAACTGATCCGAATGACTTCTAGATAAAGCTCCCGTTTGTTGCCAAAATAATGGTTGATCAGTCCGCGCGCCACGCCGGCTTCCGCAGCTATTTCGGTGGTGGACACTTCCTCGTAGGGACGTTCATTGAAGAGCCTTTGCGCATGGGTAAAAATCTGTTGGCGACGTTCGTCTGGGCTCAAACGCTGTCTGCGCGGTTCCGCCATGCTGCTGCGGGTGCCGTTTGCCAGATTTGACGACTGGCGCTCCAAAATTGTTGGGTTGGTCTGGATCATGGTGTTGGTTCCTGGTCAGGGGTTGCCGGTCTGGCCCACGGCAACCATTGCGGTAGGTCACCTGGAACCGATAGCGGGAAGTGCGGTGGCCGCTTCTCCAGAAAGGAACTTACACCCTCGACGGCGTCGACGTTTGTAGCAAGCTCGGCAATGAGCCGGGAGTCCAGTGCGTGGGCGGGGTAGGGGGAATCGAACCCGCTGAGCCGGTTGAGCATTTGTCGGGTGACCGCGGTTGACACTTCGGAGGTGTTGGCCGCAATGTCACGGGCAAGCTCCAGCGCCGCACCGAGTACGTCGGTGGGCTCATGCAGGGATGTCACCAACCCCGCGTCGAGTGCTTCCTGTGCACCAAACAACCGACCCGTCAGCATCCAGTCCTTGGCCCGGGCCAAGCCCACCAGACGGGGCAGGTGCCAAGCAGAGGCCCCTTCCGGAAAGATCCCGCGACGGGTGAAGGGAAAGGAAAAGCGTGAATCGTGGGAGGCCAGCCGGATGTCACAGGAGAGCGTGATGGTCATTCCGGCACCCACCGAGACTCCGCGCAGTGCCGCGATGACAGGCTTGTTCATCTCAAAGATGGTCTTCGAGCAGCGGCCGGCCGGTTCCTGCCAGCCTGCGGCGGCAGCGGAGCTTGACATGTCAAAGGCGCCACCGCTGAGGTCGGCACCGACGCAGAAGTCCCTGCCGACGCCGGTCAGGACGGCAACCCGGACCCGCGGATCGGCGTCGGCCTTCTTGAATGCTTGCTCAAGCTCGTCCGCCATGGTCAAGGTGTAGCCGTTGCGAGCCTCCGGCCTATTCAGGGACACCGTGGCGATGCGGTTTTCCACCGTGTACGTGATGGCTGAATAAGTGCTGGGAGTTTCGCCTGCCATGGTGGTCGCTTTCATCAAGAAAATAGAGACCTGCATCAACTATTGACATGGTGTCAATAGTGCTGAACTATTGGCGGTATGTCAATAAGTGATTTTTTGGCGAAGAAGCCAGAGGACGTCATGCTCGATGACGCCATGCATGCGCCCGCCGCACGCCTGGTGTGAGCAGCAGGCCTGAAACCACTTGACCACCGAAGAACCCCGTAAGAACCACCGAAAGGACTTGGCCTGCTGTGAGTGAACCAGGATCAACGGAAGCATATGTCTATGACGCCATCAGGACCCCTAGGGGCCGTGGCAAGAAGGGCTCCCTGCACGGCACCAAGCCGATCGACCTGGTGGTAGGACTGATCAACGAGCTCCGCAAACGCAACCCCAGCCTGGACGAGGACCTAATCGATGACCTGATCCTCGGCGTCGTTTCCCCGGTGGGGGACCAGGGCGCGGTCATTGCCCGCACGGCGGCACTGGCTGCGGGACTGCCAAACACAGTCGGTGGCCTGCAAATCAATAGGTTCTGCGCCTCCGGTTTGGAAGCGGTGAACATCGCAGCCCAAAAAGTTTGCTCGGGATGGGACCAACTGATCATCGCCGGCGGAGTAGAGTCCATGTCCCGCGTGCCCATCGGCTCCGACGGCGGCGCTTGGGCCATGGACCCGGCTACGAACTATGACACCTACTTTGTGCCCCAAGGCGTGGGCGCGGATCTGATCGCTACCATGGAAGGTTTAAGCCGGGTGGATGTGGACGCCTACGCCCTGCGCTCGCAACGGCTGGCCGCCCAAGCCTGGAAGGAAGGACGCTTTGCCAACTCGGTCATCCCCGTGAGGGACCAAAACGGACTAGTAGTCCTGGATCGTGACGAGCACATGCGCCCCGAATCAACCCCCGAGTCCCAGGCCGGGCTGCGCCAGGCCTTCGCCGTCATGGGAGAGGCTGGCGGATTTGACGCCGTCGCACTGCAAAAGTTCCATGCTGTGGAGAAGATCGATCACGTTCACACGGCCGCGAACTCCTCCGGGATTGTCGACGGCGCGGCCCTGGTCCTGATCGGCAGCGCCAAGATCGGCGAACAGCTTGGATTGACGCCGCGGGCACGGATTGTGGCCACAGCAACCTCGGGGGCGGACCCCACCATCATGCTCACCGGGCCCACCCCGGCCACCGAAAAACTGCTCAAAACCGCCGGTCTGAACGTGGATGACATTGACCTCTTCGAGATCAATGAGGCCTTCGCCTCCGTGGTGCTGAAGTACCAAAAGGACCTGAACATTCCGGATGAAAAGCTGAACGTTAACGGCGGTGCCATCGCCATGGGCCATCCATTGGGTGCCACCGGCGCCATGATCCTGGGGACTGTAGTGGATGAACTGGAACGCACCGGCGGCCGCCTGGCTGTCATCACGCTTTGCATTGGCGCCGGCATGGGCGTGGCAACCTTGATCGAAAGGGTCTAAAGACAATGACTGATACCAAAAGCACTATCCGCTGGGATCAAGACGACGACGGCGTTGTCATCTTGACCATTGACGATCCCGAGCAGTCAGCCAACACCATGAACGCCGCCTACGCATCTTCGATGCAGGCGGCCGTTGAGCGGCTCGTTGCCGAGAAGGACTCCATTACCGGCGTGATCCTCACCTCCGCCAAAAAAACGTTCTTTGCCGGCGGGGACTTGAACGACCTCGTATCGGCAGGACCCGAGGACGCACAACGCATCTTTGACCTGGGCACGGCTATCAAGAAGCCCCTGCGAGCACTGGAAACCCTGGGTCGGCCAGTGGTTGCGGCCATCAACGGCGCAGCCCTCGGCGGGGGGCTGGAGATTGCTCTGGCCACCCACTACCGGATCGCCGCTGACACCCGGGGCTCAGTCATCGGACTGCCCGAGGTCACGTTGGGCCTGCTGCCTGGCGGAGGTGGGATCGTCCGCACGGTGCGCCTCATGGGCGTGACCAACGCCGTCACGAAGGTCCTGCTGCAGGGACAGAGGTACAAGCCACGCAAGGCTTTGGAGGTCGGTTTGGTGGATCAGGTGGTGGACACCGTTGAAGAACTGGTCCCGGCGGCCAAGGCCTGGATCGCCGAGCACCCCGAGGCTGTACAGCCCTATGACGTACCCAAGTACCGGATCCCCGGGGGTACCCCCGCCAGCCCCGGCTTTGCGGCAATTCTCCCGTCCCTTCCCGCAACCTTGCGCAAGCAGCTCAAGGGAGCGGCCTATCCGGCGCCGCGCGCCATCCTTGCAGCCGCCGTCGAAAGTACCCAGGTCGACATCGACACGGCACTGGAGATCGAATCCCGATACTTTGTCGAGGTGGTGACCGGGCAGGTTTCTACCAACATGACCAAGGCGTTCTTCTTCGACATGGCCCACAT
Organism: Arthrobacter cryoconiti; assembly: GCF_020905375.1. Lineage (GTDB taxonomy): Bacteria > Actinomycetota > Actinomycetes > Actinomycetales > Micrococcaceae > Specibacter > Specibacter cryoconiti. The sequence continues at coordinate 6,974 of NZ_JAJJBU010000015.1, forward strand.
CAAGGCCGGGGGCAGCCGCCCCAAGGGATTTGAAAAATATACGGCCAAGAAGGTTGCCGTGCTCGGTGCCGGCATGATGGGCGCGGGTATCGCCTACGTGTGTGCCCGAGGCGGCATGGAGGTAATGCTCAAGGACGTCTCTCTGGAAGCGGCCCAGCGCGGCAAGAACTATTCCAAGTCCCTCACCGAGAAAGCCGTGGGCCGGGGCCAGTCAACCCAAGAGCAGGCGGACGAGCTGCTGGGAAGAATCATCCCCACCACTGAGGCGGCGGAGCTGGCAGGCTGTGACCTGGTCATTGAGGCCGTCTTTGAAAATGTGGGTGTGAAGCAAGCGGCCTTTGCTGAAATCCAGGACATCGTCGGCCCGGACGCCGTGCTTGGGTCGAACACCTCAACTCTGCCCATCACCGAACTGGCACAGGGTGTCCGGAAGCAGGATAATTTCATCGGTCTGCACTTCTTTTCCCCCGTGGATAAGATGCCGTTGCTGGAAATTATCGCTGGCGCAAATACCTCGGACGCCACCTTGGCTAAGGCGTTTGACGTCGCCGTGCAGATCCGCAAGACCCCCATTGTGGTCAATGATTCGCGTGGGTTCTTCACCAGCCGAGTCATCGGCACGTTCATCAATGAGGCACTGGCCATGCTGGGAGAGGGAATCGCAGCACCTTCGATCGAGCAGGCTGGATTGCAGGCTGGCTATCCGGCCCCGCCGCTGCAACTGGCGGACGAACTGAACTTGGGGCTGCTCTCCAAGATCCAGAAGGAGACCAAGGCCGGGCTCGACGCCGACCAAGGCGTGCAGAAGTATCACCACCACGCCGGCTATGACGTGGTGGACACGATGGTGGAGAAGTTCCAGCGTTCAGGCAAGTTGGCTGGCGCGGGTTTCTACGACTACGCCGATGGCCACCGCACGTCCTTGTGGGCGGGCCTGGTGGAAACGTACGGCGGATCCGCCAAAATCCCGTTCCGGGACATGGTGGAGAGGATGCTCTTCGCCGAGTCGCTGGAGACTGTCAAGTGCCTGGATGAGGGCGTGCTGCGCAGCGTCGAGGATGCGAACATCGGGTCCATTCTTGGGATCGGCTTCCCTGCGTGGACAGGTGGCGTGCTCCAATACATGAACGGGTACGACGGCGGCCTGGCGGGTTTTGTGACCAGGTCCCGCGAGCTGGCGGCCGCTTACGGCGAGCGCTTCCTGCCACCTGTTTCACTGGTTGCCAAAGCAGAGAAGGGCGAGCGGTACTGATGGACGGTGCCGTGGCCGGGCCGGCCTTTAGTCGGGCGTGGCGGGCCTTCGCAGTGGAGGCGGACACCGCCCCCGGGGTTGCACTTGTGCGGCTGACCGGACCCGGCCGCGGCAACATGATGGGCCTCGCGTTTTGGGCCGAACTGCCGGAGTTATTTGTGGCCCTGGACGCCGATGAAACCGTGAGGGCGGTGGTACTTTCGGGTCAGGGGTCCCATTTCAGTACCGGCCTGGACGTGCAGGAGGTGCTAGGAGGCTGGCTGGAGCGGATGGGGGCCGGCACGTGCGCCCAAGCGGCGGCCCGCACCGAACTACTCGGGACCATCAAGAGCCTTCAGTCCGCCATCACTGCCGTGGCCAGCTGTCGCAAGCCGGTCATCGCGGCCGTTTCGGGCTGGTGTATTGGCGGCGGCGTTGACTTGATCGCCGCTGCCGACGTCCGGCTGGCCAGCGTCGAGGCAAAGTTCAGTCTTCGCGAGGCTCGTTTGGCCATAGTGGCAGATGTGGGCAGCCTGCAGCGTCTGCGCGGGATTATCGGCGAAGGGCAGCTGCGAGAGCTGGCACTGACGGCCAAAGACATCACGGCAACCCGGGCCGAGAAAATCGGGCTGGTCAATGATGTATATGCCGATCCCGACGCACTGTTGGTTGCGGCACTGGACATGGCCGCGCAGATGGCGGCTAATTCACCGCTGGCCGTAGCCGGGACCAAGGCCGTGCTCAACCATGGCAGAGAGGAAGAAATTGCCCGGGGTCTGGACTTCGTCGCCTTGTGGAACACGTCCTTCCTGCACAGCGAGGACCTGCTGGAGGCCGTGCAGGCACTCCGGGAGCACCGCCCGGGCGTATTTAGCGGCTCATAGCTTTCTTGAGGAGGGCAGCACAAGACATGTCACGGCTTGGGTCATCCCCTATTAACGGATCGTGGGAGCTTTTTCAGAGGAGCCGATATTTTCCTGAGCTATCTAATGGAGTGTTCACCGCGGGATTGCCCACCGCGGTCGAGCCAGCAATGGACGGTCCCGATCTACACTGGCCAGGCAAGTGGCTCCATCGAGCGCGGGCCGCGAATTGCGACGTTCGCTGCTCGTGAGCCTAACGCTGGCGTGGAAGCCGTGGGCGCGGCAGCCATTGTGCCGATGCTTGGGCTCGCAGAAAATCTACTGGCCAGGCTCTGGGTTCGTTGTATCCGGCAGGGTATGACTAAGTCAGCAAATGTAGCTACTTTTCGTGTCTTTAATCTTTGGAGGACAGCTTGATTACCGTCACCGGAACCGAACAATTCCAGGCTTGGCAGGACAAAATAATGCCCGGGGTGGAAGAAGTCCGTCCCGGAGTCTGGTCCATTCCGGTTCCGTTCATCGATAACCCGATGCGGTATACGCTGGCCTATTTGCTGCTCGGTGACGGGGAAGCTGCGCTGGTGGATCCCGGATGGGACTCCGATGAAGGCTGGGACGTGCTCCAAGCCGGCCTTGCCACGGCTGGCCTGGCACCGGAGGGGATCACGGGGATCGTGGTCACCCATTTCCACCCGGACCATCTGGGGATGGCTGCCCGGTTGCGGGCAGCGTCAGGTGCATGGGTGGCATTGGGGGAAAATGAGCCGTTCCCCACGGACTGGAGTAGAGATCCCGATCAATTTGTGGCCGAAGACAGTTCACAATATGCCACGTGGGGAGTGCCGGCAGAATTTCTGCACGAGGTAACGTTCGACGCCAATGATTGGCAGCAGCTGATCAGCGTCGAAAAACCCCAGCGTCGGCTGGCCAGTGGGGACTTACTGCCCATTGCTGGGCTGGCGGTCCGCGTTCTGGCGACTCCAGGGCATACGCCCGGGCATATCGTCCTGCTGGATGAGGCAAACCAACTCATTCTCACCGGCGACCACATCCTTCCTCGGATCACTCCGCATGTCTCGCTCGAAGCTCACAGTCATCTCAATCCGATCAGCGACTACCTTCAGTCGCTAGATGGTATGGCGGTGGGTGCGCAGATGGAGGTGCTTCCCGCCCATGAATACCGTTTCCGCGGACTGGCGGAGCGCGTGATCGAATTGCGTGAACACACGCACGAGCGTGCTCGGGAGGTTGCCGCCGTCGTGGATTCAGGAACTGCAACTACCGTCTGGGATGTGGCTCGGGAACTTTCGTGGTCCCGTGGCTTTGATTCGTTGCGTGGATTCACTTTGCGGTTGGCCCTGGCCGAGACCGCAAGTCACTTGGTCTATTTGCGTTCACAAGGCGTGGTCGTGGACATGGACGTGCAGTGCCGCTGACCGTGTTGAGACAGACGGAGCACGCCGAGGGAGACGAAGCGCACGTGCCCTTTCGGCGTGCTCCGTCGGTCTCGGCGAAAGTGGAGGAAACGCGCGGGGATCTAGAACGGTTCTGGGCGCACGGGCGGGTCAATGAAGTCGCCGCTGGCACGTCGGAAACGGGCCAGAATTGCTGTCATACTGCGCAGGTCCTCAGCAGGGATGCCCGGACTTTCAAAGACTTGCTCGTTGAGCACTTGGGTGGCTTGTTCCACCAGTGTGTAACCGGAGTCTGTGATGACGATAAGGGTGGCCCGGCCATCGGTGGGGTGGGCTTCGCGGCGCACCAGTCCATCTTTTTCCAGCCTGTCCACTACGTTCGTCACGGAGGTGGGGTGAACCTGGAGTCTTGCGCTGGCGCTCGCCATCGGCAACGTACCGTCGCGGGAGAAGGACAGCAGTCGGAGCATCTCCAATCGGGCGTAGGAAAGTCCCATCGGTTTGAGGACAGAATCCACCCTGCTGTACATGAGCTGATGGGCGCGCATCACGGACGAAAATGCTGCCATGCCATCTGCCGCGCTGTCCCACCCGTGCACGAGCCACTGCCGTCTGGCTTCCGCAATTGGGTCTATGGGCAGTGGGGAAGAGTCGGTCATTGTGCTCCTTATCGAGGCGTCAACAACAATTTACTAGGGATACCTAGTAAATGCTAGGTATCCCTAGTAATCTGATTCCAATACCTCTGAAGTGAAGGGACCATCGATGAAGATCGTCGTATTGATCAAGCAAGTGCCCGATACCTATGAAGAGCGCACACTAGACCTCACCACAGGCTGGCTCAACCGTGACGCGGGGGATAACATCGTTGACGAAATCAACGAGCGCGCACTGGAAGTCGCCTTGCAACAGAAGGACAAAGACAAGTCCACCGAAGTGGTTGTGCTCGCGATGGGGCCGGACGGGGCGGCCAAAGCGATCCGCAAGGCTCTTTCCATGGGCGCCGATTCCGGCATTCATGTCAAGGACGATTCCTTGGCCGGCTCAGACGCAATTCGGACTGCAGCTGTCCTTGCCGCAGCGCTGAAGGACGTGGGTGCAGACATCATCCTTGCCGGTAATGAATCCACTGACGGACGTGGCGGCGTGGTCCCGGCCATGGTGGCGGAATTCTTGAGCCTGCCATTACTTGGGGCCCTCTCCGTGGCAGAGTTTTCCGCCGGAACCGTCAGTGGTGAGCGCCGCAGCGAAGAAGGCACCCTGCGAGTTAGTTCAGCACTCCCGGCGGTCGTTACCGTCACCGAAAACATCGCGGAAGCACGTTTCCCCAACTTCAAGGGCATCCTTACGGCTAAACGTAAGCCCGTGTCCACGGTGTCAGTGGGCGAGCTGGAAGTGGCGTCTACGCCTGCGCGCAGCATGGTGGTTTCTACCTCCGAACGCCCGGTGCGCGCGGCTGGAACCAAAGTCGTTGACGAAGGCACGGCTGGAACGCAGCTGGCCGCCTACCTCATTGAAAACCGTTTGGTCTAGGAAGGTTCAGCATGGAGAACATCATTGTTTTTGTTGAAGTCAATAACCAGGGCGCTGTGGCGCAATCGGTCCGCGGACTCCTTGCTGCTGCAGGGGCAATCGGAACACCTGTTGCAGTGAGCGCATCCTCGGCTCCCTTGCCCGAAGAGACGGTTGCTCAGCTAGGGCGTTTGGGCGCTGTCGCGTTGTACCAAGGTGTGGTGGACGGCGCCGATTCGGTGCTGGGGACCCCTGCCGTGGACGCGTTGGCTCAGGCTGTTGCGGCGCTTTCTCCGGCTGCCGTGCTGGCAGCGAACTCGGTCGACGGGCGTGAGGTGGCAGCCCGGCTGGCCGTACGAATCAGCGGGGCTCTGTTGGTTGATGCTGTATCCGTTCGGCAAGATTCCGGAAGGGTCATTGCCGGTCATTCAGTGTTCGGCGGCGCCTACGACGTTGAGTCGGTAGTTGAGGGCGGCCTTCCCATCATTACAATCCGCCAAGGGGCGATCGACGGAAGTGCGCCTGCCGCAACACCGGAGGTAACCACCCTTCAGCTCGCTACTGCCGTGGGCGCCAAGATTGACGGCGTTGAAGCCGCGGCCGTGGCAAGCTCCCGTCCGGAACTGCGTTCCGCCAAAACTGTTGTCTCCGGTGGGCGCGGACTTGGCTCGAAGGAGAACTTTGTCCTTGTGGAGCAGCTTGCGGATGCGCTCGGCGCGGCAGTCGGTGCATCCCGCGCCGCGGTCGACGCCGGTTTTGTTGCTCAAGCGGCGCAGGTGGGTCAAACGGGTGTGAGTGTCTCCCCGCAGCTCTACATCGCCTTGGGCATCTCCGGCGCCATTCAGCACCGGGCTGGCATGCAAACGGCGAAGACCATCGTTGCGATCAACAAGGACGCCGATTGCCCCATCTTTGACGTGGCCGACTTCGGCATTGTGGGCGACGTGTTTACAGTGGTACCCCAGCTCATCGAAGCGCTCGCTGCTAATAAGGGGTAGGCGCGGACGGACTACCGGTGAACCGGATCCGCCCAATCAACGCTTTGAAATAAGGCCGATCCGGCTCACTAGTTAAGTGAAGTTTTGCGAAAGAGGTTTTTAAGACGATGTCGACCCCCGTAAAGAGACGGCCCGGGAGCAACAAGAAATGGGCCAAGCCCGCCTTGATAGCGGCCGGCGTCGTACTAGCCCTGCTGATACTGGTGCTGGCAGCGCAATGGTTCACCGGTTTGGACAGTGTTAAAGCATGGATGCAAAAATACCCGGGACAGTCAGAGCTGCCCGCATCCGCGCCCGTAGGCTTGCCAGCGTGGCTGGGCTGGCAGCACTTTTTGAACATGTTCTTTATCATCTTGATCATCCGTTCTGGCTGGATGGTGCGGACATCCAAGAAGCCTTCAGGACACTGGATTCGTAACAACAAGGGCCTTATCAAGACTCGGAATTCACCCACAAAGATCACCTTGGATCTATGGTTCCATTTGACCCTGGATGCCCTGTGGGTACTCAACGGCATTATCTTCGTCATTGTGCTCTTTGCGACCGGTCAGTGGATGCGGATAATTCCTACCAGCTGGGACGTCTTTCCCAATGCCATTTCCGCGGGGTTGCAATACCTATCCTTGAATTGGCCCACAGAAAATGGCTGGGTGAACTACAACGCCCTGCAGCTGATCGCCTACTTTGTGACCGTTTTCATCGCCGCACCACTGGCGATCATCACCGGTATCCGGATGTCGGGAGCGTGGCCCAAGAATGCCACGAAGCTTAACAGGATCTACCCCATTGGGGCTGCGCGCATGGTTCACTTTCCGGTCATGCTCTACTTTGTCCTGTTCATCATTGTGCACGTGACATTGGTGCTGGCCACCGGTGCCCTGCGCAATCTGAACCACATGTACGCTTCCAGCGACGCCGTGAACTGGTGGGGATTCGGCATCTTCGCCGTTTCCTTGTTGGTCATGACGGCCGCCTGGTTCGCTGCCCGACCCCTATTTTTGAGGCCGATCGCCTCGCTGATGGGCAAGGTCAGCAAGTAAGCTCCGGCAACGGCCCATAAGGCCTGGATACGGACTCATCGACGAATCACGGAGCACCGCTCCGCGTGCCAAGGAGAGCGAAATGTTTGAGCGCACCGAAGACCAACAGGCTGTAGTGGAGATGGTGCGCGACTTCGCCGCCACCGCGTTGGCCCCCCACGCCGCCGAATGGGACGAGACAAAGCATTTCCCCGTTGATGTGTTGGCGGAAGCTGGGACGCTGGGAATGGGGGGCATCTACGTGGGGGAGACCTACGGGGGATCCGGGCTGAGCCGGACCGATGCCGTGCTGATTTTTGAGGAACTCGCCAAAGCTGATCCGTCCATAGCTGCCTACATTTCCATCCACAATATGGTGGCGTGGATGGTGGACGCCTTCGGCAATGAGACCCAACGCGCTGCCTGGCTACCCGGCCTGACCTCCATGACTGAGCTGGGTAGCTATTGCCTGACGGAGCCGGGTGCCGGATCAGATGCAGCGGCGTTGGCAACGCGGGCGGTGCGCGACGGCGACGAGTACGTCATCAACGGCACTAAACAATTCATCTCTGGCGCGGGCACTTCCACCTGGTACGTTGTGATGGCCCGCACCGCTGAGACCGGCAGCCACGGCATCACGGCGATCGTGGTTCCTGATGGGACACCCGGACTGTCCTTTGGTGCTGAGGAAAAGAAGATGGGCTGGCGAGCCCAACCAACACGTCAAGTGGTTTTTGAGGACGTCCGTGTCCCGGTTTCGAATCGGCTCGGGGAGGAAGGCGATGGTTTCATGATCGCCATGAAAGGTCTCAACGGGGGACGTATCAACATAGGGGCCTGCTCTTTGGGCGGAGCGCAGACGGCTTTTGAAAAATCCGTTGCGTATCTGAAGGAGCGGCACGCATTTGGTGCTGCGCTGGTCAAACAACAGCATCTGCTCTTTGAACTGGCGGATATGGACACGGAGCTGGAAACGGCTCGAACCCTGTTGATGCGTGCCGCTGACGCTCTTGAACATGGCGCTCCGGACACCGTGAAGCTGTGTGCCATGGCCAAACGGGTTGCCACTGACACGGGATTCCGGGTAGCCAACCAGGCGCTACAACTTCACGGCGGCTACGGGTACCTCTCCGAGTATGGTTTGGAGAAGATCGTGCGGGACCTGCGAGTTCACCAGATCCTGGAGGGGAGTAACGAGATCATGCGCCTGATTGTAGGGCGCTTGGCGCTCGAGGATTAAAGCCGTTCAATGGAAGACAACGCGGATAAGGTGGCTGAACACAGGCATATGGAGAACGACGACGTTTTAGTGCAGCGGGTGGGGCAGCTTGGCGAGATAGTCCTGAACCGGCCCCAGGCAATGAATGCGCTCAACCATGGGATGGTCGTGGCCGTGGCCCGGGCTTTGGACTCGTGGGAGGATAACGACGCCGTCGCCACGATTTTGATCCGCGGCGCCGGTGAGCGGGGGCTGTGTGCAGGCGGGGACATCGTCACGATTTACCATGACGCCCGCACAGGTGGGAATGCCTCCGAGCAGTTCTGGAGGGACGAATACCATCTCAATGCCCGTATTAGGCGCTACTCGAAACCGATCGTGACGCTCATGGACGGTGTGGTCCTCGGTGGTGGCGTGGGCATTTCCGCGCATGCATCACACCGCGTGGTCACCGAACGCTCCCGGGTCGGCATGCCTGAAACAGGTATCGGTTTTGTCCCCGATGTTGGCGGAACTTTCCTACTCTCGCGGACCCCCGGCGAACTTGGTACGCACGCGGCACTGACCGGGACCATGTTCAGCGGTGCGGACGCCATCGCGATGGGCTTAGCGGACCACTTTGTAGAGTCGGAGAACGTGGCTGAGCTAATAGCTGAGCTGTGCGAGCGCGACGCGTCCGCCGCCGTCGCCCGGTTCGGGCAGGTTCCGCCGCCCTCTGCGCTCATGGCACAGCGGAAGTGGATCGATGATGCTTATGCAGCGGACGACGTCGAAACTATCCTTGCGCGACTCTCTGGGCTGGGGATTGAGGAGGCTTCGAAGGCCGCGCAGACCATTGCAGGGAAGTCACCGACCGCTGTGACCGTAACGCTGGCTGCACTGCGCAGCGCCCGGCTTATGACGTCGCTAGAAGAGGGACTAGACCAGGACTTGCGAATCTCCCTGTGTGCTCTGCGATGGCCAGACTTTGCCGAAGGGATCCGGGCGCAATTGGTAGATAAGGACCGCAATCCGGCTTGGCATCCAGACGCATTCGCGGACGTTGGTGCCGAGGTGGCTGCGCATGCGATGGCTGATTTGGGCCCGGAGGAACTGGGTCTGGGCCCGAACTGGGAAGCACAATCAAGAAGTTCACGAACACAGGATGGATTGGTGGGCGAACAATGAGTAGAACAATCGCATTTATTGGACTCGGGCACATGGGTGGGCCGATGGCCGCCAACTTGGTAAAGGCGGGGTACTCTGTCACGGGCTTTGACGTGGTGCCGGCAGCGCTGGAGGCAGCGCAGGCAGCGGGCGTCAGTGTCGCTGAATCGTCGGCGCAGGCCGCTGCCGGAGCGGATGTGGTCATCACCATGTTGCCCGCTGGCAAGCACGTCTTCGCCGCATATGAGGGGGAAGGTCCCGGGGGAGGATTGCTTGCGGCGGCCAAGCCCGGAGCCTTGTTCTTGGAATGCTCCACGATCGCCGTAGAGGATGCGCACACTGCTCATCAGATGGCGCTCGACGCCGGACATCACAGTCTCGACGCGCCGGTATCAGGCGGAGTCATGGGAGCGCAGGCTGGCACCCTGACGTTCATGGTGGGTGGCACGGAGGAAGACTTTGCCGACGCCGCCGAAGTGTTTGAAGTCATGGGTAAGAGAATTGTGCATTGCGGTGGGCCCGGTGCTGGGCAAGCCGCGAAGGTCTGTAACAACATGATCTTGGGTGTATCCATGATTGCCGTCAGCGAAGCGTTTGTGCTGGGCGAAAAGCTGGGATTGACCCACCAGGCATTGTTCGACGTAGCCGCTAACGCCTCAGGGCAATGCTGGGCACTGACCACCAACTGCCCTGTACCCGGGCCTGTTCCAGCAAGCCCCGCTAACCGGGACTACCAGCCCGGTTTCGCCGGCGCCCTTATGGCCAAAGACTTGGGGCTAGCTGTGGAGGCGCTCAACGCTACGGGTGTGCAGGCTTCCATGGGCCGCGCGGCGGAGGAGATTTACCGCGAATTTTCCCTTGACGGCGGAGCTGGCGCCGATTTTTCTGCAATCATCAACTCCATCCGGGAGGCCTCCACAGCGGCCGCCCCCGAAAAGTAGGGACACCTTACCCGTGGAAACGTATTCCCTCATCCTGACCGAACAGCGCGGCAGGGTAGGCATCATCACCCTTAACCGACCGGAGGCCCTTAACGCTCTCAGCGACGCCATGGGCCAGGAGATCTTGACCGCAGCCAAAGCGTACGACGCCGACCCGGGCGTGGGCGCCATTGTCATCACCGGTTCATCCCGTGCTTTCGCCGCAGGCGCAGACATCAAGGAGATGGCCGCGAAGTCGTCCGTGGAGATGTATCAGCTGGATTGGTTCTCCGTATGGGATGCGCTGGCCCAGGTGCGCACACCCATGGTGGCCGCTGTGGCCGGGCACGCGCTTGGTGGCGGGTGTGAGTTGGCAATGATTGCCGACTTCATCATCGCCGCTGACAACGCCAAGTTTGGTCAGCCTGAGATCAAGCTCGGGGTCATCCCTGGGATGGGCGGATCTCAGCGCTTGACCCGCGCTATTGGTAAGGCCAAGGCCATGGAAATGATGCTCACTGGCCGGGTCATGGGTGCTGAGGAAGCTGAACGCTCCGGGCTTGTGGCACGTGTGGTTCCGGTGGACGCACTCTTGGAGGACGCCATTGCCACAGCCGCCATCATCGCGTCCATGTCTAAACCCGTGACCATGACGGCCAAGGCCGCCATCAATGCCGCTTTTGAGACTCCGTTGGCAGAAGGCGTCAAGTTAGAACGGCACCTGATCTTCTCTTGCTTTGCCATGGAGGACCAGAAAGAGGGCATGGCTGCGTTTATGGAGAAACGTCCCGCTGAGTTCAAACACCGCTAAGTCGGGTAGGGCCAGTTCGGGTACGGGATACTCCGGTGGGGCCAGCTCGGGTGGGGAAGAGAGTTGGCCCAGCTCGGGTGGGGAAGTCCGGTGGGGCCAGCTCGGGTGGGGAAGAGAGTTGGCCAAAGCCCTCATTGTCTTGCTGACCACCCGGACTTTGGCCGCTGACGTTGGGGCCTACGCCCCGTCCGAATTGGTGTTTGGGCCAAAGGCATGTACTGTTGAGGACGCAACGCGGGGTGGAGCAGTTCGGTAGCTCGCCGGGCTCATAACCCGGAGGTCACAGGTTCAAATCCTGTCCCCGCAACTATGATGAGGAAAACCCTCGGCCGCTGGCCGGGGGTTTTCCGTTTGTGTGCTCCAATTTCAGGCTCCCTGAACCCGGCTCGCCCCGGCTCGCCCCGGCTCGCCCCGGCTCGCCCCGGCTCGCCCCGGCTCGCCCCGGCTCGCCCCGGCTCGCCCCGGCTCGCCCCGGCTCGCCCCGGCTCGCCCCGGCTCGCCCCGGCTCGCCCCGGCTCGCCCCGGCTCGCCCCGGCTCGCCCCGGCTCGCCCCGGCTCGCCCCGGCTCGCCCCGGCTCGCCCCGGCTCGCCCCGGCTCGCCCCGGCTCGCCCCGGCTCGCCCCGGCTCGCCCCGGCTCGCCCCGGCTCGCCCCGGCTCGCCCCGGCTCGCCCCGGCTCGCCCCGGCTCGCCCCGGCTCGCCCCGGCTCGCCCCGGCTCGCCCCGGCTCGCCCCGGCTCGCCCCGGCTCGCCCCGGCTCGCCCCGGCTCGCCCCGGCTCGCCCCGGCTCGCCCCGGCTCGCCCCGGCTCGCCCCGGCTCGCCCCGGCTCGCCCCGGCTCGCCCCGGCTCGCCCCGGCTCGCCCCGGCTCGCCCCGGCTCGCCCCGGCTCGCCCCGGCTCGCCCCGGCTCGCCCCGGCTCGCCCCGGCTCGCCCCGGCTCGCCCCGGCTCGCCCCGGCTCGCCCCGGCTCGCCCCGGCTCGCCCCGGCTCGCCCCGGCTCGCCCCGGCTCGCCCCGGCTCGCCCCGGCTCGCCCCGGCTCGCCCCGGCTCGCCCCGGCTCGCCCCGGCTCGCCCCGGCTCGCCCCGGCTCGCCCCGGCTCGCCCCGGCTCGCCCCGGCTCGCCCCGGCTCGCCCCGGCTCGCCCCGGCTCGCCCCGGCTCGCCCCGGCTCGCCCCGGCTCGCCCCGGCTCGCCCCGGCTCGCCCCGGCTCGCCCCGGCTCGCCCCGGCTCGCCCCGGCTCGCCCCGGCTCGCCCCGGCTCGCCCCGGCTCGCCCCGGCTCGCCCCGGCTCGCCCGTAGCCAGCGCCGTCCAGTGTCAGGCATGTTTAGTCCGTTAGTCCGTTAGTCCGTTAGTCCGTTAGATTTTCAAGTGCCAGGCTCGTGAGCCCAGCTTGGGTCATGAGCCCGCTGGCTATGAGCACACGAGCGTGCTCTAGATTCCGTATTGACGTCGTCCCTCGAGTTTTGCGGGGCGCGAACCGCTGTAAGTAGGAAAGCTCATCGAGGGCGAGGCGCTTGCTTTCACTCCATCCGAAGCACAGGCCCTCGTCGAGAACTTCCGCGAAGGTAACTCCGGGTATACCGGAGGCTTTTTTGAAGATGCGGATGAAAATCCCTGTCGAGGTGGCGTGGTGCTGCTCCAGCCAGGAACGCAACAGCGTGCGTTCTGTGAACTCCATGGTCGGCAACTCCCCGTCTTTCACTGTGTTTCGTTCCGTGGTTTGTTGTAACTGGGGTTAGTCATGATTCTCATAATATTGCCGACGGGATCAGGAAATGAATATGTTGCGAATCCGCCCCCACGATTCTTGAGGGACTGACGTCCCTGCGCCGGTTGATTCATCCGGGACCCGGTAGCTCCGGTAACTCCCCTCACCCGGATTACGCCGGGTAGATGGCGACCTCGGCGGCCTTGACCACAAAGAACACCGCGGAACCGGGCACTAGGCCAAGCTCTGCCATGGCGGCGGGAGAAATATCTGCCGATAACCGTCCCGCCCGGACTCGAATATGATCCCCATGCGGTTCCAGCTCAGTCACCGTCACGGCAAAACAATTCCTCGGACTTCCTTGCGGACGTTCTAGGAACACAGAAACAGCTGACGGCGCGAATGCAGCAACGGCCATCGAACCGTCAGCAGAAGCGAGCGGTAGCTCCGATGTCCTGCTCGTCGCCGGAGACTCCGAGCCAAGAGTGGCCAGGAACTCCGCCCCCTGCGACGTCGCCAAGCGCCCCACCACGGCTCCGGCATCAGGGGTCTGGACGCTTGTACCCTCCAGCGCTCCCGAAAGAACATTCAGCCCAGCCAAAGACGCCGCAAAAGGACTGCGTGGATGGGCCAGTACCGCGGCGGTGGGGCCCTGTTCGATGATGCGTCCCTGCTCCATGATGATGATCCGGTCTGCAAGCATGAGGGCATCGAGGACATCATGGGTGACGATGATGGCACACCTGTGCTCCAGGACTCGTTTGAGGAGGCTGCGCAGGAACGGTGCGGTGTTGACGTCCAACGCTGCCATGGGTTCGTCCAGCAATAACAACTCGGGTTCTGTGGCGAGCGCCCGGGCCAATGCCACGCGCTGAGCCTGTCCACCTGAGAGCTGAGCCGGTTTGCGCACGGAAAGTTCGACTGCGTCCACCTCGCCGAGCCACTTTTGCGCGGACTCCATGGCGGCGCGTTTTCCGCGACCTTGGCTTCGCGGACCGAAGGCCACGTTTTCCGCAACGCTCAGATGGGGAAAAAGCAGCGGGTCCTGGGCGAGCAAACCGATGCCGCGCTCATGAGGAGACAGCCAGCTGCTGGCTGCGCTGGCTGTGCGAGCCGAGTGAGTCGTACCGCTCGAGCTGCAGTCTGCGCTAGCCGGACCGACGCGAAACAGGACGCGATCTCCCAAGGTCGCCTGGCCGGCGTCGGGCTTCAAAAGCCCGGAGAGAATCTGGATAAGGGAGGACTTGCCAGCACCGTTGGGGCCCATGATAGCGACGGTTTCGACGGGACCCACACTGATCGTGGCGTTGAGGTTGCGCTCTGCAAGAACGGCATGAAAATCAAGACTCATGTATGCCCTCCGGAACAACAATGGCGCGCGGGCGGTGCGCAGGGGCCCTGTAGGTCAGGCCCACCACAAGCACAGCAACGGCAATGAGCACGAAGGAGAGAGCGACGGCGGCATCAGGATCCGTCTCGCGCTGGAGGTAGATTTCCAAGGGAAGAGTCCGGGTGACACCCTGCAAGCTGCCGGCGAATGTGAGTGTGGCGCCAAATTCGCCAAGGCTCCGAGCGAAGGCAAGCACGGCGCCAGAGACTAAGCCCGGAAGGACTAGAGGGAGGGTGATTCGGCGCATGACGGTGGAGGGACGGGCGCCAAGGGTGGCAGCAACGGCCTCATACCGTTGGCCCGCTGTGCGCAGGGTGCCTTCAAGGCTGAGGACCAAAAATGGTAGGGCCACGAACGACTGCGCCATGATGACAGCAGTGGTGGAAAATGCAATGTTGATGCCGGCAATGCTCAGTGATTTACCGATGAGTCCTTCGCGCCCAAACGTGTAGAGCAGTGCCAGGCCTCCCACCACTGGTGGCACTACTAGCGGCAGGAGGATTAGTGCCCTTAAAACGCGCTGCCCGGCGAACTGGGCCCGGGCCAGCACCAGCGCCAGCGGAACCCCCAAGATCACACACACGACGGTGCTGGAGGCCGCCGTCTTCAAGCTTAAGAGAAGTGCGTCCAGCGACGCACTAGACGTGACCAGGGCCAGGAACTGCGACCAGTTGACGCGCGCCACCATGCCCACGAGCGGGACCAGGATGAACAAGGTACCAAGGACAGCAAACACATAGATCCAACGGGGAACTGCCTGGTATTCCCAACGGCCAGGCCGTCTAAGGAGTACCAAAACCTGCCTCCTGGAGAATTTTCTGGCCTTGGGCTGCGGTGACCAGAGCGATGAAAGCCTTCGCCAGCTCTTGCTTTTTGGAGGAGGAAACGGCAACGATCGGATACTTATTGACGGTGGGCTTGTCCAGGCCCAGCGGGATCGCTTTGACCTTGGCTCCCGCCCCCGTGGCGTCAGTGACGTAAACCAAGCCGGCGTCCGCCTCACCGGAAGTCACCTTGCCTAGCACACTCGTCACGTTCAGTTCTTCGCTGACAGCCTTGATGGACAGCCCCGCGGTGGCTTCGTCGGTTTTGGCTGCTGCCCCGCAAGGAACCTGTGCCGCGCACACCACGACCTTGACCCCGGGTTTGGCCAGATCGGCGAAGCTGGTGATGTTGGCGGGGTTATTGGGTGGCACGACGACCGTGAGGATGTTTGTCGCAAAGATCTCGGGCGTACCCTGCGCCATGTTGGCCGTGGTGAGCTTGTTCATGTTCGCCTCATCAGCGGAGGCAAAGACATCGGCAGGAGCGCCTTGGGTTATTTGGGTGACCAGCGTGGAAGAACCGTCAAAGTTCAACGAGATCTTTGCCTGAGGATTGGCGGCCTGGAACTCCTTAGCAAGCTCCGTGAACGTGGATTTGAGAGATGCTGCGGCAAATACGTTGAGTGTTCCAGAAAGCGAGGAGGCTCCCTCAGATGTATTTGGGGTGCTGCTTTCCGCAGTCCCACCGGGGTTCGCACCAGGGGAACATGCAGCCAGTGAGGCGGTGAGCATGAGCGCAGCAACTATGGCGACGGACTTACGAAACATACTCACAGTGTTTTGCTCCCCTGGGGTACTTCGATGATCACATTAGTGGACTTGACGACGGCCGTGGCGACGGATCCCGGTTCCAGTCCAAGGTCCCGGACTGCTTCGCTACTCATCAGTGAAACCACTCGGAAGGGGCCGCACTGCATTTCAACCTGGGCCATGACTGTGTCCATCACAACGGTGGTGACAAGTCCGACAAAGCGGTTGCGGGCGGAACTGCCGACATTCGTGGGGTCATCGGGTAGTTGCGACTGTGACTTGGCAAGGGCCGCCAAATCCATGCCGTCAATGACGATGCGGCCGTTAGCTTCTTTGTGCCCTTTGAGCGTCCCGTTATCAAGCCAGCGGCGAACGGTGTCATCACTGACGCCAAGAAAACGGGCTGCTTCAGATACTCGAATAAGGGTCATACACGGAGTCTATATCCTCAAATACGGATCTTCTGTGCTTTTCCATCCGCAAAAGGGTATAGATCGACGTTACAACTGCTCACCAAGCATAATCTTCCGGGGCTGTTTTTGGCCCAGGGAAGATTTCATCCAACCGTGCCAATTCCGCGGCCGCAAGGGAAACATCCAAGGCGCGTAGCCCGGCAGTGAGTTGATCAGCCGTCCGCGGACCAATGATAGGGGCGGTGACGGCCGGTTGATGCAAGAGCCAGGCCAGCGCCACATCGGCCGGGGGATGGCCCAACTCCGCCGCTAAGGATTCAAACGCGGCGATCTTCTCTCGCGACTCTTCCAACGCCTGGGCGGCGCGCCCCGCTAACCTGCGTACGCCGTCGTGCTCCTTCGTCAGCACACCGCCTAGCAGGCCCCCATGCAGGGGAGACCAGGGCAGAATACCCAGCCCGTAATGGGTAGCGGCCGGGATCACTTCACGTTCCACGCTGCGTTGGAGGAGGTTGTAGATGGACTGCTCGCTGACCAACCCCGTGACGGGGCGGCGCGCGGCGGCCTCCGCAGCCGCAGCAATGTGCCAGCCGGCAAAGTTCGAACTGCCTGTATATACGATCTTTCCCTGTTGGATTGCCGTGTCGACAGCCTGCCAGATCTCATCCCACGGTGTATCCCGATCCACATGATGGAACTGATAGAGGTCAATGTGATCGGTTTGCAAGCGTTTGAGACTCGCATCCAGAGCCAGACGTATATTGAGTGCGGACAATTTGGAGTCATTGGGCCAATCCGTCATATTCCCATAGACCTTGGTGGCCAGCACTGTCCGTTCCCGCCGTCCGCCACCCTTGGCAATCCACCGGCCGACGATCTCCTCGGTCCAACCCCGGTGTTCAGGGCCACCGTAGACATTCGCGGTGTCGAAGAAGTTCAGCCCAGCCTCATGGGCCTGGTCCATGATCCGGTGGGCAACCGCTTCCTCTGTGTGCGGACCGAAGTTCATGGTGCCTAGGCAAAGACGGGAAACGTTCAGCCCACTGCGGCCCAAATGTGTGTATTTCATGGAGCTGTTCCCTCCAAGGGCTGGCTGAGGTGCCCGGTGCGTGGTTTTTCTCCCTCGGAGCAGGTGGTGAGTAGCCTGAGGGCATCCGCGGACGGCGAGTTCCGCTTGGCCGAGTAGATGCGCAGGCTTTGCTCGGGATCATCGGGCATGATCAGGTGCACAAAATCGACCTCAAGGTCTCCCACTAAACCGTGGTGCAGTTTCACTGTTCCGGAGGACTTCTGCCCCACTGTGTGCCGAGCCCACCACTGTCGAAAATCTTCGCTGTGGACGGCAAGTTCGCCCACTAACGCGGAGACCTCAGGGTCCCGCGGATGGCGCCCCACGTCTGCGCGCAGTTCGGCGACAGCGTCGGAGGCGGCACCATGCCAGTCCCGGAACAGGACCCGTGCTGCGGGGTCGAGCATGATCCAGCGCGTGTAGTTACGCTGCTCGCGGGGAAGCGCGCAAAGGTCGGTGAATAGCAGCCGTGCCGTGCGGTTGCTGGCCAGTACGTCTGTGCGACGTCCCAGCACGACGGCGGGTACCTCGCCAACCGCCTCAAGGAGTGCCAGCAGAGATGTTTGGACCCGTTGGGTGGAATTCGGCTCCACCGCTTGCCCGCCGCAATTCTCTAGAAGATCAAACATATGGGCGGATTCGGCATCGTTGAGTTCCAGGGCGCGGGCTACAGAGGAGAGTACTGAGCGTGAGGGATGGATGTTGCGGCCCTGTTCTAGCCGGGTGTAATAATCGGTCGAGACATCGGCTAGCCTAGCCACTTCTTCGCGGCGCAGGCCAGGGACGCGCCTAGCGCTGAACGTGACACCGGGATCAGGCTGCAGGCGGGCCCGCATGGCCTTAAGGAACTTGCCGAACTCTATGCTTTGACCCATGTCACCATTGTGCCCTTAATTGTGCCCTTACTTGTGTGCCTGGCACATCCCTTTGGGTTGGTTTGGGTAGGACTGTCAAACCTAGGATGAATCCGCACATGGTCCTTTGATGCATTGATCAGCTGATCGTCCTAGGCTGGAGGAAACCGTTGTCTACAGTGGATATCACAAGAGGAATGAATCAACATGACTGAAGAATCCCAGACCGGTCCGAATGTGGCCGTTCCTGACTTGACGCTCAATAACGGCGTCACCATCCCGCAACTTGGCTTTGGGGTATTCCAGATCCCGCCGGAAGAGACCCGAGTAGCGGTGGCTGAGGCACTGGCTACCGGATACCGCCATATTGATACTGCCGCGGCTTACCGCAATGAATCTGGAGTGGGCAAGGCCATCGCTGAATCAGGGCTGGCACGCGAGGATATTTTTATCACCACCAAGCTTCGCAACGGCGAGCAGAATAATCCCAGAGCAGCGTTTGAGGCCAGCCGTAAGGCACTGGGAGTTGACTGGATCGATCTCTACCTCATCCATTGGCCCGTACCTTCGCAAGCTTTGTACATACAGGCGTGGAAGGAACTTGAACTGATGTACGCGCAGGGGCTGGTCCGTGCAATCGGCGTCTCCAACTTCCTGCCGGAGCATCTTGACGAGTTGCTCGCTAACTCCACGATCGTCCCCGCCGTAAATCAAATCGAGGCACACCCGAGCTTCCAACAGGCGGCTCTAGCGCAGAAGAGCCGCGACCTGGGGATGGCGGTGGAGGCATACAGCCCATTGGGTCAGGGCAAGGACCTCTCCGGCGAAGTCGTAAACGAATTGGCGCAAAAATATAATGCGACCCCGGCACAAATCGTTTTGGCCTGGCATTTGGGCTTGGGCAACATCGTGATTCCGAAGTCAGTGACACCTGAACGCATTCGCGAGAATCTGGCAGCTACGGCTATCAGTCTCACTGCTGAGGAGCTGGAGAAGATTTCGGCTTTGGAAACAGGGGAACGTCTGGGCGCAGATCCGGCCGTGGCGGCATTCACGCAGATGTAACGTGCAGGGGCTGAGAGCTGACCGTTCACAGCAAACGAAAAGGCAGCTCAGTATTCGCTGAGCTGCCTTTTCGCTGTCAGTGCGCAATATGGTGGTGGGCTAAGCCCTGAAAACCCTAGAGTTTGTCGAAGTCAGCTTCGTCGACTGTGTCTTCGGACTGCTCAATCGCTGCCGGGGCAGAGGTTCCGCCAGACTTCAACGCGGCTAGGCGGGCTTCAATCTCGGTCTGCTCGCCCAGATCTTCAAGGCTGTTGAACTGTGCATCCAAGCTGGATGCGGCAAGTTCGTTCTGGCCGCGAACCTTTGCCTCTTCGCGGCGAATCTTGTCCTCGAAACGGCTGACCTCGCTGGTGGGGTCCATGATGTCGATGCTCTTGAGTGCATCGTTGACCTGAAGCTGTGCGTCCGCAGTCTTGGACCGAGCAATGAGTTCATTGCGCTTGCTGGCCAGTTCGGTTAGCTTGCCCTGCATCTGCGTCAGGCCAACCTTTAGTTTGCCAACGACGTCGGTCTGGGCAGCAATGGTCGGCTCGGCCGAACGGGCCTCATTCTCCGAGGAGATTTGGCGCTGCAGAGCAACCTTGGCCAAGTTGTCGAATTTCTGGGCGTCGGCGGCATTGCCTGCTGAACGGAATTCGTCGGCCTTACGGCTCGCTGCCAACGCCTTGGAGCCCCAGTCCTGCGCGGCCTTGATGTCCTCGTTGTAATCGTCTTCGAGCATGCGCAAGTTGCCAATGGTCTGGGCTACCGCACCCTCGGCCTCGGAGATGTTCGCCTTGTAGTCACGAACCATCTGGTCCAACATTTTTTGCGGGTCCTCGGCTTGGTCCAACAAAGCATTGACATTGGCTTTGGCCAGCTGTGCGATTCGGCCGAAAATTGATTGCTTTACCATTGATTTCCCCTTATTTTTATTCTTGAACATCATCCATACTCGGTCTTGTGGTTGGTGTTGGCAGGACTAATTCGTATGAGTCTAACGACTTGTGAAACGTGAATGGGCGCCAGAGGCTAAAAGTTTCCTCCACTCCCGCCGAAACCGCCGCCACCGCCGCCTCCTCCGAAACCGCCGCCACCGCCACCGCCGCCTCCCCCGCCAAAGCCGCCGCCACCTCCGAAGCCGCCGCCCCCGCCTCCGGAGAGCAATCCGCCAATGATGCCACCGAGGATAGCGCCGCCCATACCGTTCATGGCGCCACCACGGTTGCCGTAGCCTCCGCCAAAGCCGCCGCCGTTGAAATGGTCAACGTCCGTCTGAGCATATTGGATGGCTTCCTGGGCCAGAGACTGTGCTTGTTGGGAGTAGACGAGTGCGTTGCTCGGGTCTGAGTCGGCGATTGAGACGGCGTAGTCGAGATTACGCTGGGCCTCGGAAAGGCGGGTACGGGCTTGCGAACCAACCCCTCCACGGCGAGCCAGAATAAAGTCATTGGCTGCTGAAATGTGCGCCTGAGCGCCAGCGATACTTTGCGACAGGGCCGCCTGAGCGCGCAGCGCCTGTTGCTGCTGGTCGCGGATGCCAGTCAATAGGTCATCCAATTGCCCATGTGCGCTCTGAACGGCGCCCAACAAAGCTACTGGGTCGTCCTTGCCCTCAGGCGCCTTCTGTGAGGCGTTGGCCAAGACGGTTGCGGCTGCGGCAACAGTTGGTTCGTAGCGGGAAAATTCTGGCGATGCCACCATGGATTTGGCCCGTTGCAGATCCGTCAGTGCTTCTGGCAATGCTGTTACCAGTGTTGCTGCTGCGTCGTTGATGGCTTGCTCGGTCTTGGCAATTGCTGCCAACAGGACGCCGCATTGGAGCAGGGCTTCTTCGGCGGCTTTGACGGAAAGTGCGGCATTGGCGGTGTCGCCATCGGCGAGTCTGGCATCCGCGTCGCCGGCGGCACTGTCGACGAAGGCTAAACGCTCGCTCGCTTGCTGGACGTTGTCCCGCACGGTGGACAGCGCCGAATCGGCATACTTGTCAGCCAACACGTTCAGGGTTTGTTCGGCAGCGGCCACCGATGAGGCTGAATTTGCGGCATCCACGCGGATTTTGGCCAATACCTGCGGCGCCGTGCGTTCCAGCTCCCGAAGTTCGTCAAAAGACTTCTTTTCGGCGTCAAGTGCGGCGTTGGCATCTTCGCTGCGCTTGATAATTTCACCGAGCCATTGACGCTGCTCATCCAAGGTGTCTGGGATTTCATCGTCAAGTTGTTGCTGGAGTTTAAAAGACTCACTGAGGTGCAGTTTGGCCGCTTCCAGGGCCTCTTGATACGGCTTGATGGCGGCGTCGCCGTAGGATGCCTGAGCGAACCCGATGTCATGTTCACTGTTCTTAATTGCATCGTCAGCAGCGATAAGTAAGGATCCCGCCTGGGACCGGAGTTCTTCGACGGTCTTTCCCGCATTGGCGTCCAATGGCTCACCATCATTTCCGTAGCCCTTGGCTTTGGCATCTGCGAGGCCCTTTTTGCGCTTGCTGCGAATGGCAAGGGCCGTCCCGGCACCACCCAGTACGACGACGCCGCCGATTCCCAGCGCTACTAACCCGCCGGTGGGGTTGGGAACGGTGCCGGATCCTCCGCCTGCCGCGTCACCGAGTGCTGCTGCTCCGTCGATGGCGGCCTGTGCCCAGTTCTTTTGGGCGAGCTGGGGCTTGATTGCCTTGTTTTGGATGGTCTGGTTTTTCGTCGCTGGGATCACGGAGGTGTCAGCCAAAAGGGCGTACTTGGAATCCGAAACGGCAACCACGAGGAGCGCGTCGTTAGCACCAAGCTGCTTCGAGTTAGCCACTTGCGTGCCCCAGGCTAGCCCGGTTTGGCCGTCGAAGGAATCGACGAAGACGACGAAGTACGTTAGACCGTGATCCTTCGCCAGCTTGTCAATGGCGGCTTGGACCTCAGCCTTCCTATTACCGAGAACATTGGCGTTGTCAACGATGTAGGTTCCCCCCGGGATGCTCACGGGGGGTTCTGAGTGCGCGAATGAGGGGAGATTCGCTGAGGTGGCCCGCACGGTTGACGATTCACTGATTCCAGCACCGACTCCAGTATCGGCAGGGCCGCTGGCGGCCTGCGCCATTGCCGTAGGGAAAACCGTGAGAGCCGCTAAACCCAGAACAGTTAGAAGTTGGGAAGATAGCTTTATTCTTCTGAACATCGTTCACCCTTGTGTGCAGACAGTAGCGGGACGTTTTATGCTTCGACTTAGATTCTAGAGGGGCAGCCTTGTGGACGGCCATGAATTACGCCCTCGGCGTGGACACAATCGACACCGGAAGTAGGGAAAAGAAGAGATAATGGCAAGGAGAGCTTCACAGCAGCCTTCCAGCAAACGTTCGTAAATGTATCAGCCGCGAGGGTCATGATGGATATCAATAAGGGTTCATCAAGAATTTTTTCAATGAAGGGAACATCATGTCCGAGAACATTGGTGGGGGCGGCAACAACAATGCGGACTTCCCCGCGAACAAGCCCGAGGATCACGAATCGCCAGAGCACGCTGGCGAGCAGGCGACCGTAGAGCACGCTGGCGAACAGATACATGGAGAGCAGGCGCCGGCAGAGCAAGGACGGCCCGATTCGCAGGCGCCCGCAGAGCAAGGACGTCCCGTTGCGCAGGATGCGAACGCAACTGAACGAATCGCACCCTTCAATTCCACGCAACCCATTCCTTCCGAGGCCCAGCACGCACAACAGCCTTACGCAGCAGCACCTCAGCACCCAACAGCCCAGAACTCCACGTCCGAGCAACCAACAGCACAGCACCCAGCACCTCAGCAACCAACAGCACAGCGGTGGCAAGCGCCGGGCCAACACGTGCAGCCGCCGCAAACACAGCAAACACTTCAAACACCGCAGCCATACCAGCAGCCGGGCCAGCCTGGGGCAGGTAATCACTCTGGCGCAAATCCGACGGCACCCATGGCACCGGCAACTCCTGCACCGGTCTATGGCCAAAACTACGCTCATGTGCCCGACCAGGGGCAAGGCCAGCACAATGGTGGCACGCACGCAGATGCCGGGTATCCGGCGTCGAACTCCTACCCGCACACCCTGGCTCCAGCAGTCACCGCCCGGCCCAAGGACCGCAAAAAAGTTGGTCTAGGTCTCTTTAGCGCCAGCGTCGTTGCCGCGGCCTTGATCGGTGGCTTGGCAGCGGGAGGGGTTTCCGTGCTCCTGGGCTCACAAAATACGGGTACTGCCTCATCGTCCAGCCAACCGGCCGCGCCGCTCGTCATCAATAACACGGCGTCAGTGAATCAGGTCTCCGCCGCCGCGGCGAAGGCCATGCCGTCAGTGGTGACGATTTCCGCTACGAGTGGAAGCTCCGGCGGAACCGGCTCGGGAATCATTTTGGACACGGAAGGGCACATCCTCACCAACACCCACGTGGTAACTCTTGACGGGGCTGCCGCACATGCCACGATCCAAGTGCAGACAAGTGATGGCAAGGTATTCGCCGGCTCCGTGGTCGGCACAGATCCGCTGTCCGACTTGGCGATCGTGAAGATCGATGCGCCAAACTTGGTGCCAGCGACCCTAGGGGACTCCAGCAAAACGAATGTCGGAGACACCGTCATTGCCATTGGTTCTCCGCTGGGCCTCAACGCCACGGTTACCGAGGGCATCATCTCCACGCTGAACCGCACTATCCAAGTGGCCTCCTCGGCCGTGCCTTCCACCCCGAGCGATACAGCGCCGGATCAAAACGGTGGGAACGGTTTCCAGTTCTCCCCTCCCGGTGGCGGGCAGAGCAATCCCAGTGCGGCGACAGGCAGCGTCAACCTTAACGTCATTCAGACGGATGCCGCCATCAACCCCGGTAACTCCGGTGGCGCCTTGGTGGACGCGCAAGGCAAGATCATTGGTGTGAACGTAGCCATCGCCTCGGCTGGCAGCTCGTCAGCTTCCGGCACCCAGAGCGGAAACATCGGTGTGGGCTTCTCCATCCCGATTGACCATGCCAAACGGATTGCGAACGATATCATCGCGAACGGCTCGGCGACTCACGGACAGCTAGGAGTCTCAGTCAGTGGCACCTCAGCTTTGGGTGCCAAGAGTCAGTTCTCTGCCGGAGCCACCGTAGCTGACGTGACAGCTGGCAGTGCTGCGGCTAAAGCCGGCTTGCAAAAGGGTGACATCATCACCGGCATGGCCGGGCTGCCGATCGCCGATGCATCGTCTTTGACGGCAGCTGTTCGCGAGCAGTCTGGTGGGGCCACCGTGAAGATGACATTTACCAGAGATGGCAAAACCATGGAAAAAGATGTCACTTTGGACACCATGCCGGCAGCCAAGTAGACGCTGGCTTTCCTCGCTGATGTAACAAGAAATTGATGTACTAGCGCGCAAGCGGACCGCCCTGGCATTCGTGCCATGGCCGGTCCGCTTCCGCGTTAACCTTGAAAATTTATCCTTAGAATTTGGGAGCCTTCGTGGAATTTCGTCAGAGGCTGAAACCTCGGTAGAAGAGTATGCATGACGTGGGCGAGCGTAGAGATGGCGCCAATGCGCCGTCGAAATTTCGCTTGAAGTAAACTTTCCGTCCTGTAATTCCGGTGTTGGCCTGGTAAGAACTAAGCTATAACTGGCAAGGCCAAGGGCGATCCCGCCAGAGAGCCCGGAGCATGGGCGTAGGACGGGAACGATTGCGCCCATGACTCAAAGGACAGTAGTGGAAAACGCAGCACTGAACATAGTGGTTCTGGTTAAATACGTCCCAGATACGCAATTCGACCGCCACCTCACCGGTGAAAATCACCGTCTGGACCGCAACGAGAGCATCCTTTCCGAACTGGACGAGTACGCACTAGAAGCTGCGCTGGCCATCACGGATGACCGCGGCGGCGCCAAAGCTGGCAATTTTGTTACGGCGCTTACCTTGGGCCCGGCGTCCGCCGTCGCTGCCGTGAAGAAATCCCTTCAGATCGGGGCCACATCCGGTGTGCACGTCAGCGACGAAGCTCTTGCTGGCTCCGATGCATGGAGTACGTCGCTGGCTCTCGCGGCGGCTGTCAGGACTTTGGGCCCTGTAGACCTGATTATCACCGGAATGTCTTCCACCGACGGGGAAACATCCCTTGTTCCGACTCAGCTTGCGGCCCGCCTAGGCTTGCCAGCGATCACTTTCGCCTCATCGCTTGAACTTGACGGCACCACGGTGACTGCCCGTCGGGACGGGGACGACGTCTCCGAAGACATACAAGCCACGCTGCCTGTACTGGTGTCCGTAACCGATCAAGCAAACGAACCGCGCTACCCCAATTTCAAGGGCATCCTCGCCGCGAAAAAGAAGAAAATTACTACGCTTTCCCTCGCCGATATTGGCTTGTCTGCTGACGCCGTCGGACACATCGGGTCCTTGACCCGGGTGGACTCCGCTGCGGAGCGCCCTGCCCGGACTGCAGGGACCATCATCACGGACGCAGGCGACGCCGGAATCCAACTTGTTGATTTCCTGGCCGCGCAGAAACTGATCTAAGGACCATCCATGACTGCAATTGTTGTATTTATTGACCAGATCAACGCATCCGGAACCCTTCACTCCACTTCCCAGCAACTGCTGACGCTAGCCCGCAGTGCCGGGGAAGCTGTTGTGGTCGTGGCGGGGCCTGTCAGTGAGGACCTGGCCGCTGAGTTGGGCGTCCACGGAGTCGCCCGTGTGCTGCACAGCGAACAGAGCGAGCTCGCAGACTTTTTGATCGCGCCGAAAGCCGATCTTGTGGCTCAAGTAGCTGCGTCCGTGTCCGCCTCGGCAGTTCTGCTCGAGAACAGTCCGGCGGGCAAGGAAATTGCCGCCCGCGTGGGCGTGGCCCTGAACGCGGGAGTGATCACGGACGCTGTGACTGTGGAGAACCAGGGTGGGGCGTTGCTAGCCCACAAATCGGTGTTAGCAGGTTCTTATATGGTCCAAGCGCAAGCCACCTCTGCCGTCACGGTCATCAGTGTTAAGTCACACAGTGTGGAAGCCAGGGCTGCAGCGCAGACAGTAGTGCCCGTCGTCGAGCGTATCGAGGTCACTTTTGGACCTGCAAGCCTGGGCGCGCGCATCATTAGGCGCACATCGCGCACCGCATCTGGCCGCCCAGAATTGGAAGATGCACGCATTGTGGTGGCCGGCGGTCGCGGCCTTGACGGCGACTTCGGTCCGGTGGAGGAACTGGCAGATGTCTTGGGTGCAGCTGTTGGTGCTTCCCGGGCAGCGACGGATGCAGGCTGGATTTCACACGCCGCGCAGGTGGGCCAGACGGGCAAGAAGGTCTCGCCGCAGCTGTATATCTCCGTTGGAATATCAGGTGCGATTCAGCAAAAAGCTGGAATGCAAACTTCCAAGGTGATTGTCGCGGTGAATAAGGACTCGGAATCGCCCGTCTTCGAGATTGCTGATTTTGGAATTGTGGGAGACCTGTTCAAGGTGCTGCCGCAAGCCGTGGAGGAAATTAAGCGTCGCCGCTCTTAGACCCACGACCAACTGACCCGCAATTGATGCTCAAAAATCGATCAAAATGACGATTTTTCAGCATCAATTGCGGGTCAGTTGGTTGCTAACAGCTTAGGCGGGGACGGAGCCAATGCCGATCAGTGCGTCCGAGTTCATTTCAACCTGTGGTCCCACGGAGTGAATGAACTCGCGGCGGACCCGAGCAATGGCTTCGGGGTCACGCGGAAGCAGTGTTCGCCAGCCACTTCCCATGACCAGATTCCAGGCCATGTCCGCATCCACGGAAAGTGTCAGCGGATGCGTGGAGATGGACACGTCTTCCAAGCCACGTTCGCCCAGCCATGCGGCGAGCAATGCAGGTGAGGCTACCTTGGCCATGTTCTGGTTGGGTAGCGGGACGACGTCGGCAAGACGTGGGCGCTCCTTGACCGCAGCGTCCCGGATGAGGCTCGCAAATGGTTCCAGTGCTCCCTCCACCCACGTGCTGGTGACCAGGCGGCCACCAGGACGAAGCAGGGACACCAGATGTTCCACGCCAGCTTCCATATCGGAAAAGAAAAACATGCTGTAGGAGCAGAGCACAGCATCAAAAATACGGTGACCACGCCACTGGGTGACGTCTGCCTCAGTCAAAGTGGTGTTGAGAATCCGGCGCTCACCCAAGTTGGCTGCTGCCATGCGCAGCAGCCCGGTGGAAAGGTCGACGCCGTCGACCGTCCCCGTGGGTCCGACGGCTAAGGCGGCGGGCACCGTGGCCGCGCCAGCCCCACAGCACGCATCCAGAACCTTTTCACCTGGCTGCAGGACGGCAGTTTCGGCGACATCGCGGCCCATGGGGTCCCAGAGTTTCTGTGCCCACGACTCGAACTGCAATGCTCCGTCGGTGAACGCCAGGCCAGGATCTCTTGCGGACATGCATGCCTCCAGTGGGTCAAAATGGGTAGGTCAAAATAGCTTGACAAATTTCCTTGGAAAAATGTAGCCCAAAAGGTGCTCAGGCTTGAATCTGGGCCCCAGCGAAGCCGTTTTGTCGCCATGCTTCATACACGGCGATCGAAGCAGAATTAGCAAGATTCAAGGAACGAAGCGCTGGCAGCATAGGCAAGCGGACCCGGGCAGTAACCTGTGGGCAGTGCTTGTCTTTCGCGGAAAGCCCCACTGACTCCCGGCCAAACATCAAGACGTCGCCGGGCTGGTAGGCGATGTCGGTGTAGCTACTTTCACCATCAGAGGTAAAAGCAAACACGCGCGTGGGAGCTAATGCCTCCCACGCAGCATCCAACGACTTGTGGATAGTGACTACCGCGAGATCGTGATAATCAAGTCCGGCGCGGCGGAGTTTGGCGTCGGAGAGGTCAAAGCCGAGGGGCTCCACCAGATGCAGCTGTGCACCCGTGATAGCCGCCAAGCGGATGGCGTTGCCTGTATTGCCTGGAATTTCTGGGGAAACAAATAAGATACGGAACACGGATTCAGCTTACCGTGTCAGTACATTCCCCCAAGCAGCCGGCTAAGCACCGATAAGTCAACAACATTAGGCAAGGGTCCGGAGGCTAGGAATTGTTTAACTTCACGGACAAAGCGGGCTGCGTTGGCGACGTTTACAAGGGCTGAACCGTCCGGTTCTCCGCCCCTGGTGTAATCGATGACGGGTTCAAAGAGGTTTCCGGTGCTACTGTGCACGCAGACCCAAGCGGTCACATTACATTCCGGGAACAGTTCCTGAAGCGCGCGCGCGGCGGGAATCAGCTGCGGGGGAGCGGCGACCTTGCTGCCGTGGACGAGTACAGTGCCGTCCCAACGGAAGGCGCCGGCGGGGACCAGCATGGACCCGACAAGCGCGATCCGGTAGCCGGAGATCAACACATGATCCAGATAGCCGTTCCCGCCGGGTGCGGTGAGTCCATTAATGAGCCGTGCCGCGGGGATGGAAGGCAGCACTTGTTGCATGATCAGCGATGCTGTCCGGGCTTCGCGAGCCAGCCGGGAGGACGCACCAAATACCCCGCGTTTACGGGGTGCCCCATGGACAGGCTGTGCGGCCATGGGGCGAGGAAGCAGCGGAACTGTGCCGTCCAGAGCCCCATAATCAGGCACATAGACGGCAGGCTCGCCTGCAAGGTTGCGTGATTGTGGGGACCGGTGGGTGGTGAAGGCGCTACCGGACGCGGCATCAGAGGATCCGAAGTCGTTCTCGCCAGCCCCGCTGCCGGCTCCGGGTGTGCCAGCATTCGTGGAGCTCGACGGCGTCGCGCTGGCAGCTCTGTAGGACCTGTCGTAGAGTTGCCGCTTGGCCGGGTTGCTAAGGACCTCATAGGCTTGCGTCACGACACGAAATTGTGCAGGATCACCGCCGTGGTCGGGGTGTGAATTACGGGCAGCCTTGCGGTAGGCAATCTTGATTTCGCGTTCTGTCGCAGTGCTAGGCAGGCCCAGGACCTGATAGTGCGTGGAGGAATGCTCGGCCACTGTGACCTTTCGATGTAGCGCGGGATTTGCCCCCATTCTAATGGCGGTAGCTGGGGGTAACGCGCAAGGAGCGCAAGCTGGCATAATTGCATTTTCCATGACTATGCCCGTTTTTTCTGATGACGACGCCACGCCACCGGTGCCCGAGGATGGGCTACCCGTGACGCCCACAGAGACGTGTAAAAAGATACCCGCGGTGAAGCTTGAAACCATGTCCGAAGTACTTCCCCAAGAGCGAACTCTGCGGATCACCGTAGCCATCAATCCAAGGGCGGCTTTTGGCGGCTCACGGACTGCCACGAGCGGCCAGATCGGAGAAATGGCCGTGGAGCGCCTGCGCGCTGCCGGCCACCTCGTCACGGTGTTGCGCCGGCGCAATTACGCCGAGCTGCGTCATGCCGTGGATGCCGAAATAGCGGCGGGGGCTCAGGCCTTGGTTGTGGTTGGCGGTGACGGCATGGTTCACCTGGGCGTGAACGCTCTGGTCGGTAGCAACGTACCGTTGGGGATCGTCCCGGCTGGCACCGGCAATGATGCTGCTCGCGGACTGGGCCTTGACCCGAAAGACCCGACCGCCGCCGTCGCCCGCTTCCTGCATGCTTGCCAAAATAAGCCCCGAACCGTTGATCTGGGACGCATTTCCACCACAGGCACAAAGCCGGTGTGGTTCATGTGCGCACTCTCTGCAGGATTTGACGCATTGGTCAATGAGCGCGCCAACAGCTGGCACCGGCCCCGTGGCCCCATGCGCTATAACCTTGCCATTCTGCGCGAGTTATTGGCTCTCAAGCCCCGTAAATATGCGCTTCTCGTGGATGGGCTACCGCGCGAATTGTCCGCCCTCATGATTTCAGTGGCCAATGCGCCATCTATTGGCGGAGGATTGCAGATCGTCCCTGATGCCCAGAACGACGACGGCTTATTGGACTTATTTGTTCTCTCGCCAGTGTCCCGATGGACCTTTTTGCGAATTTTACCCAGTGTGCGTGCCGGTCGGCATACCAGCCATCCCGCCGTTCGTATCGAACGGGTCCGTCAGGTGCGGGTGGACACCATCTCGCTGAGCGCATATGCGGATGGCGAACGCGTTGGGATGCTTCCCCTGACTGTCGACGTCGAGCCCGGCGCTTTGCAAGTCTGGGGCTAACGCGGACTGGGTGGAGTTATCCCAACTACACGCTGCCACTTCTGTAAGGTGGTGTGCGTGAAAACAATGGTGACGGGACCTGGCACAAGTGGCACACGCAGAAGCGGTGTGCAAACACTTGCCCTGATGGTGTGCCTTGCTACCGCAAGTGTCGCTGGAATCAGCGGCTGTTCCATTGCGGTGCCAGCCCCAGAGTCCACAGGGGCAGCGTCTGCCGCTGGACAGCAATCCTTTGCAGCGCCTACCGTCCAAGCCGGACATGACGCAGCGGGCGTGGCGGCGAAAAATATGACGTTTGACGCGGGGGTAACACTCTCCCCGGGTGTCCCCGTAGGTTATAGCGACGTTTTCGGCGAAACCCCAGGCAGTTATGACAGTTCGCCAGCTGCGCCAGAGTGGACGCGGACGAGTAACAACGTCGCGGGTCAGAGCAGTTACAGCAATGCGGCCGGCTGTATCGCCGCTTATTGGACCACCACCAACCAGGGCCCGCTGATCGAAGCTGGAGATGACAAGGCGTCAACGAAAAAACTGTTCAAATATCTCATACCGTCGGTCGTGGAAGATTCTCTGAAGGAGGCCACGCTTCCTTGGGTAACGCAGGCGGGCAAGCCAGGACCGAGCATCTCTTTTCTACGCTATGACACCCACGCATCCGAGGGTGTAGCCGCCAGCTCTGTGTGGGCACGCATGCTGGGTACAGCGGACACCGGCCTGTTGGTTTCCTTGTCTTGCCCCAGTGATGAGCTGCTGGCGGCCACAACACCGGCCGTGATGAAAAAACTCTCAGTAGTACCGCCAACGAGCTGACGGCCTGACGGTCTGACGAGCTCCTGCCGCATACTCTGCGAAACTGGCCCGCAGTAAACGTCGTGGAATGCGCTTTCCACGCGGAAAAGCGACATTAATTGCGGGTCAGATCATGGGTTCTTGCTGGCGCGCAGATAACGCAGAAACAGCATTGACTCGGCTTTGAGTAGATGCGCCAGCTGCATGCTCAGGGGGTTGCCAGCGCCGTCGTGAGGGTCCTTGTGAGTGTGGGAGTGCGCAATCCGCGGGGCGGAACCACCCACCAGAAGAGGGGCCACCGTCAAGCAGAGCTCATCCACACGGTCTGCTGCTTGAAAGGTGCTCAAGAGAGTGGGGCCGCCCTCCGAATGGATGTTGTACAAACCCCGTGCCGCCAGTTCGCCGACGAGGAGGTCAACATCCAAAACGTCCTCCCCGGCGTTAATGACCTGCGCGACGCCGGACAACGCACTTCTGCTTTCTTGCGGTGCGCCCGCTGTGGTCACCACCAGCGGCTCTACGGGTGCATGGGTGAAGACCTCCAACTCGGGATCCAGATTTAGGGAGCCGGAGACAATGGCCAGCTGCGGGTGCGCCGTTTTTCCGTGGTCCACGCGCCACTGTTGAGCTTGCGCACTCAAGAGTTCCCCACCATAACCTTCCGCGCGGATGGTCGCGGCACCCACCACGATGACATCGGCATGTCTGCGCATCAGGGTGAAGATGTGCTGGTCGGTCGCGTTGCCCAGCTTCCCCGAACGGCCGTCCACCGTGGCGGCTCCGTCAATGCTGGCAACGAAGTTGAAACTGACCCAGGGCCGGTCTGCTCCAGCGGGGCGGGCGCCGTAAAGGTGGAGCAGTTCTTCCTCTGATACCTCGGCGGGTGCGCCGGACGATGCGGGAAAGATCCTCTCGATCATGACAGCCTCCTATTTGGTGGGGGCGGCAGTGGCAGCGGGATGGGCTGGTTGGTTGACCGCGCCCATATTGTGGTTGAGGTAGGCTGGCGCCCGCCAACCCAAGATGGCCTCCGTCATGCGGATTGCAGAAGCGCTAGCGCCTACATTGTGCATGCGAAGGATCCTTGCCCCGCCCAGAATGCACGTCACGCCTGCGGCCAGTGAACCCTCCAAACGATCTGACTTTTCCTGGTTAAGTGTCTCGCCAATGAAGTCCTTATTGGACACTGCCGCCAGAGCAGGGTAGCCCAGGGCCGCGATCTCATTGAAGCGGCGCGTGATCTCCAACGTATGCACTGTGTTTTTGTTCAAATCGTGCCCGGGATCGATGATGATTTTCTCGGCCGGGACACCCAAGGAAAGTGCCAGTTCCACCTTTTCGCGCAGAAATGCTGCCACTTCAAGAACCACATCAACATAGTGGGGATGTGGGTAGACGGTCCGTGGTTTGGCCAAGGAGTGCGTGATGATCAGGTGCGCGCCGGTTTCCGCCACCACTTTGGCGATGTCAGGGTTGGCCAGCCCGGTCGTGTCGTTGATGACGTGCGCGCCGGCGGCAATGCTGCGTTTGGCTACCTCCGGGAGGAAGGTATCCACGGAAATGATGACATCACTGGCTTGCGCTACTGCCTCGATGACGGGAACCACCCTGTCCCCTTCTTCCTTGGCACTGAGTGCCGGACCTGGGGCGAAAGGCACGCCACCAATATCCACCCAATCAGCGCCTGCTTCTACTGCTGCCAGCGAGGCGGCAACCGCGGCATCCAAAGCGAACGTTGCTCCGCCGTCATAAAACGAATCCGGAGTGCGGTTCACAATGGCCATCAACGCCACTTGCCGGCTAAAGTCCAGGGTTCGAATCCCGAAGATGTGCACGGGAGTGCGCAGCGGTGGAGAGTAAAAGGGCGAAGCCGGTGAAGCGGCGTCAGGGGAAGGTCCCAGGGTGGTCATCCTCTCCATCAAATAGACTCAAGCGGTATTTGCAGGTCGGCCAGCTTTGAGTTCTCGACGCTCCGGCGGGAGGCAATGAGGTCCTTAATGGCGTCCTGGACGTCCCAGACGTTTACATTCATCCCGGCCACTACGCGTGATTCCAGCACCCAGAAGGCAATGAATTCGCGCTTTTCCAGGCTTCCACGGATCACTAGCTCAGCATCCTTGGTCAGCGCCCCAAAGCCCGAGTATTCCATTCCCAGGTCGAATTGGTCGGTGTAGAAGTAGGGAATGTCATTGAGTTCGGCGGCTTTACCGAGCATCGACTTTGCCGCCACTTTCCCACTGGCGATGGCATTGGCCCAGTGCTCGGAGCGGGCGTAAGCGCCGGTGGTCGGGTGCAGGGAATTAGCGACGTCGCCAGCTGCGAAGATGTCAGGATCCGAGCTTTGCAGACTACCGCTCACTTGGATCCCATTGTTGATGGTGAGTCCAGCGTCCTTAGCGAGGGAGATATTGGGGACAACGCCGACGGCGACAATGACGATATCTGCCACAAGGCTCTCACCCGTGGTGGTGAGTACAGCGGTAACTTTTCCGTCGGTACCTTGGATTTCCTCGGCGCTAGAAGGCAAAAAGAACTTCACTCCGGCTTCTTCATGGCGGGAAGCGAATACTCTGCCGAGCTCATTGCCGATGGCCGTGGACAGCGGCACCTCCTCAAGGCCGAGCAACGCCACTTTGTTTCCGAGCTCTGCGGCGGTGGCAGCAATTTCCATCCCGATCCAGCCCGAGCCCACCATGACCACATTGTGTCCGCCACCCTTAAGCAGTTCCTTCATGGCAACCGAATCAGCCTTGCTGCGGAAGTAGTGGACGCCGTCGAGGTCTACACCTTTGAATGGGATGACGCGCGGTGAGGCGCCCGTGGCGATCAACAGTTTGGCGTAGCTCAATGTGCGCCCGTCAGCAAGAGTCACAGTATGGTTGGCCGGGTCGAGGGCGGTTGCGGCCGTACCGGTTAGCACCGTGACGTTGTTTTCCGTGTACCAAGTTCCCGGATAGGGCAGAAGGAAATCCTCGTCCTCTTTGCCGGAGAGGAAACCCTTCGACAGCGGTGGACGCTGGTAGGGAAGCTCTGCCTCGTCGGCAACGATGGTGATGTCTCCGGCATAACCTTCTTTGCGCAGGGTCTCTGCTGCTGTGGCACCGGCGAGTCCGCCGCCAATGATGACCATTCCGGGGGTGGTGGTTGGTTCGCTCATGATCGAAACTCTTTCCGTGGAAACGAATGTTCGGATAAAACAGCTAAAAGACTGCGGTCCGTGTGGGGGACTTGTGGGGAGCTAGCGTCTGAACTAGCGGGGGAACTGCTCGCGCAGTGGCCCGGGCTTGGCGAGTTCGCCGGTGAAGACCGACGTGCGTGTCACCGCACCGGATACGTGGACGCCGCGTAGTGACATACACATGTGCTCGGCCTCCATGACGATCCCGACGCCCCTAGGAGAGAGCGTCTCTTCCAACCAGTCTGCCACCTGTTGGGTCAGACGTTCCTGGACTTGGAGGTCGCGAGCAAAAAGTTCTACTCCACGTGCCAACTTGGACAGGCCAAATAGCCGCTCGCCCGGGAGGTAGCCCACATGCGCTACGCCGCGAAAGGGTAGTAAATGATGTTCGCAGAGGGAATGGAAGGGAATGTCTTTGACAATGACGAGACCGGCGTATCCTTCTTCATTAGGGAACGTGGTCCAATTGGTTTCACGCGGAGTGAGCATTTCTGCATAGGCCGCGGCAACACGGCGCGGGGTTTCTAGCAGGTGTGGACTCGTGATGTCTTGGCCCATGGCCTTGAGGAAATCAGCAATGGCAGCCTGCGCGCCCGGCAGATCGATGCCACCTTGGGCGTCTAACTCGGGGTCACTGTAGGCAAGCAGTTCGGGGAGGGCGGCGCTTGAAACGGACATAGCCAAATCCTTTCTAAATCTTGTATTCTTGACTTTAGAAGCGCAGACTCAAAGCGTCAAGTCCGGCGCAACAAATCCACACAGTTCCTATCGAAACCAAGGCAAGCAGTGATAAATCAGGAAACCACCGTTGAAATCCTCAGCCCCTCCCAGCGCTTGTCGGCCGTGGCCTCACTGGGTGACCCCGTGCGCAAACAACTGTTCGAGCTATTGCGCGAGCGCGAGGATGCAGTGAGCCGCGATGAGTGCGCCGTGATCTTGAATTTGCCCAAGAGCACTATTCGGGCGCACCTTGACCGTTTGGTTGAACAAAAGCTCTTAGCCGTGGAATTCCGCAAAGTGGGGGAGCGCACCGGCCCTGGCTCCGGACGCCCAGCGAAACTTTACAAGGTGGTCATCGATGAAGTGGAGGCCTCCGTCCCGGCGAGACACTACGATCTGGCCGCTGAACTGCTTGCCGCGGCCATCCAGCATTCAATTGACTCCGGTATAGGTGCGCAGGACGCACTGTCCGAGGTGGCCTTCGACGCCGGAGTGAAGTTGGGTGCCGAAGCCGGCAGTATTGAAGCGGTTCTGGAAAATACCGGCTACTTTCCTCTGCCGGACGGTGAGGGCGGAACCATCATGGCCAACTGCCCCTTCCACCGGCTTTCAAAGGATCACACAGGCGTGGTCTGCAAGCTCAACGGCTCCCTGCTCACTGGTGTCCTGGAAGGGTGCGACGATTCCTCGAACAGCATCGAACCGGACACCAACCTCTCGCACTGCTGCGCCAGGATCGTGCCGAAGCAACCAAGCTGAAATACAGGCTCTACCTCAACCCTCGGTTACTTTCGGGGCACTTTTGCCAAACCCTTCCGCAATTACTGGCCGCCTAAGTACCCCCGGGTAGCCATCGATAGAAGACGAGCTCCGCTAAGCGCACAGTAAGTCTGAACGAATGGCGTAGAATTGAGCAGTGCCCGTGTACCTTGACCACGCGGCGACCACGCCTATTTCGGCCCCGGCCCTCGCCGCACTCACTTCAGCCATCAGCCGCAGCGGAAATCCTTCCTCGCTGCATGGCGCAGGCCGTCGCGCCCGCGCAATCGTGGAAGAATCCCGCGAACGTATTGCCCAGGCGGCGCACGCCCACCCGACCGAAGTCATCTTTACCTCAGGTGGTACCGAAGCTGACAACTTAGCCATCAAGGGTCTTTTCTGGTCCCGTAGCACTGCCGATCCCCAACGCACGCGCATACTGGTCTCCTCCGTGGAACATGCCGCAGTGCAGGAAACCGTGGAATGGCTTGACGCGCACGAAGGTGCTGAAGCCGTTTGGCTGCCCGTGGACGCGGACGGCAGATTGATCTTGGACGCCCTCAAAAAAGAATTGGTCGACGGCGGGGCAGACACTGTAGCCCTCATCAGTTGCATGTGGGCCAATAACGAAGTTGGGACGCTCCAACCCATCGCGGAAATTGTGGCGCTCGCAGATAAGTACGAAATCCCGGTCCACTCCGATGCAGTGCAAGCTTTTGGCTCAGTCCCCGTCAACTTTGAAAAATCCGGGCTGGCAGCGATGTCCATTAGCGCCCATAAGATCGGCGGCACGGTAGGAGTCGGCGCTCTCCTCTTAGGGCGATCGGTAATGCTTACGCCCGTCCAGCACGGCGGCGGCCAGGAACGTAAAGTCCGATCTGGCACGCTCGACACAGCGGGCATTGCAGCTTTCGCTGCAGCCGCACGGGACGTTACCGAGCATCTCGAAACAGAAAGCGCCAGAATAGCCGGACTTCGCGACGGCATCATCGCCGCCGTCCGGGATCAGGTTCCAGATGCCTTGTTGCGCGGGGTCGATCCCGCCATCGCCCCGGAAGGCCGGCTGCCCGGGAACGCCCATTTCACCTTTCCCGGCTGCGAAGGGGACTCACTCTTGTTCCTGCTTGACATGGCAGGCGTTGAGTCCTCAACAGGTTCGGCCTGCACCGCCGGGGTCCCACGCCCCTCCCATGTTTTGCTGGCGATGGGTCTTGATGAGGAAACGGCGCGTGGTGCGCAACGCTTCAGCCTCGGGCATA
Organism: Arthrobacter cryoconiti; assembly: GCF_020905375.1. GTDB lineage: Bacteria > Actinomycetota > Actinomycetes > Actinomycetales > Micrococcaceae > Specibacter > Specibacter cryoconiti. The sequence goes on from NZ_JAJJBU010000015.1 coordinate 43,928, forward strand.
CATCTGACCAAAGTGATGTTGACGCCTTTGTGGCCGCGTTGCCGCAAGCGCACATGCGCGCTAAACAGGCAGGGATGGCCGGGCACCAATCCTCCATCCAAACCGCCAGCACGCGGTAATCGCCGGGGTGACTATCGCAAGTGAATGGGGCCTGCCGTCGTTGCGGAATTTGAACAATGTAGGCCATGAGCCACTGATTTTTTGTACCAAATGAAAGGTAAGTAATGCGAGTATTGGCAGCCATGAGTGGCGGAGTTGACTCCGCCGTCGCCGCGGCACGTGCAGTTGATGCCGGGCACGACGTCGTGGGGGTCCACTTAGCGCTCTCACGCATGCCCGGGACCCTGCGCACTGGAAGCCGCGGCTGCTGCACCGTGGAGGACTCCAATGACGCCTGGCGCGCCTGTGATCTTCTCGGCATCCCGTACTATGTCTGGGATTTCTCCGAACGGTTCAAGGAGGACGTGGTCCAGGACTTCATCGACGAATACGCGGCCGGGCGGACACCTAATCCTTGCATGCGCTGTAATGAGCGCATCAAATTCGCGGCACTGCTGGAAAAGGCCATCGCGCTGGGCTTCGACGCCGTGTGCACGGGACACTACGCCAAGGTCATCAACGACGCCGACGGCAACCCTCAGTTACACCGTGCCGCCGATTGGGCGAAGGATCAGAGCTACGTTCTGGGCGTCTTGACGTATGAGCAGCTCAAGCACTCCATGTTCCCGCTTGCCGAAACACCCTCCAAAGCCGAAGTCCGTGCAGAAGCTGAGCGCCGAGGTTTGTCAGTGGCGAAAAAGCCCGACAGCCACGACATCTGCTTTATTCCAGATGGTGACACGGCTGGTTGGCTCGCAGAGAGAATCACCATGCAGGACGGCGAGATTGTGGATGAAAATGGCGCGAAAGTCGGCGATCACACCGGTGCCAACCAATTCACTGTGGGACAGCGTCGCGGCCTGAAACTGGGGACGCCTGCCGCGGATGGCAAGCCCCGCTTCGTGCTGGAAATCCGGCCCAAAGAAAACAAAGTCGTTGTCGGTTCGCACGCACTTTTGGCCATCGACGAGCTCAAGGGCATCAAGGTTTCCTGGGCTGGGCTGCCCATCGACGAGGTTGCCACGGGTGCCGAATTCGATTGTTACGCGCAGGTTCGAGCGCATGGGGACCCCGTGCCCGCCCGCGCCTTCGTCACCGAGGTGATGGACGACGTCGGACCCTGCCAGACTCTCACGGTCACGCTGGGTGAGCCGTTGCGCGGTGTTGCCCCCGGACAAACCGTGGTCCTGTACCAAGGGACCCGCGTTTTGGGTCAGGCTACGATCGATACTGCGAGGTCGCTGGCCCGTCCCGAGCTGGCCTGAGCATACGGGCAGAGACGGGGCTGGCGTAGGATTCCATACGGCGTAGGATTCCATACAAGGTGACTTGAACCACGGAAGGTACGCTATGCCCCCGCACTCAATTCCGAATCCGCTGCATCTACTCAACCGTTCCCTGACGCAATGTGCCGAGGTGATTGCCGCCATCGCCGCCAATCAGGCGCAGTGGCCCACCCCGTGTTCACAATGGAACGTTCAGGACCTGCTGCACCACTTGGTGGTTGCGGACTTGCATAATTTTACGCTAATGGCGCGCGGCAGCCACGTGGACCAGGCGGACGCGCACGCCACAGTAGGCGCGGATTGGTCCACCCGTTTCAGCGACGGGGCTGCGGTGCTTTTGCGGGCTTGGGCAGCGGCAGATCTGAGCCATCAGGTCGCCTTGCCGGGGGGAGGGGAAGCGCCCCTGCGCAGTCGCATTGGGCTGCAGATCGCCGAGTTCACCGTCCACTCTTGGGATCTAGCAAAAGCCACTAGCGTGCCTGTATCTCTCGATCCCGCTCTAGCCGATCAATCATTGGCATGGTCCCAGCGCGTGATGAAAGCCGAGTACCGGGGATCCGGCAAACCCTTCGGCCACGAGGTGCGCGTGCCGGTGAACTCTGATAGCTATGCGCGGCTGGCCGGATGGTTCGGTCGCAACCCAAAGTTCCAACCCGGACCCTATGAGTGAGTCCTAAGATAACCATCTGGTTGCAACTTGTGAATCCATGCAGGTCCCCGTCAACAACTCTGATAGAAATGTCTCATAAGACAAGTGGTTCGGGTCACACAATGATGTGTGACCCGTTCCATGTGTGGAAGCTATAGAAAGTTTGCCAATGACAAAGAACATGTTTGGATTCCGGTCGGTGATCGCCGTTGCCGGTGTCTCCCTTCTGGCACTGACCGCATGCACAGGCCCGACCGGTGGTAACACCACCGAAGGCTCTGGCTCTTCGGGTGGACCGATTGTTTTGGGGACAACGGACAAGGTCACTTTCCTTGATCCGGCTGGCTCCTACGACAATGGCTCGTTCATGGTGATGAACCAGATTTACCCGTTCCTGCTCAACTCTGCACCGGGAAGTGCTGACCCCAAGCCGGATATTGCAGAATCTGCCTCCTTCACCTCTCCCACCGAGTACACGGTCAAGCTCAAGCCAGGCCTGAAATGGGCCAACGGCTCCGATCTGGATTCCAAGGATGTGAAGTTCTCCTTCGACCGCCAGCTAAAGATCAACGACGCCAACGGTCCGGCCACCCTTTTGGGGAACCTGGAAAGCGTCAGCGCTCCGGATGCCACCACCGTGGTCTTCAAGCTCAAACTCGGCAATGACCAGACGTTCCCGCAGGTGTTGACCAGCCCGGCCGGTCCGATCGTGGATGACACCGTTTTCAGTGCCGACAAGGTCACCGATGATGACACCATCATCAAGGGCAAGGCTTTCGCCGGACAGTTCACTATTGACACGTACAAGAAGAACGAGCTCATCTCGTTCAAGAAGTACGCTGACTACAAGGGCCTGTTGGGCCCGGCCAAGTCGGATTCGGTGACCATGAAGTACTACGCCGACTCCAACAACATGAAGCTGGAAGTCCAAAAGGGCAGCATTGACGTTGCCTGGCGCAGCCTGACTGCCACTGACATTGAGAGCCTGAAGGCCGACAAGAACGTCAAGGTGGACATTGGTCCTGGTGGAGAAATTCGCTACATCGTCTTCAACTTTGACACCATGCCTTTCGGTGCCAAGACGGCAACCCCGGATGCCAGCAAGGCATTGGCAATCCGTGCGGCAATGGCTGACACCGTGGACCGCAAGGCCCTCGCTGACCAGGTCTACAAGGGCACCTATCTGCCGTTGTACTCGTTCGTCCCGGCCGGTTTCACCGGCGCCACTGAGCCGTTGAAGGCTGATTATGGCGACGGTAACGGTGCTCCGGACGTGGAGAAGGCGAAGAAGGCCCTCGCAGACGCTGGCGTACCGACACCGGTCACACTGGATCTGCAGTACAACCCGGATCACTACGGTTCCTCTTCAGGAGATGAGTACGCGGCCATCAAGGCACAGTTGGAAAAGACTGGCCTGTTTACTGTGAACTTGCAGTCCACTGAGTGGGTCTCCTACTCTAAGCAGCGTAGTGCGGATGCTTACCCGATGTACCAGCTGGGCTGGTTCCCGGACTACTCGGATGCTGATAACTACCTGACCCCGTTCTTCTCCACGGATAACTTCCTGAAGAACCATTACAGCAACCCGGAAGTTCAGAAAATGATCAGCGAGCAGTTGGTCACCAACGATCCTGCCAAGCGCACCAAGCTGATCGAAGATATCCAGGCTGCTGAAGCCAAGGACCTTTCCACGCTGCCGCTGCTCCAGGGCGCGCAGGTCGCTGTTTCCAACGTCAAGGTCAAGGGCACCAAGGACACCTTGGATGCTTCCTTCAAGTTCCGCTTGGGAGTTCTCTCCAAGTAACGCGTGTACTTGATCGCATGACTATCAATAAGGCGGGGCCTCCCATGGATGCCCCGCCTTCTTGGCCGTCCAGACTTCTTGGACTTTGAAAAAAATTTCCACCCTAGAAACAGGAATTGATGACAGCACTAGTTGACCTGCCAGCGGCGGAACCCGCTGCACAGGATCCCATTCGTAAAAAGAAGGCGGGAGGCAGCCTGGGTAAGTATCTACTCATCCGCTTCGCCTTGATCTTCCCCACTATCCTTATCCTCGTCACTATGGTTTTCTTCTTGATGCGCCTAACAGGAGACCCCATTACGGCTGCTCTGGGTGGTCGGCTTGCACCGGACCAGCTGGCCCAGCGCATCCATGCGGCCGGTTATGACCGCCCCATCTTCATCCAATATTTTGAATACTTGGGTCAGATTGCCACCGGCAACTTTGGCCGCACCATCTCTGATAACTTGCTTATTTCGGACATGCTCGCCACTTACGGCACGGCCACACTTGAACTGGCTGTCAACTCCCTGGTCGTAGCATTGGCCATCGGTATTCCCTTTGGCATGCTTTCCGCCTCTAAGCGTGATAGGTACCAAGACGCAATCTTGCGTGTACTGGCCATCGCGTTCTACGCCACTCCGGTGTTCTTCGCAGGTCTGTTGCTTAAGCTTGTTTTTTCCATCTGGCTGGGCTGGTTCCCGGTAGCCGGACGTGGCGGAACCTCGACTGAGATCGCCATGGCTTCCCTCGCCGCTCCTACTGGTATTTACTGGCTTGATTCGCTGCGTAGCGGCAACATGGACGCGTTCTGGGATGTTGCCCAGCACTCCGTGCTCCCCGCCGTCGCCCTTGGTCTGCTAACAGCAGGCATCTTCTTGCGTCTGGTACGCACAAATATCATTGGCACCTTGAGCAAGGACTATGTTGAGGCCGGGCGCTCGCGCGGTGTCAGCGAATACCGTCTTCTCACCAAGCATGCCTTCAAACCGGCGCTGATCCCCATCATCACGGTGATGGGTCTGCAGATCGCGCTGTTGCTCGGTGGTGCTGTGCTGACAGAGACCACCTTTGAGTGGAAGGGCCTAGGCTTCCAGCTGGCTCATTATCTAACGGCTCGCGACTTCGTCGCCGTGCAGGGCATCGTGGCCCTCCTCGCCGTGATTGTGGCCTTCACCAACTTCATCGTGGACGTTATCGCCGCGCTGATCGACCCGAGGGTGAGGTACTAAAAATAATGGAGAATAAAAAATCACTTTTCTCCCGCCTGCCCATTGTGTCGCAGCTGAAAAAAAGCGTTGGCCTGCAACGCGGAATGCTGATTGCCGGCATCGTGATGACTGCCATCTTCTTGCTGACAGCCGCACTGGCACCATTGATTTCCCCCTACGGTGCAACGCAGCGCTTTGATGAGACCCAGGCACCGCCGTCTTCTGTCCACATTTGGGGCACGACGGCGGGTGGCTACGATGTGTTCTCACGCACCATCTGGGGTGCCCAGACAGCCTTCCTGGTGATCGTGGTGGCCGTCGCGCTTTCCATCTTTATCGGCGTGATCTTGGGTCTGCTCTCCGGTTACCTAGGTGGCTGGCTGGACCGTATTTTGGTGGTGGTGGCTGACGCCATCTATGCGTTCCCGACGTTGCTGCTGGCCATGGTCATGTCTATTGCCATTAGTCAGGGCCGTTCAAACATGTGGTCGGGAATTTTTTCTGCGGCCATCTCCATCACGGTGGTATTCATCCCGCAATATTTCCGGGTGATCCGAGCCGAGACTATCCGGCTGAAGGCGGAGCCGTTCGTGGAATCCGCAATTGTGGTGGGAGCCTCCAGCGTACGCATTATGGCACGGCACATTTACAAGAATGCCACCCGGACCCTGCCACTGATTTTCACACTCAATGCTTCCGAGGCCATCTTGACGTTGGCCGGTCTCGGCTTTTTGGGCTTCGGGATCGAACCGTCTTCAGCGGCGGAATGGGGCTATGACTTGAACCATGCCCAGTCAGATGCCACGAGTGGTATCTGGTGGACAGGTGTGTTCCCGGGTGCGGCGATTGTGCTGACAGTGCTGGGCTTGACCTTGCTAGGTGAGTCCATGAACGACCTCAACGATCCGCGGCTGCGTGGGCGCAAGCGCGCCGGTAAGAAGAACGCCCGCGCCAAGAAGAAGGAGTTGGTGGACGTATGAGTCACTCCACTCATCAAGCCCCGAAGGGGCAGGCCACGGGCGCTGCGGTACTGGACATCGAAAAATTGAAGGTTACGTTCGCCACCGACTCCGCAGACGTCTTGGCGGTGAAGGACGTGTCCTTCACCGTGGCGCCGGGCGAGATCGTGGCGATCGTGGGCGAGTCTGGCTCAGGCAAGACCGTCACAGCCAAGGCCATCCTGGGGCTGCTTCCGGAGACAGCGCAAAGCAGCGGGGCCGTGATCATCAGCGGCAATGACATCTTGGCCGTCAGCGCGCACCAGTTGCGTCAGATTCGTGGCCGCGATGTCGCAATGGTGTTTCAGGAGCCTTCCACGGCACTGAATCCTGTTTACACGGTGGGATGGCAGATCGCCGAAGGTCTGCGGGCTCACCGGCCAGAAGGCAAACGGGTAGGCCGGAAGGCTGCTCGTTTACTCGCCATTGAGGCCTTGGGCAAAGTGGGGATTCCGGAACCGGAAAAACGGGTGGACTATTATCCTCACCAGTTCTCTGGTGGCCAGAAGCAGCGCGTTGTCATAGCGGCTGCCCTGGCCCTGAATCCTGGGCTGATCGTAGCTGATGAACCCACCACCGCCCTTGATGTGACAGTTCAGGCAGAAATCTTGGAGCTGCTGCGAGATTTGAGGGACCAGTACGGCACCTCCATTGTGCTGATTACACACAATATGGGTGTGGTGGCGGACCTAGCGGACCGTGTAGTGGTCATGTTCCAAGGCGATGTGGTGGAAGAGGCAACTGCGCAAGTGCTCTTTGCCAATCCCCGGGAAGAGTACACGCAAAAACTCCTGGCTGCGGTGCCTCATTTGGGCCGTAATTCAGCGTCTGAGGGCTTTACTGAGCGGGCGTTTCAGGACAAAGAAGTATTGGTACGTGCTACCGACCTGGAGATCGAGTATCCGGGACGGTTGGGCAGCCCCGCATTCAGGGCTGTTGACAAGGTCTCCTTCACGATCAGCGCGGGTGAAGTCTTTGGGCTGGTGGGGGAATCCGGCTCGGGGAAGACCACAATTGGTCGGGCCATCGCCGGCCTGAACCGCACCACGGGTGGTTCCCTAAAAGTGCTCGGCTATGAGATGCGGGACTACAAGGAACGCACTTTCCGGCCGTTGCGCAAGGACATTGGGTTTGTCTTCCAAGACCCTGCCGCGTCCTTCAATCCGCACCTGACCATTGGTGAATGTGTTGCCGAGCCACTGCTTATTCATACTGATCTCTCCGGCTCAGCCGTGACGAAGAAAGTTGGAGAGCTGTTGGAATCCGTGCAACTTCCAGCTACCTACGCCAGGCGCTTCCCGCATGAACTCTCCGGCGGTCAGCGTCAGCGTGCGTCCCTAGCCCGAGGGTTGGCGCTCAAGCCAAAGCTGCTGGTCGCGGATGAGCCGACGTCGGCCCTTGACGTCTCCGTCCAGGCCAAGGTGTTGGAGCTGTTCCGCGAGATCCAAGTTGAAATGGGCTTCGCGGCACTGTTTATCAGCCATGACCTAGCTGTGGTGGACATTCTGGCCGAATGGGTTGGCGTGCTCTACAAGGGCCAGATGGTGGAACAGGGCATCGGCAACCAGATTATGGGTAACCCGCAGATGGACTACACCAAGCGCCTCTTGGCGTCTCTGCCCGTGCCGAACCCCGCAGAGCAGGCCGAACGCAGAGCCATGCACCAAGCGTTACTGGCGGGTAAATAGGGCTGAGGTGTACAGGGTGGACACAAGTTTTCGTCCGCCCTGTACACCGCCTAAGCTGGTCACATGAGCGAACCTGGCAACGACCACCTCTCCGTTGAAGACTTTGACCCGGCTGCCAGTTCCCTCACGGGGCAGGTGGACCCTCTCGTCCTGGCGGAGTTGCTTTCCATCCGTTCCAGCATTGATAACTTTGATGCAACCTTGGTCTATCTGCTGGCAGAGCGTTTCAAGGCAACTCAACGAGTGGGGATTCTCAAGGCCGCGCACCAACTCCCGCCGGCGGATCCCAATCGCGAGAAAGCTCAGATCCATCGTTTGCGGGCTCTCGCGGAGTCGGCACATCTCGATCCGGCCTTTGCAGAGAAGTTCATGAACTTCATCATCAGCGAGGTCATCCACCACCACCAAGCAATCTCGCAGAGTCATTCCGAGGTGGCGGCCACAGGTGTGTTGCCAATGGTGAGTCTGGACGGGCAAGGCTTTGTGGCATCACCGGCACGCACGGATCTCTCTTCCACGGAGTTCCCTCCCGCGGACGACGCCGGCGCGCACCAGAAGTGACCCCTTCACCTAACCCGGACACCAGAGCGCCCGTTGAGCCGGAGAGCACTCCGTTTGTCACGGCCACCACCTTGGGATCGTGGCCGGGTAGCGACCCCGTTGAAGCAACAAAGACGGTATTGGGGCTTTTTACGCCCCCACACCTGCCGTTTTTGGTGGAACTGCCGGCCCGTGGAATCGGCTCAGATCCAATTGGCCGCACCGCAGGACTCCTCGTGGAACTCTCAGTGGACGTTCAACCCTACGGTTGGCGATTCGTGGACCGCCCAGGGAACGATCACCGGCGGGCCGTATCAGCGCTCTCAACGGACATCAACGTGCTCGCCGACGTTGCAGGGAGTGCTGAACTTGTGCTCCCTGAACTAAAACTGCAAATTGTAGGGCCGGTATCTTTGGCCTCCGCCATCCATCTGCACTACGGTGAGCGGGCCTTGCGTGACTACGGAGCACGTCGGGATGTGGCGCAGTCGCTGGCCGCGGGTTTGGCCCTTCACGCAGAGCGCGTCCATGCCGCCGCCCCCGGGGCTAAGCTGACGCTCCAATTAGACGAGCCGGAGGTGGCACGGGCGCTGGCTGGCACCATCCCCACGGTGTCCGGCTACCGGACATTGCGCTCAATCCCTGCCTCCGAGCTGCGGCACACCTGGACGGAGCTGGTGAGTGCGGCACGCACTGCAGGTTTCGCCAAAGTCGCGATCAACTTAGCGACCAACTTTGGATCCTCGGCTGCCTCGCCGGAAGACTCACAAGAAGCGGGCAGCGCCGACACGCAGAAGGCCCAAGACGCATCATGGAACAAGGCGCTTGAGCTGGCACTGGAGTGTGGCGTTGATGCCGTCGCCGTCCCACTCAGTGGCCTCGATGCGAGGCGCTGGGAAACCCTAGCCGCCGCCATCGAATCCGGCATCGGCGTGTGGGCTGGCACGGTTCCCGTTCGCGCCGGCCATCCACCCGCGGCCTATTCCGTCTTGGTAGAGCGGATCATGCGGCCGTGGAAGGGACTGGGATTGTCGGCGTCGTTGCTGAACCAACTGCGCATCACCCCCGAAACCTCGTTGGCGACACTCTCGCCAACGGAGGCTCGCATTCTGGTGGATCGGACTTTGGAAGTGGCCATGGCCCTGACTGAAATCTCCCACGCCTAAACCTTCACCAGCTAGAGTCCATAAAGTCTGGAGCACTTTGGAGCTTGTCTGGCTTCAGAGACAGCCGGCGGCTTTGAGACGAATGTAGGCATCGGCCAGCTCCGGCGGTAGCTCATGGGGCGGGGCATCCACTACTTCGGCTCCGAGTTCTTTGATAAGAGCGGTGATGGCCGAACGTCGATTGAGTTCGTGTTCAGCGGCAGCGGCGCGGTACGCCTGAGTTGCCGTGGCGCGCATCAATCGGACCGAATCCAGCTCTGGATCCCGGACCGAAGCCACAACCACTACATGCTTCAATGCCAATTGGGCCACCAGTGGGATCAGCCCTTCCTCGGCTGCTCCAGCGTCCAGGGATGTCACCAGCACCACCAGCGCCCGGTGTGAGGTGAGGCGGCGAACCTCGCCGGGGACGCTTGCGCCATCTAGCTCAATGAGAACCGGTGCAAGCGGTGCCAGCGCTTGAACCATGGCATTCAACATATTCGTCTTACTGGAAGAGGAAACCCGCGCACGTACCCTGCGGTCATAGGCGAGCAGGCTGACTCGGTCCCCGCCACGCTCAGCCAGAACAGCCAGCAACAGTGATGCCTCAATACCGGAGTCTAATCGGGGTTCATCGCCGATCCGCGCCGCCGACGTCCGGGAGGTATCGAGCACAATGACTACTCGGCGATCGCGTTCGGGACGCCAAGTGCGCACTACTAAATCCTGGCGCCGGGCAGTGGCACGCCAGTCAATGGAGCGTACGTCGTCCCCGCGCACGTAGTCGCGCAGTGAATCAAATTCGGTGCCAGCACCGCGGATTTGAACGGCAGCACGCCCATCAAGCTCGCGTAATTTGCGCAGCTTGGACGGCAGATGACGTTTCGCGTTGAAGGGCGGCAGTACCCGTAAGATGCCCGGGGCCAGAATAGTCGTTTGCCAAGCCGCAACGCCTAAGGGTCCAAACGACCGGATGGTGACGTGGTTTGCGTGCAGATCACCTCGGCGGGTGGGTTGGAGTGCCACCGTGAGGATGGCGCGTTCGCCGGGCCTGATACGCACACTTTGCACAGGGTTAGCGGCCCCCGCCGACGGCTGCCAGCCGTCACGTACCCGGCCCCGCAACGTTCGGGAGGAGCCGTTCGCCAGCCGCAGCACCGCCGTCGTTCCCACGCCGTAACGTACACCGGTTGGGATATCACGGCGCAATGAGACCCGTCGCGGCGAGGCTGCCAAGGACAGATCGATTACCGCCAGCAACAGTAGAAAACCCACCGCGGCCAGCCAGGTGGTGATTCCCGGGAACGCAATGATAGGCACCACAGCCAGCAGTGCCACCAGAAAAAACCTCCCCGAAATTGCCACCGTTTAGCGCGGCACCGGGACAGTGGCCAAAATTGATTGCAGGATTCCGTCCACTGACACCCCGTCCATTTCCGCTTCGGGGCGCAATGCCACACGGTGACGCAGAGCTGGTAGGGCGAGCGCCTTGACGTCGTCAGGGGTGATGAAGCCGCGGCCACATAACCAAGCATAAGCGCGTGCACATTTGAGCAGCGCCGTTGCTCCACGCGGCGAAACACCAAGCTGGAAAGACGGTGTGGCGCGGGTGGCCCGCGCTAGATCAACAATGTAGGCCAAGACCTCAGCCGAGACATTTACGTGGGCCACGGCCTCGCGGGCACGTGCTAAATCTGCGGCGCCGGCTACCGCCTGCACTCCCGCCGCCGCAAGATTCTGCGGGTCAAAGCCGAGGCTGTGACGGCGTATGACCTCAATTTCCTCCATGCGTTGGGGCAGCTCCATGGTCAGTTTGAGCAGAAATCTATCCAATTGAGCCTCGGGTAAGGGATAGGTCCCTTCATATTCGATCGGGTTCTGCGTAGCGGCGACCATGAACGGCGCGGGCAGGCTCCGGGATATGCCGTCGGCGGAGACTTGGTGCTCTTCCATGGCTTCCAGAAGAGCCGCTTGGGTCTTGGGCGGAGTCCTATTGATCTCATCTGCCAGGAGGATGTTGGTGAACACCGGACCCGCACGGAAGGTGAACTCAGAAGTGTGGGCGTCGTAGACGAGGGAACCGGTGATATCCCCGGGCATGAGGTCGGGTGTGAACTGTACGCGCTTGGTATCTAGACTCAGCGCCGTAGACAGGGCGCGCACCAGCAAGGTCTTTGCCACTCCTGGCACACCTTCTAATAGAACGTGCCCGCCAGCGAGCAGTGCGATGATCAGACCCGTCACTGTTGCTTCCTGCCCCACGACGGCCTTGGCCACTTCCGCGCGGACCGCCAACAAAGACTCGGCCGGGTCATTATGGCGCGACGGCTGGGATTGGGCGTTCTGCGCTTCGGGGTGCTGTGTGCTCATCTGTGGGCGACTTCTTCCTCTAGGGCGGACAGTTGGGCTGCCATGGTTAGAAATTCTCTGTCATTGCGCGGAACTGTGTCCACTAACAGCGCGGATAATTCCGCATGGTTTCGTCCTGTGTGTTCGGCAAGGGAGCGGACAATGGTGGAACTCTCAACGCCTGCGCCTAGCCGGAGAGCACGGGCCAGCCGCGTCAAAGTAGCATGCTGCAGGGTACGTGCGGCTGTGCCGAAGGCGCGGGCATCCTGGTAGAGCCTGGCCCGTCCGCTGACGGTCTCGGAAGATTTGACGATGACGGGCAATGGCTCGGTGACGAGCGGGCCATTGCGACGGCCACGCCAGAACATACCCACCAGCGCCACCAATAGCAGCCAGGCTGAGGCCGGAAAAATCCACTCCGGAGTGAGTTCGGCCAGGCTCGGTGGATGCGCCGCGACAGGTACATCCTTCAGGGACGCCGTATACCAGAGCAGATGTGACTTGCTACCCAATAGCCTGAAGGTTAGCGCCGCGTTACCCGCTGAAGCCAAACCGCTATTACTAACGACTGCGCTACTTCCTAGCACTGTCACTTCTGCCATGGCGTTGCTGGCCAAGATTCCCGAAACCCCGGATTTCCCGACCGGCGAGAAACAGTGCACGGTGCCCGAATACAGATTTACACTTCCGTCGCCAGCTGGGGGTGTCCCGCCAGAGCCGCTAGAGTCACCGGCGGTACCGGCGAGAATGGATCCAGCCGCCGCGGCGTCTGGTGCGGTGCACTGGGCCTCCAGCGTTTGGCCAGCAGTGGTGGTTCCGGCGGCGGACAGTTCAGAGCTGAGGGCCTTAACCGCCAAAGGACCGGGCCTGATGGCCACGATCGGAGACTTTGTCTTCTTGGCTGCTTCGGCAAGCGCTGACAACTGGGCAGGTGCCAGAAGCCCCTTAGGGTCGAAGACAAGAATCGTGCTGGCATCGCTGCCGTTGGCGGCCGCGGCGTCCAAGGTTGCGCTCAGTGAGTCGGTGGCGAGAACGTCCACGCCCTCACGGGACAAGATGGTGGCGGCGGCTTGAGCCCCTGAAGGTGCTGGATTAGTGATGGATAGAACTCCGCCAGAGCGTCCCCCCAAGGACCCGAGCACCAAACCAGTGACCGTCACGGTGACGAAAAGCATCCCGACGATCATCCAAAAGCGATGCTTCTTCCACCCAGCGCGCAGATGTTCGCTCGGGGCGCCGCCGTCGGCCGTAAAAGTCTGGAGTGGGGACAGATTATCAGTCATAGCGCAGCCAAAGCGTCGTCATAGTGGGGCTTGACGGCCGTCAAAGCAGCATCGGTTGCTGCGAGCTCTTGGTACATGCTTCTGGTTGCTTCCTCATGCCCGTACTTGACGGCATTGAAGATGGTCGCCGAGTTAGTCAGTGCGGGCGCGTGGAGGGCGAAGGCGCGCGCCAGCTCACCGGTGACTTCAGCCGCGGTCCGGCCAGGCGCGGCAGCACAGACTCCGCGTTCTTCACCGCTTCGCACGATCGCCCGGAACGTTTCCGTGACAGCGCTTTCCCACTCACCACGTTCGACGGCGGCCGCCGCCAGTTCGCGATGGCCGGCGGCGCTGAGTGCTTGTGCCCCGTCAAAGATGGCTGACTCCTTGCGCCTGCCAGGATTGAGGCGGGGCCGGATGATGAGAACTGTGGCCACCACAACGGCTATCGCCACAGTGACTAGCAGTAGCAAAGCGACATTGCCGCTCGGGGAACCTAGACCGTGCACGAAGTCCGCCAAGGTCTGTTGCACCCAGTCCAGGACGCTCTGGACGAAGGTTGGCTTGGCATCTTGATACACCTTTTTTGCCAGCTCATCGGCGGCCCAACGGCGCGCTTCATCAGACCCAGGGAGAAGCGGTACATCGGAGCTCACGGGGTGAGCGGGCGATGGAACAAGCAGTGCCAGATTCAAGGTCATCAAGGGCTCGAGATGCCGGCCCTAGGCGCCGGGATAGCCGGCGGGAGGGTAGGGGCCGGAAAAACCGGCGGCGGAGGAAGGTGAGGCCGGCACGTTGCCGGGGATCGCGCCGTCGTCTGTCCCGGATTCCGCCTCCTTGAGTAAGATGACGTCGAAACCGTCGCGGCGCATGCGCAGGTCCACGTAGATCAAAGCCATGACGCCGCTTTGGAAAGCGAGCGTGACGGCACCAACCAGGGCTCCCACCAATCCTGAGATGCCCTGGGTGATCCACATTTGGGTCAACACTTGTTCGGTACCAGGGTTCGGCACCATGAGGGGAACTAACAGGCTCAGCAAAATTCCCACTGGTGCGCTGACGATGCCGGCGATTACCGAAGCGATAACTGCGGCGAGGGCCGTGATTCCAAATGTGCGCCACCAGTTTTGCTGGGTCAATTGCCACGAACGCTTAAGCGCTGCGACGACGCCAAGGTTTTCACAAACAATGGCGGCGGGAGCTAACAGTAATTTGATGCTCACCCAGATCCCTGCCGCCAAAAACGGCAGACTGAGCAGTATCCCCAACCCGACGGCAGCAAGTGCACCCCCGCCACTGTTCACACCACCCACGGCAAAGATGATACCGACGAGGATTCCACCGTAGAGAGCCATGGCGACTAGTCCTGCTGCGGTGTACAGCAGTGCCAGCCCAAGCAAAGACGGGACGCGCGGACGGGCTAGACGCCACATCTGCCCAAAGCTAGTGGTCCGGTTCAAAGTTGCGCGCAGTACCGGAATAACAAGCGCGCCCTGGAGAACCATCTGCGCGAGTACGCTCAAAAATTGGACAACGACGAGTCCTGCCAACACTGGAAGTACCGAACCAAGAAGAGAGTCCAGTGCTTCCGCGCTCGGTTCCGAAGACGCTTCTGCGAAGTAGCCGCCGTTCATCAGGCTCAGACCAACCTGGCCAAAACCCACAGCCATGACGACCAAAGTCACCGCAGCGGCAACGACCTGAAAAATGACTGCCGAACCGAACATTGCTTTGCCGTTACGGCGGGCTGCCTGAAACGCTCCATCCAGCACCTCGCCGAGATTGAGCGGACGCAAGGGAATGACGCCCGGTTTAGGCGGCGCCATATATTGTCCATATCCCGGCTGCGGATACTGGCCGCCCCAGCCTGGCTGCGGGGACTGGCCCGGCTGCGGATACTGGCCGCCCCAGCCTGGCTGGGGGGACTGGCCTGGCGGTGGATACTGGCCGCCCCAGCCGGGCTGCGGGGGCGCGTATTGTCCCCATTGGGGCGCGGTTGGAGCTGGCCCCGGTTGCGGGTATTGGCCTGGCGGTGGGGACTGGCTTGGCGGTGGTGGCGCGTATTGACCCCATTGGGGCGCGGTTGGAGCTGGCCCCGGCACTGCACGTGAGGGGGCGCCGTCGTGCCCGCTATCTGCTGGCGGTTGCTGTGATTCGTCCGTCATAGTGCTCCCCTGCGAAAGTGTCCCTTCGAAAAAACTACACGGCGTGCACTCACCGATCTATTGCGGTGACACCAACGTCAAGGTGACATGGGCGTCGGAGCAGGCGGAACATCGGTGCTGTGATTCGTCCGTCATCAAACCCTATCGGGAAGTGCAGGCCGAGACGTGCCCGGCCGTCGTGATTCGCGGACTGTTTTGCCCAAACTTGCTTCTGGTAAGCCTCGCCGAACCCTGCCAACGGCATCAAAGCAAGAAGAATTGGAGCCCTGGGAGGCCTGCTTGCCCCATCCAACACCCGGACGTTGGAGCGTCGATGGGGACAATGTGCGCTGAGTAGGCAAATATAGAGACATGAAGGCATGCATTCTGGTAGTAGACGATGATGAAGCATTGGCAGAGATGATTGGCATTGTGCTGCGCAATGATGGGTTTGACCCCGTTTTTTGTGCGGACGGCGCTAAGGCGTTGGAGACGTTCCGCGCCAACAAACCAGACCTTGTGCTCTTGGACCTGATGCTGCCCGGGCTTGACGGCATTGAAGTGTGCCGTCTCATACGTGGTGAATCAGATGTTCCCATTGTGATGCTGACGGCTAAATCGGACACCTCCGACGTCGTCCGTGGCCTGGAATCCGGGGCTGACGACTACGTGGCCAAGCCGTTCAAGCCGGCGGAATTAGTCGCCCGTGTCAGGGCGAGACTGCGCCCCGGTGACGTCAAGGCCCCAGAGACGCTTGTTATCGGTGAAATTACCATCGACGTTGCTGGCCATGCAGTACACCGTGCAGGCGAACGCGTGCTTCTGACCCCGTTGGAATTCGATTTACTGGTGGCGCTTGCCCGCAAGCCGTGGCAAGTTTTCACGCGCGAGCTGCTGCTGGAGCAAGTATGGGGCTACCGTCACGCGGCTGACACCCGGCTGGTCAATGTTCACGTACAGCGGCTGCGCTCGAAGATTGAACGTGACCCGGAGGCGCCCGAGGTTGTCTTGACCGTACGTGGCGTGGGGTACAAGGCTGGGGTGTAGGCGAACGCACGTGCATCAACGAGTAGTAATGACATCGATCCTGGAAGCCACGGCTAAGTGCTCATGAGCAGCAAGAAAAAGTCAGGCGGCGGTCCTGCGACAGAGGCGCATCCGGATACTCAGGGTGGCACCGATGGTACCGCTGAGCTGACTCCTGCTGACGTGGGAGAGCCGGCCTCAAAAAAGCAGCGGGTGCTTGGCCCGTTTCGCAGGAAGCTCACTACTGCGCTTGGTGTTCTCTGGGGCGTGCTTCGCCGGATTCCGCACGTACTTTACCGGCGGTGGCGGACCTCTCTGCAGTTCCGAACGGTGCTGACCACCCTTGCTATCGCGTCAGTTGCTGTGGTGGGCGTAGGGGGTTATCTGGCTGGTCAGATCTCCAGCGGTCTATTCAATGAACGTCTGGCTCAGGCCACCCAAGAGTCCGCACGGGGGGCAACACAGGTCCAAGACAGCTTCTCTAACGCGAGTCTGAGCGACCAGCCCAGAGTCTCCACCTATGTGGTGGACACGCTGAAGTTGCTTGAAGCTGGCGGTGCGGATGACAACCGCAAATATTTGATGGTGAAGATTCCCGGTCAGACAAGTCGGCTTGCGGTGAGCTCGTCGGACTCAGGCGGCGTAACTACCGTACTGATCCCGGATGCGCTGCGTGCAGCGGTCCAGGGAGACCGAACATCCCAGTATTGGCAGTCAATCGGGTTACCCATCGGAGCCGATGAGGTCCATCCCGCAGTTGTTGTAGGCAGCCAGGTGGAGTTACTGCAAACCAACTACGAGCTGTACATGATCTATGACATGAACGGCGCGCAAGTCACGCTGAATTACATCCAGTCGGTCATGTGGCTTGCCGGTGGTGTTTTGTTGCTGCTCATTGGAGCCATCGCTTGGTATGTGACGAGAACAGTGGTCCAACCAGTGAGCCAGGCCGCGGCGGTGTCAGAAAAACTGGCTGCGGGTGGACTTGAAGAGCGTATGAAGGTGGTGGGTGAGGACGAGATGGCACGCCTTGCCACATCGTTTAACAAAATGGCTACCTCTCTTCAGGAACAGATCACCGCCCTTGCCACGCTCTCAGAAATGCAGCAGCGGTTTGTTTCTGACGTCTCCCATGAACTGCGGACACCGTTGACGACTGTGCGCATGGCCGCGGAAGTCCTTTATGCCGCCCGCGAGGACTTCGATCCAATTAATAAGCGCTCCTCTGAGCTCTTATTTCATCAGGTTGAACGTTTTGAATTGCTCCTTGCGGACTTGTTAGAAATTTCCCGATTCGACGCCGGTGTGACGGACCTTGACTTTGAATCCTTGGATATCTTCTCTGTCATCCATTCGGTGATGGATGCCGCTTCTCCGGTGGCCGAAGTCAACCATTCAGAACTGAGCGTGGTGACCCGATTGCGTAACCATAAATGCGTTGTTGAGATGGATTCGCGACGCATCGCCCGAATTCTGCGTAACTTGGTGCTCAATGCTCTAGAGCATAGTGAGGGGAATCCGGTAAAGATTTTTGTCTCGGCGGATGAAACTTCCGTTGCCGTGGCAGTGCGCGACTACGGGATCGGAATGTCACCGGATGCGCTGGGGCACGTATTTGATAGGTTCTGGCGCGCGGACCCGGCCCGTGCTCGGACCACAGGTGGCAGCGGTTTGGGTCTCTCTATCGCGATGGAAGACACTCGGCTGCACAACGGGTGGCTGGACGCATGGGGGAGCCCTGGTGAGGGCGCCTGCTTCCGCCTGACCGTTCCGCTTAAGCGCGGACTGGAACTGACGTACTCTCCAGTTCCACTGCCCCCTGACGGCGGTGCTGCTGCGGCATCGAACAATCTTCATACCGGACCCATAACCCTCAATACCGGGTCCATGGGAGTTGTTGGGGCATTGGGTAAAATCCATCCGGCGGTCGCCGTCGACAGCGGCAAATCTGAGCCTCGGCACCCGCTGCCCTCCTCTGTTGGAGTGGAAGATTCCCGGTCAGATAGTGCCACGCCAAAGGTGGGAAAATCATGAACGTGACTTCGAACCCCGCTTCGAGCCCTCAGCATCCCGGTTCTTCCCGGAAGTCCAGCCGCACGGAACATCGAGCTCGAAACGCGCTCAAGTCTCTGCGCGCGGCCTTAACAATGGTTGCCGTGGTCGTGCTCGCTCTGACAGGATGCGCTGCCATCCCGACCCATGGGCCCGTTGGCAAAAGCGACCCCCTGTCACCGCGGAACAACTCCGTCAACATCAGCTTCCAGCAATTTAGTCCAGCTGATGGAGCCGCCCCGGAGAGTATCATCCGCGGTTTTATTGAATCTGGCACCGGCATTAACGACGATTTCCAAGTGGCCCGGCAGTATCTCACCGTCGGGCTTGCCCAATCGTGGGCGCCGGACAAGCGAACCCTCGTCTACAAAAATACGTTCTCGGTCGTTCCTGGCGCTGACAAGGACTCTTACAAGGTCAAATTTGACGTAGTTTCCACCATTGACGCCAAGGGCATATTGACACCGGGCGGCACGGATGGGACCACGACGGTGGAGATGTCCATGGTCAAGGTTGACGGTCAGTGGCGCATTGATAAGACCCCCGACGGAATAGTCCTCGCGGAAGGGCCGTTCCAGTCTCTTTTCAGCGCCGTGTCCCTATATTTTTACGACACGACCCTCACCTACGGCGTCCCGGACGTGAGGTGGATTGCCGGGCGAACATCGCGGACAGCGACCTCCATTGTGCGGGCCCTGCTCGCCGGGCCTGCCCCCTACCTCGCTGGTGCTGTGGTCAGTGCTTTCCCCTCAGGCATGTCCTTGGAGCGTGATTCCGTCCCCGTGAACGACGGCGTTGCAAAAGTTGGCTTGACGGCGCAGCTGTTGCTGGACACCAGCGTGCGCCAGCGGCAGCAAATGCACGCGCAACTCCTTGTGACACTTCAAAAAGCACTTAACACGGTTACCGAGCTACAGTTCTTGGCTGACGACCGACAAGTGGATATGGGAGAGACCACTGATTCCGTGCCACCCATGGTGGTGGACAATGCTGTGCAGTCCGTGCAGGTAGCACTGTCCCGGAACGAGCTCGTCACCTACGACGGCAGCAAAATCGCACCCATTCCCGGCATCGAGTCCGTTTCCAGACTTATCCCATCCACTCCGGCAATGTCCTACTCGGGCAAGGACTTTGCGTTCCTGGCAGCACCGGGAAATCAGCTCTTCAAGGTTTCCACCGGTCAGCCCGCCATCTTGGTGGCTTCAGGAGCTGATTTAACGCCGCCGTCGTTCGGTCCCAATGGTTGGCTGTGGACGGCCGGAGGTGATGGTTCCGGAACCGTGGTGGCCATTGACTCGAGCCCCAAGGCAAGCCCTCCCGTGACGCTGAGCGTTCCGTGGCTAGTAGGCCAGCTAGTCACAACGTTCCGTGTGTCCCGCGACGGCAGCCGGGCACTTGTCATCTTCCATTCCAACGGGGTAACCACGGTAGCCATTACCGGCATCGCGAAATCCGGGGACACCCTCAAGGCGCTGACCACGCCCATCTCACTTACCCAGACCGGGTCCCCGAGCATCGGAGTATGGGTGGGGGAGTCGAGCGTCGCTGTGGCGGCACCGTCGGCCTCCGGACCCGTCTCCATCGAGGTGTTGGACTTGGCCAAGCCGCCGGTGACGCTCAGTGAATTGACGGGCGTGGTTTGGCTCAGCGCGGGCTCGGGTGTTCGGAACATTCACGCTCAAACGGATGACCAAATTTTCACGAACGTGGGCAATAGCTGGGACGTTTCGGCCAAGGCCTTGCATCAGGCATCCTTCGCCGGCTGATTATCTTGGCCCCCGCTCTGCCACTCAAGAGCCTCCACAGACGCAAAAGTCGGCCCACTACTCACAAATTGCCGAATTCGATGCGCGAGCGACGTTCCTTCACCGATGCTTGAACCATGGGATGGATGCAGGGGGATGAACAAGCTGGTGGCGAGCCCAGCAGCGGGATCGGAAGTGGTTTAGGGAGTGGTTTAGGCCGTGGGTGTGAGACGCGGGATGGGTCCGGGGCGAGGGCCATGCACCGTGGGGAGGCAATCCACTGGTGGCTGAGGTTCTGGCTGTGGTGCGAGTCCGCTTGGCGTGAATTCCTCTATCTGGTGATGCCTTCAGAATGTGTTGTCTGCGGTCGTGATGATGCAGCTGTGTGTGGTGCCTGCGCCAGGCTGCTGCGCCAGCAATGCCGCACGCCTTTTCGAGCGGAACAATCGGCTGACGCATTGGTCGGGACAATGGGCGAGGTGTTCGTTCCCGCTGTGGCAGTAGGAACGTACAGGGACGCGCTAGCTGCGGCCCTACTGGCGTTTAAGAATCACGGACGGACCGAGCTCGCTCCTGAGCTGGCCCGCTGCCTAGCCAAGGGCTTGGCAGCCTTGCCGGTGCTGTTGCCAGCTACATTCCCGGGCGTTACGTCCTGCGATCAGTTAGTTTTGCTCGTGCCCGTTCCCAGCACTGGTAGCGGTTGGCGCCGCCGTGGCTACGACCCAGTGGCGCTACTCCTACGGTTGATGGCTCGCGAGCACAGGCTGCCGCAGGGTTTCGCCGTCGGCGCCCTCCTAGCGCAAAGGCCTAGGCTTCCTTGGCGCCGGCACCATCAAAAAGGTTTGGGCCGCGCAGCCCGGCGGCGCAACGTTCATAACACGATGTATGTTCGAGGGCCTTTTCGACGTGGTTTTCATTTAGCACCGAACTTTGCAGGTGTCACCATCGTTGTGATTGACGACGTCCTCACCACCGGGGCGACACTACGCGAAGCAGTTCGGGCGCTTGAAAGCGCCGGAGCAAATGTGTGCGCTGGGCTCGTCCTGGCTGCTGCACGCGCCCCGGATTTAGGTGCTGATGCAATAACTGCGGAGAGACTCGCTGAAAATTCTTTTCCTACAAAGATGAATAAATGCAGCCATTGAACTAACGTGAGTAAACGGGTACCTCTTCTTAGAGAAAACCACCCGTCGGCGGCCAGAAGCGTGGCTTGGATTACTAGCCGGCCGCCGTGTCACCGAAGTTATTTGGAGGGCACCATGGAGTTCATGATCAGCGGTCGCAACCTAAGCGTTTCAGACCGTTTCCGCGAATACGCCGGCGAAAAGCTCACGAAGATCGAGCAACTGGCCGACAAGGTCCAGCGCGTCGATGTGAAGGTTTCCAAGGAGACCAAGTCTCGCAATGCAGAGTCCCCCCTTACTGTGGAGCTGACAGTGTTGGGCAGAGGGCCGGTGATCCGTGCGGAGGCGGCGGCAACAGATAAGTTCGCGGCGTTTGACCTCGCCTACGGAAAATTATTGGAGAGGTTGCGCAGGGCCAAGGATAGGAAAAAAGTTCACCACGGCCGGCACGCTCCGGTGGCGGTTAACGCAGCCACAGGTTCACTAGATCCAGTGAGCAGTACAGAACCCATCTACGCGCAGACCGAACCGGAATCGGTGACGGAAAGTTCCCCGTATGAGATCGAAAATGACATCCCGGCAGGGGACTCGCCTGTTCTGATACGTCGAAAGGTTTTCCCTGCAGCGGCACTTTCTCTTGACGATGCCGTGGACAATATGGAATTGGTCGGCCACGATTTCTACCTCTTCATCGACTCGGCCACCGGCGTTCCATCTGTTGTTTACCGCCGCCGTGGCTGGACCTACGGGGTTATCTCTTTGGATGACAATGCGGAAGCTGGAGAGGAAGAAATTTCCGCCTACCGTTCAACTGACGAGCCCGCACGCGTGTAGCGTTCCTTCTTTCCGTCAGCTCTATCGCGTACTGATCAATCTCATGACGTGAGAGAGCCGACAACTATGGAAAGCTATCAATAGTCGCCGCAAAACGATCCGAAAGAGCCAACTATATGAGTGCAGTCCTGAGCCAGTCACAGGCCCGGCGCATTGCACTCAAGGCTCAAGGACTTGCTAGCGTTCGGCCCACCCAACCCGTCACAGCACGGAGGGTGGGCCGAACTTTTGCACAGCTGCAACTGGTCCAAATCGACTCCGTCAACATTGTCTCGCGCAGTCATTTCCTCCCCTTCTTTTCCCGCCTAGGCTCCTACGACCCCGCGATTCTCTCAACACTTTCCAGCACAGCACCGCGCAAAATGATGGAGTATTGGGCACACGAGGCCAGCTTCATTCGGCCGCAACACTTCCACGATTTACGGTTATGGCAAAACCGCGCATGGGTTGGATCTGACGCAATGGAACCGCAACTGCGTCAGTCTTTGGAATCGGAGATCCTAGATCTTTTAGCGCATAGCGGGCCCCTGAGCGCTCGTGAAGTCAAAGCACGGATCGGCCACGAGGAACAAAAATCAACTGATGCGTGGGGCTGGAACTGGAGTGCCGTCAAGCGAACGCTAGAGGGCATGTTTGAGCGCGGAATTGTAGGGGCCGCCAGCCGCAATGAGCAGTTTGAACGCCGTTACGCTTTGGTTGGGAAAATCTTGCCACCGGAACTGGTTGCCGAGGCACAAAGCTACGAAAGTCCACAAGACGCTGATGGTTACCCGTGCTCTGGGCACGAGGATGTGAGGACAGGAGATGTGAGGACAGAAACAGGGCCTAAGGAGGCAGCCATAGACCGGCTTATTGATGCTGCCGCACGGGCTCACGGCATCGGGAGCACTAAGTGCTTAGCGGACTACTTTCGTCTACCCGTGCGAGAGACAGGGGCTGCAATCGTCCGCCTGGTGGCGGCAGGAAGCCTTCAGGAAGTTGCCGTCGCCGGTTGGAAAGGGCCCACTTACCTCCATTCGGAGGCCAGTATCCCGCGCAAGGCTGTGGGGCGGGCTCTGCTGAGCCCCTTCGACTCGCTTGTTTTTGAGCGTAATCGACTTGAATCGCTATTCAATTTTCATTACCGTTTGGAAATTTACACACCCGCGCACAAGAGAAAATATGGCTACTACGTTCTTCCGTTCCTGCTTGGTGAGACCATGGCGGCCAGAGTTGACCTCAAAGCCGATCGGCACAACGGGCTACTTTTGGTTCGTGGCGCTTACGCTGAACCCGATGCACCCGGCGAAACGGCCACCGAGCTGGCCGCTGAACTCGTGCTGATGGCTAGCTGGCTGGGACTGGGTGCCGTCGTCGTACAACCCCAAGGGAACCTTGCATCTGCTCTAGCCCGCGAGACCCATCTGTTGTGAGTGAGCACCTCGCTGCCAGCAGGCACTTTGCAAACTCCATGGTGTGAATGAGAGGGTGGCGCTTCGGGTGCCTCTTCTCACGTAGACTGGTCACGCCACTTTTAGGCAGCCACAGATTGGGAGCAATTTCGTGTCATCACTTTTCGAGCGAGTCCTTCGAACAGGCGATCGCAAGACGCTCAAACGACTCAACGTCCTTGCTGACGCCATTGATTCGTTGGAGGATTCCTTCCAGACGTTCACCGACGCCGAACTGCGTGAGGAAACGGACAAACTAAAGCTCCGCCACACAGATGGAGAGTCTCTGGACGATCTGCTGCCTGAGGCCTTCGCTGCAGTGCGTGAGGCATCCTCACGGACCCTAGGTATGCGACACTTCCGTGTCCAACTTATGGGAGGTGCTGCCCTGCACCTGGGCAACATCGCTGAGATGAAGACGGGTGAAGGAAAGACGCTGGTGGCCACCGCTCCAGCTTTCTTGAACTCGCTATCTGGCAAAGGCGTGCACGTCATCACCGTGAACGACTACCTGGCGCAATACCAGTCCGATCTCATGGGCCGCGTTTACCGCTTCTTAGGCCAGAGCGGTGGCTGCATCGTTTCCAACCAGGATCCGGCCGTGCGCCGAGCTCAATACGCAGCCGATATCACGTACGGGACTAACAATGAGTTCGGGTTTGACTACCTGCGTGACAACATGGCGTGGAGCAAAGACGAGTTGGTCCAGCGTGGCCACAATTTCGCGATCGTCGACGAAGTCGACTCCATCCTCATCGATGAGGCACGTACACCACTGATTATTTCCGGTCCCGCCTCTGGCGACGCCAACCGGTGGTACGGCGAATTCGCCAAGGTGGTCCTGCGCCTGGACAACGAGGACGACTACGAGGTCGACGAGAAAAAGCGTACCGTCGGAGTGCTCGAGGGCGGCATCGAAAAAGTTGAGGATTATTTGGGGATTAGTAACCTCTACGAATCCGCCAACACCCCGCTCATCGGCTTCTTGAACAATGCGATTAAAGCCAAGGAGCTCTTCAAACGGGATAAGGACTACGTCATCATGGATGGCGAAGTTCTGATCGTTGACGAGCATACCGGTCGCATCTTGGCTGGGCGGCGTTACAACGAAGGCATGCACCAGGCCATCGAGGCCAAGGAAGGTGTAGAAATCAAGGCCGAAAACCAGACGTTGGCTACCGTGACCTTGCAGAACTACTTCCGTCTCTACGAGAAGCTTTCGGGGATGACCGGTACGGCTGAGACCGAGGCCTCTGAATTCATGGGCACGTACTCTCTGGGAGTTGTGCCGATTCCAACTAACAAGCCGATGATGCGTGTTGACCAGCCTGATTTGGTGTACAAGAACGAGATCGTCAAGTTCGATGCCGTGGTGGAAGACATTGCCGCCCGCCACGAGACTGGCCAGCCAGTTCTGGTGGGCACCACGAGTGTGGAAAAGAGCGAGTACCTTTCCAAGAAGCTTGCTGAAAAGGGTGTCAAACACGAGGTCCTCAACGCTAAGAACCATGCCCGCGAGGCGGCGATCGTGGCACAAGCTGGCCGTCGCAGCGCCGTTACCGTGGCGACCAATATGGCTGGCCGAGGCACTGACATCATGCTTGGTGGCAACGCCGAGTTCAACGCAGTAGCCGCACTGGCTGCTCAAGGACTGGATCCGGAAGAGACGCCTGACGAGTACGAGGCCGCTTGGCAGGATGCCTTTGAAGCGGCCAAGCTAGCCGTCAAAGACGAGCATGAAGCCGTGCTTGAAGCAGGTGGACTTTACGTGTTGGGTACGGAGCGTCACGAATCGAGGCGCATCGATAACCAGCTTCGAGGCCGTTCCGGACGTCAGGGTGACCCGGGGGAGTCCAGGTTTTACCTTTCGTTGACGGATGACCTGATGCGACTGTTCAACTCAGGGGCTGCAGAGCGTCTGATGTCGCGTTCCTCCATGCCGGATGATGTTGCTTTGGAATCCAAGCTGGTGTCGAAGGCGATCGCTTCGGCTCAGGGACAGGTTGAAGGGCGCAACGCCGAGCAGCGTAAAAATGTTTTGAAATACGACGACGTCCTCAACCGTCAGCGTGAAGCCATCTATGGTGACCGTCGTCGAATCCTCGAGGGCGACGATCTGCATGAGAAGGTCCAGTTTTTCCTGGAGGATACCGTCAACGAAATTATTGACGCGACGCTCAACGAGGGTCACCCGGGCGACTGGGACTTCAACAGTTTGTGGACCAATCTGCGCACCATCTACCCGGTCACGCTCACGGTTGATGAAATAGGCGAGGAAGCAGGCGGGGTTGGCCGCATTACCGCTGAGATGCTCAAGACTGAGTTGCTTTCCGATGCTCAAGTGGCGTATCGGGAACGCGAAACGGCATTGGGTTCGGAGACCATGCGAGAGCTGGAACGCCGAGTTGTACTTTCCGTGGTGGGACGTAAATGGCAAGAACACCTCTACGAGATGGATTATCTCAAAGAAGGCATCGGTCTTCGAGCCATGGCTCAGCGTGATCCCTTGGTGGAATATCAGCGTGAGGGCTTTGAGATGTTCCAAGCCATGATGGCCGCGATCCGGGAGGAGAGTGTTGGATTCTTGTTCAACTTGGAAGTTCAGGTTGAAAATGCTCCGGCAACCGCCGTGGGCCCTGTAGCTCAGGCTCCGACAGGCCTCATGGACCGTGTGGCTGGCGCGAGCGTCGTGGATGGCGAGGCTGAGCATACTGCCCCCCGTATTACGGCACCCGGGCTAGAAGCTCCTGAACGTCCCGCTCAGCTCCAATTCACGGCACCGGATGCCCAGGGTGACGCTGAGACCCACATGGAACGGCGTACAAGTGGCGACGGGTTGCCGCCGTCGGCCAAGCGGGCCGGGAATAAAGGCGGCAAAACAGCCAAAAAGAAGAAGAAGCGCTAAAAACCTGCCCTAAGGTACCCCGCGCGGGAGGCGTTGTTTGCATGATGGCCATGACCATCATGCAAACAACGCCTCCCGTTCGTGGTTGTGAAAGTGTGTTCGTGCGTCATCAACCAATCCGAAGCGCCGTCACTTTCCAGACGCCATGAGACTCCTCGAGCCGAAGCGCCATTGCGCGGAAACGTGTCCGCTCCGCCACCACCACGGAGGTCTCG
>NZ_JAJJBU010000016.1 GCF_020905375.1 Arthrobacter cryoconiti
TGAAAGTGTGTTCGTGCGTCATCAACCAATCCGAAGCGCCGTCACTTTCCAGACGCCATGAGACTCCTCGAGCCGAAGCGCCATTGCGCGGAAACGTGTCCGCTCCGCCACCACCACGGAGGTCTCGTAGATGCCCGGGCTGACTGGGAAGCTGTGAATGGAGTGGACGACCGGATGGGGGTGAAGTGTGGTGATGGCGCCAGCAGCTTCAGCCTGGCTCATGTGCCGGGCCCGGTGTTGGCAAGCTTGTGCGTGTAAACGTGCTCTTGTTGCCAGAGCGCTCAAACATAAAGGATTGAGCCAGCGTGAAAGCTGCGCAACCGAGCGTGCTCCGTTGAGCACTTCCAGGACCGCCAAAGAAATTTTCCGGGTCATCTCAATGACTAACGCGCGTTCGGTCGTCGTTGTGTCCAGTGACACGGGGGATGACCCGTTTCCGGCAGAGACAGCAGACGAGCCGTGTGGAATGGAAGCAGCGGCTTCCTGAGCTGCTTGTGCCAGCTGGGCTACCGGGCGCGTGGGCATGCGTACCACTGTTCCCTCAAAGTTGGTGGTTCCGGTAGCGGATGGCTCCGGAGCCGGACGGCGCACCAAACGAGCTGGCGGGGAAGTGGTTTCGGGTACAGCCATGATGGTCATGTTGTTTTCCTTTGAACGGATCTTCGCGTTGCGAAGTCTGGTTACCGCAATGCCGTGGCTTCTTGATGCTGGCGTTTCACCCGAAGGGTGCGTGCAGAACTTGGCCAGGCAGGATGACATTGGGATCGGCCCCAATAACGAAACGGTTAGTGCGATACCACTGCGGCCAGGCCTGAGCCACTTCGACGTCGGTGGCAAATGGCCCCAGTGCTGCCGCAGCAATTGACCACAAGGTATCTCCTCTTTTGACCACGATCGCTTCTTCGCCGTCACTGCTGCCATCGTTCGCAGAGCCGATGCCTTCGCTGCCGGCGCTCCCAGGGCCGCCGATCTTGCCGCCACCGGGGCGAGATGCCTGACCTTGATTGTGCGGAGGTAGGGATTGGGTAAGAGGGGTCGGCGCTGCTGCCGGGGAAGGGCGTGTTTCGGGGCGGACCAGGAACCCGGGGTCCACAGTGGGGGCTTGAGGGGTCCACAGTGGGTTGATATCCGGGGCTGGAACATTTATATCCGGGGCAACTCCAGCTGTGAGGTCCTGAGGTGGAAGGTTCCCAATGTCAGCGGTCAGGGAGACGAAATCAGGGGCAGTTGCAACGGTTGGATGCCACTGTGGATCGATGGGTCCAGAAAAAGTTGGAGACGCGACCGCCAGTGGAGCAACGAGCAGGTTCAGACCGAGTACCGCAGCGACCAAACGACGCATAAATGCTGGTGACCACGGCGCCGTGGTTGACGCGAGCCGGGTCCGCCCGCGTACCTGCGCTACGCCGGAGATGACAGCACAGGCTAGGGCAAGCAGCCACCATAGGGCCACGGCGATCCCCAGCCCAGCTGCCAAGGCGCCTATGAGCTCTTCGAGGGAGAAAGGGTTGTTGGCGTTCGCACCGCTTAGGCGTAGCCGCAACAGCGAACGTCCGGCAAAGAGCATGGAAGCACCTAAACAGAGGATGGTTGCCGTCATAGCAACGTCCGCGCCGATTTGCTTCTTCATGTCGTCGTCTCCTGACTAGCGTTTTGATAACGTTTGATCTATTTTGACATCGAATAATAATATATTAGCCATTTTGAACTCATTAGTTGCTGCTTGTCTAGTATGGATTGTGGTGATGTGGATGAAAGGTGAGGGTTGACGCGAAGAACGGTCGGTGACTAGCGTGGCGGCATGCGATGGGATGCACTTTTTGGAGACCTCGATGCGCAATTGCACGCGGCGGAACAACAGGACCTCGAATGCAAAGTCAACGAGTTGGCGCGAGTGGAGGAATCACAAACCACACTTGCTGATGCCCTGCGGGGCGCGCTGGGGCAGGAAGTCGCCGCAGTACTGCGCAACGGCATAGTTCACCGGGGCTGTCTGCAAAGGGTTGCGGCGCAGTGGCTGTTACTCGAGGAAGCGAATCAATCGGTGGTGCTTCCCATCTCCAAGCTACTGAAGGTTTCGGGTCTGGGCTTTGCGCGGGTTCCCGAGCGCGGCCACATGAATCTTAGTTTGGCCTCGGTGTTGCGCTTGTTGGCAAGGGACAGGGCAGTGGTAGTGCTTGAGCTCGATGCCACGGCGCCCCAAAGCATGCGCGGAGTTTTAGACCAGGTTGGAGCCGACTTTTTTCTTCTAATGCAGCTTGCTGATGGCGTGGGCCGTGGGAGGGACAATCAACAAGGCAGCATCATTGTTCCACTGGAGGCGGTTTTGTCCGTGAGTTCCAGAGGGGAAAATAGTCGTTAGCTCGCTAAAGGAGCTCGAGCTCGTCCTTGCTATTTGGCAGTTGTTTGCACTGTCGGCGCTGGCGCAGTGTCAACAGTGGGCAGAGACGTCTTCCCAGCGGACTTTTCGGAGGAAAGCATGGCCCTAGCGGCCGCATGGCGGTCTTCGATGAACTGATTGAATTTGGCTTCTTCGATCCGCCACTGGCCCCTTCCGCCAATTTGGAACGCGGGAAGTTCTCCGCTGTGTACCAGTTGGTAACAAGCCGCGGCAGAGATCTGGAGCAGTTCGGCCACGTCGGCAAGAGTGAGGAATCTAGGCATGTACTCATTATCCCCTTATTTGTGCATGTTTGTTCTTGTTATCTACTGATTGATCTTCTTTACGTTCGTAAGCGGTGTCCTAGTTGGTAGAAGCGCGATAGTTATCCACAAATTTGAGGCCAATTGGAGCCAGGGACTATCTCCGCAACGGTTTCCGCAGTAAGAATGGAAGTCACATGCGCAGTGCGCAAAAGCACGACTGCACGGGGGACTCGGATGGGGGACCATGGACATGGATCGGAGGCCTCCGGCGCCGCGACTGGGCAAGCCATCGTGGAAGGATCCGCGGCTCTTTATTGGAATCTTGCTAGTGCTTGCCTCTGTGACGTCCGTTGTCGCCTTGGTTGGCGGGGCAGATAAGAGCGTACCGGTGTATGTTGCTGCAGACGCTCTGGTTGTCGGTCAGAGCATCGATGTTAGCTCCTTCGACGTCGTACAGGTTCGTTTGGGCGACGCCGACGAAAAGTACCTTCGGGCAGGGGCGGCTATTGCACCAAACGCCGTTACCGTGCGGATGGTACCCAAAGGAGAGCTAGTTCCCGCCTCCAGCATTGGTGGTGCCGATGCCCTGGATCGCAAGCCCGCACCAGTGACCGTGGCTGAGCCTTTACCGAAAGAAGTTGCTGTCGGTACGCACGTGGACGTTTGGGTGGCGTTGCCTGACGAACACAATGGATTCAAGGAACCAATTCTGCTGCTTCCCGGTGCTGAGGTCGCGGCCTTGAGCGAATCGTCAACGTCTCTGGGCGGAGGCAAGGGCACTCAACTGATGGTTTTGGTGACGGACAGCCAGATGCCCAAGTTTCTCGGTGCCGTAGCTAACAAAGCGAAGGTATCAGTGGTGTGGAATCCCGGCGGTTCCAAATGAGACCCATCACCGTGGTGACTGTGGGGGACACTTCAGCCGGGATTGTCAATGAATTAGAACGCGGGCATGGCGATGTCGTGGTGGTTCGGCGATGCGCGGAATTGGCTCAAGTGTTGGCAGTATGTCAAAGCGGTCTGGCTAAGGTGGCGCTCGTGGCTGATGGTGCCCATGAGCTGACTGCGACCCTTGTAGACCGATTAACTGCCGTTGGTGTGGGAGTAGTGGCGGTAGCGGGCGATCTCACTGAAGCCAACCGGTTGCAAGGCATCGGCGTGATTGCGGTGGTGGGCGTTTTGACGCCGGAGACCATCGCTTCTGCGGCGACGGCGGCGATGGCCGCCAGCGAGTTTTCGGTCTCCACGGGTTTTGCAGTGCCGTCGCAGAAGCTCGCGCAATCCGAGTCGCAGGATGCCGAGCGGGCCCATGCTAGGGGGAACCACGTTGCGGGGAGCGGCGTCGGATCCCAGAAAAATACTGCTGGCGATGGGGAATCGGATAAGAATCCGGACCCAGCACCAGCACCTGAGAGTCGTGAGGCCAGCGTTGCAAGCAACCACGGGTCCGGTGTTGCAATGGAAAGCGCAGGGGGAGCAGCGCTGACTAAAAGAGGAAGTTCTAGCGTATCTACGGGCTCTGGAAGCGACCATCATGGTGTTTCAATGCCAAAATTCCTCTCGCGATGGTCGTCCCGGTTTTCACGCCACCTGGCAAATACGGGGGTTGAGTTGGTTCCCGGATCGAATGCTGATTCGCGAAATAGTCCTCGGAACAGTAGCCCTATCGTCCCCGCGACCATTGCCGTTTGGGGGCCTATCGGCTCGCCTGGGCGCACTACTTTCGCGTTGAACTTAGCCGCCGAACTGGCTGTCTTGGGCCGAAGCGTCATGGTGATTGACGCAGATACCTACGGTTCCAGTACTGCCGCCATGCTTGGACTGTTGGAAGAATCAGCTTCATTCGCCCAAGCGTGCAGGATCGCCGATCAGGGAACGCTAGGTAGCAGTGAGCTGGCCAAGATCTGTGCCGAAGTTGTCTTCTCCGGCGGCCATTTCGCTTTGTTGACTGGGCTCACACGCTCTGAGCGATGGCCGGAGTTAAGGTCTGCCGCCGTGGAGCGCGTCCTGAAGACCGCCCTGCTTTTGGTGGATACGGTGGTGGTTGATTGTGGGTTTTGTTTCGAAAACGATGAAGAGCTCAGCTACGACACACTGGCACCCCGTCGCAACGCTGCCGCTCTAAGCGTTATGGCCCATGCGGAGCGCATTTATGCTGTCGGCGGCGCAGACGCCATCTCGTTACCGCGATTAATCCGGGGACTCAATGAGCTAGGCGAGTCTCACTTTGCCAACAGTGAAGCCAGCGTAGAGGTGGTCCTGAACAAGGTCCGTAAGGCGGCTATTGGGACGGCCCCTTTAAGAGCCCTTGAACAGGCCTGGGAACGGTTTGGCCCGACATACCCCATCAATTATTTCCTGCCATGGGATGCCGATACAACAGAGCGGGCTGTACGGGAGGGGCGACTTTTATTAGAGGTCGCACCTGACTCGGCCTTGCGTCATGCCTTTGTCCAGATAGCTTGTGCACAAGTCCAAAGAAAACGAGCAACTGCTGGTGCAAAAGCCACAGCGAGCCCCGTAAATACGGGATAAGCTCAATGAGAGGCCGCAAAGAAGCGGTCTTTTCTTATTTGACGGAGGCGTTAGATTCATGTCGTCCAACTCACCCACCACTGAGCCTGTGCAGGTTGCTGCACGGTTGAACGCCAGTGATCGGCAGTTCATCACCGACTATTACGTGCATTTATCCGAGGAAGACGCAGGCGAGTACAACTCGGCTGTTCTCGATGCACGAGCCCTGATGCACCGTTCGCTGGCTGCAGAGCGTGCGCCGGGAACGGTGAAAGTGGATGTAGTAGATGAGCCGGATGCGAGCATGCTCTACATCGTCACTGACGACATGCCGTTCTTGGTGGATTCCGTCAGCGCCGAACTGGTGCATCAGAATTTGGCTATTCGACTCGTCACCCACCCCATGTTTGTGGTTTCTCGGGATCGCACAAACAATGCGCTTGTCGGAATCCATAAGGTTCCCTCTCATGCCGGTGTTGCCAGCGGCGACACATCCACCATGCCGAGTGTGGCCCATCTGATTGCCGAGGGTGATAACGCCTCGCATCTGGAGTCTTGGATTGCCGTGGAACTGGACAAGACCTCCGAGGATGAAAAGGCAAACCTCGTTGATGGCCTCGTGAAAATTTTGGCCAACGTCCGCGCTGCAGTCGAGGACTGGCCAGCCATGCGAGAGAAGGCGCTGAGCCGGGCCGAGGTACTGGCCACGGAATTAGCTGGCGAATCCTTGACCGATCTCCGCGAAGCTGAGGACTTGCTCCACTGGATGGACGCCGGGAATTTCACCTTCCTGGGATATCGCGAATACGATCTCCTCAAGCAGGACGGTGAAGACGTCTTGGTCCACCGGGAAGGAAGTGGGTTGGGGCTGCTACGGGACGGTTCGACCCATCCCACGGTCCAGCATCTAACAACCACCGGACAGCGCAAAGCCCGTGAAAAGCGGGTTCTGGTCATCACCAAGGCAAATTCGCGATCCACGGTGCACCGTGCCTCGTATTTGGATTACATCGGTATCAAATCATTTGATTCCCAAGGCAATGTCAACGGTGAGCAGCGCTTCATCGGCTTGTTCGCCTCCGCCGTGTATACCGGGTCCGTGCGTAATATCCCTGTCGTGCGTGAAAAGGTCGACGCCGTTCTGCGCCACTTTGGCTTCCCACCAGACTCGCACTCCGGCAAGGACTTGTTCGCCGTGTTGGAAACCTACCCCCGCGATGAGCTTTTCCAAATGGAAACTGCGGACCTGATTGAAACCGCCACCGGAATCCTGCGTCTGGCCGAGCGCCGTCGCACTAGATTGTTTTTGCGCCCGGACATCTACGGTCGATTCATGTCGGCACTTGTCTATATTCCCCGTGACCGTTACACCACCGCCGTGCGCCGCCGCATTGAACAAGAACTTACGCGCACCTTCAACGCCGTTTCCATCGATTTTGAAGCCCGCATGAGTGAATCCGTGCTGGCCCGCCTGTTTTTCCGCATCAGATTGCCCAAGGAATTTTTTGTTCCGGCAGATCTACAAACTGCCGAGCTAGAGCAACGTTTGGTGATGGCTGCCCGGTCGTGGCCAGAAGGAATCACTCAAGTGCTCCGGGACACCCAGCCGCTGGAGACAGCAGCGGGGCTTGGTGCGAAGTGGGCGGAAGCGTTCCCGGCCAGTTACCGGGTGGACTTTGAAGTGGAAGATGCCCTGAAGGACATCAAACGCTTTGAAGCCTTCGACACTAAGTACAAGCAGGTTATCGAATCCGGGGCTGGCCCGGAAAAGTGTGCTCCTGGCATGGATGTTTATCTGCCAGAAGGTGCCGTGGATTCTCAAGCTGGTGACGCCCGCGTGAAGTTGTACATGGCGCATCCGCAAAGTTTGAGTCAGATTTTGCCGTTCTTCCACAACCTGGGCATCGAAGTCATTGACGAGCGTCCTTTCGAGATCGAGACCGCTGATCGACGCGATTTTTTCCTCTACGACTTGGGCCTAAAATACCCGGCGAACGTAGATCCTCTCGCCACCGCTGATTTGCTGACCTCCGCGTTCGGAGCCGCCACTACTGGTGCTAGCGAATCCGATCTTTTTGATCGTCTCGTTTTACGTGAAGACATGGACTGGCGCCAGATTGTGATTCTGCGTGCTTATGCGAAGTATCTGCGCCAGATGGGGAACACCAATTCTTATGGTTTCATCGCTGATACCTTGCTGGAGAACGTGGCCGTCACACGCGCTTTGGTGGAACTTTTTGAAACCCGTTTCGATCCCACGCGAGAGGATGAGACGCGTGGCGAGCGCACCGCGGAAGTTCACGAACGTCTGAACGAAGCGCTGGAAAACGTCCCGACTCTCGACGCGGATAGGGTGCTGCGTACCATCGCGAATTTGGTTGATGCCACCTTGCGCACAAATTATTATCGCGGCCGCGACTTCCTCAGCGTCAAGCTTGACCCGTCCCAGATCAACGGGTTGCCATTCCCCCGTCCGATGTATGAAATCTGGGTGTACTCGCCACGCGTTG
This sequence comes from Arthrobacter cryoconiti, assembly GCF_020905375.1. Classification (GTDB taxonomy): domain Bacteria; phylum Actinomycetota; class Actinomycetes; order Actinomycetales; family Micrococcaceae; genus Specibacter; species Specibacter cryoconiti. The sequence goes on from NZ_JAJJBU010000016.1 coordinate 7,671, forward strand.
AAGGCGTGCACCTCCGTTTCGGAAAGGTCGCCCGCGGCGGGTTGCGTTGGTCGGACCGCAGGGAAGATTTCCGTACCGAGGTACTGGGTCTGGTCAAAGCGCAGACGGTCAAGAACGCTGTGATCGTCCCGACCGGCGCCAAGGGTGGTTTTTTTGCCAAGCAGCTTCCGAACCCGGCCGTTGACCGTGGTGCATGGATTACAGAGGGCAAGGAAAGTTATAAGACCTTCATCCGTGGCATGTTGGACGTCACTGACAACCTGCTCGCCACTGAGGATGGGGAAGTAGTCGTTGCCCCGGAAAACGTAGTTCGTCACGACAGCGACGATACGTACCTGGTGGTTGCGGCCGACAAGGGCACGGCGTCCTTCTCTGACACCGCCAACGCCATCTCCGCAGAGTACGGCTTCTGGCTGGGGGATGCCTTCGCATCCGGCGGTTCGGTGGGCTACGACCACAAGTCCATGGGCATTACCGCCCGTGGTGCGTGGGAGTCCGTCAAGCGTCACTTTAGCGAGTTCGACGTCGACACTCAGGCGGAGGAGTTCACCGCTGTGGGGATCGGGGACATGTCCGGAGACGTCTTTGGGAACGGTCTCTTGCGAACCAGACATGTGCATCTGGTGGCGGCCTTTGACCACAGAGACATCTTCCTTGACCCGGCACCGGATGCAGGCGCGGCCTTCGATGAGCGTCAACGGCTCTATGATCTCCCGCGCTCCTCGTGGCAGGACTATAACAAGGAACTGATCAGTGAGGGGGGTGGCGTATATTCCCGCTCCCTGAAATCGATTCCGATTTCCGAACAGGTCCGTACGGTTCTTGGCCTACCGGCCGGAACCGTCAAGTTGAGCCCCCCTGAGCTTTTGCGGGCAGTCCTCCTTGCACCTACGGACCTGCTCTACAACGGGGGGATCGGTACCTACATCAAGGCCAGCACTGAGATGAACGCCGAGGTTGGCGATAAGACCAACGACGCCATCCGGGTCGATGGCAAGGATCTTAGAGTGAAGGTGATTGGCGAAGGCGGGAACCTGGGCATGACCCAGCACGGTCGTGTTGAAGCAGCCCTTCACGGTGTCATCCTCAATACGGACGCCATTGATAACTCGGCCGGAGTGGATTGCTCCGATCATGAAGTGAACATCAAGATCTTTGTTGATCGAATGGTGGCAGCTGGCAAGTTGGCACCCGAAGAGCGTGCAGAGTTCCTGATGTCCATGACAGATCAGATTGGTCAGCTGGTCCTTGCGGACAACGTTGACCAAAACGTTCTGCTGCTCAACGACCGTCAACGCGTCGTGGAATGGAGCCCCAGTTATGAGCGGTTCATGGACTGGCTCGAAGAACATGGTGATCTTGACCGCGGGATCGAAGCGCTTCCTAGCAACGATGAACTGCGCGAACGTCTCCAAGGGGGCCAGGGACTGACCTCACCAGAACTTGCTGTGCTCGCCGCTTACGCCAAGATGGAATTGGCCACGGCCTTGACTGCCAGCGATCTGGCGGATGACCCGTGGTTCAAGTCGACGTTGCGCCGGTACTTCCCGGTACAAGTGGCCGAGCGTTTTGACGCGGAATTGGACACTCATCCGCTCCGTCGGGAAATTATCGCCACTGTGGTCGCTAACGACATTGTGAATCTTGGTGGCATCACCTTTGCCTTCCGGGCCATGGAGGAGTCCTCAGCTGACGAAGCCGTCATTGCCAAGGCATTTGTGGCTCTGCATGAGATCTACGATTTTGACTCTATGACGTTGGCGTTGCGCGAGCTGCCGCCGTCGTTCCCTACGGAACAGTGGTGCACAGTTCAGCTGGATATGCGACGACTGCTGGATCGCGCGCTGCGCTGGCTCGTCAATGAAGGGCTGGGGCAGCGCACGATTGCTGAAGTTGTGGGCCAGTTCAAGCCGGTGGTTTCCTCTCTGGGAGCGCACATGGGCGACTTCTTCCAAGGTGAGGACGTAGTTCGGGTGCAGTCCTGGTATGACCGTGCCAAGGCAGTCAATATGCCCGATGAGCTGGGATGGCAGTGGGCGGAACTTTTCGAAACGTACCCGCTACTAGATGTGGCCAAGGTCAGCGCCGGCTTGGCCGAACCTGTGGAGGACGTGGCCAGCGTGTATTACGCGCTCTACAACCGCTATGGGGTGGATGCTCTGCTGGAACGGATCACGGCACTGCCGCGCAACGACCGTTGGCAGGCTCTTGCCCGTGCGGCATTGCGGGACGATCTGTACGCAACGACGGCGGACATGACACGAAATGTCATGCAGAGCACCGAACATGGTGCTCCAACCCTTTCGCGGGTCGAGGGTTGGGAAGCTCAGAACCGAGAGCAGTTGGCCCGGGCGACCAAGATGTTCGCTGAGGTTAACGAGCTAGAACAAGACGACATGGCGTCTTTGTCGGTAGCATTGAGGCTCCTGCGTTCAATCGTTCGGAGCTAGTATTTTGACGGTTATGCCCGGCCCCGGCTTTTAGTCGAGGCCGGGCATTGCCAACCAACACATGAGGAGCCCCAGGTGGCCATCTTTGCCGACATGATACGAAACGGCGCAGATTTTAGGCCAGGGGACGCTGAATGGCTGCACCTTCTGGTGGGGGATTGGCAGCTGATTGCTGACTTGGCTTTTGCAGATCTGGCCTTATGGTTCCCCCACCCTGAAAAAGGATATGTGGCGCTGGCACATGTGCGCCCGTCTACCAGCCACACCATGTTTCACACCGACTTTGTCGGTGAAGCTGTGGGGCCGGAGCTGGAACCGCTGGTTAGCTTGGCATGGCGCAGCCAGAACATTGAACGCTCTGGTGAAACTAACATTTGGAACGCTGATCTGGCGATGCGGGTGGAAGCCATCCCCATGGTCCGCAACGGGCGCACCCTAGCCGTCATCACGACTCATATGGACTTATCCAGCTCGCGGATGCCGTCGCGGCTGGAGCTTACCTACCGCCAGTGCGCTTACGACCTTCTCAAAATGGGGACCTTGGGGCTGTGGCCGGACTTTGCCTCACCTACGGGTTCCCGGCGTGGCGCGCCGCGGGTGGGAGACGGTGTGCTGCGTCTTGACGTAGACGGAATCGTCCAATACGCCAGTCCCAACGGAGTTTCAGCCTTCCGTCGGCTGGGCGACGGGGAATCGTTGGAGGGACGCTCGCTCGCCGAAGTTACCACAGGGCTTTTGAAGGACCGGCGCATGGTGGATGAGACTCTGCCGCTCGTGGTGACCGGGCGGATGCCATGGCGTACAGAAATTGAATCGCGCGGGGTCAGTCTGTCCTTGCGCGCTATTCCTCTGCGGGACGCCACCGAACGTTTTGGAGCTCTTGTATTGTGCCGAGACGTCTCCGAGTTGCGACGCCGTGAACAGGAGCTCGTTACTAAAGATGCCACCATCCGCGAAATTCACCACCGCGTAAAAAACAATTTGCAGACCGTTGCGGCACTCTTGCGCATGCAGTCACGCCGGATGCACAGCGAGGAAGGTAAACAGGGTCTTGAACAGGCAATGCGCCGCGTCTCCACTATCGCGTTGGTTCACGAAACCCTGTCGCAGGGGCTGGCCCAAAGCGTTGACTTTGATGAATTGATTGACCGGCAGTTTCGCTTATCGGCTGAAGTGGCGTCACCATCGCAGAAGGTTCACACGGAGCGTGAAGGTGTTTTTGGAGAATTGCCCAGTGATTTTGCGACACCCTTGGCGCTGGTGATCAACGAGTTGGTGACCAATGCCGTCGAACATGGGTTGGAGGACCGCGAGGGAACTGTATCCCTTAGCGCCAGGCGCTACAAGAACGACGCTGGCGACGACGCTCTGGCCGTGACGATCGCTGATGACGGTGTAGGCCTGCCGCAGGGCCAGATCGCTGAAGGGCTGGGCCTACAAATTGTCCGCACTCTGGTGACAAGTGAACTTGGCGGCACCATTGAGTGGCAGAAGCGCGATGGTGGAGGCACTGCTGTGCTGCTGGATATGGCGCTTATTAGCCGGCACTAGAAAAGAGCAGCCCGGGACGTTTAAGTCCCGGGCTGCTCTTTGGAAAACTGTGAAGCTGGTTGCCTAGCTGGCGCGGCGGGCGCGGGCCGCACGACGCTTCATGGCGCGTCGTTCATCCTCGCTCAAGCCACCCCATACTCCGGCATCCTGGCCGGATTCAATAGCCCACTTCAAACAAGTGTCGATGACTGGGCAACGACGGCACACGCTCTTTGCTTCCTCAATCTGCAACAAAGCCGGACCTGTGTTCCCCACGGGAAAGAACAGCTCAGGATCCTTGTCGAGGCAGGCTGCGCGACTACGCCAGTCCATGCTGATCACTCACTCCTTTTTGAACGGTTGGCTCTTTGTGAAAAATTTCACGTTTGGCCACATAAGAAAGGGGCCTGCGAGGCCCCTTTAGGTCATTGGGTTAAGCGTGTCATGTTAACTCTTGGTAAACAAGGGGTTTGGCGTCGCATTTTGAGCTGAAGCTCTGAGCGATACGTCACAACCCGTGAGCTGTTCCTGGCCGTTCATAGCTGCCGTTAGCGAGTATCCGGTAAAGTACACATGTGCCAACACCTTCCGTGAACCCCTCAGAACAGCCGGAGTCAGTACCGGGCAATGCCAACCCGGGCGCACTTGGACGAGCGGAAACGGACGGACTCACGACACGCAGACCCTTAGGGGTGGTCCTCATCGCCGTGGTAGTGGCACTTGAGGCCTTGGGATTGGCCGCAGCTGGTGTGTGGTTTTGCATCGGCGCGTTTACCCAGGAATCGGTGTCCATAGCGAGCACAGTATTTTTGATAGTGCTAACCTTCGCCGTGGCGGCCGGCTTGGCAGCCGTCGCGGTTAACGCGTACAAGGGTTTCCGATGGACTAGGTCAGCGACGTTCGTCTGGCAGTTGCTGATGGTTGCTCTAGCCGTTCCTGCTCTCCTGAGCGGGGCAACCTTGATAGGGCTGGTGCTGCTATTGCCTGCGTTAGTTGCTGTTTACTATTTGTTCACTCCCACCGTGGTTGCATTTTCGCTGCGAACTGGCGGCGAAACGACAGTACTCTAGAGCGGGCCAGAGCTAGCATTATTGGCGAGACCTTGCTGGCGATCAGGGTTGGCGATCAGGGTTGGGCCGAGTCGGACTCGCTGTTTTCCAGAGCGGGCAGTTCCTAGCGATGATGTGGGCGCCTATCCTGTCCGAGGCCCCGATGAGTCGGAGGCGGGAAACTGAAACCATTCCCGTCTCCCGCGATCAAGGAGTACAGCCCTGCCCGGAGGTTCCCGTCCTTGAGTGTCCAAGCGAACCCCAAACATTTCCCCGTCTTGCGGTTGAGATGGAGACAGGACGATTCCGCGATCAGGGCAGCGCAGCCCCCATTCAAAGGGATAGCGGGCCAGCGAGGGAAGATGGTGGGGAAATGCGACAACTGCCACGGCGCCTGTTGATAGGGCCTTAGTGATGGCAGTCAGCTCTGCGTCACTGCGCGAGTCAGCATCGTCCATCCACCACACCTGCGTGTCTTCGGGATGTGCAAAAAATGGTTCATTGATAGCGCGAATGCTCATGAGGAACGTTGACTTTCCGGTCCCTGGACCGCCCACCACCGGGAGGACTGTACCCGGGGGTATTGTGACGGTAATAGGGGTGGTGCCGTCACCGCCGATCCCCAGAATAATGACAGTGCGTCCCGATGACGGGGAAACTTCACGGGCAATGTTTTCCTCTAGGAAACAACGAGCCTGCTTGAGGGTCAGATGCTCAGGTAGCGGACGCACTGATAGGGGAGGGGCGACGGTTGCAAAGAGCAGGCGTCCCTCTGCCGATTTTTGCTGCTCCACAATGAGTGCTCCGGAGCGTCGGCCGTGAACAGGGACCGCAGTGGGCTGCGGGGACTCCAGCTTCCGTAGCTGGGCCACATGGGCAATTTCTGCTGGGCCGTTGCTGACAGCAGCATTGATAGCCCCAAAAACAACTGCCCGGCCCGCCACTGCTGCATAAGCGGGCATTGGTGGCCAGAGGAGCATGGATTCACGCGTGGAGCCGTGGCCAATAAAGAGCCGGTTCGGAATTGCTGCGATGAACGCTGCCGAAAGAAGTTCCCGTCCACCACCAATAACGACCGTCAGAGAACGACTGTGATGGCGGACTAGATCTGTGATCATGTCTTCGGCCCAGGCCCAAGGACTTGATCGGAAGGCAGATACCCAATGGGAGAAGTCCGTCAAGAAAACCATCAGACGCGTGGGGGAAGACTTGGCCACTTCAGTGAGCCGCCACACCAGTCTTGCTGCTGTGCGCAGGTTATCTGGCCCCACATAGCCGCCCACAAAGGGTTTATGGTGGCATTCATGGAGCGAACCGTCACCGTCCAGAACGTAAAGGAAAGCTGGTGGCACCGCAGCGTTCGCGATTGCCTGTAGAAGCTGGACTAGCGTCATGGCAACGGCGTGAGAGGTCTCGTTGACGGCTCCCACACATGCGAGATGGGAGTGTTTATCGGGAGACCATAAAAGTGGCTCGAGGGACTGCCGTTCCGGGATGTCCATCAGGCCAAGATCTATCAACGGCATGTTCACGGCATCTGCGCTGGTCTGCACTTGATGCTTGAAATGGTTTGTAGTTAGCTCCAGAGAATTCGGCAGTTGGGCGGCAATGACCGTTGGTGCTGCACGGGTTGGCTGCATCAACGCCCAAGCACCGACTAACAAGTGCGTCACAGCAATAATGTCGCTCTCCTGCGACAATGCTGTGGAGTCAGCGCTCATCGAACTTGGCGAAGTACCCGAACTACTTAGGCCCGCCATCCGTGTCAGCCTATCTGTCGCGGAGAGGGCTGTGGGCGGCGTTGCGAGGCCAGCTGTGGGAAGTCGCAAAGTGGCACAGTGAAATTGCGTTGCTTTCGTTCCAGCGCGGCTAATGAACGCGCGCCCGGGAGTGTTGACGCTGATGCTGGCGGCGATGCCGGATCCGAGGATGTCATGAGACTCGATGCTCGTTTGCACACGAAGGCACACCGAGGTGGTGACATTGGCGCGGATGTCAGCATTAATCGCTCCTTGGGGGCGTTGAGTTGCCATGACTAGGTGGATACCTAAGGATCTTCCGACAGCGGCAATACGCATGAGCTCTGCCATGACATCAGGGTGTTGATCAGTCAGTACCCGGAACTCGTCGATGACGAGGACCAAATGAGCCATGATGGCAAGGCTGCTAGCAGGCTCTGAGTCACGCCCCGGGCTAAGGCCGACGTTGGGAATCTCTGTCGGCGTCAGTGTCGACGTCGGGCCAGGACTTCTGAGTGCCCGGTAGGCGTTGATGTCGCTTGCCCCGGCCTGGTCCAGTGCCGATTCCCGGATCCGGATCTCCGCACGCAATGAGGCGAGCGTCCGTCCCATTCCATGACCGTCCAGATCCGTAATCAATGATGTGGTGTGCGGAAGTCTAGAGAGGGCACCCAAACCTGCCCCGCCCTTAAAATCTATGAAGATAAATTCCACGTCCTGAGGGGAGTGCGCCACGGCAAGACTCCCAACCAAGGTGCGCAGGAATTCGGACTTGCCCGATCCGGTGGTGCCACCCACCAGCAAATGGGGACCGTCATGGGAAAAGTCAAAGTACTCCTTACCTGTTGGGGAAACTCCCACGGGGACACGCACCAACGGGCCGTTGGCATGAGCCTTCCATTGCTCGGTGATGGAGGTGACCGTCCGCAGATGCGGAGGGGGAATACTGCCTGCAAGCAAAGGCTGGCATTGTTTCGGTATGTCATTCGGAGTTGCCCGGCACCTGGCGTAGCGCTCGAAAAGAACGGCTGGGACGCCGTCGGGCACAAAAGTCAGCCCATAAGCAGTGCCAATAGGGGGATTGCTGTGGCCGTCAAGCGTCACTGTCGCGACGTCATTCTCTACTGAACCGGAGGAAAAATGGAGGCAGGGCACATCAGGAAACACTGAATCAGACAACGATCCAGTTGCATTCAGACACACAACCACACAGCGAGGCAGAGGATCAGCTGCTTTCGACAACGGTGAGGCTTCTCCCCACGTGCGGGATCTCAATGGACGCAGTGAATCGACGCAGCGGCCAGCTTCCTCTGCTGAAACGGCTAGCACGGTATTGGCTAAGAACCGGGCAGATAAAGGGAGCTCGTCCACGGCCCCCCAGATGACGACCGGGACGTTGGCCGTGTCCAGCTGCATCAAGACAAAGTGCAAGAGTTGGCGCAGGGAGTGAGCAGCCCCGCAAATTACTGTTCGTCCCGCAATCACTGGCACGGTGAAAGGCATGTGAGGAATGAGCGGAGGAATAAATCCAGAACCGATGGCACCAAGTGTCACCTGGGCTGGTTGCTCGGCTGTCCCCAGACGAAGAGCGATGTTCCTGGGTGTCGGGCCGATGGGCGGGCCGGAATCAGTTGGAAAAGACACCGGAGTGTTCCCCGTCAATGGGCGGCCCAGGTCACCCGAGGAGTTCATGACCGCCAGACGATCCCGAACCACGGCAGTCCGCTGGGCGGCGGCCATGAGTGAGCCAGCATCGGGAAACGCAGCTGTCCGCCTGAACGCATCGGCTTCGGTGGCGGCAGTCAGCGAAGCGGAGAAGGCACGTCGTCGTCCTACTCCACCCAGCAAGGGCAGCAGCACGGTTACCGCACCCATGCCAGCAAAAGCTAAGAACATGAGCGAACCTGTCAGCCACGCGAACACAACTCCGAGCAGTAAAGGCAGCAGACCGGCGGCGACCATGGCCCACCGACCACGGGAAAAGCCTGCTTTATCTGTCAGCACAATGGGCTTTAAGCCCCCAAGGCCTAAAATCAGTGGGGGCATCGAAGGGGATGCCTGCCCAGGTAATGCTCTTGAATCGGACGGCATCGCCAAAACAATGGCAAAGGTGCTCATCCCACACTCCACCAGATCCCCAACGTGCAAGTTAGTGGGACCCTTGATGGGCCGGGCGCTCGCGGTCGGCAAGTGTACCCAGTCGCGTCTGAGAGTGAAGCCCGAGCTTTCTGGGGCTGGGGCCAGTGTCATGGCGTCTTGGCCTACAGTCAGCACCCCGTGGTACCGGGACAATGAGGGATCGGCAATTGATATCTGGCAGTGACCGCGGCCAATTCGGTAGTTTCCCCGGGTGAGAGGAAAAATGGCACCAGCACCGGGTCCAGACTTGACCATCATCATGGCAGGAGCGCTCGGGTGAGATGCTGATCCCGAAGCGGGCATGGAGGATAAACCCTGCTGGGCCTGCCCTGCTATGTGTGGTTCTACTATGACAACCGCTCCGTCAATAAGGGGGGGGGACACCTGCGCGCAACTCGTGCACATTTTGTCCTGAGACGGTAAACGTCGATTCTGGCCACCACTGGGCTAGAGCATCGCAGACCAGTTGCCCGTCTAGGAGATCGCCAGGATCTAGTTCTGGTTCGGGTAGGTCTAGGCTCATTTCCATTGGCGGAAAAGAAGCTGCTTGTTGGCCACCTACCGCCGTAATTTCCAGCTGCATCTGTCTTCTTCCATACTGAACCATGCCCTAGAACCTCTGAGGTCTACTGAGTTTATGGTGCGGCATATGCTCCCGGGCGTCGGCGTTGGACTTTGTTAGCAAGCACGTGCAGAGAATGGCCTGTGGAGGAAGAACCACTTGCCTTGATCGTTACGGCAGTGGATTAAAAGTCCGACGACGTGCGCTGATTCATAGCAGGCGAAGGCGAGGATTGAATAACGTTCGGGTAACCTAGACAGGTAGACGTGGCACAGCCGTGCCCGTTAATCTGTAAACAGGAGAGTTTGTGAACGCTGACCTCGTTGTCGTCGGTTCGGGTTTCTTTGGCCTGACCATTGCTGAACGCGCCGCCACCGAGCTGGGCCTGAAGGTCGCCGTCTTAGACCGCCGCCACCACATTGGCGGGAATGCTTACAGCGAGAACGAGGCGCAGACCGGCATCGAGGTGCACCGCTATGGAGCCCACCTCTTCCACACCTCTAATGAGCGTGTATGGGAATATGTGAACCGATTCACAAAATTCACCAATTACCAGCACAAGGTCTACACCGCCCACAAGGGCGAGGTCTACCAGATGCCCATTAACTTGGGCACGATCAACCAGTTCTTTCGCTCGGCCATGGGCCCTGCTGAGGCGCGCGCACTGATCCAGGAGCAAGCGGGCGAATTAGCTGGTACCGATCCGGCAAACCTGAATGACAAGGGTATTCAGCTCATTGGGCGCCCCCTCTATGAGGCGTTCATCAAGCACTACACCGGCAAGCAGTGGCAGACGGACCCCAAGGACCTGCCGGCGTCGATCATCTCTCGCCTGCCCGTGCGCTACAACTACGATAACCGCTACTTCAACGACACCCACGAGGGCCTGCCGGTTGACGGCTACACGGCCTGGATCGAGCGCATGGCGGAGCACCAGAACATTGAAGTGGTCCTGAATGCCGACTTCTTCGACGACGGCGAATTTGGCCGCCAGCAGGTCCTGGGCCAGGTACCGGTCATCTACACAGGTGCCGTCGACCGTTACTTTGATTACGCCGAGGGCGATCTGTCTTGGCGCACCATTGACCTGGAGCAGGAAGTTCTGCCCATTGAAGACTTCCAGGGTTGCGCCGTCATGAACTATCCGGATGAAGAGCAGAAATACACTCGTATACACGAGTTCCGCCACTTCCATCCGGAGCGCAGCTACACCAAGGACGCGACGGTCATCATGCGCGAATTCTCGCGCTTTGCCGAAAAGGGCGATGAGCCGTACTATCCGGTCAACACCAGCGATGACCGCAGCAAGCTGCTGGCCTACCGGGACCTGGCGCGGGGGGAATCGGACGTGCTGTTCGGCGGCCGACTGGGCACCTATAAGTACCTAGACATGCACATGGCGATCGGATCGGCCCTGAGCATGTTTGACAATAAGATCAAGCCGCACTTCACCGGCGGGGCAAAGCTGCAAAGCGGAGGAGTTGACGCGTGAGCGTAGCCGACAAATTGGAAAGCACGACGGCGGCAGCCGAGTCTGAGCAATGGCGCACGCTCCAGCGCGTCATCCTGCCCACGGATGACCAGGTGGACACGCTTCCATTGTACGTGGACGCCGGTTCCGCCAGCGGCATCAGGTTGCGCGAAAACGACGAGTTGGCGCGCAGCCCCAAACTCCCCGAGGACAAGCTCCAGCTGTTCAGCTCCGGCGGCCCCAAGGCACACTTTGACGACATCCTTTCCCGCCAATCCATGAATGTCCGTGCTGGCGAGCAAGTCTCCTTCGGCACGTACTTCAACGCCTTCCCAGCTAGCTACTGGCGCCGCTGGACGGATGTGCGTTCCGTCCGTCTGGAGGTCACCACCACGGGCCACGGCAGCATCACCGTCAGCAAGTCCAACGCCCGCGGTTCGGCACAGCACGTGGAAAGCACCACCGTCAACGGTGCGGCAAACACGGTCTTTGACCTGACGCTGGCTCCCTTTGGCGACGGCGGCTGGTACTGGTTCGACCTCGCGGCGGACCAGGACGGCATGAACATGGTTGAGGCCCAGTGGACCATGCTGGACGAGGCCCACACCGACGGGCAGGTGACGCTTGAAATCACCACCATGAACAAGCCAGACTACTGCCTGAACAACGCCCGCATCCTGGCCGCGAATCCGGAGGCGCTGGAAAACGTCAAGGAAATCCTGATCGTTGACCAGGGCACCAAAAAGGTCCGCGACGAGGAAGGTTTCGCCGAGGTTAGCGCCTCACTGGGCGGCAAGCTGCGCATCATCGACCAGGACAACCTGGGCGGTTCCGGCGGCTTTGCCCGCGGCATGTATGAGGCCGTGGAAAACGGCAGCGACTACGCACTCCTGCTCGATGACGATGTCGTAGTTGAGCCCGAGTCCATCCTGCGCATGCTGGCATTCGCCGATCGCTGCAAGAAACCAACCATTGTGGGCGGGCACATGTTTGACCTACACAACCGCAGCGTCCTGCACACTTTCGGCGAAGTGGTGGACCCGCACCGCATTGTCCCGGCCATCCCGCATGCGGACATGGACATGCGCCACGACTTCTCCATCGCCAACCTGCGGCAGACCTCCTGGCTGCACCGCCGCGTCGATGTTGACTACAACGGCTGGTGGATGTGCATGATCCCCACCGCCGTAATCAAGGAGATTGGCCTCTCCCTTCCCCTGTTTATCAAGTGGGACGACGCCGAATACGGCTTGCGTGCGCGGGCGGCGGGCTTTGCCACGGTGTCCCTTCCCGGGGCCGCCGTTTGGCATGTCTCCTGGCTGGATAAGGACGACATGGTTGGCTGGCAGTCTTACTTCCACGAACGCAACCGCCTCATCACCACCCTGATTTACAGCCCGTACCCGAAGGGTGGACGGGTGCTGCGTGAATCGGTGCAGGCAGACGTGAAGCACCTAGTCTCCATGCAATACTTCACCGAGCACGGCCGGCTGGAAGCGCTCAAGGACATATTCAAGGGCCCGGAGCAGCTCCACGGTGTCCTTGCGACCAAACTGCCCGAGATCAACGCATTGCGCGGGCAGTACGCTGACGCTCAATTGCAGGAGAACGTGGATGACTTCCCCACCCCGACCCTTGGCCGCGGTCCAATGGGTGGAACACCGGTGGGTATGCCTCGCAAGAAGGACCTTGTTACTTGGGGGTTGAAGACAGTCGCCCGGCAACTTGTCAAGTCACCCAATGCTGATGCTGCAGTGCGCCCGCAGAGTGTGCTCGCACACCGGGACAGCCGCTGGTTCCGCCTAGCACGCTACGATTCTGTAGTGGTGACTAACGCCGAAGGTACCGGCATGTCCTGGTACCGCCGCGACCCGAAACTGCTGCGCTCCATGCTCGTTGAATCTGCTCAACTCCATGCTCGTTTGGTGAGAGAGTGGGACGGGCTCGCCACGCGCTACCGGTCCGCGGTCGCCGAGATAACATCCATGGAGGCATGGAAGAAGACATTTGATGCTCACTCCAGAGATGAGCAGTAGATGAAATCTTCAAGTAACGAGCTGTCCACCCCCGGTAGCGGACGTGGATTACTGGACGTCTATTCCAACAGGTTCCTGCTGAAATTGTTGGTGCGCAAGGAAATTAAAGTTCGCTACCGGGGCTCGGTACTGGGACTCTTATGGTCCTATGTCAAACCGCTGATGCAGTTCATGATCTATTTTGTTGCCCTCGGTATCTTTCTCAACCTGCAAAAAGCCACACCGAATTATGCCATCTATTTATTTTCCGGCATTGTGCTGGTTAATTTTTTTACCGAATCATTGGGTAATTCAACCCGGTCGATCGTGGAAAATAGAGATTTGATTCGCAAGATCTATCTTCCCCGCGAACTTTTTCCGGTTTCCACTATTTGGGTGTCAGCCGCACATTTTATGCCCCAAGTGGTCATCTTGGTGGGAGCCGCTCTACTAGTGGGGTGGGAACCTTCTGCGTACCAATTGTTAGCAGTCGTTGCAGCGTTCATTATTGTGGCAATTCTTGGTACTGGTCTGGGGCTGCTCTTTGGTGCCATCAACGTTTACTTCCGCGACTCCGAGAACATAGTAGACATGATTTTGATGGTGGTGACCTGGGCTTCGCCGGTACTTTACACCTGGACGATGGCCAGGGATGCCCTCGGTTCTTGGTTTTTCCTTTACCAGGCCAACCCGATGACAGTAGCTGTCGAGATTTTCCATTGGGCATTTTGGTATCCCACCTTAGGGTCAGAGCAGATTGGCATGGTGGAACTACCCTCGGATCTTATTGCTCTTTGGTTGCCAGTTGCATTGTTGGTTTCCCTAGGAGTTCTGTTTTTTGGCCAACTGGTATTCCGCCGTCTCGCCGTCCACTTTGCCCAGGAGCTTTAGCATGACCGTCTCTGCATCTGCCGCCGACAACGTCGCCATCGCCTGCCGTAACCTACGCAAAACCTTTGTACTTCGCAATACTAGGTCCATGAAAGAATCAGTCGTATGGCTCCTCACGGGGCGAAAAGGCGATCTTTCCCGAAAGTTTGATGCGATCAAAGACATTTCCCTGGATGTTGTTCAGGGGGAGACGGTGGCACTGCTTGGCTTGAATGGATCTGGCAAATCGACGCTGCTGAAGCTGATCTCCGGCGTTCTCCAGCCCGATGGCGGTACCGTGCGTACACGAGGGCGTGTGGCTGGCCTTATCGAGGTTGGGGCGGGCTTTCACCACGATCTCAGCGGCCGCGACAACGTCTATCTCAACGGTGCTATCCTCGGCATGACCGAGAAGCAGATCGACACGATGTTCGATTCCATTGTGGAGTTCTCTGAAATTGGTGAGTTCATCGACACGGAGGTCAAGTTCTACTCTTCCGGAATGTACCTAAAACTCGCCTTCTCCATCGCCGTCCACACCGACCCTGAGGTTTTCTTGATCGATGAAATCCTCGCCGTGGGCGACGAGCCGTTCCAGCGCAAGTGCATCAAGAAGATCAAGGAGCTGGCAGCTGCCGGCAAGACGCTCTTTGTGGTCAGCCACGACCTGGATCTGGTGTCCACCGTCTGCGAACGGGGTGTGTTGTTGGAACACGGTAAGGTCATCATGGACAGCGATGTACACTGCGTCGTGAAGGAACTACGCGCCCGTTCTGAGGGAGATTAGCCAATGGATTCCACAACATCGCTTGCGGCGCGACGGGCCACTCTATGGAAAACGTGGACTGCCGGGTTATTGGCGGTGGCCATGGTGGCGGCGGCGATTTTCTATCTCGGCATCAACCGGGCACCCAACGCGGAGACCGTTGGGTTACAAATCAATTCCTTGAAGTCACCGGTGGGTGTTTCTCTGGACAGTTTTTCTATGAGCTGGCAAAATCTCACGAGTGAGCGGGGATCCATCCAGGAATCCTATGAAATTGAACTGGCCACGACCACGGCGGAACTGGCCGATTCTCCGCTATGGTCTTCTGGCCGCGTACGATCGCGAGAGCAAGTGGGGATCCAATACGAAGGCGCCAAACTCAAGCCCGCTACCAAGTACCTATGGCAGGTCCGGACGTGGAGTGGTCTAGGTGGGGACTCTTCCGTGAGTCTGCCGGCATCGTTTGAGACTGAACTGGATCCAGCTCAGAGCTGGCCAGCTCAGTGGATCGGCGGCATCGAACACACGGATGCTGTGGAGCGCTGGGCAGACTATACAACGAACGTCGAATTCAGCGTCGAGTCCGGTGGTCTTGGGGTCTATTTAAGAGCCGCGTCTCTGAAGGAAGGGTATCTTTGGCAGCTTGGCATCATTGACGGAAAGACCATTTTTCGGCCTCAAGTGAAGGTCAATGGCAACGTTGCGGATCTGGGCTCGAAGGACATTTCCAGTGTTATTTCCGCCGAACGTCTCCTCAAAGGACGGCACGCCTTGACGACGTCGCTGAAGGGTCCGGTCATCGTCACCATGCTCGACGGCATTGAGATCGATCGGAGGGAAGACCAAACCTTCACAAAAGGCTACGTCGGCTTTTATCAAACATCGAATGACCAAGGGAAACAGAACGCCACCATCTACGCGGTGAAAGTCACGTCGGCCAGCGAAGAGTCGCTGTTGGACACCGCTTTTGCTGATCGCTCCAACCCGTTCACCAGCGGTCGTTCCGACGGAGGGAAACTTGTCTTACTTGCTCCGACCGACGCCCTGTACCGTTCCTTGTCGGGAATGCCGCTGCTCCGAACTGACTTTGAAGTCAACAAGTCAGTGGCTTCTGCCCGACTCTACGCGGCGGCAAGAGGTATCTATGAAACAACTCTCAACGGCCGCAAAGTTGGTGACGAATGGCTTGCACCAGGCTGGACTGACTACAACAAGGGGATCAAATATCAGAGTTTTGACGTCACCGACTTGTTGTCTCAAGGGCATAACGCTTGGGGTGCAATGATCGCGGACGGGTGGTACAGCGGCAACATTGCTGCACTCGGGACGGCTCACTATGGGGAGTCGCCGTCGTTCCTTGGACAGTTGAGGATTGAGTTCACAGATGGAAGCCATCAAGTAATAGGTACCGATCAGACTTGGAAGACCAAGCCAGGGCCAGTGGTTCAAGGCGACCTCATCATGGGTGAGACGTTTGATGCAAGTGCAGATTCTCCGGGGTGGACCAGTGTGGAATTTGACGACTCCGCTTGGAATTCTGCCCGAAAGGTCCCCGGTTCTGACGCAGCCATGATTCCTCAGACGGAGCCTCCAGTTCGTAAGACAGGCGAGCGAGTGGCTCAATCCCGAACGGAAACAGCTCCCGGGGTCTGGGTCTATGACATGGGGCAGAATCTCGTAGGGGTCGGCTCAATCACGGCGACTGGCACGAAAGGAGAGAGGCTGCGAATCCGTTATGGCGAAACGATCTCGCCCGATGGAAGCCTGTATACGGCGAATCTCCGTAGCGCCATTGCCACGGACGACTACATTTTTTCAGTTGACGGAAAAACAACAATCGAGCCAAGGTTTACAACGCACGGATTCAGATATATTGAAATTTCTGGTGTATCGGACGCTCCAACCGCGGATGCAGTTCATGCGATAGTGCTGGGAAGCGACCTCCCGCTGCGCGGGACTTTCTCCACGTCGTCGCCAATGCTCAACCAGCTTCAGAGCAACATACTTTGGAGTCAGCGCGGGAACTTCTTGTCTATCCCGACAGATACGCCGGCTCGTGACGAACGTCTTGGATGGACGGCGGATATTGGCGTCTTTGCCGCAACAGCAAGCTACAACCAAGACACATTGGCTTTCTTGTCCAAGTGGTTAAAGGACGCCCGGGAATCACAACTTCCCAACGGTGATTTGCCGGGCACTGCCCCTTCGGCGTGTGCATGCTTCGAAGGTGGCACCGGATGGTCCGATGCCATAGTGACCGTTCCATATGCTCTATGGCAATACTTTGGTGACACTGCAGTCGTCCGGGACAACTATGAAGCCATGAAGCGATTCATGGATTTCCAAGTCAAGACATCTGGTACCGGTCATATCCGCATCAGCGGGCCGTATGGGGATTGGCTCAATCTTGATGACCCAACGGATCCTGGACTATTGGGTACCGCGTACTTTGCATACACTGCAAGACTTATGGCGGAAATGGCACAGGGATTGGGTAACGCTGCAGACGCCAAGTATTTCTCTCAATTGGCAGGCGAAGTAAAGAACGCGTTCATTTTCAACTATGTTCGCGGCGATGGGAGTATACTCGGTGGTAGCCAGACCGGTTACGCATTGGCCATTGGGATGTCGCTGCTGCCAGAAAATCTTCGAGTACTAGCCGGGACAAAACTGGAGGACGTCGTTCAGGCTCGTGGTGGGCACCTTTCCACGGGCTTCTTGGGGACCCCGTGGCTTTTGAAAGCACTAAGCCAAACCGGCAATATGGACCTCAGTTTTTCGCTGCTGACGTCCACAAGCTACCCATCGTGGGGTTATGAGATCGGCAAAGGGGCGACCACGTTGTGGGAACGCTGGGACGGCATCCGTCCCGACGGAACCTTTCAGGACCCAATGATGAATTCCCTCAACCACTATGCGGCGGGGTCAGTTGGTGAATGGATGTATGCCAATATTGGCGGTATTCAGGCAACCAAGCCGGGGTTTAAAGAATTTGTGATCGCCCCACATATTGGAGGGGGATTGACGCATGCAAACGCATCCGTAGACAGTCCCTATGGACCGATCAAGAGTGCATGGTCTCTTGCCGCAGGAACCCTAGAACTCAACGTCACGGTGCCTGCCAATACCGAAGCTACCATTCGCATACCCTCAGACACTCTTGAAGGCGTCAATGAATCAGGACATTCGGTGCTCAAAGTTAAGGGTGTACTCTCTGCCCATGTGGAAGCGGGAGACGCGGTCATACTCGTAGGGTCCGGCGACTACCGCTTCTCGGTGGCCGCTGGCTAATACTACAATCCCGATCGTAGGTGTGACCTCGGTCTTTGAAGTGGTATTTTTGTGCGCGGTGTTGGTCTTTTCGCCGCCATAGGGAGCCTCAGATGAAGGGGGTGGGGTGTCTAGTGTGTTTCGTCAAAGTGAAGTACCACGGTTATGCGTTAATGGGTTCTTCAGAATAGAGAGTGTAATTTCGGTCTGAACCCGCCGGATTCTAGGAATGAACCGTCCCGGATTTGATGCCGCTGTCTTTTTTGAGAAAGATG
>NZ_JAJJBU010000017.1 GCF_020905375.1 Arthrobacter cryoconiti
CATCTCAGCCATACCACGCTTAACGCGGCTACTGCCAGTCACCGGTGTTACATCGGATGTAGACACAAAAACCCCTCTGGGAACGAACGATAAATTTAGTCTGCACGGTGATCGTGATACACCACACAGGTGCGTTCATTGTATTCCAACAAACCGCCCGGGCTGAAACCGGAGTTACTTGGCGGCCGGCTGACTTCCCCTTTGTGCCTGACGGCGGACCGTGCCCACTCGCTGGAAAATGGTGATCAAGCTGGCAATAGCCAGTAAAACGAGTACGACGGCGAGGACGGCCTCCGGCACACCCAAACCAACCAGCCCGGTCGCCACGAGCACGACGACCAAGCGCTCGGAGCGCTCCGCAATACCGACGTTGGCCGTCATTCCAAGGCCTTCGGCGCGTGCTTTCGCGTAGGAAACAACTGAGCCAAGCACCAAACACGTCAGGGCCATAGCGGCAATGAAGGAGTTATGTCCACCCGTGTAGAACCAGATGACAATACCAGCGAACACGGCGCCATCACCCACTCGATCAAGGGTGGAATCAAGGAACGCGCCCCATGGTCCGGTGCGTTCAATCATGCGCGCCATGAGCCCGTCGACGATGTCAGAGAAGACAAAGACGGTAATGACCACTGTGCCCCAGAACAGTTCCCCCCTGGGATATCCGATCAGGGCGCCAGCCGCCACACCCAGGGTGCCGACAATTGTGACGGCATCCGGGGAGACCTTCAACCTCACCAGCAGTGCTGCCACCGGAGTGAAGATGGCAGCAAAGAGAGCGCGAGCATACTTATTCAGCATTGGGTGGGCCTTTCCAACGTCTGCTCCCTAGTCAACTGTGTTCCAGGCGGCAGCCACCTGCTCGCGTGTGTCCGCGAGTGTTTGCGTAATGGCTTTTGTTCCCGCGATGATGGGCAGGAAGTTACCGTCCCCACCCCAACGAGGGACGATGTGTTGGTGCAGGTGAGCGGCGATGCCCGCTCCCCCTGTCACTCCCTGATTCATGCCCAGATTGAACCCTGACGGGCTTGAAACGGATCGGAGTACTCGCATTGCCTGCTGGCTCATCGCAGCAAACTCCGCCGTTTCGGCCACAGTGAGATCCGTGTAGTCCGGCACGTGCCTGTAGGGACACACCAAGAGATGGCCTGGGTTGTATGGAAAAAGATTTAACACCACAAAACCCAACTTTCCACGGTGCACAATCAGCGACTGTTCGTCACTTCGCTCGGGCGCTTCGCAGAAGGGACAGTTATGTGAGCCCGTTACTTTCTCCTGGCCACCTTTGACATAGGCGAGCCGATGCGGTGTCCATAATCTCTGGAACGCATCCGGCACGCCGGGCAGTTCAAAATTATCCACCACCGGCTCCGGTGCCGCGCTTTGTTCACTCACTCCGTGCGGTTCCTCACAGCATCGACAATACGCGCGACGGCGTCCGCCACGGGTACGCCGTTGTCTTGGCTACCGTCTCGGAAGCGGAAGGAAACAGCGTTGGCATCGGCGTCGTCTCCCCCTGCAATCAACACAAACGGGACCTTGTCCTTAGATGCTGTGCGGATCTTCTTGGGGAATCGGTCGCTGGAAATGTCCACCTCGGCGCGAATCCCTTCCTTCTTTAGCTGCGCCACAACGTCAAACATGTAGTCGTTGAACGCTTCAGCCACCGGTATCGCAACCACCTGAACGGGAGAGAGCCAGGCCGGGAAAGCTCCGGCGTAGTGCTCGGTCAAGACCCCCATGAAACGCTCCACCGTGCCAAAGAGGGCACGGTGGATCATCACCGGACGCTGGCGGGTACCGTCCGCTGCCTGGTATTCAAGTTCAAAGCGCTCGGGCAGGTTGAAGTCCAGCTGGATGGTTGACATCTGCCAGGTCCGTCCCAGCGCGTCCTTGACCTGCACGGAGATTTTAGGGCCGTAAAACGCCGCCCCTCCCGGATCTGCCACTAGTTCCAGCCCGGAGGCTTCAGCGACCTCAGCTAGGGTGTTGGTTGCTTCCTCCCAGGCGTCGTCGGAGCCCACAAACTTTTCCGGATCCTTGGTGGAGAGTTCCAGGTAAAAGTCTTTCAGCCCGTAGTCCTTGAGCAGCGATAGCACAAAGTTCAACGTGTCGGTGAGCTCTTCCTTCATCTGCTCCCGAGTGCAGTAAATATGAGCATCGTCTTGTGTCATGCCACGGACTCGGGTCAGGCCATGGATGACACCTGACTTCTCGTAGCGGTAGACGGAGCCGAATTCGAAAAGACGCAGCGGAAGTTCCCGGTAGGACCGGCCCCGCGAGCGGAAGATCAGGTTATGCATGGGACAGTTCATGGGCTTGAGGTAGTAGTCCTGGCCGGGCTTGCGCACGGTGCCGTCCTCATTGAGTTCCTCATCCACATGCATGGGGGGGAACATCCCGTCCCTGTACCAGTCCAGGTGTCCTGAGACTTCATACAGGTTGGACTTGGTGATGTGCGGGGTGTACACAAAGTCATATCCCGCCTCAACATGGCGCTTGCGGGAGTAATCTTCCATCTCTTTACGAATAATCCCACCCTTGGGGTGGAAAATCGGCAGACCCGAGCCCAGCTCGTCCGGGAAAGAGAACAGATCCAGCTCCACACCTAGCTTGCGGTGGTCGCGACGCTCGGCCTCGGCAACGCGCTCCTGATACGCTTTTAGCGCTTCCTTGGTGGGCCAGGCCGTGCCGTAGATGCGCTGGAGCTGCTGGTTTTTTTGGTTGCCCAGCCAGTACGCGGCAGAGGTACGGGTCAGTGCGAAGGCATTGGAAATCAGTTTGGTATTGGCCAAGTGCGGTCCCCGACACAGGTCACACCAGATCTCCTCACCGCTCTTGCGGTCAATATTGGCATAGATGGTGATCTCACCCGCACCGACCTCGATGTTCACACCTTCGCCAGCAGAGTCCGCTGTGGACTTTTTGCCGAGCAATTCTAACTTGTAGGGCTCGTTGGCCATGGCCGCGCGGGCTTGATCTTCCGAGACCACGTTGCGGGCAAACTTTTGGTTCTGATTGACGATCTTTAGCATCATCTTCTCAAGCGTCTTCAAGTCTTCCGGCGTGAAGGGCTCGGCGACGTCAAAGTCGAAGTAGAAACCGTCAGTAATATAAGGGCCGATGCCAAGTTTGGCATCCGGGCGCAGTTGCTGGACGGCCTGAGCCATGACGTGGGCGGTGGAGTGACGAAGCACGTCCAGGCCGTCCGGAGAGTCGATCGTGACAGCTTGAACATCGGCGTCGGCAGGAATTTCGGCGCTGAGGTCCTTCAGCGTTCCATTGACGCGCATGACAACAACGTCGCGACGTTCAAAAAATAGCTGCGCACCTGTGGTGCCGGGGGCCACCGTGGTCGTCTCGCCGTCTACATACAAAGTGATCTGCGTATCCACTGGCACTGGTAACTCCCTGATTCGTTATGTACGGCTCCTTGTCTAAGCAACGTACGGGGGTTGCTGTGAGCCACCATGATCGTATCGGTTTCCCGGTGCGCCAACCAACACCGGCAGTGTCTGCGGCTGGGCCAAGTCCCAGGCTTCCAAAGCCTGCAGGCTAATACCCCGCGGACCGGTGCGCCGGGTAAGCCCCCGAATCAGCAACATACGCGTGCCAAAGAGCAGCGGGCCAGACCTTTCCTGTGCCTCCGTGAAGAACGTTGCATCCACGCAACCGGTGCCATCATCAATGCTGATGAACACCACCCGCTTACCCCCGCGCATGGGCGGAGTCTGTGTAGCCACACGCACCCCCGCCACCAGCACCTCTGTGTTGTTGCGCAGGCCCAGCAGTTCTTTTGCCTTCCGCACTCCCAACCGCTCCAACAGCGGCGCGTAACTCTCCATCAGGTGCCCTGTGACATCAAGGGAGAGCAGGTCAAGTTCGGTGCGCACGGTTTCGGCCAGAGTCGGCGCTGGTAGCTCCGCTTTGAGGGTGCCAAGTTCCAATTCTCCCAGGGGCAGGTGCAGCTGTCCCTCCATGGGCTGTTTAGCTTTGGAGAGCCTCGACGCCGGCAAACTATTCACATGAGCCACCAGGTCTGCCCGGTTGGCGGTATTGGCGGTGATCTGCGCAGCGGCACGTTGCAAAGAATCTAGGGCTCCTAGTTGAGCCAACCGTTTCAAGACCGGCCGTGACACCCGGGCTCGATCACGTAGATCCGCCAAAGAGTCATAGGGCTGTCCGGCCACGATCCGTTTCAGTTCGGTACCTGAAAGCCCATAGATATCCGCAAGGCTCAAGCGGATGCCTATCAAAGAAGCGCCCTTGGAGATGGTTCGCTCAGCCCGGTAATGTCCTGTGCTGGCGTTGATGTCCAGCGGCAGGATGGGGATACTCAGGCGTCTGGCTTCGGAGACCAGCAGGCGGCGTGGATACATCCCAGGATCGTGTTCCCACAAACCGGCCAAAAACTCGGCCGGATGATGGGCCTTGAGCCAGGCCGACTGATAGGTGGGCACAGCGAATGCCGCCCCGTGCGCCTTGCAGAAGCCAAAGCTGCCAAACGCTTTCAGCGTCTCCCACACCTCTTCAATAACATCGTTCTCATAGCCGCGCGCCTTCGCCTGAACGCGAAAATACGCTTCGACGACGGCTTCCCTTTCCGTTCCCAGGGCACGCCGGTACTCGTCGGCACGGGAGAGAGAGCAGCCTGTCATGATGTGGAGGGTCCGCAGCACCTGTTCATGGAAGACCGTGACGCCGTGCGTTTCGGCAAGAGCAGATTTGAGGTCCGGATGGGCGTAATGCTCCGGGGCGAAGCCATGCCGATTTTCTAAATATGGTTTGACCATGTTCGATTTCATGGGCCCGGGCCGGAATAAGGAGATGTCGATGATGAGGTCGTTGAACACGCGTGGGGCCATCTTACCTACGAGTTCACGCTGACCGGGAGACTCAATCTGGAAGCAGCCAAGAGTGTGGGTGCTGCGGATCAATTCAAAGGTTGGTTCATCATCCAGCGGGACAGCGTCAAGATCAATCAGCCCGTCCTCCCCCACATAGGCGGGGCCGTTTCCATGGCCGTCCACTGGATGGTTACCGGCGGCTACGGCATCCGCTTTGGACGGGTGCAGACGCACCACTTCGCGCACGGCATAGGCCATCGCGCTTTGCATGCGTACCCCGAGTACGTCGAGTTTGAGCATGCCCATGGGGTCCATGTCATGTTTATCGAACTGACTCATGGGCAGGCCTAGTCCGCTGGGCTGGACGGGGGTGCGGTTAAGTAAGCTGGAGTCTCCCAAAATCACCCCGCACGGGTGCATGGAGATGTGACGTGGAAGCCGATCCAGGCGCTCGGTCAGATCAACCAGCATGTCCAGTTGCGCACCACTGCCAGATTGGAGAGCTTCTGCCCCCGAGTCGGTTTCTACCCGGGACTGTTCTACTCGTGCGGCGAAGTCGCGCAGTTCAGGTTTTTCTGCCATAGCTTCGCGGAAGGAGCTTGCTGAAAATCTCCACAGTTGCTTGGCAATACCATCTACTTCCTCCGCCTCCATGCCCAACGCTAGTCCGGCGTCGCGCACGGCACCGCGGGCCCGGTAGCCATTTTGCATGCTCATCAGCGTCACTCGTTCCGCGCCAAAGCGCTCGAAGATGCGCCGGTACACGTTGTGCCGTTGGGCGCTTTCAACGTCAAGATCTATGTCCGGCAGGGTAGAGCGGTCGCGGGAGAGGAACCGCTCAAACAGGAGATCGTTGGCAATGGGGTCCACCGCACTGATTCCTAGTAGATAATTCACAAGCGAGGACGCCCCCGATCCCCGCGCAGCCCGCCGCACCCCCATCTGCGCGATCATCATCGATACTTCGGCCACGGTCAGAAAGTATGAAGCAAAGCCGAGTCCGTTGATGGTCTCCAATTCCGTCTCTAGGCGCTCATGCACCGTATGCAGCCTTCTGCCAGACAGACCCGGGAAACGCCAGGCAAGTCCGGCTTCCGCTCGTTGGGCAAGTTCGACGCCGGATTCCAGAGAGAGACCTAGCACTTCAGATTCAGGAGTTACGGGCTTTTTCCAGCCCAAGTCCGATCCTGGGTCGAGTCGACATTTATCCGCCAGTTGGTGAGTGTTGGCCCACAGCTGTCCCAGTTCCGCGGCGCCAAGGCCTCCCTGGTGCACGATTTCTTGAGCCATGGCATGCATCTGTGCTGCGCCCTTCAACCAGCTTTGGCCCGTGGGTTGCAGATTGGATACGTGCCGCATGGGTGAGATAGCTCTGGCAGCATCAAGTACATCGGCGGTAGGGGCGTCATCAGCAGCACAGTACCGCACTGCATTGCTGAGAACGGCCGGTACGCCAAATTCTTGTGCCAGCTTCACCATGCGTACCGCATGGCTTGTACTCAAGGCCGTGCCCGGCTCACTGAAGTGGCTAATAACTTCCACCGTCAAAGTCCCTGCCGGCATGGTTTGGACCCACTCCTGAAACCTTGTCCGTGGCAGCAGATACTTGCGTCCGTCCAAGGCCTTGCCCACATTGGAAAACGGCCCAAGCAACACCGTGAGGGCAACTTCCCCGGTCTCCGGGTCAAGCACACCAGCGGCCAGCTGAGCCAGCGTTACTCCTACGGGCCCTTTGGACCGAGAGTGAGCCACTGAAATCAACCGGCACAAAGCAGCGTAGCCCGCACCGGCGGGCAGGGTACGGCTGCCGTGGGCCAAAATAACGACTCTTCCGGATTCGGCTAGGAGTTCGGATCCGCTCTGGCTTGTACGCATTCTGCCGCGGGTCACCCCATCGGGTTCAAGAGCACCAGATTGCTGCACGCCTGTCTCCGTCACCGTTGTCTGCGTCACCGTTGTCTGCGTCACAGCAGATCCAAGAACAGCGAGATTAACCCCAAGGATGGGATCAATCCCGGCAGCCATACAGGATTTGACATGCTTGACGGCCCCGTAAAGCCCATCCCGGTCCGTGGTAGCTAGAGCGTCTGCGCCATCAGCTGCCGCGGCCTGCACCAAGTCTTCCGGCCAAGACACTCCGTAGTGGGCGCTATAAGCCGAAGTGGAGTGTAAGTGTACGAAATTATGCGCCACGACCGGTCCTTTCCACGGCATCCGAGTGCATCGCCGTCGCTTTTTTCCCCGCAGATGCCTGCACCGCAGAAGAATTTCGGATTATTTGTTCTCCGTTCCCCACAGGAGAGTCTTCGCCCGTTCCCGCCCCGGGTGCGGCGTCATGAATCCTCATGATCCGCCAGTGATTTCTTGGTACATACCTCGCCAAGTCAAAGGTCAATAACTCTGCTCCGGGGGCGGCATTGTCCGCCCGGACTTGCACACGCCAGATTTCCCGCTCCACCAATCCGGCTCCGGTACCGGGTGCCGCGCGGGTTTCCTCATCCCACCAGTTGCGCCGCTCATACCAACGCAGTGGTTCAGCCGCGATGGTGTATCTGCGTCCATGCCAGAGCAGGTGTAGCGGTACCCCCGCGGTTGTCGCCACCACTTCCACGGCCTCACTGAATGTACCCATAACTCCTCACCTCCACCTGCTAGCGCACACCACGCCTCTGTACGCGGCATGAAATTCTTATAGAACATATATTCTATAAGAATTTCAGTGTACGCTCAGTCCACACGGCAAGAAAGCCGTCAATTGGGAAGAACATTCGCCAGGCGGGCATTGTTTAGCGCCTCGCGACGTTATATGGATAGCTGTCAGCGCACAGGACGTCTAGCATGGCCTTAGAGTCATCGACGTAATCACGGCGCTGGTGGACAAACGACTTTAAGGAGCGCTCCATGACTGACATGGTCACCCTCATCGCACAGACATCTCCGCTCGAGCGAGAGCTAAGAACAGCGTCCCGGACGGTGGAAGAATCTGATCTGCCCCGCTTGGGTGAGCTGTACTTCACCGCCTATGAGCCCGGAATTGCCGGAGAATCCCTACAAGCAGCCAGGGAAGACATTAAGTCTTCGATGGCTGGAAAATATGGGCAATTCTTGCCCAAGGCATCCCACGTTGCGTTGGATGAAAACGGTACTGTCGTCGCAGCCGTCTTGGTGGTGGAGCGCGCCATCGGCGATGACACTCCCGAGGCCCCCTTCATCATTGAACTCTTCACTGACAGGGAGCACCGCCGCCGCGGCCTGGCCGAGGACTTGGTTCTTGCTACCATGGATGCCCTCTTCAACGTAGGCCAAAAGCACGTCGCACTACGCGTAAAGGCAAGTAACTCCGCGGCCCTTGCCCTGTACCTTTCCTTGGATTTCCGCCGCTGGTCCCCGGAAGAAAACGAAGACTAGAGCGGTCCTGCAACCGACAATCGCAACTAAAAGACAACTAAGGGGCATCGAGATGTCACTAGGGTCTTTGGCCCCTGTCAGCAAAGACCTAGCGGCGGTAGTCTCACAACCATGGATACAGTTGGCAAGCAGGAAGTTGAATCCCTAGGGAAGAAAGAGTGCTGGGAAATTCTGGCCAGCCACGTCGTAGGGCGACTAGCCGTGATCGTGGACGGTCACCCGGACATCTTTCCTGTCAACTACGTCGTAGACGATGGTTCAGTGATATTTCGTACCGGGGCCGGAACGAAACTTCAGTGGTTGTTGGAGCCTCGACCCGTAGCTTTAGAAATTGACGGCTACGATCCCCACACTGAGCTTGCCTGGAGCGTGGTGCTACGCGGTTCTGCCCGTGAGATCACCCGGGCGCAAGGCCGAGCGGACGCCAAAGCCCTCCCCCTTGATCCCTGGCAAGGTGGTCCCAAGGATCACTTCATTAGGGTCGGTAGCCTCAACCTTAGCGGCCGCCGTTTTCACGTGACCAAAGCAGACATTTGGAAAACACCCCTTTCCGATCCCCGATTGGCGTCCTTCGAATGAGAAACCATAAGCGCAGTCTCCGGACAATCCTCACGGCTGGAGGATGAGAGCAATGGATTCGCAACCCACGCTGGAATCAAGGACGCCCAAGCCCCGGGTTGAGCCCATCACGGTGTTCATTCTCGATGACCACGAGCTGGTCAGGCGTGGGTTGAAGGAATTGCTAGAAGGCGAGGGTTTCAGGGTCATCGGTTCCACGGGTTCAGCTCTAGAAGCGACCCGCCGCATTCCTGCTTTACACCCCGATGTCTGTGTGCTGGACGCACGACTTCCAGACGGCACAGGCATTGAAGTCTGCCGCGATGTCAGAAGCGTTGATCCATCCTTGCACTGTTTGATACTCACCAGCTACGACGACGAACAAGCACTGCGCGGGGCAGTCCTTGCCGGGGCGGCTGGCTACGTTCTCAAAGAAATTGACGGTACGGACTTGTTGACGTCCCTGCGCCGAACCGCTGACGGGGAGACGCTGTTTAGTCCGGAAATCATGGCAAAGGTAGTTCTTGGCCTAACCGAACCAGAGCGCGTGGATCCACGGCTGTCAGTACTGACTCCCCAAGAAAGCCGGGTACTCAAGCTCATCGGGTGCGGGCTCACCAACCGGGAGATTGGTGCGGAGATGTTTCTGGCGGAGAAAACCATCAAGAATTATGTTTCCTCACTCCTAACGAAGCTGGGCTTCGAGCGGCGTACCCAAGCTGCAATTTTTGTTACCGACAAAAGCTGGATGACGCCGCCAACCCATCACTGAAACTCCTTCACTGGGACACACCAGACTAGACGTGTGCCCTTATTTTCCCCAGTTTCAATCTCTAGGGAACCGTCAAGGAGTTCGGCCCGCTTGCGCATATTCGCCAGCCCACTGCGATGCAGAGGCTCGCCCAAACCGACGCCGTCATCCTCGATGATGACTGTGACATTCGCGGTTGTCACATCCACAGAAACCCCAATGGTCCCCGCGTCTGCGTGCCGGACAGCATTACTGAGTCCCTCCGACAAAACCGCCAGCAGATGCTTTGCGATCACATCAGAAACTGCTGAATCAATGGGCCCGGATAAATTGAGCCGCGGTGCGAACGGCAATGGATTTGATGCGTTACGAACGGCTCTTAGAACCAGGTCGCTGAGCAGCTCACTCTGGCTAGAAGTAGCTTGCAAAGAATATATTGTGCTGCGCAAGTCACGGATGGTCCCATCAAGTTCGGCCGTGACCGTTCTGATGCGCTGCGCTGCTTCCTTCTCGGTAACAAACCGTTGCAAGCTTTGCACACTCAACCCCGCAGCAAAAAGCCGCTGAATGACAACATCGTGTAAGTCCCTGGCGATGCGGTCGCGATCGGTAAAGACCATAATTTGTTCTCGCAAGCGATGGGAGCGGGCCAGCTCCAGGGCGAGTGCGACGTGTGAGCCAAAGACCGCGCTCATCTCCACTACGATTTTGGAGTAGCTACCTGACCCCTGGCCCTTGGCTAATATCAAGAGGCCTTGGTTGGTCCCTTGAGGCCCAAGCGCTATGACAATGATCGGCCCCAAAGCAGGTCCATCCACTTCACCAAGGAGGTCTGTGGCGTCATCGAAAACTGTCGGAACACCCGTTTTTAGTACTTCCGCGATGGCAGGAGTGTCCAACGCCAGTGACCGGCCGGCCATGGCTGCCGCCCGCTCCCCTGCAGCGGCGGCTATGAACAGCTCAGGACCGTTATCTGCAGAAACCCCAATCAGGGTCAGAGCAGAATCCGACTCCCGCAAGGCGGTTTCAGCGATCATGTCCAAGCTGTTTTCGGTGATGTCACGTTCATCGTCCATCATGCGCCCGGTCACATACATGCATGCTTCCAGCCACCTTGAACGGCGCCGGGCATCCTCAAATAATCTGGCATTTTCAATGGCAACGCCCGCTGCTGCCGCCAGAGCCACGGCTAATTCCTGATCTTCAAGAGTGAAGTCTTGCCCATCTACCTTTTCCGTCATGTAAAGGTTTCCGAAAAATCTCCCACGGACACGCACCGGCACGCCTAGAAAGGACTTCATGGGCGGATGGTGCTCTGGAAAACCAACGGAGGCTGGATGGTCGTGCAAATCATGCAGACGCAAAGGACGAGGATCGCTGGTCAGCGTTCCCAGAACACCGTGACCGGTAGGCAGAGGGCCTATCTGACGAATCAATTCTTCATCAATGCCGACAGTAATGAAATGCGTCAAGGACCGATCCTCCCCAATCACCCCCAACGCTGCGTAATCAGCACGAAGCAAGGTGCGGGCAGATCTCACAACTCGCTCCAAGACTGCGTCTAGGCTCAAATCCTCGGCTACGGAGACTACAGCGGATAACAGGCCACGCATGCGTTCTTGAGTGAGGAGTAGTTCGTCTGCCCGGGCCACGAACTCCCGGAGTAGGTCCTCAATCCGTAATCCAGCAGCAGGAGCCAAAAGCGGCTCCCCTGCTCCTGTTTCGGAACCGTCCACATTGCCACCCATGATCATGAAGCACTTGCCATTGATCGGCACTTCTTGCCCGTCGGGCAATCACAGGCTATCCTTTCTTCCCGATAGATGCCCTAGAAAAGAGCTGTAGCGAGCAAGAAAATTTAGTGAGCCGCGCCGCTCAGTGCTGATTGAGAGTGGTGGCCGCGCTAAAACGGGCCGCACGGCGGTGTATTCGGTGTGCGCTTCCACGGATCCGCTGCCTTGTTGGTTCTTGCGACTGACGGGCAAAGAACCAATGCTTGGCGAATTCAATCAACACCAAGTACAGCACCGTCATGGCCAACAAAGCCAAGAAGAACGGGATGGGAAGCGGATCGAAGCCCAACACGGCACCCAGTGGTGACAACGGCAAATAGATTCCGAGTCCCACCACGCCCAATGAGGCCCAGAGCAGCCCGCCGGAGGGCCGACTGCGAAAAAATGGTACCCGCCGCGTTCGAATGGCAAAGATGATGAGGGTTTGGGTCGCGATTGATTCGATAAACCAGCCAGCCCGGAACTCTCCTGGTGCTGCGTTGAACACATAGATCATGAGACCAAAGGTGGCGAAGTCGAAGAGCGAGCTGATAGGGCCAAACAAAAGCATGAAGCGGCGGATGAACGCGATGTCCCAATGCGACGGCGCCAGAAGTTGCTCTTTGTCGACCCGGTCCCCGGGGATGGCCAATTGACCGGTGTCATAGAGCAGATTGTTAAGCAAGATTTGTCCCGGCAGCATGGGCAGAAAGCTGAGCACCACGGATGCCGCGGCGGCGCTGAACATATTGCCAAAGTTGGACGATGTCCCCATCAAAACGTACTTGATCGTGTTAGCGAAAATCCGCCGGCCTTCGCGAACTCCTTCGGCGAGTACGCCCAGGTCCTTATCCATGAGAACAATGTCGGCTGCGTCTTTGGCGACGTCGGTGGCGCTCTCCACAGAAATGCCGACGTCGGCCTGATGCAGGGCCAAAGCATCGTTGACGCCGTCGCCCAAAAATGCCACGGCGCGGCCCTGTTGTCGCAAGAGACGGATGATTCGGGCTTTTTGCTCGGGTGACACACGGGCAAAGATGCTTGATTGCCCAGCAGCTGCCGTAAGTTCGGGATCGGACAGCCCGTCGATCTGTGTCCCCAGCAGTGTCCCGCCGGACTCCAGACCTAGATCACGGCAGACTTTCTGTGCAACTCTGGCGTTATCGCCGGTCGCGATCTTGACACTGATGCCCAGTTCCGCCAATTCCACCAAGGATTCCTTTGCATTGGCTTTGGGCTTATCCAAGAAGACGAGAAAACCTGCCAGCACCAATGCTTGTTCATCTTCGGGTCCAAGGGCGCTCATGTCCTCGGCGGGACGGGATGCTACCGCAATCACCCGGGCACCGGCGTCGTACTGCACATTCAACAGGGCCTGCGCTTGATCCGGGATGTTGATGCACCGAGCCATAACGTCCTCGGGGGATCCCTTGGTAACTATTTTCTGCGCACCGCCAGCATCTGCGACTAGGACACTACTCATGCGGCGGGTGTGATCAAACGGAATGAGCCCGAGCCGCCGGTGCCGCTCCGGTTCGAAACCGACAGCCTGCGGCGCCTCCCACAACGCGGCGTCCAAGGGATTCTGGCCCACCATTGAAACAGTTCCCGACGAATAGTCTGCTTCAGTGGAAACTAGCCCCAAAACAAAGAGTTCGTCCTTGCTAACCAGCGGATCTACCGGAAGTGCGCAGGTGAAGCTGATGCGGCCCTCGGTCAAAGTCCCTGTCTTGTCCGTGACCAGGACATCCATGTCGCCTAGGTCCTCGATGCATACCAGCCTCTTGACCAGAACCTTCCGCTTGGCCAATGCACGGGTACCGGCGGCAAGGCACGTACTGACGACGGCGGGCAACAGTTGTGGAGTAATACCAACTGCTATGGCAAGAGAAAATAGTAAAGAATCCAACAGGGGGCGGCCCAGCAAAAGGTTAGCGATGAAGATCAGCGACGTCAGCACAACCGCCACTTGCAGCAGCAAGAAAGAGAATCATTTGAGCCCGCGCTGAAATTCCGTCTGGGGCGAGGACTCCCCCAAACCCAGGGCAATCCGCCCGAACTCCGCACGTGCGCCCGTAGCAACAACTACCCCGCTGCAGCTACCCGTCTGCACAACGGTGCCCATGAATACGCAGCTCGCCAAATCACCCAGAGAGACATCTCCTGAGATGGGAGCGGCATCTTTCGCCACGGGGAGCGATTCCCCGGTAAGAATGCTCTCGTCGCACATCAGACCCACAGCGCTGAGCAATCTAATATCCGCTGGAATGATGGTTCCCAGAGATAATTGAACGACGTCGCCGGGCACCAACTTCACCACGTCGATTTGGCATGCAGTACCGCCGCGAAGGACGACTACCGTGTGCGTGACTCGCGAATGCAGTGCCTCGGCGGCGCGCTCGGCGCGGAATTCATTACTGAACCCAAGACCCACGCTCACCAACAAGATGACAGCAATGACGATCGAATTCGTTGCAGCCCCCAGAAATAGGGACAGAGCGGCAGTGACCATCAAAAGGATCAGGATGGGACTGCGAAGCTGCCGCCCCAATACTGTCCAAGGGTTTGCTTTGTGTGAACGCAGAGCATTGGGTCCCACCGATACGAGACGATTTGCTGCCTCTGTTTCCGCCAGACCTGTCGGGCGGGAGCGAAGTTCCTCGAGCACTTGCGCGCTGCTCTGCCGTGCAGCTTGGGCAACGCTCAGAGCTTGTGCGCTTGAATCGGGCGCCGCAGTGGTCGCCGGCAGGCTCATGGGCCCTGTCACACCCCCACTGGGCATGCGCTAATAGCTTTCACGGGCGTTTGCTTTTCTCTGCGTGGACAACCAATACGGGACACACTGCGTGCTCTGCACAGCTGGAACTAACGGACCCGAGTAGAAGCCCGGCAAAACCGCCGTGCCCACGCGAACCCACGATCAGCATTTTCGCCTTCTCGCTGGCCTCAATCAGAACTTGGGAGGCCTGGCCGCGGAACGTCCGGGAAATCAGGCCTTCCGGCACGTCATCGCCAAACGCCTTGGCCAGTGAATCTGTCAGGATCTCTCGGGCAATCGGTTCAGGGTCCCAGTCGGGTATCTCATACGGTCCCATGGCAGTCTCCATCCGCCAGGCGGAAACAGCCATAATGCTGGCCCCAAGGGTCGGGGCCAGGGTTTGCGCCCACTGCAAGGCCAAAATAGATTCCGGGGAACCATCAACCCCCACCACGATGTGGACTGCGGCACTACTTTTTTGCTCTGTCATGGCAAAGACCGTCCTTTCAGAGTCAATCTTTCCCGCTTAGATGGCCGGCGCACAGGGCCTAAAGGCCCTAAGGAACAATTCAGTGGCGATGACCTCCGGCTAGAGGTTAGCTCCATAGGGATGTTGAGATGCCGCTGCCGCAGGATCCAAGTCTGCCAATGTCAGTAGCCGAGCTGGAACTTCCTGTAGGGGGAAGCTGGACTCCACGTTCAGCGCACTGTCCACGTGAAGAAGTTCGCCGGAGCTCATCAGTCGCCATCCGGGGTCCGCATCCATGCGCACGCTGGCCACCACCAGTGAGTCGTGTTGGGCCAAGTCGGGGAAATGTGCGGCGATTCTCGCACTGGCGGCATGAAGTTGACCTTCGCCGGTCCCACAGTGACCACCAGCGCAGCGTTCTAAAACGTGGAGCCCATGTGTCTGTGGGTAACGAAGCGCCCACAGTTCCGACTCCGTGGTGAGGATGAAGTTCAGCGCATATACGGGTATGTTTTGTGCTATCCAGGTCAGCGCGGCGCTCAGCCCTGCTCCCACGTCTCCATCGTTGTGCCGAATTTCTGCCGTGACGAGCGCAAAAATCCTTTCGCTGTCAGTTTGGCCGCGCACTAGTCCCGCGCCGCCACGGTCAGCAATGCGAACATCGAGTTCCGCAAGTCCGTGCACCACGCCGTTGTGCGCAAAGAGCCGCTGGTCTTGCTCAAAAGGGTGGGTATTTTCTAAGGTGTGTGATCCCGTAGAGGCGTACCTAACGTGGGCTAGAAAATTCGTGCCTGTCAGAGTCTTGGCGGAGCAAGCAAAGTCGGCATCCTCCCAAGCCGCCATAGGCTGCTTACTCACAGTAGGTGCGCCTACGCCGTTAAAGACACCAATCCCTGTGCCGTCCGGTGCTTCTCGGCTCTGCAGTGCCAGGTTGTCGGGGGCTTTCAAAAGCCAGAAGGTGGCTTTCACGGACTCTGTCCCCGCATGAAGCCCAAAAAGTCGGCACATCCGACACCACCTTTGCTCGTTCCCCGGTGCGGCTGATACCGCGACGGCGCACGGCCCATCCGCGCAAGTGACCCCAGTATGGCAGAGGCACCCACCAGCTTTCAGACCCGGGGAACAATCAGCTCTGCGGAATTATTGCGCACATTCCCTACCTCTGGCCCCACGGGATCCAGCTGCCAGCCATCGGCCACACCGTAGGCCTGTGCAAGGACAGTGTCCAAAAGTTCTACATTCCCTTCCCCCGGGCTCAACCATTCCGTGAGAGCGCTGCGACAAAGTGGGACCGGGAGACGATCGTGCAGTGTGGCTAGTTCTCCCTCGGGAGGAGACGCCATGGTCAAGATAGTGCACGAAAGCAGCCACTGGTCCACATCGCCGTCTAGCTTTTGCGGATCTTTCCACCATTCATAGAGCCCAGCAAAAGTGATAAGTGAGCCATTCTTCGAGTGTACGAAGTAGGGCTGCTTTACCCCGTCTGGACCTTTTTTCCACTCGTAGTAGCCATCAACAGGGACCGCGCAGCGCCGAGCTTTGGCGGCAACCCTAAAGGTGGGCTTTTCAAGTACCGTCTCGCTGCGGGCGTTGAAGGAGCGCACAGCAACGGAAGAGTCTTTAGCCCAACGTGGTACGAGTCCCCACTTTGCGACGTGGACTTCCCGGTGTATCTGGCCCTCGATGAGGCGTTCCAAGACAATAGGTACATCTGTGGTCGGTGCAACGTTCCAAGAAGCCCGCAGTTCTAAGTTGGCGTCAGCCTCTGCCTCCAGCTCAGCTACCAAGTCCCCCACAGCTCTAGCCATTACGTATCGTCCGCACATGCCACCATGCTGCCACGTTGGCTTCGCCGATGGCAGGAATAGTGTGGCGCGTCGGTAACGTTGTACACACCAGATACGACTTAGCCAAGGAGCAAAAATTGGAATATACCCCAGAAGCTGGCACCATCACCATGTTTTCCACCGTTTGGTGTGGTTATTGCAAGCGACTTAAAAAGCAGCTTGAGGCCAAGGGGATTAGCTACACGGAAATAAACATTGAGGATACTCCCGGCACCGCCGTGCTGGTCGAGAACCTCAATGGCGGCAACCAAACAGTCCCCACCGTTATTTACCCGGATGGCAGCTCCGCCACCAACCCGTCGCTGAAGGACGTCATGGCCAAGTTGGGCCTCTAGAGTCCGAAGCGTTCCGCGACGGTATCTGGCCGGACACCCCCCGGTGTCCGGCCAGATACCGTTCAACGCTCAAAAGTCACCAAGAAGCGGCCCCGGCGGGCTTTTTCTCAGCCCTCGTGATAGACAGACCTTAGTCGATTCCCCAGCCAAGGAGCACCCCATGATTCACAAAGTCAAAGGCGCTGTAGTCCGCGCCAAGAATGCCCCCGTCACCATTGAAACCGTCCTGGTCCCGGACCCAGGTCCGGGGGAAGTCCTGGTTGACGTCCTCACCAGCGGGGTCTGCCACACAGATCTGCATTACAAACAGGGCGGCATCAGCGATGACTTCCCCTTCCTTTTGGGGCATGAGGCAACAGGCGTGGTCAATGCGGTGGGGCTCAACGTGGTGAACGTGGTACCCGGAGACCGCGTGATTCTCAACTGGCGGGCTGTGTGTGGCAACTGTCGGGCCTGCGCTAAAGGCCAGCCCCAGTACTGTTTCAACACCGCAAATGCCACCACCAAAATGACTCTCGAAGATGGCACAGAACTCAGCCCAGCCTTGGGCATAGGTGCCTTCATTGAAAAGACTCTGGTGGCCGCCGGACAGTGCACGAGAGTGGATGAAGATGTCGATCCCGCAGCTGCCGGACTACTGGGGTGCGGAGTGATGGCCGGCATAGGTGCCGCCATCAATACAGGCGCCGTTAAGCGTGGGGACTCTGTAGCGGTGATTGGATGTGGTGGAGTTGGTTCGGCGGCCATTGCCGGAGCCGCGCTCGCCGGAGCCACCACTGTGATCGCTGTGGATCGCGATCTCAAAAAGCTTGATGGGGCCCGTAAGTTCGGCGCCACTCACACAATTGATTCCACAGCAGTGGATGCGGTGGAAGCAATTAGGGAGCTGACCGGCGGCTTTGGTGCTGACGTAGTCATTGATGCGGTGGGTCGCCCAGAGACGTATAAGCAGGCCTTCTACGCCCGTGACCTGGCAGGCACGCTCGTCCTGGTGGGAGTGCCCACCCCAGACATGGTTGTTGAGCTACCACTCTTGGACGTCTTTGGCCGAGGTGGCTCACTGAAGTCCTCCTGGTACGGGGACTGCCTGCCCTCCCGTGACTTCCCGATGCTTGTTGAGCTGTACAAGCAGGGGCGGCTGGACCTGGATGCCTTCGTCAGCGAACGCATCGGCATCGAAGACATTGAGGCGGCTTTTACCAAGATGGGCGAAGGCTCAGTGCTGCGTTCGGTTGTGGTGCTCTAGTGGCTGCGCGGATCCAGAACATCGTCACCTCAGGAACGTTCTCCCTCGACGGCGGAACCTGGGATGTAGAAAACAACGTATGGATGGTAGGCGATGACGCAGAGGTATATGTCATTGACCCGGCGCATGACCCTGGAGCCATTGTTTCCCTGGTGGGAACCCGCCAGGTCAAAGCAGTGTTGCTCACACACGGTCACGACGATCACATCCGATACGCCCGCGAATTTGCAGGGCTCGTCAACGCTCCGGTAATGATGAACGCTGCGGATCAGATGCTCTGGGAGATCGTTTACCCGGGCACCGTCCCAGACAGGTATATCGAAGATGGTGACAGCTTTGAGGTTGCCCAAACATCGTTACTGGCGCTGCACACGCCCGGTCACTCCCCCGGTTCTACCTGCTTTTACGCACCTAGCTTGAACGCCGTATTTTCCGGGGACACGCTTTTTAATGGCGGGCCCGGTGCCACGGGGCGTTCCTATAGCGATCATCCCACGATCATCAAGTCCATCAAGGAGCGCCTCTTGGTGCTTCCACCGGATACCGTGGTCTACACCGGCCACGGAGACACCACGACCATCGGCGCGGAGGCGTCTGGAATCAGCTGATCCGAAGCTTGTACACCGTTGCATCAAGCAGGCGCTCCATCAAGGTGCAGAGCTGACGTGTCTTAGTCAAAGTCGACGTGGGAGCTGTAAGCAGCCAGTACCGCGGCTTCCACGTCGTCGACTGTGATACCAGCAACCAGGTCCTCCGCGGCACCTGCCGTGCGCGGGTCCCAGACCAAGTCAAGGGCATCATAGGTGTCCACAAGAACGTCACGGATGGGTGCTGAGCGTTCTACTACGATCACGGAACTAAAGAACCAGGCTCCGGAAACAACCCGCTGGGCCGTACCGACTAACTTCAGCGGACTAGGTGTACCCCGCCCAAACACGCTGAACTCGCCCGGGCAATACTCTCCCGGTATCTCACCAACCCCTGCGTCCACACCCAAGGAGCGGAGAGCTTCAGAAAAGAGATCTCCAAAAAAGCTGAACCGTGTTTTCGCAGCCGCGATGGCGTCTTGTGCTGGCTGGATGTGATCCACCACCAAAGTGCCTTGGTGGTAAGCGGCTGCGCGCCCGCCAGCACGCCGAACCGCTGGGAAAAAGCCGTGCGCACGGCTGGCGGCTTGCGCACCAGCGAAGCCTGGCAGCCGAGTGTCACGCTGACCGAACGCCACGGTGGGCTGTGGACGGTACATGCGCAGTAGCGCTGGGCGCTGCCCATTTTTCACTTCCGCAAGCAAGTCCAAGCCGTGGTTGAGGTCTTCTTCTGCCCCCAAGGATTGTTTCTGGCGAAAGATCTCAAGGACCGGCGCCAGTTCGACGCTCACTTGCTCGGTGCAATGGGCCGAACGGTTAGAATTTGCTCAGCACGCCCGAAGGGACCTTGGGAATCGTGCAACACGGAGGCTGTCAAGCCGATGCCGTCCCCGGCAAACGTGACGCGTGTTGCCAAGCCCAACCATTCTCCAACGGGTTCGCGGTACACATGAATGGATAAGTCGACGTTGGGGAACATGTAGCTACCCTGGCCAGGCGTCACTCGTGAGGAGACGCCGTTGGCCGCGTCGACAAGACCAAGGAGGCGCACGAGCGGGCTGGACGGTTCGCCGTCAACCATAGGGTAGTTGGTCCGCAGCCAGGCCAGTCCACGCCCCGCTCGGTGTTCGGGGGCTGTGCGGGCCTCTAGTGAAGCGATGAACCCTCCTGGCCAAACGTTCATGCCTTCCCATTCCACGGACTCTTCCACGGGCGGCATGGGATCGTCCTCGCATCCAGCAACTTCCGCTGTTTCAAGGGTCTTCATGCGCCATGCCGTCAGCCGAACGGCTGTCCGTCCGCCAGCGACCATTTCCGCTTGCAACAACTCGATGGTGCGCCCCGGGCGAAGAACCGTGGTGTTAATGGAAAACTCACCAGCCGGTATCAGACCAAGAATGTCAAAGTTGAAACGCGTCAGGCGCATGCCCTCCCGTGGCTCGAACGCCTCCAGCTCTCTGACTAGAAGGCCTGCTACTGGTGCCATGTGCTGTTCGTGGGCGTTCCAAGCGCCTTGCGCATGGATCGTGGATTCAAAGCGGTTGCCGCCAAGGTGCCTGTAGTACGCAGACACGTCGGAGGGGACCGAGGAAGTGGATGCTTGCATGACTAAAACTCTACAGTCAGTTAGGGATTGATAACTGACGGAGAGGCTGCAGCCTCAGGATTCATGACCGGGCAGTCATTGAGTGCGGCTACATCAAGCTTTCGGCGCCGAGAGACGCGGATCAGATGAATTGCTAGCAGTGCAGCGCCGACAGTAAGGAGCAAAATAGCCAATGCCCACGGGGAACCCGCCGCAGCGGCGATCGCCGCGTCAAAGGCTGCCAGTCCGATCGTTGCGTAAATACCAGCCCACGCCATTGCACCGACCACGGTGGCCGGAATGTAGCGTCGTAACGGCATCCGTCCAAAGCCTGCCGCTAGATTGACAGCCGTTTGGAAGCCGATGGTAAGAAAGCTCACGCTGACGGCCGGGGCACCCCAGCGCGCTATTGACTGCTCTGCTCTCGCGACCGCTGGTGAGTCAAGGTACCTTTGCATCCGCGTTTTACGCCCACCGGCGGCAATGCCACGGCCAGCCCAGTAGGTGGCGTTGGAGCGGAGCATAACTATGCAGAATAGAATCACATAGGCCCACAGGAATGGTAGGGATGCGATGCTTTCCATCACGAGCTGGCTACCTCCTGGAGCAAAGTGAACCATAGAAATATTTCCTTATGGCTTCTATGCAATCTTATCGAACGCCTGTCAGTATCCCCTAATGGCCATCCATAGTGCAGTGAGCGGAAATCCAGTCGGTCAGCTCAGATTCACCCTGGGTAATCACTGGATCGTCGATGGGAGGCATCTCATGGGCATGACGAGCAATGGCTGAGGACAACGAGTTCAACAACGCCTTCAGGTCGGTGTCTGTTTGCAGATCGCTGATGTCCTTGATTGATTTGGCTACCGTAGTGGGCAGCTCGCTTCCGCTGGTTCCTGTGCCGGGAAGGTGGAGGGCTACAAGTGAAACACCGATAATCGGCATTTGAACGCACGTCCGTCGCAGTTCTGGGGCAAGACTTTCAAACCAGTCAAATTCAGCATCATCACCGGGTTCTACTTCGGCGTTTGCTGCTTCCTCAAGCTGCGCCCGCTGCGCTGGTGTCAGCTGCGCTTTCCATTGATCGACAGCCTTATTGAAGGCGGCTTTTCCAGCGTCCGTGTAGATGTCGTAGTCGTTCCCGCTGGGGGCCGGAGGCGCGTCTGCGAGTAATAAGTTTGACGAATTATCGCTGTCATCCGCTTCGATAAAGTAGCCGCTGGCTTGGCCCGTTGGGCTCTGAACCGGCATCGGAGAACTCAATACACTCGAGGACCCCGCCCCCGCAAGAGAACTTTCCTGCGGATCGGCTTCCGGCGAAGAGCATCCGGTGAGCGCTATCCCTCCCAAGCTTAGAAGGACGGATAGTGAGAGCATTCGGTGATGTATAGCCACGCGGCCAGCCTACCCAAAGACGTATCTCAATGTGAAGACCGCGCATGGTGGGTGATCTATGACCTTCAGAATGTGAGTTAGTACACATTAACTCACGGAGGTACTAGCATCGCCTTATGACCTCCGATGTTCAGTCTTCTTACACGTCAGGTACCTCCACCACGCCGTTGCTCGGTGACACGATTGGTGCGAACCTCCTGCGCACAGTGACAAAATTCCCGGACCGGGAGGCACTTATTGACGTGCCTTCGGGTCGGCGCTGGACGTACACTGCACTAAATAGCGACGTCGATGCCCTGGCCCGCGGCTTACTCGCCGTCGGTGTGAGTAAAGGAGACAGAGTCGGTATCTGGGCACCGAATGTTCCCGAATGGGTGCTCATCCAATACGCCACCGCAAAAATCGGTGCCATCCTGGTCAACGTCAACCCGTCCTACCGCAAACATGAGCTCAAGTACGCTGTCCAACAGTCCGGCATGCGCATGATCGTGGCATTACCCCAGTTCCGTGGCTCGGATTATGCTGCCATGATTGAGCAGGTTAGCCCCGAATGTCCGGGGCTGACCGAAGTCGTCTATATCGGTACAGCTTCCTGGGAAACGCTCGTAAAGGGTGGAGAGGCGTTCCCCGCTTCCGCCGTCGAGCAGGCCATGGCGAGCCTTAGCGCAGATGAGCCCATCAACATCCAATACACTTCCGGGACGACCGGATCACCCAAGGGCGCCACACTCAGTCATCACAACATCCTCAACAACGGCTATTTTGTCACGGAGACTCTCAACTTCACCGAGCAGGACAGATTATGCGTCCCCGTGCCGTTCTACCACTGCTTCGGGATGGTCATGTGCAATTTGGGCGCCACCTCGCACGGAGCCGCAATCGTCATTCCAGCCCCCTCATTTGATGGCGCAGCAACATTACAGGCCGTCCAAGATGAACGCTGCACCACGCTCTATGGTGTTCCGACCATGTTCATTGCCGAACAAAACTTGGAGAACTTTCACTCCTACGACCTCTCCAGCCTTCGCACCGGCATCATGGCCGGTTCCCCGTGCCCGGTGGAAGTCATGAAACGGTGCATGAGCGAAATGCACATGGGGGCGGTATCGATCGCCTACGGCATGACCGAGACCTCGCCTGTTTCCATGCAGACACAGCCGGACGACGACGTGGCGCACCGGACCGAAACCGTGGGCCGGGTTCACCCTCATCTTGAAGTGAAGATTGTGGACCCGGTGACAGGTCTAACAGTTCCACGCGGGGAGCCGGGCGAATTTTGCACGCGCGGTTACAGTGTGATGCTGGGGTACTGGAATGATCCGGAGAAGACCGCCGCAGCCATTGACCCGGCCCGGTGGATGCATACGGGCGATCTTGCCGTGATGTTTACTGACGGGTATGTCAACATTGTGGGCCGCATCAAGGACATGGTGATCCGTGGCGGAGAGAACCTCTATCCTCGCGAGATTGAAGAATTCCTCTACACCCATCCCGATGTTGCCGATGTCCAAGTCATTGGGGTCCCAGACACTAAATATGGGGAGGAACTATGCGCCTGGATTCTCATGAAGCCCGGTGCAACACCTTTGGATTCGGCCGCTGTGGCGCAGTTCTGCGAGGGGCATCTTTCCAGATACAAGGTACCGCGCTACGTTTTGGTGGTGGATGAGTTCCCGATGACAGTCACTGGCAAGGTGCGCAAGATGGATATGCGAGCCACCACGATGGAATTATTGGGCCTTGGCCTGCCCGAAACCCGGTAGCCTTGGCGCATGAATAGCGAGAACTTGTGGGTGGCGAAAAATCGTACGAACCCTGGCCATTCGGCTTCTTTCATGGCTCGCTTTGCGAATCTGAAGGCCGACGGTGTTGACGTGGATGGCGAGGCTCGGTTCGCCGATTCATTGGTGGCCCCGGCGTCGCGCATCTTGGATGCAGGGTGCGGCATGGGTCGGATTGGTGGGGAACTGAGTAGGCGCGGGCACACGGTGATTGGCGTTGATCTGGACGCCGAGCTCATCGATGCCGCACGTCAGGAACATCCCGGTGCCAGCTGGCGTTTAGGTGACCTGACCGAACTGAACATCCCAGGAGAGCAATTCGACTTAATCGTGTGTGCCGGAAATGTCATGGCGTTTTTGGCGCCGGGTTCGGCACCAACCGTACTCACTCATTTTCGGGAGCACCTTGCCCCGCAGGGCCGGGCAGTCGTGGGGTTCGGGGCAGGCCGCGGCTATGGTTTTCCGGACTTTTTCGCAGACGTAGAAGACGCTGGTCTCTTTGTCACGGGGAATTTTTCCACGTGGCAGCTGCATCCGTTCACGCCCGAATCTGATTTTTTGGTGGCACTTGTGGGTCCGGAATCCACAGCCGGCTATGAAGGGGCATCAACCACCTGTTAGCTAGGAGTTCAGGATATCTTCGAGCCTTTTTCGCAACGTTGGCCATGCTGTCACGAACCCTGGGTGCAGCCTCAACTGATCAACACGGTGCAGCGGGACCCACTCAAGCGCCAGGCTCTCCGGGTCGCTGATAACGGCTTCAAAAGGTGTCACCACGCTCACAGCAACGGTGGTGTAAGTCCAGTAACCAACGTCATAGACGGACGTGAAAAGAGTTTCCACGTTCTCCGCAGGAACTAGAGCCTCCTCCCAAGCCTCGCGCAGGGCGCCGTCAACGGCGCTTTCATGTTGGTGGCGGGCCCCACCAGGAAGACCCCAAGTGCCCCCGTGATCGGACCAGATGGCGCGGTGTTGGAGCAACACCCCCCGGTCGGCGTCGAACACCAAAAGACCAGCAGAGCCGAACCGGCCCCAAAATTTTCCGGCTTCCCCGTCAACCCAAGCATCCCCGGGGTCGCGGTGGCCAGTGACGGGTCCTGGACGCACCACAGCTGCAGCATCCCGGCTGAATCGGGCTGCTGCAGCTGTTGGATCAGATGTGGACAAGGGCTAGAAGTCCCAGTCGTCGTCTTCGGTATTGACCGCTTTGCCGATCACGTAGGAGGAGCCTGACCCGGAGAAGAAATCGTGGTTCTCGTCAGC
Organism: Arthrobacter cryoconiti; assembly: GCF_020905375.1. Lineage (GTDB taxonomy): Bacteria > Actinomycetota > Actinomycetes > Actinomycetales > Micrococcaceae > Specibacter > Specibacter cryoconiti. The sequence continues at coordinate 24,603 of NZ_JAJJBU010000017.1, forward strand.
GTTCGGTGAAAGAGCGGAGAGGATAGCAGGATTGACGTCTGTCACGGCGGCCGGGAACATGGCCTCGTAGCCCAAGTTCATCAGCGCCTTGTTGGCGTTGTAGTGCAAGAACTTTTTGACGTCTTCGGCTAGGCCAACGGAATCGTAGAGGTCATGAGTGTACTGAACTTCATTCTCATACAGTTCGTACATCAGCTCGAAAGTGTAGTCCTTCAGCTCCGCTTTGCGCTCCTCAGACAGGCCTTCCAGACCCTTTTGATACTTGTAGCCGATGTAGTATCCGTGTACAGCCTCGTCCCGGATGATCAGGCGGATCAGGTCTGCCGTGTTTGTCAGCTTTGCCCGTGAAGACCAATACATGGGCAAGTAGAAACCCGAGTAGAACAGGAACGACTCAAGCAGTGTCGAGGCGATCTTGCGCTTGAGAGGGTCGTCCCCGTAATAGTAAGACTCAACGATCTGAGCCTTCTTTTGCAAGTTCACGTTCTCCACCGACCACCGGAAGGCCTCGTCAATTTCCTTCGTGGAGCACAGCGTGGAGAAGATTGATGAGTAGCTCTTGGCATGCACCGATTCCATGAACGCAATGTTCGTATAGACGGCTTCCTCATGCGGGGTGATGGCGTCCGGAATCAGCGAGACGGCGCCCACGGTGCCCTGCAAGGTGTCCAGCAATGTCAGGCCAGTGAACACGCGCATGGTGAGCAGTTGCTCCTCCGGTGTCAGAGTGGCCCAGGACTGAATGTCATTGGACAACGGCACCTTCTCGGGCAGCCAGAAGTTGTTGCACAGGCGGTTCCAGACTTCTACGTCCTTCTCGTCCTCGATGCGGTTCCAGTTGATGGCCACAACGTGGCTCGCCAACTTCAGCTTTTCCGGTGTCATCGTTTTTCTCTCTCCACTAAACCTTGGGACTCCGCAGAGCCTACGTTTATCCTAAGCCGAAGGTACGACGGCGGGTGGTGCCCGCCGTCGTGCTCTTCAGTTATGCGTCACAGCATGCAGCTGACGCAGCCTTCCACTTCTGTTCCTTCTAGCGCAAGCTGGCGCAGACGGATGTAGTAGATGGTCTTGATGCCCTTCTTCCACGCGTAGATCTGGGCCTTGTTGATATCGCGCGTGGTGGCGGTGTCCTTGAAGAACAGCGTCAGGGACAGACCCTGATCCACGTGCTGGGTGGCGACCGCGTAGGTGTCGATGATCTTCTCAAACCCGATCTCGTACGCGTCCTGGTAGAACTCCAAGTTATCGTTCGTCAAGTACGGAGCCGGGTAGTACACGCGGCCCAGCTTGCCTTCCTTGCGGATCTCGATCTTCGAAGCCACAGGGTGGATTGAAGACGTGGAGTTGTTGATGTAGCTGATGGAACCGGTGGGCGGGACAGCCTGGAGGTTCTGGTTGTAGATCCCGTGCTCCATGATGGAAGCCTTCAACGCACGCCAGTCATCCTGCGTGGGAATCGTGATGCCGTCAAAGAGTTCCACAACACGCTGGGTCGAAGGGACCCATTCGCCATCCGTGTACTTGTCAAAGAACGTCCCACTTGCGTAGCTCGACTTCTCAAAGCCAGCGAAGGTGGAACCTGTCTCCATGGCAATCTTGTTCGATGCAAGGAGGCAGTGGTAAACCACGGTGTAGAAGTAGATGTTGGTGAAATCCAAGCCCTCTTCCGAGCCGTAATGGACCCGCTCACGGGCCAAGTAGCCGTGCAGGTTCATTTGGCCAAGACCAATGGCATGCGATTGATCGTTACCCTTGGCGATCGAGGGAACGGAACCGATGTGGGACATGTCAGAGACAGCTGTCAGGGTGCGAATGGCCGTATCAATGGTGCTGCCGAAGTCCGGAGAGTCCATGGTCTTTGCAATGTTCAACGAGCCCAAGTTGCAGGAGATGTCCTTGCCCGTTTCGGCGTAGGAGAGATCATCGTTGTACTTGGTGGGCGCGGAAACCTGAAGAATTTCCGAGCACAAGTTACTCATGATGATCTTGCCGTCGATCGGGTTGGCCCGGTTCACCGTGTCTTCAAACATGATGTAGGGATAGCCAGATTCAAACTGGATCTCCGCGAGGGTCTGGAAGAACTCGCGGGCCTTGATCTTGGTCTTCTTGATCCTGGCGTCGTCCACCATTTCGTAGTACTTCTCCGTGACAGAAATATCGGAGAACGGCACGCCATAGACTTTTTCAACGTCGTATGGAGAGAACAGGTACATGTCCTCGTCACGCTTGGCGAGCTCAAAGGTGATGTCCGGGACCACAACACCCAAGGAGAGCGTTTTGATACGGACTTTCTCATCAGCGTTCTCGCGTTTGGTGTCTAGGAAACGGTTGATGTCGGGGTGGTGTGCGTGCAGGTATACGGCGCCTGCACCCTGACGTGCGCCGAGCTGGTTGGCATAGGAGAAGCTATCTTCGAGGAGCTTCATGACAGGGATGACGCCGGAAGACTGGTTCTCGATCTGCTTGATCGGAGCACCCACTTCGCGGATGTTTGTCAGAGCGAAGGCCACTCCCCCACCACGCTTGGAAAGCTGAAGGGCCGAGTTGATGGAGCGCCCGATCGATTCCATATTGTCTTCAATGCGCAACAAGAAGCAGGACACTAGCTCGCCGCGCTGTTTCTTCCCGGCATTGAGGAAGGTTGGTGTGGCCGGCTGGAAGCGACCTCCGATGATCTCATCCACCATCTTCAGCGCCAGTTGCTCATCTCCTCGGGCCAGATGAAGGGCCACCATGCATACGCGGTCCTCGTAGCGCTCCAGGAAACGGTTGCCGTCAAAGGTTTTGAGCGTATATGAGGTGTAGAACTTGAACGCGCCCAAGAAGGTCTCGAACCGGAACTTTTTCTTGTAGGCGTGGTTGTACAGGTCACGGATGAAGTTCATCGTGTACTGGTCAAGGGTCTCGCGCTCGTAGTACTCGTTCTTCACCAAGTAGTCGAGCTTCTCTTCCAGGTCATGGAAGAAGACGGTGTTGTTGTTCACGTGCTGCAAGAAGTATTGACGGGCAGCGGCGCGGTCAGCTTCAAACTGGATTTTACCGTCCGCGTTGTACAGGTTCAGCATGGCATTGAGCTCGTGATAGCCCATGCTTTCCCCTCCCGTGGGCATAGCTTGCGACTTCTTCACTGCTGCGTCTGATTCAGAGACAATCGTGTCCAAAATTCTTCCAATCCTTCGTGAACGCGGTCCACGTCTTCCGACGTGCCCATCAATTCAAAACGGTAGAGATGCGGTACTTGGCATTTGACCGAGATGATGTCCCCGGCCAGACAATACGTTTCACCAAAATTTGTGTTCCCGGCCCCGATAACGCCACGGATTAGGGTACGATTTTGTGCAACATTGAGGAACTTTATGACCTGTTTAGGAACTGCTCCGTGCCCTGAGTCTCCGCCATAGGTAGGCAGGACTAGAACAAAAGGCGCCTTGGCCAACAGTGTTTCATCGCGCGTGTACACCGGCAACCGTGCCGCTTCCACGCCCAGTTTTTTTACAAACCGGTGTGTGTTTTCGGAAATCGAGGAAAAGTAAATCAACTGGCTGCTGGTGCTCGGGCCAATTTCCAGGCTGGTTGCTGATGTCGCTGCAACGGATGAGGGTGTCATCGCTTCCTGCTGTCCTGACTTTACGTGCTCCTGCTGTTGTGGGGCCAGCCATTTGACGGCCAGCCCCACGCTTGCGCCGGTCGGCGCTAATGAAATTCTTCGACGAGCGAGTGTTTCCCTACGTACTCATTTAGGAAATCCCTGATTCCGTTCCTGGGAACGGGATCTCTCAGTACGAAGTTCCAAGGTGCGACGGAGTTTTTCCGCCACGGATCACGCTACGTTCGCGGCGACACCTTGGTTAATTGCGGCAATCTTATCTGGACGGAATCCCGACCAGTGGTCGGCGTCAGTGATGACGACCGGCGCCTGCTGGTATCCCAGACTCAGTAGCTGTTCAAGCGCGTCAGCATCTTGTGTGATGTCCACGCTCTGGTAAGTGATGCCTTTTTTGTCCAACGCCCGGTAGGTGGCATTGCACTGCACACACGCAGGCTTGGTGTAAACCGTAACGGTCATGATCGAGATCCCCTTTTATACAAAAATTCATGTCCACAAAGCTGGCCTTTGCGTCCCTTTCGGGTCGCTCGCTGTTGGTGTGGCCTGACAGCTGCTGCTAGGGCCTCGCCAGCGATTTTGGGAACGTTTTTCACGTTTTCCCGTAACGCTTGTTTTGCTGTACTCGATACTACATGTTGTGATCGGACATGGAGGCAACCCCAACATGATGTATTACAAGTATGTCATTTTATGCACCAGTAGTCCACAGTTTTTTTCTCCGGAAAAGCGCGAGAATCCAATGTTTAAGCTCACGATGTCCACAGCCTGTGGAGTACTTTCCCACTTAATTTCAACGGCGTGTCTTGCGTTTGCGGCGTGTCGGCTCTGGTGGCGTTCTTGGCTATGCCAGCGTGCTCATTCATGGATAATAGCGCCATGAATGAAACTGATCAGGGTTCGCTTGTAATCCGTGCTCGAGGCATCCAACGGGTGTGGGACCCCAGGGTGTGGGGAACCTTCATTGGGGCAGCCGGGGCAACAGTGTTTGTCACGGCCTACCGTGGCGCCTTGCCGGCTCTCTGGCCCGTGGTGTCCATTATTGTCTGGGCCGTGACGTTGCTGGCCTACCTGATCGCAGTGTTTGTTATACCGAGAACTTTCCCGAAGACTTCTCGCGTCAGCGCAAGAAGCGGTTTCATCTACCTAGGTAGCGTTGTGGCAATGCTCCTAGTGATCCGGCTAGGCACCTCGCTGCTGGAGAACACGGGCCATGCCGAACTACGGTCAGCCTTGATAGTGGCCGCCGTCGGACTGCACTTCTTGCCCTTCGCAGCCGCCTTCCACACTCCCATGTTCACGTCCCTGGGAGTCAGCATGGCAGTTCTGGGTGCAATAGGACTGTTGTTGGGCTGGTTCTGGGATCCCCGAGCCGCTGCAGCTCTAGCAGTGATCAGTGGAGTTGTGATGCTGGGCATCATCGCCGCCGACGCCGTCCGAACGTTTCAAAAGCCTCTGCCCCATCCGATCGGGTGACGGTAGGTCATTCTCAGCGGAAAGGCCGTGCCGGGAGAGTTACGTTGCTTCTGGCCGGGACGACTACGCTGGGGAGCTTTCCAACCGTGAGCGAAGAGCCTCCACCCCGTGGCCTTGCAGATCCTCAAGGTACTGCCAGCGTCCGGCCATCACCATGACTAGAGCGATTGTTGGCCCAGTCACTCGTGGACCCGTCCCGGCGCTAAAAGGACCATCGTCTGCACTTAGGTGCAGCCCTTTGACACGGGTACGGCTGGCAACCGCAAAGTTTCGATTCGCGTAGAATTCCGCGACCGCCGTCGATGCCTCAATGCTCGGAGTATGGGGTAACCCCAGCACGCGGCGTATGTCCTGAGCATGAACTAGCACTTCACCCAGATAGGCCGAGGTATGAGAGGAAGGAGCAATGTTGCTGTTAATGACAGCCCTGAACCTCTCCAGAGTGGCGGCCGAGGTATTGCCGCGGTGTTCTTGGAGGCGCCGCTGGTTATGCACGTCGGGTTGAAAACGAGCCATAACCATACTGCGGAGCCATGGCCATTGAGTCAGGCTCGCTGCAGCGGTCAGATGCGCAACGACGTCTTCCACGTCCCACCGTCCGCAGAGACTCTGGTGGTGCCACTGCTCCGGTGTGAGCGCCGCCAGCTCCCGCGCAAGTGCAGCGCGTTCAGTATGCACTAGCTGCCAGAGGTAGCCATCAGAAGATTTGACCATAGCGAACGTTTCCTTGCTTCGGACTCCGTATTAGGTTATTACTTTCACTTTCGCTTGCGTGGATCCAATTCTATGCTGCCATTTTGACCTCTTACGGGACACTTTTGCATGCTATATGTGGGAGGCGTAGAGGTTTCGAATTCTAAGCAGGGCTCCTTGCTAGGGTTGGAACACTGAGAGAGTCGGGCCGGTCTGGTCCACGTACCCACTCACTTCCCGCCTATTTGGCGGCTTTTTCGCTCGTTTTCAACACCACGATTGTAAAGGTTTCTACTTCCCCGTGAACTCTTTGCCGCCCAATGGGTAATACATAGTGTGACTACAGACGCCGACATCATTCGCAGATCCAGTGAAAGCCCTCAAGCCTTCACCGAGCTCTACGACAAATACGCACGAATGATCCACCGGTACGCTGCCCGCCGCGCCGGTGAATCGGCAGCCGAGGACGTCATGGCCGAAACCTTCCTCGTCGCCTTTGAGCGGCGGGACTCCTTCGACCAGACCTGGAACGACGCTAGACCCTGGCTCTTCGGCATCGCAACGAACCTGCTGCGCAAACACCACCGGGCCGAGGCAAAAATCCTCAAAGTTCTCGCCAAATCCTCTGGCCGTGATTCCTATGCGGACAGCACAGACAGGATTGCCGAACAACTCGATGCTGCGGCAGCCACCTCAGTCTTGGCTGGTGCGCTGCGCGGACTCTCTGCGGCTGATAGGGAATGCATCCTTCTCTACGCCTGGGCGGAGCTGAGCTACGAGGGCATCGCCCTGGCAACCAAGGTGCCAGTCGGCACTGTGAGGTCACGACTCAACCGGGCCCGCCGCGTCCTCAAGGATGCGGCCGGACCTTTCCGAAACGAGAACGAGGAGGCAGAGCATGGACGAGCTGAAATTGCTACGTGAGATGAACAGTGACATTCCAATCGTCAAGGATTCAGTGATCGACGTCGGTCGTGATCAGCTGATGTCTCGCATGACCACCGCGGGCGTCAAGAAGAGCAAACGACGTTACCGGAAGACCTTGCGCATTACCGTCATGACGGCGGCAACGTTGGGACTTGTCACCACTCTGGTGGCTGGCAACGTGATTGGTTTGGCAGGCTGGCGGGGAGCCGCTAGCGCCGAGGCCGCCGAAGTCCTGAACAACGCTGCGGCCCTGACTATCCAGACGGTGGATCCCGTCGTGGGGCCGGGCCAGTACCTGAAGATTGATAGCACCAACCTGTGGCTGAGCGCCTACGGTGTACAGGACCCATCGGAAAGCGTTGGTTCGAACACCACGGTCCAGTGGCTCGACACCGAGAAGATGTCCATGTATGTGCCGGCGAACCACGACGACGAATGGGTTTGGGACCGCTCGGGGCGGATACCTACGACATTTTTCAGCGAACAGGCCAAAGAAATAGCCCTTCAACAGGCTCAGCAAATAGGTAACACCTCCGAGCATCTCAAGGCAGCCAAAGGTGCGTTCTACGACTCAACAAGCACCTTTCCCAGTAAAAAAGAACTGGCTGGATATTCTAGGGATCCAAGCATGCTGCTCAATGGGATCTACCTGAAAACTCTCGGGGCTGGCCAATCCGTGGACGGCGAGGCCCTGGTCTACATCGCCGACATGCTGCGCACAGGTTTGATTCCTGCCGATTTGCGGGCGGCACTTTACAAGGCGGCAGCACTGATCCCAGGGGTCGTGGTGACCGAAAATCAGGCTACGCTGGACGGCCAAAATGGGGTGGCAATCGGCCGGGTTGAAGGCGTATCAAACGTTCGCCAAGACATCATCATCGACCCGTCCAACGGCCAGTTGATCGGCGAACGGCAGCTCACTATGGAGGCAATGGGCTCCGTCCCGGCTGGCGCAACTATCAGCTGGACCACCATCCGAACCACAGTTGTTGACTCGGCGCCCTAATCAGCGTCAGGAACCACAGTCCACAAAAAGACTTGCCTGTGCGAGTGGTTCACGAACGGGACCACTCGCACAGGCAGACTCACGTCTAGCCTGCCCTACTTCTAGCCTGTCTTACCTCTGACTGTCCTTACCTCTAACTGTCCTCACCTCTAACTGTCCTAACCTCTAACAAGGAAGGGCTTGCGAGGTGATGCTGGCGGTTACGACTCGCAGTTGGGCTAGAACATTTTTCACGTTTGCGCGCTCTAGGGTTTCCGGACGGATGAGGCAGTCCACGTGCCGGCCTGGTTCAAGGCCGGTGATCCGTTTGAGAACCAGATTGGGGTGCAGACGCATGTCAGTGGTGTAGCGGGGCATCAGTGCGACGCAGTCGCTGGCAGCAACCACAGTCGCAGCTACGAAAAACTCGTTGATCCGATGTGCAATGCGTGCTTCGACACCTCCGATGCCGGCAATTTGTTCAAGAGCGTTCTGCAAAGGGAATCCCTCATGAACGGCCACCCAGGTTTCTCCGCGAAGGTCTGCAGGGGTGACGGAATCCTGTGCTGCCAATCGGTGGTCCTTACGAACTGCGAGGTCCAGAGGTTCAAACATGAGTGGTTCGACGCGCACCGATTCTGGCCACGGAGGACTGCCCGTTAGCCGGTGGGCTATGACCAGGTCATGGTCCTGGGTGAGAGCGGGAAAGCGTTCTTGGGCCACGTCGAAGTCGCTAAGAGCGACGACGGGGTTGCCATGGTCCATCATGTTGGCTAAAAGCGGGCTAAAAAATGCCAAGGCGGCGCTGTGGAAAGCAGCAACTGTCACAATTCCCTGAGGATCTCGGCGGAACTGCGCGAGAGCTTCCTCCGCCCGTTCAAGCGCTACCTCAACATCCACAACTGCCAAAGCCAACGCACGCCCGGCATCCGTTAGCGCGGTTCTTCGTCCGTCTTTGAATGTTAGTGGAGTCGCTGCACGGCGTTGCAGCGCACTGAGTTGCTGGGAAACTGATGACGGGGTGACATGCATCGCTGCAGCCACTGCAGCGATACTGCCCCTGTCACCTAGTTCTCTCAAAGCGCGAAGCTGGCCCAGTTCCATTAGTTCAAACTAATCCATTTCTAACAATATTGCACCCTAGTGCTAATGCTCATAGGCGGGGAATGATATGCCTATGGGTATATTTCTCTCACGGTTTCGTGTTGATCTTCTTCTTTTGCTAGTCGCCGCGTCTTGGGGATCGACCTACCTAATAGCGAAGGACCTGGTTGCTCCGGGCAAGGTGCTGGCTTTACTTTCAGTGCGGATGCTCCTTGCCGCTGGGGTCATGGCAGCCGTCGTGGGCCTACGGCGCAAGTCCCTGACGCGTGCGGAACTCATTGCGGGCATACCCATAGGGGTACTGTTGGCGGCTGTTTTTGGATTCGAAACCTTCGGAATCTTACATACCTCCGCCACCAATGCTGGACTGATCATTAGCCTCACCATCGTATTCACTCCGATCCTTGAATCCATGCTGTCGAGGAGGGCGCTACCTGCCAAATTCTTCGTAGCCGCTGTGATTGCGGTGCTGGGCGTGATCCTACTTGCCGGAAACGGGACCTTCGATTCCCCTAGTGCCGGAGATCTACTGGTGCTGGCGGCTGCCGGTTTGAGGGCGGCCCACGTTGTCTCCATGCATAAACTCACCGGGGGTAAGTCAATGGACTCCTTACACCTGACGACTGTGCAGTTGAGCACCTGTGCGATTCTCTTTACAGCCGGTACATTTCTCTACGGAGAATCAGTACCTCATTACATCTCCGATCTGAGTCTCGGGCAAGGAATCATGTTCCTCTACTTGGTCCTGGTCTGCACAGTCTTCGCGTTCTTCGTTCAGATCTGGGCGGTAAGGCGGACTTCTCCATCCCGCGTAAGTCTTCTTCTCGGTACGGAACCTGTGTGGGCCGCCGTCATCGGAGTGAGCATCGCCCGCGACCAACTGGGCATCCTCGGGTATTGCGGCATTGCACTCATTCTCATTGGAACTAGCTGGGGCCGTTCCGTAGAGCAGCGCCACCGCCAGGGAGCGAGGCAGCGCGGCTCGGAACAATTCCAGATATCGACAGACGACTACGTGTAAAGCTCACATGGGGTGTTAGCCGCCCACCGTTGCGAAGCTAGCCGAACAATCGAAATAGTTGGGAATGTTCAACTTTTCGGACAACGGTGCTACATTGCCCAGCACGATTTCTACTCCAAGTCTGACTTCACTATTGGATAAGATTTGCGGGTTGTCGTTCGGACTAGCAACTGCGGGCGCGTCATCGTCGCGAGCGATTAATTCTAGGATGATCTTCGAGCCTTCCACTTGGAATAGTGGCACACGACCGGCGAGCCATTCGTGGGCCATGCTAAATTCTGACGGCTGGATTCCGAAGGCAAGGTGATGGATACGTTGACGATTTTCGTTCTTGACATACCTTCCCTTCGAAACTGGGTTTACAGGATGCCTAGGGGTCAGAGACGAAAATATTGTTAACTTAGACCAGCCTGGTTCTTGTTTTCCGGTGCCGGAGCCATCTCCTAGCAGAACTGCTGACCACGTTCCTTGCGGTGACGACATCTTAACGACTTCACCGGTCCAGGTAACTTTTTTCGTGGGGTGTATTCAGCCGCAAAGATTCGCTACAATCCGGAGCTGATGAAATTGCCAGATCCGTTCGTTAGCTACTCACGTTTTTCTTCCCGAACAGGTCTAAGGCCTGCCGGCGTGACGTCGCCGACAGCAGCCGGAAATCGGCAGGTAAATTCACCTTTGTACCCGAAGAGGAAACCAAAGTGTGGGTTCCGTACCTGCATCTGAATTTTGTACACGCCGCGATCCTCGTCGTAGCTTTCGTACAGGTCAGCCGTACCCGTTAAGACCTCAGGAAAGTTGAATGCCACGGGTCCCTCATAGAACCGCTGCCCGCTCGTTTGCAGGTGGAGAGAACCATCAGGAAGGACTTCCAGACGAAGATCCGTGGCAAGATGCTGATGAGTACCCAGGTAATCGACAATGGCACCTCGCTTCTCGTTACGAACCATTGTCGCGTCAAAACGGCGTTTCTTGCCGCCGGGCATTTCCAGAGTCCGGATAAAGGTGACAGTATCGCGGCCAAAACCGTCAATGTAGGGATAATTCTCGATCGTGAATGGGATGTTTGTTCCATGGTCTGGAAATAGAATATTGCGGAAGGCCCCTAACCGCAGAAACGGCACTGTCCACCACGAACCTCGTCGGACTTCGAAAAAGACACCTGTCCCCACACAGGCATAGCCTGCTTTCACGTCGACGCCAAAGCGTTTCTGCATCATGGGATGCAGCCGATGAAAGTCTTCTCCCAATTCAATTTCAAAGATTGAGGCCATACCTATTCCTTCGACTTCGGTTGCTTGTTGTCAAAAACCACATGATGGGGCATCCGGAGGCCCGAAAGTGTCGAGGGAGCACGTGCTGATCTTTCATCCGGCGCTTGACGCAGGCATCTTCTGGCCCGTGGGACCGACCAATGGGGCTTCAGAAAGCAAGAAATCGCGGCTGATGCAACACCTAATGCTGCGATCCCCGGACTGAGCTTCGTCAGGGCCAAGCGAAAGAGCCCAATTGCTGCCAATACGCCCCCTAGCCGGCCACCCACGTCCAAGAACCAGCGATTCCTTGAGTACCGGGGGTCTAGATCCGATTCGGCCCACAGCCTCAAGCGGTCAAAGCTTAATGCGGTGGCCCATCCCACTAACGGACGAATAACTTTGCCATCCAAGAGTTTTCCCACCAGCCCCATGCCAGGCTCGTAGTTATATCCAGTAATGAACCGGATTCCACCGTCCGTCGGGATGTAGCGCCAATATCCCGACCCTGGGCCAATAGGTGAGAGGGCATCTGCCGTATCGAACTTGAGTACTGAAGTTGCCTGCCCATCCCTGCGGTACCGGTTTCCTAGCGACGTGCCCGTCCCCTTGATCGTGCGCAGTGGAAAGCGAAACTCGTAGTAAAAGCGGACCTGGCGCCGCTGGTCTTCGTCGATCGGAACAATACGCGAGAATCGAAGGTCCCAGCGAGGGTGCGACTGCGGATCCTGGCTCAACTCCCACACGCGCTCCATGGATGCATTGATATGTATTTCGATGTAGAGCGGCTTACGAGCCGACGCGCTTGCCCCCAATTTATCCCCCATCGAATCACCTTAGACTCAGAATATACATTGTCGGATGCCGGAAGTCTGCGGTACTTCCACATTCAGCCGCACGTTCAGGCCCTGCCAGCAACCGTGTAGGTGCACAATGAATGCTGCTATCCCATTACATCCGGACGTGGCGTCGGCAAACCGGCATCTTACACATAGCAATCATCGACTCTTTTCCAGACCACTATGAAATTCTGACAGACTCATCTGATGGATATCATCTGGCTCTTAATCGCCCTTATTCTCATCGTTCTTTTCGCGAGCATAGAGTCCGTCCCACGATCTAAAGAAGCACCGACCATTCGACGTCGGAGGCCCCCCGCGCGCAACTTCGGCGCGATAATCTACCCATATGGACGGATGCAAAGTAGAGATGAATTCGAGAGGCCAAGCTATGACCGATACCGTTTCATACCCTGTGGGGGCACCCCAACGAGTGGAAGAGAGGGCGCTCCAACAATCCCAGAGCGTCCATGCTGGAGTCGTCTATGACGTGGAGGCCGACACCACGTTTCATACAACGGATGGGCGCGCCCGTGTCGTTGCGAACCAACTCACCGTCGATACCTGGTCTCCTTAGCCTTTACGTGGGAAACAGAAAGAAGCGGTGAACGCGAGGAGTCCTGTTTTGCAGAGGAGAAGACGGCATCATCATCAGTTCGTTTTGGGTCCTCACGGCTACATGCGAGTATGAGATTATGGAGATGCGCTACCCCTATCCGTTAGTACCGGGCGACGTCATTGGCGTCACATCGCCGTCAAGCGGTGTAGCCGAGCCGTTGAGGGGACGCCTTGACTTTGCTATACAGCATTTGCGTGACCGCGGTTTCGTGGTTGAAGTGGGCCACTGTCTGGACGGCTCCAAACACATCAGTGCACCCGTTGAACAGCGCGCCGAAGAGCTCATGAGGATGCTCTTGGACCCGAATGTTAGGGCCGTTATCCCCCCATGGGGAGGAGAAACAGCCATCGACCTGATTCCCCACCTCGACTTCGATGCCCTCGCTCACGCCGAACCAACGTGGTTTGTGGGTTATTCCGATATTTCAACCCTGCTCGTCCCGATCACTCTCCTGACAGGAATGGCAACACTCCACGGGAGCAACCTCATGGACACTCCGTATAGTGTTCCGAAGTCGCTACTTTCATGGATCGATATTCTCTCGCTTCCCGCCCAATCGAGATTTAGGCAAAGCTCCCCGGGGGTTTATCGCGTCAACGACTGGGACGATTGGGAGAACAGGCCCGAAGTAACCGAACATACGTGGAACGGAAACGGCGCCTGGGAAAGACTCGATCGGGGCCAGGAGGCCGTCAATGTTACGGGCCGTTTAATCGGAGGGTGCATTGAGACATTGGCGAATCTTGCCGGGACCCCCTACCTCAGCACCGCCCGCCTGCGGGAAAGTTCCAGTGATTCCTTGCTCGTCTATGTAGAAGCTTCCAGCGTTGACGCCACAACGATTTGCCGTCACCTCCACGGCATGCGCTTGTCCGGTTTCTTCGACGGCGCAAAAGCCGTCATTGTTGGACGAACCGGAGCTCCCGCATCTCCCCACCTGTCCCAGTCTGATGCGGTTCTCGATGCACTTGGAATGCTCGGGGTTCCCATCATCACAAATGTGGAATGCGGCCACGTGCCACCGCAACTCCCAATTGTCAATGGAGCCCAAGGCCTCTTGGTGTTCAATAAAAACGACCAATATCTAGAACAGGCATTGCTGTAAGTTGACTAACCGACCGACGTCCAGCCACTGCTCAAAGTTCACTACTACTCACTCTAAATGTCGTGGGCTGTCCATGTCGCTGTGGCGGCCTCATCCGCCTTGTAACCTTCATCGGTATGCCACACTAGAGAAAACCCTTCGATATACCAAAGACGATTTCGAGGAACGGAGCAACGATGAGTGAAGCTACCCCCCAGGCACCATCAAGAAGGCGGAAGGCTCTACTTTCCGCATCAATTTTGACCGCACTCTTTCTTATGGCGCAGTTAGTTATCGTGCCCCTTGTCATTCAACGAACTCCTTGGGATCACACCGTATTCATTCTTGTTTGCGCAGTAGCTGTTTTTGTGGCCACGTTCATTGTCTTCAATTACCTCCAAGGACCGTTTCAACACTTGATGAAGAAATAGATCCGAGCCGGGAAGGGTCAAGAACTGACCACAACGAGCGCGACCCCTAACGGGTTGAAGAGGCAGAATAGGCTGGTGACTATTTTCGACCTCAAGCCTTTACCGCGTGGCGACGTCGAATTGCACGACGCGCGTCGCCAACGTCGATGGAGCGTGAAACTTGAGCCGTTCCATATCTCCGCCACACCTGTCAGCGAGGCACAATATTCAAAGTTTCTACCAACTGGAAGCAAAGATCCGCTACTGCCCGCAGTAGACGTCAGCTGGTTGGATGCTATTCGATTCTGCAACGATGCATCGCAAAGAGAAGGCCTCACGCCCGCATACTCTCTCGAAACCAGCCACGTGACGTGGCACACTGCCAGATCCGGCTTCAGGCTGCCGACTGAGGCCGAGTGGGAATATGCCTGCCGCGCGGGCGCCTCTGGCCCCCACTACGGACCACTTAGCCAGGTGGCTTGGACGGCACTGGATGAAGTCGAGCATCCTCAAATAATGGGCTCAAAAGCAGCAAATCAGTTCGGACTCTTCGACACCCTCGGAAACGTGTGGGAATGGTGCTGGGATTATTTAGACCCCGCCCGATACGGTGATTATCACGTGTTCCGCGGCGGAGGATACGCGGACCAAGAATGGAGCGTCCGTGCTTCGACACGACGGGGCGGTGCGCCCGGCATGAGTCATCCCGACGTCGGCTTCCGCATCGCTCGTGGAGGCTTCAGCCACAGCGGGATCGTACAGGGCTGGCATGCTGAAGCGGACACTGCCCGCAGCGAAATCGCTACGGCGCTGCCCTCTGGATGGACACCACTGCCAAGGCAAAGTTTTCGAGTTCCATAAATGTCTGTTGCAACACTCGCCTTAGTTGCCAGCGACTAAATTCCGTACCCGTGGCGTGCTTGGCCAATCAACCGTTGAAGATACGCCACCCTGTTGAAAACTTCTGCCCGCTGGTAGGCATTCCGTACTGGAATCTGTTCGGTATATGACTGCGGGCCCGCTTGGATGTGAACTGCCACATATCCCTGAACACGGGTCTCTCGAGCCAGTAGAAAAAGCAGGCTCAGCAAGAAGAACCAAATGAACACAATCACTAACACGATGGCCCACCCTGGGGTATGCGTCGTGGTTGAGGTCTGATCAATGCTGGTGACATTCACCTGGGCTAAAGGCCATGTACCTGCCGGGGTCATGACCTGCTTTTCGGTGACATGTACGTTGCCAAGGCTCATCAAAGGCTGAGCCCAGTTATCAGGGAAGTTGGGCACAAGGGTCATACTTGCAGACTCTAGCAGCACGCTAGAGTACGTTCACGGGCTAGGGAGAAATTGTTAAGAGGTGTGGGTACCTGCAGCAGCCTTCTTGGCGGCACCACCCTTATGCGCCTCGATGTTCTTGATGGTGGTCTGGATCTTTGTCCCGTACTCGCCTGCCTCCGCAGCGGACTTGATCTTGGCGGCCTGCGCATCAGCATCAGCAGGGGAAGCATTTTTCAGCGCCGTAACATCGGATTGGAAATTGGCTGGCAACTTTTCGAATGCTGTGGAATTGCCGCTGAGCTTGAGTGCAATTTTTTGCGCATCCACGCCGGAGTTGCTTGTCCGGGTCGTGGCTCGCAAAAGCGCCCTTTCACCCGCATTGCCCGGGTGAGCGGCCTCGTTTTGAGCTTCTGTGGCCTTTTTCTGGATAACCGCACCATATCCACCAGCCAACGCCGTCGTCTTAATCTTCACGGCGTCCGTTATCCGATCCGCACCCACGGCGTTCTTCTCGGTGGTGATGTCTGCTTGAAGATTGGCCGGCAGCTTGGCAAATCTGCTGGTGTGCTCAACAAGTCTCGTTGCAGCTTTTTCTGCCCGGTCCCCCAAGGCTTGTTTGCTTGTGGCACTCACGCGGACAAATATGCCAATTGGGTTCATGTGCCCCCCTCCGGCTTTAGCTGTTGACGCAGCGGTAGAAGTAGTGGCTAAGCTTCCGGCGTCGGGAGCGGCCGACGCTACACCTGCACCAAGTACACCGAGCAGGCCAACTGTGACAATGGTCGCCGAGCCGATTCCCAGACGGGTTTTCAGCGACTCACGGGATTTTTTGACCGGGGTAGAGCTCAGCTCAGAGATGTTCATCGTGCAGTCCTTAGGATGGCAGTCTGTGGATAGCCCGTAACGGCTATCCACTGGTGTTTTGAAGCTATTTTTCCAGCCTTGGTAGAACCTGTGAGAACGGAATGTAACCCTTATGTTTTTGGGCAGCATGGGCATCGAAAAGGCTAGCCTGGCCCGGCTATAGAGCTTGGCGAGTTCTTATTCCGCGCAATATGCAAGCCTTCTATTTTGAACCAGGACCTCATTGGATGGGTCTTGCTTGGGTTCTAAGGGTTGGGTTAACAGCGGCGCTCGTCGCATGACTGCGCCTTCGGAAGCCCTGCGACGAGCGCCAACAAAGTTGAGCCTGGAATCCGGCGAACGGACCTGCTAGAGCCCCTCCACATTAATAACTGGGCGTGTGCGAATAAACTTTCAGCAGTAAACAGCAACTGGACCCACATGAAAGAACGAGTCATCACAATATGCAAGTAATCGCCCTCATTTTTGCCGTCCTAGCCGCGGGTCTTCACGTCTACATCTTTGTCATGGAATCTATAACGTGGACTACGCCCAAGACACGCGCGACGTTCAACATTCCTTCACTGGAAGAGGCAAACATTACAAAACCATTGGCCTATAACCAAGGGTTCTACAATTTGTTTCTGGCAATCGGAGCGCTCATTGGCATTCTGTTCGTCGGCTTTTCCAACTCATACGGGAGCGTCATAGTGGGCTGGACACTCCTTTTCACCACCTGTGGATCTATGTTGTTAGCGGCACTTGTTTTGGCCCAAACCGGAGGGAAAAGCGTCCGTTCGGGCATCATCCAAGGCACGACGCCGCTTCTCGCGATCCTTTTTGGGCTGCTCGCCGTCGCTCTTTAGCCCAACCGCTCGCAGCTACTAACTCGCCCACTCGCCGTCCATGACGCCTAGTTCGTGGTCCTCGTGGGGGTTGCCACCCAGAGCGTTCTGCTAGTCCGTGGATCCAGCGCTAGCTCACTCGGGAGCCCCTGCGCCAGAACTTCGAGTGCTGCACGCTCATCCGCTGTCAGCGCTTCCAGACGAGAGAAACGTGAAAACCATTGCCGCGCGTACTCCCGTGCCGCTGGGGTGACTGTGGCAATGGTTGTCACCTCAGACTCGATGACAGCAAACCCGGCGGCTTCAAGAGCCGTTGTCCAGTTCGGGTGCTGGTTCCACCCTTCGGCTATTGCTGCGGCGTGACAGCGTTCCTCAAGCAGCCTTCCGCTGCCTTGGCTAAAGAAAGTGGGCAAGCCAGCGAGCTCGACGACGGCCAGAATCCCTCCAGGGGCTAGCATTCGACGAGTCTGCGTCAAAAGACGTGCAGGATCTCCAAGATGGTGAATCGAGGACGATGCCCACACGAAGTCAACTGATCGCCTCGGCACGGACTCCCCCGCACCCCAGTACTCTGCAAGGGCGGGGAAGCCGTTCTCCAAGTCCGCCTGGACCGCTACGAAACCCTGCCGGCGTAGCACAGCGAGCATCTGCGGATCGTTGTCAACGCATATCACCTCCGCGTCGGGATACCGCTGACGCAGCATCCTGCTCCCGGCGCCGGTTCCCGCGCCAAGGTCAACTATCCTCCGCGCATTTCTTACCCCCGCACCCTCCAGAACTGCTGAAAGGTGCTCACCAAACACTTCAGCATCCAAGTCCAGGATAAGTGATTCGTGACTACCCAATTCTTGATGATGCTGGTGATCCTGGTGATTCCTCATCATTGTCCATCTACTGCCGGTGTAAGAGACGTTTCATCGCTTTTCTGCCAACCAGCAAACCCGTGCGCCCGCTCACCCATGACGATCTTCGAGAGAGATGCCTCGGAAGCCGCAGAAAATGGGCCAAAGTGACCTTTCACAGCCCATTGGGTTTCCTCTTCGATCAGATCGGAGTTGATCCTCGCTGCTGCCATGACTCCCTCGGCTGCAGCAGTAATCACTTGAGCCATCAAGTTGGAGACATTTCCTGCCGTATAGACGCCAGGGACGGCAGTTGAGCCGGTAGCATCAGCCTCGATGTACTTTCCGGCTCCCGAAGCGTGCGTGTGGGAATTTAGCCCCAACGATTCAAGAAGCGAGGAGCTGGCTTCCATCTGTGATCCGACAGCTAAAGCCTGAATGCCAAATGAACGGCCCTGACGGAGAGTGACTCCGCTCAGGACACCATCGTTCGTGTCAACTGAAGCCACGGCTCCCTCCACAACCGCGATCGTACGGGCAGCGAGCTTTTCCCACTCCTCTTCACTGGGTACCACGGTGTCATTGAGGAAAAGAGTGATCTCGGGTGACCACTGTCTAAACAACAGTGCTTGATGGATAGACATGGGCCCCGTACCAAGTACCCCGATGCGTTGCCCTCGAATTTCCCAACCGTGGCAATACGGGCAGTGCACAACGCCCTTTCCCCATTGAGCCGCTAACCCGTCGATGGCAGGGAGCTGATCGATCAAGCCGGTCGTAACAAGGAGGCGTCGTCCGAAGAACTTGCGCCCGTCTGTTACAGACACCTCGAATCCTTCGAGGGTCCGCCGCACCGAAACGGCTTCCGCATCAATGATGGTCCCTCCATAAGCGCGGACCTCCTTACGTCCTATGGAAAGAAATTCGACAGGACTGATGCCATCCCTCGATAGATAACCGTGGATTCCCAGCGCTGGGGCGTTGCGCGGTTTTCCTGAGTCTATGACCGCTACTGAGCGCAGTGCCCGGCTCAGGGTTGTGGCGGCGCTGAGTCCTGCGGCTCCTGCACCAATAATGAGAACTTCATACCGTGCGGTGTTCATATTCTTATGTCCTTTGTCGCGTTGTACACGTCAGCCGGCAATGTTTTTGCTTGCTCATATCAGCCTTCATCAAGCCGTCCAGAATTGACAAATTTGTTTGCTGTTATGGCAAACTGGGAGCATGGCAGACGAATTAGACAGTATTCTCGGGGCAGTTGGTCCTCGCCTTCGCGCGCTCCGTACTCAACGGAACCTGACCTTGGAAGAGGTTTCAGCTTCATCCGCAGTCTCGATTAGCACCCTCTCCCGTCTGGAATCCGGACAGCGCAAGCCGAACCTTGAAATTCTCTTGCCCTTAGCAAGGCTGTACGGTGTCCCCCTGGATGACTTGGTGGGCGCTCCGCCCACCGGGGACCCCAGAATTCACCTCAGGCCCATCATCCACGCGGGCATGACAGCCGTGCCCCTGACTCGGCGCCCTGGCGGATTGCAAGCGTTCAAGATGGTTATCACAGGTGAGGACCGAGGATCGGAGCCTGATCCGCGCGTCCATGAAGGCTACGAGTGGCTCTACGTCCTCAACGGACGGCTTCGGCTGGTGCTGGGTGAGAAGGACTTTGAACTTTACCCTGGCGAAGCCGCAGAATTCGATACTCACACACCGCACTGGTTTGCTAGCGCTGACGGCAACCCGGTGGAACTTTTGAGCCTCTTCGGACAGCAGGGTGAGCGGATGCACATACGCGCGCGCCCCAAGTCCACGTAGGAAGGAGATGTTCCCTCCGATGGCACCCATCGAGTACTGGCATTAAACGGCGCATATGCTTGCATGAGTTATTGACAATGTAGCTAATGAAAGAAACTTTGAGACGAAGAAGGAGAATACGGTGATCAACCCGATCCACCTAAAAACTCTGCTGGAGGTGGTCCGTCGGGGGTCATTCGCCGCGGCCGCCGCGACGCTCGGGTACACGGCATCGGCCGTCTCTCAGCAAATGTCCGCCCTGGAGCGCGATTCAGGAGTTGCATTGTTCCAGCGCTCGGCGCGCAGTGTTCTACCAACAGATGCAGCTGTCGTCATGAGCCGCCATGCCATGAAGGTTCTCACCGATATTGACGCTCTCCTTGCTGCAAGTGCCCGGACCCAGGAAGGAACCAACCAAGAACTCCGGCTGGGCATCTTCCCCTCCTTAGCCACCTATGCTCTCCCCCGGTTGCTACGCAATCCCCAGTGGCCAGATCTGGGCATTGCTCTCCACGTGTCCGTAGGCGAGCCCCAACAAACCATGAGTGGATTGCGAATTGGCGGGGAATTGGACCTTGCTTTGGTGTACCAGGTGGGGCAGGCAGGCTTGGCTTGGCCGCACACCCTAAACCGTCAATGGATCGGCGACGATAATTTCCGCGTCGTGCTGCCAAAGAACTGGGGCATCCAACCGGGAGC
The DNA here is from genome assembly GCF_020905375.1 of Arthrobacter cryoconiti. Taxonomy (GTDB): domain Bacteria; phylum Actinomycetota; class Actinomycetes; order Actinomycetales; family Micrococcaceae; genus Specibacter; species Specibacter cryoconiti. The sequence continues at coordinate 44,915 of NZ_JAJJBU010000017.1, forward strand.
CCAAGTTGCCGCCTCCCAGCTCTCTGACATGCCGTGGATCATGCACCACCCTGGGACAAGCGACGCAACGGTGATCGAACGCCTCTTTGCCAGCTGCAACCTCTATCCGCGCGTAGCCGCCTACAGCGACGATTTCAACGCGAGCCTGCAGCTTGCCTCCGTAGGTTTAGGAGCAGCATTGGTTCCGGATTTGGCGTTGACTCACCGGCCGGAGAACGTGGTGGTGCTGGATGTACCGGAGATTCGGCTGGCCAGAAACATATTCGCACTAGTCATTAACGAAAAGCGCACCGCCCGCATTGAGGTCTTCGTGGACCAGCTCGCCAGCATTCTCAGTGAACTCAGCAGCACCAATTCCTTGGGCACCGGAACGTGAGCGTCCACTTCCGACTAGAGACCCGCACCCACCGCGGCTAACCCTTCTTGAACTTCTTTGCTGGCGCCACAAAACGCTTGATGATCTGTTTAGTCAACGACCCAAACGGTGGGTACACCAAAGACAAGGTGTCTGGCGAGAGTGCTTTTTCCAGCACAGCTTTGCGGTGAGAGAAAGTCTCCACTGAATGCCGCCCGTGATAGCTGCCCATGCCGCTCTCCCCCACCCCACCAAACGGCAGTCCGGGAACCAACAAGTGCGCCACCGGAACACCGAAGGTTAGTGCGCCCGACGACGTCCGCTCCGTAAATGCTTTCCGCACCGTTTGGTCCTCGCTGAAGACATACAAGGACAAGGGTTTCTCGCGTGCAGTGATGAAAGCGATGGCATCTTCGACTCCAGCAACGGTCACCAAAGGAAGAACCGGACCGAATATCTCCCCCTCCATTAAGGCCGCTTCCGCGTCCACATGAACCACAGTTGGCTCAATATAGCGTGTGGCAGCATCGGTGTCGCCACCGCTGACCAGCACCGCATCTCGGTTTTCGCCCAAGTCAGTAGCCAGAAGACCGGCGATGCGCTCGAAGGCGCCGTCACTGATCATGCGCCCGTAGGCCAGGCTGTGAGAGGGCTCCGCACCATAAAGTGCGTGGATTGCCCCGGGCAGCTCCTGCGCCAGGCTCGCCAGCGCATTCTCGGTGCCTAGAACGTAGTCAGGGGCCACGCACGTTTGTCCGGCGTTCATGAACTTGCCCCACGCAATACGTGCCGCCGCGGCCGCCATATCAACGCTCTCGTCGACGTAAACCGGGGATTTTCCGCCTAGTTCAAGGCTGACTGGAGTCAAATGCTTAGCGGCTGCGGCCATTACGATTCGTCCCACGCGGCCGTTGCCGGTGTAGAAGATGTGGTCGAAGCGCTCCTCGAGCAGCGCAGTGGTCTCTGGAATTCCGCCCTCAACAATCGTGACCGCCCCGGATAAATAGTGCGGTACCCACCGGGCCAGCGCCGAAGAACTTGACGTGGCGATCTCACTAGGTTTAGCCACCACGGTGTTCCCCGCGGCAAGGGCGCCGATCACAGGTGCCAGAAGCAATTGGATGGGATAGTTCCACGGCGCTATCACCAAGACCACCCCAAGTGGCTCCAGGATCGTTGAAGCCTTCGCCGGCTGCAAGGCGAGCGGAACGCTGACTGAGCTTGGCGCGAGCCAGCCACGCAGATGCTTGATGGTGTGAGCAATCTCTGCGGTGAGGAACCCGATCTCGGTCAGCCACGATTCCGAAGGATGCTTACCCAGGTCTGCAGCAAGTGCATTGGAGAACTCCACTTGGTGTTCGGTGAGCATCCTGTTCATGGCCTGCAACTGTGCCAGCCGCCATTCAATGGACCTGCTCACGCCCGAGTCAAAGATCTGGCGTGCTGCCAAAACAGTGGCTTTGATAGCTGGTGCTGTGTCAGTGGTGCTCGGTTGCTCGCTCATGGCCCCAATCTACTCGCATGAGCTACACCTAAAGCAAAACGAGTCCGAGGAACACGACCGCAACCCGGGTCCCGAAGTGGCGTTGGCGTTCACACGGCAGCACTACGCCACTCCGGTCCCGGAGCCGGCTAGTCCACGCTGCTCGTGAGGAGTTGGGCGCGGACTTCCTTGGTTGCGTTGACTAGATTACGCAGTGACTTTTCAGTTTCAGCGTAGCCGCGAGTCTTGAGACCGCAGTCAGGATTGACCCAGAGCTGACGGACGGGCACGTGTTTGACGGCGGTCCCCAGAAGTTCGGTGACCTCGCCTTGACCGGGGACGCGCGGGCTGTGGATGTCATAAACGCCCGGGCCCACACCGCGGCCGAAGCCGTGGGTTTCTAGATCGTTGACGACTTCCATGCGGGAGCGGGCCGCCTCAATCGAGGTGACGTCGGCGTCGAGTCCGTCAATGGCGTCGATGATGACCCCAAACTCTGAGTAACACAGGTGCGTGTGGATCGACGTTGCATCTCCCGCGCCCGCTGTTGCCAGGCGGAAGGAGTTCACAGACCAATCCAAGTAGCTGGCCTGGTCAGCATGGCGCAGCGGTAGCAATTCACGCAGGGCAGGCTCGTCCACCTGGATGATCTTGATCCCGGCGGCTTCCAGATCTGCGATCTCGTCACGCAGAGCCAGTCCCACCTGGTTGGCTGTTTCACCCAAAGGCTGATCGTCACGCACAAAGCTCCAAGCCAGAATCGTAACCGGGCCAGTCAGCATTCCCTTCATGGGCTTATCGGTCAGAGACTGTGCGTAGCGGGCCCATTCAACCGTGATGGGCGCCTCCCGGGTGACATCGCCCCACAAAATGGAGGGGCGCGTACAGCGGCTCCCATAGGACTGCACCCAGCCGTGGACCGTGACGCTAAACCCCTCAAGGTTCTCAGCAAAGTACTGAACCATGTCGTTCCGCTCGGGTTCGCCATGTACCAGCACATCAAATCCAATGTCCTCCTGAAGGTCGACGACGCGCTTGATTTCCGCCTTCATCAGCTGCCCATATTCAGCCCCCGTAATGGTCCCTTTGTTAGCACGAGCCCGTGCGCTACGGATTTCACTGGTCTGCGGGAATGAGCCGATTGTGGTGGTGGGCAAAGGAGGAAGGGCTAGTGCCTCCTCCTGGGCGGCTTCGCGGACTTCATACGCCGAGCGGTTGAAGTCAGCGGTCGTCAGGGCCGCTAAGCGGGCCCGTACTGCTGGCCGATTGACTCCGGGCGCGGCTGCCCGCGAAGCGATGACTGCCGTGGCCTCGGCGATGGCGTGAGCGGCCGACGCCGGATCGGCCAGGTACGCTGCCAACGTCACCACTTCGGCGGCCTTCTGGTCCGCGAAAGCCAGCCAGCTGCGTAGCTGCGGGGAAAGCTGGGACTCCTGTTCGACGTCGTACGGAACGTGCTGGGTGGACGTGGACGTAGAAACAGCCACACTCAGCCCAGCCGCCTTGAACGCATCCAGGCGCGCTGCCGACGCTGCGAGATCATTGCGCCAGATATTGTGACCGTCCACGACCCCGGCCACCACCGTCTTACCAGCTAGCAAAGCCAACTCGTCGGCGGACGGAACCGCGCCTTTGAAAGCATCCACGTGCAAGGCGTCAATGGAGGAGGCAGCCAGCGTGGGTAGCAGTTCGTTTAGAGCACCGAACGGCGTTGACACCAAAATGGCAGGACGCTTACCCGCTGTGAGAACTTCATAGCTGCGAGCCACTGCATTCTGGATCACGGCGACGTCCACCTGCTGGTCCGCCACCAGAGCCGGCTCATCGAGTTGGACCCACGTGGCGCCAGCGGCTGCCAGCGCTGCCAGCAGTTCTGCGTAGACAGGAAGGATGTCCTCCAAGCGGGACAACGGTGAGAAACCAGCCGGCGCATCAAGCGAAGCTTTGGAGAGCAGTAAGTACGTTACCGGTCCCACCAGATACGGGCGGGTCACAAAACCGTTGGCCTTGGCGAATTCGAACTGTTCCACGATCCTTTTGGACGTGAGAGAGAAGTTGGTCTCCGGACCAATCTCGGGGACCAAGAAATGGTAATTGGTGTCAAACCATTTGGTCATTTCCAGTGGCTGCACTTCCGCAGTCCCCCGGGCAAGAGTGAAGTAGGCGTTGATATCCAGTTCACCGGCCGCGTTGCGCAGGTCTCCAAACCGGGACGGTACGGCGCCTATATGGGTGCTCACGTCCAACACCTGATCGTAGTAGGAGAAGGTGCCTGGGATGGCGGCATCTTCGTTCAGTCCTAGATCGGATAAGCGGCGGGCTGTGACGAGTTGAATTTCCTTAGCGGCGGTGTCCAGAGCCGCTTCGTCGATGCTGCCGGACCAGAACGCTTCAATGGCCTTTTTTAGCTCACGACGGCGGCCGATGCGGGGGTACCCCAGCAGGGAGGCAGTGGGGAATACGGGCGTAGTACTCATTGGATGTTCCTTACGGGTAATGGTTGTGAAAATTCTTTGGGTGCGCCGGGACGAGCTGGTCGCAGGAGCTGGAGTTTGTCCAACACCTCCAAGGCCGCGGCATGTTCATTGAAGGTGTACAGATGGATGCCGGGGGCACCGGCGTCGAGGGCAGCGCGGGCCAAATCTACCGTTGCGTCCACACCTATGCGCCGGCTTTCGCGTGCATCCTCCGCGCGGCCCAAGGCCTCCAGCAGCTTCGGGGCTGGGTCCACTCCCGTCATCACACCCAGCCGCTGCACTCGTCGAAGACTAGTAAATGGCATGACACCCGGGATGATTGGGATGCTAACTCCGGCCCTACGGGCACGACGAATCAGGTCCTTATAGTGGTCGGCATGGAAAAACACCTGAGTGATGGCAAAATCCGCACCGGAACGTTGCTTGGCTAGAAGGACCTCGACGTCATGTTCGATCGACGGCGACTCTGGGTGCTTGGCCGGATATGCGGCAACCCCAATCGCCACTTTTCCGGCACACAGCAGTGCCGAACGCCGCTGCTCCACGCGTCTTATGAGATCAATGAGGTCCTGCGCGTAACTCAGGGAACCTTCTTTGCTGGCGCTGGAGCCATCTTTGGGCAGATCACCGCGCAGCGCAAGGATGCCCCGCACGCCGTGGTCAAGCAGTTCCGAGATAATAGCCGCCAGCTCGTCAGCTGTGTTCCCTACACAGGTCAAGTGCGCCAGCGGCCGCAGAGAGGTTTCGCTCAGTAGTCGATTCAGCAGTTCCACTGCCGTGTCACGGTTGCTGCCGTTGGCTCCGTAGGTCACCGAAACATAGTCTGGGTTGGTGCTCTCAAGCTCTCGAATGGTATTCCACAGGGTCGCCGAAGCAGACGCATTGCGTGGCGGGAAGAGCTCATAGGACAACGCGATGGGAGCCGTCGTAGATACCGGGGAGACGGCCTGGATAAGGCTAGGTGGGGACATTTGCTGATCCTTGACAGTGGAATGCCCTACATGCCGGGACCTCTAGAATGACGCCAGCCAGCAAGGCAATTTTCATTAGGGTGTGGTGGGAACGCCAAACAAGCCACGGATACGCGCTGGCTGTGACGTTCCACCAAGCAAATGTCAGGCCCACATGGGGGCACCCACACCCTTGAACTAACGAAGGGTCGCTGACACACGTTGAAGAATAACGTGCTTCTTACACTACTGGCCTGTGGGTGCTAATTCCAACTGAACATCGAATTACGTCGTCCCTTTACGGAATATGTCCGACGAAATGCCCTTATTTTCAATAGGTTCCTAGCATTAGTCGAATTAGTTGGCGATTCATCCTTAAGTAGCAACGCGAAGGGCCGCCTACCAAGGCTTGGCGTAGGGCTTCGGCGGTGCGTCGGAGAAGTTATCTTTCAGGCTCCCGCTCTTGCTGCGTTCCTGCTGCGCGTTCTTCCCGCGCTCCTGAAGCTGATCCAGCTTGCTTTGCGCCGGCGTCTTAGCTTCCTCAGGCGCCTTGGCATCCTCGTCTGGCGTGTTGGTCTTGGATAAGTCTTCTGGTTTTTGTTTCGCTTCCAGGCGTTCCTTAGCCGCCTTAAGCTGATCCCCTTCGCCATTCTGATTGGATTCGCTTTCTGGTGCGAAGCAACCTGGAGGGGCGGCTTGGATAATATCCGTACCTTCCTTGTAGAAAGCGTCAGCGCCAGCAGTATCCTTTGCTTCACCTTTTGCATCGCCCAACTTTTCCACACTGAGTACCAGGTTCACGCGCACTTTGCAGGATTCCTTGGCACTGACGCCCCCCAGCGCCTTGAGGAACTGTGTACGTGCGGAGCCAAAGTCCCCTCGGAGAGCGTACCCATCACCTAGTGCAAATGGCGCTTTCCAACCCTCGACGATGTTCAACACACCCATTCCCTGTGCGGCCCGACCCACCCCGTCGCCGTCGTTCTTGGCGAAACTCTGGGCTCCCTGGCTGGCGAAGACGGGAAGGCTGAGCAGCTTTATGGCCACCAAAAGTACCACGAGGAGTACCGGAAGTGAGCCCAGCAGTAGCCGTCGGCGCCGTCTGAGCGCCGCGGTACTGCGTGCCCGTCCGTGAACCGTGTCAGCATTGCTGTTCGCTCTCATCGTTCACCCTTTTGCACAGTGCGTAGCTGAGTCAGGGCGCGCCCAGAATCTCGGAGTTGCCACAGTGCCAGCCCGAAAGCGCCAACCGCCATAATCCAAAAAAATTCGATGCGCCCCTTGCCTGCCTGCTCGCTGGACGTAGACGAACTTACCTTCGGCGCCGCATCGACCAGAGTTGCAGCAATATCGCCTGGCTTCACACGGTGCGTATAAGGAACGCCCAATTGACCAGCGATTCCCCGCAGCGATTTCTCGTCTATAACGGAGACCGCTGGGCTGCGCTCAGGGGTGCTCCTATCGATGATGTAGCCTGTGGGGTCATCAGTACCCAGGCTGAAATCGTGCATCTTGGCGCCGCCAGATGTACCGTACCCCAGTACTGCACCACCGTCGATGAGTTGGACACCGGCGGTAAAAGGAGCAGGCGCCTGCGCGGCCGTTTGCTCACCATCGCCTAAGTAAAACACTAATCGCGGACGCTCCGGATGCGTTTTTGCTGCGGCCTCTAAACGTTCGGCCAAGACGTCTTTGGCGACGCTGATGCTGCTGCCTTGGGACGAGTAGCTTGCTTGCGGCCTCATCACCTCTGTCAATGTCCGCAGGGCTGTGGCGTCTGTTGTCAAGGGCAGGACCACCTTGGCCTTGCTGTCAAAGCTGATGAGTGAAAACCGGGCGCCCGCAAGCTCGGTTGCCATTTTGTTGATGTCATCCTGCATTCCTGCCAGGCGTAGTTTGGTTCCGTCGTAGTCACCAGCGCCGGAGCTCGCGGAGGTGTCAACCACAAAGAAGACATTCAGATCCGAGTTCGCCACGGCAGCAGACCCCCCAGGGAGCCCAGGGCGGGCACCCGCCATAACTACCAGAAGGACCAGCGCCGCGTAGCGCCACCGGGAGGCGGACCGTGCCCGAACCAGCAGAATGATTGCCCCGGCAAGCAATATGACAGTGAGCGGCCAGAACAGCCACGATGGAAGGATAGGCAGCAATGTCATGGACGCACCTTCAACGTTGCCGCTCCCAATCCCAGCAGTCCCAACATGGCCAGTCCCAGCGGTACTGCTGGTTGATCCACAACCGTTTTAAGCGGTGCTCCCTTGAGCTTGGCAGCTTCCGTGTCCTGCACTTTCTTTACAATTGATTTCACGGCAGAATCACTTTTAAGCGGATAGTAGGCTCCACCAGTTGACTCGGAGGCGACCTTTAGTTCCGTCGCAATCTGATCAGGATAGCTATCGGTGCTGTAGTCGTTTGGGTTGAGGGAGTAGACCCGTATGTGGCCGGTCTTGGCCAGGCTGGCCGCTTCCGGGAGCGTCAAGAGAGGGTGTCCTGCCAGCATATTGTCCGTGGCAAAGACAACCGAGCGTGAGCGTTGAACCCCTGCTTCTTGAGGGAATCCGCTCACACAGCTGGCCAGGCCGTCACCTATCAGCGAGGAACCGGGGACCTCATAGGTTCCGTCAAAGAAGTCGAAATTGCCGCTGTCAATATTCATGGCGTTTTTTGCGATTTTCAGTTGCTCTGCCACAAAGTCGTAATCGTCGGTCAGGGGAAAGACTTGCACGGCCGTGGCGTCAAAGATCGTCAGGGCAATCCTTTCACCCTTGAATTCGGTGACAAGTTCAGAAAAGTTATCTACGATTTCTTCGTCAGTGTCCATCATGGAACCGGAAACATCCAGACACAAAATGATGTCGCGATTGCTCGTCTGCGGGATATGGTTCGTTTCTTGCACCGGACGTGCTGCCGCCACCAACAGGGCACCGGCCATCAAGAGCAGGCTCGCCACTGCTACGGCCAACCACTTCTTTTGTGCGGCAAGCGCTTTTTGGTAGCGGGGAAGAGAGGTCAGTCTGTCGGCATGTGCCACGGGTACAGCCGTGTTTGCCTTATGGGTGCGGCGCCACACCAGTAGCACCACCATGATCATGCCAGCGATTCCTAGGGGAAGTATCCACCAGAATTTCAACTCCAAGTTGCCACCACAGTCCTAGCAGCGTTGGCTGATGCGCCAACGTATGCTTGTCCGTCTGGCCCGGAGCTAATATTCGGAGCAAATTCGCCCGGATAAAACCCGGCGACTGCCTCAGCGACTAGCGGTAGTTGCCGCTGGCGCAATTCCGCCAAGGTCATGTTTGCAGCCTTGATACCCGTCATCTCAAAGACAAACGACCGCACCGCCGCGCTAAGCTCACGGTGACTCTCCCGCTCACCTAAGCGTCCGGCGTCGTACCCGTCCTGAACACTGTCAATCAGTGCCAAGTACTTCCGTTGAATCGTGTCCCGAGTCCGCGAGGGGATGAAACCTGGAATATCGGCATGATTGCTAGCTCGGGTGGAGAGCCACACCCACCCCACCCAGCCAAGACACAGCAAGATCAGCGCAGTGCCGAGTATCGGCCACCAGATCGAGTAGCTCACAGGTGCGTAGAAATCCCCCGGAGCCGCACTTGTCCTAACGAGCACGGCGGTGCCGTTCCAGGAGCGCAAAGATACGACCCATCACTTGCTCCGTATGACCTATTCCTGCCATGGCTATGCGGTTTGATCGAAGCACCTCAGAACGCCTGTTTGACCTCTCCGCGACGGCGTATGCATAATCTCTTGCCAATTCCGGATCACCGGCAAGCGCGCTGAGTACCGGGGAAAAGTCAGCCACGTCGTAGCTGACGCCGGCAAGGGCATCAACGCCTGCGAGTTCTGCGTCTTCAATGTGAATCCATAGGATCTCATGCTGCGCCGCAAGCCTGCGCAGCACTTTGGCAGACCGGGCGTTTATCTGTTCGTCGTCGGCAAGCACCACCATCAGCGTGTGCCGTTTGACATGGGAGGCAGCATATTCCAACTGGGCGCTCAGGCTACTTTGCCCTGCCGTGAGGACTGCCGTGGAATCGACGCGGCGCAGCAAGGTTTCAAGATGACTTTCCGTGCCTTGTGCTGGCATGGCCTGCGTGCCGCGCTCGTCACCATGGATCAAGGAAACCGAATCTCCATGGTTGAGAGCTAGCGTTCCGATCACTCCGATAACCATGACGGCAATGTCTTTTTTCGATTCTCCGCCTTTAGCGAGTGCAGCCATGTTCCGGCCGGTGTCAGCGACAAAAAGGACCTGCTGTCTGCGCGTTGCCACGTACCGTTTAATCAGCGGAGCACCAACACGGGCGCTTGCCTTCCAATCGATGTCACGGACAGCGTCTCCTGGCACGTAAGCGCGGAGGTCATCAAAGTCTAAACTGTGCCCTCGGAAGACGGACGCGTATTCCCCGTCCAGCATGCCGCGTGCCTTACGGTGTGCCGCGATAAACATCTTCGACTTCACTGCGGTCAAAAGTGAGGGCACGGCTTCCTATGGCGTCTGAACTGAAGCGACGATGGCATCAATAACGGTTTCCACCGCAATATTCTCCGCTACCGCCTCGAAGCCAAGAATGATCCGGTGCCGCAACACCCGGGCTGCCAGCGCCTTGATATCTTCCGGAATCACATGGTCCCTGCCCTGCAGAAGCGCCAATGCGCGCGCTGCCTGGGTGAAAGCGATACTGGCCCGAGGGCTCGCTCCGAACTCTATGAGAGCGGCCAACGACGGGTCAATATATTTTTGTGCATGGCGAGTGACGTACACCAAGCCCACGATGTAGTGGATGAGAGCCGGATCAAGGTAGACGTTCTTGACTACGCGTTGAATCATGCGAACGTCATCCAGCCCGGCCACCGCAGTGGGAGTGGCCTCCGCGGAATACACACCGGCATCGATACGCCGGATCATCTCCGCTTCCTCCACAGGGCTGGGGTAGTCAAGGACTTCCTTGAGCATAAATCTATCCATCTGGGCTTCGGGCAACTGGTACGTGCCCTCCTGCTCGATGGGGTTCTGCGTGGCAAGGACCATGAACGGTGACGGTAGAGGATAGTTTTGACCACCAATGGTGGTTTGTCTCTCCTGCATGGCCTCCAACATTGCCGACTGTGTTTTGGCGCTGGAACGGTTGATCTCATCAAGTAAGACGATGTTGGCGTGCACCGGCCCCAGCTGAGTTTGAAAAGTGCCGTGGGAAGCGTCGTATATCTGGGTTCCCACGATGTCGCTGGGCAGGAGGTCCGGGGTGCACTGAATGCGGTGAAAAGCTGCGCTGATGGAATCAGCAAGGGTCTGCGCCGCCGTTGTTTTGGCTAACCCGGGCACCGATTCAAGCAGAACATGGCCCCCTGTGAGCAAGGAGATTAGCAGTGTTTCACGCAGCCGCGTCTGTCCCACTACTTTCGCTTCAAAACTACGAGAAATGCTACCTACGATTTGTTGCACCCGGGACAGTTCAGCGAGATCTATCCGGGATGTGATGCTAGCTTTCAGCAATTCTCTTGGCCTTTCCACGGCACGGCACAGCGTTTAGTGCCTTTAGTGTTCCTGACCAGTTCATCCAATAAAGCGGTGAGTTGCAATGGGGAGAACTTCCCATAGTCCTTTTCGCCGCTGCGCAGACAAAAGGAACAGACTTCGCCGGTGTGCCTAGAATCAGCGCTGTGGTTTGGGATCCAAGAGTAGCTGGCCAGCGCTCGGACCAAAGGTCTTTTCCATGACCAGGCATGCGGCACCGAAGGCTTCTTCACCCGTGCAAACCCTGGTCCCCACTACGCTCACCGAGTGGACGTCGTTGGTCACACTGTAGCGTTCCAAATGGCCCGGCACTTCCGCCAAATAGATTTCTGAAAGTGCTGGCCAGAACGGTCCCCCGAAGACAACTTGATCCACGTCTAATAGATTCGTCAAGGCCGATACCGCGCCGGACATGCGCGCTGCGGAGCGGGTGAGAATTCCGGTAGCTTGCTCGTCGCCGTCGGCCGCCAGCTGCGCCAAGAGCGCTAGCTCATCCGGTCTGGCCACCGGGTTTGGGGATTCAGCGGGGGGTAACAGTCCCAGGCTACGAGCCTCCGCCAGTAGAGTCTGCGGCATACACGTGACTTTGACGCAGCCACGCCGTCCACAGTCACATTCTGGTCCATCTGGATCGGTGATGATGTGCCCGATCTCCCCCACGTTGCCTGAAGATCCTCGGACCACCTCGTCGCCCAAAACCAGACCGGCACCAATGCCGGTGCCCATATAGACGTAAATGAAGTTACTTGCGCAACCTGTAGTACCAGTCCACAGCTCAGCTACGGCCGCCGCTGTAACGTCCTTGTCCATGACCACGGGAAGGCCCGTTTCCTCGGCAAGGATATCCCGTAAAAACACCCTGTTCCAGCCGGGCATATGGGGTGGTGCCACGACAGCTCCGCTGGCGGCATCCACTGGTCCGGGCGTTGCCACACCGACTCCAGCTATACGGCCTTGTTCGACTCCCGACTCCGTGATGAGGGTTCGAATTATTCCACCCATGGCCCCAACCGCGGCATCGGGAGGACCGGCCAAGTCTGTAGGTATTTCGCGAGCTAGCAGAACAGTGCCGATGGCGTCCACGATGGCAAAGCTAGTCGTTGCTGGATCAATATGCACACCCACAGCGAACATGCCTTTGGGATCTAACCGGAGAATGGTACGAGGCTTGCCCGGACCGGACGTTTCTTTGCCCGCTTCCATAATCAGCCCTGTATCAAGAAGACGGCGGCAGATGTTAGAGACAGTTTGTGCTGCCAACCCTGCCGAGCCGGCCAATTCCACTCGGCTTAGTCCCGCCTCGGACCGACGAATTGAATCCAAAATGACGGCTTGGTTGAAATCCCCCATTTTTGGTAGGTTCGTGCCACGATGCCGTTGCGCTAGGCCAATAGGGGGAACACCCAACGTTTACTCCTTGAGAAAGTCTATGAAACCCAATCCACATGTCCGGGGTTCTGCTGTCAGATTACCTTGCAAACCTGTGCTCCTGCGAGAGGTGCGGCAACGGCGTGCCGTACTCCTCCACAATTAGCCCCGCGTTCGTCGCGAAACCGACACAGTAAATTTACTGTTCTGGCCCACGATCGCCGTAGGACCGACCCTATTTTCCAGCTGTGCGCGGTAGTCAAGATGGCGGTTGTAGACGGTCCAGAGCTCACCCTGCGGCGCCAAAACACGCGCTGCTGCATCGAAGAGCTTCAAGGCAATACCCGCGTGGACCGCAGCACCAACGTGAAAAGGCGGATTGAGCACCACCAAGTCCGCTGATGCGTTCGCAAACCCCGCCAAGGCATCGTCGCGGAACGTAACGATGCGATCCGTCAACCCATTGGCTTCCGCGGTGGCAATGGTGGAGGCTATGGCAGCCGCTGATTGGTCAGTGGCGATCAGCTGAAGTCCGGGACGTGCCGTTGCCAAAAAAGCCGCAATGCTGCCATTTCCACACCCCAGATCAATCGCGGTTGACGCGCTTTGCCTCATCTGCGGCTCAAAGCTAAGCAGGAAGCGCGTTCCCAGATCAAGTTTGGTACCACCGAAAACTGCTCCGTGCGCGCATAGCCAAAGCCCCAGGTCGGCGTTAAAATCCTTGCGCGGAAACGTGAGCTCGGACGTCGTCGCCGACGTCGCCGACGGATGCACCAACCCACTCGTCACCAGTAGGCGCGACTTTCGCCAGGCACGGCCGGGTACCACGGAATCAAAGTTTGCGGCCAGCACTTCGTTCATGGCAAGTGTCATGTGCTTCACCCTCCCGCCGGCGAACACTTTTACGGATGGTGACGCGTGGGAGGCAATCAGTGCCGCCACCTCCGCCACTTCGTCAAGGCCGCGAGGTAACTGCCAGAGCACCACCTGGGCACCTGCAAAAACCTTCCCACACAGCGGTAGAGACTCATACACGCCGTCCATGCCTAGTCGAGCCGAGTTTGCCGCAAGTGCAAGCTCGCCGGAATACGCATCCTGATGGACCTTGATGCCGGTGATCCCATGGACTTTTGCTGCCCCAAGGCTCAGCGCCCCATAACGATCCCCCACCACTGCCACGTGGGCAGGATCAGTGCTGTGCGCAAGTGCGGCTATGGCATCGTATGCCTCCGCCAAAATCAATTCGTCGGTGGCGTCATGTGCGAAAAGATTCTGCGCTTCGATGTCCGGAAAACGGCGCAATAAAGAGAAGTCAAAGTTCTCCGGCGATGTGCGTACGTTGCCAGGTTTTTCCATGCCGTTCATCAGGCCCTTTCATCCATCCCCAGCTGTAGGGAGTCCGTCAAAGTTTAGCCTCCTCGATTCATTTCCCTGTCCTGACCCGCTCCCTCGAAGAAGCTACTCCATACCGTCAAAAGATATGAGTAAAAAAGCATGTGCAGCAGATCACTTCAGTTCTAGAATCGGGGTAGTCACTAATAGTCAATTGCGACGTCGCCGTCATCGACGACTCTAGGGATCGTCATGAGTGAAATTTCTCCACTAAGGAATGCTGTGCGTAACGGCAGCGGCCTCAAGGGTTTGGGAGGCCTCTGGGGCGAGGTGATGGGCGAGTTTCTTGGGACCTTTGTTTTGATTTGTTTTGGTGACGGTGTTGTTGCCATGGCAGTTGCGGCATTGCCGGGAAGTGGACGTGCGGCGACGGACACGACGATCTTTATGGCAGCCGGAGACTGGCTCTTGATCACGTGGGGATGGGCGCTGGCAGTCGCCATGGGCGTCTACGTTGCGGGTGGAGTCACGGGAGCACACCTAAACCCGGCCGTGACGCTCGCCTTTGCAGTACGCCGTAAGTTTGCCTGGAACAAGGTTCTGCCTTACATCGCAGCTCAGGTAGTAGGAGCGTTCGCAGCCGCAGCGCTCTTGTATGTGGTGTACTACAACGCCATTGACGCCTTCAATGCTGCTTCAAAAACGCAGAGAAATGAGCCGGGAGGTTTAGCCACCTTCTCGATCTTCGCGACCTTCCCCGCCCCCTACTTCCACGGCAACATGACAATTCCACTCGTTGACCAAATAGTTGGCACCGCGTTTTTGGTGTTACTGATTGCTGCCATCATCGACATGCGTAATCTGGCGGTCCAAGCCAACCTCGGTCCACTGATCATTGGCTTTGCCGTAGCAGCAATCGGGATGTCTTTTGGAGCCAACGCCGGATATGCCATCAACCCAGCCCGCGACTTCGGCCCGCGTCTCTTTGCCTGGATGGCTGGGTGGGGCGATGTTGCGTTACCTGGCACCGTGGATGGGGCTTTCAGTTGGTACTTCTGGGTACCGATCGTTGGGCCCCTCATTGGTGGCGTCGTAGGCATCTTCATCTACGACTGGTTCATTGGTGACGTTTTGTACGCCAGGCGTGCATTGGCTGAACGTGCAGAACCTGGGGCAGCGACAAAGGAAGACTAGTTCACGGCTTTATTGCCTGGCGGCAGGGTCAGTGGGCTAGCCCACTGACCCTGCCGCGACGTACAGCCATTGTTTGCGCAGACGGATAAACTTGCTGGTCTCAGTCATGCTCCCCCTCGCTCCGTTGTGACGGTAATGAGCCGTGAAGACAACAACCCCGTCCTTGTCCCAGGGGCCGCCATCGAATGAATCCGTGATGACTAATCCGAGCCACGTCTGCTCCGGGTCTAGTTCCAGCTGTTTCGGACGCGTGTCAGGATGCCAAGTACTCAACAAATAATCGGCGTTACCCATCACAAAGGCCGTGTAGCGCGAGCGCATCAATGCCACAGCAGTAGGCGCATTCGCATCACCGTCCAGAAAACGTCCACAACACGCTTGATACACATCCCCACTGTTACATGGACACCTCATGACATGGGATGGGTTTGAGAGTGGAACCATTCGATGTGCTCTCGGAGCGCCGCCGCCGTCCCAGCACCGTCATGCTTGCAAGCGGCTGCGTAGATATCCTGATGCTGCTCGCGAAGAGTTGGGACGATCTTCTCCCACATCTCGTCACTGTCAATGGCATCACTGACATAACTCTGCACCGCCGTGCGAAGGGATTCCATCAACGCCGTGATTACAGCATTTTTTGCCAGCGAGCTGAGCAGTACGTGGAACTGGGCGTCCAGAGCGTGAAATACTTCTCGATCTAAAGTCGGAGCGGCCATGGCTTCCAAAAGGGACTCCAGTTGAGCGAAGTCAGCGGGGGCGTGTTCACACCCAGCAGATTCGACCGCTGCCCATGTTTCCATCATGATGCGGGTCTGGACTACGTCGGAAACGGGAAAGTGACTTGTGGCCATGTGTAGGCGCAGAGTTGAGGACAGCCCCGCACTGGGGTTCGCGATGACGACGGCGCCCGATCGCGGCCCGGATCCCGCTGCAGTGTGCACCACTCCCATGACATCCAAGATCCTAATGGCGTCCCTCACAGAAGCACGGGAGATGCCGTGCTTCTGTGCCAAGACCCTCTCCCCGGGCAGTTGGTCCCCCACCTTGATCTTTCCGTCTCTCAGGTCAGCTTCAATACTTTGGAGCACGGAGTCATAACTGCGTACGGGACTTTTTGGTGTGGACACGGAACAAGTCTGGCACTCTTTCTCCACTTCCGTGGGCACCGCGGCACTATTTGCCCGGCGAAACAAAAGGAGCCACCCCAACGGGTAGCTCCTTTTTCACTGCTTCCACGCCCCAGTCACGGACGCAACCTCAATCATGCCCTGCCTAAGTACTTATTTGTGGAGCTGAGGGGACTCGAACCCCTGACCCCCTGCATGCCATGCAGGTGCGCTACCAGCTGCGCCACAGCCCCAAAACTATACTGAAAATACCACAAAACACTTACGTATTTCGTGGAGCTGAGGGGACTCGAACCCCTGACCCCCTGCATGCCATGCAGGGGCGCTACCAGCTGCGCCACAGCCCCAAAACTATACTGAAGATACCTCACAACAGTTACGTGTTTCGTGGAGCTGAGGGGACTCGAACCCCTGACCCCCTGCATGCCATGCAGGTGCGCTACCAGCTGCGCCACAGCCCCAAACAAACTATTCCGGCCTAGACCTGTCGGTCATGGCCGGAGCAACTTATCTATCCTAGAACACGTTTGAGTCCGGCACCAAATCGGGGGTGCCCGGAGGCTGAACATCGCTAAATCACTGCGATGACGCCGGACAATTCGTCTCCTAGGCCACGACTAGGCCACGACTAGTCCTCGACGAGAGGAGCCTGGTCTTCGGGGATTTCAAAGGGTTCCGGCAAGGTTCCCACGTTGTGTTCAAGGAGTCTCCATAACCAGTCCTCTGGAGCGGCATCCACCGGTTGAAACTGTTCCACCACAGACCAGTGGCAGTTAGAAAGTCCTGAGAGTGTGCGCCATAAGTGCTCCGGCAGCCCCAATAGTTTTGCCAATGCAACCCTGGTCGAGCCACCATGAGTGGTGACCACCAAAGTGCCACCCGGTGGAACTTTGGCTACGGCATCCAAGATGGCCGCAACCATCCTCACTGCCACTTCAACGCGAGTTTCTCCCCCGCCGGCGCGCGCCTGGGGCTCGTCAAGTTGCCATGGCGTCGTCTGCGCAGGGTACCGTTGCTCGATTTCTGCAAATGTCAGTCCCTGCCAAGTACCCCCATACGTCTCGCGCAGCCGCGAGTCAACGGCAGGTTCCACCCCCGTAAGACGGGCCAGCGCGCGTGCAGTATCGAGAGCGCGCGTTAGGTCAGAGGACACCAGAGTCAGTGATCGCTCACCGGGCGAACTCGCCATTCGTCCGGCAAGCAGACTAGCAGCGCGCTCTGCTTGGCCAATGCCAACGTCGTCCAGAGGTACATCGCTTTGACCCTGAAAGCGTCCGCTGGCATTCCACGCCGTGCGTCCATGGCGCCAAAAAATGACCCGCCGGGGAAGCCCGGCGGGAATCATCGTTGACGATGTCGGTATGGCCTGATCCGTCACGGGAATCGTCCTTCCTTCACCATGATAAGAGTTACTGGGCTTGAACGTCCGGCGCCGGAATACTGGTTTCCGCAGCTGAGTCCTGCTTACGGGAAGGATCCGATGCGTCCAACGCTAGATCCACCACAGGGCAATCAGCATACAGTCGCTCCAAGGCGTAGAAGATCCTGTCTTCCTCGTGCTGTACGTGCACTACGATGTCGGCGTAGTCCAAAAGTACCCAGCGTCCACCGGAGCGCCCTTCCCGACGCACAGGACGCATGCCGAATTTGTGTAGCTCATCTTCAATGCCATCGACTATGGCGTTGACCTGGCGTTCTGTGGCGGCCGAGGCGATGAAAAAGATATCCGTGATAGCCAAGCGATCGCTGACATCAAGAGCGATCAAGTCGTCGGCAAGCTTGTCCGACGCCGCCCGCGCTGCTGCTCGGACCACCTCGATGGAGTGTTCTGTTGCGGTCACTAACGTTCCTTTGGTTGGTCCAGCCCTAGTGGTTCAGGCTGGTGATGAACAAGACGGCTCCGACGATAAACGCCGCACCGCCAAGAATAATACTGCCCCATTGAATGAGCAGGTTTCGTTGAGTGCGTCCCAACCCCGCCGTCATTGCATCTAACGGTTCCAGACCGTGTGCGTAATCGGAAGGCATAGGCGGCATTTGAGTACGCGTGACCGCTGCTTGCGTGCCCTCTGGCTCTTGCGCAACCACGGTAGCCATAGCCTCGGCCCGTTTGAGCGTGCTGCTACGCCCTCCAGTCAGAGGCCTGTTTCCGGTTCCCGGACGGTGAGTGGGACGCGGCGAAAGAGCAGCGTCAAAGCGGACAGCCTCGGCACTTTGGACAGGGGCATTTTTACGCGGGGACAGCTTTGGCCCGGATTTCGTGATGATCGGGATATGCGTGGTACTTGGCCTGCGCAAGACGGGGCGGTCCTGTCCGGGGACCTCAACGAATTCCATCGGCGTAACCATGGCCAAATTGTTGGTTGCCGTAGGGTCCGCGGCAGGACGGCGACTCTTGGCGCTTTCTGCCATGAGCCGTTCGCGTGCCAGCGCGCGCTGGTTTAAGATCGCGGCTCGTTCGGACTGAGCACGTTGTTCTGCCAGCGCCGCCAATTCTTGTGCTGTGGGCGCTGGAACGGCAGGTGTGGACTTCGCGTCGACGTTCGGGCTAACCTGCCCGGGTGTTGGGAGCCTAAAGGCTAGATCGTTCTCCGAAACTGAAAATGGGTGCAGGGAGCCAGCAGCGAAAGCTGCAGGTGACGATTGTCCCCCGGAGTCTGGTCCGGACGTATCCGGGTCATCGATGTCCAGAGCGTCATAAGCTGACCCCTGAACTGGCGCTGCCAACGCTGGTGTCACTGCTTCTGCAGGGGAGAAAGGGGCAGCTGAGCGCGGTGGCGTTGAGGGTGGGGGCGACGGCGCCGGACGTACGGTCGGGGCTGCTGCCCGGCGCCCTGCTCGCTGACGCACTGGTTCGGCAGTTCCCGCGCCGGTTGTGGCCGCAGCCACAACAGCAGGTGAGAGAACTGGGACTGTCGGCTTGGCCGGAGACGAGCCATCCCGATTTTGTGCTGGATTCACGAATGGACCAGCTTCATGAACAGTGGCACCCTTCGGCGCTGCTTCGCCCTGACCAGCATCCTGGAAGCCAGTGGCGTCCGACCCATCGTCTTTCGGTGCAGCGACTTTTCGGTCCTGTCCCTTCGGCAAAGGCACCACGGGATTCACGCTCGTGATGGGGGCCCGCTCGGCCTCCAACTGCGCCTGACGCAGGGCACGACGAGACGGCAATGGCTCTTCGGGTATGGCCGATGAATCCACTAAGTCTTTGTACGCCCGCAGCGCTGCGCGGTCGCGGGCACGAGTTTGGGAAGACCTTTCACGCTGTTGTCCGGACAAACTTCCGGACGCAGCAGATCCGTCCGTTCCCAACGCAGCCGACTCGGTGGGTACACCATTGGGCGGGCTCTGCTCGGCGGCAGTTTTCACACTAGAAGACGCAGTTGCGGAAAGCGTGCGGCGCCCGTGCCGCTCAGACTCACCGGTCCGCTCAGATTCCCCATGGGCGTCGGATTCACCGTTCACATCGGACTCTTCGGGCCGGGGCGCGTTAGTGGCTCCGGGAACGGGTTCCGCAGCCAGCCGCGACGGCGGATTCGCGGGAACTGGCGGACTCGCCGGGGCAGGAACATATGGCACTGAGGGGTAGCCCCCAGCTTGATTTGTCTGTGCCGATTTTGCCTCCCGCAGTTCCCTGCGGCTGCGAACCGGTTCCGTTTCCTTGCTCATCGCTTACTCATTCAGTACTTGAACCCATCGGCAGGATGGTTCCTGCCACGGCGCCGTCCAATTGTTGGTACAGCCCATATTTTGCAATGTATTGCACTACGCCATCCGGCACTAAGTACCAGACGGGATTCGCCTCTTTGACCCTGGTACGGCAGTCCGTCGACGAGATTGACATAGCAGGTACTTCCAACAAACTTACGTCGGACCGGCCCATGTCATCAAGAACGTGGCCCGGGCGTGTCACTCCAACAAAGTGGGCCAGGTTCCACAGTTCTTCATTGTCTTTCCAGGACATGATCTGAGCCATGGCGTCAGCACCCGTGATGAAAAAGAGGTCAGCCTCAGGGCGTTGGCGCTTCAAGTCCCGCAGCGTGTCAATTGTAAACGTAGGTCCGGGCCTGTCAATATCCACCCGACTAACGGTGAAACGCGGATTGGCGGCCGTGGCGATGACCGTCATCAGGTAGCGATGTTCCGCAGCACTGACTTTGGCCTTAGCCTTTTGCCACGGCTCTCCCGTGGGTACAAAAATGACCTCATCAAGCTTGAAAACACTGGCAACCTCGCTGGCTGCCACCAAGTGTCCATGGTGGATCGGATCAAACGTGCCACCCATGACTCCAACCCGGAGACGATTGCGTGTACCCGTATTCACAGGTACTGCGCGTTCTGTCTTAGTGATTGGAAGGCGCCGGATCTTCGTGATGTCCGTGCTTGTTGGTGTGCTGCTTATGGGGGTCATCCGATGATTCAACCGCAGCGTGACGGTTTCCCATGTTCATGAAGGACACACAGACAAACATCAGCAATAGTAGCGAGCACAGCATGACGGCGCCAATGACAAGGGGCGGCGCAATCAGCGGTGCCGCTTCTTCGTGGGCGGCTGCTTCGGCAAGGACGACGCCGGCAAGCTGGGTCAGCATTATTTCTCCCCTATGGGTAGGCGAACGGGGCCGATGGTAAAGGTACCCCGCCGTTCGTGGCTTGAATTCCCTCTAATGGTACGTGGTATCCCACGGCAGTGGCACACCCGCCACGCGAAAAGTGCGCCCAGTACTCTTAGCCGCGGACCTGACCTTCGCCTTGGACTATCCATTTGGTAGTGGTCAGTTCCTTCAATCCCATAGGACCGCGGGCGTGTAGTTTTTGTGTTGAAATCCCCACCTCCGCCCCCAAGCCAAGTTCTCCGCCGTCGGTGAACCGCGTACTGGCATTGACAATGACCGCTGCCGAATCGACTTCGGCAATGAACATCTCAGCATTAGCGAGATCGTTTGTCAGGATGGCTTCGGTGTGCCCGGTACTCCAGGTACGGATATGTTTGATGGCCTCGGGCAGGGAGTCCACCATCTTCACGGCAAGATCCAAGTCCATGTATTCAGTGGCCCAGTCCTCCTCCGTGGCAGGAAAACTGACAGTTCCGGCCGGGACCAGCAGCGCTACGCGTTCGTCCACGTGCAGGCGCACACCGGCGTCGGCCAATGCCTTGAGCACGGCCGACGTGACGGTGGCGTCCTTGTGAACCAGCAACGTCTCCACCGTGTTACACACGCTAGGCCGTTGGGTTTTGGAGTTGAGAAGAATATTTACGCTCATCTCCTCCTTGGCACTGGCGTCGATGAAGATGTGAACGTTTCCCTCCCCGGTCTCTATGACGGGAACGGCCGCGTTGGCGACCACAGTCTGGATCAATTCCCGTCCACCCCGGGGAATGAGGACGTCCACCTGGCCGCGAGCCTTCATGAGCAAGTTGGCGCCCTCACGGCCATACCTGTCCACAGATTGAACAGCGTCCGCGGGAAGCCCCACACTTTCCAGGGCGTCACGCACAATGCCCAATAGAGTCTCGTTGGTGTGGGCCGCTGCCGTTCCCCCGCGCAGGATCACGGCGTTTCCGCTCTTGATGGCTAGCCCAGCGATATCAACGGTGACGTTGGGCCGGGCTTCGTAAATCGCTGCCACAACTCCCATGGGCACATTGATCTGGCGCATGCGCAGACCGTTGGGCAACGTTTGGCCGCGCACCACATTGCCTACCGGGTCAGGCAGCGTGGCAAGATTTTCCAGTGCCCCGGCAAGGCCGGCAATACGTTCAGGGGTAAGCGTGAGCCGGTCCAGCAAGGCTGCGGATGTACCATTTTCGCGTCCGGCGTCAACATCCTTGACATTGGCGAGAAGTATTTGTGCCTGCGCACCCACTAGCGCTTTGGCGATGGCGCGAAGGCCTTTGTCTTTCCATGCCCTGTTGGCCCCAGCCAATTTGCGCGACGCACGACGGGCCCTACCCGTGACGGCCAGCACTTCCGCGCCCGCATCAGAGGTTTCTAGATCGCTTTGCTCAACAGTTTCCACATCCATGGCACAAGTCTAGGCCACGGCGTGCATCCTCACCGGTGGAGCAACACCAGGTCATCTACGTGGACCACTTCACGCTCATACTCTCGTCCAAACTCCTTCGCGAGAGCCTTCGTGGAACGTCCCAACATGGCTGGCAGGTCACTACACCGGTAGTTCACCAGACCGTGGGCGAAGACGTTGCCAGCCGTGTCAGCTATTTCGACGGCGTCTCCAGCGTCAAAGTCTCCGGCGACGCTGAGAATTCCGGCGGGCAGCAAGGATTTGTGACGTTCGCGGACGGCCCGCACCGCGCCGTCGTCGAGCACCAAACGTCCACGGATATCTGCAAGGTGCGCAAGCCAGAGCAGCCGAACGGGACGCTTATTGCCGTTGATGCTGAACCACGTCCCCACATCCTCGCCGGACAGCGCAGCCGCAGCATTCTCCGTTGAAGTAACCAGCGCGGGAATGCCAGTCTCGGCTGCAATGAGTGCCGCCTGGACTTTGGTCGCCATGCCGCCCGTACCCAGACCCCCCTTGCCAGCGGCGCCAATAACAATTCCTTCTAGGTCCTCCGGAGAATCCACACGGCTAATGCGGCTTGCCCCAGCAGAGGGCGGGCCATCGTAGAGGGAGTCGACGTCGGACAGCAGAATCAGAGCATCCGCCTTGATCAGGTGCGCCACGAGTGCGGCCAGCCTGTCATTATCGCCAAAACGAATCTCATGAGTTGCCACGGTGTCGTTCTCATTGACAATCGGCACCACACCAAGGTGCAAAAGACGCTCCAGGGCTCGGTGGGCGTTGACGTAGTGACGGCGTCGGCTCAAGTCCTCCGCCGTCAGCAACACCTGTGAGACAGTGACCCCATGCTCTAAAAACGCATGGTTGTAGTGGGCCATGAGCAGGCCTTGACCCACACTGGCAGCAGCCTGCTGCGTGGCCAAGTCCTTGGGTCGGCGCACCAGTCCAAGGGGAAGGAGCCCGGCGGCAATGGCACCCGAGGAGACAACGATGACCTCAGTGCCCGCTTGGCGGCGTTGAGCCAGGACTCCCACCAGCTTGTGCAGCGCCATTTCGGAGATCCCCCCTGCCACTGATGTCAGCGACGATGACCCAACTTTGACAACAATCCGGGACGCCGTGGCAATATCAGCCCGCGTCCCGCTTTCGGAGGCCGGGACTGCCGAGCTAGCGCTCATCGGTCTCCGTTGCACCGCCGTCAGCTGTTAGATCATCTTTAATTCCAAGCTCACGCGCATATTTGCGGGTGGTGGTTTCCGTCCAAATGCCGGCCTTGCGTTCGGATTCTAGTTCCGCACGGGCAGCAGCCTTTGCGTCGCGTCGGTCCTGCTGCTCCTCACGCTTTTGCGCTCGGGTGGGACGGTCGCCTAGATCAAGGAGGCGAAGGTCTGTGCCGCGAGGAGCAGCCAAATGCTCGGCACCACCCATCATGGTCGGCTCCCAGTCAAAGACCATGCCACCGTCTTCACCAATCACCACGGTGTCCCCCGGTGTGGCACCAGCCTTGAATAGCCCGGTCTCCACGCCAGCCTTAGCCAACCGATCCGCCAAGTAACCAATTGCTTCCTCGTTTTGGAAGTCAGTCTGCTTGACCCAGCGCTGAGGCTTTTCACCAAGGATGCGGAACAACGGTTCCAGATTCTTCTCTTCGCGGCGGATAGTGAAAGCCGTGGCATTCACTGCCCGAGGCCGCAAGACAACAGGAGTGGCCCTTGCCGGAGCTGCTGCCACGGCGGCACGTGCCGCCTGGACGATCTCCGCCATTGCAAAGCCCAGTTGTCGTAGGCCTTCGTGGCTCGTCGCGGAAACTTCAAATACGCGGTACCCACGGGACTCCAGGTCTGCCTTGACGAACCCGGCCATGTCGCGGCCGTCGGGAGAATCGACCTTGTTCAGGGCCACCAGCTTGGGACGTTCGTTCAACGGGACCACGTCACCGTCGGCCCCGGCAAAACTCATATCCACGGCATAGCGATCCAGCTCGCGTTCAATCACTGCAAGATCTGAGATCGGGTCCCGTTCCGACTCTAGGGTGGCGCAGTCAAGAACATGCACCAAGGCCGCGCAGCGTTCAACGTGACGCAGGAAGTTATGTCCTAGGCCTTTTCCTTCACTTGCCCCTTCTATCAGGCCAGGGACGTCGGCGATCGTGAACCGCACATCGCCTGATTGCACCACCCCAAGGTTGGGCACCAACGTGGTGAACGGATAGTCAGCAATCTTGGGCCGAGCCGCGGACATCGCGGCGATCAAGCTGGACTTTCCAGCGGAGGGAAAGCCCACCAAGGCGATATCGGCAATGGATTTCAGTTCCAGGACAACGTCCCGCTCTCCACCCTCGACACCGAGGAGCGCAAACCCAGGCGCCTTTCGCTTCAGAGATGCCAGCTGTGAGTTACCCAGTCCGCCTTGGCCACCAGCGGCAGCGACGTATTCGGAACCCTCTCCCACGAGGTCGGCTAGGACATTACCTTCTTTGTCCTTGACCACGGTGCCGTCGGGGACATCAAGAATGAGGGTTTCTCCGGCCTTACCATCACGCCAGTCGCCCATGCCAGGCCCACCGTTGGTACCGTGGCGGTGAGGTGCATGGTGGTAGTCAAGGAGTGTGGTTGTCTGTGCGCTGACGCGCAAGATCACATTGCCGCCGTCGCCGCCCTTACCGCCGTCGGGCCCGCCTAGAGGCTTAAACTTCTCGCGCTTGACCGAGACGCAGCCATGGCCGCCACTCCCGCCGGATACATGCAAAACAACCCGGTCAACAAAGCTGGCCAATGGTATCTCCTTGATTAATACTGCGTGGAACTAGCGCCCGCGATACAAGCCCATTCTAGTCCTCGGGGAAAATGCCCCGTAATGGTGAAAATCCGGTTCACGCAAGCCTAAACCGGTTAAAAGCAAGTGGAGCGGACCATGCGGCCCACTCCACGAGAAAAGCTTTGGTATTAGACCGCAGCGGCGACGATGTTCACGACGCGGCGTCCGCGACGCTGACCGAATTCCACGGCTCCAGCGTCAAGAGCGAACAAGGTATCATCCTTGCCGATCCCTACGCCTGCGCCGGGGTGGAAGTGCGTGCCACGCTGGCGAACGATGATCTCGCCGGCCTTGACAACTTGACCACCGAAGCGCTTGACGCCCAAGTACTGAGCGTTTGAATCACGACCGTTGCGAGTGGAACTCGCACCCTTTTTATGTGCCATTTGAAATGCCTACCCTTTTGACTAAAAGACTGTTTACAGAAGATCTACGTGCGAAAGACGCGTAATTACGCGATCGAGGTGATCTTGACTTTGGACAGTTCCTGGCGGTGGCCCTGACGCTTCTTGTAACCGGTCTTGTTCTTGAACTTCTGGATGACGATCTTCGGCCCGCGAAGATCCTCCAATTTTTCAGCCGTAACCTTCACATTAGCCAGGTCCTTCGCGGCAGTGGTGAGTTTCTCACCATCAACCAAGAGCAAAGCGGGCAGCTCTAGCGTGCTGCCAACTCCACCGGGGACGCGGTTCATGGTCACGTGGTCTCCAACGGAAACCTTTTCTTGACGGCCGCCTGCGCGGACAATCGCGTACACCACTGGGGAACTCACTTCTCTCGACGTTTATAACAAAGTATTTATGTGCCTCAACGCCGTGGACCTCTATGGAGTTCTGACCATGGAGTGGTTGCCCTAAGTGTTGGCGTAAGCACCGAAGATCAAGAATACGCTAACTCTTGCTCCAGTCGCAAATGAGACTGGTTCCATTCCACAAAATTCCAACGCGGGAGCACCTTAGTTTTCCCGCACTGGCCTGTTCAACGGAACCGTGCGCTATTACTTTAGCGCCTTGCGGGCCCCCCACTGTGTTTTTCTCCAATGACGCGCCGGGCAACGTTCATTTTTACTCCGTGGCGTTAATCACTGTCTGCCTCGCGAGCTGCGCGAACTTTTTGGCACAGAGCCCGGAACATGTTCATGAGTGCAGCCGTGGGGCATCGAAGAAGTCCAGCTCGCATTGAGCAGAGTAGGCAAAAGCTGACGCCATCCGCTGCCTGTCTGCGGCGTTGGTTCGCCTCGCTGCCACGTCCAGGATTTCGACGGCGGTACGGGCGGAGGTGGCGAAGGCTTCATCCGCGTAGCTGTCCAACCATCGCCCGTAAGGATGCCCGCCGTCGATCCCGGGACGTTCCGGCGCTAGAACCCTTGCCACGTCAGCGTAAAGCCAGTAGCAGGGAAGTACGGCAGCCACCACCTCGCCATAGCTACCAGCAAAAGCAGCAGCCAGCAGATGGTCCACATAGTGCTTGGTCACCGGTCCCATCTCCGCCCGGATGGCGTCCGCTTGATCCACCGGGTGGACGCTGAGCCAGTCTCGGTGCAACGAGAGTTCCACCTCCAAGGCATTGTGTGCCCCTTCCATCCAGAATCGTTGTTCGTTTTCTGTTGGGGCAAGCTCTCCCGCGCGTGCCAGAACGCGTGAATAGGCGTTGAGGTATTTAGCGTCTTGGGCCAGGTAGTAGGCGAAGTGAGCTTCCGTCAGGCTTCCGTGCACCAGCTCAGTGATGAACGGCAGCTCGAAGATCGCGGCTCGAACAGGTGCGCAATCATCCCAGAGTTTCTGCGTGAATGCCCCTGGTAACGGTGACGCCGTGGACCAAAGCGAGTAAAAGTGATTGACTGGTCCGCGTCCCTTCCCCACCTGCAAGTCATCTGAGTGTTCCAAGGCCTGCGTCAGCCACTCCTTTACCTGGCGGAGGGACAAGGCCCAATCCAAGGAACGAACCTGCACAGTGGCCAGCGCCGAAGACAGGGAACAGCCAGTACCGTGAGTGTTGCCCGTGAGGATCTTCATACCCGCCAACTCTGTGACGGCCCCATGCGGTCCCACCAGAGCGTCAGGGCATTCGTCCCCAGTCAGGTGGCCCCCCTTGACGAGAACCTGGATTCCCCGCCGAGCAGCCAACCGTTTGCCCTGCAGCAAGGCACTCTCCCACGACTGCGCCTCCGGCTCCCCCACCAACACCCCCAGTTCAGGCAAGTTCGGCGTGACCAAATGCGCATGGTCCAGTAATTCCAAAAGTGCCAGCCGCGCATCTTGCTCAACTAGAGAATCACCGCTGCTGGCCACCATGACAGGATCCAGGACCACCACGGCCGGGCGGACCCGCCCTAACCACTCACCCACAACACGGATGACATCGGCAGTGGGCAACATGCCAATTTTGACTGCATCGATCTCAATGTCCGCCGACAACGAGTCCAACTGGGCACTGAGAAAGGCGGCATCCGGGACATGGACGCTCTGCACACCCTGCGTGTTTTGCACTGTCAACGCCGTGATCGCTGTCATTGCGTAGCCGCCCATGGCGGAAATCGACTTGATGTCGGCTTGGATACCCGCGCCTCCGGAGGGATCGGAGCCGGCGATGCTAAGTACCCGAGGCGGTGCTGAGGGAACGGAACTCGATGAGGGAACGGAGCGCGATGAGGGAACGTTGCTCGGGGTAGGCGTAGAGCTCGGCGCGGGGGCAGGCGTAAGCGTCGAAGCGGGGGTAGGCGTAGAGCTCGGCGCGGGGGCAGGCGTGGTCGTGGGTGAAATCATACTGCTGCCGTTCATGGACATCCCTTCGCCGGTGTTAGCCGGACAGGTTCAACGGGTGTTCTCTCAGCCGGACCCATTGTCCTAGCACCCCGTGTCGATACCCACCCTAGCGGCGCACTGCGGGCATATAGCAAACTGGCCCGCAATAGATGCTCTAATTCGGGCGAAAATCGCCGAATTAGAGCATCTATTGCGGGCCAGTTATGGGGAGGGCCAGTCGCCGGAGAGGTTACAGCTCCGAAGCTGGCACTCCCACACCGAGCATGATGATGGGCTCAGCGGCTTTCTTGGCCGGTTCCATCTTGACGGACGCTGAACTCACAGCATGGGTTACAACCGCTGAAGAGCTGGCACCGGCCGATGATGATTGTCCGGAACCATCCGAAGTCTCCACACGGGTGTCCGCCCCGCCTTGGGCGCTACGGGCACTTCGATTACGGCGGTTTCGGCGTGGACGCGAGCGTCCGGAAGCGGTTCCGTCATGGGAGTCGCGTTCGACGTCGTGCGAGACTGCTAACTGATCCAGCGCTTGGGCCAATCCGGCCAACCGCTCTGCCTGATCCGTGTTCCTCGCTGGTGCATCCTCGTGGTGACCGCGCGGCAACTCAACCGCTTCTCCGCCTAGCGTGAGAACCCCGGCCTCGAGCAGCTGGGTAGGTGCCGTCTGCGCCTCTGCTGGGCTAACCGGAGCTCCGCCTGCAACCGGCGCTTCCGAGCCGTGATGTGCAGCAGCAGCCGCGGCAGCAATACTGGCAAGCGCCGCACGGGCCGCACTGGCTTTCGCCGCACGCTGCGCCTGCGTGGCTTCATCAACTACGACGGCGGCTGGCTCGCTTTGATCGTTGGCTTCGTCGAATTCACCGTCTTGTTGCTGAGGTCGGTTGTTGCGGTTGCGCTTACGTTCGCTGCGGGTTGAACGGTTGGCGGTACGTTCTCCATCGCGGTGCTCCGTTTTGACGGGAGTGTGGCTCTGGTGGGAATCAGTGGCCACCGTGTGAACACGGCGGTGCTCCACGGGGATTTCATGCGTGACCATACCCCGTCCTGCACAGGCCTCGCATTGCTCACCAAAGACTTCCAGCAGGCCAGTGCCCATACGCTTACGGGTCATTTGAATCAGGCCCAGCGATGTCACTTCCGCCACTTGGTGCTTGGTCCTGTCACGGCCCAAGCATTCAACCAAACGGCGAAGCACCAGATCTCGGTTGGACTCCAAAACCATATCGATAAAGTCAATGACGATGATGCCGCCAATGTCGCGCAGGCGCAGCTGGCGCACCACTTCCTCAGCTGCCTCCAAGTTGTTTTTGGTGACAGTTTCTTCCAAGTTGCCACCGGAGCCGGTGAACTTGCCGGTGTTGACGTCAACTACTGTCATGGCCTCAGTGCGGTCAATGACCAGGGAGCCACCCGACGGCAAGAACACCTTGCGTTCAAGTGCCTTGGAAATTTGCTCGTCTATGCGGTACGCACCAAAGATATCTTCGGGCTTCGTCCACTTTTCCAAGCGATCCAATAGATCCGGGGCCACGTAAGTCACATAAGCCTCGATGGTGTCCCAAGCTTCTTCACCCGAAACAATCAGCTTGTTGAAGTCCTCATTGAAGACGTCACGGACCACCTTGATGGTCAGGTCAGGTTCGCCGTAGAGCATTTGCGGTGCTTGTGACTTTTGTGAAGTGGCACTGGTGCTGATGCCCTCCCACTGAGCCCGTAGACGATTGATATCGTTCGTCAGCTCTTCTTCGCTGGCACCTTCGGCGGCGGTACGCACAATGACACCCGCATTTTCGGGCAGGTGATCTTTGAGCACACGCTTGAGACGATTGCGCTCAACGTCAGGGAGCTTGCGTGAAATACCAGTCATGGAGCCACCCGGTACGTAGACCAAGTAGCGTCCCGGCAAAGAAATCTGGCTCGTCAGGCGCGCTCCCTTGTGGCCCACAGGGTCTTTTGAGACCTGAACCAGAACGGAGTCTCCAGACTTCAACGCATTCTCAATGCGGCGCGGCTGGCCGTTGAGCTTGGCTCCATCCCAGTCCACCTCGCCGGCGTACAGGACCGCATTGCGTCCGCGACCGATGTCAACAAACGCCGCTTCCATGCTCGGCAGCACGTTCTGGACCTTGCCGAGGTAAACATTCCCAATGAGAGAGTCCTGCTGTGTCTTAGAGACAAAGTGCTCCGCCAAGATGCCGTCCTCCAGGACGCCAATCTGAATACGATCCTCGCTTTGGCGCACCACCATCACACGGTCCACCGACTCACGACGGGCTAAGAACTCAGCTTCAGTGATCACCGAACGGCGACGGCCCGAATCACGCGAGTCACGGCGACGCTGCTTCTTCGCCTCCAGACGTGTGGAGCCTCGCAAGCTGGTCACGCGGTTGGAAACGGTGGAGGAAGATTCGAGCGGAACACGAGGAGCACGGACCTTGGTCACCGTGTTGGGCGGATCTTCCTCCGTTCCACCTGTTAGTTCAAGATCGGCTTCGCCCCTACGGCGTCGGCGACGACGACGCGACGTCACACCGTCTGAATCGCCAGATTCGCCCTGGGCGTCGTCCTCAGCGTGTTCCGCAGCCGCTTCAACTGGCTTATTTCTGCGGTTACGCCCGCGACGAGAACCACGCCGGGCGTCGTCGTGCTCGCTGTGGCCATCTTCTTGATCTGAGTCATCGCTAGCGTTCTTCTCCTTGTCGCGGGAAGCCTGCGCAACAGCTGACGCAAGGTCAGGGGCAAGGAACAATGCAGAAACGCCCGCGCCGGGTGCAAGGAACAGCGCGGAAGCGTTCTCTTCAGCGATGCCGGCTCCATCCGCTGTTTCTACTGGGTCCGGAGCCTCTGATGCTGGCGCGACTTCAGCATTGACGTTCCCGTCGGCAACGTCGTCGCCAGAGCGTTGGCTCTGCGCGGAGGTTTCTGTGCGTGAACTTCCAACCGCAGACGTCCTCTTCGCTGTGGCCCGACGGCGGCTACGGGTCGGAGCGTCCGCAACGGCGTCAGCGACAACAGTCTCAGACGTTTCTGAGCCAGCAGTTGCCTCAGCAACACCGTTAACACCATTGCCAACGACGCCGGCCTCTACTGCGGGAATAGAGTTCGTGGGATTAAGTGCGGTTGTCGCCGGATTATCTGCAGGGCCGGCCTTCTTCGTTGCCCGTCGTCGCACTGGTGCCTTTTTTGCAGGCTCAACTGGACTATCTACATTGTTCTCGCCAAGGCTCAATTCCCCCTGGACGGCGGCCACCGCGGCAGTCGCCGAATTTTTGCGGCCAGACGACTGCGTGCGAGTCGAAGAAGCAAAGGTGCTATCTACTGAATCAGACCCTGTGTCCGGGCTCGAAAGGTTCGCCGTCTCAACAGCTACGGACTTCGGAGCCATCACGGGTGCTGTGGCCCGACGGCGCACAGGACGCTTCACCGGAGCTTTTTCTGCAACAGCGTCGGAGCTGGACGGATCGGCAGCTACCGCTTCCTTTTGAGGCACGTCAAAGGCTTCAAGCGACTGCGCAGCAGCAACAGTCTTCCCGGTCCGTGATCTTGTTCCGCTGGACTTGCGCGCTGTGGACGCCGAAGCTGCCGCGCCGTCGACGCCCGGCACCTGAGCTGAAGAATCGGCGCCCTCTGCGGTATCCGTGAGCCCGTCAAGCAGTGACGGCGCGGCCGGCTCCTGAATTTTCTTGGCACGGCTGCGCCTTGCAGGAGCTTTCTTTGCCGGCGCCTTTTCAACGGACGTCTCTTGTACCGGCGCATCAACGACGCCAGCTTTGGTAGCGGCCTCCTTTGCAGGACTGCTCACCTTCGCGGACGCGCGGCGGGCGCGAACAGCTTTTACGGGCGCTACAGAGTGACTCTCGACTGTCTCAGAAGCTGTGCTGTCTGAAGCTGTGCTTGCATGTTCTTTTTCCATGGCTCGTTGCCTTCGCGCTGTTGCAACACCCCCACATCAGGTGCAGCTAACAGCAGATGTGCCAGCACCCGCAGGCGCTGACGGAAGTCGTCTAATTACTCCCCCGGCGGCACCAACTTCTGGGTGCGCAAGCTCGAGTGAAGCCAATGGCCCGCCGGACCCGCAGCGCTCTGCGTGGAACGGCGCCGGTGGATGGCTGCCATGATGGAGCGTCGTCACCGGCCGACTCGAGGTCGTGCCACTGGACTGGAGGGCGCATGTGGATCGCCTACCAACCATCATCATTGTCTCATACGCGGTACCCAGAAAGCCTCGTTAGTGGCACGGCGCGCCAAGTTTGCCACGCTACAATCAGGACAACAATCCTCCGCCCCACCTGAAAGGCAGTCATGCCAAGCACCAGGGCTTCCGTGCCAGTTTCCTCCCACACCGTAGGGCCTGCCCTAGCGCGTGACAAGCCTTTCGGCTGGTTCCTACTCATCGTCGGAGTCGTTGGCTGGACCGCTTCTGCCCTGCTGGTTCTAGAACGGCTCACTCTGTATGTGAACCCAGATGCCAAAGTCAGCTGCGACGTCAATTCATGGATCTCCTGCGGCGACGTTATGAAGACCAGTCAGGCCGCGATCTTCGGCTTCCCCAACCCGTTCATCGGCATTGTGGCCTTTGCCGTTCTCATGACCACCGGAGTTGTCATGCTGGCAGGGGCGTCCATGGCGCGCTGGTATTGGTTGGCATTACAGCTGGGCATTACCGCTGGCTTCGTGATGATCTGCTGGTTCTTTTTCCAAGCGGTCTACGTGCTGGCTATCCTGTGCCCTTACTGCATGGTTGTTTGGGCAGTGATGATCCCGTTGTTCGTCTGGGTCACAGTGCGCAACATGGCCCATGGTGTCATCCCGGCATCCGCTAGCGTAGTCAAGTTTTTTGCGGACTGGGCCTGGGTGATCGTTGGCTTGGCCTACATTGGCGTTCTTGCGGCCATCTTCTTCAAGTTCATGTACCTCATCTTCAATTCCTGAGAGCCTGCCCAGGGATGAAGTAGTGCATTCGGGTTACCGCGCCCGTTTTCCATGCTCGACTTCCATGCTCGACGCCGAAGGGCACCTCCCGATTGGGAGGTGCCCTTCATTTGTGTCCAACTGATCGCCGCGCTAAACCGTTCAGGCGAACCAGATGCCGATTTCGCGTTCTGCGGACTCCACAGAATCCGAACCATGGACCAAGTTCTGCTGCACTTTCAGACCCCAGTCGCGGCCAAAGTCACCACGGACAGTGCCAGGGGCCGCCGTGGTGGGATCCGTGCTGCCGGCCAGCGAACGGAAACCGGCAATGACACTGTTCCCTTCGAAGATTGCGGCTACGACGGGACCGGAGAGCATAAACTCCACCAGTGGCTCATAAAATGGTTTCCCAACATGTTCCTCGTAGTGCTGTTCCAGCATTGCCCGAGTGGCGTTGATCTTCTTCAGTTCGACCAGCGTGTAGCCCTTGGCTTCAACGCGCGCCAGAATTGCTCCGGAGAGGTTGCGGCTCACGCCGTCGGGCTTGATCAGGATAAGAGTGCGCTCAAGGCTCACAGTGACTCCAAACAGTTAGTTAGTACAGGATGCAGATTTAGTTTACGTGCCACGGGCAGGCCCCCGCAGCCAATCTTGTCATGACAGATGAGGGGCACTTTTTTCTGTTGGCTACTCGGAGCGGGTCTGCACGTCAGTGCCCTCGGTGTTCTCGCCGTCGGCCGGGTGCTCCGCGTCCCATTGGCCCTGGAGGCGAGCACGTTCGAGGTTCTCCTGGTCGATCCGCCGACCAGCATGCAGCGCATACCACCACGCCACGGCGAAGAGGCCACCCACAATGAACATCAAAGGCTCCGCGAAACCGGCCGCGATCAGCAGCAGTTGCAATACCCAGCCGGCTGCCGGGCCCCACTTTTTGCCGATGACCGCGCAGGTGGCCACAAGCAGCACTGCCAGCACGGTGCCCGCCACGAGGTATATCGGATTTTTGCCGTTCAGACCAAACAGTGCAAGAGCTAGGAAGACCGCCACGAAAGCCTCAAGCACCAGCACCGTGGACGCAAACATCATCTTTGTCGATCGTTGCTTTTTGGGCATGCCCGGGCGCCATTCACGCTGAGCTTTTGTCAACTTCGCCATGCCTTAGGAACCTGCCTTCTCGCCGGGTCGGCCCAACAAGATGCGGGCTTCACCCACCACTGTGATGGAGCCGGTGATCAGCACGCCGCCAGCAAGGTCATTGTTAGCCTCAGCTCGCTCTACGGCCCATTCGATGGCGTCGTCGAGCTTCTCGGCAATGTGGACATCCTCCTCGTTCCACCCAAGATCTAAGGCCATTTCCGCTAGTTCAGCGGCCGGGATGGCGCGCGGAGAGCTGGATTGGGTCAGGCACAGTT
Source organism: Arthrobacter cryoconiti (assembly GCF_020905375.1). Lineage (GTDB taxonomy): Bacteria > Actinomycetota > Actinomycetes > Actinomycetales > Micrococcaceae > Specibacter > Specibacter cryoconiti. Next base: position 78,675 of record NZ_JAJJBU010000017.1, read on the forward strand.
CCCCGGCCTCTTCCCCATAAGCAGACTTGAGGGTTCGCAGGATTTCTTCGGCATCCTTTTCCACCAGAACGCACAGGACCACAACAAGCTTGCTGAAGGCGAAGGCCTCTTGCAGTGCAGCGGCACTGGCAGCAATTCCGGCAGGGTTGTGCGCGGCATCCACCACAATGGTCGGCGAGGTTCGCAGCACTTCCAGCCGTCCAGGAGAAGTGGCGTTCCTGAACCCTTCTTGGACTAGCTCCAAGTTCAATTCCGTTTCACCCCCACCCAGGAACGCTTCCAGCGCAGCTAGTGCGACGGCGGCGTTCTCGGCTTGATGTTCCCCGTGCAGCGGCAGCAGGATCTCCGGGTAGCGGCCGGCCAGCCCCTGGAGAACAAGCATTTGTCCCCCCACGGCTATGGCGCGTGATTCCACACCGAACTCCACGCCCTCAAATTTGAAGGTGGCATGCATTTCACGTGCCTTGTCCAGGATCACCTGTGCTGCATCAACCGGTTGGCTGGAGCTGACAAGGAATGCCCCTTCCTTGATGATTCCGGCTTTCTCCGCCGCGATCTCCCCGGTAGTATCACCCAACAGTTCCGTATGGTCCAAGGAAATGGGTGTGATGACAGCAACTTGTCCATCACCCACATTCGTGGCGTCGGTAATCCCACCAAGGCCGACCTCCACCACTGCCACGTCCACGGGCTCGTCGGCAAAAATCGCATATGCCAATATGGTCAAGCACTCAAAGTAAGTCAGGCGCTGTTCATGAGTGGCTTCAAGTTCGGCATCCACCATGAGTAGGTAGGGGTGAATTTCATCCCAGATCCGCACAAACGTTCCGTCATTGACGGGAGCACCGTCAATGCTGATGCGTTCTGTCACTCGGGAGAGATGCGGACTGGTGTAGCGCCCCGTCCGCAAACCGTGGGACATGAGCCCCGACTCGATCATGCGAGCCGTGGAAGTTTTCCCATTTGTTCCCGTGATGTGGATGATTGGGAACGCCTTGTTGGGTTCGCCCAAGATATCCATGGCACGGAACAGAGGAGCTAAGCGCGGCTCCATTTTGTTTTCAGGAGCTCGGCCCAACAGCTCAGCGTAAACACTTTCCACCGAGAATTCGTCCAGTTCATCGTTCATCAGGCTTGCGTCCGTTCCACAGTGATGATGGTTTCCTGCTCGCCCGGAATCAGTTCCAGGTCAACAGTGAGGGTTTCATTCTTGACCAGTTCCGCGTTGGCATGCAGAGCATCGACCACTTCCTGGGAGGCGCTGACGATGGTGCGGATCCTGTCGCTGACCTGTAGATCAGCTTCTTTACGGGCGGACTGAATGGCACGGATCATGTCTCTAGCTGTCCCTTCGGCTTCCAGTTCAGCAGTCAGAGCAGTATTGAGCACCACGAAACCACCACCGTCAAGCATGGACACTGCCGTACTCCCGCCGTCGTGCGAGTCAGCAACCACTGTCGCAAGCGCGTATTCGTTCGCTTCCAGTTCCAAGCCACCAGCCGTGACAACGCCATCGCTGATGGACCAGTCCCCTGACTTCGAGCCCTTGATGGCTTGCTGAACATTTTTCCCAAGCCTGGGTCCGGCGGCGCGGGCATTGACGACCAACTTGGAGGTGATCCCAAACTCCTCGGGTGAGGCATCCGCGGAATCTACAAAACGAACCGAGCGGATGTTGAGCTCATCGGCAACGATTGCCCCGCCGTCGTTCAACAAAGCAGCGTTGGGCGCGACCACCGTCAGCTCCTGCAGGGGAAGGCGCACACGCAAATTCGCAGCTTTGCGCAGGCTAGAAGCAGTGGAACAAATGTGCCGGATAGTGTCCATTTGTGCCACCAAGGACGGGTTCGGCGCGAAGAGCTCAGCAGTCGGCCAATCACTCAGGTGCACCGAGCGCCCGCCGGTCAGTCCTCGCCAAATCTCCTCAGTGACCAAGGGCAACAGCGGTGCCGCCACACGGCACACGGTTTCAAGAGCCGTGTACAGGGCGTCAAAAGCATCCGCGCTCTCATCAAAGAAGCGGTTACGGCTGCGGCGAACGTACCAGTTCGTCAGCATGTCCAGGTAGCTGCGCAGGGAATCACAGGCTCCGGAAACGTCATAGCCATCCAGTTTGGCAGCCATTTCCCGGACCAGATCCCCGGTATTAGCCAATAAGTACTGGTCCATGGAATCGGTGTAGCCGTCATAGCGCAGCTGAGCGTCGTAACCATTGCCGCCGTCGGCCGAGTTTGCGTACAGGGTAAAGAAACTGTAAACGTTCCACAGCGGCAGCAATACTTGGCGGACGCCGTCACGGATACCTTGTTCTGTCACGACTAGGTTGCCGCCGCGCAGGATCGGGCTGGACATGAGGAACCAGCGCATCGCGTCGGAGCCGTCACGGTCCAAAACTTCGGAGACATCAGGGTAATTGCGCAAAGACTTGGACATCTTCGCCCCGTCGGAGCCAAGCACGATCCCGTGGCTGATGACGTTCCTAAATGCGGGGCGGTCAAAGAGTGCTGTGGAGAGAATGTGCAGCATGTAGAACCAGCCACGTGTCTGCCCGATGTACTCCACAATGAAGTCTGCTGGGCTGTGAGTGTCGAACCACTCTTCGTTTTCAAACGGGTAGTGGACCTGGCCGTACGGCATCGACCCGGAATCGAACCAGACATCCAACACGTCCTCCACACGGCGCATAGTTGAATTGCCAGTGGGGTCATCAGGATTGGGGCGCGTGAGTTCATCGATGAAGGGCCGGTGTAGATCCACTTCGCCGTGGTTGTTCAGGGGCAGTCTCCCGAAGTCAGCTTGCATCTGTGCCAATGAGCCGTAGACATCGGTGCGCGGGTAATTTTCGTCGTCCGACTGCCACACCGGGATGGGGCTGCCCCAGTACCGGTTACGGCTGATGGACCAGTCGCGGGCGTTGGCCAACCATTTGCCGAATTGACCATCTTTGACGTTACCGGGGATCCAGTTGATGTCCTGGTTCAGTTCGGTCATGCGCTCTTTGAATTTCGTGACCTCCACGTACCACGAAGAGATGGCCCGGTAGATCAGGGGCGTGCGGCAGCGCCAGCAGTGCGGGTAGCTGTGTACGTAGCTGGCTTGGCGGACCAAGCGGCCGGCGTCACGGACTACACGGGTGATGGTCTTGTTGGCGTCAAATACTTGCACCCCGGCGATCCCACTCAGTGGGCCGTCCTCAAATAGTGGCAGGAACTTTGCGCCTTCGTCGATGGAGAGGACCACCGGAATGCCGTACTGCTCGCAGACCTTTTGATCCTCCTCGCCGTACGCAGGAGCTTGGTGGACGATTCCTGTTCCGTCCGTGGTGGTGACGTAGTCTGCAACCAGGAACTGCCAAGACTTCGCCGTGCCGTACTTTTCATCGTCAGCAAAGTAGTCCCACAAAGGCTCATATTTCAAGCCTTCCAACTCGGAACCGACATACGTCGCCGTGATGGCAGATGTTGCGCCAGCCGCGTCTTCGTAGCCCAGATCTTTGGCGTACGCGCCTACTAAGTCAGCAGCAAGCAGGAAGTTCTCGCCCGTGGCACTGGACCCTGCGGGCCCCACCGGAACCACGGCATAACTGACCGTGGGTCCCACGGCCAGGGCCTGATTGGTGGGAAGAGTCCAAGGTGTGGTGGTCCAGGCAATCGCATTGACTCCGGCAAGCCGCACGGAGATTTCCGATTCCCCAGCCAAGATCGGGAAGGTAACAGTGACCGTGGAATCCTGACGGTCTTTGTAGACGTCCTCATCCATGCGAAGTTCGTGGTTGGAGAGCGGGGTCTCGTCCTTCCAGCAATACGGCAGCACACGGTAGCCGTTGTAGGTAAGGCCCTTTTCGTGGAGTTGTTTGAACGCCCAGAGTACCGATTCCATATATTCGACGTTGAGTGTTTTGTAGTCATTGTCAAAGTCCACCCAGCGGGCCTGACGGGTGACGTATTCCTGCCACTCACCGGCGTACTTCATGACAGAGGATCGGCAGGCGTCGTTGAACTTGTCGATGCCCATGGCCTCGATCTGCTTCTTATCCGTCATGCCCAACTGCTTCATGGCTTCAAGCTCAGCGGGCAGCCCGTGGGTGTCCCAACCGAAACGGCGCTCGACGCGATGGCCGCGCTGGGTCTGATAGCGCGCCACCAAATCCTTGGCATAGCCCGTGAGCAGGTGCCCGTAGTGGGGCAGACCGTTAGCGAAAGGGGGGCCGTCGTAGAAGACGAACTCGTTGGAGCCATCCACTCCAGCTTCACGGGCGTCAATGCTGGCCTGGAAGGTGCCGTCCTCTGACCAGTATTTGAGCACTCGCTCTTCAACCTGGGGGAAACGCACGGACGCGGGTACGTGGTTAGATTCGGCGTGCAGGCCTGCGGTGGCAGTTGCCTTGGGGAAGTGGGTCATCACATCATCCTGGTGGTTGGCGTTCTGTTCAGGATGCAAGGACGGCTTGCGCCGCGGTACCACCTCGCTTACCGCCTCCCGAGTTTTTAGGTCCAGGATGCGGCCGCTCATTAGCTGCTGTGACGGGCTTACCCGTCCGGTTCTACTGGCACCTTTTTGGGGGCGCTTTCTTCCGGAAGCTCACCGGTGATGGCCGGGTCGGTGCTTTGCTGCTAAGTCTACCGGAAAGTTGCTGAGAGCGAATACTTCCGGCTCACTCCGGCCTACTCCGGCCGACGGCGTGCCAAAGTGCCGAGGGCGTGTGAACTTTCGCGCCTCCCCGCCACTTTGGCACGCCGTCGAGGAACGCTACTGACGCAGTAGCTTGTGGTTGGCTGCCTGCGCCACAGGACGGATGACGATCTGGTCCAGATTGATGTGATGGGGAAGCCCGACAGCGTAACCAACTACGTCCGCCACCTCCGCTGCTGTCAGCGGCTTTTCAACGCCTTGGTAGACCTTCTGTGCGGCCTCGCGGTCACCACCGAGACGGTTGAGGGCAAACTCTTCGGTTGCAACCAAGCCTGGAGCCACTTCGATGACGCGCAGATTATTTTCCACTTCTTCTAGCCGCAGCGCGTTAGTGAGGGCGTGCTGGGCAAACTTCGCAGCGTTGTAGCCGGATCCGCCCTCATAGGCCACTAAGCCCGCGGTAGACGTCAGGTTCAAAACCGTGCCGCGGCGATGTTCACGCAGTGCCGGCAAAAATGCCCGAATCATCTTCAACGTTCCCATGACGTTGGTCTGCAACATCCATTCCCAGTCTTCATCGCGTGCGGTAGCAAGTTTGTCCACGCCGCGCGCACCTCCGGCCACGTTGATCAGAGTATCCAAGCCACCATGTGCGCTAACAAATTCGACCAACGCAGCGACGTCGGCCTCCCGCGTTACGTCAGCGGCGAAGGCCAGCGCACCTGTTTCCGCTGCCAGCTTCTCAAGACGTTCGGTGCGCCGGGCAACAGCCACGACACTCCATCCTTGTGTCCGAAGTTTACGGACGGTAGCTTCACCGATGCCTGAACTGGCTCCGGTGACGACGGCGTGCTGGAAAGTGGCGTGTGTGTTTTCAGTCATGACTCAAATGTAGCGCGTGGACGCTGGCACCCGTGCAGCAAGAAAGTACCGCTACGGCAGATCTGTCGGTACGTCGTTGAGGAAGTCCAGCAGGACAGCGGCTTGGTTCTGGTGGTGATCCTTGGCGCCATACACGAGAGCCACTTTCGCATGCTTTTTGAGGATCCCCCGGAGCTGGTCCACGGCAGAGTTATCGGCAAGCTCGGCCCGATAATCGCGGACAAACTTAGGAAAGTGTTCCTCTTCGTGGCCGAATGCATTGCGGACCTTGTTGCTGGGCCCCACTTCTTTGAGCCACAGGTCAATGGCTTCCTTTTTGATCCCCCGCGGCCAGAGCCGGTCCACCAGTACCCGGTACTCTCCCGCTTCTGGCTCGTCATATACACGCAGTATCCGCACAGTGCCCATATCAGCAGCATAGCCCGCGAAGCCGTCACTGAACCCTCCGCTTCAGCACACCATTTGGAAGCGAAGATGCACCACGAGCACTGCTGCGCACCATTCGCGTAAAACAGTGCGGGCCGAGAACGTGGGCTCAGCCTAAGTACAGCTCTCTGAGCTGTGCAACGTCAGCATCCAGTGGCAGGAAATACTCGCATTGCCATTTTTGCGTCCGCCGGGCTGTAACGCTGACGGTTTGTACATCCGGCGGGTACACCCGCATGGCCCGTTTACCTCCCTTGCCAGCCACTGAGACCACGTCGTGGCGAGCCAACGTATCAAAGGGAAACACGAACTGACCCAACCCATCGCCAATCCGACTCTGGATGACAAAGGAGGCAACGCCGTCGTCCATATCAAAGGGCCGGATGGGTCCTTGCGCCGAACGCTTCCATAACGTCACGAACTGACCCAGCTTTGTGGGCGTGGTCTTGGCCCTGCGGAAGAGCGTGAGCCGGCCGTTAAGGGCCAGCGTGTGGGCGCAATACTCGGAACCTTCAGGCTCAGCGTGTACCTCTGCCCAGCTCAGCCCGGCGGGTTCCCACACCGTTCTCGCCATAGCCTGCAGTGCATTTGGGGTCATGGTTAGCCGCTTCTAGTTGGCAGGATTCGTTGCCGAAACTCTACCAAGTCGTTGTTATTGAAAGTGCGGGTCCCTAGTTCGGGGCCAACTCGTGAAAGAATTGGCCCATGGCTGAAAACATTCCGGGCACAGACACGCCCGCATCCTCCCCAAGCAAAGTTCCCGACAAACCCGTTTTGGAGGGCCTTGAAGAGTCCTTGACCAAGCGTTGGCTTGAAGAAGGAACCTACAAATTTGACCGTGAGACCACTCGGGATCAGGTTTATTCGATCGATACTCCCCCGCCCACGGCCTCAGGATCACTGCATGTGGGGCACATGTTCTCCTACACTCAGACGGATGTGCTGGCCCGTTTTCAGCGCATGAACGGCAAGAACGTCTTTTATCCCATGGGCTGGGATGACAACGGTCTGCCCACCGAACGCCGCGTGCAGAACTATTACGGTGTCCGCTGCGACCCAAAGATTTCCTACGACGCCGGCTACCATCCTCCCGCTGCCCCCGCCAAGAACCAGCGTGATTTTGATGTCATCTCACGCAAGAATTTCATCCAGTTGTGTGAAGAGCTGGCGGTTGAGGACGAGAAAGTCTTTGAGAACCTGTTCCAAACACTGGGTCTCTCGGTTGACTGGGCCCTGAGCTACCGTACGATTGATGATCACTCGCGGGCAGTGTCGCAGCGCGGCTTCTTGGAAAACCTGACTGCCGGGGATGCGTACATGGCTGAGGCTCCCACCCTGTGGGATGTCACCTTCCGCACGGCCGTAGCGCAGGCGGAACTGGAAGACCGCGAAATGCCTGGCGCGTATTACCGGTTCCCGTTCTTCGCCGAAGACGGCACGAAGATTTTCATTGAAACGACGCGGCCGGAATTGCTGGCCGCATGCTCGGCATTGGTGGCCAACCCTGATGACGAACGATACAAGGCGTTGTTTGGGAAAAAGGTCACTTCTCCGTTGTTCGGAGTTCAGGTTGAGGTCCACCCCCACGCGCTGGCCAAAGCTGATAAGGGTTCCGGAATCGCCATGGTGTGTACTTTCGGTGATTTGACAGACGTCATCTGGTGGCGTGAACTCCAGCTGCCTACCCGCGCCATCATTGGCCGTGACGGTCGCATTCTCTCAGACACCCCCGAGTGGATCACCACCGAGGAAGGCCGCGAGAACTACGCCTCAATCGCCGGCAAGACTGTCTTTAGCGCTAAAGAAGCAGTCATGACCATGCTCACCGATACTGAACTGCTCGACGGTGAGCCAAAGAAGATCATGCACCCGGTGAACTTCTTTGAAAAGGGCGACAAGCCCTTGGAAATCGTCAGTTCCCGCCAGTGGTACATCCGCAATGGTGGCCGCGACGCTGACCGCCGCGAACACCTGATCAACCGCGGTAAGGAAATCGAATTCCACCCGGCGTACATGCGCTCCCGCTACGAGAACTGGATTTCCGGTCTCAACGGTGACTGGCTCGTTTCCCGCCAGCGCTTCTTCGGTGTGCCGGTTCCCGTTTGGTATCCGCTGGATGCTGACGCCAATCCGGACTACGACCACCCGATTATGCCCACCAGCGAGATGCTCCCGGTGGATCCGGCAGCGGATGCAGCCCCGGGCTACACCGAGGAACAGCGCAACGCTGCTGGCGGATTCGTGGGTGACGCCGATGTGCTGGATACGTGGGCGACCTCCTCGATGACACCGCAAATTGTTGGCGGCTGGGGCGTAGACGAAGAACTATTCAACAACGTCTACCCCTTCGACTTGCGTCCCCAAGGACACGACATCATCCGCACCTGGCTGTTCTCCTCAGCGGTGCGCGCCGACGCCCTCCAAGGCAGCGCACCCTGGAAGCATGCTGCGATCTCCGGCTGGATCCTTGACCCGGACCGTAAGAAGATGTCCAAGTCCAAGGGCAACGTGGTGGTCCCCACTGACGTGCTGAACGATTTTGGGACCGACGCCGTTCGCTACTGGGCTGCCTCAGCCAAGCTCGGCGCTGACACGGCTTACGAGATTGCGCAGATGAAGATTGGCCGCCGCTTGGCGATCAAGTTACTCAACGCTTCCAAGTTCGTGCTGAACTTGGGCGCCACCGAGGCGAATGTTCTCACGGAGGCCACTGAAGCGGCCACAAACCCCGCGGCAACTCTCCCCAACGCGGGTAACGCGCCCGCGTTGGGGCCCGCGACCAACCCCTTGGACCGAGCAGTGCTGGCCCAGCTAGCCGACGTCGTACGCCAGTCAACTGCGGCCTTTGAAAAGTACGATTATGCCAAGGCCCTGCAGACCACGGAGAGTTTCTTCTGGCACTTCACCGACGATTATGTGGAGCTGATCAAGGACCGCGCTTATGGTGCCGCCGGGGAGGCCGAAAAAGCTTCGGTGCTCGCGGCTCTAGCCACCACGCTGGATTCGTTGCTGCGCCTCTTCGCACCGTTTTTGCCGTTCGCCACCGAAGAAGTCTGGGGCTGGTGGCGGGAAGGTTCTGTGCACCGTGCGAAGTGGCCGACAGCCGTTGATGTTGAGGACGGCGACACGACCATGTTAGCTACCGTCGGTGACGCGCTCAGTGGTCTTCGAAAGGCCAAGTCTGAGGCGAAGGTCAAGCAGCGCACCCAGGTGCTTTCTGCGACCATCGTGGCCGAAGAGGCCAAGGCCGTGCAATTGAGTGCCGGGCTCGGGGACCTCAAAGCTGCCGCGAACGCACTTGAGGTCACGGTTGTCATGGGCCAGGGTGAGTTGGAAGTGATCGACGTCGTGCTGGCGCCGGCTGAAGAAGCCGCCCAAGTCTGACAACGGCCAAAGAAGAGGGGGCTGAACTTATCCTAGATAAGTTCAGCCCCTCTTTTTGGGCTAAGCGATTTGGCAGGACTAAGTGCGTTGGCGGGACTAGATGCATTGGCAGGACTAGGTGCGTTGGCGCATGAGCTTTTTCAGTCCCTTTTTCCGAGGTACCAGCACCGGCTCAGGCCAGCGCGGATTCAACGAGTCGCCGAGGGTCGTACCGCGCAGCTTCCGCGCAAACATGGGCAGCACCCAGTCGTTCATCCAGACGTAGTGATCAAGTGCCCGCGCCCGCCAGGCCACAGGACCACTCTGGGATATCGACTTCTTGCCCGTCCCATTTTTGACTCTAGTGGACTTCGCGTCGGTGGGCGTGCCCGCCCCGGACTTCGCGTCGGTGGGCGTGCCCGCCCCACGCTTGACGTCTGCGGTCCAGGGCACGTCGAGGATGTCTAACACCTGTCGAGCAAAGTATTTGTGTCCCGACTTGGACATGTGGAGCCTGTCTGCGCCCCACATATGAGGGCTCCGGTAGGCGTCAAAGGTGGCATAGTCCACCAGCACGGCGCCGTATTTCGCCGCAAGGAAACGGACGCCGTCATTGTACGCATGGTTTTTACGGCGCAAAGGTTCCAGAACAGCGCTGACCTCTACGTCGTAGCCCGTGCACAGTAGCAGCCGAGCGCCCGTGGCCGCCAGCGGTGCGACAAGGCTTTCATAATCGGCCAAGATCTGCGGAACCTTTGTACCAAAATCCATGATGTCGTTACCGCCAGCATAAAGTGTGATGAGCGTAGGTTCCATGGCTAACGCGGGACCCAACTGCTCAGCAATAATGTGCCGCAACCGTTTGCTACGAATCGCCAAATTTGCGTACTCCCAACCGGGCTCGGAGGCTGCCAAACGTTCCGCAACACGATCCGCCCAGCCCCGGACACCATTGGGCAGGTGTTTATTCGGGTCCCCCACACCCTCGGTGAACGAGTCACCCAGTGCCACATATCTCACAGAAGATTCACGTAGCTCTGGTGTCGGACCACAGTAGAAGTGGCCTGCGCCGACTCGCCGCCAACGCGCAGGGCGTCATTACGGACGGCGCCAACGGACCAGGCCCCGCCGAACACGACACCACGCCAAGGGGCGCCGGCGGCAAGTGTCCGGTGCATCTTAGTGCGCAGCCTGGACCGACCCCAGTGCCATGCCCCTGCCTGCGCCATAGTACTCCCAGCCAGCGGTTTTCCAAGCGACCGGATCAAGGGCGTTACGGCCGTCATACATCCGCGGCACAGACATCAAAAGCGCTGTTTCCGCTGGGTCAAGCCCCACAAACTCGGGCCATGGCGTCAAGAGCATAGCTAGCTCTGCACCGCGTAGAGCTTGCTCGGCATGGCGCACAAATGACAGTTGGGGGTATGCAAGCCACGTGTGTTCCGGCACCCGGGGATCGCTCACTGTGACCTGCGCACCTTCAGCTGCCAGCTGCAGTGCAATATCCAGTGCCGGCGAATCCCGGACATCGTCCGTGTCCGCCTTGAATGCGGCCCCAAGTACGCCAATGCGTCGACCCACCACGCTTCCCCCACACATCCGCAGCGCGGACTCCCCCGCTCGGTAGCGTGCGTCTGCATTGATGCCGTCCACCAGAGAAAGTAGTTCCTCCAAGGAATCCACCCCATGATCCTTGGCTTGAACCCTGAAGGAGCGCAGATCCTTGGGCAGACAACCACCCCCAAATCCCACTCCTGCTTTGAGATAGTCGGCTCCGATGCGTCCGTCCAGCCCTAGAGCAAGAGACAATCCGACGACGTCGGCGCCGACTTGCTCGCACAGCTCACCAACGGCGTTGATGTAGGAGAGTTTCATGGCCAAGAAGGCATTGGCTGCGGACTTGATGAGCTCCGCGGTAGCCCAGTCGGTGACTATCCTGGGCGTTCCGCCGTCCAGGAGAGGAGCGTAAACAGTGTCCAAAACTGTTTGTATCCGGCTGCGGTTGCCCCCGGAGGGGAGGCCGTAAACGATCCGCTCGGGGTGCAAAGAATCACTGACAGCGCTCCCCTGACGCAGAAATTCCGGGTTCCAGGCAAGGAATGCGCCGCTTCCTTCCAACCGTCGTGAAACAAGCTCTGATGTGCCGACCGGAACGGTGGACTTCCCTGCGACCACGTCACCAGGGTGTAGATACGGGAGGAGAGCGTCAATTGCCGCCAGGATCTGGGATAAGTCTGCATCCATGGCTGTCTTAGCTTGCGGTGTCCCCACACAGATGAAGTGCACGGATGACCCCGCCACCGCGCTGGGCTCCGTGGTGAACTCGAGACGACCGCTGATGAGCCCTTCCTGGACTAGCTCTTGCAGTCCGGGCTCGTGAAAGGGTGGCAAGCCCTGCGCCAACGCCCACACCTTGGTGGCATCGGGTTCAAGGCCGACCACGGTGTGGCCCAAAGAAGCCATGGTCGCTGCGTGAACTGCACCTAGATAGCCGCAGCCGATCACCGAAACTTTCATGAATTTGTCTCCCATCCAGTCAGGGCAGCAGTATGTTCATTCATGGCCGCCAGGTAATGATTCACAAGGTCATCACACACGGTGTTCCAGGTCCGTGACTGGACCTTGGCAAAAGCTGCCGCACCGAAAGCGGCCCGCTTGGCAGGGTCGCCCAGAAGGTCCTGGACGTAGGAGCGCATCTGCCCCAACTCGCCGGGTTGGTAGAGCCAGCCGGTGCGGGATGAATCCACTAGATCGAGTGGCCCACCGCTTCCAGTAGCGACCACCGGAACCCCGGAAGCCATAGCTTCTTGGATGCTTTGGCAGAATGTCTCCAACTCGCCAGGATGGACAAAAAGGTCAAGGGAAGCCATGGCAGTAGCTAATTCTTCACCGTGGAGAAATCCAGTGAAGTGGGCGTCCGGCAAGGCCGTTTCCAGCGCTGAACGCTGAGGTCCATCACCAACTATCACCAACCGAGTGTTGGGAATCGCGGTCAAAGCCGTCAGATCAAGGAGCTGTTTTTCCAATGCTAAACGGCCCACGTACCCGATGATTTGTTGCCCGCCTGGCGCAACCATTGTGCGGAAATCGGAACTCCGTTTGTCCGGATGGAAGCGGCTAATATCCACGCCCCTACCCCACAGCTCCACTCTGGGTATGCCATGCCCGCGCAGCTGGTTGACGGAGTCAGTGGACGGGGCCAGCGTTTTTGTCGCGGCCTGGTGGATGCGTTCAACTCGCGTCCACGCCCAACTCTCAAAGAACGGCATCCCGTATTTGCCTGCGTAGCCCGGTACATCAGTTTGGTAGATGGCTACACTGGGCAAGTTCAATACCGCGGCGGCCCGGACACCACGCCAGCCCAGTACAAAGGGTGAGGCTAGATGGACTACATCGGGTTCGAACTCGGCGAGGATGGTTCTAATCCTCGCCACCCCACCCATGGCGATCCGGACATTGCGGTACCCCACTATCGGGACAGCAGTCACCCTGACGATGGTGGCTCCCTCAACGATGTCCGGAGCCAGCTCAAGGGTTGAGGGAGCGATCACCAAAACTTGGTCACCGCGCAGCTTGAGGTGTTGGAGAATTTTCAACAGGGAATGGGTGACCCCATTCATCTCGGGCAAAAACGATTCAGCGACTATGGCAACCTTCACAACTCCACTGTGATCCCGTCAGGTAACCAGTGGGAACCAAATACTCAACGCGAACGTGAAAAGTAGGTTAACCCCAGGGGCCCGGCCTCAGCTGCGTGTCTACGCGAACTATTGATGCCGGGCCCTCATAGGCACTGCGACTCTTTAGCCGAACTGTGGGTCTTCGGTACGGCTGCGCTTGATCTCAAAGAAGTAGGGGAAACTGGCCAACGCGACGGTGGCGTCCCACAGTTTGCCGGCCTCTTCCCCCCGCGGAATGCGTGTGATGACAGGGCCAAAGAAGGCCGTTCCATTGAAAGCGACAATGGGAGTACCAACGTCTTGGCCCACTTTTTCGATTCCCTCGCCATGGCTGGCGCGGAGGATCGTGTCAAAAGCATCCGAGGTAGCGGCGTCGGCCAGTTTTGCCGGCAATCCGACCTCTGCCAGCGCCTTCGCGATAACGTCGGTCAAGTCGTGGTTTTGATGGACGTGAATCGAGGTTCCCATGGCGTCATAAAGCGGTTTGATGACTTCCTGTCCGTGCTTCTGCGCGGCGGCCACGATCACGCGGACAGGCCCCCAGGCCTTGGCAATGTGCGCCTTGTAATCCTCGGAGAGATCATCGCGGTTTTCGTTGAGAACCGAAAGGCTCATGACGTGCCAGTCAACGGAGATGTTCCGCACGGTTTCCACTTCACTGATCCATCGGGACGTCACCCACGCGAAGGGGCACGTGGGATCAAACCAGAAATCGGCTTTTTCGGTAGCTGTCACAGCATTTTCAGACACAATGGTCTCCTTTTCGACGAGCGGTATTACAGCCGTAACACCTATACTGGCGACAACAGCGAACTAGGCGGACTTGTTCCGCCGTTTGGCCATAACATCGTGTGGGATCAAAGTGGGCTCCGCTTTTTTCTCCACGGCGTCGGCCGTTATCACCACGGAAGCGATGTCTTCCCGGCTCGGAAGATCGAACATAACCGGCAGCAGGACCTCTTCGAGGATTGCTCGCAAGCCACGTGCTCCCGTGCCGCGCGCTAAAGCCTGATCAGCGATCGCTGCCAAGGCGTCGGCCTCAAACTCCAATTCCACCCCGTCAAGAACAAACATTTTCTGATACTGCTTGATGAGCGCATTTTTCGGCTCGGTCAGAATCTGGATCAGCGCCGTGCGGTCAAGCTGCGTCACCGTTGTGATGACGGGCAGACGTCCAATGAACTCGGGAATCAAACCAAATTTGAGCAGGTCCTCTGGCATGACATCGGCATATGTCGCTTCCGATTGTTTCAGTGCGCTCAGGGGCGCTCCGAAGCCAATCCCCTTCTTGCCCGCCCGGGATCCAATGATCTCCTCAAGGCCTGCGAAGGCACCGGCAACGATGAATAGAACGTTTGTGGTGTCAATCTGGATGAATTCCTGGTGCGGGTGCTTGCGTCCGCCTTGCGGTGGGACGGAGGCCACCGTACCTTCAAGAATTTTCAGTAAAGCCTGCTGCACACCCTCACCGGAGACATCACGGGTAATGGAGGGATTTTCAGACTTACGCGAAATTTTGTCGATCTCATCAATGTAAATGATGCCCTGCTCGGCCTTCTTGACGTCAAAGTCTGCGGCTTGGATAAGTTTAAGCAGAATGTTTTCCACGTCCTCACCCACATAACCAGCCTCTGTGAGGGCCGTGGCGTCGGCGACGGCGAAGGGCACGTTGAGCCGGCGGGCAAGAGTTTGGGCCAGATACGTTTTACCGCACCCGGTGGGGCCCACCAACAGAATATTGGATTTTGATATCTCAACTTCGTCATGGACGCCGTCAGCCAGTGTCGTGCTTTTAACGGCATGACCGGACTGGATGCGCTTGTAATGGTTGTAGACAGCCACTGCCAAGGACCGTTTGGCGGGCTCCTGACCAATCACGTATTCCTGGAGGAAATCAAAGATTTCACGCGGTTTCGGTAACTCGAAAGCGTCGAGGTCCGCTACTTCAGCCAGTTCCTCGTCAATGATTTCATTGCACAGTTCAATGCATTCGTCGCAAATGTAAACACCTGGGCCGGCGATCAGCTTGCGAACTTGCTTCTGGCTTTTCCCACAAAAAGAACACTTCAGCAGGTCAGTGCTTTCGCCCATTCTGGCCATGTGATTGTCCTTCCGCGGATGGTCCGGGATAACTAGCCCGTCCATGCAAATTAGGGAACACAGCAACTACGGCTGCTGTGCCGTGGAACATGCCTCTACTCTATGCCAAGGCACTGACATTGCCCGGAAACCAAACGCCGGGGCACTCTGGTGTTGGAGTGACCCGACGTTTGGCTTGTGCCATTGACCGCCGATAGTTAGCGAGTAATGGCTGCCGGCTTGATCTTGCGCGGCGCCAAAACCTCGTCGATCAGTCCGTACTCCTTGGCCTGTGCAGCGGTGAGGATGTTATCGCGCTCGATGTCATTGCTGACCTGCTCCGGCGTGCGGCCCGAGTGGTCTGCAAGTGTGTTCTCCAGCCATGAACGCATGCGCATGACCTCATTGGCCTGGATTTCCAAGTCTGATGCCTGACCACCTTGACCACCGGACAAGGCCGGCTGGTGGATCAACACGCGTGCGTTTGGCAGAGCCAAGCGCTTACCCGGAGCGCCCGCGGCGAGCAGGACAGCTGCTGCGCTAGCAGCCTGACCCAGGCAAACGGTCTGGATTTCCGGGCGGATGAACTGCATGGTGTCGTAGATAGCCGTCATCGCTGTGAACGATCCACCGGGTGAGTTGATGTACAGGGTAATGTCACGGTCTGTGTCATCGGCCTCAAGGACCAACAACTGGGCCATAACGTCATCCGCGGAGGCATCGTCCACCTGAACTCCGAGGAAAATAATACGGTCCTCAAACAGTTTGGTGTACGGGTCCTGGCGCTTGAAGCCATAGGGTGTGCGTTCCTCGAACTGCGGGAGGACGTAGCGGCTGGTGGGCAAATTACCCGCCGTGCTGCCGAAGCCACCGTTATCAAACGCTGTGCTGCCAAAGTTGTATGTCATGGTCTTAGCTCCTGGAATCTGTTCTTTGGCCGGTTACTTTGCGAGGGTTCCGCCGCCGCCGGCGACAGAGCCTGCGTGACGGCTGATCTTGTCAAAGAAGCCATACTCCAGAGCTTCCTCGGCTGTGAACCACTTGTCGCGGTCGTTATCCTTGAGGATCTTCTCCACTGACTGCCCGGTCTGCGACGCTGTCAGTTCAGCCATCACCTTCTTCATGTGCAGAATCAGCTCGGCCTGGATTTTGATGTCCGACGCCGTTCCACCAATACCGCCTGACGGCTGGTGCATGAGGATGCGTGCGTTAGGGGTTGCGTAGCGCTTGCCCTTGGTGCCAGAGGAAAGCAGGAACTGGCCCATGGAGGCAGCCAAGCCTGTTGCGACTGTGACGACGTCGTTGGGAATGAACTCCATGGTGTCGTAGATAGCCATGCCGGCCGTCACTGAACCACCAGGAGAGTTGATGTAGAGGTAGATGTCCTTGTCAGGATCCTCAGCAGAGAGCAGCAGGAGCTGGGAGCAGATCAAGTTTGCATTGTCATCGCGGACTTCCGAGCCCAGCCAGATGATGCGTTCTTTGAGCAAGCGGTTATAGATGTACTGATCCTGACCCGACGAATCCGGGCCGGCCATGTTCGGTGTGGTGTGCTGTGCCATGGTGGACTTACCTCTCCTTCGTGCGATCCGTTGAACTGGCACCGTGTCCGGCATTTACCGACACACCCAGTCCAAGACGGCTCATCACTAATCTTCACTACTTGGACAGTAGCCTTTATGGGCACCGATTTGTTTCGCAAAACCGTACTGTTCGCTGACGGCGCACGATTGCTGGCGCGGGAGTGTGGCTAGCAGGCACTCAGGTGTCTCGTGGCGTCAGTGCCGCCGTCGTCCTCTGCCTTTGGGCATGAAAAAACCGCCGCCGGCCCGTGAAGGGAACCAGCAGCGGTTTGTTCAAGCACATCCCGAGCAGAAGGCTAGATGCGGACTTCGCCCGGATCTACTACTGCTGTGGGCTCGATGACCTCATCGGCATCTGTGTCTGCGTCAATCTCGTCCTCATCGCTTGCAACAGAGACGAAGTCGGTCAGGTCGACGTCGGTGCCGGCAGTGTCTTTGACGACGGCCTTGGCCAGGACGGCGGCGAGTGCCTTGCGGCGTCGAACTTCGCCAACGATCATGTTGACCTGACCTGAGGAGTCAAGCATCTGCGCGAACTGGTTCGGTTCCATGCCGTATTGGCCAGCGGAGGAGACGATGTAATCGATCAGCTCGGCCTGGCTGACACCGATTTCTTCCTTCTCAGCAACTGCATCAAGGATGATCTCGTTGCGGAACGCGCGCTCGGTGTTTGATTTGACTTCGGCGCGGTGCTCTTCGGTGTCGTGATCTTCACCGTGGGAGTTTTCCGGGCGGAAGTGCTGCTCAAGCTGCTCGGTGATCACGGATTCCGGAACCGGAACCTCGATCATCTCTACAAGCTTGTCCAGAACCTTGTCACGTGCCTCAACGCCCTGCTCAACAACCTTGGATTCGGCAGCCTGCTTAGCCAAGTCCTCGCGCAGTTCAGCAATGGTGTCGAACTCGGAAGCCAGCTGGGCGAAGTCGTCGTTCGCTTCGGGCAGTTCGCGAGTCTTGACGGCGGTGACCTTCACGGTGACCTGTGCGTCTTCGCCGGCATGCTCGCCGCCAGCCAACTTGGTCTCGAAAATTGCTTCTTCTTCGGCGGAAAGGCCGGTGGCAGCCTCGTCGAGTCCGTCCAGCATGTTGCCGGAACCGATCTGGTAGGAAAGGTCAGTGGCGGAGTCAACCTCGACGTCGTCAATCTTGGCAGAAATGTTGATGGTCACGAAGTCGCCATCGGCGGCCGGACGGTCATCTGCCTTCAAGGTGCCGAAGCGCCCACGCAGCTCGTCCAGCGCCTTGTCAGTGTCTTCGTCAGTGGCTTCAACAGCTTCAACTTCGACGGCGATTCCGGCGTAGTCGGGGAGCTCGATCTCCGGACGGATGTCGATCTCGACGTGGAACTTGAGCTCGCCGTCGGTGGAGGTAGGGTCCGGAACCTCTGTAATTTCAACTTCGGGGCGGCTGAGCGGGCTGATGCCAGCTTCCACTACAGCGTTCTGGTACCAACCGTTGAGGCCATCATTGATGGCGGTTTCAAGAACGTAACCGCGGCCGACGCGCTGGTCGATCAGCTTGTTGGGGACCTTGCCCTTGCGGAAACCAGGCACTTGTACCTGCGTGCCGATCGTCTTGTAAGCCGCGGCGATGCTCGGCTTCAATTCCTCAAAGGAAACCTCAACGTTGAGCTTTACCCTGGTGGGCGTGAGGTTTTCGACAGCGCTCTTCACAGCGTGGTACTCCTGATGGTCTGTTGGTGGATGTTCGGCACCAGCACATGGGCAGCCACTGACCAAACGTGAACCGGATTATGCTGAGTCGGGGCGACAGGACTCGAACCTGCGGTCTCCTGCTCCCAAAGCAGGCGCGCTAGCCACTACGCTACGCCCCGTAGTGCCCGCAACAGTCTACGGGCAAATCTTCCAAGATGCACAATCAGTGCCTCACGCCTGGGAAGGCATCGGCGCTGCAAGTAAAAAAGTCTCTGGCCAGAGGACCGGAGACTGTTCCTTTACTTGGAGGGGGCGACGGGAATCGAACCCGCGTCATCAGTTTGGAAAACTGAGGCTTTACCATTAAGCTACGCCCCCGGTGAACTTCGACCGTGGGCCGAACAACTCGAAAAGCGTACCAATCGTTCCCCGATGCACCAAATCGGCGCAGATTCCCCTGCCCTTCGCCTGCCGTTCTCCTGCCCTTTGCCTGCTTGTGGCCGCAGATTGCGCCTGCTGCTTATGGCAGGGTTTCACGGCTGTGGGGAGCCCTGGCACTGGGGACACCAATAGAGCTTGCGTGCGGCCAGTTCAGCCATCGCCACCGCGGTCTCACAATGCCGGCACGGTAACCCGTTGCGTTTGTACACGTAGTGCGCGTCCTCACGGGGTACTTCCTTGTTGGGCTGAAGCCCGCCTCTGTTGAGCCCGTCCCCGTTGAGCCCGTCCCCGGTGGGCTGGTACGCAAGGTTCGACGCCGCCCCCTGGGCCCCGGCGTCGTACTTCCTTGGCACGGGGTTGCTCGCCGAGTGCGGCGCCACGCCCGTCCCGGAAGGGCGGTCAATGAGTTCGGTGGTGATGATGCGCCCGTCGCGGACGCCGTCCTTCATGAGCGCACGAATCTCACGCCACAGGGAACGAATTTCTTCCTCCTGAAGCGATTTCCCGGACATCCGCGGGTCTATCCCGAGACGGAAAAGCACCTCTGCCCGGTATACGTTTCCAACTCCCGCGATGATCTCCTGCTTCATGAGCAGCACGGCGATGTTGCTCGCCGAAGACCGGATACGCCGAACAAACTCGTCCTCGTCCCCGTGCTCGTCCTTGAAAGGATCATTCAAGGGGTCCGGGCCCAGCTTTGCCAAGACGGCCGAGACCTCCACCGGGGTTAAAACCTCGCAAGCGGTGGGCCCGCGAAGGTCCGCCCAGCCATGATCCGAGACGAGCCGAACCCGCACAGCGCCCTTGGGTTCCGGCGGGCCGTTGTAGTCCGACCCACCATCTCCCCCGTCACCTGCTAGTCCAGCAGACACTTCTCGCTCCCCGACGCGGCGTGGGGCGCCGATGCTGGATGCGCCGGTAAAAGTGGAATCGCCGCCAAAGTCCCAGGCTCCGTAGAGACCCAAATGGACGCGCATGATGCGGTCCTGGGAAAAGTAGAGGAACATTTGCTTGCCATGAGCTTGTGCACGTTCCAGTCGGTGACCGTCTAGGAGCGCGGCTCCCGCACTGAACTTCCCTTGCGGGCTGGAGACAAGGAGCGTGGTGGCGCCAAAAACGTCGTTGAATTGCCGGGCCAGCCGGTGGACTGAGTGTCCCTCAGGCATGGTGTGCCTGCTGGCCAAGTTTGTAGCCGTTGAGCAGCGCGGCCATCCGCTCGGCATCCTCGACGGTGCCACTGTTGACCACAAACTGGCGGCCGTGGGCCAGTTCGACTACCAGTGCGGGCCCGCGGCGGACTATAAAGGCACTCCCCCACGAGCCGAGGCGATATCCCCAGCCGCCATACTGCAGTGGCAAGATGTCCTTTGCCGTCGTGACTTGAGAGAACCCCGATACTGGAATGTGGAGCAGGCGCCACCCCCCGAACACAATGACCGACAACCCGTTGGCAGCCACCTGAACTGTGGCACTGAGGAACCCTAGTACCAGAGCCGTCAATGGCAATGAAGGAATCAACCACCACGGTGATGCCAGGCCTAAGAGTGCCGAGGCTGCGAGTGTGATGCCGCCCATCACGGCGTACGTCGCTGCGGAGCCGTGCACTCGTATGCGGATGATTTCACCACGAAGAGCGCCAGATCTATCTGCATGAGTGGACTTTGTCAAGTGGGCCGCTATGTTCTCCGGCGGGGACGCCCGCACCAACAGTGCCACAACCGCTGCAGGGACTATTGATATGGCCGTGCCAGCTAACACGATTTTCCAGTTCATGGCGGTGGCTGTGGCCGTTGAGAGGTCCAGTTGAGGCAGCAGTCCGGCGAGGAGCGTTGAGGCCATAAAAGCTGTCAAAACAACCGTGAACGCCGCTCCGATCCGCTGCATGCCGTGGGGAACTGACTGTAGGGAAAAACTCACTGCAAGTATCATGCCAACACCCAGCGGCACCAAGACGGCGAGCCAGAGCATCGGGGCCCGCCCCATGAACTCATCTGCAACGCCCGAGCCGGACCAGTGTGAGCCTACTGACTCCGGAAGTCGACCCGCGATCATCGCCAACCAAATAGCGACGGACACCGCGATCAGCACAACAGGAACTGTGGCCAGCACCAGCGTCCGGCGCTCAAACGTCTGGCGCCTTAACGGCCCGGCACCGTCTTGAACATTTGCTACTTTGCCCACACTTCGCCTAAACCTTTGCATCACTGAACTACTAGCCCGTTTTACTAGACAGCCTAACTACTCACCGGCCTGATTACTGGAGAACCTCACCAGTTTTTTCGTATTCGGCGATTTTGGCAATACGGCGCACATGGCGTTCGGCGTCACTGAACGGCTCAGCCAAAAATGCTTCGATGAGCGTGGTGGCTTCTTCAACACTGTGCTGGCGTCCACCCACGGCGACCACATTTGCGTCGTTGTGTTCGCGAGCCAGTTTGGCTGTGTCCAGATTCCACGCCAGCGCGGCCCGGATGCCCTTGACTTTGTTCGCGGCGATCTGCTCGCCGTTGCCGGAACCGCCCAGCACGATCCCCAGTGCTTCCACTCCTGCGGCTTGGTCGGCGACGACGCCGAGCGCTGCATTGATGCAGAAGGAAGGATAGTCATCTTGGGCGTCGTACGTCTTGGGTCCATGGTCTACCATCTCGTAGCCCTTGGCGCCGAGCGCGGTGATGAGGTGAGCGCTGAGCTCCATGCCGGCATGGTCGGTTGCGATGTGAACGCGCATGTGTGGGTCCTTCAAGACGTAAGTGAACTGCGGACGTTTCAAGCCTACCTAAGCCGTGGCGTCAACGCTGACCGGCAGTTTTACCGGCTCTGCGGTTGAGAATAATGGCGAGTTCATCTGCGGCCTCCAGTGTGGGCGCACCAACCACCGCCCGCCTCCCATGCGTAAGTCCCAGTACGACGCCGGCCCCTGAGGTGGGCAGGAAGGACTCCCTCCCGCTGTGCCTGCGCAGTCCGACGCCTCCATAGTCTTTCGCGACAATGTCCAAGGAGAGTGCACCCTCTATCTCGGTACACGGCACAGTGATCACTGGCAGCACTCCGGCAAGTTTTACGCTGAGCTGGCTGCGGTCGGTGCGCACTGTTGCGCACAATCCTGCCACCACTAGCAACGCCGCCAGGGGAAGGATCAGCAGAAACCATGGACTGAGAATGGCCAAAAGCGCCCCGGGAAGTACCCCTGCCAGCAGGATCATAATGATGACCGAACTTCGTGGGTGCAGGACGTACTGGTACTGGTCTTTGATTGCTGTTGGGTCTTTCTCGTGCTCCAGTATTGCCGCAAGCGCGGCGTCATCCGATGATGTCCACTGTTCGTCGGGTTTGAAGGTCAGCGCCAAAACCACGCCCATGGCCGCTGCCAGTCCGGTTCCCATGAGCACCACATAGCCGTCAACCCGGTCCGCGTGTGCCGGGCCTGGCGCGGACTGTCCCAGTAAAGCGGCGGAAAACACGGCACTGGAGGCCAGTTGCAAGGCCATGGCCAGTCCCAGCAAGATTCGTCGGGTGGTGCGGGAGAGCACTGTCCGCGCCCCTTGACTTCCCACACCGATCCCCACCACGAGTGTCACAGCGACGGCAACGGCCAGAAACGCCGGAAGGCCCAGCGGGTCTCCGCCCGTAGGCAGCACCACCCCGTCCGGTAACTGCGGGCTCAGGATGATCCCGCCAACCACCATGCCCAGGCACAGCAGAACAGGGAAGATCACGGCAAAGCGCAGCGCCCGCAGATCTTGGTGGCGCTCCGTGCTTGAGTCGTGGCTGCCGTCGTGTCCCATGGTTCTAGCTTTTCACGTTCTTGATATCTTCCACAGGAACTTCTACAGGAATACGCCTAATACTCCTCTTACCCTTGCACCTGACGGAGGTGACGGAGACAGAGAGGGGTGATAAGTGCAAGAATAATTTCATCCGGTCGGCGTATTCCGCCGGCCCGTCTCCACCGACACAGTCCACAAGGCTCACAACGGAAGGCACCAATTTGCCTGGCTTGAATCTCACCCGCGCCGAAGCAACCGAGCGCTCACAAACTTTGACTGTTGAAAGCTATGACGTCACCCTTGATCTGACCGCTTCCGAGAAAACTTTTGCCTCCACCACCACGGTGACGTTCACCGCTAAGGAGGGTTCGTCGTCGTTCATTGATGCAGTGACGGATAAAGTCCACTCGGTGACACTCAATGGCGTCAGCCTGGATCCTGCCAAGGTTTCGGACGGCGTGCGTATCAGTCTGAGCAACCTTGACGCCAAGAATGTTCTGACTGTAGAGGCCGACGCCCTCTACACAAATACGGGCGAAGGCCTGCATCGCTTTGTGGATCCAGTGGACAGCGAAGTCTACCTGTACAGCCAGTTTGAGGTCCCAGACAGCCGACGCATGTTCACCGTGTTTGAACAGCCTGATCAGAAGGCTAATTTCACGTTCCACGTCACGGCACCGGCGCACTGGTCCGTGACGTCCAACTCCCCCACACCGGAACCTGTTGCTGCCGGTGAAGGCAAGTCCACGTGGCATTTTGAACCCACGCTGAAGATTTCAAGTTACATCACAGCACTGATTGCCGGACCGTACCAGAGCGTGCACAGCGAACTGACCAGCTCCGACGGCCGGGTAATCCCCCTAGGCGTATTTGCGCGGAAGTCATTGATGGAATTCATGGACGCGGAGAACGTCTTTGAGCTCACCCGTCAGGGCTTTGAGTTCTTCGAAGCCCAGTTCGGCACCCCCTACCCTTTCCCCAAGTACGATCAACTGTTCGTTCCGGAATTCAACGCTGGTGCCATGGAGAATGCCGGCGCTGTGACGTTCCTGGAAAGCTACGTTTTCCGTTCCAAGGTCACCGACGCCATGGTGGAACGCCGTGCCATCACCATCTTGCACGAGCTCGCTCACATGTGGTTTGGCGATCTGGTGACCATGCGCTGGTGGAATGACCTTTGGCTCAACGAGTCCTTTGCCGAGTTCATGTCCACCTTGGCTGCCGCGGAGAACACGAAGTACGTGGATGCGTGGACCACGTTCTCTTCGCTGGAAAAGAGCTGGGCTTACCGCCAGGACCAGCTGCCCACCACACACCCCATCAAAGCCGAGATCACGGACTTGGAAGACGTGCTGGTCAACTTTGACGGCATCACGTACGCCAAGGGCGCTTCTGTACTGCGCCAGCTGGTGGCCTGGGTGGGCCAGGAAGAATTCATGGCAGGGGTGCGCGCGTACTTCTCCAAGCATGCCTGGTCCAATACCGAGCTGCCCGATTTGATGGTCGAGTTGGAAGCCGCCAGTGGCCGCGATCTGACGCTGTGGACCGAAAAGTGGTTGGAGACGGCAGGGGTGAACACGTTCAAGCCCGCCATTGAGACGGACGACGACGGCACCATCACCGCATTCTCGATTCTCCAGTCCGCTGTGGCCGAACACCCGACGCTGCGTCCGCACCGCACCGCAGTGGGTTTCTACGACTTGGCCACGTCAGGGGACGACGCCGGCAAACTGGTCCGCACACACCGTGTGGAACTGGACGTCGACGGTGCTTCCACGGAGGTCCCGCAGCTGGTGGGCATGAAGCGTCCGGCCCTTGTCCTGCTCAACGACGACGACCTGGCCTACGCCAAGATTCGCCTCGATCCCTTGTCTCTTGCCACTGCCAAGGTTCACTTGAAGGACTTCAAGGAGTCCCTGCCGCGCACTGTGGTCTCCGCCTCCGCGTGGGACGCAGCCCGCGATGGCGAGACCCCGGCTCGCGAATATGTGGGACTGGTCCTGGCGAACATCGGCTTTGAATCCGATTCCACCGTGATCATGGTGCTTCTGCGCCAGCTAGCCACCACCTTGCACTACTACGTGGCACCGCAGTACCAGCAAGAAACGGCTCTCATGGCCGCCGATGCCCTGTGGGCTTTGGCGCAGGGCTCGCAAGCAGGCTCCGATGCTCAGCTCCAGTTCACCAAGGCGTTTGCAGCGCATGCCCAAAGTGAGGCGCAGCTCTCCACCGTTGACGAGTTGTTGAAGGGCGACGTCGTCCTTGCGGATTTGAGTATTGACCAAGATCTGCGCTGGGAGTTGCTGAGTTCATTGGTAGCTGGCGGCCGGGCCGATCAAAGTGTCATTGACGCCGAGCTGGCACGTGACAATACCCAGACGGGTCAATTAGCGGCATCCGCGGCCTCTGCCGCCATCCCCACCCGGGAGGCTAAGGCACAGACTTGGGAGTCCGTCGTCGTCCGCGGGGACGGGGCCAACGCACTCCAGCGGGCAGCCATCACCGGATTCACTCGCGTGTGGGACACCACCTTGTTGGAGCCGTACGTGGCGAAGTACTTTGCGTCCTTGAAGCAGGTATGGGCGGAGAAGTCCTACGAGACAAGCTCCACCATAGTGACCGGGCTGTACCCCTCCGCGTTGGTAGCCCAGTCCACTTTGGACGCCACGGATGCGTTCTTAGCCGAGCTGGGCGATGAAATCCCCGCCTTGCGCCGGCTAGTGCTGGAGAGCCGTGACGGTGTGGTGCGGGCCTTGAAAGCGCAGGCAGCGGACCACTAGAAAGCGGCAAACTCAAGGTACGCGGCCCTGTCGATTGGATCGGCAAAAATGCACAAAAACTTGCCCGCAGCCGGGGATCTGGCTGCGGGCAAGTTGTGCGCTATAGGCTGGGGTTCATGGGACTGAATGAGCACCAATTCACCGTCGACGTCTTTTGGACGGGCAACCGCGGCACCGGGACGTCCAGCTACAAGGATTACGGACGCGATCACAGCGTCACCGCCGTTGGTCTGCCGACGATCCTGGGATCAGCGGATAGGACCTTCCACGGAGATAGGGACCGCTGGAACCCGGAACTTCTGCTGGTCACTGCGCTCTCCGAATGCCATATGCTTTCCTACCTGCATGTTGCGGCAAAGCATGGCGTGGTGGTGACCACTTACCAGGACACAGCCACCGGGACCCTGAAACTTCACCCCAACGGCAGCGGTGAATTTTCCTCCGTTACCCTCAATCCGCAGATCCGCGTGGCTGACCCCGGCTCAGGTGAACTGGCACTGAGCCTGCATGAAGAGGCCGCCAGCATGTGCTTCATTGCCCGCAGCGTGAACTTTCCGGTACACCACACCCCCACCTTGTTGGGGCCCACCCAGGACTAGACTGACGGGCTCCGGAACTACACCGCCAGCTCTTTCGCGTTAGGCTGGAAAGAGACTGTTGACGCCACTCATGAAGGAAGTCAGGTGATGGTGGTTTGCCGATGAATGCGCTGGAAGAAACCGGGAATATTTTGCTGCTCAACCTGCTCGACGCCGGCATCCGGGTGGCCATTGGCTTCCTGGTGTGGCTGGCACTTCATTACGTAATCCGTTTCGTCGTCAAGCGCACAGAGAAGGGTTATTGGCATCAGCGTGGAATGCGCTGGGCCCAGCCGGTCATCAGGAACATCGACCCCATGATGCGCGCACTAGATAATGAACGGCGCATCCAGCGGGCCCAGACCATCGGCACGTTGTTGAACTCGATAGCCACGGTCCTGGTGGTGGTGCTGACAGGGTTCTACGTCCTTTTAGCTTTCAACGTCAATATTGCGCCGCTGGTGGCCAGCGTGGGCGTTGTAGGCATTGCCATCGGGTTTGGCAGCCAGCAATTGATCCGCGATTTCCTGGCAGGAATTTTCCTCACGCTTGAAGATCAGTACGGTATTGGCGACATCATTCAAACCAGCGAGGTCATTGGCCGGGTGGAGTATCTGGGCCTACGAGTAACCCGCGTCATGGGCGAGGACGGGACACTCTGGTACTTGCGCAATGGTGAGATTCTCCGCTTGGGCAACCGCAGCAAAGGCGGATACGTAGCCCCAACTCCGCAGCCGGCTCCCGCTACTTCAGGCGGGCCTGCTGCTTCAGGCGGGCCTGCAGGCGGGGCTGCGTCCGGGGGGCCTGCAGGCGGGGCTGCGTCCGGGGAGCCTGCAGGCGGTGCGGCTGCGTCCGGGGAGCCTGCCCCAACATCGGCTACTGCAGCTCCGGCTACACCAACGGCGGCCGCCGCACCGGCGATTGCTGATGGACCTCCGGCTCATGACGCTACGCCTCCCACACTAGAACCACTGGAATCCCAAGAGTAAGAAAGCCACATGACTGCTGAGCACAACCAACTCTCACCCTTTGCCAACGGCCCCGCCGACAACGATGCTGCTGAAGGCGGAGCGGATTTTACTGCTCGCGTGCGCAACTCAACGCCGGCAGAAAACGATAAAAACGCCGAGAAGGCGGTAAAACCGGGCGTTGCCAAGGGCCCTGATCTAGGACCGGGCATTCCTGTGCCGTCACGTTTTGGCGCTCCGATGGCCACTATTTTGCCTATTCCGACCAGGATGGGCAGGCCCCTGCCCTCTAGCAATGCGCCTAGCGCGTGGCCTGTGCCCCAGGACAACTCGGCAACGGACTCCACATCAGAGAACGCTGCAGTCGAGCCGCAGCAGGCAGCTACTCCTGCGGCCACCGAGTTGATCTCTGAACCGGCCACTGACCCCTATGCTGACGAATCCGCCTATGCTGACACCTTTTATGGGCAGATCGGCGGGCATGCCACGTTTGAAACCATCATCCATGTCTTTTACGAAGGCATCGCCGCCGATCCTCTGCTGCGCGCCATGTATCACGAGGAAGATTTGGCGCCCGCGGAGCGGCGCATGCTCATGTTCATGGAGCAGTACTGGGGCGGGCCCCGCACCTATCTGGAGGAACGAGGGCACCCGCGTCTTCGCATGCGCCACGTCCCGTTCCAGGTCACCCCGGAAGCCCGCGACCGCTGGCTTGCGGCGATGCGGAAGGGAGTGGACGCCGTCGAGCTTTCTCCCATGCATGAGGCAACACTCTGGGATTATCTGGAACGCGCCGCTGCTTCGCTGGTGAATTCAGCGTCAGACCCGTCGCAACGCGCCTGAGAACATTGCGGACTTTCCGCTGGCGCAGAACTCACCAGAAGTTCTACGCATAGTGCACCCGGCGCAGAACTGACTGCGAGTTCTGCGCCTACGAAAAGTTAGAGTGTCGCTTTGGGGCGAACCAGGATGTGTCCGCGTCCGGTACTCAGCCGTAGCCACCGGTGCGAGCGGTACACGGTCCCAGTTTCGCCTGGCGCCACAAATCCTAGGGTGTAGGCCCCGAAGGCGGCTCCGCCAGGGAGTTCGCCGGGTAGTCCTGGAACGGGACGGCCCCACACGGCCGCCCGCGCGTTGTTCACAATCAACGCACCCGGGTTGACTGGAATGATTTGCCCGATTTCTTGCACGCCGTCCTTGGCCACCTTGATGAGTGTTTCCGCGTCCACCGCGCCCAATTCTTCCCAGGCCCCTCGGGGCGCGCTGACGGCGGCCCAGGATTCGTTGACGGTCATCGGGGGGACGGGCAAGGCGAGGTCGTCCGCGTCCATACGGGCTAATCTGTCCGCCACCGATGCCAGGCTCACGGTGACGTCAAGGTCGGATTCAGCGCTAAGGGCCATGGTACGTAGCCCCAAAATAGTGGGAGTTCCCTCGCCCAAGAGTTTCGCGCGCATGACGCATACGTAAGCGGCGAGGACTCGGCCTGCCCCCTGAAGTCTTACGCCGCCGTCGTCCGCGGCACGGGCACGGGTCACGAAGGTGCGCAGGTCCGCAACGGTACCGGCGTCGGCCAGCACAAGCTCATCGGTGTCAGTGGTAGTGGGCATTTAGAGCGCTCCTTGGGTCGCAGTGCTGGCAGGCTCGACGGCGTCGGGAGCCTGGGTGGGCCGGCGGCGGAAAGCGACGGGATCGCCCCGCCAAGTCTCGAGGGCACGGCGTTGAGGATCGGTGAGGCGAACTGGCCGCCCGGTCGCGCGGGAAACCAAAACCATCGAGGTGGCCGCGCGGGCGAAGACCACTGAGGTGTCCGCATCTGTCACCGAATAGCCAAAGTCAAAGCTGGAGCCGCCCACATGCGTGACCCAAATGTTCACAAACACCGGATCGGTCCGGAAGGCTATGGGCGCCAGATATTCGATCTCATTGCGACCCACCAGGGTGAACAGATCCTCGCCAATCAGCTCATTGAAACTGATGCCCGGTGAGCTCGGGTCTTCCAGCGGCGTATGGATTAGTTGGACGCGGGCATCTTCTAAATACTGCAGGTACACCACGTTGTTGACATGGTTGTACGCATCGATGTCGCCAAAACGGACTTGAAGTGAGATTTGAATTGCCAGAGCCATGTGCCCATCATCTCAAAGCGTGGTGGGTGCAACCACCCAAAGCGGCGTAGATCACCCTATAAGGCAGGCTTTCATGCGGCGATCTCCATTTGTTCGCACGCTGGCTGACACATAGAGTCACGTTTATGAATGCGACGCCTGAATCTTTTGATCCATTGAAACAATTACTGCAAACTCTCGACTTATCCGATGCCGGCGGCGCCCAGACTGATGAAGACATTTTTGTGGGGCCAGGCGAGCCGCATGCCGTTCGGCCGCGACTATTTGGCGGACAAGTGCTGGCTCAATCGTTGATGGCGGCGTCCAAGACCGTGGACCCGGACAGGCTGGTGCACTCCATGCACGGCTATTTTCTGCGGCCCGGTGACGTCACACTTCCCATCACTTTTGGTGTCCAAAGGCTGCGCGATGGCCGGTCCTTTTCGGCACGCCGTACGCATGCCTATCAGGGCGGAGTGCCCATTCTGTCTCTGATTGCGTCTTTCCAGACTCCCAATACGGGGCTGGAACACCAAGCACCCATGCCGGAGGGAATCCCTGCACCTGAAACACTTCCGACCACGGCCCAGCTGATCGGTTCGATCGACCATCCGGTGGCGAAGGCGTGGGCCTATGAGCGTCCCTTTGATATTCGTCACTGCGGGCCCAACCTCTACTTTGATGTCAAGGGCGAGCACGTGGCACACCAGGCAGTGTGGATGAAATCGCTGGGTGACATGCCGGACGATCAGAACCTGCACCGTGCCGCACTGGCGTACGCCAGTGATTACACGTTGTTGGAGCCGGTATTGCGCCGCCACGGGATCAGCTGGGCCACCCCCGGTATGAGCGTGGCCAGCCTGGACCATGCCATGTGGTGGCACCGGCCGCTACGCGTGGATGACTGGCTGCTCTACGTCTCCGAGTCCCCCAGCGCTTCCGGTGCGCGTGGGCTCAGTAATGGTCGTTTTTACACGCGCGACGGCGTGCTGGTGGCTTCGGTGGCCCAAGAAGGAATGTTGCGTCTTCCGTCTGAGTAAAACCGAAAGCTTTCGCTTAGCTGCATTAAAAACGTTTGGCCGGTCCCTTTGCAGGACCGGCCAAACGTTTTTTTAATGCAGCGTGCGATTTGTCGCTGGGGCTAACCGCGGACTTGGATTTAGTCGCGCGTTAGGCGGCGGTGAGTGACACGGTGCGGACGCGCTGCGTCGGCACCGAGACGTACCACCTTGTCCAACTCGTAGGAGTCGAAGTTACCCTCAAACCAGTGCCAGTTGGCGGGGTTTTCTTCGGTGCCTTCGTAGGCGAGGATGTGGGTAGCTACCCGGTCAAGGAACCAACGATCGTGGGAGACCACCACGGCGCAGCCGGGGAATTCCAGCAAAGCGTTTTCCAAGCTGCTGAGGGTTTCCACGTCAAGGTCGTTAGTGGGCTCATCCAAGAGCAACAAGTTGCCACCCTGTTTGAGGGTCAGTGCCAGGTTCAAGCGGTTCCGCTCGCCACCGGAGAGCACACCGGCCTTCTTCTGCTGGTCCGGACCTTTGAATCCGAAGGCCGCAACATAGGCACGTGAAGGCATTTCCACGTTGCCGACCTGAATGTAATCCAGGCCGTCGGAGACAACCTCCCACAACGACTTTTCGGGGTCGATGCCGCCACGGTCCTGGTCGGCGTAGGAGATTTTTACGGTCTCTCCGACCTTCAAGTCACCGCTGTCCAGGGGTTCCAGACCGACTATTGTCTTGAAGAGTGTTGACTTTCCAACACCGTTGGGTCCAATGACACCAACGATTCCGTTCCGTGGAAGCGAGAAGGAAAGCCCGTCAATGAGGACACGGTCCCCGAATCCCTTCTTCAGGTTCTTCGCCTCGAGCACGATGCTACCCAAACGCGGTCCCGGCGGGATCTGGATTTCTTCGAAGTCCAGCTTGCGGGTGCGGTCGGCTTCGGCAGCCATTTCTTCGTAGCGGGCCAGACGAGCCTTGGACTTAGTCTGGCGCCCCTTGGCGTTAGAGCGAACCCACTCGAGTTCTTCGGTGAGGCGCTTGGCCTGCTTGGCGTCCTTCTTGCCCTGAACTTCCAGACGCGCACGCTTCTTCTCCAAGTACGTGGAGTAGTTGCCTTCATACGGGTAGAGGTGGCCGCGGTCCACTTCGGCAATCCATTCGGCCACGTGGTCTAGGAAATACCTATCGTGGGTCACGGCCAGAACGGCGCCGGCGTAGCTCTTGAGATGCTGTTCTAGCCAGTTCACGCTTTCAGCGTCCAAGTGGTTAGTTGGCTCATCTAGGAGCAACAGGTCAGGTGCTTGCAGCAGCAACTTGCACAAAGCCACGCGGCGGCGCTCACCACCGGAGAGGACGGTAACGTCGGAATCTCCGGGAGGACACTGCAGCGCATCCATGGCCTGCTCCAGCTTGGAATCAATGTCCCATGCGTCAGCGGCGTCAATGGCTTCTTGGAGTTTGCCCATCTCTTCGAGGAGCACATCAAAGTCAGCGTCGGGGCTGGCCATTTCCTCGGAGATTTCGTTGTAGCGCTGGATCTTGCCGTAGATCTCGCCAACGCCTTCCTGGACGTTGCCCAGAACGGTCTTTTCCTCGTTCAGCGGCGGCTCTTGGAGCAAAATGCCCACAGAGTATCCGGGGCTGAGACGGGCATCGCCGTTAGACGGTGTATCCAGACCGGCCATAATCTTCAAAATGGTGGATTTTCCGGCACCATTGGGCCCCACAACGCCAATCTTGGCACCTGGGAAGAAAGACATGCTGACGTTGTCAAGAATGAGTTTGTCGCCCACGGCCTTGCGGGCGTTGGACATCGTGTAAATAAATTCGGCCATACCCCCAAGGTTAGTGGGTGTGCGGCTTTATCTCACATTCGCAGGTCCTCAGCGTTCTAGTGCTGATCTCCTACGAAGCATCGCCCGGAGGCCAAGACTGGTAAGACGACGACGGAGGCTACGCCGCTGCGCACTTGTCCGATGATGCATTGATTGGCTATTACCGAAGCAGCCTCAATAGCATCCACGGCCAGCCCGGTGGGCGTCTTGTCGATGGAAAGCTCCAACGTTTGCTGGGCCGCTCCGGCTTCCAACATGGCAGCTTTCATTTGATCCCGTGTAGGAGCTTTGGCGGTACGGCCGAGGTTATCCAAGGACGTCTGTACCTTGGCGGCTAACACCTCAGCTTCCGACGGCGGCTGCGTGGGCTCCGCTGCCCCTGTACTGGCCGCGGCCCCCGAATCCACAGACGTACCCGTGGAGGCTCCGCCGGATGGAGCGCCATTCTGTGATGGTGCGACGGATGAACAGCCAGTCGTGACCAATGCTGCGGCAAGTCCCAATGCGGCGAAGGCCTGCCGAAGGCCCGCTTGGCGTTTGGGTAGCCGTCGCCCACTGAGTGGGCCTGGCAACTGGGGAACATGTTGTCGGCTGGACCCGCTCTGCAGTCTGGAGTGGCTCAGCGGACTGGGCCCACCGGGTCTCAGGTAGTTTGAAGTCACATGATTAGTCTGCCACGGTGAGGACGTCCTTCAGTGTCGGAATCAGAAAGGCACAGGTTCTTTGTTCAGTTCACCGGTCCCTGTGTCCACTGATTCTCCATCCACGACGACTACGCCTCGTTGATCAGTGTCAAAGTCTTGATCCCCAGAGTCATCATCGTCGGGAAGCGTGTCCGTGACTGAGTCTGGATCCGGGTCTGGACCGTCTCCTTGCTGGTGTTGATCGGCAGAATCGTGTGAAGAATCAGCGCTCACTCGTTGACTTCCTGTTCGGGAGTACAGGGCGGACCCAAACTGGAGGTCCGGGCCGATGCTCTCGGCATCGATTTCTACGCTGATGCCTGGGCTCCCGTCTTTGCGAAGATAGGTGACCAGATGCAACCGGCCCACCACGATGATGCGATCGCCTTTGTGGATGCTCGATGCACTGTTTTGCGCCAGTGAACGGAAGACGTTGACGCGGAACCAGTTGGTGTCGCCGTCAGACCAAGCGTTGTTGACCGGATCTTGCCGGCGATGGGTTGATCCCATTCGGAAGTTGCCAACCACGAAGCCGGTCTGGGTGTTTCGAAGCTCTACGCCGGAACACGCGAAACCTCGAATGGTGAGGAAGTTTGCCATGAGACTGCCTTTCACTAGGCCGCTGGTGCGGCGTTGTTTGCTTCCTTCTAGCAAACGCCGGATAGCAGGCTTCAAACAGGACGAATTCCGGTTTTGTGGACAACGTAGCGGGGACGTGAAGCTGTGGAGGAGGATATACGCGGACAAACCCGATAATTTAGTGGTGGCTTGCTTCGGCGAGCCGCGCCTCTGTAGCTCAGCGGATAGAGCAGGAGCCTTCTAATCTCTACGGATGATTCGCGTCTACAGCATCCAACCATCGAACTTCCATACAGATAAAGGGATCCAAGGAATTCGCGGACCTAAATCGGTAAATAGAAATTCCTTGGAATTCCAAGTTATTCCATTGATTTCCACCCAAGTTGGACAGTCTTTGGACAGTTAACTCATGGTGGGGTGTCTCTCTTCATGGGTAGAAAGTTGGAACGGATCGGACTCTGTCCGGTCCCTCCCAAAATTGAGATGGCAAGCTCATGGTTCTCGGGCGATCTGCCCCTATGGGTGTCAACATCAATGGCACAGACGCTTGGCGTAAGGTACGCAAATAGTAAGACTTCGGAGACGGTTCAAATCGTGTGAAGTCGAAGGCAAACTCCAGCGATCTTCATCACCACTGAATCAAACAAAGCTCATTTGACGATGCGCCACTGCTGGCCCTTACGCTCCGTGTTCCGAGTGCCTCAAGACCCTAAGCGAACGGCCTAACTGTTCAGCGTTGGGGCGATTTTTTCCGAGAAGAGCCCGCTATCAAGACGTGCGCCCCCGGTAGATTCTTGGCTGGGCGCTACACCGCGCGGCGCATCTTCGAAGGATCGCAACCAAGATAGGCTGTTAAGCGGCGGAATCGTTTACCGAGCCCTACTCATGAGAGTTCCTGAGTCCAGTGGGCACCCTACAGACCGCCCATTGAACGTTAGCGATTGACCATGACACAAGGAAGGGCTGAGATGGGCAACCCAATCGAGATTGACGATGCCATTGTCCTGTTGCTTGGGACTGCAACGCACGGTGCGACCAGCGGGGAAATACGCGGGATTACGCGACTGGAAAAGTTGATCTTCCTCCTTGAGCGAGAAACCTCCAGTAAGGATTGGCTCCAGCAGGACGCGGGTTTTGAAGCCTACAATTTCGGGCCCTTCTCTCAGAAGATATACCAAGCAGTTGATACATTGGCCGCTGCTCAGTTGATCGAAGATTCGTCTTCCCTCGCCCCCGACACCATGGACTCGTGGGAAGAGAGAGAGGTCATCGGACCCAATAGCGGTTCGCCCGGCGACAGGATCAACCCGTACACGACGCGCGACTTCCACTTAACCGAACGCGGTTGGCGCTACTTCAATGCACTGAAGCAAGAGCTGACGCCGGAGGCGATGGTTGAACTTCAGAATTTTAAGCGCCAGTTCGCGTTCCTACCACTTCGCCAACTAATTCGCTATGTCTATTCGCGGTATGAAGAGTTCACAACCAAGTCCCTGATTCGCGACGAAGTCCTGGGGACTGGCGGATGACCGAAGTGCTCGCAATCGTGGCCGATCGGGCAACTACGCCTGATACAACTATTGTTGCAGGGGTAGGAATTGTCTTACTTATCGCAGGAATCACAGGCCTATGGGCCTCGGTCCACTTGCGTGGAAAGACCCACGACAGGCTTCGCGCCCCGATTGACGTGGCCTTCGAGGGACTGACCGAGCAGGCATTCATCGCACTTCGAGCACTGCAAGCCCACCTGAGCGACATACTGCCCGATCCAGACAGTGAGTTTGACCCATTGGACATGATCGTAGATCCGTCAACGGTTGAACGACCCGCTCGACACAGCATTCGAGTTCTCAAAGAGCGTCACAAGATCCACAGGCAGTTCAACCTCTTGCTCGGGGTTTGCACATCGCTAATGTATGCGGCAGGAATCTTCGCCGCGTGTGTGCTTACTTCCACTTTGTTGTACCAATTTAACTTCGCAAACCAGGATCTTTGGCAGACTTCCTTTTGGGTCACCGCCTTAATCGCAGTCGGCATATTCGCACTGTTTATTGCGTATACAGTCCTCGAATACCGCATACAGGCTTCGATCGAGGACTCAAACCCTCTTCCCATTCGTGTTGGAGCGCCGTCGCGGTGATGGCCTTTGTTGATGACGATTTGGCTTTCGACACTATGGGTGAGTCTCGAATGATGCCATACCTTGTTGATTGGTTGCGGAGCAAACGTTGGCTGCGTCCGGATTCGGTGGTCGTCCGCGAGTTCCCGATTAACGGTCGGCGGGTCGACCTCTTGACCATGACTAGGTCAGGTGTACTTTCAGCGTTCGAACTAAAGCTCGGTGGCTTCGCCCGCGTACTGGAGCAAGCCACTTACAACCGGCAGAACTTCGACAAGTCGTGGATAGTGATTGGAAATCATCCACGACCATCCAACGTGAATGAGGCTGCCCGATTTGGCATCGGAATAATTGTGGTCACGGGAACCAAGCCAAAGGTGCTCTTGCGCCCGGGCCCTCCCGACTTTGACTGGCAGTCACGCTACCGAGCACGCAAGCGGCTCATGGAGATTGGGGAGATTCATGTTTAATCGGTTTCAGCACTTCTTGAGCTACGGTTCAACTGACCAACAGACTGTTCGTGAACTGTCGGAGTACTTCGATGGGCTAATAGTCCCCGGCACTATAGCGGCCTTCCAGGCAGAGGGAACTAAAGGCTTCGTCCTGACGCTATCGGCCCGGTCGAACGATCCATACGTCATTGACTCTCGTTTTCCACTTTTCCAAAACCGACTTCCCAGTCCAAAGAAGTCGCACCTCATGCTCGCCGACGTGATGGGAGTTCCCACCCTCGTCAACCGCCATGCAACTCCTCGACCGACCGACTTCGACGATGAAATGGTCCAGACAATCGCACGGGCATGGGTCGACTTCAACGTCGGGTTCGAAAGCGTGCAGATGAAAACCTTCGATAAGTATGCTTCTCGGCTGAAAGAGCAGGTGCTTCCGCAGGACCGCCAAGATCCAGCATTTGTCTTGCCGCCATACACGATGGTAGGCGAAATATCAGACGGGTGGGCCGAGGTTTCTGAGAGCCTCTGGGCGGCGTCCTGCCAATATGCAGACACAAAAGGAGTCCGCTCAAAACTTCGTCGAGTTGTAGCCGCCAGTAGTTCGACTGTCTGGAACGAGCTTGCTTCAGCAGTAGACGACGAAGAAGTCGTCGCCTGGGTTAGTGGCCTCGATGAGTTCAAGGTGAATTCCGAGGCAGAACTAATCGCCTACGGCCAGGCGTTGCAGAACTCGCAGTCCAGAGATCAGAGTGTGTTCGCCCTTTACGGAGGATTTCTTTCAGTACTGCTTTCCCGCCATGGGCTCAATGGCTCATCGCATGGCATCGGGTTTGGGGAGCACCGCGACTGGGTCGAACTCCCATCGTCCGGGGCACCGCCAGCTCGCTACTACGTGCCGAAGCTCCACAGGTACATCGGAGTAGACGTCGCGGAAATATTGTGGCGTCAGTTTCCTGAGCTCATTGCCTGTAGTTGCGGAGAGTGCGAAGGAGGATCACCGAGCGCTCTGGATTACCACGGATTAATGAAACACTCAGTACGAGCGCGGGCCGCCGAAATCGAGATGTGGCTGAATATGCCCACGGCTGCGGTTGTCGATCAGCTGACCACCGATTCTCAGAGTTTCAAGTCCGCAATTAGTCGCTTGTCGGCGCCGTCAAAGGTGATTCGACGAGCGGAGGACTCATATACACATTTGGGGATGTGGGCGAGAGTCATGACGGTCCTAGACTAAAGAGGACCGCTCAGAGAGTCATGCCAGTACCCGTGCCACGGTGTAGCCTGCTGACTTTTCCAGCGTGTGCCGGGCGTGGTCGTACCGACGGGTCGTGCGTGGGTCGGCGTGACCCATGCTGTCCTGCACGTCGTGCAGTGTCGCCCCCGCGTCCAAAGCCAGTGTGGCGAACGCATGTCGCAGGCTGTGCGGACTGATCTTCCCTTCAATGCCCGCCTTGCGTGCCAACCGCTGGATGGTGCGGAACGCCTCTGACGGTGCCCACTGTTTGCCTGTTGCTGTGGTGAAGATGGGCAGGCCCACGCCTGCCTTCCCTGCCACCATTTCCCGCCCGGTCGTTTCCAAGTAAACGTTGAGCGCCTCCACAGCAGGGGCCGGAACGGCCACCTTGTCTGCCTCCCCACCTTTGCGCCGCACCTTCAGGGTTCGATGCCCTTTGTCGTGCCCGTAGTCCGCCGTCGTAGCGTTCAAGGCTTCACCGATCCGCACGCCGGTAAACAACTGGAGGGAGACCAGAGCATATGAACGTTCCCCGTCTGCCTTTGCGCTGGCCCGTAGTGCCCGCGCCTGGTCTTTTGTTAGCCCTGCGGTCTCGGTGTGGTCCGGGTTGATCTTGGGGCGCTTGACCAGCTCCACCGGGTTTCCCTGGGCCAGGTCAGCGGATACTGCGTAGCGGTAGAAGCTGGACAGGGCCGCGAGCTTTGCCGCGACTGTGGCCGGCGCCCCGTCAACTGCCAGAGCGTGCCGATACCCGTCCACGATGGGCCGCTTGATGGTCAGCAGGTCCATACCGTGTCCGTCCAGCCACACGCAGAAGTCCAGCATGGACCGGGTGTAAGCCCTGGCCGTGTTCGGTGATGTTTGGGCCAACTGCCATGCAGCGATGAGTTGGCCATGCCGTGCCTGGTTCGGCGTCGAGCTGGTGATCGCTTCAAGTTCCATACTCACATGATAACTGACATTATCGTGTGGCTACTTTGCAGCTTGACGCCCGCCCTCTGGGGTGAGTTTTCAGTCGTGCCGCACACATGAAGGGTATGACATTTCATATCCTGGCCATCGCGGCCGACATTGCCAACTTGATCCTGACCATATGCGACACCCTTACCCTCCGACGGTCTCTCACTGACGCCCTGAATTACCTTCAAAATTGTGTCTTCCAACCCGCCAAGTCCGAACTCAGTTTCGACATGCGAATGAATGTAAATGAAACCATGGCTAGCATGGTGACCATATTTGCCTATCAACTCAGCAGTGCCCCTTCCGACAACACTGCGTACCTCGTCGCCGCACTCCTTCTCTTTCGAACGTAGCCCGTCTATGTATTGGGGGTGGGTACCTACCCCCAATGCGAACAGTCGTACTCCCCGGTGGTCATAGCCGCCCAGGTCGCGAACGGGTTGAGAAGTTTTTCCGTCTCACAAGGCCTAGTATCCAAGCAGAGAATAGCCTCCCAAGTTCGAGAAGTCGGCGATCTCGGGTCTGTACGAGGGACTCGGTCAGACTTGCTTGGAGTGCATGAAGTCGAGTCTAAACACAGAGTCACTGCCACCGAACTAAAAGATGGCGGAAGCGCAACCTCCATCGTTTGCAGCTCTCCTTGTAGGAGATCGGGCAACGAAGTATCCAGCATGAATATGCCGAAGTATCAGGAACACGATATCCTCCGCTTATACCTGTCGGCCCAATGCCCCCCTAGCCTCAATGACGATGTTGTCCGTCCTCCCAGAAATACCACCTTGTCCAGGAGTGGCAGGATCCAAAGTTGCAACAGGCGGGACGGCGGACAATGGCGAGCCGAAGGTGTGCCCGACTTCGTTCATACTCTTACCCATAGCAAAGCAATGCGGATCACGACGGAGACGGTCTGTGAGCTGCGTCGTGGGATAGCTTCCGCATTGAGGCCCCCCCGAGCCGCCACATCACATTCACAGATTCAAGCCCTTTTTTCCTGCATGACGGCCTTGCTATAGTGTCGTCACAATACCTCGTTTGTGGCACGCCACTGAAATACCAATACGACGCAGCCAAGGCAGTATTGATGCCTGTTACGTCCGGCCGTGCAGTCACGAATTTGCCGCTTCACGTCAGCGCGACCAAGTAAAGGATCAATATGGTTACCGCTCAAGAGCTACAGGCCCAGAGAACTCCCGCGGGCGGATGGACCCGAGAACAGCTCACGGAATGGGGCGTTCCTTGGCCACCGCCAAAGGGGTGGAAGGCCGCCCTTATCGCGAAAGCCCAAGCAACAACCGATGTTCAAGGCCCTCGAGTGGCTAAGTGACTTTCTTCTGTGCAGCAACTGCAGGTTCAGTAGTCCAGTGCCGCATTGCAGAATCCTGCGCGCCAGGCTCAGTAATCATCATGCCCACACAATCAGCAGGGGCTTTCCCGTTCAAACGATTACCGAGCGGGATGCGCGAACTTATGTCCAGCCATTCGTTCGCCGGCGACAACTGCTGTTCACTAGACTTTTTGCACAGCTACGACCCAAGTAACACCCACGCCGAAATGTATATCTCCCCAGTTTCAGCCGCATGACGTTTCTTCCGCTGTAGAAGTAGAGGGAGAGCTATGCGATTGTCCAGTATTGCGGCAAGATCACCCCCATCCATCAGTATCGTCTTATGACGCCCGGACCTGCCAAGCAGATCGGCAGCAGAGTCTTGGAATCCGTTCATGGAAAGAAAAAGCCCGAGGGTATTGTCGATCCGCCTGTCGACCTTTGACGCGAACTGAACGAGGTCGACAACCGGAGTTTTTTCGGCTTGCCACTTTGCCTCGAATATGTAGTCTGTTGAATCAAGGGTAAACGCACCATCGATTTGTTCTCCGTATAGTCCGAACGGTGCCCTAGCTTCAAGTTCATAAAGATTGAACAGTCGGTTCATGATGCCTTCAAGGGCATAGCCTCGCGGTTGGGGCGCTAGCTGGTTCATGCCAGCGAACTCACCATTGAGTTCGCGAAGTGTTTCTGTGGTGTGCTGGCGAATGGAGTTCAGCTGCTTCTCCATCTCGCGCCGCCGATCTCTTTCTAATTTATCCGCCATTTGAGTTCGGTAGGGTGCAACTATGGGCCGAAGCGCCTCCAGCGATCGGACGGCAGCTTGATATTTGGGCTCCCCGTCCTCGAGTGACTTGAGGGCAATTGGGTCCGGGATTTCCGCAGCCGCCAGCAGGAGCTGGATCAGGGTATCGCGATATAGATGCTGATCCTCGAAGAGCCGATTTACGAGGCTCGCAACTATGTCCCTCTTGGATACAGTCCGGTCGTCCCACCGATAGGAATTGATAAGGGCACGGTCTCCGGTAGCCGCGGAAAGAAAGTCTCGAAGATCTGTTTTGTACCAGTATGTAGTAGCTAGTGCCTCTTTGAGGAGTGCTAGCAAAGCTGGATTAACGCGCTGACTCATAACCGAAGTCTAGTTGCTGGCATGAGCAACACGCTCCTAACAAACCGCCTGCAGCCGGTACCCGCTGTTACCGAGCGCATTATTGGAAAACGTGGGCGCCATCGTCGGTGCCAACTTGCATTTTCAACGTGGCGGGCACCGCCTAGCCTCCGGCAGGCGGCACCGTCGGCCCATTGACACTCTCAGCTCCTGCGCTCATCGCACAGATACCAGACGGCAGGATCCCGCCACGGTGGCGGAGTAGTGCGTAGGCTCCGGGCCATTAACGAGTCCCTGGCCGCGCGTTTACAGCATCGACTGCAGAGCACCGTGGCATGCCGAGATGTACCGCGAGCAAGAAGACCCTGCCCCCGCCCCCGAACACAATCCTCTCCACTCGCAGAAGCGCAACTCTCGGCACGCTGACGCGCGCATGACTCATGCCTCCATCCTCAACCCGTGCGGGGCGAAAGGGACAGGAAGACAGTTCCGTCGTCGGATAACGCGACCAGCCATCTTCAAATTGTGCGCTCTGCGACGCGCGATATATGTCCCAAGCAGTCGACCAAGTTCCGCGCGGGGAAGCGGTGGCGGCATCTGGAAGTACCAGATGCCGCCACCCCAGCGCGTCTGCCGCTAGATATAGATTGGGTCAGCTTGCCGGAGGGTTTGCGACAGAGGTCGCCCTTGCCTCCGGGGGTAGCTTCGCCACTCTCCTGCTTGGTTGTCCGGCAGGCACAAGACAGCCGGTAGGCAACCGGCGCACGGAGGCCGGACGTTCGCAAACCCTTGCTGATGCCCCCACGACGCTTGAATGGCGCAGGTACTACAAAGACCAAGCCACATGTAGTGCCTCTTATAGATGTCGAATTCCTTTGCTTGACGAAGGGTTTCGGGCGCTGTCGCGCTCATAGGGTATTCCAATCGATACTGCGGGACGCTTCGAGCGTCCACGCGGGGGTAATGCCGGAGGCTTCCGGCACCGTGTTCAAACATGTATTGCAAAGCTCAACCAGGGCTGCCCCAGTCCCGTAGTCAGCAACGCATTCTGAGCTTCCGGATCCGGCGCGGCTGTTGCCTTTACCGATGCAGCCACCAAACGCAACGCAACATGGATCCGCAGACTCACCTAGGTGCTACGTTGGCACCATTCGTGCCATTGACAGCAACTCCAATGTCGACACCTTCAGACCGAAACCATGAACTGCTATAGGCGGCGGACGAAGTCCAGCCGCCTATAGGGAAGTTGTTTTTAGCAACAGCACAGCCGCTCTCGGACTGCGTCCGTGGCGGCTGTCAGGTGTCGAATCATTTCTGCCGACGGAGGACGTCGTCCGCCAGACGGCTCTGGAGGCTACGAACGTCTTCAGGTCCGATTCCGTAATTGGTTGAGGACTAAAGTGTCTACTGCGGCATCGCAGGGGTGCTGCTGCCGCTGCCCCGACGTGCCGTACTTATATAGAGTGCGGTTTCTAGAACGGGGCAGTATCCCCTCCCCAAGGCACTCCCATTGGCGAAGGGGTGCACAGCGAAGCCCACCACTCGCACTCTTCGAGAGTCCAAGAGTGCGGTGTGAGCCGCCAAGACCCAGGAGCGTCCTTATGACCGACGCTTAGGCCTGGCTCGTGTAGCTCGTGGATGCTGGAGTTGTTGAATCGTGCCCTGCTTGTCAGCAGGTCAGCATTACGGGCCAGCTTCCAGTGTGTCGAAACAGTGGCCTCACGGATCCCTCCAACTGCGTTAGCAATCATCCGGCGACTTATTGCGGTAACCCCTCTGAAGTCGACCGTTTCTAGCATCACCGACAGCGTGTGAACAACATTTGGCTTGAGTCCAGAACGGTTCACTGCCGCCATATATCCAACCCGCCAACTCTGCCGCACGTCCAACAGGGCATGGTAGCGAACCGAGGCCAGCGCATAGTCAGCAGCGTGGAAGGCCGAAGCGGCATCCAGATGCCGGGTTGGGTTGGCCGTCGCTCCTTGGCTGGAAACGACCGGCACCGAAACCAAACTTGTCCAGTCATCAGGGCCGGCTTCTTGGCTACTCCCAACGAGTAGCGGTACAGCACGCCCAGGCGGTCGCGGTATTGCTCGCTGTCCACGTGCTCTCGGTAGACAATCCCGCGCAAGAAATTCTTCTGTTGGGCCACTGATATACAATTGCGGCGCAAGATCAACGAAGCTTGCCGAGGCCAGGTCCATCATCGGATGACTTGACGCTGCTGCTTAGTCCATTTGGCCACATCATCTTGGTGGTAACGGACACGGTTACCAATCTTGTGAAAGGTTGGGCCGCCAGAAAGATTCGTGGCAAGCCATTTCTCGCTTATCTTGAGTTCCCGCGCCAATTCTTGGCGAGTGAAGAATGTGCACGGCTCTGCCGTGGCTGCTGATTGTAAGGTCGGGGAAATAGTGAACTCCAGGGTTTAGTAATTGGGCACAAAAAAGCCGCCCAAAGGGGGGCGGCTGGTTAGAACGAATATTGAACCGCCAGTGGCAACCTAGCCATTGTCGGGAGGAACTATTCATGCACTCGAGGGCGCTCACTCAGATGTCAAGATCCACCTACAGCAAGGGGCCGGCAGGTCCTTTCGCCCTCTATTCTCATTTGACGACATCTTCGTAACACTTGCAAATCCGCTTAACTCTCGTGCCCAGCACAGTCTCATTTGTTCTGAGAAACACTGTCCATAACGGTCTCCTGCTATTGTCTTTACATGCCTGTAAACAAGTATGATCCGAACAAGCGAACCGGCATCGGTTCCGTACGCTCTCCATGGGTAGCTGACTTCCGCGTGCTCGGCGGTGCCAGAAAGCGGAAAGCATTCCGGCTGCGGAAGGATGCGGAAGCTTGGCTCGTGGAACAGCAAGCGAACATCAGTT
Organism: Arthrobacter cryoconiti; assembly: GCF_020905375.1. Classification (GTDB taxonomy): domain Bacteria; phylum Actinomycetota; class Actinomycetes; order Actinomycetales; family Micrococcaceae; genus Specibacter; species Specibacter cryoconiti. The sequence goes on from NZ_JAJJBU010000017.1 coordinate 121,803, forward strand.
CCGGATCGTATGTCGACCCGCGAAGGGCCCAACAGACTCAGGTCGGAGCCCTTTACGAGTCCTGGATGGAGCGACTGGAGTCCATGGGCGCCCGCGGCAAGAAGCCTATCGCTCCATCAACTGCAGACAATTATAGGAAGAACTGGACTAAACACATCGCCCCTCGATGGGAGCACACTCCGCTAGCCAATGTCCATCACCGTGACGTTGCCAAATGGATAGCAACCATGGAGGTTGGCTCCGCCAACCAGTCTGGCGCAAACACACGTCGACGCGTAGCGCTCATGTTTGGTCGACTCATGAATCACGCCGTCTATTTGGAACTACTGCCACGAAATCCAGCCAAAGATGCCACCGGTAATGCCGATTACGTGCCATCCGTCAAGGTCGAGAAGCAACACGTATACATGACCATGCCAGAGCTGCAAGCATTCGCTCGCCGGTGTGTGGGTTGGGAGGACATGATCATGCTGGCTGGTACCACCGGCCTACGGTGGGGAGAGATTTCGGCGTTAAAGCGCTCCGACATTGTCGCGACTACTCAACAGGTCCGGAGAAATAGTAAGGCTAGGCGCGAGGCCAAAGGCGAGTTCAAGGAAGTCAATACATATTCCATCGACGTTGTGCGCGCGTGGTCCTCTGACGGCTCACGGCTTATCGAGTCGACAACCAAGAACGGCGAGCGGCGAACCGTTCCGGTTCCATCCAAGGTGGCTGACATGGTGTTGTCTGCGCGCCACGATGACGGGTTGTTGTTTCATGCGCGGAACGACAACGTATTGCACCATTCCAATTTCACAGCGCGAGTAATCAAAAAGGCTGGGGCCGACATGTCCACTCCCCCAACTTTCCACGACTTAAGACACACCGCCGTGAGCTTAATTCTCGCCCAGACACACAACGTCAAACTGGCTCAGCGGATTGCCGGGCACAAGGACGCAACCATGACCCTCAACACATATGCCGAACTGTTTGCTGGTGATCTGCACTCGGCTTCGGATGCGCTGAATAATTCGATAGAGTAGTCCACGGGTTTACTGTCCACCCAAGTGGACAGTACCGGACGCTTGGTTGGCCAGAATCTTAGGCTTGGACAGTTAGCGGACAGTAAGAAGCCCGACGCCTCGGTAGCTCAGCGGATAGAGCAGGAGCCTTCTAATCTCTTGGCCGCCGGTTCGAGTCCGGCCCGGGGCACAAAGGGCCTCTGACCTGCGGTTATGCACCGCAAGTCAGAGGCAAACGAAGTCAACTCCCCTTTTACTCCCCCAATTCAGCCAAACTTTCTCGCGATTGCACTCCCCCTTTTCCCGAAGAGCTGACTAAAAAACGAGGGAATACGCGGTTTCATCCAGTTGGGTTTCTTGATGCTCTGGCTGGTGATGATGGAGCCTTCGATCGCCGTACTCTGATTCAATCCACGTCGCAAAGTGTCGAGCTTGCCAGTGTAGCGGTAGCCCGACTGCCGGCACCCGGTATGGAACTTACTCATGCCCGCTCTCGTAATTCGGCCCCGTCAGCCAACCGAATAGGCTGAGACATTCCAGCGAAGTCCTGGTTACGCAAGCATCGCGACCTCCACCCATATTTCGCCACAACGTCGTCATCTGGGTTGCACATCATCGAGCGATAGTTCGGTTGCCTGATCGACACTTCCCTGCGTCGAGGCATCCTTGGCCCTTAGTCCTTGGCGCAATCTGAAGTCAAGACAGCTTCAGTTTCCAGATGAAGCCGAAGTCGTCCGCTGTCACTTTTACTGAATTAGATGATCATCAGGTCTTGGCCAGCCACGATCTTCCCGTCAAAGCGCTTTCTGGCATCGTCGAGCCAGATTTCGTCCGGCAAAGCTGGACTGCCGGGCACGAAGTGTGAGAGTACCAGTTGGTCGACTCCCGCCCGCGATGCTATCTCCCCTACCTCGGTCGAGGAAGTGTGAGAGTTGATCAAATGCTCGCGTAGCCGTTGACCGTTGGAACGCTGCAGGAGCGGATCAATGCTGGGGACGTGCATGACCTCGTGGACCAGTACGTCCGCGCCCATGGCCAGTTCAACGAGCGAATCACACGGCGTCGTGTCTCCCGAGATCACGTAGGAGCGGTCGTCGGTGTCGATCCGGTAGGCAAGGGCTGGAATCGGAGGATGGTTCACCCAGGCCGCCGTGATGCGCACGCGGTCGTCCTCAAAAACCAGTCCGGGTTCCTCGACGTCCTTGGCGGTGACCATTGAATCGAACGCGGGCCGACCTTCGTCAACGATCCGGGTCTTAACATCAGTCGTTGCGTAGGCCAGAAAGGATTCCCAGATCCGGGACCACGGTGCCGGGCCGAACGTGGTTACTGGTCCTTGAAGGTTCGCGCACCAGGCCAAATGGAGCAGCGTTCCGGCATCGGCATTGTGGTCACTGTGGTGGTGCGTGATTCCTACAGCACGGATTGAGTCAAACGGGAGTTTGGCAAAGGCCATTTGCCGTGCCACCCCATTGCCAGCATCGATGATGTAGGTTGCGTCTCCGACCACAATGGCGTTGCAGGCCGCATTGCGTTCCGCTTTCGGTGTGGGTCCCCCACCGGTGCCCAGTAAGACGAGTTGGCTCTTCATGTTTGCTTCTTCTCCTGGTCTAAATCAGCGCACATGGCGCAGGAATTCACGGGTTCTTTCATGCTGTGGATTGTCAAAAACTTCCCCTGGAGTGCCGGATTCGATGATGACTCCGGCGTCCATAACGACAACGGAGTCTGCGACTTCCCTAGCGAACGCCATTTCGTGGGTGACCACGATCATCGTCATGCCACCCTGAGCCAGATCCTTCATCACTTTCAAGACCTCGGCTACCAGTTCGGGGTCCAATGCGGAAGTCGGCTCGTCAAAGAGCATGACCTTCGGGTGCATGGCAAGTGCCCTGGCGATGGCAACGCGTTGTTGCTGCCCGCCGGAGAGTGCCGAGGGGTAGGCATTGTGCTTGTTGGCCAATCCGACCTTGTCCAGCAACTCCATGGCCTGAGCAGTGACGTTGGCCTTGCGCGATTTCTTCAGCAGCGTCGGGGCCAGAGTGATGTTTTGCAGCACCGTGTAATGCGGGAAGAGGTTGAAGTGCTGGAACACCATGCCTATGTCTTGTCGTTGCCTGTCGATCTTGGCGCGGGGACGCTCATGCATCTGCCCGTCGCGTTCTTCGTAGGCGAGGGTTTGTCCGGACATTGTGATGCGTCCGGCGTCAATGGATTCGAGGTGATTGATGCACCGCAACAAGGTGGATTTACCCGAGCCAGATGGGCCGAGCAAGCAGGCCACTGTGCCTTCAGGTACTTCGAGGCTGACACCCTTGAGTACGTGGAGGTTGGCATAGAACTTGTTGACTGCAGAAATTTCCAGCAATGCTGAGCGAGTCATGTTTAGACCGATACCTTTCGCTGGCCGCGCTCAAGGCGGTGTTCCAAGATGGATTGGCCTACTGTCGCAATTCCTGTAATCAAGAGGTACCAGGCCGAGGCAATGACCAGCAGTTCGAGCGTTCGCAGGTTAGTGGCGGCAATGTTCTGAGCTTCAGTCAACAAGTCGCCGCCGGCGATTACCGAAACGAGTGAGGTCATCTTGATCATGGTTACGAACTGGCTCCCGGCCGGCGGGAGAATCACCCTCATGGCTTGAGGCAGAACCACCTTGAACATCGAATGTGTGGCCCCCAGTCCCAGCGCCGTTGCTGCTTCGCGCTGACCCTGGTCTACAGAACGCAGCCCGGAGCGGATCACTTCCCCCATATAGGCAGCCTCATTAATCGCCAGAGCCAAGATCGATGCGATGAAAGGAGTGACCAAGCTGTTCATGCTCCAACTGACCCAAATTTCATTCGGATTGAACGGGTTCACAATATCCAACCTGGACCAGAACAATGCCAAGTTCCCCATGAACAGAATGAGCACCAGCAACGGAATGCTGCGGATCAAGGCCACGTAGCCGAAACCAATAGCCCGCAGGACTGGATTGGAGGACAGCCGCATGACGGCCACCAGGAAACCGCCGACAGTGCCGATGACCATCGAAATCACGGCCAGGACAATAGTGTTCCTTACACCGGAGAGGATCGATCCGGCGGTGAGATATTTGTAAATCGTCTGGTGGTCCAAGGCTGGGTTCAGCCAAAGGCCCAATGCGCCCCAGATGACCACAGCTGTAGCTGCGATGCCAAAGACGAGGCGCCAGGGATGGCGTTTGGCCGCCACCCGATCCGACGCGCTGGCCAGCGCAGTGTTTCGTTGTGTATCCACGGCGGTTGTCATTTGCTTTCCTTAGCTGGTGTGGCCAGGGCGAGATCTTCGGTGTTCCACTTCTTCAGAATCTTGGAAATGGAGCCATCGGCCTGCATCATGTCCAGTGCCGACTGGATCGAGTCATGGACGGCAGGGTTGCCTTTGGCCGTAATGATCCCGATGGGCTGCAACTGATAGGTTGCCTCGCCACCCATTTCGAATATGGACTTCGTTGCCTTCTGCTCCGCGATGTAGCGCATCACGGGAGTGTTCCCGAGGAACGCGGCGTCGCGTCCTGCCTGGACCGAAAGGCGCGCATCGCCAGGGGCGCTGTACTGGTCGATTTGGATCGGCTTCTTGCCCTCACTAACGCACTTCTTGCTGGTCGCCTCAGCCAGTTCCAGCTGCACGCCGCCGCGGACTATGGACACTGGGAGCCCGCACAGGTCATCAACAGAATGGATCCCCTCCGGGTTTCCTCGCCGGACCAACGGGGATGTCGCCTGATTCATGTAATTGGCGAAATCCACTGCAGCCCGACGCTGCTCTGTATCTCCGATCAAGTCCATCCCAGCATCGGCCTTGCCGGACTGGACCGCTGGGATCAGGCCGGCAAAGGGAAGCTGGGTCCACTCAATCTTCACGCCGAGCCTGCTTCCCACCTCATCAGCAATGTCCTTGTTGATGCCCTCTATCGCGTTGGAGCCATTGACCTGAAAGATGAGCGGCGGTGAAGCGAGCTGGGATGCGATGACAAGGACGCCCTTGTCCTTGATCGCGGTAGGAAGTTCAACGAGCTGGGTATACGCGGTTTTTTGTTCGGTACCGGCCGCGTTGGCGGACACCCCCGGGCGTAAGACGACGCAGCCGCTAAGTGCCACGGTCGCGGCAAGTCCTATGGAAAGTGCGGTGGCGGCCGTAAAAAATATTCGGCGCATCTCTTCACCTTTCGTTTTCGTTGTGCGAAACTAGTATTCGCTACTCGAAATAGTATGAGTGTGACCGAGGTCTCCCGTCAAGGGTGGCAATCGACTCGACGACAACCAGGGGGTGCGCAATGGGCGCAGAATATCCACGAAATGAGTACGTCCAGGCTTTCGAACGAGGACTGGCTGTCATTTCGTCATTCGACGGATCCGCGTTGACTCTGTCGGAGGTCGCCCAACGGGTGAAGATGTCCCCCGCTGCGGCCCGGCGTTACCTGAGCACACTTACTGAGCTTGGCTATTTCGCCCACCGAAACGGCAGATTCGCTGCACAGGCAAAACTGCTGGAGCTCAGCAACCCCTACTTCGCCGCAAACGATTCAACTTTGCGGGCAGAATCTGCACTAAAGGAACTCACACGACAACTCAACGAAACCTCAACCCTGACCCAACTCGAAGGCAGTGAAGTTGTCAATGTGTTAGCCGTCACGTCCAAGCGCGAATTGTCAATTCAGGTTGCCCCCGGACGAAAGCTGCCAGCATACTGCACGGCCATGGGTCGAGCCATGCTTTCGTTGCTGTCCACCGACGAAGTAAAAGCCATCCTGAAAGAAACCCACCTAGAGCGGCATACCATCAACACTCGCATCCGCCGTGAGGACATCATGGAACAAATCCAACTGGCCGCCGACCGAGGCTATGCGTTGGTCGAGGAGGAACACACCCCCGGAATCCGAACCATGTCCATAGCTTTCCGGCTTCCCCAACAACAACTGGCCGCTATCAGCGCCCCGACCCCGACCGCCCGCGAGACACGCCAAGAGTACATCGCCCGGGTCGAGACCCCACTTAAGGAGGCCGTCGCCTCCATGAACTAGCAATAGTAGAGACAGAAAACGGCCAATTTCTCACACTACAAAACAACATGGTCACTGTGTCCAACTTCCAGGAACCACTCCGGTTTGAGGTGGGTGCGATGTTTTGGACCGCCAGCGGCTTCGACAAGTCGTCATTGCTATCGTCGCCAATACAGCTGTTCAGCCGAGTGTCAATTCGCGGACTTACTTGGCAGGAAGCCCTGTTAGGCACATCATTGGGTCAGGTGCCTTTTTCTGCTTTCTCCTAGTAACGACTTGGAGTTTAATTAGTGAACGATTTCAATCTTTTACCGGAAGACAAAGCGGGTTTACGACGAGCTGAAACGCTCGCTCGGAAGATCAATCTTTTGCTGGACTTCATCCTGTCCGAGTTGAGGCGGCCCTTCTACTGCCTGGCGATCTGGGACGGTGCGCAGAAGGAAATCGGCGCTACATCTCACGGACCCGTTGGTCGCTGCTCAAGAGCGGCAAGGAACTGGTCGTTCCCGAACACGCCCTGCGCGCCATCTCGCCGGCGTTCGATTTACACCCTGAGCGTCCACTCCAGTACGACAGCAAGCTCCCTGAACAGGTGGAAGGCGAGCTTGAAGTGATCCGATACCTGCACTTTACCGAGGAACGCATTTTCGCTAGCAGGACGCCAGGGACAGTGGATCCTGATGCCTTAAAGACAAGCAATAGCCAGGATCCTGGACGAGGACCTCTAGCTGCTGCCGAAGGCGGCGGGGCGTGTGGGTAGACCGTGGACGACAAGCAGATTCAGGAAATAGCCGACCGAGTCATCGGTGCGCTACAGGCTTTAGCGCCGAGGGATCCTTCCATATGGGCTGATTTCGCGGCTCTTACACCGATCGCGGCTCTGGTGGCAGCCATAGTTGCCGCAGTCGTAGGGTATCGAAACCTGAAGCAGCAGCAACGGGCACTAGCTGCCCAGATTTCAACGCATGAATCAACCTTGAAACAGAAAAGTGAGTCTGACGCAAAATCCGAATGGTGGCGGCGGACGCAGTGGTCGCTGGACGCGACCACGTCTGTGAACACAACGATGTACGGCTACGGCACTGGAGTACTTGTCCTCATGGCCAAGAGTAAACTGGCGGACCCCGAAGACAAAGAGCTGCTGGACGCCGTGTGGCAGGCAACCTCCACTGAAATGCAAGATGAAGACATCGAGCGTCTTATCAAGGACGCCCAGTGGCAGGAAAACCTGACGGAGGAAGAAACAGCTTCGGTGCAAAGTTACTACGAGGACACCGATGATTCATTAGGAATGACTGACAACGACATCGCTTCGCCAGTGCCAAAAGAAGCTGGAAAGAAACCACGCCACTCCACAGGCACCGTAGACGCCGGGGCCAAGTCGCGAGAGAATAGAAGCAACATGGAGAAAAAGGATGGTTGACGACAGAGTTCCCGGCCTGAGCCGGAATACCAGCACCGATCGTAAGGACTTGGTGTTCGATACCTTACGCCGCGAAATTCTTGCTGCGCGGCTAAAAGTCACGCTCGACGAGCAGCTGAGACGCCCAACCTCCTCGCCTGTGCAGCGTCTTGCAAAGATGAAGCTGCCGCCGATCGTCAACCCGGCCCACCGAGTTGTTGAGATAGCGGCCCTCTCCGAGCTCCAATCTGTGATGGCCCCCATTAGTTTGAAACCCGGTGAATCGATCCGCGTCGTGCCTGCCTCCGCGAACCGTCGTGTGGAGCCACATGGCTTCACAGGATTTGCGAAGTCTGGACGAGTGAAACGCGGCAAAGACCCCCGTGGCAAATCCGATGCGAACGATCGTCGAGACGGACGTCTCGCTACCCCTGCGGTCTTCCCCGCGGAGACCCCTCAATCGCCAATGATGCGCTGACGCCTTGTACCTGGGCAGCGGCCTCTCAGTACTCGCGGGGAAGACGGCGGCAACCGCCAAGATTTCTCGGTCATCGAGAAATTGATGTCGACATTGTGAAGTGGAACCACCGCAGGCTTCCACCAAGAGCCCCCGCCACCACAAAGAATCAACGACAGTACCGACCACAGCTGATGTTGCCCGGGCTGAACCAAATTTCCCCACCCTTCCAGTTCTCCTCCGTCAGCATCTCCATGAGAAACGGCACCGAATTTGCGCGCCCAACGATGACTCGTATGGGACTACCTCGGGACCGCATATACCATGTAGTCCCGAGCTGCGGTCGGGAATCCGAAGTGGGTCCAGTAGCGGCGTAGTGCAGCCTTCGCCGGTAAATGCTCCGGTGAGGCTTCGGGAGGGTCATCTTCATCTAGATTGGGCGCCGCCTTGAGTATGACCACCGCAACGCCCCGCCCCACCAGGGACAGGATTCCAGCCAAGATCCTGTGGCCGATTTGGTGGCCACGGTATTTCGGTTCAATCCAGACGTTCGAAAGTACAAGCAAGTCCCCGTCCTTCTCCAATATTTCCGCCAACAGATCGGGTCGTTCAAGGGCAAGCATCACGGCAACGTTGTACAGTACTTCGTCCATGTCATCCGGCGAGCCACCCAGCTGAACGCCTGTGGGGCCAGGGACGATGGTGAAGTCGGCAATACCGACGCGATCTGGCTGGCCATCAAAAGAGCCCAGGTCATATGGGTCCCAGTCGAAGGGATCAGCTTCCTCTTGGATCGAAACCGTACCGGGCATCGGAAACTCTGCCAAAGGATTGCCCGCGGGTTCCGCAATCCAATCAACTATCAATCACGTATCCTGCTAAGAAGTGCCGCCCGGAATGTGGCATGAATTCATCTCAGCGGGCTGGTATTCACCACGAACCGCGAAGAGCCCCCAACCCCAGTTCCGCCGAACACTTTTTAATGTCTTCCACCCAGCGCGGTCGATCAAATCCCGGGCGTGGAGTTATAGGAGTCGATAATGACTGACACTTACCGATTACAGATGGACGACGAACCTGTTCTCGCCTATGTCACAGTCGAAGCCCACGAGGCCACTCCCCTTTTACTCCCCCTTTTCAACCAAAAACAACCGCAATCCACGACATGCCATAGCCTTCAAAGTTGAGGAGGAAGCCCGGAAATCCGCCATTTCTGATAGGCAGCGGCACCCCTCAACATCCAGATGCTGAGATTCTCTTGGTCGTGGGTTCAATTCCCGCCCGGGGCACCAAAGTTTATCTGACCTGCGGTCGTGTTCCGCAGGTCAGAGCCGCATAGTGCCAAAAGCAGTCCAGATCATCGTTTTACTCATCTAATTCAACGAAATTTCTTTCAAATCCTCCTCATCATTTTCGTTAACGGCTGGGCACTTCCCGGGGCAGGCAAGCGGACCGCAGCTGCACGAAACGTCTATAGGGCTGTGATGAGGTGCGCAAATAACAGAAACCCATATTTTCGCTGACGGCTGCGGAGCCGGAGTCCACGATTCGGTACACAAGCCCAGCCAGATCTCTCGGTCCGCAGGGATCCAGGCTGTCCCGGGGACTTTTTCGCTGAGCACCGGGTTCCGTTTTGCTGAGCACCAAGATCAATGCCTAGGTGTTCTAACACCCCGCAGCACGCCCGCCGTCCCGCGGCACGCCGGCCATCCCGCACCGCAGCCCACCCGCTACCGGTTAGTGCGGCGATCAACGACTCACCAAAAAGAACCCAGCAACCAAGTCTGGGCCCCATCTGATTTGGCAAATTCCGCAATCCGCAGAGTGCAATTCATCCCTTGCGGATGGGTTTTAGTGCCCCTTGAACGCCTCAGCGAGCCACCATGAACCGGAATCCGAGGCGATCTTTGCATCGATTACCAGTGGACGGCTGGGACTTGAGTCCAGCCATTCACTGACGGCATCCAGGTCCGCGAGGCTGCGGACTGTAATCCCATCGGCGCCAAAGCCACGTCCAATGGCGGCGAAATCGGTGTCAGGGAATTGTACTGAGCTCATGTCCGCATCTGGATTGTCGGCTGCGAAGTGGTGCACTTCAGCACCATAGGCGGCGTCGTTGTAGACGATGCACACCAACGGCATTTTCAGGCGCACGGCCGTGTCCAGCTCCGCAATGGCCATGTGGAACCCGCCGTCCCCCGTCCCCAAGACCGGCAGGCGCTCCGGCTGGGCCAGGGCCGCACCAATAGCCGTGGACAACCCCAGCCCAATAGATTGAAACGCTTGGGTGAAACAGAAGCCGAACTCGTCGGGTACGGAGAGGTATTGGCTCGGGTAGCCCATAAAGTTCCCGGAATCCACGCTCACAATACGCTCGGTTGGCAGCAGTTCATCCAGCCGTTTGGTCAACGTGCGAGGATCGATCCGCTGTGGTTCGCAAAGCTCCTGGAACTCAACTTGTTGCCAAAGAATGGAATCCTTGATGCGCGCCGCAACTGCCGCGCTGCGGTAACCCTCGCGCGGAGCGTGGCCCTGGCGCTTGATCTCAGCGAGGACATCGGTGGCGCATTCGCCCGAATCACCCAGCACACCCAGATCGATGGGTCTGTTGGCGCCCAACGCCTGGTCCTCGAGGTCGATCTGGACCACCTTGGTGTCCGCACTTATCAATTGGCCGTGGCGCATCGTCCACATGTTCAGGGCACAGCCGAAGCCCACGATTAAGTCTGCGCCGGTGATCAGCTCGGCGGCCAGCGGCGAGGAGAAGCCGCCGGAAATACCGAGGTTGAATTCATCTTCGTTAAAAAGGCCCTTGGCGACGGCGGAAGTCGCCACGAGCGCGCCCGTCAGCTTGGCCAGTTCAAGGATCTCCACCTTGGCTCCTCGGCCTCCACGCCCGGCCACAAAGACCGGGCGCTGGGCGTTTTGAAGCAATTCGACTAGTGCGGCAACGGCGGCCCTCGAGGGGCGGACTGTTTCGGCTGGTGACATTTCCGCTGGAGGCTGACCCGCGCCGTCGGGCACTTCCTGGGCCTGGACGTTCAGCGGCAGGTTCAGCACCACAGTGCGGCGGTCGTTTACTGCCCGACGATACGCACGGATCGTGTCCGCCACTGCCGTTTGAGCGCTGTGCACACGCTCGGGGACAGCGTAGACAGAGGCGGCGAAACCGTCTTGGTCCATAGCGAAGTTCGAATACACGGCGCTTGGTGCAGCCTCAGCGGCCAGCACGATCATCGGCGTGCGAGACTTGGCGGCCTCCCCGATTCCTGTAGCTGCATTGGTCAGCCCACACCCCTGATGCACCGAAAGTAACGCCACCTGCCCGCTGGTTCGAGCGAAAGCGTCCGCCATTGTCGCAGCCCCTCCCTCGTGTCGGGTCGCCGTAAACGGGACCCCTTGCTCGATCAAGGTGTTCGTGATGGTGAAATTTCCCGAACCGACCACCCCAAAGCAATGTCCTACGCCAAGCTGGGCGAGTGTCCTGCCGACAAGTTGAGCGACATTCATGAGAGTTTCCTTCGGTGCTGGGTTGGTCGATGCTGGGTTGGTCAGGACTGGGTTGAGGTTCTCCAGAGATGAGCGTGGCGTTTCCGCCTTCCCGCCGTGGCGTCTCCGCCTGCCCGCCAGGGCGGATCGCTGCTACTTTTGGATCAGTGCCATGACGCGGGCCGGGGCGCCCGTGCCTCCTACGATCGGCAGTGGGGCCACCACAATCATGGCCCCCTGGGTTGGCAATTGGGCCAGGTTCTTCAGCGACGTGATCCCGTATTTGTCGGCGCCGAGGAGGAAGTAGTGCACCGGGAACGGAGGGTTGAGCGCTGCGGCATTGCCGGCGTCGATCCCCACGGTTTCCACGCCGATACCAGAGATTTTCAGTTCCTGAGCCATCCACTGTGCACATTCTGCGGTGAAGCCCGGGGTGTGAGATCCGTTCTCGTCCAGATTCAGGAAGGCCTGCTGGTCATGGCCGTACTGGTCCCAGCCTGTGCGGAAAAGCAGCCAGGCGTTGGCCGGGAATGCGCCGTGTTCTTCCTGCCAGGCAACCAGGTGGGCCACATCCACCAGAAAGTCTGGGTCCGCTTCGGTTTCCTTGGTGAAATCCAGTACGACGGCGGGCCCCACCAGGCGGGCCGGGTCCAATTGGGCCACATCCTTGCCTTCGCGGCCTGAGATCCAGTGGATGGGTGCATCAATGTGCGTGCCGATGTGTTCGCCGGTATGTATATTGTGATGCTTCCAATACGGGCCCGGCTCGTTGTAAGCGGAGACTTCTTCAAGGCTGAAATCAATCAGATTAGCGAAGGGCTCAGGCAGTACAAGTGTGGGTGTTTGTGCCGACAGTGGGGCTGTCAGGTCAACGACCTCAACCGTACCGGCGGCCAGGGCTGCGAGGACTTCATGGACAGGACTCATTGAATCTCCTTTTTGTGATGTGCGACAACTAGCCAGTATCTCGTTACCCACAAGATACCTGCTCACGTGCCGGATTTTTGGCGGCGCGAGCTTTTACTACGGCGGATGAGTTGTTGGGCGCTCAAATGTCCGGATCCGCCGCCGAGCCCCGGTCCGGGATGTGTGGCTGCGCCAATATGCCACAGGTTTTTCACCGGCGAACGTCCCTTGCCCAGCTGCGGCAGCGGACGCCACAACAGGTTTTGGTACAGCTCAGGCGAACCGCCGTAAGGATCTCCTCGCACGGCATTACGGTTCGATTGACTCAATTCGCGGGGGCTGATTGCCTTGATTCCGAGCACCAGCCGCCCCAGGCCCGGAGCGTACTGCTCGATCTGCCCCAGTACCCTTTGGGTATAGGCAGCAACAAGCTTTTCATCCCAGCCTTCGCTGGTATCCAATTTGCCAGCTGCATCCCCGACGGGTTCGAAGGGAAGCTCCTGCAATTGCAGCCACAGTGTTGCTTTGCCGGCCGGTGCACGCGAAGGATCCAACACGCATTGCTGGCCGATGACAATGGTGGGATTGGCCGGGAGCAGGCCCGCTTCAGCTTGGGCGCAAGCGATCGCCGTCGAATTGGATCCCGTGGAAAGGTGGATCAACGGTGTCTGGGAGAGCCGTTCATCAATCCACGGAACCGGCGCATCGAGCGCCACGTGGATTTGCATGGCTGCCCGGCCCGGCTGGTATTTACGGGCTTGGCCTCTGCTCCGGGGCGGGACCGCCGGCACGTCCAGCAATTCGTTATAGAGCTGTGGCACCGATACTGACGCCAAAATGCCGCGGCTGGCCTCAAACGTTCCGGATGCCGTTTTTACCGCCGTCGCCCGCCCGTCCGTTACGAGAATCGAATCCGCCTTGGCGCCCGTGTGGATTGTCACCCCATGTTCTCGCAGCAGTAATTCAAAGGCAGCGACGAACCCGCTTGCCCCGCCCTTAACAATCGGTAAACCGAATTGGTGCATACTTGCCGCCATCACCGGGAGCATCACCCCGCCGCTGGCTTGGTCAGGGCCCAGCCCGGCATGCAAGAGCCAAGGCACCCACAGCTGGTCCACCTCGGTGCCAACAAATCGGCTACGAGTCAGGTTCCGCCCGCTCATGATCCCCTGACGCAGCAGCGCCTGAACCTTGGTATATCCCATGCGGAAGGCCTTGAATCCCAGCTTTGCCGCGTTGGGCAGGTCCATCTCGCTACCCATGGCGCCAAAGATGACAGGTGCTTGCGCGCCGAGTTCCTGGAGCATCACCGCATAGGCTTCTCGGTCCAGCGCATGTTCAAAGGCTTGGGCGGTTTCCACTGGGTCGCGTTGAGCCAACACCACGCTAGTTTTTCCCTTGGCGTCTGATCCCACGCTGCCGCACACCCACGGCGTACCCGCATCTTCGGTATTCACATAGCGCAACCCGTGGCGGTGCAGCTCTGGCCCGAGGTCGGCGTACGCCGCGCCCGCCATGAACAGCGGGTGCCAGGAGGAAAACGTGTCATGGATGAACCCCGGTACCGTCAGCTCGCCCGAATCGATGAAGCCGCCAAGCCTGTCCTGTTCCTCCAAGATGGTCACGGTTGCTCCCGAGTGTGCCAACTCGGCGGCCGCAACGAGGGAATTGATTCCCGATCCAATCACCACGTAATCGCTTTCCATGTTCTCTCCTCATCTGGGGCATATCAGAGCTTCTCGGTAGCTGGCCAGGCACTTAGCTGAAATCGGGGTGCAGTGCTGTGCGGTGGTAAGCCCCGGCGTGGAACACCAAGGGGTCGCCCTCTGTCCGCGTATATTTTTCCACCTCGCCCACGTAAATCACATGATCGCCTGCCTGGTGTCTGGCCACAGTGCGGCACTGGAAGGTGGCAACGGCACCCTCCAATAGGGGCACTCCAGCGACTCCCCCCACAGTATCCACTCCTGCGAACTTGTCTTCCGCCGGGGTGGCAAATTGACGCGAGAGTACGTGCTGGGATGATTCGAGCACATTGATGGCAAAGTGCGTGGAGGCTTCGAAATCATCCAGTGAGGGGGCAAACTTGCTGGGGCACCAGAGCACCAGTGGCGGATCCATGGAAACGGAGGTGAAGGAGTTGGCTGTCATGCCAACCTTCTTTCCCTGCGGTGTGCGCGTCGTTACCACCGTAACGCCCGTGGCGAATTGGCCCAGCGTGGAACGGAAGTCACGGAGGTCAAAGATTGCGCTTTCCTCAGCAACGGCCCGCGCCATGAATGCTTCGGCTTCCTCCGGTTCAAACCACCAGGGGAACAGGGTCCGCGGATCGTCAAAACCGTTGGTCAAGGCAGTTGCGAGCGCTTCGTGGTGTTGGGCCTTGGCCAAGACTTTTAGCTGCCAGTCCTTGCGTTCGCGCAGCATGGAGTTGGTCCATACCGTCGAGAACTGGCCCCAGCCACGCCAGAATTCGTCGAAGGTCCGCAGCATCCACTGCTCGTCGAAGACTCCCTCGCCATGGGCGTCGATGGCGCGGGCGTAGTGGTCGGCTGCGAGTGTTGCGTTGTTGGATCCCTGTCCTGTGAGTGAATCGTTAAGCATGATCGCGTCCCCCAGTCCCATGATGATCCGGCCTCCGGGCAGGGTCCCGACCGCTGAACGGACCACGGGGTTGATGCGTCCACGTAATGCTGCGCCTGGATCATTCAGTACGGAGTTGGCGAAGCGTGGGTATTCGTGGGGGAAGTACTCACGCAGAATCCCCAACGAGGTTTCAAGGTGCTCGTCCGGCGTGTTGACGTTGTCCCAGCAGTCCATGGGTCCACCGGGCAGCCCTTCGAAGACCATCATCTGGCAAGGCCCGTGGGTGCTGAGTCCTGGGAACGTGAAGAACTCGCCTACCCCCGGCACCATGTTCATGCGAATGTGCCGGGCGTCTGTCTCCTCTGTGGTGCCCTGGGCAGGCACCACATAGGTTACTGCCACTGCACGTTGAGGGCGGTCAAACGGGGACTTTGCGCGGTCTGTGGCAAAGATCTGTCCCAGCTCGCCTTTCCCGGTGCCCACCACCACCAGGTCAAAGAGTGCCGCTAGTTCCCCAAGACGCCGCACCGAGAGCTTCTCAATACGGAAGTCACCTCCGCGGGTGATGAAAGTTTCAACCCAATGAGCTGACTTAACACGCTGGTCCACGGAGAGGGCAGGGCGGTCCAGGGTTCCCTGCCAGTCGATGGCTTCGCCGTCGGAATCCCCTGCGTTCCCGGAGATATTCAGGTGCAGTCCTATGATGCCCAGCTCCTGGGTGTTTGCCCCGGGGATATCCAGCGGCTGTTGGACACGAAGCGCCGAAGAAAAGACGCATTGGCTCGACGTGATCGATCCGCTGCGAATCTGCTGGGCGGAACGGTCGGAGAACATGGTGACGTTGTGCCCTGAACGTTGCAGTGCAAGGGCAAGCTGGGCACCAGATTCTCCGGCCCCGACGATGGCGATGGTACGCATTGAATGCTCCAGATGGGTGTGAAGGGGAAAGCAAGCGTTTGAGGGAGTTAGCGCGCGGCTTGGAAGGAGTCCAGATAACCGGTGGTGGCCTCCGGGCTCATGAACCACTGCGTAAAGTCCGGCGGGTAGTTGAATCCGTTGGCGAAGCGCTTGGCGATCTGCGTGTTTTCCTGCGCGGCGCCCAGGACTTGCAGTGCATGCGGGGCAGGCGGAGCCAGCATCGCATTGGTCCAGTCCGCAACGTGCCGGGCGTACTGCCAGTAACTTTCAAACAAGCCTTGCTTGAAATCGTCGTCGAACGCGCCGTCGCCGTGTTCCAGGATGCCAGCCAGATAAGCGGCCGCGCACTTGGCGGCGTTGTTGGAGCCTTGTCCGGTGATTGGATCGTTGAGGACCACGACGTCGGCCATACCCAGCACCGTCTTACCGGAGGGTAGGGTCGCCAGCGGGTGACGGACGGTGGGTGGGAAGCGTCCCTGCAGTATCCCGTTGGGGTCGGTGAGTTCAACCTCCGTGCAGCGGTCGGCCTCCCATGGCAGGTACGTGCGCAGGATACGCTGAGAATTTTCCAGGTGCTCCTGCGGACTCAAACCCTTCCAGGAGTCCATGTCAGAACCTGGCAGCCCCTCAAACACCATGATTTCGCAGGGGCCGGTCACGGTCAGCGCCGGGAAAACAAAGTACTCGCCGACTCCGGGGATCAGGTTGAAGTTCACTGCCGAATAGTCCGGGCGCGGCTTCATTCCATTCACATACGTCAGGGCCAGGGCACGCTGCGGTGCCGCGTAATGGCTGCGTTCGGCGTCGCGCTCAAAGAGACCTGCGATCTCGCCCTTGCCCGCGGCCACAATCACAAGATCGCTGACGCTCGCATACCGTTCAAGGTCCTCGACGCCGGCCTCCTCAATGACTAATTTGCCCCCGCGGCCCTCGAACACCTCCATGAAGGCCGGAAATTTTACTCGTTGGTCAATGGACTGTGCCGGGGCGTCGAGCCTGTGCGACCAGCTCATGGCCTTAACACCCGGCGCCTCTGGCGGGGCAACCGTAAAGGATATGCCGTCCACGGTTGGTGCGTCAGGCCACAAGCCGATGCCGAGCACGCGTTCGTGGCTCAGGGCTTGGTCAAACATGCACTGGCTGGAGGCGATGGACCCGTCGCGGATCTGCTCCGGGGTTCGGTTGGAAATAAGCGTGACGCTGTATCCGGCGTCGAGCAGGCCAATTCCGAGCTGGAGGCCGGACTGTCCGGCACCGACTATGGTGATGGTTCGTGAATTCATGGTTTATGTTCCTTAGTCCGAATGCGTGTGCTGGTGAGACGGGGAGGGAAAGCTAGTGCTATGCGGGTGCCGCCAACAGTTCGATGGCGGGCTCGTTGCGTTCGGGGCCAAGAGCCGAGTACCCGCCGTCGACCGCCCAATCGGCGCCGGTCACAAAGGAGGCCTGGTCGGAGAGCAGAAAAGCCACCACCTGGCCCACTTCCTCGGGGCGCCCCACCCGGCCCAGCAAATGGAAGGGTGCGGCTACTGCATCAGTCTTGGCCAGGTCTCCACCGCTGAGCGTGTCCATAATCTTGGACCAAGTCCACCCGGGGCTGACCGAATTCACCCGGATGCCTTCACCTGCCAGGTCTGCGGCCATGGAGCGGGTGACCTGTACCAGGCTTGCCTTGCTGGCGGGGTACAGCCAGCGTCCTGTTTGCGAAACACTGCTTGAAATGGAAGTGAAGTTGACCACCGCTCCGTGCCCGGAGGCCGCCAAGAGCGGGCGGGCCAAGCGGGTGAGCATGACGGCGCTAACCACGTTGACGTTAAGTGCGGTTAGCCAGTCGGCCCTGCCCGATCCGATTCCTTCGTCAAGGTAGCTGCAGGCCAGGTTGACCAGGCCGTCGAGCCGTCCGTGCGTGGTGCTGATGTGGGCGATGAGGGACTCTAGCCCTGTGTCGTCGGTGATGTCCAGGGCATGAAATTCAACGCTGGGGTGCCGGGCAGTCAGCTCCGATCCGCCTTTTTCGTCGATGTCTGCGACGATGGCCATGGCCCCGGATTCCAGGAGGGAGCCGACAACTCCGGCACCAACCTTGGTTGCGCCTCCTGTCAGCAGTACAACGCGGTCCTGAAGTATTTTCATGAGATTCCTTCCGACTCAATGAGATGTGATCCATGTCATAATGAGTGATCTGAAGAGAAATCTATCGACTCCGACGGTCCGTAACTATCCGTTTCGCGCAGGTCTCATCCAATTCGCGCAGGCTCGACGAACCCAGTTGCAAGCCCCGTTTCCGTTCACTACCAAGGAGCGAACACATGCTGATCCAGCAGCCAGCCGCTCCTAATGCCAGCAGCGTGCTTGACAGGTTGCCGACACTAGAAACACGGGACCCGGGTGAGGCGCAGGAACGGGTAAGTGAGCTATTCTGCCGGCACGATTTGCGGCCGCTTTCGGCCAGGGGCTCGGTGAAGTTGAATCTGCGCTCCACCGGAGAAGGTTTCGGTGTGCACCTTCTGGATTACGGCGCTGCGGTCCGCATAGAACCGGATGCGCTGAAAACGTTTTTCATGGTTCAGGTGCCGCTTTCGGGCAGGGCCCGGCTGTGCAGCCCGAACTCTACTGTTGACTCGAACCCGGCTCTTGCCTCCGTCCCGCCCATCGACCAGGATTTCTCCATGGTGTGGGAGGCGGGAACGCCTCAATTAATAGTTACCGTGCCGAGGGAAGTCTTGGGTAACGCAGCCATTGCACTGTTTGGGGCGACGCTTGATGCGCCATTGCAGTTGGCCAACAGTATGAGGGTGGCTACGCCAGAGGGGAAATTATTCATCCGCTCAGTCTTCGAATATCACGATCTACTCAACGTTCCGCAAAATACGCCGTCGGCTTATGTCCGCCGCCTCCATGAGGAGGTGGTCCTGGCCCGCTGGCTTTTGTCGATGGAATCCAATTTCACCACTGCACTTGGACAACGGTCCAGTGCATTTGAGGGGCCGCATCCCTCGGCCTTGGTTGCCGATTTCCAAGATCTTCTCCTTGCCCACAGCGGAGAGGATCTCAGCATGGGAGACCTGGCTGAGGCCTTGGGTGTTTCGGTGCGTACGCTTCAGGCTGCGCTTGCCAAGGAGCTCGGCAGAACTCCCTCTCATATGCTCCGTGAGGCACGGGTGCGCAGGGCACACCAAATGTTGAGCGAGGGAAACCCCCGGATTGACAACGTGACGGACATTGCCCAGCGCTGCGGTTTCGGACATTTGGGGAGGTTTGCCCAGGTATATCGGCAGCAATTCGGGTTCTCGCCGTCGCAGACCCTGCGCGGTCCGGGGCCAGCGTAGTTCTGCCCTGTTTAGCCTGTATTCACCAACACGAGTCCGCAACCACCACTTGGTCAGCATGCAACTTTGGTGACGAACGGCATCGGGCCGACAGAGGGTAGTTTCATGCGTGAACACCACCCTGAAGTGGGCCGGGTAACGGTGAAGCCTACGACCTGCTTACCCTCTAGACACTAGGATTTCCGCGAAGTCGTAAACTTGCTCCCTACCACCCGCCGCCGACTGTCTCACCTGCTCAGGACCACGGAGTCCACAACGATCTATACGGCCAGCCTGCCACACGAACTAACCTGACTCACATACTCTCTGCAAATCCAGGCTCGCCGCAACCTTGGCGACCGCCTACGGGGATACCGCTACCTTCAACCGCTTAGCAGACGCACAATGCCAGCTGTAAGCTACACCACTGAAGTCCGACGGAACTTTGCAATGAGTTTCGCGCCAGATTTTTTCATGTTTCGTTTACCCGCATCGGGCATTATTTCCGGCGGTAGACGAGAATCCAGCGACCGTGGACGCAGGTGAATCACTTGATCCGTGGAATTGGGGTGCAAGCGGACCGGTGATGGACCTGATTGCGGGCGCTGATATTCTTTGCCTTCGGATTCAAGGGAAGCTTGGGCGTCCGTGAATGACCAACTATCGTGTGATCATGGTGGCACTCGTCCACCATATTTGGCCGCCCCGCGTGTGGGCAATGCTTTAAAACTGGTGGCTACGGTGAGGATTTCCCTGCAATCTGTGACTTGAGAGAAGGTAAAGATGATGGGATACAAGATCCGGGGATCGGACCTGTATTCGGAATCAGCCGTCTACGGGCTGATTGTTGTCTCGGCATTACTCGTCATCGCCGATGATTACGAGAACACCGCGCTCGAGGTTTTTCTGAAGGTTCTAGGAACCGTGATTGTTTTCTGGGTGGCGCACTTGTTTGCGGTGGCAATTGCGCACTTGAACCAGGAATCGAAGGACAAAACCACGTTTCGAAGTGAGGCCGCTTATGCGATGGGACATAGCGTTGGACTTCTGATCGCGGCAGTAGTCCCATTAGTGATCTTGTTGCTGGGCGTAACGAACATTATGGATGATGACACAGCCCTCTGGACTGCCCTCTGGGTTGATGTTCTGCTGCTTGGCGTGCTCGGATATTTCTCCGCACGCAGATGGACTATCAAACCGTGGATCAGGCTCGCGACAGCATTCAGCACCGCTTTGCTGGGTATCTTCATCGTTGCATTGAAAACAATTATTCATTGATTCCGCAGACGGAATCGAAAAAATGGACAACCAGAATCAGAACCAGCAGCTTGGCTTCGCCGTGTTTTACATCGTCCACAGCTTGTGGGGAGTTTTGATTCCTCGAATAGCTGTACCCTGACAGCACCGAATTTACGTACTTCCCACTCGAAAGTGGCTACTGGAACCGGCTTGCAGCCGGAACCCCGCTGAGGCGAATCGTGGTTGTGTCTGCTGCATAAAGAATGACCAAGGCGTTCGCCGTTGCAAGACAAACGGTGACATCACACGTTTGACACAATTAGTGATTGAAAAGGAGTGGGCTGCCCGGGGCGAAGCCGTTCCGAACCCGGCCTAGACCTAATTACGGTTCCGTAGGCAGTAGATATTTTGCAGCAGATGAAACGGCGCATTCATACCGTCCACCATTCCATAGTTAATCGCCACTCCTTCTTATTCATCTGACCTCGAATTGTTATGAAGGATCAAGCTACTATGCATACACGGGGAAGCATTGGGCGGACCCGAAAAACCTTGGAGATTATCATGGCTTTTGGCAGACGCAATCGTCCTTCCTTAGCCCGCACCGTTGCGCGTACTGCAGTGGTAGCTGGAACCGCAACGGCTGCCAGTAATGCCGTCAACGCACGCAACCAACCAACCAACGCAACCCAGGTCGCCACTCATCCGTTCCCTGCTGCAGTTCCTCCCTTGCAGGAAGCACCCGCCGATGATTTGCTCTCCAAACTGGAACGTTTGGCCGCTCTGCACTCGTCGGGAGCCTTAACCGACGCAGAGTTTGCCGCGGTCAAGGCCTCCATTATCGGCTGATGAATGGTCGGAACATGCTGTGGGTGCCCTTTTCCGAGGGCCGCAATAACGAAGTAGCCAACGGGACGTTCTTGGATTCTGCCCGAACTTGACCCTGCGTGCGCTTGCTCTGACGCGTGAAGGCGAAGGCGGCGAAGAAGCTCGCCATCACCGGCGTTAGGCGGTGCTGGCGATCACTGAGGTTGGAGCTTTTGATGCTCTGGCAGTTCATGTCCACAACAGCCTGTGAATCATCGCCGTGGACTGTGGACCACCGACCGGCACAGGTATTTGCCAATGGTCAGACGCGCTGCCCGCGTTCTTCCACTCCGACGTGCGCGCCGTCGATTGGACAGGTGTTGGCCCGGACGGACCACACCCCACGGAAACGGCTACACTTGCACAAATGCCACGAGTTGCTGGCGAAGGCCTCGACCGACAGGGACCATTATGGATGAATCAAGCGGGAAAATTCCTACCGTATCCGGCACTGTCACTTCCGGTTCCAAGATTCTTTTTGGGCTGGCCGCCGCAGTCGTGGTGCTCATTGGTATGGGCCGCATCTCGTCTATTGTGGGCCCGGTGTTTCTGGCCCTGGTGCTGGCCATCTGCGTTTATCCCATCAAGCAGAGGCTTGTCGCCCGCAAAGTACCGCCCGCGCTGTCCACCATCGTCTCCATTCTCGCCGTGTACGTCATGCTGGCAGCCCTGATTGC
The DNA here is from genome assembly GCF_020905375.1 of Arthrobacter cryoconiti. Taxonomy (GTDB): domain Bacteria; phylum Actinomycetota; class Actinomycetes; order Actinomycetales; family Micrococcaceae; genus Specibacter; species Specibacter cryoconiti. Next base: position 143,676 of record NZ_JAJJBU010000017.1, read on the forward strand.
CGCACTGTGGGTGTCTGCCGTGCAATTCACCAAACTCATCCCACAGTTCGCGCCCCAAATTTCAGAGCAGAAAACAAACTTGGGGCTATTCCTGCACGACACCCTGGGTATCGGCGACGAGCAAGTCCGGAGTTTGGTGAATTCCATCGATCTGCGCGTGCTGCTCAATGCCGGTTTCTCTCTGCTGGGCAGCGCCTTGAACCTAGGCACGGCAACGGTGTTCCTGTGCCTGTTGGTGCTCTTTATGTGCATTGATGCCACCTACTACCCCACTATCCTGTCTATCCTGTCTATCCTGAAGAAGGATCGCGCACCATTGGTGGATGCCCTGGCGAACTTTGCCCGACTCTCACGGACTTTCATGGTCATGACCACCATTTTCGGTGCCATCGTGGCCCTCCTGAACCTGATCCTGCTGTTGATTCTTGGCGTACCGGGCGCCGGACTGTGGGCCATGCTTGCCTTCGTGTGCGGGTTCATCCCCTTCATCGGGTTCTGGATCAGCCTGGTCCCGGCCGCCATCATGGCTTTGTTGTCCGGCGGGCTGCCATCGTTCATTGTCGTGGTGGCCTTCTACGGCGTCATCAATTCACTGATTCAGTCCGTCATCCAGCCGAAATTTGTGGCCGGTTCCGTCAATCTGAACATGACGTTGACGTTCCTGTCCGTCATATTCTGGTCGGGGCTGCTGGGCCCCCTCGGCGCACTCATGGCAGTGCCACTCACCCTCCTTGCCCGGGCCGTACTTGTAGACGCACACCCTGGCTCCGCTTGGCTTAAACCGCTGCTGGGAGACGTCTCCGCCGCAAAAGCCGTCCTGAAGTCGGAACGTGGGGCCGCGAAGGGACATTAATGCGCCCCGCCCGGGTGGTTGCTGCAGGTGGAGGTGCTACCGTCTGCGTTGTCCCCGAATTTTTTCGGCACCAGAGGATCGCCCCTGCTGGCCAAGTTGATGAGGGGCGGGAGCGCAGAGCTCTCCAACATAAAATACGTGCTGGCGACGCCCCCGGCCAGTCTGGTCAGGACCCGTCATGCGTCCCAGAAGACCCGCGTTGTATCGCTGCTGATTGTCACAGCGTGCCATTAGTAAGCGCCTGAACCCTGCTGTAAGTTTGCCGACAGCCCGCTGTTCGGGATGAATAGCCTGTCAAGATCCCGGCGATGGCCGTCCTGGGCCCGTGTCTGACGGGGATATAGACGATGGTGCTGGACCCAAGCACAGCACGCACGATCATCAGGAACTAGCCCACTACATCACTATTCATGCAACAAGTAAGGTCCATGGCGCCCTGCCGCAAGGTGGGGCTGCTTTCCATCGGGCGGCAACAACGTGGCGCAAAAAGTCCCCCCGCAGTAGGTCTTCCACCATACGGCTTCCCGTGCGAGACTCAAGCCAGAGACGTCTCGTCCCTATCGTTGTGGCCCGCGTGGTTTATCACGGATGCAGGAATCCCAATGTCCCTATTCTCCGGCACTTTGGACCCAGGGGCGTCGTCATGATGGCCAAAGCTGCGGGTCTCACGGTTCCCGAAGTCGTCAAGACATCCTGGCTACCCTTGATCATCGTTGTGATGACCCAGATCCAAGCATCTTTTGCCGTGAACGCCCTGACGGTTTCCATGGCTGGGATCACCCAGGATCTGAACACGGCGGCCACGTCCGTGGGAATCGCCATCACGGCTGGGACATTCTCCATGGCCGCGTTTATTCTCCTGGGCGCAAAAGTAGGGGCCCGTTTTGGCACACGGAAGGTTTTTCAGATTGCGATCGCCATTCACGCGCTAGCCATGGCTGGCGTGGCGTTCTCACTTAACCCGGCCATGCTCTTCATTGCCCAAGCGTCCTCTGGCGCCGTCATTGCCCTTGTTGCACCGGCGCTGACCGTTTTCATTGCAACGAACTACCACGGCGAGCAACAGGGGAAAGCCATCGGGCTGCTGGCCGCGGCCATTCCAGCGGCCGGCGTTCTCGCACTACTCATTGCGGGCACGTTTGCCACGACCATCGGATGGCGGTGGTCGTTTGTGCTGATGATCGCACTCGGAGCGGTCAATTTTCTCCTTAGCTTCCGGCTGAAGGTGATTCCACCCCAGCGCGACTTGAAGATTGATTGGACGGGGGCATCCATCGCTGCCGGATCGATCATCCTACTCAGCTTCGGTTTCAGCGGTCTTGCCGGGTGGGGCGTAGTTCGAGCCACGGACCAGGCCCCGTTCAGCATCCTGGGGGTTTCCCCCGCACCCATCCTCATCATCTTGGGACTGATCGGCGGGCAAGTGTTCTTCAGCTGGGTCCGCAGGCGCCAGACCGAGAAGAAACACCGCATCTTTGACCTGCGGGTGCTGGCCACCGGTTCCGAACTCGCGGTGGTTGCGTGCATGTCCATCATGCTGTTCGTAGGCACAGCGGCCAACTTCCTCATCCCGCTCTACATGCAGGTGGTGCAGGGGCTAACCGGCATCGAAACCTCGTTCTCAATCATCCCGTACACAATCTCCATCTTCGTGGCCAGTACGTTCGTGGCGTTCCTCTACACGCGCTTCCCGCCCCGGACTATCGGGAGGATGGGCTTCGTGGCTGTGGCAGCAGCCCTAACGCTGCTTGCTTTCTCAATCCGCGGAGAATGGGGCCAGTTTTTTGTGGTTTTGGGCCTAATCCTTCTCGGCCTTGGCCAAGGGGCCATCGTCGCCCTAGTCTTCAACACGCTGCTTTCGGCCGCCCCGGCCGAGCTGGCCGGCGACGTCGGGGCCTTCCGCGGACTGGTGCACAACCTTTCCGGCAGCGTAGGCATCGCGGTGGCAAGCGCTTTCGCGGTCGGCACTCTTTCCTCAATGCTGCTGGCCGGTGGACAGGATCACCCTGACGTTTCGGCCGACTTGATCAATAACATCAACTTCAACCAAGCAAACTTCCTGACCAACGACCAGTTGAAGGACGTCTTGGCCGACCGCGCCCAAGGGGCTGAACTGGACGCCGCAGTTGCCATCAACGAGGACGCCCGGCTGCGAGCCCTGCAGATTTCCATGCTGGGCCTAGCCGCCCTGTCGTTGCTGGCCATCGTTCCGGCCGGGAGGATGCCCGGCAAACGGGCAGGAGATCTCCCGGATCAACTGGAGCCAGACGATCCCGACACCATCAACGACACTATCGACGAGCTGGCCGATTCCGGCCGCCACTCCCCCGAAAGCAAGTGAGGAATCGCAATGACTCGCAGCCCCAACAAATTGATCCCAGCCACGTTCACAGCAGTGCCGTCCGTGGCCACCACGGCCGAGATCGCCGTCGTGGCGAACCTTGGTGAGTTAGACGCCGTGGGCGTATTAATCGGCACTGAGGGCGATGTGCCCACGGAGCTGGGACTGGACCGGGATGCCCTTACCCGGGCGGGCTTCACCGGAGCAGCTGGCGCCACGCTGTGCCTACCTCAGGGTTCCGGGCCTTTGCTCGTGGCCGTTGGTACGGGCACCGGGCAAGGCCCGGAGGCGCTACGTGACGCAGCGTCCGCCTTCACTCGCGCAACGGCTCGCTTCGCCCGGATCGGACTCCGGGTGCCCACCCTCGGCGCAATCGAAGTCAAGGCGGCCGCCCAGGCGCTCACGGAGGGTGTAATCCTTGCCCGCTACCGGTTTACCGTTCTTCAGGCAAAAGCCAAGGACGTTCCGCTGCAACGGGTGGAATTCAGGCTCGACGGTGCCACGACCGGCGATGCGGAGGCCGGTATCCAGATCGGCATCGTGATGGCCCGGGCGGGCACCATCGCCCGGGACCTGTGCAACACCCCGGCCGGGCACTTGACGGCCACCGACATGGCAGAGGTCGCCATTGAACTTGGTGGCCATTTCGGCTTCAATGTCGAGGTGTTCAACAAAGAGCAAATCATTGAGATGGGGTGCGGCGGGCTGCTCGGTGTGAACGCAGGCAGCACCGAAGAGCCGCGCATTGTGAAGCTGCGTTACGCACCGGCAGGTGAAGAGACGGGCCACTTGGGCTTGGTTGGCAAGGGCATCATGTACGACTCCGGCGGTATCTCACTCAAACCCTCCGACCCGATGCACCTGCTGATGAAGATGGACATGGGAGGGGCGGCGTCCGTGCTAGCCGCGTTCACGGCGTTTCGTGCCTTGGAGGTCAACTCTGCCGTCAGCGGATGGCTCATGTGCACCGACAACATGCCCTCTGGCTCGGCCTACAAGCTCGGTGACGTGCTGACCACACGCAGCGGCAAGACTATTGAAGTCAAGAACACCGATGCCGAGGGACGCCTCGTTATGTGCGATGCCATGACATTGGCGAATGAGGATAATGTCGATGCCATCATCGACATTGCCACGCTAACCGGGGCAGCGCTTATGGCCTTGGGAGAACTGACGGCCCCCGTGTTCGGCAACGACCAGGCGATCGTGGATCGGGTCACCGCGGCGGCGGCCACGTGCGACGAGCAGGTATGGCAACTGCCGCTCGAAAAAAAATACAGGGCCCAGCTGGATTCGGACATCGCAGACATATCCAACCTTGGCGGGAAGTACGCTGGCGCCACAACGGCGGCACTGTTTCTGGCCGATTTTGTCGGTGATACGCCGTGGGCGCACCTGGACATCGCCGGGACAATGCAATCGGACTCCGATGATGGCTGGCGGTCCAAGGGGGCAACAGGTTTCGGCGCCCGAACCCTTATAGAGGTTGCTCGGCATTTCCGCATCACCCGATAGCTGAAACCCGATAGCTGAAAGTGTCCGGGCCCCTTGGGCGGCGCCCGGACACTTTCAGGGGGTGGACTCGGTTACGCCAGGGCTTTGACCTTGAGCTGGGCATATTCTGCATCAGTGATGGTGCCTGCGTCCAGAAGACTCTTCGCTGCGGCAATCTGGTCTGCCGGGCTTTGGGTGCCAGCCACCCGCCGGAGGTAGTCCTCGGTTTCCCGCTGGGCATTGTTCGCTGACATGACGTTACGCTCCGCCATTGCGCCTCCACGCACAATGAGGTAGATCAATGCCGTGATTACCGGCGCCACCAAAAGGAAAAAAACCCACAGTGCCTTAAACCCGCCAGATAGCGTGCGGTCCCTGAAAATATCCCCGATGATCTGGAACAGCAGAATTAGGTAGGAGAGAAAAAGAAAGAAAATAATGATAGACCAAATGGTTTCCAAAAAGTTCATGCCGAGCCTCTATTCATCTACGAAACAGGGACTATGGGACGCTTGTGCGACCCCACTTTGCATTTATATAGTTTTCCTGTTTTGCGAGGAGCCTAACATCTGTCCGTGGCAAATTGAATACACGGAGAGTCACAATTGGGAAAACTGAGATTGTTTGTTCCATTGTTGTCCAAGACACCTGACACTATCCTTTGGGCATGACCGAAATCAGCACCATGCTCATAATTTTGGCAGTCACGGTTGCCGTGTTCATCTGGAACAAGTTTCCAGTGGAGATCGTAGCCATCGGCGTGGCTCTTGTTCTCTACGCGACCGGGATCATCAGCGTTGATGATGCCTTCGCCGGGTTCGGTTCCGGCACGGTTGTCCTTATCGCCGCCCTGTTTGTGGTGGCGGAGGCCATCGACGCCGCTGGCATCACCACGTGGATGGGAGGACTTCTCGTCAAATACGCAGGCACCAGCCGCCCGCGCCTGATAATCCTCATCATGGTCTTTGTTGCTGTTGTCACAGCAGTAATCAGCGTCAACGGTGCCGTTGCGGCACTGCTTCCCATGGTGGTAGTCCTTGCCGTACGACTCAAGAGGGAGCCGGCGCAATTGCTGATGCCCATGGCCATCGCCGCCCACGCAGGATCGTTGCTGGTACTCACCGGATCCCCAGTGAACATCCTGATCCTGGAAGCAGCCCTGATGTCAACCGGCCAAGGCATTGGTTTCTTTGAGTTTGCGCTGGTAGGGCTTCCGCTGCTAGCTGGGTCCATCGTCATCGCCGTGTATCTGGGGCCATGGCTGCTTCCGCGGAGAAGCCCGGGCAGCCTACCCAAGGACTTGAGTGACCTCCCCGATGTGCTGGGAGGACAGTACTGGCCCGAAGAGCACGATGTTGCCAGGTTGTTCGTGCCGACCGGTGCCGTGGCTGTGGGCAAGGCAACGAAGGATGTGCTTCCCAGCGCCTCAGGCAGCGTCCATCTACTCAGCATTCAGAATGATGCGGGCAAACCTCTGGAGAGTCCCACCGTGGAAGCCGGGACCTATCTGGTGGTGAGAGGGACGGCGCTGAACATTTCCGATTTCGCCACGGACCAGGGGCTCACTTCGACTTCAGAGGGGCACCCCAACGTCACCTGTGGGTTGGTCTGCAAATCCTTTGGCGTGGTGGAGGTGCTGGTTACGCCGCGGTCAAACCTTATCGGCACCCTCGCCTACCCTGGCATGATCACCGAAAGCGGCTCCCTAGTGGTGCTGGCCCACCAAAGGGCTGGAAAATCCCCCACCAACAGGGAAAACCCGGTGAAAGCCGGCGACACATTGCTACTGCAGGGCACATGGCGGGCCCTGGACCAGCACACACACGACCACAACGTGCTGCTAGTGGACTCCCCCGACGCCATCCGGCGCCAAACCGTGCCGCTGGGGCCCGGCACTGTTCCCGCCCTGACCATCCTCGCAGCCATGGTCGTTCTATTAACGACCAACCTGGTGCCAGCACCAGTGGCCGCACTGCTTGCCGCCATGGCAATGGTGCTAACGCGCGTGGTGGGCATCACCCATGCCCACCGATCAATGTCTTGGACCACGCTGGTCCTGGTGGCCGGAATGATCCCACTTTCCGGTGCCATCACGAAGACCGGAACGGCGGACATGCTGGCCAACGGCATCGTCCACCTCACCGGCGGGGGCAGCCCGTACCTACTGCTCGCCGGCATTTTCGTGGTCACGGCCGTGTTGGGCCAACTAATCAGCAACACCGCCACGGCACTGATCATCATCCCCATTGCACTGTCTGTGGCCGCGGAGGCGGGAATTTCCCCCCTGACGGTACTAATGTGCGTGAGCGTCGCGTCGGCGGCGGCACTGTTGACGCCCATTGCCACCCCGGCGAACATGATGATCATGCACCCGGCCGGTTACAAGTTCGGAGACTACTGGAAATTTGGGATAGTCGTCATGGCGCTCTACCTGATCGTGGCTGTCTTCCTCGTCCCTGTATTCTGGCCCCTGAACTGAACCTGCTGCCACGGCACTTGCTGTATGGCCATGGCTTTTGCAAGGGTGGCTGGAAGGAACATTAGGAGTGCCACTAAGGTCATGTACCTGATCGAAGCTGAGTCCGACGTAGCCGAAATCCTTCGTCTTTTCGCTCGCTATGAAGCCGCAGCTCAAAACCGCCGTGACGGCTGGTTGGCTTGACCACCGAGGTCTTGCCATATCTGACCCCACATGAGGAGCCCCTTGAACGGCGCAAGTTCCAGCTCGCCTTCCTGGCCAGCGCTGCGCACGCATCGAGGCCGTACACAATTCCGAAACGGCTGCACCTGAACCGGGCCCCCAGCCGGTAGCCGCGCTGGGATAGTGGCTTCCGTTGAAAGTGATGCCGATGCTGCCCGCCGCAACGATGTGGAGGGCAGCATCCTCGGATACTCTGAGAGCTACATTCCACGCATCAAGGGTTCATATGGACATGCATGAAGCGCGCTTCGTCAGATACATCGCCTTCCTGGCGGGCTTGGCGGCAGTGGCACTGGCACTGACTCCGTCGTTGGTGCCGCGGCCCGCGCTTTTCCAAGGTTTTCTTGCGGGCCTCAGTTTTGGGCTTGCGTATCTGGTGGCTGGCTGGCTGTGCCGGCTCGTGTTCAAAGTCCTGGTACGACGCCGGACACCGCAGCTTCCGCGTGTTGCTGCCTTTCTTTCTTGGCTCGTTTTCCCGCGGTGGGGGTGGTGGGTGAGTGGCGCTGGCGTGGCCCTGTATGCATTCCTGCTGGGAGCACTGGCCCTGCGCTGGCAAAACGATGTACGAACCAAGGTGGAGATGGGTCTCGTGGACGGGGCCGAGGTGACCTCGTTTTTCGTCGCGTCACTTGTCGCTATAGGCATCGTTTTTGGCCTGCGCTGGTGTCTGAGGAGAGTTGCGGCGTTGGGTCGGGGCTGGACTCGACGTGTCACGCAAGCGCCCGCGTATGTCGCCGCGGGCGGGCTGCTGACGGGGACTTTAGCCGGCGCGCTGGTGCTGGCAGTGTTGGTGAATGTGGCGTTGATTGGCACTGACAGAGTGTATGCGGCACGCAATGAAAGCACTCCGCAAGGAATTGTTGAGCCTGCCTCCACTTACCGTTCTGCAGGTCCGGGTTCCGCTGTGGATTGGGGCAAACTTGGCATGCAGGGCCGGGCCTTTGTGGGCGGCGGTCCCACTGCTCATCAGATCTCGGAGGTGACGCAACAGCCTGCCAAGGAGCCGGTACGGGTCTATGTCGGAGAGGCCCAGACCGAATCCATGGAGGCACGCGCAGCACTGGCTGTGACAGAGCTCAAACGAACTGGCGGTTTCGAAAGAGGAACGTTGCTGATCGCGACGCCTACTGGTTCCGGGTGGCTGGAACGTCAAGCTGTGGAGTCTCTGGAATACCTGTACGGCGGCGACACCGCCATTGTGTCGATGCAGTATTCCTACCAGCCAAGCTGGGTGTCGTTCCTGTTCCACCAGCAGCTTCCGCGCGAATCTTCCATGGCCCTGTATCAAGCGGTCAAGAGGGAATGGCTGGCCATGCCGAGCAAGAAGCGGCCAGCGCTGCTGGTGTATGGGCTGAGTCTGGGCGCGTCCGGCATGCAGTCAGTCTTCGCCGACACCCAAAACATGATTAGCGGGGTGGATGGTGCAGTCTTTTCCGGGCCGCCCAACAACTCGATGCCCTGGGGTACTCTGCTGCGACACCGCGATGAAGGATCCACGCCGTGGCAGCCGGTGTATGAAGCGGGTCTCAACGTTCGCTGGCTTTCCAATGATGGGGACTTTGACACTCTGACCGGCCCGTGGGTGCCCGCCCGGATTGCTTACCTGCAGCATGGCACTGATGCGGTTACGTGGTTGACGCCGCGGCTGATCTGGCAAAAACCTGACTGGCTCGCCGGAAGTGCCTCCGCCGGTGGGAGGGCCCCGGACGTCAGTGACTCCATGGTGTGGATTCCACTGATTACATACCTGCAGGCAACTTTTGACATGTTCATGGGGGAAGCCGTTCCCGCCCGGCACGGCCACAACTTTGGTGACGTGGCCGTGGAGGCATGGAATGGCGTCTGGCCCAGTGGCCTGGACCAAGCTACGGTGGGCAAGATCCATGCGCTCATGGCCGCGATTCCCTACGAGGACTCAGTAGACAACTGAGAGGCCGGCGGAAACCGGGCCATTGCAGTACTTTCTGGGCGTTCGTGCATCCCAAGCGGTGACCACCGAACTCAGCCATGCGCCGTCGTCCGCCCGGTGGTCAGCAACCACTAACGGGACAGCGGCGGGCACGATCAAGAGCTTAACTAGTAATCCAGTGGTGACGGTTAACACCCGGTATAGGTTCCGCTCCCGGACACCGAATCCATTGGTCCCCAATGTAATCAATAGGTAGTTTCGACGAACACGCATATCGCACTACGGCCAATTCCGACTTTCACCGTCCGGGACTCTCGATCGCAGGAGGATCCGCCCACGCTGACTCCAATTCGCTGCCGTAAAATGGTCATTATGGATTGCACCCTCTACGCTATTGGGCATCACACAAGTGAAACAATCAGCAACGACTTTGAATCCGTTCCCGAACAGCGCCACTGGCTCACAAAGAAGAATTCCCCCTTTACTCCCCCTTTTCAAACAAAAATATTGTGGCGTCACCACTCCCTTTTCAGCGGTGATCGCTCTCCATTGTGCATTCCAGTGCAGCTCCGATCTGGCTACCTGAAAGTGTCAAAATCCCTAGGCGCACCAAGGGACGAAATGACCTGCTTTACCGGGACATATCCCCGTTTTTCTGGAATGGCTGAAGGCGAAATGGCAACGTGAGCTTCACCAATGCGCTGCGTGCGATGCCTGGCACTGAAACTCGGTTTTGTGGGACAGTGAGGTCATGGCCCCAGCTTCGCACTCTCCACAAAACACCCCCGAGGAACAGGGCCGCGGTGCTCTTCGGCAACCGTCTGAACCGGCGGCACCGACGCTGCTCGGCTTGGTTATGCATGTAGCCGACGCGGCCCATGGACTGCGAACACGGCTGGCCAACGCCACCGGTTTTGTCCCTACCATCATCGCCTACCCCGGATATGGCAGCACCTCGTGGGTGCGCGTGCTCGCACGGGTGGTGCTGATATCCAAGCCCACCGCCGCAACCGGAAAAGTGCGCGGCTGGAGGGCCTTCACCAGCGTCCCCGTCCCGAACAGCGAGGTGGAGGTGGAGATCGACGGCGTTGTCCATACGGTTCGCGCCGACTCAGGTGGTCTCGTAGACGTGGTTGTGAACGCTTCCTTGGAGCCAGGCTGGCACACCGTCTCCCTTCGCAGCGAGGGAACAGTTCCCGCGGAGGCAAGCATCTTCATCGTCGCACCGGACACCACCTTCGGCATCGTCTCCGACATCGACGACACCGTCATGGTCACCGCCTTGCCCAGGCCATTCCTGGCATTGTGGAACACCCTTGTCCTTAGCGAACGGGCACGGACGCCCACTCCGGGCATGGCCGTCCTGCTCGACAGGCTGATCGACGAACACCCCGCAGCGCCCGTTCTCTACCTCTCCACAGGACCGTGGAATGTAGCACCAGCACTGGCGCGGTTTCTGGAACGGAATCTGTACCCGAAAGGCGTATTGCTACTCACCGACTGGGGACCCACCCGCCAGCGCTGGTTCCGCAGCGGCCAAGAGCATAAATCTAACAATCTGCGCCGATTGGCACAGGAATTCCCTGATATCCAGTGGCTCCTCGTGGGCGACGACGGCCAGCACGATCCGGAGATCTACGCCGACTTCGCCCGCGCGCATGCCCCACAGACAGCAGCAATCGCCATCCGAGAACTCTCCACGGGAGAAGCTTTGCTAGCTGGCCGCCGCGCCCATGAGGATGGCCCGGCTTCCAGGCACGGCGGCGCAATCTGGGCCTCCGCACCGGACGGTGCCGGGCTCGCGAAGCAGCTCAAAGATCACGGCTTTCTCTAAATCTGAAGTTCAGCGCTCGCGCATCCGTTGCCCTGTCATACCATTCGACTCCATGCCGTGTGTATTTGGCGTCCGGTGCGATGACTTGTTCCCACCAGAAACTGGCAGGATATGGGTATGACGGAACAACAACCCCCAGGATCTAAGGACCCAGATGCTGGCCGCGAGGGCGAACTCCGCGACGACCGTTTCGTTGGTCGGAAAGACCTAACCCTGTGGCGAGCACCTTTGGGGCGCTGGCTTGCCGGCGTCGTGCGTTGGCTCAGCGCCAGACTAGGGCCGCACGCCGCACTGATCCTCACGCTCGCGGTCGGCGCCGCCATTGCTACGGCACTGACCTACCTTTCAGCAGAAGTCTATGACGCCGTCACCGAGGCCGACGGCGTGGCAGCCCTGGACCATCCGCTGCTGGAGGCAGCCAAGAGTGTTCGCTCGCCATGGCTGGACATAATCGCGACGGGCTATACCAATATCGCCGGGACCATCGGGATGCCGATCCTCGCTGCCACCATCATGGTGGTGCTTGCCGTCAAGCGCCGATCCTGGACACCCGTGATACTCCTGCTCACGGCGACTGCGGGATCGCTGCTGATGACCGTTGCCGGAAAGCAGCTGTTCGGAAGGGCCCGTCCGCCGCTGGCGGACGCCATCCCTCCCTATGAGTACTCACCCTCGTTTCCTAGCGGCCACACGTTGAACGCCACCGTGATCGCAGGTGTCGTTGCCTACCTGATCATCCTACGTTTGGACACCCTTAGGGCCCGAGTCTTCACGGTTCTGGCTGCCGGTCTCTTCGCTTTCACAGTGGGGCTGAGCCGCATCTACCTGGGCCATCACTGGTTCACCGATGTTCTGGTGGCATGGACTCTAGGTGCCGTATGGCTGGTCTTGGTGATCACCGCCCACCGACTGTATCTGACCACCAATCGCCGGTCCGCGGGTCCGGCGCCCACGACGGCAACTCCGTAGCCCGGACGCCGCAGTCATGCCCACCCGCACCCCGGCCTAATGTTGGGAGGGACCCTTGCGGCTCGAAACAACCAAGGCGGACCACGGCCAAAGTCAGACAACGAAGACCTCAGAGACCCGAGCCGACGTCGTCATTGGGTTTGTGACTCTTGAACCGGCTGGATCGTAGATTCAGCCCCACTTTATGAAGGCCAGGCATCTCCACTAGCTGCTGCAGGAATAGTTCCCATAAGGATACGGCGCGCATTTCCTCGTCAGACATCTTGGACATGCTCGTGAAGCTGAACTGGATCGAGGCTCCCTGACCGCTAAAGTCGAATACCTACACGGTCCAGATAGGCCCGCCCAGGACCGTAGATCGCCAGACTCCCTGGATTGACCGATGTTGAACCTCAAAAAGTGAATCTTTGAGCGCGGGCTTTCGCTAGGAGAGCATCGAATCCGTCAATGCTTCTCCCGTCGTGCTCAGCCAACCAGGAACGGAAACTCTCCGTATCCCACAGAGTCAATTCACGCCGATCAGGTGAGGACCTGGCCTCAGCCTGCTCCTGCCCGTGAACAAGTACCATCAAGATCTCGACGTTGTCTTGCCTGAGCCCGACATGTTCGATGGCGACTACCATCGTCCTCTGGCCGGCCACGGCGTTGAGGTATTCAGCCACCCTCTTCAGTGCCGGATTGATGGCGTCACTAACCAACACGATGCGGAAATTTCTTCCCTTCAAATTCTGCGCCAAGGCGTCGTTGATGACAACTCCTTCGTCGTCCTCATCGGCAAAGAGGGGTTTGGTGGTTCGGTTCCGCGATCCCGACGCGAAGTCATCAACATCCATTTCCCACAGACACGACGTGTAGTCGAACATTTGTCCAACGATCTCACGCCGAATTTGCGGGTTGGACGCCAACGTGGAACCAACCAACGTCACCTCCCCCGTCACGTCGACCACGACAATGTCCGCAGGCCCAGCCTCTGTTTGGAACTCCCGGCACGTTCTCGCCACCGGGCTCGCACCCGGAATCAGCTCCGCATGCACTGCCAAGAGGTCCTGCAGTTCAGACCCCGGTGCATAACCCGCCGCTTTAGGCTCGCGCCATCGGCCGTTGTCTTGTCGAATAAGCACGCCCGCCATCCCTCACATTGAGGACAGGCGGCGATAATGTGGATGAATGTTCGCGATATAGCAAACATCGCAAATGAGAGCGGATCAATCAAGGTCCACCCCCCCCGGGAAAGCAGAAAATTCTTGAAGAACGTCCAGCAAGCAATCCCAGGCACGTCCCCGGCGGCAAGGCCGGGAAACCAGAGAGCACGGCTATC
>NZ_JAJJBU010000018.1 GCF_020905375.1 Arthrobacter cryoconiti
AAATGAGAGCGGATCAATCAAGGTCCACCCCCCCCGGGAAAGCAGAAAATTCTTGAAGAACGTCCAGCAAGCAATCCCAGGCACGTCCCCGGCGGCAAGGCCGGGAAACCAGAGAGCACGGCTATCCTACCGATCGCCATGAAGCACAGACGAACATTCAGTATTGGCCAATATGAATGGCTTTTAAGCGAGCGAGCAAAAGAGAAGAATCAGATCCGGCAAAGGGTTGAAAGTCACTCATGACTGAAGATATTCACACAGTGCATGCCGCACACCTAACATCTAATGAACCATGCGGAATGCACGGAAAGTGGGAAGTGACCCAGATTACCATGAGAGCATCGCCGACGACCTGGCGACATTCACCGAAGGAGTAGTACATGGGCAACGATGCCAAGATCTCTTCTGAACGTTCCCGGCAGACGACAACAATAGGCGATGTATTTGAACGAATGACGTTCACACGAGCGCATTGGAAAATCGCTATCGCATTATTCGTCGTCTTCGTCATCGAGTCATGGGAGCAACTTGCCTTAGTTTACGTCTCCGACGACGTCGTGAAGCAATTCTCCCTCAACGAGGTTCAGCTCGGTTGGCTTCTTGCAGCCGTCGCAACAGGAATGATCCCGGGAGTCCTAGTTTGGGGCCCTATAGCCGACCGGATTGGACGCCGGAAAGTTGCCACCATCAGTCTCGCCACTTATGGCGTCGTAGCCTTGCTTTCGGCCGTCGCCCCGAGCTTCACTGTTCTGTTAGCGATTAGAATCGTCGCCGGTTTCTTGTTCGCCGGAATCTACACAGTGACTTTCCCTTACTTCCTCGAGCTGATGCCGACGCGAGTGCGCGGACGGGCAACGGTATTACTTTCAATCGGCTGGCCAATCGGCGTGCTCCTAGCCCTTGGCGTGACAGTGACCTTTAGCTCTCTAGGATGGCGCGCAGTCGTTTTGGCCAGCGCAGCTGCCTGCCTTTGGCTCTTCGTCATTCGTGCCTGGGTCCCCGAATCCCCACACTGGCTCGCCATCAAAGGCCGAGATTCAGAAGCATCAACGGTACTGAGGAAGCTGGGCGTGGAAATTCCCGAGGGCACCAAATTTGAGATGAAGGCGTCAGCCCTCGGTAATCCCATCAAGCTGGTTCAGAAACCATTCTTGCGAATTACAATCCAAATGTTGATCGTGAACTTCGCTTTCAATTGGGGCTACTGGGGCCTGCAGGTATGGTTACCGACACTTCTGCAACAGCGAGGGCTAAGTCTCTCTGACAGTCTTGGCTTTGTTGCCATCAGCGCGATGTTCATGATTCCGGGCTACCTCGTGGCCTCATTTCTCACTACGCGTTGGGGGCGGCGTGCGGTCTTCCTCCTATTTATCGGTGGAGCGATCGCAGGTGGCGTTTTATTCGCACTCTCCTGGGACCTCACCTCGCTCAACGTGGCTAACTTCATTCTCTCATTCTTCATTCTCGGCGGGTGGGGCATCTGGAATACCTGGAACGGCGAGCTTTACCCGACTTCATTGCGGAACACTGGATTCTCGTGGGCTACAAGCGCCCAGCTCATCTCGAACGCAATAGCACCCGCAGTCATCGGCGTCATGCTCGCGGGTGCGGCTTCGTTCTCAACGACGGTGCTCTTCATTGTGGCATTCTTGGTAGTGACATTCCTCGCGGCGATGACTTTGCCTGAAACAGAGGGTAAAGAACTGAGCTAGCTGGCACGGACCGAGGTAAAAATGATTCTATCCATAGCCGCCGATGAGCGGGGATTTGTGTCGATTCTTCCTGGAACTCAACTCCGAGCCGCTGCGGTCGTCGAAGGTCACCACCAGAAATGGAACCCCCAGAACCTAGCCCAAATACTCAATCCTGAGACCGAGGGTATTTCAGAAGTTCGAATAGCCATCGAGCCGCAGGCAGGAGACCTAGATTTCTCAGATGTTTCCGTAATCCGGCTCTCCCCCGCCAGCTCGCCAGCACTGGGGCCGCTCAGCGGTTGGCCACGCGCACTCGCAGAGCCTATTCGCTCGCGGGTCCGTGTGGCCAACGGCGGCACGCGTCTTCTGGGAGCCAGGCACGCTTTCTCCTCTCACGATGAGCTCATAAAAGTCATCGATGACCTGTTCCAGGCCGGATCGCGGGTATTTGCCGTGGCAGCTACCGGTGCATTGAGTGATGCTGAACCCGAGGAACGTCTAGCAATGCTTATCAGGGAACGAGTCCCAAACGCGATTGTGGTTCTTTCTGCCGAAATCGGAGGCGTAGGTCTCCGAGAACGGGAAAATTGTGCCATCCTCAATGCGGGTTTGGTGCGCTGGGCTGCTGCCCGAACCAGCGAGCTCTCCAAGGCTTTTCCCCACGCAGAGATTTACATTGGGCGCGGCAGCGGGGGAATGGTCTCGGCCGACTACTTTGAGCGATTTCCAATGGTGGCATTGAAGAGTGCTAACGGAGCCATCCTTTCTGGAGTAATTGAGCAGCATTCGCTACAGGCTGCGGTAGTTGCAATCCCCCAAGGGGACAGAGAATTCGCATCACTCTATTTTGTAAATGGCGGCCAGGTTGCACGCGAAGAGCTGAACGTTTTCGCCGGAGTTTGCGTAAATTTGAATGCTTTCCGAACCCTCCAAGTTCCAGTAGACAAGCTGGACGGAGCAGGGGCGGAATGGGACGGACTGCCCCTTATCCGGCTAGAAGATGCCCAAGAAACTGACGCTGATGAATATTTGCGGCTAAGAGCCGCTGCTCATGGCCTTGTAAATGCATGTGTTCGTACGGAATTGACACGTATTGTGTACGGCTTCGAGAACGGAATAACCGGGTCTCTCACCCAAAGCATCACCGACGATCTCAGCGGACGCGCAATCACCGCAGGCGCCCACCCGCTCCGACTGGGCGTCCCACGCATCGAGGCTGCGCCCATGGCATATCTGCCGGAGGGCTCTTTGATTGTTCGCGCCGTATTATCCGGTGAAAATCGGTGAGTATGGACAACGTGCCCATAGGTGTTCGGGAATTAGAGATTCTGACGCTAAGTGCAGGAGTCTATTCATCAGGTATCAATTTCTCAGCGCTCAGAGCCATGCACGACTGGACAGTTGAGACATTGTCCAAGCGCCCGGCGCAGATGCAAGACGTTAATTCATGCACTGATGAGTACACGTACGCTGTTGTGAGTATTGTCGGTTCATCAGCGGCTCTCGCAGAGTATCTTCCAGACGGCGGAGAAATCGAAAGAGCTTCCAAAGCTTTTGAACGAGTTGTTGGCCGCAAGATCCGAGGAATCGTTGCCCTGAACTTGTCTGGGGAAAATGCTCTACTTGCCGTCCAGGCCGCGGCTGTACTCGATGTTCCAGTGGTCGACGGCGACGGATGCGGCCGGGTCTTTCCGCTGCTAGAGCAAACACTCTTTACCCTTGGGGGGATTACTGCTGGCCCGTTCGTACTGGCCATGCCGGGCGAAGAAACCATCACAGTCGACGTAGCCCACGAGCGCACAGAGGCCTTTGCCCGCTTCTGCGTCGCCGCTGCCGGAGGCTGGGGCATCTTCTTCGGTTATGCCATGACCGGTCAGCAACTGAAGGCAACCACGGTCTCAGGTTCAATGAGCGGACTGCTCGAGTTGAGCGGCGACCGACTACCGACGAGATCCAGGTCCAAACCGCGAACTATATGCCGAGGAACCATCAGTGCGCTCGAATATCCAGGACACATGTCACCACACGCCCTCGATGGAATCGCTTTCCCTTCTGATGCGGTCAGCATCTTGCTCCGCGAGGAAGGCGGGCGCTCGCGTTTGATAAGGCTAGAAGCGCACAACGACATCTTTTTCGCGCTGGCAGATGGGATCCCCATAGCCACAACTCCAGATCAGCTCCTCCTAGTTGACGAAAACTACCGAGTTGTTGACATCGACCGCCTGGTTCTAGGCCTCCGCGTCGAATTCGTGGTCATTGATGCACCACCCGCCTGGCACACCGAGACCGGACGATCACTCGCCGGTCTGGGGAGTCCATTAATATTGCAGACTCCGGAGAGATCGCGTGCCTGACTATTCGATGACGGTTGCCGAATTGATCTCCCGGCTCGACATACCGGTGGTGGTCTCGACCGCTGCGGGACTCGAAAAGCCAGTCAGTGGCGTAAAAATAGTAACCACGAGAGAAGCCGTCAAGGTATTGCCTCCACGCACCGCGCTTGTCGTGGCAGGTGATGTGGCTTCCAGCGGGTGGAGTGTAGATCTTGTCATTCGCGCCGCGTGGGAGAGAGCAGCTGCCTGCGTCATCCTGCCGCATTCGGACGTGCATGCAAATTCGACTGCAGCACTGGCACAGAGCTTAGGGATCGTTCTCCTCGCCATTACCTCTGACCCATTAGATTTCGCTGTCCAAGCTGCCATGATCATCTCTTCGCCCGACGCTACCGCTGCCACGATCGTGGCTGCCGTGGCTGAACTTTCGACCCCTGCGGCGAGCCCGGCCCGCACAGTCAAAGGGCTGGGTCGGGTATTGCCCGGATACGACTTTAGTGTGACAGACGAGTGGGGCCAGGTGGTAGCCACAACTGCACTAGCCGCCTCATCGCGCAGCACACCCAACGGGCCACAGACTGCAGCGGTGTCCGATGTATCTGTGAAGGTACCGTTCCCCAGGTCTGACTCGATGGCGACAATTCACGCCATTTCACGCCATTCATACGAAAGCCTTCGCCAAACTGAAATTCGTCACGTGCTCAGGATTGCTGCCGCACCGCTCACCTCATGGGCTGCTTTGCGTAGACTTCGTGACCAAGAGCAAGAACATCATGCGGCGGAATTGCTGGAACGCTTCCTGGAAGGATCCGAGAAAGATCATGACGTCCTCGCCGAAATAGCGGCCCTCGGCTGGTCCAGCGCGGGTCCGCACTTCGTCGTCGTCGTACCGGTTGAAGAAGGCCGCCGGCAACGGCTAAGACAATCAACTCTTCTTCGCGAGCGGTGGCTCACTTCACGGGAGGCAAGCCCGTTCGTCGAAAGCGGTTCGGCTTTCGTGCAGTGGATTGCAGCCGAGCATGCTGGCAAGGAACTGGACCCAGAACAGCTGTTGCAAGACACGGCAATGTCAGTTAAGGCGTTAGCGAGTGATTACGTGAAGTCCGCCGGAATCGTAGGGCCAATACAAAACTTGCGTGAACTCTCAGCGGCCATAGAAAAAGGTCTCTTGGCGGCAAGAATCGCCGCCGAAACAGGACAGGCCGCGCTGGACAGCAACGCCATCTCAAAGCGAGGGGTGCTACCTATTCTAGTTGCCTCAGACACGCTTGCCGTGGCCCGGGCGACCCTCGAAAGACTAGCCGCAATCGATCACGACGGTGAACTCGTGCGGACACTTCTAGTCGCTCTTGACAACGGTGAGCACATTGCAAAGATCGCGAGAGTGCTCAAGCTGCACCGTAACACTGTTGCAGCGCGGCTTGAGCGAATCCGCTCACTTGGCATAGACACCGCAGACCCTGACCGACGTCTCGCCATTCACGTTGCGGCGAACCTGCTTGTCAACAGTAGCGATACAAGCGGCCGTCGTCGCCCATCATGATCCGCAGGCCAGCCAATTCTGCGGAACTAGGCGTTGCCATATCCGCCGCCGCCGCCTGACTCACAGAGCAAAACATCTCCTGCTCGCACCCGAATCGCGTTGGCCTTCAGTAGTTCTCGCTCATCCTGGGTGCCGGGATTGAGGCGAACCCTAGGGGCTTGCCCGCTCCCACCGCCAAATAGGCCCCATGCGGGCGTAACTGAACGCTCCCACCAAAGCGACAAATCCTGATCGGCTTCGAACACATACTTCCTGATGACACCATCGCCGCCGCGCCATTCGCCAGCTCCACCTGATCCCTCGCGTACTTCATAACGCTCGATCCGCACTGGAAAAAGAGTCTCCATTACTTCCACTGGCATGTCCCGGAGAGAACCATTGACATTGTTGATCAAACAACTTTCCCCGTCGCTACCTGCCCACGCACCCCAACCACCAACAGTCGCTTCCTGAGACAGGAAAGGCATCTGCGTGCGAGGATCCGTGCCCATCATCTGCACGATCAGTGAGTCGCCGTAACTTGCAGCGGCGGCCCGATCGGGCATGGCCGGAGACAGTGCAGTCACGACGAGGTCGATCAAAAGTCCAAGGTGTGAGTAGTAGTACTGCACGGCAGCAGGCTCCTGAGCCCCGAGAACAGAGCCCTGCCGAACATCGACGGTTAGTGGCAAAAATGACCCACCGTTAAGGGGTAAGTCAGGACTCAGGAGAGCCTTATATGCGACGCGGCAGGCGGCCACCGCCTGAGCGCGTCCGCAGTTGATCGGCCCGAGTGCCTGATCCGCTGATTCAGTTAGGTCGATATGGATGCGATCCCCACTGACCGTGACTTTCACGACTATTGGAATCGGTGTTCCGATGTCAATACCGTCATTGTCAAGTCTCCCTGATGCGCTGTACTCGCCGTCGGGGACAGCAGTGATTGCCTCACGTTCAAGCTGGGCAGTCTGAGCAAAATAGGAGTCACGCGCGGCTTCGACAGTGTCAATGCCCCAACGCCGGGTAATCTCGCGCAGTCGTGACGTTCCCGTCCTAACGCAGGCGATTTGGGCACGCATGTCTCCAATTAGTGGTTCGGGGAAACGAGAATTTGTGGCGATGAGATCAATGATGGGATCAATTTCCAAACCGCCGGACATGAGTTTGGTTGCGCCTAGGCGCAAACCCTCCTGATAGATGCTCGTCGAATCCATGGAGCCGCCAGGGTCTTTCGATCCTAGGTCAATCCAGTGCGCTCGTGATGCCGCAAAACCGATGAGATCCTGACCGCTGTCATCGAGAAAGATGGGAGCGTAGATAGTCACATCGTTCAAATGTGCTCCCGCAACGTAGGCATCATTCATAACCCAGACATCGCCCGGTTGCCACACGGCAGAACCAAAGCGCTCTTCAGTTGCGCGGGTACATTCTTCGAGGTTACCGAGGAAGATGGGTAGCCCCGAGGACTGCCCAAGCACACGATGAGCTGAATCGAGGATAGCGACGGCGCAGTCTTTCGCCTCGTAAATAGTGGGTGTATACGCGGAACGGATAAGTGTCGTATTCATATCCTCCGCAGCCTGTGACAGCGCGCAGCGGATGATCTCGGTCGTTACAGGGCTGATATTAGGCACGCGGGTGCACCTCCATAGTGAGGACGCCACTGACTTCCCGCGTTAGGGATGCAAGTGGAGAAATGACTGTCGTTGTGGTTTCTTCAAGGACGATCGCCGGACCCATAATGCGCTGGCCTGGGATAAGTCTCGAGCGCTTGTAGACAGGAGCCGTGTGAGTCTCTCCGTTGAAAACAATGGCAACGTTCTTAACGACGCCCCCGCTTTCCAGCGCACTACCCCCTGTGATATGCCCATGCGGGCTCTTTCCCGTGCCAGTCACTCTGATATTGACGATTTCGAAGGGTGCCGCACCGTTGGCGTGCCCGTATCGGCTGCGGTGACTGCGTTCAAATCTCGAGGCGATATCTCCGATAAAATCTTTACCGACCACTTCATCGAGCCCCAGCAGTGGAATGCTCAGTGTGTAATCCTGTCCGATGTATCGCATGTCCAGCGCATATTCCACACCTTGCATATCAGTGGTAATCGCTTGAGTGGTCAAAACCTCGCGGGCCTCATCACCGAGCTTGCGCAGCGCGACCTGCAATTCAGTCCCGTCAAGCAAATCACGTTGGACGTAAAATTGGTGGCTGAAGTCGCGACGAACGTCGGCACCAAGCATTCCCCACGCCGAGAACGCGCCTGGATACTCCGGCACGATTACACGTGTCACGCCCAGCTCCCGGGCAATTCCCTCGGCATGCATGGGTCCCGCACCTCCGAAGGCGATAAGGGTGAAATCTGTTGGTTCCAGTCCGTGCTCGACGGTCAGCGTGCGAATCGCTTGTGCCATTGTCGCGTTCGCAATGTCAAGCACGCCTTCAGCCGCTTCGATCGTTCCGAGCCCAATCTCTGCTCCCAACCGTTCAACGGCCACGGAAGCCGCAACCCCGTCCAGTGTCATTCGCCCACCGGCAAACCAATCAGGATCTACCCTGCCTAAAACCACGTTCGCATCCGTAATCGTCGGCTCCGTTCCTCCGCGACCGTAGCTGGCTGGACCAGGCGTCGCACCGGCGGAGTCAGGCCCCACACGTAGGCCACCTCCAGCGCAGCGAGCAATCGAGCCGCCCCCTGCACCGATTGTGTGGAGATTAACAAGAGGCATGAGTACTGGGAATCCGTCAGCACTGCCATCGGTGGTGATATCCGGGGCGTGATTGAGAATGAGTGAAACGTCGAATGAAGTGCCGCCCATGTCGATACAGATGGCGTGCGGGGTTGCCAGTACCTTACTGAGCGCGGCTCCCCCTGCAGCACCGCCAACGGGACCCGAAAGCAGTGTTTGAAGTGGATGCTGCCGAGCAAAGTCAGCAGAAACTATCCCGCCGGATGACTGCATGACTTGAACTTGGGCAGATATGCCGGTCTGTACGAACCTTTCGCCAATTTGTTCAAGGTAGTTGCGCACAACGGGACCTGTATAGGCTTCTAGTACTGTTGAAGACGTGCGCTCATATTCGCGCCACTCCCCGCTAACACGGTGCGAGAGTACGATCATAATCTCTTCCCCGAGGACTTCGCGCAGAATCTCCTCGATCCGCAATTCATGTTCTGGTGCCAGGAAACTGAAAAGCAGGCAGACAGCGATGGACTCGTAACCTCTTTCCCGCGCGGCAACCGCTAATTCGTGAACACGTTGCTCATCAAGCTGATATAACTCGGTTCCGTCTGCTTTCACCCGACCTCCGACACCGAATGTGTCCTCACGCGCAACAAGTGGCTTTTGTTTGCGATAGTGAATGTCGAACATGCGTGTGCGATTGCCGCGTGCGATTGTGTACACATCGCGCATTCCCTCATTCGTAATCAGCATGACGTTCGCGCCCTTCCGCTCTAACAAAGCGTTCAATCCCTGCGTTGTTCCGTGCACGAAGTATTCGATTTCGCCGGGTTCGATGCGAAGTTGGGTTATTGCCTGAAGGACCCCATCGGTTAACCGACCCGGAGTCGTGTCTGCTTTGGAAGCAGTAAAGTTTCCAGTTTCGGTATCATGCACGACAATGTCTGTAAATGTCCCACCGATATCCATTGCGACGCGAAAAGCCACGAACGTCCTCCTTAATTGGTCAACTGATTACAACGATAGACATCGTCAACTTTTTCAGCAGTGCACTGTGCACACTTAGATTTCAACTACTAGGCATCAAGCCTGACTAGTCTGAGCACCCGACCAAACATCCTCATGCAAGTGGACAATTCGTAGGGCTGTTTCGTCACGCACGAATACGGCCGTATTGCGGCTCAATTCCGGATCCAACGGACACCCGTGGAGGTCTGTCAGATCGACCTGCAACCAATAGCTGGCGACTAGAGCCCCAGAAGCGGAGCACACCAAAAGCTCCGTTACAGTCAGCTGTGTTTCAGCGAAGGTTGACGGCAAGGCAGAGTTTCGGCCTTCTCTCAGGACACCGAGCTCGAAGAATCCGGAAATGAGATTGGCGTGCTCAGAATCAAAGATCTTGACGTTGGGATCTAGACAACTATCTATTTCCGCCGAGTCGCCTCGGAGATATGCGGCATACATTCTTGAAAGTACGACAGCGACCTCGTCGTGACAGGGATGGACGCCTGTCACGACGGCACCACAATCTGATGTGCACACGACAGCGACGCAACATATTTCTCCCTGCCATCCCCCACTACAGTGCTGACTATGACGGGAATCAGCGCATCATCGTCACTCATGTCCGGTTCGGGATTCAAACGAGAGATCTTGGACAGTACCTCAGACATGGTGGGCTCCTTTGAAAGTTGATTAGCAGTTCCATATTCTTCCAAATTCGCTCTTCTGCGATCAGTGCATGGCGCACAGGCCTTGAAGGTCCCCGTTGAAGTTCTGTTGAGTGAAGCCCGTATCCGTGCACCTCTGTATTAGTGGGCAGTGGGAGAATCTGAACCAAGAGACACAAAATTTGGCAATCACCTTCACTTACTCTCTCCGAAGGCCGTCTCACAGAGGTTGTCCAACGCCTCAAAGACACCCCTGTGAAAGGTCTCTTTGTGAATGGTGTGATGCTTCCGAAGGCAGACTCGCGGGGTAGGCTTCGCGCTGATCTGGCACTGCTCCCCTCGGAATGCACTACTTCCGGAATCGGACACCGCTCCCGCGTGGCCGCCGTCGGACTTAAGTAGCATGTCAGGTAGGCAGATCATATTTCGACACAATTCCGCGAACCGTGCGGGTGAAAGGAGTCCCTGTGGACATGCGTTTGGAATTAATTCCGTTGCCTTCAACGGAGGTTGCCCGGAGCATAGCTTTCTACGTTGACCAAGTGGGCTTTCACCTCGATCATGACATTGAGCCCGGCAACGGTATGCGGATCGTCCAGCTAACACCACCAGGCTCAGCATGTTCCATCGTAATTGGTGTTGGCATCAGTGACCCCCATGCGGCACCGGTACATGGCCTACATTTAGTCGTGGAAGACCTTACTGCCGTCCGCCTGAAACTTCTCGGAAACGGGGTGGAGGTATCCGAGGTCAGCGATATGGGCGGCGGTGTCAGCTACGCCTATTTCAGCGATCCCGACGGGAATTCCTGGGCACTTCAGCAAATCTCCCACTAGCGCAAGTCCGTCAGCGCCATCATTACCTCAATCCAAAATGGCCTAGTTTAGCGCTGACAAAGCACGCGATAGTTCTCTGCATTTGGCCCACAACCATCCAGGCGCGAACACAGGCAATTGCGAGGCCACCCAGCGGTGGCCGCCACATTCGGTGTTCAATATTCGCTGCCAAATTGGCTTCAGCAAATAGATTGGCTGCGGCAAATAAGAAGTGCCACATTGGCCGGATTGAAACACTCTCCTGCAACTCCGCGACCGACAAGGTCAAACAGCTATACGCCTGCATCACCGAGATAACATGCCGCTGAAGTGGTTTCTGAAGACTCTCCGTGTCGAGGTATCGTCCTTTGGCCCAACAATTCCGCTCATCCTAACGATGGGGAGCCACAGCCCAACGTACTGATGCCTTGGGCTCTTACAACGGGTTCCGGCATCGCGCCCGTGACCGCCGTCATCCCGGAACTTGACACCGCCCTGGTGGTCACCCCAGAAACCGTGGCGGACCTTCAAACACTCCCGTTACGGCTGACCATCATCTGCGACGGACCCATCGTCTGCGAACTCGGACAGGCCCTCGCCCGCCTCGGGTCACAGGTAATTATGGTGGCCCGCTCCGGAATCCTTCCCAAGGAAGACCCCGATGCGGTCACGCTGGGGCGCAAGATGCTGCCGGCAGCGACCATGCGAAACACCATCATTGTGTGAGTGTCAACTGCGTGTTAGGCTCGGTGCTCTTTAGCCACGGGACAGCATCGGCTGGGCCACCGCGACTAACGATCCCGCGGCTGCCTCAACCACGATCAACGCACCGCTCTAGTTCGATTCCTTGACCGGTGAGCTGTTTACGTAACCCTCGAAAAACGAATCGAGGTCCACACCATCCTGCGATCTCTAAGGAAGAACTGACATGTCAGCGAACCATCCGGATTTTTCCAACGTGAACGCATTATTCATCAACACCACACTTACTCGCTCGCCTGCCATCAGCCACACGCAATTGCTCATTGATTCCAGTGCCGCAATCATGGCAAAGCAAGGCGTGCGAGTTGATGGGTTCCGTTCCGTAGACCATCAAATAGCATCCGGGGTGTATCCCGATATGCGCGAGCACGGCTGGGAAGCAGACGCGTGGCCGGACCTGTTCCCGCGCGTGCTCGCCGCCGATATTCTCGTAATTGCCGGCCCCATCTGGCTTGGGGACAACAGCAGTGAGACGAAGAAGGTCATCGAACGGCTCTACGCCCACTCCGGGGAGCTAAACGACCATGGCCAGTGGCTCTACTACGGCCGGGTCGGGGGCTGCCTAATCACCGGCAACGAGGACGGCATCAAACACTGCGCTTCCAACGTTCTCTACAGCTTGCAGCACATCGGCTATTCGATACCGCCGCAAGCTGATTCTGGATGGATCGGCGAAGCAGGACCGGGGCCAAGCTATGGCGACATGCAAGACGACGGTACGCGGGCGGGGTTGGACAACGAATTCACAAAACGAAACACCACCTTTATGACGTGGAACCTGATGCACCTCGCACACACGCTGAAAACGATGGGCGGATTCCCCACACACGGCAATCAACGCCGCAAGTGGGACGCTGGGGCGCGCTTTGATTTCGAGAACCCGGAGTACCGTTCCTGACCCGTAGCTATGCTGCAGTGATTCGACAGAACTCAGTGGTCCGTCAACAGGGACCCCTCTACTCGGTTGATGTTTAGTCGGCCCGTTTCCGGTTCTGTGCCGCGTGTGAGAATCCCGGAAAATATCTGTGGTGAGTCGTGCTCGCGCCCCCAACCCACCATCCAATCTTGCACCGACGAGACGTTTACAGCGAACCGCAACCGTTCCCGATAGAACGCTAACAGAAGACGTTTTCACAACCACAGCTTTGTGCGATCAACATTGTTGAACTTCCAACGGCGTGCCCGTGGTAGATGCTGGCCTGACCTCGCTTGCAGATCCGCGCCACCGTCTTTGGGTCGCAGCGAGCTGGGTTCGGGGCTGCGTTCTCACATCCGTTCCTTGCGCTCGGCGTCCTCAACAGCCTGATTCAGACGTGCACGCTCTTTGTCGATCCATTGCTTGCCTGCATAAGCCTGCGCGAATGTTTCAGCGAAGTCGACAGGGTCCTCACCAACTATCTCCCGCACGGGCGTCGCGTCGACCGCTGCGCGTTCCCACAAGTCCGCTAGGTCCCCGAACATCGCGATGAGGGTGTCACCGTCGGTGATGCCCCCGCAATACATCAAGTAACGGTGCATGGCCTTCGCTGTACTGCCGTAGGGCTCCGGGAGCGAATCGATGCGAGTTTTGTCCTGTCTATACTGCTTCTTCTGCTCGAGCGATCCAGTCAAAGATTCCAGCCACTTTGCTGCCATTTCTACTGCCCTTCTTCCTGTGGGTGTTCTTTGCGGGGGTGAAGCTGCTGTATCCGTTCAACGAGGAAGTCCCAGGTCCGCCAGAACCCGCTGAGGTACTCCTCTCCCCGTCCGTTCAGCGAGTAGACCTTGCGCGGTGGTCCTTTCGCTGATGGGACCTTTTCGACGTCCACCAGGCCGCGCCGCTCAAGCCTGACCAGCAACGCGTAGACAGTGCCCTCGACGACGTCGGAGAAGCCCTGTTCTCGCAGCTGGGCTGTGATTTCGTACCCGTAAGCCGGCTGCGTGGCCAGGATCTCAAGCACGATTCCCTCGAGCGTGCCCTTGAGCATCTCGGTCATCTGCTGCTTGTTCATGACGCCCGTCCTCTCCACTACTCAATGACATTGACTACTGCTAGATAGTAACGCGTAGTACCACTAGCTAGCAAGACTGAATAGCGGCTTTTCTACAGTTGATGGATGCAGCAATAAAGAAACACCAGAGCTTTGAGAGCTGCAAACTAGCTCGTCTGCCCAAATCTCACCTCTAACGACCTTGCCGGTGTCGCCCTGACGCGGTAGAAAGAAGTAACCCGTCAGACCGGAGGCAACTATGGGCAAGCTGATATACGGGGCCAACACCTCGCTCGACGGCTATCTTGAGGACGAAACAGGCTCCTTCAGCTGGTCTGTACCGGACGAGGAAGTGCACGCTTTCTGGAACGAACACGAGCGGAACATTGGCACAGCCCTCTATGGTCGCCGCATGTATGAAACGATGCGCGTCTGGGAGAACGACGACTGGCTGACGGCCCAGCCCGCGGTCGTCCGAGAGTACGCGAAGGTCTGGCGCGACGCCGACAAAGTTGTGTACTCGTCGACACTCGCAGGGGTGTCGACGGCGCGTACGAGGATCGAGCGGCAGTTTGAACCGGAGTCGGTGCGACATCTCAAGGAGCTGTCCAGCTCTAATCTGAGCATCGGCGGTGCGACTATCGCGGCGCAGGCGTTCCGTCACGGGCTGGTCGACGAGTGCGTGTTACTCATGTGCCCCGTGCTCGTGGGAGGCGGCAAACCGGCGCTGCCTCTGGGCGTGCGGATCGACCTGGAACTACTGGACCACCGAAGGTTCACCAATGGTGTGATCTACGTCCGCTACGCTATCCACGACCGCGAATGAAGTGATTCAGAGTCGCTTTAGCTGATTGATCCAAGACACGAGCCAAACGCGAGTCACATTGCTCGCGTGAAACGATTGACTAATCCCCTCACTTTAATGAGACTGACGCACATGCCTAAGAATCATGATGAACTCGACGCCGTCCTCCGCCCGCTCGCGGCTCCGACGCGCCCTGCCGTCGGAGAACGGTTGGTGAAGACACCAGCAGCCGTGTCCCAGCCACCCCTAAAGGAGACCTGATATGACCCGCGTTCGCATGGACCTGTTCGTCTCGCTGGATGGCTACACTTCAACTGCAGGCCGATCATCCGAAAATCCGATGGGCGAGGACTGGAACCGCCTCACGGCAGCCTATTCGGCGACCCGCACATTCCACGAACAAGTCGTTGGCGACTCCACCGGCACGACCGGCATCGATAACACCTACGCCGCCGCGTTCTTCCAAGGTGTCGGCGCCGAGATCATGGGCGCAGCCATGTTCGGCCTACACTCGTTCCCCGACGACCCGGACTGGAAAGGATGGTGGGGAAACCAACCGCCTTTCGGCACCCCGGTCTATGTACTCACCCACGCCGCACCGCGTCCGTCGATCCCGATGGCGGGAGAAACGACGTTCCACTTCCGCAGCACCTCCGTCGAGGACGTGCTCATCGAAGCGAGAGAAGCGGCCGGCGGACTGGACGTGCGCGTGGGCGGAGGGATTGGCACCGCGCGCGATTTCCTGCGAGCCAACCTGGTAGATGACCTGCATCTCATGATCACCCCCATCATCCTGGGCCGCGGAACCCGGTTGTGGGACGATCTGCCCGGCCTCGACCGCACCCACAAGGTCACAACGGAAGTCGCCGAGAGCGGTGCCATCCACGTGACCTTCACCCGATAGCACGAACCCACGAGAGCCGAACACTGACTCACCCGCGTCGGCTTCGCCCTGACCTGCGGCCTCAACTCCAACCCCTACGCCGACGCCGAGTTCTATCCGAACCCCAGCGCAGTATGTTCGGAATTTTAGCGATCACGTCGACGGCTAGGAGTGCGTGAGTTCGCTCTTTCGCAAAGCAGCCACAAGATCTTGCTCACGTTTGGCTATCTCAGCGATGCGGCCCGGGCTGGCTGTATTTCTACGCTCTTCTTCGGCCAGGGCCAGTTGCACGATCAATTCCCGAGTCGTGGCCTGACCCAGATCTCCATCTCTTCGCCTGACGCCGCCGTCGGCCTTGATCTTGTTCACGCAAGCAGCCTAATCTTCTAACGCGGCGAACTTCTTCACCCCCAGGGGTGAATTCGTTTGTCCTATAGTGATGGAATGGACAGCCTTCGCATTGCACTGGTGGATGACTACGAGATTGTGCTGCGGGGTTTGGAGACGATGCTGCAGTCCTATGGGGACACCCTGGAAGTCGTGGAACTTGACCTCAATAGCACGGTGGCCAGGCGCGTGGACCTGACGCTGTACGATACGTTTGCAGCAACGCCGGGCGATCGGGAGGATGTGCATGATCTGGCCGCTAATCCTTTGTCCGGCAAAGTAGTGGTCTATTCATGGGATCTCGATGAAACCCGAGTCAGGGCCGCGCTGGCCAACGGCGCCAGCGGGTACCTCTCAAAAGGCCTGCCGGCTGCACAGCTGGTTAGTGCTCTCCACGATATTCACCACGGCGTAGCTCAGGTATTTTATGGCCCTGGCGGCAATGCAAAAACGAGCATCGGCGATTGGCCTGGACGCGAAGAGGGTCTGACCCAACGGGAAGCCGAAGTGCTGGCACTCATCACCCAGGGTCTCAGCAATACCGAGATTGCCGAGAGGGTTCGACTATCAGTCAACACCGTCAAAACGCTCATCCGAAGCTGCTACCGCCGTATCAACGTTGCTAACAGAGCCAACGCGATTATTTGGGGTGTGGACCACGGATTCTTTCCGGACCACAAAAGGATCCCACCACTACGGTAAAACGAGCCCTACCGTCCGGGTCAGGCCAAGGATAGGAACAGCTTTTCTAGGTCCTTCTTGCTCATGCTGGCGTCTTTTTGCGTAATGCACTGTTCTAAGCCTGTGGCGATAATGGCGAATCCTGCGCGGTCCAGGGCTTTAGAAACTGCTGCAAGCTGTGTAACAACTTCCTTGCAGTCCCGGCCCTCTTCCAGCATGCGAGTGACAGCGGCAAGCTGCCCTTGGGCGCGCTTGAGACGGTTAATAACCGGCGTAAGTTCTGTCGGATCGAGTTCCACCGCACGCTCCAAGGCTTGTTGAGTATTTCAACAACTCTATACCCCCAGTGGTATGCGAGTCTCCACCGTGGAGGGACGTTTGACGTCACACTTGCTGCTCGTCATGTCATGATCCTTAGCCAGCCGCATACGCAGCCAATTCATCATTGGGACAATCGTTTGACGCAATGGCTGTGACCAATTCTCCACGGGACAGACGATTGCCCCCTGGAAGGACTAAAGCAGTCCAAAGATACCCCATGGGGTATTATTCTGGAGTTATCCATTCATACCAAGGGAGCAAACAGATGTGCCGTGCAGTGACATGTAAGAAATGTGGAAAGACTACGTGGGCGGGCTGCGGCCAGCATGTTGATCAGGTCATGCGCGGGGTCCGCGCTTCTCAACGCTGCCCGGGCCACGAACAGGAAAATTCCAACGGCAAAGGCTTTTTCGCGAAACTCTTCGGACGCTAGTCACTCCCCCGGTAGGTGCCAACAGACTTGGTCACGTGCAGTGCCCGGCGCCGCGATGATTCATGACCCTCACGCCGTGTATTGGTGCCGCTGCCGTTTGCTGCGTATCCTGCAATCGAGAGCACCATGATGCATCGACGAACACTCCCTTGGAGGACACATGGAAGTTTGGCCCGGAAACGCCTATCCGTTGGGTGCCACGTTTGATGGAACCGGCACCAACTTCTCACTGTTCAGTGAGCATGCAGAGAAAGTTGTGCTGTGTCTGCTCTCCGACGACAAGACGGAGACCCGGATCGACGTGGAAGAAGTCGACGGACACGTTTGGCACTGCTATCTTCCAGAGGTTCAGCCCGGCCAGCAGTACGGTTACCGGGTGCATGGCCCGTACGAGCCTACGAACGGGCTGCGCTTCGACGAGAACAAGCTTCTTTTGGACCCTTATGCCAAATCCATTCACGGACAGATCGACTGGGATCCAGCACTGTTTTCTTACCAGTTTGAGGATCCGCAGACCCGGCAAGAGGAAGATTCCGCGCCGCACACGATGTACAGCGTGGTCATCAATCCTTTCTTCGACTGGGACGGCGACCGGCATTTGCGCATTCCGTACCATGAGTCCATCATTTACGAAGCCCACGTCAAGGGATTGACCCAGCTGCACGAGAAAATCCCGGAAGATCAGCGCGGAACCTACTCCGGGGTCTCCCACCCGGTGATGCTTGAGCATTTCAAGAAACTCGGCGTCACTGCCGTTGAGCTGATGCCCGTTCACCAGTTCGTCAATGACGGGACCCTCGTGGAGAAGGGGCTGAGCAACTATTGGGGCTACAACAGCATCGGCTACTTCGCACCCCAGAACACTTACAGTTCCACGGGTGAGCAGGGAAGCCAGGTACAGGAATTCAAGGCGATGGTCCGGGACCTCCACCGCGCAGGCATCGAGGTCATCCTGGATGTGGTCTATAACCACACCGCCGAAGGCAATCACCTCGGCCCCACCCTGTCGTTTAAAGGCATCGACAACGCAGCCTATTATCGCCTAGTCGAGGATGACCTGCAGTACTACATGGACTACACCGGCACGGGAAATTCGTTGAACGTTCGCCACCCCAACTCGCTTCAGCTGATCATGGATTCGCTGCGTTACTGGGTGACGGAAATGCATGTGGACGGTTTCCGCTTCGATCTGGCCTCCACCCTGGCCCGCGAGTTTTATGAAGTTGACAAACTTTCCACGTTCTTCGAACTCATCCAGCAAGATCCTGTCATCTCTCAAGTCAAACTCATTGCCGAACCGTGGGATGTGGGGCCAGGCGGCTACCAAGTGGGAAATTTTCCACCTCAATGGACGGAATGGAACGGCAAATACCGTGACACTGTTCGTGATTTCTGGCGTGGTGAGCCCTCCACCCTTGGCGAGTTCGCCTCGCGGCTGACAGGTTCAGCGGACCTCTATGAGAAATCCGGGCGACGGCCAGTTGCCTCCATCAACTTCGTCACCGCCCATGACGGCTTCACCCTGCGTGATCTGGTTTCCTACAACGAGAAACACAACGACGCCAACGGTGAGGACAATAACGACGGCGAATCCCACAACCGCTCGTGGAACTGTGGTGCGGAGGGGCCCACCGACGACGAGGCGGTGCTGACGCTGAGGGCCCGCCAACAGCGCAACATCATCGCCACGCTCTTGCTCTCCCAAGGCGTCCCCATGATCCTCCACGGTGACGAACTGGGCCGCTCCCAGCAAGGCAACAACAACACCTACTGCCAGGATTCTTCGCTCAGCTGGATGCACTGGGATTCCGTGGACCAGCCCTTGGTGGAATTCACCGCCATGGTGAGCAAAATCCGCAGCGAACACCCCATCTTTCAGCGCAGCCGCTTCTTGGAGGGCCGGCCGGTCACACGTGGGGACGGCGACGACCTTCCAGACATCATCTGGTTCCGGCCCGATGGTGCCTGCATGCTGCCCGCCGACTGGGACAACGGATTCGGCCGGTGCATTGGTGTCTTCTACAACGGGGACGGCATCCGGGAGAAGGACAGGCGTGGACGCCGCATCACCGACAAGAACTTCCTGCTGATTTTCAACGCCGACGACGGCCCAGTGGACTTCCAGCTCCCCTCCAAGGAACACTCCCCGTTCTGGGAAATCCTCGTTGACACTGCCAGCAGCGGCACAGCGGACCCTGTCCAGGCCGAAACCATGATTGTACTGGAGGCAAAGTCCACCATGGTTCTGCGCGCCTACGCGGGTCCAAAGGAAATCGTGGGCCACTCCGCGGAGGCATCCTTGGCAGCCGCAGCCGCAGCCGGATCTGAAGCCGAATCTGAATCTGAAAGCGAAGCAGAAACCACTGCCGAAACCGCAGCGGACGGAGAATAAGGATGAAGACGCCAGCGTCCACCTACCGGCTGCAGCTCACCCCGGAATTCACCTTGTTCGATGCTGCCAAGACAGTGCCGTACCTGAAGGCGCTGGGCGCAGATTGGGTCTATCTTTCCCCCATCCTGACCTCTGAAAAGGGCTCAACCCACGGGTACGACGTCACCGACCCCGGCAGCGTGGACGTCGAAAGGGGTGGGCCTGACGGATTGCTGGCACTTGCCCATGCCGCCCACTGCGCTGGCCTTGGCGTACTGGTGGACGTGGTACCCAACCACATGGGCGTGGCCACACCGTTCCAGAACCACTGGTGGTGGTCGGTGCTGAAGGAAGGCCGGGATTCGTCCTGGGCCAACGCCTTCGACATCGACTGGGCCGCTGGCCGTGGCCGCGTACGTATCCCGTTACTAGCGGATGACTTCAGTGCAGAGGACCTGGAGATCAAGGCAGGGGAACTTTGCTACTTTGAGCACCGCTTTCCGCTGGCCACCGGCACCTTTTCGCCCGGGGACACTGCCGCAGAAGTCCATGCACGCCAAAACTACGAACTCATCGATTGGCGCCGGGCTGATACAGATTTGAACTACCGCAGGTTTTTCGCTGTCAGTACCCTCGCCGGGGTTCGGGTGGAGAAACCCGCCGTCTTCGACCAGACACATACCGAAATTTTGCGCTGGTTCCGGGAGGGCTTGGTTGACGGCTTGCGGATCGACCATCCCGACGGCCTGGCCGATCCGGAAGGCTACCTGCACCAGCTGCGCCACGCCATTGGCGGAAAATATGTGCTGGTGGAGAAGATCCTGGAACCCGGGGAGTCCCTTCCTCCCGGGTTCGACTGCGAAGGAACCACGGGCTATGACGCATTGGCGGATGTCGACCGGGTTTTTATTGACGACGCCGGCGAGCCCGGACTCGACTCCATCGATGCCTTCTGGCGGGGTGGGAGGTCCCCGGACTATGAGCAGATGATGCACAGGACCAAACGCCGGATCACCGACGGCATCCTGCATGCGGAGATGCTGCGCATGGCCCGTCTGGTGCCTGCGAGCGCGGCACACGGCGTTGAGCATGTGGCCGATGCCCTGTCTGAGATCACCACTGCGTTTCCCGTGTACCGCACCTACCTGCCGGTGGGCGCGGAGATCCTGCGCGCAGCGTGTGCGCTGGCGAGTCAGCGTCGTCCGGAGTTGGCAGAAACCGTGGAGATGCTTTTGCCTTTGCTGCTCGACGCCGGACCGGGCGACCACGCCGAGCTGGGCCGCCGCTTCCAACAAACTTCCGGCATGGTCATGGCCAAGGGTGTGGAGGACACCGCGTTTTTCCGGCACACGCGGCTGGGAACGCTAACTGAGGTGGGCGCTGATCCCACAGAGTTTTCTATTACGTCTGCCCAATTTCATGAGCGCATGCTGACCCGGCTGCAGGAGTTTCCGCTGTCCATGACCACCCTGAGCACCCATGACACTAAACGCAGCGAGGACACGCGGGCCCGGATCAGTGCCCTTGCCGAATTACCCCAGGTGTGGGGGGACTTCCTTGAGGGCGCACAGGAACTCACCCGGTTGCCCGACGGCCCCTTGGCCAACTTGCTCTGGCAGGGCATTGCCGGCGTTTGGCCCGCGGAGCGTGAGCGATTGCATTCCTTCGCCCAAAAGGCGGCCAGGGAGGCTGGCACGTGGACCAGTTGGGCAGATCCCAATGAAAATTATGAGAAGCAGCTTGCACGGGTGGTTGATTCCGCCTTCGACAACCCCCAGGTGCACAGCAACCTCCAGGAACTGGTGGAACTGCTGGATCCCTTGGGTGCCGCCAACTCCCTGTCAGCGAAATTGGTACAGCTGACAATGCCGGGCGTGCCGGACGTTTACCAGGGCACCGAGTTCTGGGATCGCTCTCTAACGGATCCCGACAACCGCCGCCCTGTCGATTTCACGAAACGCCAAGCGCAACTGAAACGCTTGGACGCAGGCGAGCTACCGGCGGCGTACCTACTGGAGGAAACGAAACTGTTGGTGACCTCGCGTGCGCTGCGGCTGCGGCGGGACCGCCCGGAGCTCTTCCACGGATACACTCCCATGTACGCCGAGGGTGCGGCGGCCGAGCATTTACTCGCCTTCAGCCGGGCCGACATGAGCACCAACTCCGATTCCGATTCCAGCATCAACTCCAGCAACGATTCCCGCTCCGACGGTGCACTGACGCTGGCCACCCGGCTGCCGCATGGACTGGAACGCAAGGGCGGCTGGAAGACCACCACACTCGAGCTTGCCGTAGACATGAGCGATGAGCTGACGGGCCGTCACTTCCCACGCGGGAATGCACGTGTCGGAGAGATCCTGCGTAGCTACCCTGTGGCGCTCCTGGTGCCGGCCTCCCCCGCCCAGAGCAGTGCCCAGAGCAGTTCCCATGCGCCGACGCCCAGTCCAGACGCATAGCACCGACGCTTAGCCCCGACGAACAGGAGAACAGTGATGACCTTGCCGGCACAGGGCAGTGAACGCTTTGATGTTTGGGCCCCCAACGCGACAACAGTGACATTGCTGGTGGGCGAGCATGAATTTGCCATGTCCCCGCGTCCGGCGAAAGCGCCCGGGCACGGAGGCTGGTGGACGGCGGCAAGCGCTCCTGCTGACGGGGAGGTGGAGTACGGATACCGTTTGGATGAGGACGCCACGGCTTTGCCGGACCCTCGCTCGCGCCGTCAACCGCACGGCGTCCACGCTCTCTCCACCACCTTTGACCCGACCACCCACATCTGGGCTGACGGGTCATGGCAGGGACGTGAGCTCTCCGGGGCAGTGATTTATGAGCTGCATGTGGGCACTTTCACCGATGAAGGAACCCTGGACGCGGCCGTGGGAAAGCTGGATTACTTGGCGGAGCTGGGCATTGACTTTGTTGAGTTGCTACCCGTCAATGGTTTCAATGGAACGCACAATTGGGGCTATGACGGCGTCCTTTGGTACACGGTCCATGAGGGCTATGGCGGTCCGGCTGCCTACCAGAGATTCGTTGACGCCGCCCATGTCGCGGGCCTTGGCGTCATTCAAGACGTGGTGTACAACCATTTGGGTCCCAGCGGGAATTACCTGCCGCGCTTTGGCCCCTATTTGAAGTCCGACGGCGGAAACAGTTGGGGGGACTCGATCAATCTTGACGGGCCGGGATCCGATACCGTCCGTGACTACATCTTGGACAATGCTGCCCTGTGGTTGCGGGACTACCATGTGGACGGTTTAAGGCTTGATGCAGTGCATGCGCTCAAGGACCAGCGCGCCGTCCACATCCTCGAGGAGTTGGCAGTCCTTGCCGACGCCATCTCTGTGGAGTCCGGGCGCCCCGTGTCCATGATCGCCGAATCCGACCTTAACGATCCGAGGTTGCTGTATCCGCGGTCCGCGAACGGCCTTGGCTTACGCGCCCAATGGAGCGACGACTTCCACCATGCCGTCCATGTCAACGTCAGTGGTGAGACGGCCGGATACTATGCCGATTTCGCCTCTGTTGGAGCGTTGGCAAAGGTTCTTCAGAAGGGCTTTTTCCATAACGGCAGCTATTCCAGTTTCCGTGGCCGCCACCATGGCAGGGATATCAAGGCTGGCCTGGCGCATCCCTCGGCGCTGGTGGTCTGCTGCCAGAATCACGACCAAATTGGAAACCGCGCGGCCGGTGACAGGCTTTCCCAGACGCTTAGCTACGGCCAGCTTGCCGTCGCAGCCGTTGCCACTTTAGCTTCACCGTTCACCCCCATGCTGTTCATGGGCGAAGAGTACGGGGCCACCACGCCGTGGCAGTTTTTCACCTCCCACCCCGAACCGGAACTGGCTAAAGCAACCGCCGAGGGACGCATCAAGGAATTTGAACGCATGGGCTGGGATCCGAATTTGGTGCCGGACCCGCAGGACCCGCAAACGTTCCTGCGCTCCAAACTGAACTGGTCACAAACTCACGAAGGTTCCCATGGAAGACTGCTGGACTTATACCGGCGTCTGATTGCTCTTCGGCGGCTCACCCCGGCCCTCAGCGAACCGGTTTTTTCCGACACCACGGTTGACTTCGACGACCAAGCCCACTGGCTGGTGCTGCACAGGGGCGGGATTGATGTGGCGCTGAACTTCGCCCCGGATGAAGCTCACCTGCCTGTCCAGGGAAAGGATCTCTTGCTCGTTACGGATGAAGGGGCCCAGTTACTTTCCGGGGCTCCCGGCACCCTGCTGACGCTTCCCGGCCACAGCGCCGCCATCATAAAATAGTCTTTTCCCTATAGCCATGCTTCTCTCGCCAGCTACGAAGGATCCTTGCATGCCTTTCACTGCTCTACCGTTGCTGCCCCGCCCTGTTCACGAGGAACAAATGCCCGGTGAGTTCATGCTGACCGCCCAAACCACTCTTTCCCACCACCCCGGTCTTGAATCCGTGGCGATCAGCTTGCAGAATTCTCTGCGTTCGGCCACCGGATTCCCTGTCCCGGTCGACGTCGAACAGGGCAACATTTCTCTCCTCCTTGACCCCGGGCTGGGTGAGTCTGAGTACAGCGTGTCGATTTCCCCCAACACGGTTGAAATCCTCGGTGGTGATGCTGCTGGTGTCTTTTATGGGTGCCAGACATTTCTTCAATTGCTGCCAGCAGCGATTTTTCGCTCTGCACCCGTTGCCAATGTGCAGTGGAGCGCGCCGGCGTGCCACATTGCTGACAAGCCACGCTTTGGGTGGCGCGGGATCATGCTTGACGTTGTCCGGCATTTCCTGCCGAAGCGTGAAATCTTCCGCTTCATCGATCTCATGGCCATGCATAAGCTCAACACTTTGCATCTGCATCTCAGCGATGACCAGGGCTGGCGTGTGGAAATATTGCGGTACCCGAAGTTGACTCAGATTGGTGCCTGGCGCCGGGAAACCCAGGTTGGCGCTGGTGCCAATGCCGGAGCCGATGGCAGGCCCCATGGTGGCTACTACACCCAAGGCGACATTCGCGAGATCGTAGCGTACGCAAGGTTGCGCTTCATTGACGTGGTGCCGGAAATCGAAACCCCAGGCCACGTCCAAGCAGCCCTTGCGGCCTACCCCGAGCTAGGCGTCACGGACCAAACTTTGGAGGTTTATACACGGTGGGGAATCAACTACAACGTGCTCAACGTCGAAGATTCCACGGTGGAATTCTTCAACAACGTCTTTGACGAGATCATGGACATTTTCCCCGGTAAGTACATTGGGGTTGGTGGGGATGAATGCCCCAAGGATCAGTGGCGCAACGATCCTCGATCGTTGGAACGCATGGCAGATCTGGGCCTAAACCGCGTGGAGGATCTCCAGAGCTGGTTCATCGCGCAAATGGAGACGCATATTTCTGCCCATGGACGGCGCATCTTTGGATGGGATGAAATCCTGGAAGGGGAACTGGCGCCCACAGCTACGGTGGCTTCCTGGCGGGGCATGACCGGAGCCCGCAGCGCGGCCCGGCGAGGCCATGACGTGGTCTGCTGCCCAGATGACCTTGCCTACTTCGATTACCGGCAGTCGCTGCTGCCCTCCGAGCCCATCCCCGTCTCCATTCCGCTGGGCGTGGCGGAGGTCTATGGCTTTGATCCGGTTCCGCATGGTCTGAGCCCCGAACAGGCGCTTCATATTCTGGGTGGGCAAGCTAATTTATGGACGGAGCACATCGATTCCGCCCGCATGCTGGACTACATGGCATTTCCACGCCTGTGCGCCATGGCCGAGGTTTTATGGGCCACGGGCGAAAAAGATCTAGCGGCGTTTACCCCTCGTTTGGAGGCGCATTTGGCCAGGTTGGACGCCGTCGGCGTGGAATACCGGCAAGCGGAGGGGCCACTGCCATGGCAGCAACGCCCGGGCGTCAAAGGACGGCCCGAAACCCATCAAGAGCGAGCAGCGCTCATTGCCAAACTCGTTGCCTCAATCAAAAGCTCTCCTGATGATGACCTCAGCTAGATGGTCTCAGCTAAGAATTTCAACGCGAATGCTTCAGCTAAGCACTCCAGGGAAGTAGCCTAGGTCTATTCACGCGCATGCCCAGATCGAACGTCATCTCAAAAGGCTGGTACAACTATGAGTCGCAAGGTCACAGCTCACCTGTTCAACTCCCTTAACGGCGTCGTGGAAAGCCCAAACCTGTGGCAATATGACTCGTTTGGAGCCGAGGAAGCGGCGGTGATGACGGATGTGATCACCCCTGTCACCGACGTCGTCATCGGGAGGAAGCTCTGGCAGGAGTGGTCGCAGTACTGGCCGGACGCCACGGATCCGTTCGGCGAATGGATCAACCCGGTTCGCAAGCATGTCATCTCAGCGACGTTGCCTGAGGAGTTGCCGTGGAATAGTACTCGGATCACCGGCGACCCAGCGCACTATGTGAGGAATCTACGCGAGCACGGTGAGGGCGGCATCATCGTCAGTGGCGGAATCGAGACGGTCCGCTCACTGTTCCTGCAGCGCCTCATCGATGAGCTCATCCTGACCACACACCCGGTAGTCACCAACCAAGGCCGGCGGCTCTTTGATGAGAGCGTGCCAGCCACCCGACTCCAACTCCTCAACGCCACATCAACCGCAGCGGGAAACGTGATTATGCATTACGCGCTCCGCCCCGCTGACTGAAACGTCCAGTATTTGCCCCGCGGCTCAGCTCCCAGCGACGATGTTGACCAGCCAGTCCACTCCGAACTTGTCAACGCACATGCCGAAGGTATCTCCCCACATGGACTTCTCCAACGGCATGGACACGGCGTCGCCGTCGCTGAGTTGATCCCAGTAACCGCGTAATTGGGCTTCGTCGTCACCGTTGAGCGAGACCGAAAAATTGTTGCCCGGCGTGAAAGCCATGCTCTTGGGTTTATCGGAGCCCATCAAGGCCAGTCCGCCTTCAGTCGTCAAGGCACCGTGCATGATCAAGTCAGCCTCGGCAGGGTCTTCGGACGCGTGAAAGTCCGCGAAGGTGCTCAGGGTGAGTTCGCCGCCGAATACCGAGTGGTAGAACTCCATGGCTTCGCGCGCATTGCCGCAAAAATTGATGTACGGGCTGAGTTGGGTGGCCATAGTTATGCTCACTTTCGGTGTTGACGCCATATTTATTTGGCGTTCGGTGGAGCGCGCTTTAGCTAAATTATGGACCATACGTAGCCAAGGTACTAGTGGCAATGATAAAAGCACTAAAGCGTCTTGTTGCCCCCTCCGGACTGTGCCATGCTGTGAAGATTCGACGAGGAGAAACCATGCAAAGAATCGTGCCCAACGTGTGGTGTCAAGGTAATGCTGACGATGCTGGCAGCTTCTATGCGGCGATACTCCCTGACGCGTCCGCGGAGGTCGTTGCCTCTTACCCAACGGAGAATATCCCTGATTTTCAACGCGAACTAGCCGGTAAGACCCTCGTCGTTGATGTGAGCGTCAGCGGGTACCGGATTCGCCTGATCAATGCCGGAAGCGAGTACCGTCCCACACCAGCGTTGTCTTTCATTGTGAATATGGACCCTTTGCTGTTCGACGGCGGTGAAGAGGAAGCGCGGGCCCGCATCGCTCGCATGTGGGGTGCTTTTCTGGATGGCGGTGAGGAACGCATGCCGCTGGGCGAGTATCCGCACAGCAAGCTCTACGGTTGGGTTGAGGACCGCTTTGGTGTCAACTGGCAGTTGATGCTTACCGATCCTGCTGGTGAGCCCCGACCCCTGATCATTCCCCAATTCCTGTTCACGGGGCCCGCCCCGCAAGCGCAGGCGGCAATCGACTTTTACACCGCTCTGTTGCCGGACTCAGCACTCGGGATGTTCATTGCCGGACCGGAAGAAACCGGGGGCGTCCTCTTCGCAGAGTTCACCCTTGCCGGCCAATGGTTCTCCGCAATGGATGCCGGTGCGGGCCATGATTTTTCCTTCACGCCGGGACTCTCGCTGGAGGTTGACTGCACCGAGCAAGAACAGATCGATGCATTGTGGGATGCCCTCAGTACAGTGCCAGAAGCCGAGCAATGCGGTTGGTTAGTGGACCAATTTGGGGTCAGTTGGCAGATCGTGCCCGAGAACATGGGTTCCCTCATGCAACACCCCGGCGCATACCAGCGGATGCTCTCCATGAAGAAAATCATCATCGCCGACTTGTGAAGAGTGGATGCCACGCCGAAAACGGTGGCTTGAGGGAAACTTCCACTGCGAACAGCAATCGCCTAGTGTTTTAGCTGTGATACCTTCCGACGACGCCACGCACCAGTTCCCAGCTTTCGACGACCCCTCCGACGGTTATGTCCGCGTCCGAGGAGCCCGAGAAAACAATTTAAAGGACGTCGACGTCGATGTTCCCCGCGACGCGATCGTCGCCTTTACGGGAATCTCCGGCAGTGGGAAGTCCTCCTTGGCCTTCGGGACCATTTTTGCCGAAGCTCAACGCCGGTATTTCGAGTCGGTGGCACCTTATGCCCGCCGTCTGATCCAACAGGGCAACACGCCGGACGTAGACGCTATCACCGGGCTCCCGCCCGCCGTCGCCCTGCAGCAGCGACGCGGAACACCCAGCACCCGATCCTCAGTGGGCACGCTCACCACCTTGTCGAACTCCTTACGCATGCTCTTCTCCCGGGCTGGGGACTACCCAGCGGGTGCCGGCATCCTGTACTCGGATTCCTTCTCCCCCAACACCGTGACCGGGGCGTGCCCGGTCTGCCACGGCTTAGGCATTGCCCATGCTGTCAGCGCCGATCTGCTGGTTCCTGATCCACAGCTGTCCATCCGTGAAGGCGCCGTCGCCGCATGGCCGGGCGCTTGGCAAGCCAAGAACCTGCGCGACATCCTCACCCATCTTGGCTACGACGTCGACCTGCCTTGGAATGAACTGCCGCCCGAGCAGCAGGACTGGATTCTCTTTACTGAGGAACAGCCTGTGGTGGAAGTAACGCCCCAGCGGGACCGCGTGGCGAAACCCTACAAAGGCAAGTTTTGGAGCGCGCGCAGCCACGTTCTGCATACCCTGGCTGATTCCAAGAGCGCGCCGATGCGCGAACGCGCGCTGGCCTTTATGCACTCCGGGCCCTGCCCAAGCTGCGGCGGCAGTGGCCTAAAACCCGAAGCCCTGGCCGTGACCATCGCTGGGCGAAACATTGCCGCCATGAACGCGCTGTCCCTGACGGACTTGGCTGATGTGCTGCGGCCCATCGCGGTTGCCGGAGGCGGAGAAGACGGGAGCCGGGACGCCGTCGCCGCAGCGATCTCCAAAGACCTCCTCCAACGCGTGAATGTGCTGACGGATTTGGGGCTTGGCTACCTGAGCTTGGGTCGCTCCACGCCCACCCTATCCCCCGGTGAGATGCAGCGGCTGCGGATCGCCACGCAACTGCGGTCAGGACTTTTCGGGGTTATATATGTGCTGGATGAGCCGTCCGCCGGACTGCACCCCGCGGACGCCGAACCACTGTTGGAAGTGCTGGAGCAGCTGAAAGCCTCGGGCAATTCCGTGTTCGTGGTCGAACACAATATGGACGTGGTGCGCAAGGCTGACTGGTTAGTGGATGTGGGACCGCAAGCGGGCGAAAATGGTGGGCGCATACTCTACAGTGGCCCGGTCGCGGGGCTGGCGCAGGTAGAGGAGTCGGTGACCCGTCCGTTTTTGCTGGGCACAGCCTCGCCTTCCGAATCGCTAACGTCCGGCAAGCGTTCACATCAGCCGGGCGGTGCTGGGGCTGACGGTACCGGAGCGAGCGGCGGTGATGTCGGCGGTGCTGGTGCTGAACTTGACCCGGCACCACGACGTCGGGCTGCGCTGGGTTGGGTGGCGATGACGGGCGTCAGCTTGCACAACTTGGAAAACGTTGACGCGAACGTGCCGCTGGGCATCCTGACAGCGATCACCGGGGTCTCCGGCTCCGGCAAATCGAGCTTGCTGCAGGTGGTGTCGAAAGCAGCCGGATCACACGTGCACACAGCTGAGTTGAATCCTTCGCACAAGGATGACCCGACGCCGGATGCGGCCGAGGCTCCGGGCGGAGCCGTTGTGGCCCAGATTGACGGGCTGGAACTTTTGGACCGCTTGGTTCAAGTCGATCAGCGCCCAATCGGGCGGACACCGCGATCCAATTTGGCAACATATACGGGCATGTTTGACGCCGTTCGTCGGGAATTTGCGGCAACAGAGGGAGCCCGGGCACGCGGATTCGGGGCGGGACGGTTTTCGTTTAACGTAGCCGGCGGACGGTGTGAAGTCTGCCTCGGAGAAGGTTCAGTAGCGGTGGAGCTCTTGTTCCTGCCCGGTAGCTATGGGCCCTGCCCGGCCTGTCACGGTTCACGCTTCAACGACGCAACCCTTGAGGTCGAATACCACGGCAAGAACATCGCCGAAGTCTTGACGCTGAGTGTGGAAACAGCGGCAGACTTCCTTGCGGACATTCCTGCAGCAGCACGCAGTCTGGCCACCCTGCGTGAGGTGGGACTGGGCTATCTTCGCTTGGGTCAACCCGCAACCGAACTATCCGGCGGGGAAGCCCAGCGCATCAAATTGGCCACCGAGCTCCAACGAGCCCGCCGCGGCCACACCCTCTATCTTTTGGATGAACCAACCACCGGACTTCACCCGTCCGATGTGCGGTTGTTAATGCACCAGCTCAACCGTCTGGTAGATGCCGGAAACACCGTGGTGGTGGTCGAACACGATATGGATGTTGCCGCTGCCGCTGACTGGGTCATTGATCTAGGTCCCTCAGGCGGGGCCGACGGCGGGCGCATCATGGCAGCCGGCACACCCGAAGACGTGGCCGCAAATAGCGCGAGCCGCACTGCACCGTATTTGTTGAAAGCTCTAGCGCCTCACTAAGTCCTTGAGGAGCTGAAGTTTTTAGAGGAGCGGGCGCAGCGGAACCAGAACCACTTCGCTGAACCGGGCCAGCGGGGACCGGTGCTGCCATTCCTTTATGGTCAGTTCTTTCGAGTTCTTGCTGTCAAATTCGAATATTTTCTGCATATCCGAGGCAAAATCCTCGTCATGGATTTCCAGATTTATCTCGTAATTGCCCGTCAGGCTCAGCCGGTCAATATTGGCACTGCCTACCGTTGACCAACTGCCATCGATGGTGGCTGTCTTGGCATGGATCATGGCATTGCGGTACAGAAGAATGGTCACGCCATCCTCCAGCAAGGAACGGTAGAACCCGCGGGACAGCCAGTCAGAGAGAACGTGGTTTGAATCCTCAGGGAGGATGATTCGAACATCCACACCACGCCGGCTAGCTGCCAGCAGGGCCTTAAGAATCTGCTGGTCCGGGATGAAATATGCCATGGTCACGTAAATGTG
This sequence comes from Arthrobacter cryoconiti, assembly GCF_020905375.1. GTDB lineage: Bacteria > Actinomycetota > Actinomycetes > Actinomycetales > Micrococcaceae > Specibacter > Specibacter cryoconiti. The sequence continues at coordinate 30,637 of NZ_JAJJBU010000018.1, forward strand.
GTCCTGCGCCCTGGCAATAGCGTCAAGATAGACCCCGCGGATGGGATAAACAAGATTCGCCGGGATATTGTTTACCGCACGGATCCTCGGTTCCCACACCTCCGGACTGGTCTGGGGAATCTTCGGGGTGGATTTGGAAGCGTTCTTGTTCCACACGTTCGCAAATGCTTGACGGAGATCCCAAACTGAGGGTCCCACTAACCGCAGATGAGTGTCCCGCCATTCAGTGGCGTACAGGGAACCGATGTTGTAGCCGCCCACAAACCCGATCTGATCGTCCACCACCAGAAGCTTGCGATGGTCCAGTCCAGTACTACGGACGGTGTTAACAAGCATCGCGGTGCGGACCACGGGGAAACGGTAAACGTGAACATCCGGATGGAATTGAAAAAAGGATCGCGGCACCACCAAGTTGGCGAAGCCGTCGTAGATGACATAAACATCCACTCCACGCGCCGCTGCTTCATTGATCGCGCTCTTGAACCGCTGTCCGGTTTCGTCGTTTTTCCAGATAAACGTTTCAATCAGAATGGTATCTTTTGCTTCGCGAATCGCCTCAAGCATGTCTGTGTAGAGATCGGCCCCGAAAGTGTAGGTCGTCAGCTCCGTGTCAGAGACCTTCTTGTCAAAGATGCCAGGATGCGGGAAGCCTTTGCGCTTGCTCCGACCCTTTTTCTTGACCATGTCCAGGACCACAAGTCCGGCGATCACCGCCCCTTGAACCGCGGCAAAAGCCAACATCAAACGCACAAGGGTCTTTCCGGCGACCTCAGCAACGGGCTCGGGGTGCAATTCTTCCATGCAGAAAGTCTAGCGGTTACTGGCCGAATCAAAGGTGCGAAACGTGCACCTAGACTCGCCCACATTCAAGGTACTGCGAGATCAAATGTTGGTTCTAGACTTGGTGCACATTGAGAAAGTATCTGAGGGGACATTGTGGATAGTTTAGGGACGCTCAAACCATTTGTAACTCCCACTGTGAAGGTTGGCCGCCTCTTTAACGCCTACGACGTCGAAATTTACGCCAAGCTTGACCTGCTCCAGCTCGCTGGCAGCACCAAGGAGCGCACTGCCAATGGACTCATCGAGGATCTCCTCGATTCTGGCAAGCTGGTACCAGGCGGGATGATCATTGAATCCACCTCCGGGAATCTCGGGATCGCCTTAGCGCGGCAGTGCGTAGTGCGGGGGCTCCGCTTCACGGCTGTGGTCGACGAAAACGCTAATCCGCTAGCCCTGGAACTCATGGAAGCGTACGGGGCTACGGTGAATCACGTTCAGACTCCGCCGGACGGCAACAAACTCGCTGCTCGACGCCGTCGGGTCACTGATCTCCTGGCAGCGAATCCCGGTTCCGTGACCACCAATCAATATGGTTCGCTGGCCAACCCGCGTGCACACTTTGAAACAACCATGCCGGAGATCATGGCAGGATCTGGCGGAAAACTGGACTATCTCTTCATTGCCACCAGCACCACTGGCACGCTTCTTGGCTGCCAGCAGTACGTTCGAGCCCACAGCCTGGACACCAAAATCGTGGCCGTTGATTCAGTCGGTTCCGTCCTCTTCGGTGGGACGGCTGGCACCCGCCGGCTCCCGGGGCTGGGCGCCGGAGTTCTGCCAGAACTGGCGGCCTCTGCCGAGCCGGATCTGGTCTTTGCGGTGGAGGAAATCGATATGGTCCGCGGCTGCCGGCGGCTGGCACATCGCGAGGGCATATTGGCTGGCGCGTCAACGGGAGCCATTGTTGCCGCCATGGGCACACTCCTACCCACACTGGATGCCGGCTCACGTGTGGCGTTCATGGTCCACGACACCGGTGTTCCCTACTTACAGACCGTTTACAACGATGAGTGGGTTCGCGACACCTTGAACGCCGAGCCTGAGCTAGAAGCTGAGACTGGTGCACAGGAGCTTTCGGCGAAGTGATCCGCATAGCCGTCATTGGCGGCGGACCAAAGAGCCTCTATGCGTTGCTGGCCCTCCATGACGCTCTTTCCGGCACCGGATTTGCTGCTGCGAAACTTTCTGCGGAGGGACGTCCCTCCACTGGATTTCCTGCCACCGCAAAAGCGCAGCTCGTCGTTGATGTTTACGATCCGTTGCCCCCGGGAGCAGGGAGCGTTTGGCGGGTTGACCAGCCTGAGATCCTGCGTTTGAACGTTAACGCCGGCATTGTCGATGCTTCCTCGTCGCTAAGTGGCGAGGACTTCGGCCGGTGGGTGAATCGGGTGGTCCCGGAGCTGGCACAGGAAAAGTATCCGCCACGGGCCGTGGTGGGCCGGTATCTGAGAGAGCAGTTCCAGCTTTTGTCCCAGCACGGGAACTTCGCCGTGACCCATGCACCCTTCGTCGTGACCGGCGTCGAACGTACCGGTCCGCGATGGCACGTCAGCGGCTCCTTCGGGACGCAATCCTATGACGAGGTGCTCGTGGCCACCGGTCACGGCTTGGCGCAGGCAATCATCGCGGATCCGGTGCCAGGGGCTTTGAATACGAATCCGCTGATCGGGGACTACGCCGCATTCACTTGCGCACAGATCCCTGCAGGGTCAGAGGTGTGGATTCGTGGAGCTTCCTTGACGGCTTACGATGCTGCGTTGCTGTTGACGGAGGGCAGGGGCGGGACCTGGTTGCGGGACCCGGACGACGCCGGCAAGGAGTCCCAATGGCGCTACGGTGCCAGCGGGAAAGAGCCGCGACGAATCACGTTCTTCTCCCGCAGTGCATCACTGATGGATCCCAAGAGCGAGAGCGTGCCTACTGATATTGCCACGTGTCTGACAGTGCACAAAGAGCGGCTGCGCCAGTGGGGCAGGCAGGTGCGGGAGTCGACGTCCACCCCGCAGCTGACTCAGGCTGGACTGTGGGCGATCCTGCTGCACGGTGCCCAGGATTGTGCCCGCGTCATGGGTTTGGAAGTCAGCGCGCTGTCGTTGTGGCGCACTGCTTTGACCGGGATATCGGTTGAGCTTGGCACTGGGACGCCGCCTCTATCCCAGCCGCACCCTGCGGCGATGGCTCTGCGGAACAGCTTGGCCGTGAATGATCTCAAGGCGCCGTTGACCACCGGCTGGCTTTGGGCCAGGGTGTGGTCTGGGCTCTATGCCGAGCTGGTGTCTGTTATGGACAGATTGCCACAAAGTACCCGTGAAGCAGGCCGTTTCGCCAGAGTGGCTCACAGCCTGGAAAAGTTCACTTTCGGCCCTCCTGAGCTGACGGCTCGCAAGTTGTTGGCGCTTTTTGATGCTGGAATCCTTCACGTTGCGAGGTCCCAGGAGAGACCGCCGACGTCGGCCGTTCTCATTGATGCTGTGACTCCTGCACCCGGGGCGCTTCGCTCCGCGGCGCCCGGAGGAGATCCTAATAGTGAGATTTTTGCGCAGCTTCTAAACGCTGGCGTAGTCTCGATCCGCCCGGGCGACCGCGGCCTATTAACCGAAGCCGATGGGACGTGTGTGGCACAGGATGGCACCCGCAGTGAATCGTTGGCGGCGCTGGGCCGTCCTACGGAAGGCCCTACTTTGGGCCACGACACTCTTAACCGTTCCCTGCATGGGGAATACCGTTTATGGGCTCAGCGAGTTGCTGGCCTAGCCCTGATCAAAACGACCCCTAGGACACTGTGATGGACGAAAAAATGCACGGCACGGCTCGGTTGACTGCCCGGTTGGAGCCTTGGATGGAGGAGCTGCTGGGCGACCCGGCGCTCTGCGCGGAGCTGGTTGAGAGCCACGGCTCCCCCGTCAACATTCACAACTTTGACGCTTTGGGACGCAACGTGAGCGAATTACGTACCGCGGCGGCTGCACACGGGATCGACTTTGAAATTTATTATGCCCGTAAGGCGAATAAGACCATGGGTGCTCTTGATCGGGCCGTTCGGGAAGGATGCGGCGTGGACGTCGCAAGCCTGAACGAGTTGCGTCAGTGCCTGGATGCAGGGGTGCCAGCGGGGCGGATCATTGTCAGTGCGGCCGTGAAATCCAAGGCCTTACTTGAGGTGGCCATTGACTCCGGGGTGACCATCAGTTTGGACAATGAGGACGAGTTGCGTGATGCCATGGAACTGGCCGGCTGCAAGGCTGAGACGCTCAAGATCGCGTTGCGGCTGGCCATTGAGCACCCGCTGATCCCGCCGACCCGTTTTGGCCTTCTTGCTCCCGAATGGCTGCGCATACTCTCCGACGGCGCAGTTGCTAGCCGCGTCAAGGTCGCAGGCATTCACTTCCATCTCAACGGCTATGCAGCGAATGCGCGGTCCGTGGGAATCCACCAGGCCCTGGCCGTGATCGGCCAGCTACGAGGCATGGGCCACGAGCCAAGCTTCGTGGATATGGGCGGTGGAATACCGATGTCCTATCTGGACAGTGCGCAGCAGTGGGACGATTTTTGGTCCCGGTTGGCGCAGTTGCCCGACGGCGACGAGTCCCTGACGTGGAAATCGGACAGGCTAGGTGCCGCAGGATCGCTTCCCGGGACGGGCGTCTACCCCTATCACCAGAGACTCATCCGGGGCGGTTGGCTAGATGAAGTGCTGGGGTATGTGCCTGAATCTGGAACGGATTCCATTGCCGAAGAGCTGCGTGCTGCCAAGATTCAGCTGCGCTGTGAGCCAGGGCGCTCACTCATGGATGGTTGCGGGCTTACTCTCACCGAAGTTGCGTTCACCAAGGACCGTAGCGACGGCGTTCCGTTGGTGGGTCTGCATATGAACCGGACACAGTGCCGGTCTACGTCGGCTGATTTCTTGCTTGATCCGGTGCTTGTCCACGCCGCACCTCCCCGGCGGAAACGTCGTTTTGAGAGCGCATTTCTGGTGGGTGCCTACTGCATTGAGGAGGAGCTATTGTTGCGTAGACGTTTTGAATTCCCGGCAGGGGTGGCCGCTGGCGATCTGATTGCGTTCCCCAATACAGCAGGATATTTGATGCACATTGTGGAAAGTGCCTCCCATCAGCTGCCCCTTGCCGCCAATGTTCTCTGGGATGGGAACGCATGGGTGGCGGACGGTATTGATGGGGTGAAACTGTAGGCGGGGGTTCGCGGGTGGAATGGCAAGGACCAAGATTCTGCATCGATGCATCCAAAACAACCTAACGCTCCGGGACGTTTCTCAGCGTGGCTAGACGTTCTTTTCGCCGTTGTCACCCTGAAGTCGCCAAGATATTGGCTGCCTCTTTTCAACGATATTCAGCGTCGTAACAACGTCCAGCGTTTATCCGCGAGTTGGATCTCTTTGTAAATCTCGTATAGCCCGTACAGCTGCCATGTGATGGCACAGTCTGTCATCCGTATTTATCATGCGGATACTGGTACAAGGGATGATAATGCCCATGAACAAGCCCTGGTTCACAAAATGCACCTATTTCGCAGCGGTAGCGTCCTCTATGGGCCCCGGCGAAACAGCGCTCCCAAAATACTGATTCGTACGCCAGTAGTTTGTGGACTTTCAAAGCGGCGGAGAATAGTACGATGCCGTCCTAGTCAATACTGATTCATTGTCTACAAAAGTCCGTACCATCGTTTTAGGAAATTCGAAAGCGCCAGGGGATCCGACTTGGCCGGGTCAATATGGAATGGAGGCAGTAGATCCAAAGTCTTCACAACGTCGGATTTCATTAGCTCCGCGAAAGGCTTACGTGCTACTTGAAATCTGATGCCTTGTTTCCATATTTCCCATGTTTCGTCTGTTACAAAACGCCTTTTGCGTAGATCTAGTTCATCCTCACACAATCTCAGGTATTGCAGACAGAGTTTGGCATCGGTTTCGTTCAGGCCCGCAACGGGTATCTCAACTCCGATGTCAAACGACAACCTGTCAACGATAGACCAATAGCGTTGAACATAGACAAGCTCGAATTCCCGGTGCCGTTGTTTCCTTGCGGTAACAAGCTGCATAATCGCGAAAATGACGGCCAGTGCTGTCAGTACCGATGCGATGGCGGACACCGCTTCCCAAATTTCGTGCACAATCATTCCTATCGATCAGTCCAGTTCCGCAGTATCAATTGCTTTTTCCCGCAACCGCTGCTGCAATCCACCGAGTAGCAGCACTTCCACCAGTTTTCCCGAGTCTGCCATCTCCAGCAGGGCATTGATGGCCTTCTGGTGCCCCTCGCCTGCGACATAGACGGCTTCTTCAACGACGTCCGGCAGGGACGGCGAGGAAGCGAAGTCGATCGGCCCGTTGGCCTGGGCTTCACGCTGCAACTGCTCATTACCCTCCGCATGGACCATGATCGATGAGATGGCGTTGATCTGGTCCTCATCGGAGATCCCGATCCCCTCGAAAAGCTTGTTGATCTTCTCAATCAGCGCTGCCCAAGTACCTGACCTCTTCTCCCGCGCCACACCGGATCCCGAACCCGTGATCCCCTTCAAGCCTTGCCCCTGGCCATCAACCAGTTTCAGGTCAGCATCCTCAATCTTTTTCAAGGCGTAGTGCGTCAGCACCACATCGGACAGGTCAAGCTGATTGCCCTTTGCTTTGTCGCTGAGCGCCTTGACGAGCAGCTTGATGTAGATCGCCAGCTTTTCAATCCGCGTGTCTTGGTAGTTGATTATCTGCGAAAAGAAGTCGTAGGCCTTGTTGAAGGCCGACGCGGTCTTTTGGAATTCCTCCAGCTGGCCGATCGCCAGATTATCGTGGTCCGCACGAGCCTGCCGCATCCGTTCCCGGAACACATCTACTGCTGGGTTCAGGTGTGAATACAGTCCGTTGTGGTTCCGCTGTGCCACCCACTTCTGGGCCACCAATTCCACGTCTTGGTCGTTGTAGATGTTCATGGCGTCCATCTTGGAGACCATGTCGTGGATGACGTCCGGATTGGATGCGTCCTGGATCTCGGCGTCCTCGTAGTAGTCCTGGAACGCCGCCAAAATTGTTTCTGGATCGTTGACGAAATCCAGGACAAACGTCTGATCCTTCCCCGGAATGACTCGGTTCAACCGCGAAAGCGTCTGCACTGCCGTGATGCCGGAAAGTTTCTTGTCCACGTACATGGCAACCAACAGTGGCTGGTCAAAACCGGTCTGAAATTTGTTCGCGACAATCATGATCTGGAATTCGTCGGTCCCGAACGCCTTGGTAAGCGACCGGCCCTTCAAACCGGCGTTCATCGTGTGCTCGGTGAATTCGTCAACGCCTAGTTCTGAGTCCACAATCTTGCCGGAAAACGCCACCAGCGTCGCCAGCTCGGACTCGTATCCATGCGCGTGGATGTATTCATCCATGTACTTCTTGTACCGGACTGCCTCCCTGCGTGAACCTGTCACCACCATCGCCTTGGCGCGTCCCGCCAGGTGGTGCGCCACGTTGGAGCGGAAGTGCTCCACTATGACAGCGACTTTTTGCGCAATATTGTGCGGATGGAGCTTCACCCACTGCATCAAGGCCTTTGAGCCCTTGTCGAGCTCCACCTCAATTGACTGCCCCGCCTCATCGAGATCGGCGATCCTCACGGCCATCGCGTACGTGGTGTAATTCTGCAGCACATCCAGGATAAAACCTTCCTGGATGGCCTGCTTCATTGAATACAGGTCGAAAACTTGCGGAGCACCATTCTCATCCGGCCGCCCGAACATCTCCACGGTCTTCGCCTTCGGCGTGGCCGTGAACGCGAAGAAAGACAACCGCCGCGTCTCCCCCGCCCTGGCCGACATCTCGGCCACCAGCACATCCTCGGCCGTGATGTCTTCCTCGGCTTCCAGGCCGGCAGTCGTGAGCACCTGCTTGAGTGACTTCGCCGCATTGCCCGACTGCGAGGAATGGGCCTCATCGGCAATGATCGCGTACTTGCGCCCGGCCAGTCCCTTGTTCTTCCGGATCTCCTCCAGCGCATGGGGGAACGTCTGCAAGGTGACGCCAATGATCTGGCGCCCCTTGATCAGTGCCTCCGCCAGCTGCTGGGATTTGGCGCCCTCGGAGCCACGGGTGATCGGCGCGAACACGCCCTTGACCGTCTCCAGCTGCTCAATGGCCTTCTGCAACTGTCCGTCCAGCACGTTCCGGTCACTGATCACAATGACCCCGTCAAAAACCTTGACGCCCTCCGGGGTGAACAGTGACGCCAGCCGGTATGCGGTCCATGCAATTGAGTCCGTCTTCCCCGACCCCGCCGAGTGCTGGATCAGGTAGTTGTGTCCTGGCCCCTCAACCCGCGCGGTCGCGGTCAGGGCATTGACCGCCCGCCACTGGTGGTAGCGCGGGAACCGCACGGACTTCTTGAACTGCTTCTTCCCGGTGATCGGGTCTGTGTCTTCTTCAAAGCGGTAGTGGATGAACTTGCCGATGATCGTCAGCCAGGCATCCTTCTGCAGCACCTTTTCCCAAAAGTACGACGTCGGGGAGGAACCTTCCACATGAGCGTTCCCCGCGCCGTTGTGCTCACCGGCGTTGAAAGGCAGGAACCGTGTGGACGAACCCTCCAGCTTAGTTGTCATATGGACTTCACGGTTGGTCACCACAAAGTGGACCAGGGCACCCCGGCCCATAGTCAGTAGGGGCTCTCCCTTGGGATTCCGGTCCTGCTTGTACTGCTTGATCGCGTCCTCGGCGGACTGTGTCATATCAGTTTTGAGCTCAACCGTTGCCACCGCAATACCGTTCAGGAACAACACCAGATCCAGTGATTTCTTAGGTGAGGCAGCGGAGTAGTGGACCTGGCGCATGACCCGCACACGGTTCATTCCGTAACGTTGCACGGTTATTGGGTTCAGTCCGTCAGCTGGCTCCGGTTGGAACATCTTGAACGACGCCGGCGTGACAGCGAAGCCCTTCTTGATAGCGTTCAGTGTGCCGCCACCATTGATGGGCTCCGACGACATGACGGATGCCAGCCGATCCAGGATCCGAACCTCTGCCTTTGCCTGCATCGTCGGGTTCAGATCCGGCTTGATCACCTTCGCCAACTCATCGGGAGCTGTCTCCCTCAGCCAGGCGAACACGTCCTCCGGGAATAGCCCACGTTCACGGTCGTAGTCGCCATCGTTCTTTGAATACAGCCACCCATGAGACTCCAGGTACTCGCACAACTCTGCTTCGAAATGCTGCTCGTGACTAATGGACAACGAACTCCCCCTCCAACGACTGTTGCTTCGACGCCACGGCATCGCGCACATCGATCTTGCCGGTAACTGCAGCCGAAATCAGCGCCGCACGCCGTTCTTTCGACAACGCAATCGATTCCTTGGCATCTGCAATGGCTAAATCGAATTCGTTCGTTTCCCGATTCAAAAAGTCGACTATTTGAGCCTGTTGATCTTTCGCCGGAACGACTACGGGCATCATCTGGATCTTGGGGATTGGCAAGTTCTGGACTATCGAGCCACTGGTTTCTACATCAATGTAGCTACGCATATGCGGCATGTAGAGGTTCCAAAGCAATAATTGTGGGTCAAGTTTGATTTGATCACATTTTAGTAGAACCATCCTTTGACCAAGCGCATAGATGCTGTCCGCCGGAACGAGAGCAGCCTCTCCTGCCGGGGCTTCACGGGTGAAGAAGATGTCCCCCTTCGACGGACGGCCTTTGGCCGTGCGCACCTGGTAAGTGTCACGACTAATGTCCAGCCCGCGATCAGGACTAAACCGCCCGTCTCGCACGCAGCTCGTCTTTACGCTGACGAATTCACCAGCGACATCTTCGTCTGGCGTCGTGTGCAGGCAATCAATGACCCTGGATGTTACGTGTTCAAGCCGTTGAATGGTCCATCCGGCAGGAATCGCATCCAACCATTCAACACCGCTGCACTCCAGCGACACCTTAGGGTCGAGGCCCTTGGTGACGGCTTGCGTGATGGTTGCCGCGCGGCGTTCGTTCAGCAGGGAGATGAGTTTTTCCTGGTCGGCGATGAACGCGTCAATCTCGGCCGTCTCACGGTCCAAATAGTCACCAATTTGTTCGGCCTCATGAACTGATGGAGTCGGCACCCTTAGGTACTTCATCGTGTTTTGGCTCAACCCAACACGCGTAACACCCGGAGTCTTATTCTCGAAGGTGGTCTTAACGTACTTCGATTCGAACAAATATCGGATGAAACGACTGTACCGGGTATCATTTGGCCTGTAAATTGCCAAATGATACCCGAAAACAACCCCTGGCATGTCGTTTCGCACATATGCCGGAATACCAATATCGTCCGAAGTTTCGGAATCCTTGGTGATTGCAACATCCCCAGATTTTGGAGTGAACGCCATGATCTGCGAAGGAGTCGCCGTTGCCTTCATATAGTGCGGATCGTCAACAAGAACGTCGTTGTAGTACACGTCAGTGTAATTGCACAGACGAACCGGTACCTCGTCGTCGTAAGATTTCTTGTCAACGGTGCTGGTCACAACACGACTGATCGCCGTTGCTGGCTGAACTGTCCAGTGCTTCGGCACGTCGCCGAGCCACTCAACTCCGCTCGCCCGATAGTGCGGATACGGCTTGAGGCTCATGCCTTTACCTGCTCGAGGCGGGTGCGGATGCGGCCGAGGACCGCGTCGAGGTCGGCGTCGATGTCTTCAAGAGCGCGCGGAGGAACGTACTTGTAGAAATGGCGTGTGAAGGGGATTTCGCACCCTTCCTTGGACTTGTCTTCGTCGATCCAGGCGTCGGGCACGAAGGGCTTGACCTCGCGTTCCAGGTAGGCGTGGACGCCCTCGTCCCAGGGCACGTTTTCGGTGTCGCGGAGATCAGTATCAGCCTCAAACTTGCCTTTGGTGCCGGTGCAGATGTCGGCGGTGTCGTCGCGCTCGGACAGGCCGGAGATGAGCGCCTTCATCTGGGTGCCGGTGACAGGCGTTTCGCCGTTGGCCAAGGCGCCGCGCAGGGCTTTCGCGAAGGCGTCGCGGTTGGTCCAGACTTCGCCTGTGGTCAGTGCCGCGAGGGAGGTTTCGAGCGCGAGCCGGGACTCGGCGTCGTACTTGGAAAAGGCCTTGGAGGACAGAGCCGTCTCGATGCGCTCAGCTGTGACAGCGAAGTTGAGGCGCAATGGGCGTTCGACGGTGATGGTGCGGTAGAAGAAGTCGGTGGTGTTGAAGATTTTGGACTTGTCGCTCTGTTCGAAGTCTCCGTAGAGCTTGACGATGGTGTTGATGTCGTCGGGCCCGAGTTCGTTGCGCTTGGAGCCGAGGCCCTTGCGCATTTTCCGGAAGAGCTGGGAGCCGTCGACGAGCTGGATCTTGCCCACACGGTCAGGATGCTTGGATTTGGAGAGGACCCAGACGTAGGTGCTGATGCCGGTGTTGTAGAACATGTCCGTGGGCAGGGCGATGATGGCTTCGAGGTAGTCGCGCTGCAGGATCCACTTGCGGATGTTTGACTCCCCCGAGCCGGCGCCGCCGGTGAACAGGGGCGAGCCGTTCAGGACGATGGCCGCCCGGCCACCGGTGGTGCCCTGGCCGGGCTCGCGCATCTTGGAGATCAGATGCATCAGGAAGAGCATGGAGCCGTCGGACACGCGCGGGAGGCCGGGACCGAAGCGGCCGCCGAAGCCCTTTTCGAGATGTTCCTCGCGGACGGCTTTTTCTTGTTTTTTCCAGTCGACGCCGAAGGGCGGGTTGGAGAGGCAGTAGTTGAAGGTGGTGCCGGCGTGGCCGTCGTTCAGGAGGGTGTCGGCGTTTACGATGGCGTCCACGGATTGGCCCTTGATGACCATGTCCGCCTTGCAGATGGCGTAGGACTGGGCGTTCAGTTCCTGGCCTGCGAGGGTGAGTTTCGCTTTCGGGTTCATCTGGGTGAGGTGGTCTTCGGCGACCGAAAGCATACCGCCGGTGCCTGCGGTGGGGTCGTAGACGGAACGAACGATGTCCTTGTCGGTCAGGTCTTTGCCATCGGCGTCGAAGAGGAGATCCACCATGAGCTCGATGACCTCACGCGGGGTGAAGTGTTCACCGGCGGTTTCGTTGGAGGCTTCGGCGAACTTGCGGATGAGTTCCTCGAAGATGTGGCCCATTTTGGCGTTGGAGACACGCTTGGGGTGGAGGTCCACTTCGGCGAAGCGCTGGACAACGAGGAGGAGCAGGTTGTTCTCCTCAAGTTCCTCAATCCGGTCCTCGATCTTGTACTTGGAGAAGATGTCGTGGACGTTCAGGGAGAATCCGTTGATGTAGGCGAGCAGGTTCTCCCGGATGTTCTCCGGGTCCCCCACCAGCTTCTTCAGATCATAAACGCTGGTGTTGTAGAACGAGTGCTGGTGTCCGGCCTTTGTGCGGAGGAGGACGGGGCGAACTGGCATGCCCTTCTCGTTTGCTTCCTTGACTGCCTCAAGCACCTGGGGTTTGGTGTCTGCAAGAACTGAATCCAGGCGGCTGAGCACCGTGAACGGCAGGATGAAGTCGCCGTACTGGTGAGCCTTGAAATTGCCTCGCAGAAGATCCGCGATTCCCCAAATGAATGATGCGTAATTACTCAAGTCTCTTGCCTGCTCTGTCCGGGTCTTGCTTGTTGTGTTGCCGATGCTGGCGATCGGTGCACGCGGCACCACTTAGAGCATATGACGATGCGGAGGCATCCGGGCAAATCGCTACAGCGTAAGCAGGGTGGGCACGGCGTCTACATAGGGGCGCGCTTGTCCAGAAAGTGGATTTTACGCAAAATGTCAGCCGCGAAAGCATGATTATGGTGCTTGGCGAAAACCGTGGTGGACCGGCGCATCATGGTCACGTTGAGCCTATAAGCGGCATCCAAAATGAATGGCTGCTCCAGCACCCTGGAAAAGGTATCAGTGCCTACGCAGTCCAGAGTCAGCACCGGACCTGCGCTTCGATAGTTAGTGGACACTTGGGAAGTTACCCGCCGAAGCCAGCGGTCTTTCAGTGCTTCCAACTTGGGTGAGAGTTCCTCAGGCCAAAGATTGACTGTCCATTCAAGCTCTGTGCTTCCATTTTTGAGATCCTGCTCAGTCACGTACAAGGCTTCCACGGAACCGACATTCAGCGTGAAGAGCCTGCGGTGATCCCTATACTTCCGTGTTGATGGAAACGCTGTAAGCGACCACAACAAACCCCCTGTCCGGCTGGGGCTTGGGATGGTCTCGTGCATGTACCGCGCCAGCTCATCTCGTATCTGCCGATAGTCGCGACGCTCCGAGAGTTGCCAGAAACGGCCATCTTTGGACTGCCTGGGCTCTTCCGAAACAGTTAACCGCCTGGATCTCTCCCATGGCAGCGTGAGTCTGGCGCCGACTGCCATCTCAATTTCCAGATCCCCACGGCCGCCCGGCTGGTCGGTCAGCATCTTGTTGCGCAGGCTGTAGCCGCGTTGCTCGTGGACGATGGCTGCGCGCTCATATGCGTCAAGCAATTCTCGCTCGCATGGGGCAAACCCGAACGCCAAGATATCACCGTGGGTGCGCCTGTGGTCCGCGTAGCGACGGATGATATTCACGGTTTGGCCCACATAGCGGACACCATCTTCAAACTCAAGGACGTAAATCCCACAGAGGTCTCCCGATTCCGCCATGGCAAAGAGTGCGGAAACAGGGGCCGAATCTTCCATGGAATACCGTGTGAAAATGAGAGGTTCCAACATAGCTGCGTCTGGGCTGTCCATGCCCCCATAGTGACATCAATAGGCGCGGCTGGCTAAAGGACTTTCCCGTCAAAATCCCCACTCATAACAATGCGCCACCGTCAGTCCGCCCGACCAGCGAGTCACAGTACCGAAGGCGGCCAGCCAAGACAGCCACCTTCCCGGGGCTATGCTCAAAATGACCAGAGAGGAAACCATGCCCACATTCGGGATGCCGTCACATATTGATTTTTCAGTTTCCAATGCCGAGGCCAGCGCACGGTGGTATTGCGAGGTCCTGGGCTTGAAGCGGGTGCGGCGCGTTGACTTCGAGGACCGCATTATGATCGTTCTCTTGCATGCCACCTCAGGTCTTGTCATCGGGCTCAATGAGCACTCCGTAGTCCCCAATGGCCGCTTCGATGACCGGAATGTGGGCTTGGACCACATTGGTTTCAGCGTCACCGAGAGGGCCGATTTGGAGACTTGGGAGCGCCACCTGAGCGCCCTCAACGTGGTGCATTCCCCCACCGAAGATACTGCCAACGGATCCGCCCTGGTCTTCCGCGACCCAGACAACATTCAGCTTGAGTTTTGGTGGACCCGTAAACAATAAACTGGTAGCTGGTGTGGAGGTTGCAGTGCGATAATTTCGATATCACCAAGCAAAGGATCTCTACCTCATGGCCCACTTTGACCTCGTCATCATTGGCACCGGCTCCGGCAACTCCATCCCAGGCCCCGAATTCGATGATTGGTCCATTGCCATCGTCGAGGACGGCTACTTTGGCGGCACCTGCCTCAACGTAGGTTGCATCCCCACCAAAATGTTTGTCCACCCCGCCGAACTCGCAGACGCGGCCCGTCACGGCAAGGCTCTGGGCATCGACGCCCAGCTCAACTCCGTGGACTGGAAAGGCATCCGAGACAGGATCTTCACCCGCATCGACGCCATTGAAGCCGGTGGGCGTGCCTACCGCGATGGCGACGAATGCCCCAACATCACGGTCTTCTCCGGGCACGGGCAATTCACCGGGACCAAGGCACTGCACGTGGACCTCCACAACGGTGACACTGCCGAGATTACCGGTGACCGATTCGTCCTGGCCGCGGGATCCCATGCGGTAGTTCCCGAGATTCCGGGTCTGGCCGATGCCAACGCCCCGTTCCATACCTCGGACACCATCATGCGGATCGAATCCCTTCCGGCCAGCATCGCCATCCTTGGCGGTGGCTACATCGCCGCCGAATTCGCGCACGTTTTTTCTTCATTCGGTGTCAAAGTCACTCAGATCGCCCGTGGCTCCCGGCTTCTCAAGTCCCAGGACGACGACGTCTCCGCTCAGTTTACAAAGGAAGCATCCGCACGCTACGACGTCCTATTGGACACTAAGGTCAGCGGCGTCACAGAGACCAGTGACGGCGTCGAACTTGTTGTTGAAGGCCCCAACGGGACCCACACCGTGGCCGCAGAGTTGCTGCTGGTCGCCACCGGACGCCTCTCCAATGGTGCCCGGCTGTCAGTGGAAAAGGCGGGTGTGGAGCTGGATCACCACGGCAGGGTAGTGGCGGATAAATTCCAGCGCACCACTGTGGATGGCATCTACGCTCTGGGAGACATCAGCACCCATCACCAGCTCAAGCACGTGGCTAACCATGAAGCCCGCGTGGTCAAGCACAACCTGGCCCATCCCGAGTCCCTGATCAGCTCCGACCACCGCTTTGTACCCGCGGCCGTCTTCACCGATCCGCAGATCGCCTCCGTTGGTATTACGGAAGCACATGCGATCAAGGCCAACATTCCCTATGTTGCCAAAACCCAGAACTATTCCGACATCGCCGCGGGCTGGGCCAGGGAAGATCAGGGCCACTTCCTGAAGGTGCTGGCAGATCCCGCCACCGGGCTACTGCTGGGCGCTCATGTGATTGGGCCGGAGGCTGCCACGGTGATCCAGCCGCTGATCCAGGCCATGTCCTTTGGGCAGAGCGCACACGACGTTGCCCACAATCAGTACTGGATTCATCCTGCCCTGACGGAATTGGTGGAGAACGCGCTGCTGGGCTTGCCGGAGCCATCCGCGCAGCAGTAACTACTCACGGCCAGAGACTCTGAGCAGTTCAGGGGCGGGTGCGGCCACGCAACGGAACCATTTAGAGTTCCGGGAGCACCCGCTCCTTGACCTGCTTGCGGAGGATTTTCCCGAGCATTGAGCGCGGCATATCCGGCACCTGCACGATCCTTCTCGGGACTTTGTACCCGGCCAGCTGCCCACGGCAATGCTCACGCAGGGCTTCTTCGTTCAGGCTGACACCTGGTTCAAGCTCGACGGCGGCCACCACCATTTCCCCGCCGCGCTCCAATGCCTTGCCGAAGACGGCGGCATCCACCACGTCGCGGTGCTGGCGCAGAACACTCTCCACCTCCGATGGGGCCACATTGAACCCACCAGTGATCACAAGTTCCTTGGCACGGTCCACAATGGTGGTAAATCCTTCTTGATCCACCGTGACAACGTCTCCTGTCCGGAGCCAGCCATCCGCCGTCAGCGTCCTTGCAGTTTCTTCCGGATTGTTCCAATAACCCTGGAACACTTGCGGGCCTTTCAACAGCAACTCACCAGGTTGCCCTTGCGCCACTTCCTCGCCGGGATGATTTGCGTCGACCACTTTCATTAGCGTGGATGGAAACGGTACTCCTATGGTCCCGTTCTTGCGGGTGGGGTAGAACGGATTGCCCAATGCCACCGGCGAAGATTCCGTCATCCCGTAACCTTCCACGAGCAAGCCTCCCGCGACGGATTCCCACAGCTCCACCACATGATCCGGCAAGTTCATGGCCCCGGAGATACAGTATTTGCACGAACGCAATGACACACCCTTCTCCTTGGCAGCCAAGGCAGTGCGCTCATAAATGGGCGGTACGGCACAGTACACGGTGGCGGGCGATTTCTTCATGGCGTCCAGCACCAGGTCCGTCTCAAACTTCGGGAACAGCACCAACAGACCCTGTTTGCGAATACCAAACGTCAAATACAGTGTCATCCCAAACGCGTGGAACATGGGCAGGATCGCATAGAGGATCTCTTTGCGCTTCTGGGCTCCGTGCATCCAAGCTTCGCCCTGCAGCGCATTTGAAAACAGGTTGAAGTGCGTGAGCATGGCACCTTTAGGCAGACCCGTGGTGCCAGAGGTGTAGCCAATCACGGCTAGGTCAGCCACGTCCGGGCGAGGGTGGGCCGGATCAATGCTCCCGCTAGACAACAATTCCTTCCACGGCATGGTCCCCGGTGCCGGTGCGCTGAGCGCAACACGGCTTTGCCGCAGTTTTTGCACCGGCAAGTACAGGGCCAAACGCTTAAGCGCAGGGAACGCTGTCAGCAGATTCACGGACACGATTTTCTCGATTTTGATGTCAGCGGGGAATTCCTCAATGGCGGCGACCGCCTTATCCCACGCGATCACGACCCGCGCCTGGTGATCCTCGAACTGGTGCCGCAATTCCCGCGAGGTATAAAGCGGGTTGTGTTCCACCACCACAGCACCCAGACGCAGAACAGCATAAAAAGCCACCACGTGCTGGGGACAATTGGGCAGAACCAGTGCCACCCGATCCCCCGCACGCACACCAAGTTTCCGCAATCCCTCTGCGGCCCGATTAACCTGCTCACCGAGCTGGCGGTAGCTGGTGCGGCGCCCGAAGAACTCCAGCGCCGGGCTGGCACCGGCCTCCTCCACGGACGTCTCCAACATATCCACCAGCGACTTCGTGGGCAGTTCGATCTGTTCCGGGACCCCTGGCTGATAGTTCTTCACCCACGGATGACTGGTCGCGGCGCTTTCCTCTGTAAATACTTCAGCGCTTGCTTCAGCCTTTGCTTCAGCGTTGGGAACGCGGTTTGCAGGATCGGGATTCACGGAATCTGGAAGTGGCATGATTCCATCCTGCCGCCAACTCTGCGTAGCTGTCGAATGGCTTCACCGGCGAGCGCCGAGGAAGCCTCTCACCGCGTCAGAGCCCTTTGCTACCCTTGAGGCATGCGACGGCTTCTGGATGAGGTGGGTACGGCACCTAGTGCGCGTCCCTCTCCGGGGTTACCCCGGGGCTTGCACGTCACCCTGAGACATCCGCCTCGGGTGCCTCACTGCGCTCCGCGCAGCAGCGCACCCGAACAGAGAGTGAAGTCATCCAGAAGCCGTTGCGCTCTTCCGCCCAACCCCGCCCACCGCAGCTTGACTTGCCCATGACCACTCCCACGCCCGGCGCTGCGGTCCTCGCGCGCACACCGAACCCTTCGCCTCGTAACGTGTCCACAGCTCTTGCCTATGCTTTTCTAGCCGCGCCGACCTGGAGCGAAGCGGAGCTGGCCGCCGCAACCACATACGTCGTCGGAAAGCGAGGCGGCACACGGTCCGCAAAGTGGCACACACAACTCGCGTCCAGTGTGCTGCGAGCCTACCCGCGCCCTCCTCTACGGGAACCACGCCAACTAGCGGTCTTCATAGCCGGCGCTAAGCCCTTCTACCTTGCAGTAGACCGTGCCACCCGGTTGCACGCCACCTTGACGATTGCGCACTATGTTCTCCCACCCACCAACGTTGCTGAGCTGAAGTCACCACTGGAAGAGCGCAGTCTCATCCCGCAAACGCTTGCGGAACTGGCGGGTGTCCTGGATCTGACCGTTGGTGAACTGGATTGGTTTGCCGATCCCCTGCAATGGAACCGTACGGCACGCAACAAACGTCTGGTCCACTACCGCCACCAATGGCGGCTGCGCCCCGGGCGGACGCCTCGCCTCTTGGAGATTCCGGCTCCCCGCCTGCGCGAAATCCAGCGCAGCGTGCTGCGCGAACTACTCTCCCCGCTCCCCCTACACGACGCCGCCCACGGGTTCACTCCTGGACGCAGCCCCGCCACTAACGCCGCACACCACACCGGCCGGAACGTCGTCGTCAATGTGGACCTCACTACGTTCTTTGCCCGGGTCACTGCCGGGAAGGTCTTTGGCATACTGCGCCAAGCCGGATTCCCGGAGACCGTGGCGCACCGCCTGGCTGGGCTATGCACGCATACCGTCCCCCTGGGCGTGATTGCCGAGATGCCCCAAGGCGGCGGCGCATCCGGCCGTTTCGCTTTCCGCCAAGCCCTGGCCACCCCACATCTGCCGCAGGGCGCCCCGACTTCTCCGGCGCTGGCCAATCTGTCCCTGCGACGTTTGGATTCTCGTCTTGCCGGGCTGGCTGCAAGCTTCGACGCCGACTACACCCGTTACGCCGATGACTTGGCCTTTAGCGGCGGACCCGGCTTTTCCCATAGGTCTTTAGCGTTCGTCAGCTTGGTGCATAAGATCGTGGAGCAGGAGGGGCACACCGTCAACGATGCCAAAACTCGGGTGCGTGGAAGTGGTGTTCAGCAGCGTGTTACGGGCGTGGTGGTCAATGCGCACACCAATGTTTCCCGTGCCGAGTTTGATCGGCTCAAGGCAATTTTGCACAACTGCGCCGTTCACGGCCCGGCCGGGCAAAACCGTTGCGGGCCACAGGGCTCAGAGCATTCAGACTTCCGCGGGCACCTCCAGGGGCGGATCGCGTGGGTGCGCCACCTCAACCCGGCCCGTGCGGCCAAGCTAGAACGCATCTTTGCGGCGATCATTTGGTAGGCGGCTGCGCACCTAGACCCTGTGCAATCTCCCCGTCGGCCACCACAACTTCGGAACTCTCGAGACTAAACCGCCGAGCATAACCCACCCGTGACTCGTTCACATGCCTACTCATCAACTCACCGGCATCTGTAGCATTTCCGGCGTCGATGGCCGCCATAATATCCCAGTGCTCACTCCACGAATGCTTGCCGCGTGACTTCACATCTGAGGCGTAAAGCCACTCAATTTTCCGGGCAATCTGTGAGAACAGTGCCGCCAAGGATGTACTGGAGCTAAGTTCTGCAATGGCCAGATGGAAGCGAATGTTCAGTTCCGGTAATTGTTCTTGCCGGTCTGCCGCCACAGCCTCGTCTCCCTCGGCGAGGATCTGCGCTATCTCCTTGCGAATGCTCCACCAACCATCGTCCGGGTGTCCAGCGGAAAACTGGGCTGCAGCACGCCGGGCGGCCCTGGCGGCAATAGCCGCCTCCAGGGCCTCCCGCACAGCAAAAAGATCATCTGCTTCGTCGACCGGAATTGCTGCCACCGTGGACCCGGCATAGGGCTTTGATTCCACAAAGCCTTCCATCTCCAAGCCCCGGAGTGCCTCGCGCACAGGCACCCTGGAGATGCCATACTTTTTCGCCAGGGCCGCCTCCGTCACGCGGCTGCCCGAGGGAAGCACACCGAAGATGATGTCATGACGGATCTCATCCTGAATGCGCAGCTTAGGTGTTGGTTCCGTATTATCGAGCAAATGAGGCTCCAGGGATGGCTCCAAGTAGTTCCTTCGTGTAGTCGGCCTCGGGGGCCATAAAGACCTTCTCAACACTACCGTCTTCCACCACTTTGCCAGCCTTCATCACCACCACTTGGTGCGCAATCTGACGCACCACCGCCAGATCATGAGTAATGAAGAGGTACGTCAATCCCAATCGGTTCTGCAACTCCGCCAAAAGATCCAAAATCTGATCCTGCACCAGCACATCCAACGCTGAAACGGCCTCATCACAGATCAACATTTCAGGTTCCAAAGCCAACGCCCGGGCAATGGCTACACGCTGACGCTGACCGCCGGAGAGTTCATTGGGTCGGCGCTGAGCCATGGTGCGTGGAAGCGCCACCTGATCCAGAAGTTGCGCCACACGCGCCCGGCGTGAAGCGGCATTGCCTACCTTAAAGACCCGGAGCGGTTCATCAATGAGCCGTTCGATGCTGAACGTAGGATTCAAGGAGCCGTAGGGATCTTGGAAGACTGGCTGCACCTTTCGCCGCAGCGCCCGTCGCACCGCTCCGTCGCTGGCAGTAATGCTCTTTCCATCGATCAGGGCCTCGCCGCTAGTGGCTTGTTCCAGACCCAAAATCATTCTTGCAATAGTGGTTTTGCCTGACCCTGACTCACCAACCACGGCTGTGGTAGTTCCTCTCTCCACGGAGAAAGAGACATTATCTACGGCCAAGAACTTTTTCCCATGCTGACTGCGCAAAGTGAATTCCTTGACTAAGCCACGCACCTCCAAAATAGTTGTGGACGCCGCCTTGGACTCAACCGGCAGGCTTGCCCCGGCCAGTTCTTCGCCAGTGACAGTGGCTAGCAGAGACGGAGCCGCGGCCACCAATTGCTGCGTGTATTCCTCCTGCGGATTCAACAAAATCTGTTCCGGCGTACCGACCTCCACAATATGACCGTTAGCCATGACAATGATCCGGTCCGTACGGTCCGCCGCCAGCCCCAAATCATGGGTGATAAACAAGAGCGACGTGCCACGGGCATCCACCAGCGTCTGCAAGTGATCAAGGATCTGGCGCTGGACCGTCACATCCAAGGCCGACGTCGGCTCATCAGCAATCAGAAGCTCCGGTTCTCCGGCCAAAGAGATGGCAATGAGCACTCGTTGACGCATTCCGCCGGAAAACTCATGCGGGAACTGACCGTAGCGCCTTCCCGCATCGGGAATGCCAGCTTCAGTCATCAAGTTCACGGCACGCTGACGAATATTGTCCCGACCCTGGTGTCCATTGGCTGCCAGAGCATCCGCGATCTGCGCCCCCACTTTCATGACGGGGTTCAGGTTGGACATCGGATCCTGGGGTACCAACCCAATTTGGCGTCCACGGATGTGACGCAACTGCTTTTCACTTGCGCCGCCCAGATCCGCACCGTCAAGTGTGATCGAGCCACCAGTGATCCTGCCGTTGCCGGGCAGGAGTCCAAGAATTGCTCCTACAGTGGTTGATTTTCCCGAGCCGGACTGGCCCACGATTGCCACTCGTTCTCCGCGCCTGATGGTGAAGTTCACACCGTGCAGAACGGGCCCTTCTCCGAAGCTGACCTCCAAGTCCTTGACTTCCAAGATCGGCTGCCCGGAGTCCACTGCTGACTCCTGCGATGTGTGCTGCGCAAAAACACTAGCGTCCTGCTGCATATCCCTGTGCCCCTCTCGGATTGGCTGAAGCGGTGAGCATTCCTGTTGCGGGCTCGCGGCCCACTGACGAGAGCCGGCCAAGGGCCCAGTCGCCAGCACGGGTGACGACATGTCCGCGGCGTTCCAACTCGTCAATGACGACCGTGCCTAGCCGGTCTTCCACAACGGCCCCTCCGGGAGTCCAAGTTCGCGGCCAGAACGATCCTGCGATCGAGGTGGTGTGCAAGGCGGGAGCATCTACCGCCTGCTGGGGCGTGTAACCGCCTACCAAGGTGCGTAGCAAGTACAGCAGCTGCCATTGATCTTGCTGGTCCCCGCCAGGGGACCCCAAGGCAGTGACTGCCTGACCATCCTTGAGGATCAACGTTGGAGTGAGTGTGGTTCGCGGCCGTTGTCCCGGTTCCAGCGAGGAAGCGGCGCCTTCCTCCAACCACGTCATTTGCAACCGCGTACCCAGGCAGAAACCAAGCTCAGGGATGGTGGGTGACGACTGCAGCCACCCTCCTGACGGGGTAGCGGAGATCATGTTGCCCCACTGGTCAACCACGTCAATATGGCAGGTGTCCCCCTGGGTTTCCCCCGAGGGCCGGACGGTAGGTTCCCCGACCCCCGCAAAGGTTCCTTCGCTAATGCCCACCAACGCCGGTGGCATGTACTCGGTGCGTAGCGGCGGGAAGAAAGGTTTGACGCCGGGTACATTTCCGGGTCGGAACTCAGTGCTGGCCCGTTCGCCAATCAAGGCACGGCGTTGTGCGGCGTACTCCTCACTGAGCAAAAATGACATGTCAACGTTCGCGTCCCCGTAATAGGCATCCCTGTCGGCGTAAGCCAATTTCTCGGCCTCCATAATGGTGTGCGCGCCCAGAGCGGTTGACGGGTCTAAATGCTCGTCGTCGAACCCGGCAAGGATCGCCAGCGTTTGCAAAAGTACGGGTCCCTGGCCCCAAGGACCCGTTTTGGCGATGGTGTGTCCGCGGAACTCCAGGGTGGCGGCGTCGTCGTACACGGCTCTGAAGTTGGCGAAGTCCTCCCGGTCCATGACGCCAGCGTGGTCCGTACCCGAAGAATGCCGATGCGCCTTAGCAAGGAACTCGACAGCAGCCTTAGCCACAAATCCCTCCGCCCACTCTTGCCGGGCGCCGTCGATCCGACTCTCACGATTGCTGCCTGCGCTCTCGCCGGCGGCGATCAATCGATCCATGACGGAGGCGTATGCTTCGTTGCGAATCAGCTCTCCCTCCTGCGGGATGCGCCCGCCCGGCATCCACGTCTGCGCGGATGTGGGCCAGTGCTCAGCGAACAGTTCAGCCACCGATTCAATGGTGGTGCTCACCCTTCCCAGCACCGGATAGCCGTTGCGCGCATACCCGATGGCGAATTCCAGCACGGCGCTGAGTTCCCAGGTTCCATGATCACGCAGGAGCAAAAGCCAGGCGTCGAATCCGCCTGGCACGGCTGCGGCAAGCGCGCCTGCGCCAGGTACTAGCTCCAGTCCTTCGGCGAGGTAGCGCTCCCGCGTTGCGGCCATCGGGGCCGGTCCCTGCCCCATCAGCACCACAGGCACTCCGGGTTCCGCGCTCGTCACAAAGACGGCTGTCATGTCCCCGCCTGGGCCGTTGAGATGCGGCTCCACCACGTGCAGCACGAATCCGGCGGCGCAAGCGGCGTCGAAGGCGTTGCCCCCTCTCTCCAATACTGCTTGAGCCGATGCTGTAGCCAGCCAGTGGGTGGTGGCGGTCATGCCGAAGGTTCCCTGCAGGTTGGGGCGGGAAGTGAATGAGTTGGGTTTCGTGTACGTCACGGTCTACTTTCGGCTTGATGCTGTGGGGTCAAAGGCGTCGCGCAGGGCGTCGCCAAAGAGATTGAAGGCAAGGCAGATGACAGCAATGCCGAGCCCGGGAATGATCGCCGCGGTGGGCGAACGGAACATGTACTGCTGCGCGTCAGAGAGCATGATCCCCAGGCTCGGAGTGGGCGGTTGAATGCCCAATCCGAGGAAAGACAAGAGCGCCTCTCCAATGACGGCCACCGGCATGATCACCGTCGCTTGGACAATGATGGCACTGGCCGCATTGGGCAGCACATGCGTGAAGACAATCCGCAGTCCAGAGGCATCCATCGTCTTCGCGCTCAGGACAAAGTCACTTTCCTTGATGCGTAGCGTCTCACCGCGAACTATGCGGATCATGGTCGGAATATATGCCACGCCTAGGGCGATAGCCGCGTTTTGCAGGCTGGGACCGCTGATGGCAGCCAGGCCCACGGCGATAATCAGGAACGGGAACGCCAGTGTCACATCCGTCAGCCGGGAGATGATCGCATCAAGCCACTTCCAATAGCCTGCCAGCAGCCCCAAGGGTGCACCGACGCCCACCGCCAAGAGGACGCATAACACCCCGACTTGTAGTGAGGCGCGCATGCCGAAGAGCATCCGGGAGAAGACGTCCCGGCCCAGATCATCTGTCCCTAAAAGGAACCCGACCGTTCCAGGTTTTTGGAACGGCGTCGCGAAGTGAACTTCAGCGGGTCCATAAGGTGCCAAAATCGGAGCCAAGATGGCTAAAAGGACCACAATGACTAACAACACACCGCCGAACAGGCCCAGCTTGTTACCACGCAGGGAGCGCCAAAGACGTCCACGGCTGGAGCCCAGCACGAGGCCGTCCTCTATATCCAAGCCAGACTTGGGAAGAATTTCATTAACAGCCATCAGTTGCCTCCTCCGATTCGTATCCGCGGATTAATCACCGAGTAGAGCACGTCTACCGACAGGTTGATCACAATGTAGCTGAGCGTGATGATCAGCACGACGGCCTCAATGACCGGGTAGTCGCGGGTAAATACCGCATCCAAGGTGAGCTTGCCGAAGCCCGGCAAAGCAAAGATTCGTTCGGTAACAACAGCTCCTGAAATCAGGCCACCGAGTTGGAGCCCTACGATCGTCACCACCACTATGAGCGAGTTTCGCAGCCCATAACGGGTCAATACCCGCGCCCCGCTGAGACCTTTCGCCTTCGCGGTGCGCACATAATCGGTGTTCATGGTTTCAATCATGGACGCCCTGGTTTGGCGCATGATCACCGCTGCAAGCGAAGTTCCAAGAATGACTGCAGGCAAGGTGAGGTAATACAAGCCCTTGATCGGGTCAGAGAGAACGTCCACATATCCGGAAGCCGGGAACCACCCCAGACCGACAGCCAAATACAGGATGGCAAGAATTCCCAACCAGAAGTTAGGGACGGACAGGCCGAGGAGTGCAAAGCCATTGGTGAACCATTCAGGCCACCGTCCCCGGAACCGCTCAGCTATGACGCCGAAGAGCACGCCCACCAACACGGCCACAGCAATCGCATACGCCGACAACCATAAAGTGACCGGCAACGTGGTCGCGATCAGATCGATCACTGGCGTTCCTGTGCGGGTTGAGGTGCCAAAGTCCCCGCGGGATAGATTGGATAAGAAAGTCATGAACTGGGCGGGCAGCGAATCATCGAGCCCCAACTGTTCGCGCATGGCGGCAAGCTGTTCCGGGCTGGCATCCTCGCCAGCCATAGCCCGCGCCGGGTCACCGGGAAGCAGACGCACTCCCAGGAACACGACCACGGCGGAAAGCACCAGCGTCAGCGCGGACTGCCACAGTTTCGTCAGAATGTAGCGAATCATTTGTCTTGTCCTTTCTGCGCTTGGACGAAGGCGGCGTTACTGAGGTGGACTACCCCGTCGGCGAACGTTGAAATGCCGGAGACTGATGTGCTGTAGGCGGTGAGACTGCGGGTTCGGTACAGGTAGATGATGGGGTTATCCTCTTGAACCTTGGCGATGGCCTGACCGTAGATTTTTCCGCGCTCACTGGGGTCATTGATCTGTGCCGCTTCAGTAAGGAGCTTATCCATTGCCGCGTCGCTGTAACCGGCAACGTTGGTTCCTCCCTTGGTCGAAAGGAAGTTGTACATATTCCCATGCGGGTCCGGACGGCCAGACCAGCCAAGCTGAAGCAAAGCAAAGTCCCCTCGGTCCTGAACGTCTAGAAGCGTGGAGTATTCCACGGGCTGGAGCGTCAGATCGAAGCCACCATCTAGCAAGGCTGCCTGCAGTGCCTGCGTGAAACGGAGGCTATCTGGGGTGTTGGTCACCAGCATTTCCACCTTGTAGGGAACTTCGACGCCGGCTTCTTTGAGGAGTTCCTTGGCCTTGCTCGGGTTATATTCAGGGCACGCCTCACTGGCCGGGGTCGCAAACGGGCTCGACGGCGAGATGGGCGAGCAGGCAGGGTCGTACCAGTTATTGAATACGGTATTCACCAGCGCCTTGCGGTCGATCGCCAGGGAAAGCGCTTCGCGGACCAAGGGGTTCTGCGCCAAGGGCGTATCAATCACTCCCGGGGCTTTTCCCACGCCAGCGGTGTTACCAAGGTTGATCGTCAAGCCCTGATAGCCCAAGGATCCCACCTGGAGCACACCGACATTTCGCTGCTGCGCAAGAGCATCAATATCCTGCGGTGAAATGGAATCGGCTACCTGAATATCGCCCGAGCGTAAATTGGCTGCCCGGATGTTTGAATCTGTCATAATCCGGTACGTGATGCTATCCAGATGGACGTTCTTCGCGTCGTAATACAAGGGATCGCGCTGAACAATAATGGATGTCTGTGGGATCCGCTTGACGAATTTAAAGGGTCCAACGCACACCGGGTGATCGCTGAACGCTTGCTCCGTATTGCTCAGAGCGGTGGGCGAGAGGATCATTCCCGCACGGTCGGCAAGTGCCGCGGTCAAAGGGGCAAAGGGCTTCTTGTACGTGATCTGGACATGGGTGGAATCCGGTGCCGCAATTGAGGCGATGGGGCCCAGTTCGCTCTTGCGTCCAGAGCCCTTCAGGTTCAGACCACGGTCCAAGGTGACGCGCACTGCTTCAGCGTCAAAGGGCGTCCCATCAGCAAAAGTCGCGTCACTTCGCACCGGGATATTGACGTTGAGACCGTCTGCGGAAATCGTGGGCAGGGCTGTGGCCAATTGCGGCACTAAAGTGCCTTGCGCGTCAATGTCGTAGAGCTTTTGACACATGGTCTGCATGACGTAGCGGGTGTAAAGGGATGAAGAAGTGGTGGGGTCCAAACGGTCTGGTTCGGCGGAGAGGCCCATCACCAGATTCCCGCCTTCGATGATTTTCTGGTTGCCAATATTCGCGCTCAGCACGTCGGTGCGCGGCGGTGCGCTCTGCAACGGCTGAATTGGAATACAGGCAGAAGTGCTGGCGGTCAGGGCCACAGCACAGGCAAGCCCCACGGCCAGTCCTATGGCCTTCCCCGGCTGTTTCCCCGAAGAGGCAGCCCTCTTGGGCCACCTCTGAGGGCGAGATAAAAGCGGCATACACGTCCAATGATCGGTTTCAATTATGAAGTATTATCGAAGATTGTATACAATACTTGCTACAGCCTATACTTCGAATACTTTGAATTCAATAGACGATCAAGGAAATATCTTTATGAGACGTATTCGTTCTCTGCGAACAGATCGCATCCATCTGATTCTCATGCTTGCCCTAACATTTTCCACCGGCGTGGTTGATGCAGTGGGTTACCTGGGCCTTGACCGGGTCTTTACGGGCAACATGACAGGCAACGTAGTCATCTTGGGCATGGCGCTGCTAGGAGACACCGGACTTCCGATCCTCCGTCCTGTGCTGGCCTTGCTGTTCTTCATGCTCGGCGCCGCGTTGGCCGGACGAGCTCTACGTCATGCCCATCCAGGATGGTCCCACCGAACTAGCATGGCATTTTTCACTGTGGGTCTTGGTCTGGGTGTTTTAGCGCTGGTAGTGGGATTGTCAGTGGATCCCGTCCCGGAACTGACAGGAAGTGTGGTGACGTCCGGAATGGCGACCATGATGGGAATCCAAGCTGCCGCTGCCCGCAAACTAAAGGTCGTTGATGTCACCACGGTGGTGGTGACATCAACGATCACGGCTTTTGCGTCCGAGTCAAAGCTGGCTGGCGGAGACGGCAAGTATTGGGCTCGCCGGCTTTTGGCCATCATCTTGATTCTTACCGGAGCCGTAGTCGGGGCGGCTGCCTTGCACATTGCTTTATGGCTCGGTCTTGCAGTCTCAGCGGTCCTCACCATCGCCGTGGTCACGCTGGGACACTCGCGATACAAGCAGGATCAACGCATAATCGAGCAGGAGACGTTGGAACTGACTGGACTGTGACCCTCAGCGGTTCAATGCAGCGCTTAGCTGATCTAAGAACTTGGAAACAGGGCCAAGGGTGAACATTCCTGTGCCCGCTCCAGCAAGTTCACCGGCAGCTGGGGAGAGTGCAGCCCGGGCCCGCTCCATAGTTCTGTGGTCGCCAAGGTTGACTGCTGCTACGCCCACAAAACACCAGAGAGCTTCAAAAAGATGGTCCGACGGCGGATCCTGCATCTCGCGCAGGGCGTCCATGGCAGCAGAACGGTCCCCCTTCGCATCCAGCAACAACGGCTGCACCCACGGCAGATAAGGCCCCCAGTCAGTTCCTGGATCAAAGTCCACGGCGTCACCATGCGCAACTGTCAGTGACAACAATGCCAAAGGCAGCAGCCCAGCGCTCACTCCCGGCATTCCTGCACCCAATAGATGAGATGCCGCCTCCCGGTACGCGCTCGCCACCACATCCCGGGGCTGTCCACTCATTGCCAGAAACAAGGCGCTGTACCACGTGGTGAAGACTGCTGTCAGGGGCGAATCATATTGCTGTCCTAGACGGTCAAGTTCGGTGGCGTGCACGGTGGCACCGGCTAGATCTCCCACAGCGCACCGAGCCTGCAAGCCGATCAAGCGCCCCAGAATCTGGTACATGGGCAAGCCGTGCCGGGTTGCCAAAACGACGAGCTCAGTTCCAAGCTTGTCCCGCATCTGACTCTGGCCCGCACAGCGAAAGGACTGCATGAAGACACCGTTCAAAGCAAAGGCAAGAAGTGCGGGGTCCTCTTGTCTTCGGGCTATTCTCTCCGCTTGGGCGGCAGCCTCCGCGCCCCGAAGAGTAGTAGTTCCGCGAGATTCCACTGCTATGGTCGCCAACAATCTGGCGCGGGCATCATCATGTCCGTCCAATGGCAAGGCACTCAGCGTTCGTTGGGCAGCGTCCACAATGCGGACGCCCTGTTCGGCGTCGTCAGCCCGGGTCCAGATGGCGGGGACGTCGTAAGCGCCTATTACCCGTGCTGTCAGTTCCGCGTCCCCGAATTCTTCGGCTGCAAGGATTGCCTCCAATCTGTGCCGCCGGGCAGCAATGAGTCCTTCGCCACCCGCCACGGCAAGACTGCGCAATAAGTCAACGGATGAACGCAGCCTGCCCCGGGCACCCACTGCCATGTTCTCGTTGTAACTAGCGGTGGCCTGTGCCCAAACTCGACCGGCGGCGGATCCAGGACCGGACAAAGCGGTGAGCCTGGGATCTTGCTGGAGGATGTCCGCTTCCAACTGACGCAGGGCGTTGCCAGGCGTGAGCCCCAGTTCCCCCACAAGTTTCCCCCTTGAGCGGCGCAATACTGCCAGCGCGTCACCTTGACGGCTTGATTGGTAGAGTGCCAACGCCAATAGCCGCCAGCCTTCTTCGCGCCACGGGTGTTCGCCAACATGGGCATTGAGTGCGGGGATGGCTTCCCTAGCTTTCCCCACATCAAGAAGCCGTTGGGCTCGCATTTCCATTGCCAACAGGCGTAGCTCCTGTAAACGAGAGCTCTCCGCCCACGCCCAGTGTTGCTCGCCGAAGTCCGCGTAGGCGCCACCACGCCACAGTGCCAAGGCCGTGTCCAGTGTTTTCAGCGCACCGGAATGCGGTAGTGCTCTGGACGCTTCAATGGCCTGTTCAAATTTTTCCGCGTCAATGCTCTCGGGTGCGCCACGCCAGGCATAGCCGGAGCCCTCGGTAACGATCAAATGAGCTTGGCCGCGCGGAGCACGTTCCGGTTCCAAGGCTTGGCGAAGGTCGCCAATAAAAGTCCGCAAGGCTCCCACGGCTCGTGAAGGCGGGACGGTCCAGAGGTCATCGACCATCATAGTGAAGGGCACTACCCGGCCCCGGGCAACCACTAAACGGGCCAGGACACGCTGGTGCAGAGGGCCCTTCAGAGCGATCCTCTCCCCCGCAGTGTTCCATGCGGTCAGGGGTCCTAGGACGCCTAGTTCAACAGCCACGCAACCACCCTTCCCTTTTCCGTCCATCAGCCTACCTCCCGGCGTGGCAGCTGACACCGGGCTTACTGATTGAATGCTGATTCACTTCCGGGATGCTGGTCACAACACTGATTTCCCTTACAAAGGAGCACTTCATGACACTCGAGATCGACAATTTTACTTACCAACAGATCCACGTTGGAGACGGCATAAGCCTCAACGCCGCCGTCGCAGGAGCAGGGACCCCCGTAGTCCTCCTGCATGGCTTTCCGCAGACACACTTGATGTGGCGTCACGTCGCCTCCGATCTCGCGGCGGACCACACCGTCATTTGTCCTGATCTGCGCGGCTACGGGGACAGTAGCAAGCCCGTTGAGAAGGACGAGTCCAGCTACTCTAAGCGGACCATGGGCAACGACGTCGTGGCTCTCGCCGCAGCATTGGGTCATGAAAAATTTGCCCTCGTGGGCCATGATCGTGGCGCTTTGGTCGCGTTCCGCGCGGCCATGGACCACCCGGACACTGTCACGCATTTGGGCAGCCTTGATGTTCTTCCCACCCTGGATATGTGGAACGTCATGCACGGGACATCGGCCGCCGTCGGCTTCCACCTTTACCTCATGGCGCAGCCCCCCGGGCTTGCAGAAACCATGATCGCAAACAGTGCGGAGGCGTTCTTTGGCTACTTCCTGGATGTCTGGACCAAGAACCCGGAAGCCATCCCTGCGCAGTACCGCGCCGCATATCTGTCCTCCAGCGCCCAAGCAGTAACCTCAATCGTTGCTGACTACCGCGCCTCTGCCGGCATCGACGTCGCGCATGACCAAGCGGACGTGGACGCCGGCAATCGGCTCACCATGCCCGTGGCTGTCCTCCAACAGGACTGGGGCCAGGCGCTGGGCTTTGATGCGCAGGAGATCTGGGGAGCCTGGGCTAGGAACTTGCAACACCAAACAACCACCAGTGGACATTTCATGGCGGAGGAGAATCCACCTGAAATAGCCCAGTTCATCCGAGACCTAGTAGCGCGCTAACTTCACGAAGACGAGTGGTCCTGGCCAGGTCGCTTCCCCACCCCACACGCCTTCGCCCAAGCTCCATCTGCGGAAACTCCTTGTATTGGCTGACGGTGCCAAAAAATTCAGGACTCACGTTTTTCATCTTTTGCGGCCCAACCGCTGATAATGACAACTCCGACGCACCCAAGAATGGCAGTGAAAAGAAGCCCGGTGAATGATCCTAAATACTTGCCGAAGTTATACCCGGCAAAAGCGCAGATCAAAACGGTCAAGCTGATCACGAGCTGTTTTATTCTCATATCGTAGATAGTCCCACAAACACTCCGTGGCTGACCGTAGCGTCAGGCTGTCTTGGCGGGCTAGTGAACTATGCGTCAGCGCCAGAATTCGGTGAGCTGCCCGGCAAGAGCTGTTCCTTGGTCGTACCCAACTACGGCAGCAGGCGGTCGCAGCGAGAGATCCATGGCATTTGCACCGAACAAGTGCTCGGAATCGCTGTCCGGGAAAATCGTCTGGACTCTGCTGGATCGCGCCCGTAGTTCCTCGAGTTGTGTCTCCAGATGCATGCCCCACTTCACTGGTTGCAGTGATCTCCCGCCAAAGGGGGAGAGCACCAGCACCCGCCTGTATCCAGATGCCAAATCTGCATTCTCGGCGTTGGCCCGGTAGCCGCCGTCGATGTATCGGTTGTCGCCGATACGGTAGGGCAGCCCGCTGGCACAGCTGGCGGCGACGGCATCCGCCAGCTCGACTCCGCTCTCGCGGTCGAAAACGACCGGTTGCCCGGTATGCGCATCGACCGCCGTGATGAGCACCCTTCGTTCCGGCCATCGCTGGCTGGGCAGCCGAGCGGCAACGGTGGCGCGCCACCGTGTTGACCAGGAGCCGTCCGACGCCGCATCCATGTCCAGCGCTGCCGCTCCCATTCTCCGGCGCATGTCAGCCACATCCTCTGCGGAGGCAATGATTTTGTTGATCCTCGCCAACTGGCCTATCGCTGGCCTGGTCCGATCGAGGCCCGGCCCGGCCCCGGTCAAACCGGCACGTCGTTGGGGAGCGGTGTCAAGGATGGCAGCAAACAGCTCGGTCGGGGTCGCGCCAGCTATCTGTGCCGCAGCAGTCGATCCGGCCGATGTCCCGATGGTCAGCTCCGCTGTGGTCAGATCCACGCCGGAATCGAACAGGCCAGCGATGACGCCGATCAGCCACGCGTTGCCGGTCGATCCACCGCCGCCTAAGGCCAGCGCTCGATCGCCCTCGCCGCGCAACCGCTTCGAGGCGTCGACTTGCGGTTGGTCCTCTGCAGGCATACGCCGCTCAGAATTCGTCGACGTTATGTCCAGGGTTGAAAAAGGTTTTGAGTTCATGAGAGTCACTTTCGCGAATTGCCTTTCGGGCCCTCTCGGTGGCGACTGTCTCAGTCGTGCAGTCGTGGACCGCAGGGAGCACCCATTATCGATACTGCGTTCATGGGTATCACCTCCTGCAGATTGATCACGTTCAACGAAAAACTATCACCCCGCCGACGACACGACAACACTTTGTGGTGAAAGTTGCCGTTGCGCTGTCGGACGGGCAGGCTGAGCGCGCATCATAGGCCTTGATGCGCGCTCACCTGGCTAGACGCCGTCGCGCAGATTGCGCAGAAATCCTTCAAAGTTCGACACCAAGGTGGCCATGCGCTCTCGCCGGGCACCTTCGACGTCGAAACCCAAGTACGCGGCCACCGGGAGTCGGCGGACGTTGGCCGAGCATTCAAAGCCGGCACACATCAGGGTAGAGACAGTGTTGCCGTTCCGCCCAGCCTTTCCAGCCCGCTTGGCGTTGAAGAAGGCAACGTCATTGGGTAAGAAGACGTCCTCGCACAGAGTGCACTGCGGACGCGCACGCGTTGCTGCTTCAGCTCTGCGAAGCAGAATCGCGGTAGGCTTCGCGTCAACGTAGCCCACCACATATCCAAGCTCAGGATATTTGCGGTCCCGCCACCCCAGAAAATCCAGCTCTTCCCAGTCCAGCGTGGCGAAGTTCTCCGGCAACGTCAGGTTGGTGCGTTCGCGCACTGAGGCGTTGATAAAGGACCCGCGGATTGTTTTTTCGTTAAGTTCAAGCATGTCTTGTGGTGCCGTCTCTCTGGTTCTGGTTCAGCGCAGCGTTCAACGCAGCAAGCCAGCGTTCAACACTGAAAGACCAGGGTGGATGTGGGGGCGCTTCAAAGCGCGATGTTTCTCCAAAAGAAGACAGCGCTATCTAGTCCCGGCGATTGAATCGCCAGGAACCTCCAAACGCCCCGTGGGCGCAGCATCCAAAACAAGCACAGTAAAAAGCCTACACCCAGTAGGAAGACAGTGTGGGCTCGCGTGATGCCCGGGCTTCAACTCTCGCTGAGGTAACGCATGACCGCCAGCACTCTCCGGTGCGAATTCGAGTCAAGAGGCAGGTTCAAGGCGTCGTAAATCCGTGAGGTATGTTGCACAACTGCCTTGCCGCTCAGGAATAGCTCAGCGGCAATCCGGGAATTGCTGCGTCCTTCCGCCATTAAGGCAAGTACCTGATGCTGACGCGGCGTCAAGGCACGCACGGCGCCGTCGGAGAGTTTCGCCCGAGCCATCATGAGTGCCACAATGTCAGGATCCAAAGCGGTTCCGCCTGCCGCCACTACGAGCAAATCAGCAAGGAAACTCTCAATATCTGCAATCCGCTGTTTGAGCAGGTAGCCGACCCGTCCATTGGGCGATGACAGTAGCTCGCTAGCATACCGCCGCTGCATATGTTGGGACAGGACCACCACGGCCGTTTCCGGGTACTGACGGCGGATGCGCAAGGCCGCCAAGAGTCCTTCATCGGTGTGGGTCGGTGGCATCCGAATATCAGTGATAACAAGATTCGGGCGGTGTATTTCCACCGCTTTTTCCAGTTCTACTGCGGTGGCTGCGGCAGCCACCACCGTGAACCCGCCATCCTCGAGAACTAGTTGCAACCCGTGGCGCAGGAGTGCCTCATCCTCACCAATTACTACATGCATGGCAGCTCCACCACTATGTGTGTTCCTTCTCCGAGCCGGCTGACCAAGCTCGCCTGCCCACCTAAAACATCAACTCGATCCATGACCCCTCGCAAACCCGTGGCCCCGCTCAAGCGTGCCCCTCCCCCGCCGTCGTCGTGAATTTCCATACGCAACCAGTCCTCCACAAGGTGCAAACTGATACGCACACTAGTTGCGTGCGCATGCTTGATTACATTTGTCATGGCTTCCGCCAGCACAAAATACGCAGTGCTTTCCACCGCGGGACTGCAGGCACGCGCCCCTATTCCCAACTCCAGCGTGGTGGGCACCGGCATCCTGTCCACCAGGTCTTCCGCTGCCGCTGCCAGGCCCCGCTCGATCAACGCGGCCGGCATGACAGCATGCACAAGGCTGCGCAGATCTGCAGCCGCTGAATCGATGCCCTTGCGCAACGTCGTTGCACGTTGAGGCGCTCCCGCATCAGGCGCGGACCCACCTAGTGTATTGGCCAACTTTTGCGCATCCAGAGCTAGCAGGACCAGATGCATTTGCAATCCGTCGTGAAGGTCCAGGGCAATCCTGCGTCGTTCCTGATCCGCAGCGTCAACCAGCCGTTCGCGTGAGCGTTGCAGATCAGTATGACTTCGCCTCAACTCAGCGGTGAGGCGTTCCCTGTCCATGGCGAGGGCCAGAACTTTTCCCGCTTCCCGTACTGGTTCTGGGGTTGAAATCAGCGAAGAATCATAGGAAATGGCGCCAATGACCCGGCCATCCAGCTCCACGTGCACGCTGGCACGATTACTGTCCCCTATCTGGTTCTCTGCAACGCTGCCATCCTCCGTGACAAACACCTCTCGCCTGGGAACCCAAAACGATATCTGCACCGACGGATCTCCCAGGACCCGAGCCAAAGCGCGAGTCAAAGCTGGACGCTCCGCTCCCGTGGCTCCCAACCAGGAACCAAGTTCCTGCAATTCACCGGTCTTAGCGAATCCGCCGACCAGCATTCCCCAGGTAAAGGCGACAGGGATTCCGCCAATCGCCAGTAACTGCAGCCAAGTTTGAACTTCAGCGGAGGGGTGTCCTAATACTTTCAGAATCTGCCCGGAGAAGGGGATGAAGAGCATGACGGCGGCCCCGTAGGCGAACAACGGGACCAAGACCCGGCGTCGCTGGTTATCCGCCCGGACCAGCCTCCCCACCAGCACCACAGCAGTGGTCAGCATGACGGCGGCACCAGCCAGCTTTTGCACCGTGCCCCCGGCAGCCACTAAGGAAGGGTTTTCGCCAATAAATAGATCCGGGGCGGAACCTCCGGGACTGAAAAGGTATCCCGGAGCCTGCAGCAGCAAGGACGTCACATAGGCAGTTGCCACACTCAGCATGGAAACCCTCCCCCGCAGGCGCCCTGACGGAAAAGCATGCAGAAGATGGACTATCACCGCCAAAACCAAGGTGGCCCCAATCTGACCTGCAGCTGCCAGTATCGGAATGTCCGTATTGGGCAGCCCTCCCACGAAGACGGCGAAGCCACCCCACAAGATCAATGCACCCATGCGATTGCTGGGCCGGCGATACCAGGCCAACGCTCCGGCACCCAGGTAGACCAAGAAAACCAGTGGAAACAAAATCAGAATATGGCCAAAAGGCCCGCTCAGGGGAAGAAGGCTCGCCTCCAGTGCGGCCATCAAAAGACCCCCGTACAGGATCACCCTGAGCGAACGGTTCAGCGACCTTGCAGTGTTTGAGCGAACAATCTTCGGGTGCATGGCTTCCAATCTATTACTTCGCCACCCTGTTCAGTGCCGAACACGCAAATATGTTCAGCCGCAGTTCGATGCCAACCACTACGAGTGTGATTTGACGGATGCATTCTTCGCCTATACGGTCGTACTGTACGATCGTATATATATGGGGGATGTTATGGGAAAACATGGATGGAAGTTCGTTTCCGGCGCTGTCATGATCATCGGGGGCCTCGTGATGTTCTTCGCATTGCTTGGCGTGGAGACGCCCATTGTGGGCCTGCGCCAAGCCGGTCTGGTGATCGCGGTGCTGGGTGCGGGAGAGATGGTGACAACCGTGATCATGATTCGTCGGGCAAGGCGGCCACAGCGCAAATGAGCGTCACTCACCTACTTGATGGCGTCCTGACAGTGCTTGCTGAGCAAGGAGTCGGAGCCCTAAGCGTCCGAAGTGTCGCAGCGGCGGCGGGCGTATCTCCGGCACAAGTTCAGTATTATTACCGGACCAAGAGCGAGCTGGTGCGTGCAGGCTTCGACCATGCGGGTGAACAGTTCCTTGCCGACGCGGCAGCCGCACAAGCCACCACACTCATGGACTTTGTGGGGCAGTGGCTCCCCGTGGACGATCGACGCGAGCGCCGCGCTCGAGTCTGGCTCGCCTACGCCGCTATGGCGGCGATCAATCCGCTCTTGGCAGTGACGTCGGCACAACTTGATCAGCAGCTTCGTCGATGGTTCATCGACCAAGGCCTCTCAGACGTCGAAGCCTCGCAGCTTTTTGCTCTGATCGACGGCGTCACCGTCCAGTGCCTCATGCTGCCTCAACCAGAACGCCAGTCCCTCATCGAACGGACGGTGCTCCCTTTCGTCTCAGGACTCCAAGCGGACCACTGAAGCACTCACATTTGAGATAATTGTTAGAACCGCTAGGCCACCCACACCGAGAGAGCCAAATGACTCCCCGCACTTTTTACCGCACGCTTGCTACCGCCGAGGCGGTTACGTGGACCTTGTTGATCGCCGCCATGGTGGCCAAGTACGGCTTTGACGCCGGAAAACTACCGGTCACAATCGCCGGATCCATCCACGGAGTCGTCTTCATTTCCTATGTGCTGTGCGCCTTGCTGGTGGGCACCAACCAGCACTGGTCTAAAGGTAAGATCGCCACGGCAATTGCAACCGCGTTCCTTCCTTATGCGACCATTCCCTTCGATCGCCATCTGGAAAAGAATGGCAGGCTCGACGGCGGCTGGCGTACGCTGGCCACCCCGGACCCTCGCGATCACACGCTGGCCAGCAAGATCCTGCGCATTCTCCTCAACCGGCCAGTGCTGCTGGTGCCTGGATTCGTGGTGCTGGTTGGAGTGATCGTCACAGCCCTGCTGGTAATTGGCCCTCCAGGCGGGCGCAGCTAACAAAAGCGCCGGGCTGGCTGGACCGCATTGCTAGCTTTTGTGCACGTTAGCCTGCCGCGCGATCTTCGCCAAGATGGCTGCATGCTGTGTGGTCCCAAAGGATACGATTGCGTCGCGTCCCAAAATCCTGCGCACCACACTATCCATGGTGGGGATGTCGTCGTCGAACCCGGTGTGGGTGGTGGCCGTGCTGCGGGCGGACGGTGGACCGGAAACGGCGAGCGACCAGATCGCTTCCGCAACGCCCTTCGCCGGCGCCACCGCAAAGAGCGCGGAAAGGACCGGATCCTGCGAAACGCACTGTTGCAAGCCCAAAATTGGCGCACCCGCAGGCTCTTCCAGGGCATCCCGGATCAGGTATAACAACGATTTTCTATACAGACCAAAACTACTGTCCGCCAATGCCACGTCCACGTTCATACCGAACATGGACAACGCACCAATCCCTGCACCCAGCAGCGGCAACATCCCTTCCTTGAAAGTATCCACACGCAAGGAAGGCACCAGCAGTTGGCACGTTTTCACGTTGACTCCTCCCCGGACGACGGCGGGAATGAAGTGCCCATGAAAGTTCGACCCTGCGCTGTGCCCGGCAGCGTGGACAGTGACCAGAAGCGGATGTGCGGCCACAAAAGCACTCAGTGCCGTCGCCACGTAGGCTGCCCCACCGCCCCTCTGGGAAGCCCGGCGCGCATTATTTTTCATGGCCTGCCAGACTGCCGGGCCGCCAGCGCCGCGCACCACGTCTTCAATGATGGTGTCGGTAAAGCCCACCAGTTCGGGCCCAGGAGCGCCAGCCTGATCCTTCCTGGAATCAGCCAACATGTCACCCAAGGTTTCCCAAAGGCCGGTATGCCACACGAAGTGGATGGGGTAGATGCCGTTGCTCCGCCACCATGGAATATCGCGTTGGGCAACGGCCAGCGCGGCGCGTTCGCTGACAAGCCCGCCGTGCGCCCAGAACATCACCGCCACAGGTCCCCCACCGCGCGAGGCGATGAAGTCCGGCAGGTGATGTTCAAAGATGGCGTCTATATCAGCCGCCGTGGTGTTTAGCTTTGCCGTCGTGGCAAAATGGCCGTCTTGAAGATCCACCACATGAGGGCGGAGGGCGGCAAGCTCCGAGACGCTCAGCGCCGCCTCATGATCGGTTACCAGCTGGTTCTCGTGATGTGCCGACTCGCCCATGTGCGCCTCCCTTCCTGCCAATGCTGACCGTGTAGAGCTCAGACTGTCAAGCAAAGAGGCAGCTGCCCGCACTTGTGCCCTCAGTCCTTCGCCGATAACGCCTGCCCCACTCAACCGCTAAGGTGAGAAACATGTTTGCCTTCAATTCCCACCGAGTCCCACAAGAGCTGCGATGAGCCCGGATTCAACCAAACCGGCACCTAATGTGGCCCGCTACGCGCTGGAGTTGTTTGCCCGGCAGGGTTTTGAAGCGACCAGCGTGGACCAGATTGCCGCCGCGGCAGGAATTTCCCGCAGCACGTTCTTCCGCCAGTTCGGTTCCAAGGAAGACGTCATCTTTGCCGACCACGCCGCGTTGCTGGAGGATGCTCGGACACTGTTAGCAAGTTCGTCAGCTGACCCTTGGCAGGTCGTTTGTCAGGCCGCTGAGTTGGTATTTGCCCACTTTGCCGCGGAAGACTCCCTGGCAGCACAGCGCTATAGCGTGGTCAATGCGCACCCAGCTCTCCGCGATAAAGAACTTGTCACCGTCTTCCGCTATGAAAAGCTCTTTGACGCCCATCTGCGTTCGCGCGTTCCGGGGATTAAACCCTTGGAGTCGGTGCGCTTTGCTGCTGCCGTGATCGCAACCCACAATTACCTTCTGCGCGAGTTTATGCGTGGTGCCCGGGCCGTGACGGCGTTGCAGGTGAGCCTGGAGCTCGACGCCGTTCGCCAACTTTTTGGTGTCCTGAACCCCGCACCCGCTGCCGTCCGCTCAGAGAACCAAACGGACGACGTCGTGGTGGCCGTTTTTTCCCGCTCAACCCCTGCCGCAGAAATCGCCGCGGCAGTGCAACGGACGCTTGAAAATAGTTCGCCCACATTTTGAAACTGAGTTTCAATTGACGTGAGACTGCGTTTCACGGCAAACTGGCGGCAGAGAACATTCAGCCCACCCAAGGATGCCCCATGCCCGACTATGATGTCAGCGAACCCCTCGACACCGACTATTTTGCCGTCTTTGCCAACCTACCTGAGGCGGATCGACTGGCGTGGGAACGTGCCCGAAGCCTGAGCGCGGAGGCCCTCCCGCAGATGAACGACTACTGGGATAGGGCAGATTACCCACTTCACCTCGTCAAGCGCATGGGCGAGAAGAACCTCCTGGCCGACGGAATCAACGTTCCCGGTCTGGAGCAGATGTCACCCATGGCCGCTGGGCTGATCAA
The DNA here is from genome assembly GCF_020905375.1 of Arthrobacter cryoconiti. Taxonomy (GTDB): domain Bacteria; phylum Actinomycetota; class Actinomycetes; order Actinomycetales; family Micrococcaceae; genus Specibacter; species Specibacter cryoconiti. The sequence goes on from NZ_JAJJBU010000018.1 coordinate 69,940, forward strand.
CATGGAAATCTCCCGGATCGACGGCTCATTGGGCACGGTGATCGCCGTGCAGGGCGGACTGGCGTTGCGTTCCATCGCGTACTTTGGTTCCGACGAACAAAAGGACCGCTGGATGGGCCCCTTGGCCCGAGGAGAAGAATACGGCGCTTTTGCCTTGACCGAACCTGACCATGGTTCCGATTCCGTGGGTCTGACCACCACGGCCCACCTGGACGGGGACGAATGGGTCCTCAACGGGGAAAAGAAGTGGATCGGCAACGGTTCCATTGGCGGCGTCACCGTCGTGTGGGCCAGAGCGGACGACGGCGGCGTGCGCGGCTTCCTTGTTGAGCAAGACACCCCCGGCTATGAGGCGAAGACCATTACTGGCAAGGCATCACTGCGGGCCATCTTCCAAGCGAGCATCACCTTGAACAACGTGAGGATTCCGGCCTCAAATGTCTTGCCCGGAAGCCACACCTTCAAGGACACCTCGAAAGTCTTGGTGGCTACGCGGCTTGGCGTCGCGTGGTCAGCACTCGGGCATGCCACGGCCGTGTATGAGGCAGCTTTGAACTACGCCAACCAGCGCATTCAGTTCGGCAAACCGTTGGCCAAGTTCCAACTCGTTCAGGAACGGCTCACGCAGATGTTGGCGGAACTGACCAGCATGCAGCTTATGTGCGTTCAGGCGGCAACCTTGGATACTGAAGGCAAGCTCAGGCCCACACAGGCCTCCATGGCCAAGTACAACAACACTCGTAAAGCGCGGGCGTTGGCATCAACGGCCCGTGACATGCTCGGAGGCAATGGCATCCTGTTGGAAAACCATGTGGTGCGCCATCTGCTGGATATTGAATCCATTCACACGTACGAGGGCACAGAAAGCGTCCAGACGCTGCTCATTGGCCGCGACATCACCGGCCAAAGCGCCTTCGCCTAACCTTTGTTGTCTAACCCCAAACGACGGCGTCTAGCCCGGGCCGAGGCTTCACTGGGCCCGGGCTTGCCCAAACCGGCCTGCACACCGCGCAGCACCAACCGAGTGCAAAGATTTACCGGTTGGGGCACTATCCCCCATCGAGGTACTTTCAGCCCTAGCATCTCCCGGTACTCCGGCGCCATGCTGGAGACCGCGGCGGCAAAGAGAATTTGGTAGCCCAGTTGCTGCGAGCGCGGCAGGGGTGGATTGCGTAGGAAAGCCACAGTGTCTGCGACCCGTTGGTCGTAGCGCAGAGCCGGAGTGAACTGCGCTAACTGTTCATGGAGTTGGGTCTCGGAGAGCGGTGGATTAGGCACGTTCATCAGATGGGCGGCTACCGCCCAGTCCGCGACGTAGGCGTCTGGTTCAACGTGAGCCTTGCCATTGCCACCAAATTTTTTGTGGGAAGAGAGAAACGCTTCCGTGAAGGCCAGCTGCACCCAGCGCAGCAGATCGGGGTCGTTGGCCGTGTAAGGGATGAGTTCCCCAGCGTTATTCTCATAGCTGCCAGTGACATGGGTGTGGATGCGCAGTATCTTATTGGACGCGGCAGCGGCCGCCACAGTGTCGCCATAGGTCAGCGTGAAGATCCAGCGGATGGTGCCCGCCAACCGGGAGAGCGGATCATTTTTGTAGTCGGAGTGGTCATGGACCCCGGCCATAGCTCCGGGGTGGAGTGACTGGATCAGAAGGGCCTGAATTCCAGCAACCAGCGTCGTCATGGAGCCGTGTACCGCCCAAGCGGCAGATTCGGGCCCAAAGTAGCCGCCGTCGTCGCCCTCTGCCAGGTCCAGTTCCCATTGGGGAATAGTCGCGGCGTTGTCACTGAAGGTGCCACGCAACTCGCGGCGCCAACGCACTAGTGGGTTTTCCATAAAGACCAGTCTGAACCATCAACATGTGCATTGGAAAGAAGAGGCTGGCTGCTAGCGAGGGGGACGATTGGGAACGTCCGCGTCCCAGGTCAAGTCTGCGCCCTCAAACAGTGGCAGCGCCTCGATGGCAGGGTCTTGTACCAGAGCCAAAATGAGCGCTTCGCTGCCGGCCACCACGGTGGAATCGAAGTCGATTTCCGTAACCACAACCCAATTCTTGTCTGCGGGCCACAGAAGGTTCGGTGACTGCGGCCAAGCCGGCGAATGGTGCCACGGCACGTGGTTCACCCACGCGGGATCAATGTACAGCTTGGGGGACGCGTTGAATAAGTAATAGGCGCGTCCCGGCAGGTCAAGAGTCTCTCCGTTGACCACCTCTGCCGAAAGCAAGCCTGAGCCAGGGCCGCTGCCCCCTGAGGTGCAAACGCCCTTTACAAGAGGATCGTCATTGGAAAAGGTGACCTCGGCATAGCCTGCGGAACTTGTCAGGCCGCCCCATCCCTCCCAAATGCCGGTTACTCCCTGGTCAGGTGTGGCCGTGTGCTCGCAGAGGTGAACAGCGCTTGCAGCCAGTATCTGCGGTGCCAGGTTCCCGGTTTCAGGTCCTGAATACCGCCACCCTTGTGCATCCAAAACTTCCCGCCCAGCCTCATGCTGGCCAAATATGCGGTGGAACTGAGCCAAGGGGTGCATGGTGGTCCCAAAGGTCTGGGCCAGGGCCGCCCAGGTGATCTGTTCAGAGTGGATTGGGACAACGCCGGTTCGAGAATGCGCATGCCACGTGCCAGTGTCCGCCGGGCGGTCCCGTTGAGCAGGGTGAAAAATCCTCGCGTAGGCCGGGAATCCGCGAGGTACGACAGCGTGCATGTCATGCCAGGCGATATCCAGGCGTGGCTTGAGCCATTCGCCGGGGTCAGAAGTGGTCAAGGGGCCCATGAGGCCAGCCTAGTGGCCGGAGCGTTGATTCGGATCTGGGGTTCTCCCGTTCAGGGATGCCGCGGAGACTATTCGGCTTCATGGCACTGAGTCGGGTTTTCCGGGCATCTCACCGGGCGCAGTGAACTTGGTGCCGGGAGCGACCAGACGCCGTAATTCATTGAAATGCTGGCTGCGACTCGATCCTATGGCCAATCCGTCCTGTAAGGAGTGCATAGCGCGAGCCGTGCCATTTTCTGCTTGGTCATGCAGACCAGTCCGCCACGGGCCTGAGGATAGTGCACTTTTTCTTCTCGGGCACAGTGTCAGTTACTTTAAGGCTTTACAGCCAGGCCGTGCTCTAGTTCTCGTTAGACTGGCGGGCATGAATCAGATGCATAGCGCGCCAACGGTGTCAGGCCACAATGCCGTCCTGCATGATGCTGTTCGCCCTCAGTGGTCCGCGGAGGTAATTTCGTGGCTATTGGGATCACCTTTGCTCGGCCAACGGCTAGAAGTCTTGGATCTGGGAGTTGGCACAGGTCTGGGAACCCGGTCAATCGCTACTCTGGGGCACTCCGTCACCGCAGTCGATACAGACAACGACATGTTGTCAGTACTCCGGAAAGTCAGTGAGGAGCTTTCACACGGAGGAGTTGGTCTCATCACTGCTGCTAATGGGTCAGCCGAATCCATCCCTTTAGAAGATGAGAGCGTCGACGCCATTACGTGTCTCCAAGCTTGGCACTGGATGGACGCCGAGCGGGCAACATTTGAATGCGATCGTGTCCTCAGGCAAGACGGCATGATGGCTATGGGTTGGCACACTTGGGACCGCACCAGCGAGTGGGTAAATGGACTCGCTGCAATCATCGAGCCGGACGGACCTCCCGATGATCAGACCCGAAGCGTACCCAGAGAATTTGCTGGACGAGGCATCTTCGAACGGAAGGACTTCGCGTTCAATTACGAGCTGTCGGTCGACCAACTCGTCAAACTCGCCAGCTCATGGGCATTCGTCGCACAGAGATCTGATCAGAACGCCGTGTTGGCGAAAGTCTGCCGTCTTGGTGACCAATTAGAGTCATCTGACGGTCTTGTTAGATTCCCCCACATCACAGCCGCCTTTCGGCTACAACTGCCAAGCAAAGATTTAGTGGGATAAGTGGAGCAACTTATGCCATTGGCACAACTAACTCCGAAAAGTTCCCCGGCGAAGGCTCTTCAAAACGGAGGCGACGTGTCAGATGACTAGCAACGAATTTGCTGATTACGAACCCCAACGTCCAAAGAGCGAAGTATTGATTGCTCCCGTGAACGTCAGATTAAGCAAGATTGATGACATCCACGCGATACGCGGCATCGATGTCAAAGCGGGCCGTGCACCCGCTTCTGCTGAGGCTTTAGCCGCGGCTATTCAGGACGATTGGCGACTGGTTGTTGTCGCGTCAGTGGGTGGCACGATTGTCGGGTGGGGCAAGACTCACTTCTGGTCGTTTGCCGATGGTCCGGCACCCGGCGGACACTTCTTGGGCGGCGTTACCGTAATCCCGGAGTTGAGGCGCCACGGGATAGCTCGGGCATTGACTCAAGCGCGACTGGCCTGGATCTGGGAACGGACCGATTCAGCCTGGTATGTCGTCAACCTATCCAACCGAGCATCGATTCAACTTCATCGCCAGTGGGGTTTCACTGAAGTTGCCAGGGCGGCGAAATTTCACACGATCAGCTTCACCGGCGGCGTGGGATTGCTGTTGCGAGCAAAAAAACCGGCAGAAGACTAAGAAAGTGGTTCCTCCGGCTTCACACCATTTTGACACTACCCGGGGGCTTGCTTTGGGGACGGCCGTGCCCCCTAAGCCGTTGCGCTCCTCGACTGAGCGAACCAATTACTCTTGGATCTTCAACGGGTTGCCCCGCATAGGAATCTTCACGGCGCAAACCACATCGGAAATCGACGGAATGACCTGGTAGAAGCTGCCATTTCTGACAAAGGGCCAAATCAGGAACAGAAAATGCCAGCCTTGGAGTTCGGGTCTCGGCTATCCCAGCCAACTCTGAACGCCATCATGGCGCACCACGCTTCGATCCGGCACTCTTGCGGACAGTCACGTTTCCGTGGCTAATATCGCTGTCGCAGAGTAGGCTCGCCGCATGGAACCCGATCAGCTATTCCTTGCTGCTGACGCCGAACTTCGAAGCGTCATTGACCGCATCAGTCCAGAAGATTTTGACAAGCCGGTACCCGCCGCGTGGTCACAAAATCCCAATCCCACCATCCTCGACATCCTGAGGGCACACGCCTACGACGAAGCTTGGGTTCCCGGAGTGATCGCCGGAGCTTCTGCTGCGGACGGCGACGAGCTACTTGGCCGCGACTTGCTTGGTGACGATCCAATCGTTGCCTATAACCTACTAAATGACGCCGCAACAATGGCTGTTCGAGAGGGAGTCAATTTAGATGCGACTCGCCGTTTTCAGTATGGCGACTACCCGGCAAGGGAGGGCTTGGCGCACCTGGCAATGTATCGCGGCTTTCAAGCGTGGCTTATCGCTAAGCACCTTTCAATCCCGTTTCATTTGTCAGCTGAGACCATTGCCGAGATGAATGAACACGTCGTGCCCAACGCGGATGAATGGCGTAGCTTCGGGGTATTACCTCCCGCGATTGCTCCGCCAGCTGGCGCCGATGATGAAACACGACTTCTCTGCACAGTGGGGTTCTGGATCCATTGACGACTCGGCCTGTTAAGTCCGCCAGCAGCGTCCCGCAGATTTTTCTCCTCTGTAACGCCCATGGTGGAATTCTTCAACTCAAGCGCGAACATGAATCAACGCGTTTGTCTCCGACCTACTATCGGAATTTCGCTAAGGACATGGAAGAGTATCCGGGAGACCCGACGCAGTCCGTCCAGATCCCTCCTCATGATGATTTCTGCTGCCCTGACCACGTACTGGATCATCGGGTGGTTCATCATCCCCGCACTCAGAGATCATAACCACCGGCTTAGCGCCAAACGCTGTCCTGCTGCGCGTAATGGGCACATCGGTGGTTCTGCTTGATTGATAGCAGTGTCACACGGCAGTGCCGTTTCTCAGCGGAGCCCTATTGCGGTGCGTACTTCCTCGAGAATACGATGCATGGCTTCTTCCGCGGTTCGCGCGTCTCCACAGGCCACCGCAACGGCCACATCTTCATGAGCCTGAAGCGCTTCAGGCCTTGGACTGAAAGGCATCAGTCCCTGGCGGGTACGACTAGTGAGGACCTCAGCCACCACGCCATCTAAAGCTCTGAACATCTCGTTTCCACAGCTGCGCAGCAGAAGCTGATGAAACTCGATGTCTATCGCCAGGAACGCCTCAAGATCTCCAGCCTCACCCAACCTTCGCAGTGACTGCGCCAGAGTCACCAGCCGGCGTCGTTCTGCGACACCAGCCCGTCGTGCCGCGCCAGCGGCAGCAATCGGCTCAACGGCGATGCGCAGCTCAGTGAGATTGGCGTATTGCTCTGCATGCGCTGCTGATGCGAGCCGCCATCGGATGACTTTAGGGTCATAGACGTTCCACTCCTCACAGGCCTGCACCACGATTCCTACGCGTCGGCGTGAGTAAACGAGGTTCATTGATTCCAAGACGCGCATCGTGTCTCTTGCGAGGGTGCGCGATATCCCATGATCTTGCTGGATCCGCTCAAGGGTAAGTCGCTCACCAGGACCAAGCTCACCAGAGATTATCTGCTGTCCGATCATTTCCAGGACCCTCTGGTGCAGGGCCTGCGCAGAAGAATCAGGTGCTGCGTCTTCTTCATCTATTGTCGTCGACATTCTCGTGCCTCCTCGACGCTCACACGTTCCCAATTGTAGAAACTACATAGTCAAAGGTATGACCAACCGACCAGCACCAAAGTAGAAGGTCACGAACTAAATCACAAAGATAGTACCAATCGCGGTCAATGGTGCTATCTTTGTTTCACGAGATTGAGCGTATTGCCGTCTATCTCAGCCAACGATACCTGCCACGAAGGTAGAACAATGAAGTCTACTGCCACTCACCTAGTCGTCATGGGCGTTGCCGGCTCCGGCAAATCTACTCTTGCCGAGTCGCTCTCCCACCGCCTCGACTGGCCCATGGCCGAAGCGGACGAATTCCATCCGGCGGCCAACATTGCCAAAATGAACAGCGGAACTCCGCTGGACGACGACGACCGCTGGCCCTGGCTACACGCCATTCGGGAGTGGATAACGGTACAAGCTAGCGAGGGCAACAGTACAGTCCTCACTTGCTCTGCCCTCAAGCACAGCTACCGGGACCTGTTGGCTGAGGCTGACGGGAACGTCGTCTTTTTGCATCTCGATGGCAGGAAAGAGCTTCTGCACGACCGCATCGGAAGTCGTAAGGGTCATTTCATGCCTCCTACGCTGCTGCCAAGCCAACTTGCCACTCTGGAACCCCTCACTTCCAGCGAACTGAGCAAGGGAAGCCTGCGGCTCGACATCAGCAAGAGCCCTGAAGAGCTCGTCGAGGAAGTCGTCACCGTACTGCACCTGGCCTGAGCGCCATCATTCCGTAAATACCTTGTACGCCTCGGCGCCACTGAAGCATTATTGCGGCCCCATCACCGGATTCAAAGGAGAACCATGATAATCGAAGGCTGGACCCAAACACTGGGCGCCGGACCGCTGCTGCTGATCGCCGGAGCAGCTATCGCAGTCCTACTGTTCCTGATCATCAAACTCAAGATTCACGCATTGCTGGCGCTGATCGTTGTCAGCTTACTTACGGCCTTTGCCACAAGAATTCCGGCAACCCAGATTGTGCCGGTCCTGGTCAACGGCTTCGGCACCACGTTGGGAACAGTGGCTCTTTTGGTAGCCCTGGGCGCAATGCTCGGCAGGCTTATGGAAACAAGTGGTGGCGCCAAAGTCTTGGCTGAAAAGTTGATTGACGTCTTCGGAGAGAAACGAGCACCGTTAGCGCTTGGCGTGGCCTCTCTAATTTTCGGCTTCCCGATCTTCTTCGACGCCGGGCTGATCGTCATGCTCCCCGTGGTTTTTGCGGTGGCGAATCGCATGGGTGGTGGGGTCCTGCGCTACGGCCTCCCCGCAGCTGGCGCCTTCTCCGTGATGCATATTTTTCTGCCGCCGCACCCTGGACCCGTTTCAGCCGCTGCGTTCTTTGATGCAAACATTGGTCTGGTCCTGATTGTTGGCCTCATTGCAGCCATCCCCACCTGGTACGTCACCTCTTACCTATTCGGGTTATGGATCGGAAAGAAAATTGTCCTTCCCGTTCCTACACTATTGGGTAAGGCCGACGAACAAGCAGAAAACAATCCGCCCCGCTTCGGCACCATTGTGGGCCTTCTGTTCCTTCCCATGGTGTTGATCTTTATGAACACCGGCCTCAGCACGGCAACATCAGCTGGCGTACTTCCGGAATCAGTGAAGAACGAGGCCTGGTTCCAGGTGCTGCGGACCCTGGGTGAAACCCCCGTGGCATTGTTGATTTCGGTATTAGTTGCGATGTATATCCTGGGGCGCAAGCGTGGCACCGTTCGCGGCGATCTGAACAATCTTTTGGAATCAGCCCTTGGCCCCGTCTGCTCCGTAATTCTCATCACTGGCGCCGGCGGCATGTTCGGCGGAGTCCTGCGGGCCTCCGGTATCGGCGCGGCTCTGGCCGATGTGCTGGGCGACGCCGGTATCCCATTGATTCTTGCCGGCTTCCTCATTGCCGCAATCCTGCGCATCGCACAGGGTTCCGCGACCGTTGCACTGACGACGACGGCGGGCCTGATTGCGCCCGCAGTTGCACTGGCGGGAATCAATGGAGTCCAAGTTGCCGCCGTCGTAATCGCTGTTGCCGCCGGTTCCGTGGTGGTCTCCCATGTCAACGACTCGGGATTCTGGCTGGTGGGGCGCTTCTTCGGAATGGATGTCAAAACGACTCTCGCGACGTGGACAGTCCTGGAAACACTCATCGGTGTCATGGGCTTCGGGATTGCCGCGGCGGTCTTCGGGCTTGCGGGACTCATGGGATAAGGCCCCTACCGGGCAGTTTTTGCTGCACTAGGGAACAATCACTCGGTGCTCAGACGACGGAGCTACCTGTTCTGCGAGCGCTCCGGCTCGGGCTCCTCACCAGGAGCCCGAGCCGTTTTGCGTTCAGCCCACCGTTGCAGAAACGTTCCGTTCTGGCACAGCGTCACTAACCCAGGGCCTTTCGCTTATTCGCGGCAACACCCTTCCGGCAATCGTGGCGATCGAACGCGTCACGTGCGGCAAGTTCGGACCCTAAGTGATCACAAAAAATTCCCCACCGAGCACTGAAACCCACACCCCTAATTTCTGTCTTAGAGGGCTTCTGCTTCAATCCAAGATCGTGACCAACCATGTCAGATACGCAATGAGCACGACGCCGCTCGCAATTGGAATTGTCGGCAGGGGATGCAACCCGTGCCGTCTTGCCGTGGGCCACGTTCCAAATGCTGCAATTCGCTGCGCAATCGGGCTGTGAAGCCGCTAAGGCCTTCGGGCGGATACAGCCCGAACCACATGTCCTCGTCATACATAACGACTCGGAGACGCCAAAGATCTAGGGAAGAAGGGCGCCTGTCCAAGGCTAGATATATGGAATATCGGGGGTGAAGGAGAGCTGATTCGTCGGCGGGCAGTCAGCGTTCGTAGACGTTGCTACGATGACCAAGCGTGATCACTGCTATAACGAAGATGTTGTCGTCAACCGTGTAGACGATGCGGTAGTCCCCTATGCGAACTCTGAGGCCAGGACGCCCTTGGAGGGCCTTGGCGCCCGGAGGTCGTGGATCTTGACCGAGGAGCGCGATCGCTCCACGAATGCGGTCGCGATCCTGATGGTCAATTCGTTTCAACGCGCGAACCGCTGCAGGACGGAACTCGACTTGGTAAATCATACCCAGCCCAGATCGGCTTTCACTTGAGCCCAAGGGATGTTGGGGCCCTCCTCTGCCATCGCCTCATCAAATGCGGCGACATCTTCGGCTTCTTCCAGAGCTTCGAGCATCTGCTCGTACCGCTCAGGGCTGACAACCACGGCAGCGCGATGACCGCGGCGTTCGATGAAAACCGCTTCGGTCTTCGAGCGATCGATGACGTCTGAAAAGTGGTTGCGTGCGTCTGCGACGCTGACTATGGACATAAACAAATTGTACATCTAGAACCTTAGAATGTACATGATATAGGTTCTTTGAAAGGAAAGCCGCGCTGATCGCAATACCCACCGAAGGAAGGCTCATCGGGACACGATTGTGTTCAAAGCCCGTTCGCTAGTCTCGGGTGCTCATTGGCTTCGAATTCGTCGTTTGGTTGTGGCGAGGATGACGAGTGCTGCGCCGGCCAGGAGTGTTGTAGCGGCAAGCAACGATCCGGAGCTGGTGAGGGCGAGTAGGCCCGCCCCTGCTGCCAGGGAGACTAGTAATGCGTCCGCTTGCCAAGCAAGTACGGTGACCGTGGACATATCCCCGAACTGGGATGGCATGGGGGTAAGCAGTGAGACCGGAAGGGGGCTCTTTGCGCTGTCGTAGGCTCGGACGATCACGATTAGCACCGATATTCCGACGGCGGCGGCACTGACGGGTACACCGGTAACGGCGACTGAAGCAGTCACTATGACTGAACATGCAAGGGTCACTACCAGGGGGAATACTGCGTGGAGTGCGTATAGCTGTGTGTTGGAATATTTATACAAGGGAGGGGCCGAGGCCGCTTCGGCAGCATGTCGAAACCCGTCGCTGAAAACACCTAGGGCCAGATAGCAAAGGCCCCCACCCATCCCACCTAGTAACCATGCAGGCATACCCAGCAAACTTGGGCCAAGAACCAATGTGAGGTTCCCGAGCAGGAGAAAAATGATCCCTGTCATGAATCGCTTGGGGGTGCGCAGCGTGCCTATGAAGTCGCGAACGAAAAATCGTACCGCTGCATGGTTACAGGTGGCGGCCGGCCAAGTGCGTCCCCACTGTGGTTGTGCCCGGAAACTACCCAATGCTGCTGCTGCAGCGTCGCCGACGAATGCGGATACTCCTGCCGCCTGCCAGCGTAAAGACTGATCCATCAGCGCCGTACCGGTGAGTGAATTCAGGAGCTTAGACACCCGCATGGCTGCCGCCGCGGTAACGAGCAACAGGCCTGCCAACACCCACAGATTTACACTGCTGCCTGTCATCCAGAGTCGCCCCACCCATCCCCACGGGGCCAGAACCCCAAGAGTCGGGATTGTCCAAGTGAACAGAGAAGCGATAAGCAATCCGGCCGTCAACCTCCCGGCATGTTTGTCACCCAGGACCTGGCCAGAAAGCCAAGTGACACTGCCCAAGACCCCGAAACAGCCGGCCGCAGCAACGAAGGCCATGCCATTCCACGCTGAGGCGATCCCGGTAGTCACGGGTACGGTGCTGGCCAGCAGGGCAACGCCCATGAGTATCCCCGTCAGAAGTGCCGCGGACTGTATGAATGGTCGTCGCAGCGTGCGGCTCCGGGGTAGATCATTGCCAGCGAGAACTGCGGTGAAGAACGGGGACAACAAGGCAGGGCCCCGCACAGCGCCAGAGGCCGCCAGCCCAGCAAGGACGAGTCCACACACAACCCCGACCATATGGTCCGCATTCGGATCGGTGAGAATTGAAAGGAGACTTGGCTGTGCGAGAGTCAGCCCGATGCCCCAGCACCATGGGGCGGCGACAGTGAGAAGTGCCAAGAAGCCGACATAAACTGCGTAGGTAATGTCACCTCTGGTCCGTCCGTCGCCCCGGCGTCGATAAACGGCGCGGACGCTCCGGAGTCGGTCAGGAGTGAAGGTCATAGGATGCATCCGTCAAGGTCAATACTTCATCGCTGGTGCGTTCTACGAGGATGTTGCTATGGCTGGCCAAGATGAGTGTTTTGCCATCCTCGACCAAATGGCGCAACACACTGCCGACGAGTTCCAGCCGGTCGGAGTCAAGCCGCTGCTCGGGCTCATCCAGGATCAGGACTTCAAATGGGCGTGCAAGAGTGAGCGCCAAGGCAAAGAGTTGTGTCTGCCCGGAGGAGAGCTCGTGGGGGAACCTTCCCTTCAGCCTGATGATGCCAAACTCGTCCAGAAGCCGGTCAGCAATATTTTCACCATCGACGATTTTGGAACCCCAGGACGTGGCCACGAGGACCAGATGTTCCCGCGGTGTCAGGTTTCGAGCCAGAGGTGGCAGCCCGATCAGCGCCGCCATGCGGGCACGAAATCCTGACGAGCGTTCATTTGTAGGCTCGCCGGCAATAGCCACCGACCCGGTAGTAGGAGGGGTCCTTCCAGCCAATACGCGCAATAGCGTTGTTTTCCCGGTTCCATTGGAGCCGGTGACAGCCAGGGCTTTGCCAGCATCAAGACTGAAACTGACTGGTGCGAGCAAAACTTGGTCTCCCGAGAGGACGCTGGCTTGTTCGACTGCAATGTAACCGCTCATGCTTGCGGAGTTCCTGACGCCACCAAAATAGCCAATAGCGGAACAACCCTGGAGGCAGGTACATCAAAGAGGCCACGTTTAGGCGATGCCAACCAGCCAGCTGCAGTCAGCTCCTTGAGATGGTGATAAACCTGACCACTTGTCCCCGCATCGATCTCCTCCACCAACTGGGCCGCGCTTGTAGAACCATTCAAGACAGCCTGCAGAATCCTCAGACGTATCGGGTTCCCCAGTGCGGCCAGGCGCTCGGCCTGGTCACTCCAATTTTCGGCAAATATATCGGGGCCCGTCTGTCCATATTGCCACCGCACGAGGGCGCCGGCGGGAGTCTGAACACTCCCCGTGTAGATGATCCCGCCGTCAGGGATCCGACATTCCAGCCCGTTCAGAGCCCACAACATCTCGTTCATGCGCTCAAGCGGTGAATTCGGCTCGGCCGGCTTCGCCGGTACAGCACTCAACTGGGCAACAGCCTCTTCTAATGCGGACAGGCGATCTTCGATTGACTCATTCGACATTCTCGAATTATACGTAATAACGTATTTATGTCACAAACGTGGAATGTCTGCCAGCTTGTCTAGAGGTCAATCCCGGGTCGGCCGGTTAGATCACCCAAGAAACCAGTGCATTTTCGGGTGACACGGTTGCCCGCAGAAGGAACCCTCTGCGGGAAGCCGCCATCCTGTTGGTCAAAATCCTCCTTATCTATATGCGCTACAGAGCTGATGCTGAGTTCTCAATTGTGTGCAGATGCCGAGATCCCCGGATTTCAAACTTATGGGCGGTGATGCTTGGTACTCCAGATTTCCGTATTTGGAAAATTAGCTCGTATTGAGCGCTTCCTCGTGTCTATGCATCCCCGTAGGGCGTGGTGGTGACGGCTTGAGCTCGCGTCTGATTGGGAGCAACGCTAAGGTTCCAATACGTGTTGTTTAACTAGATGACATCTCGTGTTGGTTCCTTAGGAGTTTCATGCCCGCGCCGAACGACCGAACAGCCACACCAGTGAGTCCACAGGTGGAAGCCCTATCTTCAATCACCCTTGCGGGGCTTTGGCTCCGGTTACTGCTCGGTGGCTCAGGTCTGCTTGCATTGATTCTGTTGGTAGCGGTTAATGATCCAGGACTCAAGTGGTCCTTCGTTCCCACCGTCGTGGTGATGTTACTCGGTGCATGGTGGTTCGGCTTCGGCAAGGTAGTCGTCGACCATGCTGGCGTGCGGGTCTACGGCGGCGGCGTATTGAAGATGCTCAATGTAAAGCCCGTCGATGTCGACTCGGCCGTGGCCAAAGAAATCAATCCCATGGAATACGGAGGATGGGGACTGAGGAGCACTGCTTCCGGCACGGCATTCATCCTCAGGAAGGGCCCTGGCCTGGTCGTGAACCGCAAACAACGCAAACCTCTTGTCTACTCCGTGGCCAGCATGGCGGATGCCCAGCTGATGGCTACCCGCATAAATCAATTAACCGCGTGAACCATGATCGAAACAGTAACCAGGCAGACCCCTTGTTGTGCCAGGAACTTTCTCATTGACCCTCAAGCCGGTCCGGCTCCGGGGTGTTGAACCACCTTGCTCAACTGCGTCCGCGAGATCGATAGTGCTGTCCGCAGGGGAACGTTCTGCGGTACAGGCTGTCCACGCCAGACAGCTGCAGTGGAATTTCACCTGTCGTTCTCGGCAAATGCGGCAAGGGAGGCGGTGGCATAGCCGAAGTCGGTGCCGGCCAGGGCACACGATCCTGTCAATGAGAGGCTTCCGATGGGATACTTTGATCATGTTTGAAACTGGAGACAACGCGGCCGAACCAGATCATGGCGATTTGGTTTGGCGGTACATGGATCTCGGTCGTTTCGTGTCCCTACTCGATCAATCGGCTGTGTTCTTTGCACAAGCCGCCCGCATGGTCGACAAGTGGGAAGGATCGCTCGGGTCATTCTCTATACCAATGTCGGATGAAACGCGTCGGCAGACCCAACTGGCGAACCAGCAGACCACTTACTTGAGTTGCTGGCATGCATCCGAGAATGAATCCGCCGCAATGTGGGACATCTATCAGCGCGAGGGACGGGGCATTGCTATTCAAACGACGTGGGGTGATTTGATCTCTTCGATAACCTCGGCATGGCCAATCTCAGGAGGCCTCGTCCAGTACGTCGATCCGAGCGAAATCGCGATCCTCCATAGCACTTTGCAATCACCATTTATGCTGAAGCGAAAGAGTTTTGAACACGAGCGGGAGGCGCGCCTTGTTCTCTGGGGCAACGGCTGCGGGGGGCCGGATGAGCGGCGGGGAATTGTTCCCGGTATTGAAGGTGAGATCTTCTACAGCGACGCAAGCACGGGGCGCCCTGGGCACTATGTTGGGTTCGATCTCAACCGGCTAGTCAACCGGGTCTATGTGTCCCCAGCCTCCCCTGGGTGGGTTGAACAGACAATAGTGAGACTCGTGCAAAGGTTCGGCTATGAATTCCAGGTCGTGAAATCCGATCTATACAGCGATCCATTCTTGCGGTAGTTCCAGCGCCTTGGAATCTGGCAAAGTCAATAGGCCCGTTGTGTGAGGTGTACTAATGATGTGAGACAGTTCCTGAAAGGATTGTTC
>NZ_JAJJBU010000019.1 GCF_020905375.1 Arthrobacter cryoconiti
GCCACAACAGTTACCACCACGCCACCCCACGCACACCCAAAACACTCTAAACACCCAAAAAGCCCCAAATACAGGCCAACAAGAGGGTATTTCCTGCAAATTTTCACCCATCCTGAGTAATTCAACCGGACCGGCCGTCAGGTTCGAATGCTGGCGGAATATGTTTGGTGCAGCGAGCCGTATCGGCTGTTGGCAGCTAGCTGCTCAACGACTCGTTAGCATGGGCAGCAATGCAAGTAGTCAGTGCTAGTAGCTTGGAAGCTCCAATGTTCGCTCCAACCGATCGTCCTTCGCGACCTGGTCCATACCGGGGAGCCAGCTTATTGATGGCAGGGGCTGTTGCGCTCTCACTGGCAAGTTGCGGTGTATCGCTCGGAGTACCTGAGTCGAGCAGTTCCCCATCCCAGTTGCAGACATCTGGAAGTGCCACTTCACAGTCCAGTGCGGGGGAGGCCGCCGGTGCATCGAGCTCGTGGGCGTCAGCATCTCCGGGCGAATCGACGTCCCAAGCTACGGCGGCCCAGTGGAAAACATATACGGATCCCGCGAAGACACTCAGCTTTGAACTTCCCTCGGAATGGACTACTCAAGTGGCATCGGCTGCCGGGAGTTCGTCTTTTGCTGTAGAGGTCAAGGATGCCGCCGGAATGAAGATGGCAACCCTTCAGACGAAGGGCAATGGTCTAGGCGGCGCCTGCGGACCAGACACCATGCGTCCGTACACCGTCCTTGCCAGCATTCCATTGAAGATTCCTGAGTACACGAAGGACCCCAATGCCCTTGAACCCCGTTTTGTCTACAGACTGATTCAAGGGGCCAACCATTTCTATGCTTCTTACGGTATTGCAGACCACCCTGCCGGCGCCGACGGAATGGCGTGTTTGGTTTACAACGCAGTAACCACTGACAAACTCGGCATCATCATGTTTGGTGATGTACCTCAATTTACGAGCGCACTTGAAGGTACGGCAGGAACTCGAGCCTTCACAACCATCGCGGAAGCACAGGCCTACATGAACACCGGCGAGTTCCAGAACATTGAAAGGATGATCACTTCCCTCAAGCTCCTGGGTTAGAACTTCGCCCTGCCACAGCGTCGCGCAACTTACCGGTGAGCTCCAACAGCGTCTGCATTTCAACATCACTGAGGCCCTCCTCCATGATGTTCATGATGTTTTGGACGTGAGCTCGGCCCACCTCTTTTTGCAGCTGAGCACCCGCCTCTGTGAGGCCGATCAGGACACCCCGACGGTCTCCCTCCGGTGTCTTACGCTGGATAAGTCCGCGCTCCTCCAGTCTGTCCACGAGACGGGAAATGCTTGGCTGGGTCAAAAGGACGTTGTCGTTAAGTTCATTCAAGCGCAGCCATCCGTTGGGACAGCGTGAGAGATTAAACAAGACGTCATACTCCCGTCCTACCTTCTTGAACATGGGTTCCTTGTGGAGCTCGCGCATGACTGCTACCTGTGATCTCAGCAATGATTCCCAAGATTCCGTAGCCAGCCGGCGGTGCGACGCCGCGGACACCTTAGTTCACTTCCTTAGCGAACGGTGTGGGAATAGAACCTTCGAGATCAAGGGAGTCGGCAACATCGGCGTGGACCGCCTCGGCAGCCAGCTTGGCTGCCTTCCGCGCCGCAAACGTGGGGGCGTCGGGTATGTTGGCGGGGCGGTTAGCAGCGAATTCTTTGCGAAGGGTAGGCAAAACGTCCGAGCCAAAGAGATCCAGTTGTTCCAAGACAGTCTTCAACGGTAGCCCAGCGTGGTCTACGAGGAACAATTGCCGCTGGTAGTCGCCAAAATAGTCACGGAACGAAAGAGTCTTTTCAATTAGTTCCGCTGGGCTGCCTACCGTCAGGGGAGTTTGAGACGTGAAGTCCTCCATGGAAGGTCCGTGACCATAGACGGGGGCATTGTCAAAGTAGGGCCGGAATTCATTGACGGCGGCCTGCGAATTTTTGCGGATAAAGAACTGACCGCCCAAGCCCACTACGGCCTGCTCTGCGGTGCCATGCCCATAATGGGCGTAGCGCTCACGGTAAAGCCCGATCAATTGCTGGTAGTGCTCCTTCGGCCAAAAAATATTGTTGGCAAAGAAGCCGTCGCCATAGTACGCGGCGATCTCTGCAACCTGAGGCGTGCGGATTGCGCCATGCCAGACAAAGGGGGCAACGCCGTCGAGCGGCCTGGGTGTTGATGTAAAGCCCCGCAAAGGTGTCCGGAATTTTCCGTCCCAGTTCACTACCTCCTCGTCCCAGAGGCGGCGCAGCAACGCATAGTTTTCAACGGTGAGTTCCACCGCGTCCTGATTGCTTTTGCCAAACCACGGGTAGACAGCTCCCATGTTGCCGCGGCCCAGCACGATGTCAGCGCGTCCGTCAGAAAGGTGCTGGAGCGTCGCGAAGTCCTCTGCGATCTTCACCGGATCGTTAGTGGTGATTAACGTGGTGGACGTGGAGAGAATGATGCTCCTCGTCTGCGCGGCAATGTACGCCAGAATAGTTGTGGGGGAGCTCGGATAGAACGGCGGATTGTGGTGTTCGCCAGTGGCAAAGACATCCATGCCGATGTCCTCGGCATGCTTGGCTATCGTGGTGATAGCTTTCAGCCGTTCGTGCTCAGTGGGAGTGCGGCCCGTTGTCGGGTCCATTGTCACATCCCCTACACTGAAAATTCCGAACTGCATGGTACGAACCTCTTCTTCCAGACTTGCCAATTTACATGCGTTTGCATCTAATATAGCGCCGAATGCGTCTAAAGACCAAAATGTTCCCGGCGTTGCTCCTTTGGCGAACAGGAATCCAATGCACCGTCGGCGATGGCTGCCCCGAAAGTTACTCTCCGGTACTAGGATTCAATAAGTGTTTTGTAATCCTCGTCACATGACCGGATGGTAGGAGCGGGCTTGATGCAAAATAGCCGTATTTCCATGGCACGCCAAACAGGACCCACGGCGGCCGCGATCGTTGGTTTTTTGGTCCTCGTGGAACTCACCAGTGGCATTCTGCAGGGCTACTACACCCCGTTGTTGACGGACATAGCCCGGTTCCTTGGCATTCACGACGCCGACGTCAACTGGTTCGAAGCCGCACAGTTGATGGTCAGCGCACTCGTGGTCCCCGTGCTGGCCAAAATGGGCGACATGATTGGCCATCGGAAAGTTCTACTCATTTCCATGGCACTGACGGCTGCTGCCTCCTGGGGCGTCGCGTTCGCACCCAACTTTTGGCTCTTCATCATTGCCTGGGCTCTGCAGGGATTTTATGTCGTCTGGCTGCCATTGGAAATCGCATTAATTTACAGCCGCTCACACAGCAGGCCCGACGGCGCCGCGCTGACCCGAAAATCGGCTGGCATCTTGGTAGGTGCTCTCGAATTTGGCGTGATCGTTGGGGCCCTAGCCGGTGGATTTATCGGGGGCGCGCTTGCCGGCAAACTGTGGCTGACGCTTATGATCCCAGCCATCGCCGTGACCCTCTGCTTCTTCGTAATCTTGTTCGGTGTTCCTGAATCCGCAAACCGGACCGGTGGCCGCATTGACACCGTTGGCCTGTCCATCATGACCCTGTCTCTACTGCTCATCACTGCCGGGTTGACGTTGATGCGCATCAATGGACCCGGCACATGGTGGGCTTGGGCCGCGGTTGCACTAGGCCTTGGCGCACTGGTTCCGTTTACGCGTCACGAATTAGGACACAAAGATCCATTGATCGACATCCGGCTCCTGCGCCAGCCCAGCATGTGGCCCGTTCAACTGACAGCGTTCCTATTTGGCGTTTCAGTCCTGGGTGCGCAGGCCCCACTGTCCACGTTCGCCCGCACGAACCCGCTCGAGGTCGGTTATGGGCTGGGGGCTAGCTCCGGATTGGTATCGATCCTGATCGGCGTCTATGTGCTCGGTTTGCTCGTGGGGGCGCTGATGTTCCCCGTCGTCACGAAATGGACGACGCCGAGGATCACCTTGATGGGCGCAGCTTTCCTTGTCGCTGTGGGTTACTTGCTCTTCCTACCATTCCACGATTCCATAGGCCAAGTGCTGGCTAATATGGCGGTGGCTGGTATCGGCAGTGGAGCGCTCGTGGCGGCGCTACCTTCAGCCGCGGCTGCAGCGGCACCCCTGACCCAGACAGGAATGGCCACAGGATTGACCAACGCCACCAAAACCATAGGCGGCGCATTTGCCTCCTGCGTCTTTGGCATCGCGTTGGCCGGCCAGGCCCTTGGATCCCTTACCGCTGGTTCACAGAACACTGCCGCGCCACTGGCCGGCTACCTCCTCGTGTGGACTATATGCGGCGTAACAGCATTGGTGGCGGCCGTGGCACTCTACTTCGTTCCAAAGCTCGCGTTTGGGGCAACACTGCCACACTAGTGATCACGTTCTAGAAGTGGCGTAAGGGCTGCTCAGTCAGTCGCTGCGCGTCGGCCGCGGATCTTCGGAATGGCGCCCGTAGTCCAGTCCTGAAATTCAGGTTTGGAATCCGAAGTGTGGGGGTTTGCCTCCGAATCGGAGCTGGAGCCAGAATCAGTGCCAGTGCTATCCGGCGCGGTTGGCTTGTGGACCACTTTGAGTGCCTTCATCAAATCATGTCGTTCCTTACGCCCCTCTACAAGGCGGTACAAAACGGGGACCAGAATAAGAGTCAATAGCGTGGAGGAAATCAACCCACCTACGACGACCACGGCCAGCGGTTGCGAAATGAATCCGCCACCACCCGTGACGCCCAGGGCCATGGGGGTCAGCGCAAAGATTGTAGCCAGCGCGGTCATAAGGATGGGACGAAGACGCTGGCGGGCACCATGCTCGATCGCATCGGCAACGTTCATAGCGGGCCGGTCACCTGAGGGACGCCTGTATTGGTTGATGAGGTCAATGAGGACGATGGCATTGGTCACCACAATCCCCACCAGCATCAGCATGCCGATCAGCGACGGAAGTCCCAAAGGAATGCCAGTAACCAGCAGCAGTGCAATGGCTCCTGTTGCGGCGAATGGAATGGAAACCAAGAGGATCAGCGGTTGGATCAGCGACTTGAACGCAGCCACCATGATGACATAAACAATTGCAATGGCGGCTAGCATCGCCAGTCCCAACTGCTGGAAAGACTCTGCCTGTTGTGTGGCAGCGCCGCCGAGGCTGGCAATGACGCCGGCGGGCAGTGTGGTTTCATCCAAACGTTTCTGGACATCCGCACTGAGCGAGCCCAGCGCATTCTCTTGAGGTGTCAGTGATACCGTCGCGGTGCGCTGCCCGTTGGAAGAAGTGAGCGTTAGCGGAGTATCCACCTGCTTGACAGTCGCCACCGAGGTTAGCGGAACCATCCCGGATGGTGTCGGGATCTGAGCCTCAGCCAAAGCGGCCACTGAATCAAAAGTGGTCCCAGCACCGACCAACACTTTGTAGTCTGTGGTGTCGATCCGCACAGTTCCTGCGGGGATGGGACTGACGGTAGCTGCGAGCATTCCAGTGATCTGCGATTCATCCAGCCCAGCGGCCACTGCCTTGGCCCTGTCGACGCTGACCTGCACGACAGGCTGAGCGGAGGAGAGGTTGCTATTCACGGACTGTGCGCCGGGGAGACCTGTCATAGCTTTGACCAGGAGATCGGAGGCCTGCTGGAGTTCGGCACCCGTGCTTGCCTTGACGGTGATATCCACGGTGCTGGAAGTGCCAAAGCCGCCGCCAGAAGCACCAAGCGAAATGTTTCCTGCATCCTTGATGGTTGCAATTTCTGTTCGCACAGTGTCTTGGAGTTTGACCTGATCAGCATCTGGATTGGTGATGACCTGGAAAGTAGCTTTTGATGCTCCGGAAGCTAACAATGCGGAGAAACCACTGGAACTGTTGCCGATGGTGACCTGTACATCCCGGACACCGTCAATGGCTGAGAGTTTAGTCTCCACCTTTTTGGCGGCCGCGTTGGTCACATCCAGGCTGGTACCCGGAGGCATGGACTGATTGACGCTCAGACTGTTTTGTCCGGTGTTACCAAGTAGGTTCGTGGGCAGAAGGGGTGTCATGGCCAGTGTGGCGCCCAAAACAATAACACCGGCTAGCAGCGTATAAAACGGATGTTTTTGGGTTTTGGCCAATATGGGAAGGTAGCCGCGTTGCAGCCAGGATTTGCGTTCCTTTTCTTCCACAACGCGTAGGAGAGCCTGCCCACTTAGGACAGCGCCGCCGTCGTCCGTGTGGACCGTCTGCTTGAGGAACCAGTAGGCCAGCACAGGTACGATCGTCAGCGAAACTAGGAGGGAAGCCACTAATGCAAACGTCACCGTCAGGGCAAACGGTCGGAACAGTTCGCCGGCAAGGCTCCCCACAAAGGCGATGGGCAAGAATACGGCCACCGTGGTCAAGGTAGACGCCGTCACAGCTCCGGCTACCTCCCGGACTGCGGAGAGAATGGCCGCTTTCTTATCTTCGCCGTAGCCCATGTGCCGCTTGATGTTCTCAATGACCACAATGGAATCGTCCACCACCCGCCCAATGGCTATGGTCAACGCACCCAAGGTCAAGATGTTCAGCGAATACCCGGTGGCCCACAGTCCAATGAAAGTCACGAGGAGTGACAACGGGATGGAGATGGCAGTCACCAGAGTAGACCGGAGCGAGAGTAGGAAAATCAGGATCACCACGACGGCGAAGCCCAGTCCCAGCAGACCCTCCACCGTGAGATCGTGAATGGACTTTTCAATGAAGGGTGCCTGGTCCAAGACGGTCGTGAACTTGGTGTTATGGCCTAGTGAGGCTTCGATTTGGGGCAGCTGGGCGTTGATCTCTTTGGAGAGAGAAACCGTGTCCGCCGCAGGCTTTTTGGTGACCGATAAGGCAAGAGTGGCGACACCGTTAGTTCGCGTGATTGACGTGGTGGGATCGTCAGCGAGTGCCACGCTGGCCACGGAAGCGATGGTGGGTGCAGGGCCCTTGTTGCTTCCGGCCAGTGGCAGGGCGGACACGCTTTCTAGCGAATCCACGGGGCTGCCAGCCTGGATGGAAAGGGTCAGCCCATCATTGCTCAGCGTTCCCACAGGGATAAGCGAACCGTTGTTTTTCAAAGCAGAAGTGATAGATCCAGTGTTGACGCCCGCGGCCGCCATTTTCGCTGGATCCGGCATAATCGCGATGTGCTGGGAATTGGCACCAGTCACGTCAGCGCTGCGTACGCCGTCGATCTTCATCAGTTTCGGCACTGCCAAGCGCTGCAAATCAGTGTTCAGCGCGGCCAGATCTTGGTCGGAAGAGACGGCAAGGAAGACAATCGGAAAGTCGGCGATACTTCCAGCAATGGGCTGAGGTTGGACTCCTGAGGGCAGCTGGGCGCTGACATTGGAGATGGCACGGTCAATCTGATTCCGTGCACGGTCCAGATTGGTGCCGTACGTGAAGGCGAGATTGATGGTGGAGATACCGCTGCGCGAGGTTGAGGTGCTTGACTCTAGACCTTCAACGGCATTGAGCGCTGCTTCCAAGGGTGCGCTGACCTGTTTGTCGACCACCTCAGGAGATGCCCCCGGCATGGCGGAAACCACGGTGATTTGGGGAAACTCAATGGATGGGATGAGCTCCTGCTTGAGGGAACCGAGCGTAATCACGCCGAACACCACCGCGAAGATGGTGATGAGCGCAATCAGTGCCCGGTTTGCCAAGGACAGTTTTGCCAAACGAAACATGTATCCACTTCCATTGTGTCGTGCCGGTTCCGCTTAGCAGTTCGTCATGGAACTCTAGGCTTTGCCCGACTCCAAGAGCAGTGACTTTGCTGTGGAGGCGAGCGTCTGGTCAAACAAGTCTGCATTGTCATTGAGCGTGGTGCCATAGGTTGGCATCATCTCGCGTAATGAATCCTGCCATTCCAACTTGAACTTGCGAGGGAAGCATCGCTGCAGGAGTTCAAGCATGATCGGGACAGCGGTGGACGCTCCCGGGGAGGCGCCCAGCAAAGCGGAAATGGTGCCATCTGAAGAGGTGATGACCTCGGTGCCAAACTGCAGAACCCCACCCTTCTTGGCGTCCTTCTTGATGATCTGGACACGCTGGCCGGCTGTAATGAGCTCCCAGTCCTTGCCATCGCCTTCCGGGAAGTACTCGTGAAGTGCATCAAGTTTGCCAGCATGGGATTTGGTGACCTCGCTGACCAAATACTTCACCAAGTCCAGGTTGTCCTTGCCCACGGCCAGCATGGGGATGATATTGCCGGGACGAATCGATGCTGGCAGGTCCAGATAGCTGCCATTTTTTAGGTACTTGGTGGAGAAGCCGCCGTAGGGGCCGAAGAGTAGGGAGCGTTTGCCATCCACGTATCGGGTGTCCAGGTGGGGAACTGACATGGGCGGGGCGCCCACTGACGCCTGGCCGTACACCTTGGCGCTGTGCTTTTTTGCAATGGACTCGTCGGTGCAGCGGAAGAATTGGCCGGAGACGGGGAAACCGCCAAAGCCCTTCCCTTCGGGAATGCCGGAGAGCTGGAGGAGATGGAGAGCGCCACCGCCGCCGCCGATAAAAACAAACTTTGCCTTGATTCGCCCATGCTCACCGGAGGAGGGATGCCGGGTGAGAACATCCCACTGTCCATCGCTGGTGCGCGAGACATTAGTTACATGGGTGCCGTAGTTGATCTCAACATTTTGGCGCCCCATGTAGCCGAGGAGTTCGCGAGTCAGCGCACCGAAATCAACGTCGGTGCCTTCGGCAGCGCGGGTGGCGGTGACCATCTGCTGGGGATCGCGGCCCTTCATTACCAAAGGAGTCCAGGCGGCGATCTGTGCCGGGTCTTCGGTGTACTTCATGGATGAGAACAGCGGATTGGCGGAGAGCGCCTTGTGTCGGGCTTTGAGGAAAGTGCGGTGCTCTTGGCCAATGACGAAGCTCATGTGCGGCACAGTGTTGATGAAGCCTTTGGGGGAGCCGATTAGCTCGTTGTCCACCAAGTGGGCCCAAAATTGGCGGGAGAGCTGGAACTGCTCGTTGATCGCCAGGGCCTTCGTCGGATTGACGACGCCGTCCTTGCCCATGGGTGAGTAGTTCAACTCACAGAGGGCGGAGTGCCCGGTGCCGGCATTATTCCAGGGGCTGGATGATTCCAGGCCCGGCTGATCGAGCTGTTCAAACAGCACGATCTTCAAGTCTGGTTCGAGTTGCCTGAGCATGGTGCCCAGCGTGGCGCTCATGATGCCGCCTCCGATGAGGACAACGTCAGCGTCTTTGGTGGTGGAAATGAAGGTCACGGTCAACTCCGGGTAGAGGCTCTTTCCTAGCGGTAGAAGCGTATCGCGGCGGACACTGGAAGCTTAAATCAGCGTCGTCCCTTTTCTGCGGTAATCCTAGCTTTTGGGAGTCAGTTTGACGGAGTTGAAGACCTCATTGAGCACCGGGCTGAGCGGGTAGTTTGCCACTCTGTCGGAGAGAGCCACCGCGGAAATGGGGAACACAATGGGGATCGCTGGGACGGTCGTGGCAATTTGTTTGTTGATGGAGTCATAGGCAGCATTGCGGTCAGGCCCGTTGGGCATGCTGCGGGCCCGCGTGATCTTGGACACCAGCTGTGGGTCTGCCAGTCCCAGTTCGGCATTGGGGGAACCGAACAGGCGCCCCACAAAATTGTCCGGATCTGAATAACTGCCGTTCCAGCCCATCAGGCTCAATGCATGGTCCCCGGGGCTTGTGACGGCTTTAACGTATCCGGCGTTCCACGGGATCGGGACCGGCTTAATGTTCAGCCCAATCGCTGTCAATTCCTTGCCGATCTGCGCATAGACCTGTTCAGGCGTGGGCAAATACGTTCGGGAGACATTGGTGGGGTAATAGAACTTGATCTCTTCACCCTTGTAGCTGGACTGCGCTAAAAGGGCTTTTGCCTTGACGGGATCGTAGGAAATGCCTGGCACGGCATTGTTGAAACCGCTGAGCTTTGGCGGGATGAACTGTGCCGTGGTGGCCGTACCCGCAATGAAAAACGTGCTTGCCAGCGATGATTTGTCGATCGCGGCGGCGATTGCCTCTCGAACTTTCAAATCTGCCATGAGGGGATTTGCTTGGTTTATTCCCACATACATCACTGAGAACGGATCCCGTTGGAGAACTTGTTTGCCGGCTTTGATCAGCTTGTCAAAGTTGCTGGGCGTGACCGGGTCAAAACCGTCAAGGGTACCGTCTTCCAGGGCTGCCAGACGTGTTTCAGGTTGTTCATAAGTCATGAATTTCAGTGTGGTGATCTGGCCTTTTTCCCCCCAATATGTGGGGTTTGCGGTCATAGTCACTACGCCGTCCTTGGACGATATGAAGCTGAACGGTCCGGTCCCGACAGGGTGAAGTGCGTACGTGGAGACTTTGTTGGAGCCCATGGTGGCGTTGAGGACGTTTGCGTTGCCTTTCTCCAGGGCGGTGGGGGAGGAGATGGCAAAGGCTGGCATGGTCATTGCCTGCAGGAAACCGGTCAGGCGCACTTTCAAGCCCACGGTGACCTGCAGGGGACCGTCTACGGTGCAGTTCTCGTAAAGGGAGTTGGCGCTGTTATCTGAGAATTCCCGGAATACCTGCTTGAACATAGAGAGGGATCCGTCGCCGCGCGTCGCATCCGGAAGTGTGTACCAGCGATTGAAATTGGCGCACACAGCGGCAGCATCGAAGGCTGTGCCATCTTGGAAAGTGACGCCCTTGCGCAGTGTGAATTGGTATTTTAGGCCGTCGTCTAGTTCTTTCCAGTCGGTGGCCAAACTGGCCTTCGGGGCGCCGGTTACGGGGTCGATGGTTACCAGGCCCTCGAGCACTTGCCGGGTGACGCGGTAAGATTCGGTGTCTGAAACGAGAGCTGGGTCCAAACCCGAAGGATCGGCACCCGTCCCAAAAGTGAAGGTCACGGGGGCGGCAGTGGCCGTCGTCGTTCCCGTCAGCGTGGGATCTGGAGTGGCAGTGCAGCCGGCCGCGGCAAACAGTACGACGGCGGCCGAGGCCATGGCTTTGAGTATCGCCCTGCGTCTGTGGCCGGCCTGGGTTGGCACGTTTTGGTTCTCCTTGCGGCGGTGGGACTCCATCAGCCACTCATCATAGTGGCAGTTTCTTGGCAATGCCCGCACGGTCATTGTCACCGGACATTGTGCCCATGTCAGGTTCCCCGCTTAGCTTTGTGAACATCTTGGCGTTCTAGTCGGGTAGTATGGTTGACGTCCTAACGGACTTGGTGGCCTCAGGGCCACCGCGCGCGAGTGGTGGAATTGGTAGACACGCAGGTTTTAGGTACCTGTGCCTTCGGGCGTAGGGGTTCAAGTCCCCTCTTGCGCACACAAATGAATGACTTCCGGCATTGCCGAGAAGTTAGTCAATCTCTAGATCGCGGCGAAGCTTGGCCACGTGCCCGGTGGCACGGACGTTGTATTGAGCCAGCGTAACCAAGCCGTCGCCGTCGACCACGATCGTGGAGCGGATCAGGCCTTCGTAGGTCTTGCCGTAATTTTTCTTCTCACCCCACGCTGCATATGCTTCGGCGACGGCGTGGTCCTCGTCCGCGAGAAGTGGGAACGTCAGTCCTTCCTGCTGTGCGAATTTCTTCAGCTTGGCCACTGGATCGGGGGAAATACCCACAACCTGGTAGCCGGCGCCAGCCAATGACGCCAGACTGTCGCGGAAGTCGCAGGCCTGCTTGGTGCACCCGGGAGTGGACGCGGCAGGGTAAAAATAGACCACAGTTTTTTCCGAGGCGAAGTCCGCCAACGAAGTGGTGCCGCCAGTGGCGTTAGGCAGAGTGAATGCGGGGGCGGTGTCTCCGGGGACAAGGCGTTCGGTCATGGGATGCTCCTTGAGGATGGTGTGCCGCAAACGTCGAATGGAAAACTCGAATGGAAAAGGTGCAAGGCGCGGGGGCCTAGGACAGGAAAGCTCGGGGCAGGACAGAAAGATTCTTCGATTCATGTCAGCGTAGAACATTTCAGGGCAGAACATTTTTAGCCTAGGACAGCTCGGTCACTTAGTTCTATTTGGGCAATAAAAAATCCGCTCCAACACTGGAAATTACCAGTGCTGAAACGGACTTTCTTGGTGCACCCCTCGGGACTTGAACCCGAAACCCATTGATTAAGAGTCAATTGCTCTGCCAATTGAGCTAGAGGTGCATCTTGAGGCTGCTATGGATCACTCCGGCTTGTGTCCGATGTGTTCCCCGCAACGACATGAAACTATACTGGTTTTTTTGATGAGTGTGAAATCGAAAGGTTGGGGTGAGGCGCAGATCACCCTTATGGGCTCATAGATCCTTGAATTCTAGGGTTTTTATCCGGTGTCATGGTCCGGGTGGGCGGGCAGACGAGAGGGCGGGCACCAGCGCTAGCGCGCAGACGGTGGTTCCCAGCGCCAGCGCGCAGAAAATCCTCGGGACAGGCATTATGGCCGGGAGCAGGCGGGCCGCGTGCAGGGGCATCAGTACGAAAGTGTCCACTCTGTTGACATTGCTGGCCCACTTGAGCGCACAGTCATAGACTTCGGTCATGAGCGCCGAGACGAATTCTGAAGATGTTGTCCGCACTGCCGACGGGCGCCCGGATATCAAACCACGCAGCCGTGTTGTAACAGATGGTATTCATGCTGCGCCGTCTCGGGGCATGTTCCGTGCTCTTGGAATGGGTGACGATGACTTCTCCAAACCTCAAATCGGTATTGCTAGCTCGTGGAATGAAATCACTCCCTGCAACCTTTCCCTCAACAGGCTCGCTCAGGGGTCCAAAGAGGGCGTCTTTACGGCCGGGGGTTATCCCATGCAGTTCGGTACTATCTCCGTCTCAGACGGCATATCCATGGGTCATGAAGGCATGCATTTCTCCCTGGTCTCTCGTGAGGTCATTGCCGACTCCGTGGAGACGGTGATGATGGCCGAACGCTTGGACGGCTCAGTGTTGTTGGCCGGCTGTGATAAATCATTGCCAGGAATGCTCATGGCGGCCGCGCGGCTGAACCTAGCGAGTGTGTTCTTGTATGCCGGATCCATCATGCCCGGATTCGCCCAAATGGAGGATGGCAGCGAAAAGGAAGTCACGCTCATCGATGCTTTTGAAGCTGTCGGTGCCTGTGCTGCGGGAAAAATGAGTCTGAAGGATCTCGACGCTATTGAGCGGGCGATTTGCCCCGGAGAAGGCGCGTGCGGCGGGATGTACACGGCTAATACCATGGCGTGCATCGGCGAGGCCCTGGGCATGTCACTACCCGGTTCTGCCGCCCCGCCAAGTGCTGACCGCCGTCGTGACATGTATGCCCACAAATCCGGTGAGGCAGTGGTCAACCTCCTCCGCTTGGGCATCCGGGCCCGGGACATCATGACGAAGAAGGCCTTTGAGAACGCGATCGCCGTCACGATGGCCTTTGGGGGATCGACGAATTCTGTCCTGCATCTTCTGGCGATCGCCCGGGAGGCCCAGGTTGACTTGAAGCTGGAAGACTTTAACCGAATCGGAGACAAAATCCCGCATCTCGGGGACCTGAAGCCGATTGGTCGCTACGTCATGTTTGATGTGGATAAGATCGGCGGGGTGCCAGTCATTATGAAGGCGCTGCTGGACGCCGGGCTCCTGCATGGCGACTGCCTGACCGTCACCGGCAAGACTGTCGCCGAGAACCTCGCCGAGATCAATCCGCCGGACCCGGATGGAAAGGTGTTGCGCGCACTTGATAACCCCCTCCACAAGACCGGCGGCATCACCATCCTCCATGGTTCCATGGCGCCGGACGGGGCCGTCGTGAAGAGCGCCGGATTCGACCTTGACGTCTTCGAGGGCACGGCCAAGGTATTTGAGCGTGAGCAAGGCGCCCTCAATGCTCTCGACAAGGGGGAAATCCATGCCGGAGACGTCGTCGTCATTCGCTACGAAGGTCCCAAGGGAGGCCCGGGAATGCGCGAGATGCTAGCCATTACCGGTGCCATTAAGGGGGCGGGCCTCGGCAAGGACGTCTTGTTGCTCACGGACGGGCGCTTCTCCGGCGGCACCACTGGATTGTGCATCGGCCACGTCGCCCCTGAAGCCGTCGACGCCGGACCCATCGCCTTCGTGCATGATGGTGACAGAATCCGTGTGGACATTGCGGCGCGCAGCTTTGATCTCTTAGTGGACGACGCCGAACTGGAGTCCCGCAGGATTGGCTGGGAACCGCTTGCCCCCAAGTTCACCTCCGGGGTCCTGGCTAAGTACGCAAAGCTGGTCAATAGCGCCTCTACGGGAGCATACTGCGGTTAGTGCAGGCACTTTTTGGTATGAACGGCGTGCGAACGTGGTTCATACTGGGATTATCTTCGGCTTCTGGTTCCAGCCGTCAAATGCTAGACGTTGACGGTTTGATCTGGGTGGCTAGAAGAGCTTTATTGGACGGCTACATGCACATGACCACAGTGTGGACCATGCATCCACATTGTGAGATGAACGATGTGGTTGTTTGACACCCCTCACAGCAAAAGGAAAGACTACACACATGCACATATTGCTCGTAGTCGTCATTAGCTAGCGCGTGACGCGAAAAGGCCACACCCCAGGCCTAAGACTCTAATAACCAATAAGAGAACCTCGCAGCACGTGCATACCCCTCGATAAGAGCCTGATGGCCGAGGGGTATTTCTGTTTCCACCACCAGCGGCAACTCGTACAAACAGCGTGAACGACCCAATGATCGCCAGCAAAGAGAACTACCCAAAGCATGAGTTCCCCAAAGGAAGAACCGATGAGTAAAGGATCGCCCGCCAGCCCTGCGCTGTTGGCAACCAAGTCCCACGGACACAGTGGCCACGTCGGAAGCAGCTCTGGCGTTCTTAGCCATACCGCAGCCACCTCCGCAGTCATGGGTCCCAACAATGTCGTGGCGCCCGTGCAAATGTCCGGTTCCGAGGCACTCGTACGCTCGCTTGAAGAGCTTGGCGTCAAAGATATTTTCGGGCTGCCAGGTGGTGCCATCCTTCCGACCTACGACCCCTTGATGGCGTCATCGCTGAACCATGTGCTGGTTCGCCACGAACAAGGCGCCGGCCACGCAGCCCAAGGCTATGCAATGGTCACCGGCGAGGTGGGTGTATGCATCGTAACCTCGGGCCCAGGAGCTACCAACCTGGTCACCCCCATCATGGACGCCCACATGGATTCAGTTCCTCTGGTTGCCATCACAGGCCAGGTTTCCAGTGGTGTCATTGGTACGGATGCCTTCCAAGAGGCGGACATTGTTGGCATTACGATGCCTGTCACAAAGCATTCCTATCTAGTCACCAACGCCCAAGATATTCCGCGCGTGCTAGCAGAGGCCTTTCATTTGGCTTCCACTGGCCGTCCAGGCCCGGTTCTGGTGGATGTTGCCAAAGACGCCCAGCAGGCCCAGATGACTTTCTCCTGGCCTCCCACGATCGAGCTTCCCGGCTACCGGCCAGTGGTCCGAGGTCATTCAAAGCAGCTACGGGAAGCGGCGCGGCTCATCCGTGAAGCCAAGAAGCCCGTTTTGTACGTTGGCGGCGGTGTGATCAAGGCCAATGCGTCAACGGAACTCTTGGCACTGGCCGAACTGACGGGCATCCCGGTAGCCACTACGCTCATGGCTCGCGGAGCCTTCCCCGACTCACACCAGCTCCATGTTGGTATGCCCGGGATGCATGGCTCCGTCTCTGCCGTCACTGCCTTGCAGCAGTCTGATCTACTCATCACGCTGGGAGCGCGCTTTGACGACCGCGTCACCGGGGTTCTCAAGAGCTTTGCGCCCTATGCCAAGGTGATTCATGCCGACATTGACCCCGCAGAAATTTCTAAGAATCGCACGGCGGACGTGCCGATTGTCGGCTCACTGAAGGAAATAATTCCGGACCTCAACGCGGCTGTGACCGCTGAGTTTGAGCAGCACGGCACACCGGATATCAGTGACTGGTGGGCGTTTCTGTCGAATCTGCGTGACACTTACCCTCTGGGCTGGACTGAGCCTGAGGACGGGTTGATGTCACCGCAGCGGGTCATCTCCCGGATTGGCGCGCTGACCGGCCCCGAAGCCGTCTATGCGGCAGGCGTTGGTCAGCACCAGATGTGGGCAGCACAGTTCGTCAAGTACGAGCGGCCCCGTTCCTGGCTGAACTCAGGAGGTGCAGGCACCATGGGATACGCGGTTCCGGCGGCCATGGGTGCCAAAGTGGGAAGTCCGGATCGCGTGGTTTGGGCGATCGACGGCGACGGCTGCTTCCAGATGACCAATCAAGAATTGGCCACCTGCAGGATCAACAACATCCCCATCAAGGTTGCCATCATCAATAACTCTTCACTGGGCATGGTCCGCCAGTGGCAGACGCTGTTCTACAACAGCAGGTACTCCAACACTGACTTGAATACCGGCCACGACACCATTCATGTCCCCGACTTCGTCAAGCTTGCAGATGCCTACGGCTGTGCGGGGCTGCGGTGCGAACGTGTTGAAGACCTCGACGCGACCATTGAGGCCGCTCTTGCTATCAACGACCGCCCCGTTGTGATCGATTTTGTGGTCAGCCCAGATTCAATGGTGTGGCCCATGGTGCCGTCCGGCGTCAGCAACGACCAAATTCAAGTGGCCCGCAACCTGACGCCCGTCTGGGAAGAAGAGGACTAAGAGATGACTCGACACACTCTTTCCGTTCTAGTGGAAGACAAACCAGGTGTTCTGACCCGTGTGGCCAGCATGTTTGCCCGCCGCGCCTTCAACATCAACTCACTAGCCGTGGGCCCAACCGAGATCAACGGGGTGTCCCGGATGACTGTTGTGGTCGATGCGGACGGCGAGCTGATTGAACAAGTTACCAAGCAACTGAATAAACTAGTCAATGTCATTAAGATTGTTGAACTGGTATCAGAGAACTCCGTGCAAAGGGACCACATCCTGGTCAAGGTACGCGCGGATGCCGCCACGAGACTGCAGGTCACCCAAGCCGCAGATCTCTTCCGCGCCTCGATCATCGACGTGTCCACAGACTCGCTGATCATTGAAGCCACAGGCCACCCGGACAAGCTGGCTGCTTTGCTGAACGTGCTGGAGCCTTTCGGCATTCGAGAAATCGTTCAGTCGGGCACCCTCGCCATTGGCCGAGGATCGCGCTCAATGAGTGACAGGGCGCTTCGCGCGTCCTAGCTTCGCAAACACTCGGGGGCTCCGCGCCCACCAGACGTCGGGAGCGGCAACGGAAAAGTAATCCTTAGTGCACTAGCCGCCCGCGGCACACATCGTTTTGAAAACAAGCTCTACACATCAATTATTCAAGGAGTTTCACAGTGACCGACATGTTCTACGACGACGACGCAGACCTCTCCATCATCCAGGGTCGCAAGGTTGCCGTCATTGGCTACGGCAGCCAGGGCCACGCACATGCACTGAGCCTGCGGGATTCCGGCGTCGACGTCCGCGTTGGCCTCAAGGAAGGCTCCAAGTCCCGGGCCAAGGCAGAGGCGGAGGGCCTTCGCGTCCTCAGCGTCGCCGAGGCAACTAAGGAAGCTGACCTGATCATGATCCTCACACCGGATCAGGTTCAGCGCTTTGTCTATGCAGAGGAGATTGCCCCGAACCTCAAGGCCGGCGACGCACTCTTCTTTGGTCACGGCTTCAATATCCGCTATGGCTACATCAAGGCGCCGGCCGACGTCGACGTCGCTCTCGTTGCACCCAAGGGGCCGGGGCACATTGTGCGTCGCGAATTTGAAGCAGGCCGCGGAGTACCAGACCTGATCGCCGTCGAGCAGAACCCCAGCGGAAAGGCCCGCGAGCTGGCACTGTCTTACGCCAAGGGCATTGGTGGCACCCGCGCCGGCGTCATCGAGACCACGTTCACCGAAGAGACTGAAACGGACCTCTTTGGCGAGCAGGCAGTCCTTTGCGGCGGAGCCTCGCAGTTGGTCCAGTACGGTTTTGAGACCTTGACCGAAGCTGGTTACAAGCCCGAGGTCGCTTACTTTGAAGTACTGCACGAGCTCAAGCTCATTGTGGACCTGATGGTCGAAGGCGGTATTGCCAAGCAGCGCTGGAGCGTTTCTGACACGGCAGAGTACGGCGACTACGTCTCCGGTCCTCGCGTGATCACCCCCCAGGTGAAGGAAAACATGAAGGCAGTCCTCGCGGACATCCAAAGTGGTGCCTTCGCAAAGCGCTTCATCGAGGACCAGGACAACGGCGGCGTGGAATTCGCAGCACTCCGTAAGAAGGGCGAAGACCACCCGATCGAGGCCACCGGCCGCGAACTGCGCAAGCTCTTCTCGTGGATCAAGAGCGACGACGACTACACCGAAGGTTCAGTCGCACGCTAGTCCCCAGACCCTCCCAAAAGTTAGCTCGCTAGCGAGCCAGCTTTTGGGTCCCTCGGGGCTGTGGGCCCAGTGCTTCCAGTTCCTCGGGCGCGTGGGCCCAGTGCTTCCAGTTCCTCGGGCGCGTGGGCCCAACATTCGTGTGACGCAGCTCGCTTGCGTCGCCAGCGTGCCGGATTGTTACGGCGAGGAAGCCGGGCTCCCATAAACTGGAGTCCGGCTTTTTTGTTGGACACGCTACTTAAAAACCATTCACCAAAATCCCCACCAGAACATATACGGAAGCTAAAGAGGTCACAGGTGAGCGCCACCAAGCCAGTAGTACTCCTCGCAGAGGAACTTTCACCCGCAACGATTGAGGCGCTAGGCCCCGATTTTGAAATTCGCCACACGGACGGAGCCGACAGGTCCGCTCTTCTTGCAGCCATTGTTGACGTTGATGCGATCTTGATTCGCTCTGCCACTCAAGTTGACGCTGAAGCGATTGCGGCCGCAAAGAACTTGAAAGTGATTGCCCGTGCCGGTGTGGGGCTCGATAACGTAGATATCAAGGCCGCAACCCAGGCCGGGGTCATGGTGGTCAACGCGCCGACGTCGAACATTGTCTCTGCCGCGGAACTGACGATCGGGCACATCCTCTCTCTGGCCCGCCATATTCCGGCGGCGAGTACCGCGCTCAAGCACGGTGAGTGGAAGCGCTCCAAGTACACCGGTACGGAACTGCTGGAAAAGAAGCTGGGCATCATCGGCTTGGGGCGCATTGGGGCGCTCATCACTGAACGTGCCAAGGCCTTTGGTATGGAGATCATCGCCTACGATCCCTATGTCACCTCCGCCCGGGCTGCGAGCCTCGGTGTGAAGCTATTGAGCTTGGACGAGCTCTTGGAGCAATCCGACTTCGTCACAATTCATATGCCGAGAACGCCGGAAACTCTGGGCATGATCAGCACGGAAGCCTTCGCGAAAATGAAGAAGAGTGCTTACGTTATCAATGTTGCCCGTGGCGGTTTGGTGGACGAAGCAGCGCTGAACGTTGCCCTGCGCAACGGAGAAATTGCAGGGGCTGGCATCGACGTTTTCGTGAAGGAACCTGCCACGGATGTGGCCTTCCTGGAACTGGACAACGTCGTTGCAACCCCCCACCTGGGTGCGTCGACCGGAGAGGCACAGGAAAAAGCGGGTGTTTCTGTAGCGAAGTCAGTCCGCCTGGCCTTGGCGGGCGAGTTGGTCCCGGACGCCGTGAATGTAGCTGGTGGCGTGATCGCCCCGGATGTCCGTCCAGGTATTCCTCTGATTGAAAAGCTAGGCCGGATCTTTACCGCTCTCACCCATGCTTCTGTGACACAGATCGACGTTGAGGTGGCCGGTGAAATAGCTGCGCTGGATGTCAAGGCCCTAGAACTATCCGCACTCAAGGGGGTCTTCAAGGATATTGTTTCCGAGCAGGTCTCGTACGTCAATGCCCCCATCTTGGCTGAGCAACGCGGCATCGTCACCCGACTGATCACGACGGCCGACAGCGCCGACTACCGTAATGTGTTGACCATCCGTGGCGCGCTCTCTGATGATTCCCAGATCTCTGTTTCGGGCACCCTGACCGGTCCCAAGCAGATCCAAAAGATTGTGGACGTCAACGGGTACGAGCTGGAGATCCCTATGAGCGATCACTTGCTGGTCATCTCTTACGCGGACCGTCCCGGCGTTGTTGGAACTCTGGGGCGTCTACTCGGAGAGAACGACGTGAACATTGCCGGCATGCAGGTCGCCCGTAATAGTGAGGGTGGTCAGGCACTGGCGTTGATCACCGTGGACAGCTCTGTTCCGCAGAGTGTGCTGGAGGCCATCAAGGAAGAAATTGGGGCTACGATGGCCCGCGAGGTCGATCTAGAGGACTAAGCCTGCCGAAAGCCGAAGTTGTGATTCCGGGAGCGGGGATCGCGACTTCGGTGTTTAACGACTAAGGTGAGTGCCGCCGTCGAACGTTACTCTGTGGTGGATGGGCTGCCGGAGCGGGGATGGATTTCCAGGGTCGCC
Source organism: Arthrobacter cryoconiti (assembly GCF_020905375.1). Lineage (GTDB taxonomy): Bacteria > Actinomycetota > Actinomycetes > Actinomycetales > Micrococcaceae > Specibacter > Specibacter cryoconiti. The sequence goes on from NZ_JAJJBU010000019.1 coordinate 20,299, forward strand.
CGCGACCCCAGAAACCTTACTGCCCGCGAGGGAGTTCATCCACCGCACATGCAGGGTCACGAATCTACGTTTCCCGTAATTCACGGTAAATTCATAGGGTGACATCAACTGACTCGGCCAAGACGCCTTACTACATCACCACTGCCATCACCTACCCGAACGGCGTTCCGCACATCGGACACGCCTACGAATACATCGCCACCGACGCCATGGCACGCTTCAAGCGCCTGGACGGCTTTGACGTGATGTTCCTGACAGGCACCGATGAGCACGGCATGAAAATCGCACAGACGGCCGAGAAAGAGGGCATCACTCCCACCGAACTCGTCGACCGCAACGCGGCCGTCTACAAGGAAGCCCACGCGGTCCTTGGCATCAGTTACGATCGCTTCATCCGCACCACGGATGCCGACCACTGCGCTGCATCTCAGGCCATCTGGAGAAAGATGGAAGAGGCCGGAGACATCTACCTTGGCAAGTATGAGGGCTGGTACTCGGTGCGCGACGAGGCCTACTACGGCGAAGATGAGACGGAACTTCGTGAAGACGGCAATCGCTACTCCAAGGTCACGGAAACTGTACTGACGTGGACTGAAGAGGAAAGTTACTTCTTCCGCCTCTCCAATTACCAGGACAAACTGCTGGCACTTTACGACGCCGAGCCCGACTTTGGTGCCCCACGCACGCGCTTCAACGAGGTCATTAGCTTCGTCAAGGGTGGTCTGGAGGACCTCTCCATCTCCCGCACCACGTTTGACTGGGGAGTCCCGGTGCCGGGCGACGACAAACACGTCATGTACGTGTGGGTGGACGCGTTGACCAACTACCTCACCGGTGTTGGCTACCCGGATACGGATTCGGAGTCCTTCCGGAAGTTCTGGCCTGCTGACGTCCACGTGATCGGTAAGGACATTTCCCGCTTCCACGCCGTTTACTGGCCAGCGTTCCTGATGTCCGCGGGAATCGAGCTTCCCAAACGTGTCATGATCCACGGTTTCTTGCACAACAACGGCGTGAAGATGTCCAAGTCCTTGGGCAATGTGGTGGCTCCCGCCGACTGGGTGGGGCAGTACGGTTTGGACCAAGTGCGCTTCTTCTTGCTGCGCGAGGTCCCGTTTGGTGCTGACGGTTCCTACAACCATGACGCCGTGGTGGGACGCATGAATTCCGACTTGGCTAACAACCTGGGTAACCTGGCGCAGCGCTCGTTATCGATGGTGGCAAAGAACTGCAACGCCACTGTGCCAGTACCCGGTCCACTCACGGCTGCCGACGAGGAAATGCTGGCTGCTGCCGGGGCACTTCTTCCGCACGCTCGGGACTGTTACCAGGTACAGGATTTCCATGGTTCTCTGGAACGGATCTGGCATGTCTTGGGAGACACCAACGCCTACTTCGCCGAACAAGCGCCGTGGGTGCTGCGCAAGACCGACGTCCCGCGCATGGAAACAGTGCTCTATGTGACCCTCGAGGTCCTGCGCATCGTCTCGATTCTGATCCAGCCGGTCATGCCGGATGCCGCCGCGAAGCTGCTGACGGTCCTGGGCCAGGGTGAGAGCTCTGACGAATCAGTGCGTCAATTCGCCGCGATTGGCACTCCGCTGGTCCCCGGCACGGTTCTGCCAGCTCCGACACCTATTTTCCCCAAGTACGAGGAGCCCGCAGAGGCATAGTCCCGCACAAACCAAGAGTGGATTTTGGGTGAGCGTCCCCGGCACGGCGAAGTTCGACTGGGTAACGGTGACTTCTCCAACAGCTTCTCAAATGGCTTCTGTAGTGCCGGGGCCTCTGATGCGCCGGTATGGATACTGCTGCTACGCTGGCCCGCATGGATAACGTTGGCGGAGTGAGTCAACATCAACGGTTGCGCAAGATGGTGGGGCTAGCAGTGCCCATTACGGCAGTGCTGGCCGTCGCGACCGGGATCATGATTGCGTTGCTCGCGGATTCGTCCGCAAGCTATGGCTGGTTCGCCTACGCACCGTTGTCCAACGAAGTTTTTACCGGCGACGGACTGATCTATATGGGCCCTTCCTCTAAGGTGGCCATAACCGTCACGGTAGGGGGACTGCTCCTACTCGCATTCTGGTCCGGATACCGCACGGCTCTGCGGCGTGGACCCGTATCCAGGAACGACGCTTAGCGAACTGGCCCGCAGTTGGGTGGGTTAGTCCATGGCCAAACCTTCCACGGGTGAGAGCCGGGCGGCTCGGCGGGCAGGGATTACGGAGGCGAGCAATCCTGCGACTGCCGCAACGCCGACCACCAGCAGGATCTGGCCCCAAGGGACGACGGCGGTCACGTGGGCAAACTGGCCCAGCGCGGCCTGTGCACCGGCCCAGCCGTACACCACTCCCAAGGCAGCGCCCAGGAGCGAGGCAACTCCCGCAATCAGAACGGCCTCCAGGGCGAGCATGCCGCGGAGTTGGCCGCGGGTTAGGCCCAGCGCTCGTAGTAGCGAGTTTTCCCGGGTACGTTCTAATACCGAGAGCGACAAGGTGTTAGCGACGCCGATCAAGGCTATGAAAACGGCTACCGCTAGCAACCCCGTGACGACGAGTAGAAGCAGATCGATGAGTTGGCTGAAGGTGGCCTTCTCCAATACGGCTCCGGAAACTTGGTACTCGTTCAGATGCAGGGTGCCGGCAATTGCCGTGCGCATCGTCATCAGCTCAGCGGTGTTCAGTCCCGGTTGCGCCGAAATCCAGACGATGCTCGGGTGCTCGAGCAACTGCGGGTCGGTTTCTTTCAAGGGGGCAAAGGAGTCCAAGGAGGCCAGCGCACCGAAGGTATCCGTGGTTGCCTGGGCAATCGTGACGTCGGTGCTCTGGGTGCCCGCCTGCAAACTACCAGAAACGGCCTTAGTTCCCTTTGGCATGATGACGGTGGTTCCCTTGGGACGGTTGTCTGCATTCGCCAGCAGAGTTTTAGCGTCTGCATCGGTCATCCCGTAAACCGGCATAAGTTCTTCACCAGCAGTGAGCGTACCTACCAATTTCAGGGCCGCGACAGCTTTCACCCCAGCTATTGAGCGGACTTTATCCACGTCTTGGGCGGTCATGATGCCGCTGTCCGCGCTCCCGGAATTTCCTCCTGCGCCAGGGTAGGACTCGGCAACAATATCTACTGGGTAGTGACCGTCCAGCGAAGTATCGAATGCTGATCGTGCTGTTGCGGCGCCCGTCATCATCATCGTCACAAGAGTCACGCCAATGAGCAGGGCCGATGCCGTGGCAGTGGTTCTGCGCGGATTTCGGACGGCGTTGGCAGCGGCCATTTTCCCCGGCACCCCTGCAGGACGTGCCAGCTTTCCGGCAAAAGCAACGAGTCGAGGAACGAACAAGCTTGCCGCCAGCAGAACTCCGACGAAGGAGGCCGCCCCGGCAGGGAGCGCCAGCAACAAAGATGAGTTGAGACCGCCGATAATGAGTCCGATCCCACCCAGGAGAATTAGCGCAACGCCGACGCCAAGCCTGACTCGACCGGCGGTCGTGTGGACGGTGGCGTCGTCGGACGGGCGCAGGGCCGCCAGTGGCGCTACCTTTGTTGCCGCGCGGGCCGGCACCAATGCCGCAAGCACGGTCAATAAGGTGCCGACGAGTAGTCCGGCGATGATGGCCGACGGCGGGACGGACAGGGTGGCAAACGCGAAGTCCGGGTTATTGCGCAGCAGAGCGACAACGGCGGACATGAGAGCAATGGCTGTGATCACGCCGAGTGCAGAAGCGACCAGGCCCACCACGAGGGCCTCGATCATCACTGAGCTGCGAATTTGGCGGCGGCTGGCACCGACGCAGCGTAGCAGCGCCAATTCGCGGGTACGTTGGGCCACTAGGACAGAGAACGTATTAGCGACCACGAGGGATGCGACCAAGAGAGCGACGCCGGCAAATGCCAGCAACACGATGGTTAGCTGGTCTTGCCCGCCGGTCAACACAGCAACTTGCGCCGTTGTCTTTTCGGCTGCGGTTTGGACGGTATTTGCTGGCTGATTCAGGGCTTGCGCCAGAGTGGACTTGGCTTCTGAGACGTTGGTGCCTGGCTTGAGCTTGAGCGTGAGGAGATCATACACCGATCCGGTGGTGGAAAGGCCCATAAGTGCTGCATTTGTGCCTTCAAACTGGGCAAAGGCGGAGCGCTGCGGGTCGCGGGATGTTGAGGTGATGGCGGTGATCGTCGCAGTGAGGGCTTTGGGGCTCACAGTGGTAGAAATGCCTTCAGCGTTACCGATGGGAGTAACAGAAGGTAAAAAGGTAACTGAGCTGCCCACCGAGAGCTTATTGCGATCGGCTGTGGTTTGATCGACGCTCACCTGTGAATCAGTGGTGGGCCACGTGCCTGAGATGAGTGTTAGCGGTTCAAGCGAGGCCACCGGCGATGCGGTGCTCAACGCGGCACCCAGGGTGCTGTTCCCCACCCGAACTTGCGGGTAGATAGTGTGGCTGGCAAAAGATGCAGCCACAAGAGGAGAGGCCGCTACGGTGTCAACAGCGGACTGGGCTAATGGAAGCTGTCCACTGGGGGAGACGACGAGGTCAGCGGCGGCGTATGCCTCGCCAAGTGAGGCCTTCAATGACGCCGTGGAACTTGCATTGACCATGAGGGTGGAGGACAGGAACGTTACGGCCAGCAACACGGCCAAGGTGATGGCGATGAATCGCCTGGAGTGGGCTTTTAGTTGACTCAACGAAACCTTCAGCATGGTCTATGCCCCCAGCTGTGCAAGCTTGGCCAGCACCGTCTCGGCCGTAGGATCGGCAATTTCCCCCACGAGTTCGCCGTCGTTCATGAGGATCACGCGGTCAGCATAGGACGCGGCGATGGGATCGTGGGTGACCATAATGATGGACTGCCCCATCTCCCGTGCGGCCCGCCGGAGCATGCCCAAAACTTCCGCACCGGAGCGAGAATCCAGGTTACCCGTGGGCTCATCACCGAAAATGACGTCCGGACGGGTGAGGAGTGCACGGGCAACGGCGACTCGCTGTTGCTGCCCTCCGGAGAGTTCATGAGGTTTGTGTGCAAGGCGATCGCGCAGACCCAAGGTGGTGGTTACGGAGGAGAACCACTGGGGATCAACCTTGGCGCCAGCAAGGGCAAGCGGCAACGTGATGTTCGCTTCGGCGGTGAGAGTGGGGACAAGATTGAAGGCTTGAAAGACAAAACCGATCCTGTCCCTGCGCAGTTGTGTTAGTGCTTTATCGTTGAGGCGGGTCAGCTCAGTTTCACCAAGATGGATGGTGCCAGCCGTGACTGAATCAAGTCCGGCGAGGCAATGCATGAGGGTGGATTTCCCGGAGCCTGAAGGACCCATGATGGCGGTGAATTGGCCAGCCGGAAAATCGATATCCACGCTTTTTAGGGCGGCTACCTCGGTGTCGCCCTTGCCGTAACTTTTAGTCAATCCGCGGGCCTGAACCGCTAGATTGTGCTGTTTTTTCTCGGTGATGATCGTCATGGCTTCAGCCTAATTGCGAGGTTATGCACAGCGAATCGGAGGACGGGTTGATATCTGTGCCCGCCCGAGGGCGCAGCCTCCTACCCAGGGATGAGCCGGTCTGCATCGCCACTGGTTCTAGCCCGGCGTGACGATTCCGGTTTCGTAAGCTATCACAACTACCTGCACACGGTCCCGGGCTCCCAATTTGGCCAGAATGTGTCCTACATGGGTTTTTACCGTGGCCTCGGAAACGAACAACTGAAGGGCGATCTCGGGATTGGAAAGTCCGTTGGCGATGAGAACGAAGACCTCATGCTCGCGGGCGGTCAGCGACGCGACAGCGTTCGAAGCGGCGTCATTTGCCGGACTCGGCGCAGACAGTAGAGGAGCCACATGATCGAGCAGTCGGCGTGTAGTGGACGGGGCAATTACGGCGTCGCCGGCGAAAACGGTCCGGATGGCGCCGAGCAGTTCTTCCGGGGGAGCATCCTTGAGGAGGAATCCGCTGGCTCCGGCGTGGATGGCAGCCAGCGCATATTCATCCAAGTCAAAGGTTGTGAGCACGACTATTCGCAGGCCGGACAGCCAAGACCCAACAGGGGCTACTTTGATCCGTTCCATGAGTCGACGGGTGGTCTCTATCCCGTCCATGCCGGGCATACGAACGTCCATGAGCACCACGTCGGCGGCGGTTGAAGATAGCGCAGCTAAGGCTTCGTTCCCGTTCCCCGCTTCAACAACAACGCAGAGGTCCGGCTGGGAATTGATCAGCATGCCGAATCCGGAACGCACCAATTGTTGGTCGTCCACGAGTGCTACGCGGATGGGTGTGCTTGTCATTAGAACTCCGTATAGGGGATGAAGATTGTGACGGCGAAACCGCCGCCGGCCAGTGGACCCGCCGACAGGCTTCCATCGTAAAGTTTGACGCGCTCCGCCATGCCGCGCAGGCCGTTCCCACCATTTTGGGAGTGGGAGAGCCTGTAGTAAGGAGCAGGCTCAGCGGAGGCTGCGCCGTCGTAGTAACCAGGGGTGGGTCTCTGTCTTTGAAAGGATGAAGTTTTCGGGATGGAACCGGTACTTTGGCGCGATGCCGATGCACCTCTGCCATTGTCAGTGACCGTCACTTCTAGCCCCTGTGCTTTCCAGTTCAAGATTACGGTGGAACTGACGTTGGGCCCGGCGTGTTTGATCACGTTTGTCAGGCCCTCTTGGACGCAGCGGTACGCGGTCAGCTCAGCGCCGGGAGGGAGGGGTCTGCGTGCAGAGCCGACGACGGTGTAGGCGATGGGAAGACCTGTGGCACGGATACCTAAGAGGAGCTCGTCGAGATCGATGAGCCCAGGGAGCGGGCGGGTGGACGCTTGCTCATCACCCCGCAGAACTCCCAGCAGACGGCGCATTTCCTGCAGTGATGACCTCCCAGTGCCTGCGATCGTGGCCAAGGTGGTCAGGGCAACCTCCGGGTTGGTGGCTGCTGCATAGCGGGCGCCGTCGGCCTGGGTAATGATGACTGACAGCGAATGCGCCACGATGTCATGCATTTCACGGGCGATGTGCGCTCTTTCGTCACTGGCCGCAAGCTCGCGTTCATGTGCCGCCTCAATTTCTAAACGGTGTGCACGATCAGAGAGCGCCTGCTCGCGCAGCCGCTTGGTGCGGGTGAGGTCTCCGGCTGTCCAGCTGAAGAGGACCAGAATCCAGAGGGCAAAGATCCAGACGACCCCATAGGGCAGCTCGGCCACTGATGCAGAAGAAAGATCATAAATATAGCGTGTGACGAACATGACGGAGCCTATGAGCGCAAGCCCTAGCCCGCCAAGGCTTGCCCAACGGGGACCGAATGCGGCCAATGCGTAAACGATGAGCGGCACGGAGATGTCCGCTACCGTAGGCGGCAGTGCAGTGGCCCATTGGAGGATGGCGACCCCGGCAACAATGAAACCAGCCGTGAGCGTGCGGGTGCGGCGCCATGCTAATGGAGCCACCAAGGCTGTGACGATAACGAGGACCGCGAGGGAATGCAGAAACGAGCCTGGATTGCTGAAGCTAAAGGGTGCCGCAACGAGCCACAGGAGCCCCGCGAGTGACAAGTCCACGGCAAAGCGATGCCGGGCGAACCAGTCGTAAATGGAGTGCGTGATCACGTCCTCAACTTTAGGGCGCTCTTGAGCATGGCGCATCCAGCCACGGGTGGAGCTTGTTGCGTCTGGTTTAGTCCGGCGTTCCGGCTGTGGCAGTGATCCGATTGGCCATCGATTTAAAGATGATGCCGTGGAAGGGAAGAACGCCCAGCCAGTACAAGCGTCCGGACAAGCCACGCGGAATGAAGATGGCACGTTGGCGGAAGATGCTGCCACCGGTTGTCCCCGGCGCGGGGGTGACCTCAAATTCCAGCCACGCGCGGCCAGGAACGATCATTTCTGCCCGCAATCGCAATAACTGGCCACGCTCAAGCTTTTCTACACGCCACCAATCCACCGTGTCGTTGAGCTGCAACGAGGTGGGGCTTCTCCGTCCTCTCGCTAAGCCCACACCTCCCGCTAATTTATCCATCCAGCCACGAACCGACCAGGCCAAGGGCATTGAATAGTAGCCGTGCTGGCCGCCGATCCCCTCAATGACGTCCCATACTTTCTCCGGGGGCGCCGCTGTCTCTTTCTTTCGTTCATCAGTGAAGACCGTCAGTCCGGCCCAATCGGGATCGCTGGGGAGAGGCTCGGCCGGAGCGCTGATCGCGTGGGCAGTGGCCCAGGTTGTGAGAACGTCGTCGGCTTCAATCTTCGCCAGCGCCAGCTCCACGGAACGCTTATATGGCGTTAGCCCGCCCTCCGGTGCTTGAATGTAGCGTTCAATGTCTCGTTCCTGCGCTACGCAATCGTGTTGGAGGGACTGGACCAAGGGAACAGCCAGTGCCCTCGGTACGGGAGTCACCAAATTGACCCATTGCGCGGCCAGCCACGGTGTCAGCACAGGCAGCGGTATGACGACTGGGCGGCGGAATCCTGCTGCTTCTGCGTAGCTACACATCATTTCCGCGTAGGTGAGCACTTGTGGCCCACCGATGTCGAAGGTGCGGTTCAGTTTTTTAGGCAGCCCGGCGGACTCAAGCAAGTAGTGCAATGCATCTCTGATGGCGATCGGCTGAACCTTATTGAGTACCCATCGCGGTGCTGGCATCACGGGAAGCACATCCGTGAGGTGGCGGACCATTTCAAAGCTTGCCGATCCGGAACCAATGACTAAGCCTGCCTGAAGCACAGTGGTGGGTGTGCCGGAGGCCAGCAGAATCTCGCCCACTTCTTTACGAGAAGACAGATGTTTGCTGAGTTCTCCCTGTGGATGCAGCCCGGACAGGTAAACGAGTCTCTCAACTCCCGACTCTCGAGAAGCTTTGCCCACGTTGATGGCGCACAGGCGTTCAATCTTGGCGAAGTCCTGGACCGAGCGGCCGCCGCCGGACATCGAATGAACCAGGTAGTAGACAATGTCTGTTCCTTGGCAAAGAGCGTCGGCAGTGGCAGGGTCCTCTAATGAGCCTTCCACTACCTCCACCGTGTCACTCCACGGCACATCCCGCAGTTTGCTCTTATCCCGCGTTAAGACCCGGACGGTGTGTCCGGCGTCGAGGAGTAGCGGAACTAGACGCCCACCAATATAGCCGGTGGCTCCGGCGACGGCGACGATGCTCACTTGGTTTCACCTGAAGGCATTTTGCAGTATCCCGAAGCTGTCACTGGAGCCCCATTTTCTGATCGTTGGGAGGAGTGGACTGTACAAATCCTCATGAGTAAACCATTATGTATTTAGATTTTCTTATTATCAAGTGATGGGAGCTAATTATGGAGCACACCGGAAAACCGCCGATGCCCCAGATGCACCCAGCGACCTTGCTGATTCGACAGGTCTTGGTGCTTGGCGAATCCATTGAATATGCGGTACGCCGCGAAATGGGCCTCAACGAGACAGACTTCCAAGCCATGCAGCACCTGATGAAGGATCCTGCCATGTCTCCTGGAGAGTTAGCCGCCAAGCTGCACCTGACAGCGGCAGCGACAACTACCGTGGTGGACCGGCTGATCGCGAAGGGACACGTGATGCGTGAGCCGCACCCAACTGACCGCCGTCGCTGGCTTATCAAGCCCAGCGACGAGTCGGTGCGAAAAACCATGGCAACCATCATGCCCATGATCCTCAAGGTGGATGCAAAGGTGCGGGGGTATTCAGAAGAAAGTCAGGAGTCCATCGTCGATTTTTTTGAAAACATGGTTGACTACATGAACGAGCGGATTGACTGTTTGGAACAGGGGCGAGAACCCCAAGCCAACAGCAGGAAAAAAGCCACGGCAGAGGGGGACAAATATAATGTCCAGAGCCAGTGAGATGGACGCTACACGTCAGCAAACACTCTATCCCTGCCAGCAGACACCGACTCCTACGGTGAGTCAAGAGATGACGGAGCTGACGTGGGCGCAGTTCCAACCTCAAGTTGCGGGTGTACTGGATGACTACTTTAGCGCCGAGGGTGCGCGGGCTCGAGGCTACTCGGCCAACTTTGCGGCCATGTGGGATCGACTAGCCTCTAGTACTTCCGGCGGCAAGTGGCTGCGGCCTAGATTGGTACATCTTGCCTACCACGCCTTCGGTGGCAGGGAGGTTGACTCCTGTGCGAAGCTGGCCGCATCCTTCGAGATGCTCCATGCGGCTCTAGTGGTCCATGACGATGTGATTGATAGGGACTTTGTTCGCCGAGGCAGTGACACCCTGGGTGCTGTGTATCGGGATCTGGCCCTGATCGAAGGGCACAGTCAAGCCGACGCGGAACACGCTGGATACTCGGCTGCCATCATCGCTGGGGATCTTTTGTTAACGGGTTCTTTGCGGTTGGCCACCTCAGCATCCACAGGACATAGGAATAGCCCCCTGATTCTGGAAACAGTTCATGATGCCATTTTTGCCTCCGCAGCCGGGGAATTAGACGATCTTCTGTTCTCCCTCAGCGACTCCTCGCCGGGGTTGACGGAGGTACTGAGTATGGAGCGACTCAAAACGGCTGTCTACTCGTTTGAGGCGCCCTTACGTGCGGGGGCACTCATGGCCGGGCAGAGCGATGAGCTGGCCGGCGCGCTCGCGGAAGTGGGTCGTGACATTGGAATCGCCTACCAGGTCATTGACGACGTCTTGGGAACATTTGGCGAATCGAGTGTGACGGGTAAATCTGTGGAGTCAGACCTGCGTGAAGGCAAACGGACCATCCTGACTACTTACGCGGGCGGGTATGCAGCGGCATCCGCCATCATGGACGCCTTCCGCAAGGGTGACGCTGAGGCAGGCGTGGTCCGTGATGCCATGAAGGAGCTGGGGGCCGATTCCTACGCACTAACGCTTGCCTCCCGGCTAGTTGAGCAGGCGCTGGACAAAGCGCGGGAGCTTGATTTGCCGGAGACACTGATGGTGGATTTGACACAGATTTGCAACTACGTCCTGACAAGGAGGAACTGACATGGGCAGCGATATCCTCGGACACTATTCAACAACTGCGTCCCGCAGTGCCTCAGTGGTGATTGGCAGTTATTCGACGTCGTTCGGCTTGGCCTGCTGGCTGCTGGGGCGTAAAGAACGTCAAGACATTGAAAACATTTACGCTCTAGTGCGTGTGGCAGATGAGGTGGTCGACGGCGCTGCGGAGGCCGCCGGGCTGTGCCCTACGGAAGTAGAGGCCCAACTCGATGGGCTCGAACGCGAAACGGAGCATGCGCTCAAGATTGGCTACAGCACCAACATGGTGGTGCACGCATTTGCCGGGACGGCTCGCCGCTGTTCCATCGGGGTTGAGCTGACGCGGCCGTTTTTTGCTTCCATGCGCACAGACTTGGCACAACACAGCCATTCGCCGGAGAGCCTGAAGGATTACATCTATGGCTCAGCGGAGGTTGTGGGCCTGATGTGCCTTGCGGTCTTTGAAACCATGGATGGGGCTACTGCAGGCCAGAATAATATCCAACTCACGGAATCTGCTCGCAGCCTAGGGGCCGCGTTCCAAAAAGTGAACTTTCTCCGTGACCTCGGCGCCGACAGCACGGACCTGGGCAGACTGTACTTTCCGGGGCTTGATCCAAGCGCTTTCAACGACGGGCACAAACTTGCCTTGCTGGCGGATATCCGCCATGACTTAGAAGTAGCCCGTTGGGGAATCCCTCTCTTAGCGCCACGCGCCCGGCTCGCGGTGCGTATGGCACACAACCTTTTCCTGGCTCTTGTGGTCAAACTCGAGCGGGTCCCTGCTGCGGAGCTAGTGACGCGACGTATCAGGGTGCCCGGATATCAAAAAGCGTATATAGCCCTCGGAGCCTGCGCAGGACCCTGGCATCAGCGCAGCACCACATCTGTTCAGGAGTCTGGCCTTTGAGCGCTAACAGCAATCGCTTCCGTCGGTTACCTTTCACCCGCAGCGAGCCCGCTCCCGGCATTCAACCCGTTAGAAACCAGCAGCCACATGGCGGAACGGAGTCCATTTCCGGTCCGTGCGTGGTGATCGGCGGAGGTATCTCAGGTCTGGCTACAGCTGGTCTCTTAGCCCGCGACGGCTATCAGGTGACCGTTCTGGAAAAACAAGATGAACTGGGCGGGCGTGCCGGCCGCTGGAGCCATGACGGCTTCACTTTCGATACTGGCCCATCCTGGTACCTCATGCCAGAAGTCATTGACCATTGGTTCAAAATGATGGGAACCAGTGCCGCAGCAGAGCTGGAACTGACGCCACTGGACCCGGCTTACAAACTGTTCAGCGCTCCCGGCAGCTCAGCAACCACTTCGGAGGAAGTCCATACTGGCCGCGAGCGGGCCATGGCACTCTTTGATACCCAACAGGCTGGTTCGGGGAAAGCGCTGGGTCGTTACCTCGATTCCGCTGCGCTTGCTTACACTTTGGCAAAGAAACACTTCCTGTATGACCCGTTCGGGACGTTGCGGCAACTGGCGAGCCCCGCGGTTCTTCGCCATGCGCCGCGGCTCGCTGGGCTACTGACCACTTCGTTACACCGCTTCGTTGCAGCCCGGTTCAAGAACCCACTGCAGCAAAAGATTCTTGGCTACCCTGCTGTCTTTTTAGGCACCAGCCCGTACAAAGCGCCGTCGATCTATCACCTGATGAGCCATCTTGACCTTCAAGACGGAGTGCTTTACCCCCAAGGCGGATTCATTGAAGTTGTCAACGCGATGGAGCGCGTCATTCGTGCCTGCGGAGTAAGGATTGAGACAGGGGCTACTGCCACTGCCATCCTCACAACTGCTGATGGGAAGCGGCAACGCTGCGAGGCCGTGGAATGGAACGACGCCGAAGGGGGCCCGCGCAGGACGGCCGCCACTGTGGTGGTCGGGGCTTGCGATCTGCACCATGTGGAAACATCGTTGCTACCGCAAAATCTGCGTACGCAATCCGCGCGGAAATGGCGGCGAGCTGATCCTGGGATTAGCGCCGTCTTGGTTTGCCTTGGAGTAAGCGGAGAGTTGGCGATGCTGGCACACCACAATCTCCTGTTCACGGAAGACTGGCAAGACAATTTTTCCCGTATTCTTGGCGGCCAGGAGCTCTCCGAAACGACGTCGATCTATGTATGCCGTCCCAGCGCAACTGATTCATCTGTGGCGCCTGCGGGCAGTGAAAATTTGTTCCTTTTGATCCCCGCTCCCGCGTTGCCGCAATGGGGTAAGGGCGGTGTCGACGGGGACGGTTCAGCCATGGTGGAAAAGATTGCTGACGCAGCCATCGCTCAGCTTGGCGCATGGGCGGGCGTGGACGACTTGCCCGCACGCATTAGCGTCCGGAGGACTTTCGGGCCGGCAGATTTCGCCGAGAATTTCAACGCATTCCAGGGAAGTGCACTGGGACTGGCACATACGTTGCGGCAAAGCGCGTTCTTACGCCCTCCCAATAACAACCGAAAAGTTGCAGGACTCTTTTATGCCGGAAGTTCCGTCCGTCCGGGCATCGGAGTTCCACTGTGCATGATTAGCGCGGAAATCGTGCTCAAATCTGTCCGAGGTGACACTTCTGGGGGACCATTGCCCGAACCGGATCCAGCAGATACGCCGGTCTCATCACGTGAGCGCGTTCTTCCCAATACGCCAGGAGACTCCCCGACTGCCGGAAAGGGGAGCCTCTAGTGGTCTACTTGCTGATACTGGTGGCACTGCTCGGATGCATGGCCTTGATAGACGCCCGCTTCAAGCTATTTGTGTTCGCCCGGCCCATGGCGGCAATCACAGTACTGATGCTAGGCACCGCGTTTTTTCTGGGTTGGGATCTGTGGGCGATCGCGGGCGGAATTTTCTTACACCGTGAATCCTCGCTCATGACCGGCGTCATGTTGGCGCCGTCGCTGCCGTTGGAGGAAGCATTTTTCCTGCTCTTCTTGTCTTACCAAACAATGATCCTCTTCACCGCTATCATCCGCGTGCTGCACAGCAAACCCTGGCGAAAAGCGGGTGCCCCGGAATGAGCTACTTAGAACTGAACATAATATTTGTAGCTGTAGCCGCCTTGGTGCTGGCTGGCGGCCTCTGGCGCCGAGCCGGGCGTGCCACTGCGTTTATCGCGGTCTTGGTAGCTATTGGGGTGCTCTTCGTTCTGACCATTGTCTTTGATAACGTCATGATCGTTTCGGGGCTCTTCGACTATGGAGAGTCGAGCCTAAGCTGGGCGCGAATTGGACTCATGCCGCTGGAGGACCTGGCCTACCCGCTGGCGGGGGCCATGCTGCTGCCTGGCTTATGGTTGCTGTTTTCCCGTGGAAGGAAAGAATGAAGAATTTGATCCTGACTTCCCGGCCAATCTCCTGGGTCAACACGGCATATCCTTTTGCCGCCGCGTACTTTTTGGCCACTGGCCGCGTGGATTGGCTGCTCGTGCTGGGAACGGTGTTCTTCCTGTTTCCCTACAATTTGGCCATGTACGGCATCAACGACGTCTTCGACTATGAATCGGACCTGCTCAACGCCCGCAAGGGAGGCGTGGAGGGTGCCGTCTTGGACCGCAGACACCATCGTTTCATTCTCTGGGCCGCACTGGTGTCCACAGCACCTTTTGTTGTGGTGCTGATGATCAGTGGCAATTGGGCAGCAAACGCTGTTCTAGTGTTTTCTCTTTTCGCCGTGGTCGCATACAGCGCGCCGGGTCTACGGTTCAAGGAACGGCCCTTTCTTGATTCCTTGACATCCAGTACACACTTTGTCTCACCGGCACTTTATGGCCTGGTGCTGGCTCAAACACCATTGACGCCAAGCCTATGGGCCTTCTTATTGGCGTTCTTCCTCTGGGGAATTGGCAGCCACGCGTTCGGCGCAGTCCAGGACATAGTTCCTGACCGCTTGGGTGGCTTGGCATCGATCGGCACGGTTTTAGGGTCCCGGTTCACCGTATGGTTTTCCTTTCTGGCCTATACCGCCGCAGGCCTTCTGATGTTATGGACCCCGGTACCCTTCGCGGCGGTCCTTGCACTGCCGTACATGATCAATGTTGCACCCTATCTGACCGTTGCGGATGCTACTTCAGCCGCAGCCAACGTAGCGTGGAAACGTTTTTTGTGGCTGAACTACCTCACCGGCTTCCTGGCCACCATGGCTCTCATTTGGCTGTATTTCAACTACTAAAAGCTGCGGCTGTCCTTGCGTGAAAGGAACCATCATCTCCACCTCACTAATCTGGTTCAGAGACGATCTGCGGGTAACTGACAACCCCGCTCTCTTAGCTGCATGTAACGCCGGAAATGCCGTCGCCCTGTATGTTCTGGACGAGGAATCGCCAGGGGTGCGGCCGCTGGGGGGTGCCGGGCGTTGGTGGTTACATCATGCGCTAGAAGACTTGCGCCTAGAACTAGAGCGGCTGGGGATCCCGCTGATCTTGCGCCGGGGTGCTGGAACCGGGGTTTTCTCCGACGTTATGGATGCCGTTGGCGCCACGTCGGCGTTCTGGAACCGCCGCTATGGTGGTGCAGAGCGCGCAGTGGACACCTCCGCTAAGGAATGGGCGGTCGAGCGCGGCCTACATGCCGAAAGCTTCCAAGCGTCACTTTTGCACGAACCCTGGCAAATTAGCACGGGGCAAGGGACCCCGTATCAGGTGTTTACCCCATTTTGGCGGGCCCTCTCAGCACTGAATTTCCGGGCGCCCTTGGATGCTCCCGATGCTGGCCACGGTTTTCTGGGTGCCCTTCCCGCATCTGATCGGCTGGGGGACTGGTCTTTACTTCCGGATGCTCCTGATTGGGCGGGAGGTTTGCGCACAGCGTGGGACCCGACCGTAGCTGGGGGACGCGAAGCGCTGGCAGATTTCTTGGACGGGGTGGTAGATGACTATGCCGCGGACCGGGACCGACCAGATAAACCGGGAACTAGCCGGATCTCGCCTTACCTGCGCTGGGGACAGTTGAGCCCGTTTGAAGTGTGGCACTCCCTGACAGACACCCGCAGTGATGGAGCCGCCGTCTTCGCGTCCCAGCTGGGCTGGCGAGAATTCTGCTGGCACCAACTTTTCCACCACCCAACGCTGGCTACCGATAATCTGCGTCCACGATTTGACGACTATCCATGGAGATGGCCGTCGTCAAAGTCAGAGGGTAGCGCCGTCGAATCATCAGCGAACACGATGCTGCACGCCTGGCAGAAGGGATGCACCGGAATCCCTCTGGTGGACGCCGGACAGCGCGAGTTGTGGACCACCGGCTTCATGCACAATAGAGTCCGGATGGTTGCCGCAAGCTTCCTCGTGAAGAATCTCGGGATCCATTGGCGAGTGGGGGAGGAGTGGTTCTGGGACACCTTGGTGGATGCTGATGCTGCATCGAATCCGGCGAATTGGCAGTGGGTGGCTGGCTCAGGAGCGGACGCCTCACCGTTTTTTCGGATCTTCAACCCGTTGACGCAGGCTCGCAAGTTTGATCCGGAGAGCAAATATGTCAGTCAGTGGGTGCCGGAATTTCTTCTTCCCGGTTACCCGGAACCCATCGTGGATCTGTTGCAAACGCGCCGTGAGGCCTTGGCAGCTTACGATCTCACCAAGTAGGTTGTCTCAAATGCTGGGATCATTTGACCATCATGTGGATGGTTTGGTTAGCATGAAAGCATGAGCGCATTGATTGACATAGCAGTAATTGCTGGCGACGGCATAGGTCCGGAAGTTACAGCTGAGGCCGTGAAGGTGCTAAAGAAAGTCACGGCGTCCGAAGGCCTGAGTCTAAAATTGACTGATTATTTGCTCGGCGCCGAGCACTGGTTGGCAACAGGGGAGACTCTCTCGGAGGAGACCATCCAGGCTCTGCGCGGTCATGATGCCATCCTTTTTGGGGCAGTGGGCGCGGCTCCCGGGGACACCAGCATCCCGTCCGGGCTCATTGAGCGCGAGATGCTACTCAAGCTGCGTTTCAGCCTTGACCACTACGTCAACTTGCGCCCGTCCTTTCTGTACGACGGCGTGGCCTCACCTTTAGCTCATCCGGGCACCATTGATTTTCTCGTGGTTCGTGAAGGAACCGAAGGGCCTTATGTTGGCAACGGTGGAGTCCTCCGAAAAGGGACTCCGCATGAAGTGGCAACAGAAGTCTCTGTGAATACTGCGTTTGGTGTGGAGAGAATCGTTCGAGACGGCTTCCGCCGAGCCAATGAGCGCCCACGCAAGAAGCTCACATATGTTCACAAGCACAATGTTCTGGTTTACGCCGGGCACCTGTGGAAGCGCACCATTGAAGCCATCGCCACGGAATACCCAGAGGTCAGCGTTGACTACCTGCACGTGGATGCTGCCATGATCTTCCTGGTCACCGATCCGGCGCGTTTTGATGTGATTGTCACCGACAACCTCTTTGGAGACATCATCACCGACCTTGCCGCCGCCGTCACCGGCGGTATTGGTCTTGCGGCATCCGGAAACATCAACATGGACCGAACAGCACCGTCGATGTTTGAGCCCGTCCATGGTTCGGCACCTGACATTGCAGGAAAACAAAAGGCCGATCCCAGTGCAGCGATACTCTCGGCTGCACTCTTGCTAGAACACCTCGGTCACGTTGGCGCCGCATCTCGTATTAAAGCGGCTGTTGCCTCTGACATCGCCATGCGCAATAGTGCCTCGCCACGGGCTACCAGCGTCGTCGGAGACGCAATCGCGCAAGCCCTCTGACGCCGTCGTGCCGGGCAGTGTGTAGGAGTAGGCTTTATCCCATAGAGTGAATGCATCGTAACCGAAATATTTGGTGCACGAGACTATTCAAAGCACGGATTTTTAGCCCTAAACTCCGCCCAGGCTGGTACATCCAATGACGGGCGCAACCAAGTGGAGGAAGCATGACCCAGACCCCAAATGAGCACGCATTCGATAAGCAGCTCGCCACGAACCCGAAGAGCGATGCCGAACGTGAAGCTATTTTGGCCAACCCCGGATTTGGCGACTACTTCACCGACCACACGGCCGTCGTGGATTATAAAGTCGATGTGGACGGCGTCGGAGGCTGGTCAAATGCGCGCATCGAGCCATACGGACCCATTGCCATGGACCCGGCTGCATCTGTGCTGCACTATGGTCAGGAAATTTTTGAAGGTCTGAAGGCATACCGTCATGGCGACGGCTCAGTATGGAGTTTCCGGCCGGAAGCCAACGCTGCCCGCTTCAATACCTCGGCTCGCCGTCTGGCCCTGCCCGAGCTACCCGAAGAGATCTTCATTGAGTCTTTGCGCCAGCTCGTAGAGACAGATCAGGCGTGGGTCCCCTCCGGCGACGGCGAAGCTCTCTACCTGCGTCCGTTCATGATTGCGACTGAGGCGTTCCTGGGTGTCCGCCCCGCGCGCGAAGTCTCTTACCGGGTGATTGCCTCACCGGCCGGGAACTACTTCGGCGGAGAGCTCAAGCCGATCTCCATCTGGCTCTCAACCAACTACGCTCGCGCTGGTGAAGGTGGCACTGGTGAGGCTAAATGCGGTGGCAACTATGCGGCGTCGCTCGCGGCCCAGATGGAAGCCGAAGCGCAGGGCTGTAAGCAGGTCCTCTTCCTTGACCCGTTCAACGACAACGCGATCGAAGAGCTGGGCGGGATGAACATCTTCTTCGTGTTCAAGGACGGACGTCTAGTAACTCCGGCACTCAACGGCCACATCCTGCACGGGATCACCCGTTCCTCCGTCATGCAGTTGGCTGCGGATCGGGGCTTGAAAGTCGAAGAACGCAAGATCACGATCGATGAATGGCGCGACGGCGTTGACTCCGGTGAGATCACCGAAGCGTTCGCCTGTGGCACCGCGGCAGTGATCACCCCGATCGGTGAGTTGAAGACAGCCCAGGGCTCGATTGCTTCTCCTGGTTCCGGCGCTGGTGAGGTCACCATGGCCATCCGCGAGACGCTTCTGGGGATTCAGACAGGTGCTGTGGAAGATCTGCACGGCTGGCTGACCCGTCTGATCTAAGGCACGCCCCGCAAATCGGGTTTGGCTCATTTTGCGGGGTTGGTCATTTCCCAACGCTGTCGAGGGATAGCGCCTTCGCCCTGTTGGACATGGGTGAGCATTGATTCGCGGACCAGGCAACGCAGCGTCCACAGTTCACCGCTGTCCTTGGCGCTGACGACTATACGTATCCGCACCATCCCGTTGACGGCGTCGGTGACTTCCAGCTTGCCCGTCCGGCCGTCCCATAGCGGAGTCCCTGCCAGTACGGAGTCTAAGTGTGCGCGGAGTTCGGGAACCGGGCTTTGCCAATCGAGGTCCAGTTCCACGCTGCCCATGATCTTGGGGCTGTTGCGGGTCCAGTTTTCAAACGGCGTTGTGGTGAAATACGTGGACGGCAAGATCAGCATCCGCTCATCCCAGACTCGGACCACCACATAGGTCATGGTGATCTCCTCAATCCGGCCCCATAACCCTTCCACCACGACGACGTCGTCAATCCTGATCGCGTCGGTGAAGGCGAGTTGGACGCCGGCGAAAACGTTGGAGAGTGAGCTTTGCACGGCTAAGCCGGCCACAATGGAGATTAGTCCGGCAGATGCCAACAGTCCTGTGCCCAGTGCCCTGACCTCGGGGATGGTCAAGAGGACTCCGGCCACAGCTAATGTGATCAACAGTGCAGCAACGATGCGCCGGCCCAATGTGATTTGGGTGGTTAGACGGCGCATCCTGCGGTTGTCCTTGATGCGCGTGGAAAAATGGCGCAGGACCAGTCGCTCGGTGATTCCCAAGGTGGCCAGCGCCAGCCAGATAAGGGCGGCGATGAGCCCGAGCATCAAGACGAAGTCTGCCGGGGCGAACCATGGCTGCTTGGGAACGGTGTAATTCAATGCCATACGCACACCGACAAACAAGAAGACCCCGAAAACAGGATACTTTGCCTGCGCAGAGCGGCGGCGAAAGTCCACAATTTTGCGAAATAGACGATTTGAGACTGCCCGAAGGATCACGGTAAGCAACAGTGCGACCGCAATGGCTGCCAGGATTGCCAAAGCGGGCCTTATGAGTTCTTCCAGTTCTGCCATCCATCAATCGTGTCAGAGGACCCCGGGGTGCTGTCCAACTGGAGTGCGTGGCGAACCCGGGCAACGGCCCGCAATAAATTCTTGCGGGCACAGCGCCATTGTGGACGCACACTGGCATAGGATGCACAAAAAGACGTCACATGCGGCGCCGGAATGTCCACTGCGGAGACGCCGCCGGCAAGGAGTAACCATGGATGAAGAGCAACGCCGGCGTGATCTAGGGAGCAATGACGCCCCGGTGGAGGAAGAGATTGAGGAAACCTTTGACCGCATCGTCGAGGAAGGCGCACAGCGGCTGAATCGTTCGTGGTTACAGGTGCTGGTGACAGGGGTTTTTGGTGGGGTTGAAGTTGGCTTGGGGGTCATGGCATACCTTGGCGTGGAGTACGCCACGGGCAGCAGGCTTTTAGCCGGGCTGGCGTTCGGGATTGGATTCATCGCACTTCTGTTAGCCAAGAGCGAACTTTTCACGGAAGGTTTTTTAGTACCCATCACCGCTGTTGTGGCTAAAGAGGCAACGTTGGGACAGCTGATGAAATTGTGGGGCGGAACCCTTGTGGCCAACCTCGCTGGCGGGTGGGTCTTCATGTGGGTGGTGATGCAAGCATTTCCACAATGGCGGGAGACCATTATTGATGCAGCGGCGCACTACGCTCTAGCGCCTTTGTCCTTGCAGACGGCGGCCCTGGCAGTGCTCGGCGGAAGCACCATCACGCTCATGACCCGCATGCAACACGGCACCGACTCCATGATGGCTAAGATTGTGGCCGCCGTGGGCGGCGGCTTCCTATTAGCGGGACTTCCACTGTTTCACTCCGTGTTGGATTCTTTGCTCATTTTTGGAGCCATTCATACGGGGGCACCTTTTGGCTACACACAGTGGCTGGGATGGTTTTGGTACACGGCGTTGCTGAACGTGGCGGGCGGGCTGGTGTTCGTTACGGCACTGCGTTTGGTGCGCACCAAAGAGCTCATCAAAGAAAGCCGCGCTGACCCCGCGGTGTGATAGCACAGTACTGATCGGCCAGAAGGGGCGAATACCGGTAGACTTCCCCTCATGCGTATAGCCCGATTTGTTGTTGATAATGACCCGATGTACGGCATTGTGGAAGGGGAAGATGGGAATGAAGTAGTCACCGTCATCAAAGGTGATCCCTTTTTCAACGGTGTGGAAACAACCACCATCAAGTACCCGCTGGCTGACGTCCGCTTGGTAGCCCCGATCATCCCTCGCAGCAAAGTCATCGGTGTAGGCCGCAACTTTGCCGAGCACGCACGCGAACTGGGCAACGAGGTCCCCGTGCACCCGCTCCTCTTTCTCAAGCCCAACACCTCGGTGGTAGGCCCCAACGAGCCGATCGTGATGCCGGAGTTCTCTGAGGAAGTATCCTACGAGGCTGAGCTCTGTGTCGTTATTGGCCGCATTTGCAAGGATGTGCCGGAGGACCGCGTGGACGAAGTCGTTTTCGGCTACACCTGCGGCAATGACCTGACGGCCCGCGATGTCCAGAAAACGGATGGTCAATGGGCCCGTGCGAAGGGGTTCGACACCTCTGCCCCCCTGGGACCGTGGATCGAAACGGAGCTTGATCCGGACGACCTCACCATTCAGGGCCGCCTCAACGGTGAACTTCGACAGGACGGGAACACCAACCAGATGGTGCGCAGTGTTCGCGAGCTTGTCTCGATCGTTTCGCAGGCGTTCACTCTCCTGCCAGGCGACGTCATCATGACTGGTACTCCGGCTGGTGTGGGTCTGTTGACCGAAGGAGATCGCTATGAAGTCGAGATCGAAGGCATCGGGCGTCTTTCCAACCCTGTGGTTAGGCGGTAGTCTGCCCTCCGTGAAGGTGACGGCGGAATGTTAAACGACCGGAATATGCGGCTCAGCGCGGATCAGCTTGGCCTCGACTAGGCGTCAACGTGTAAAGGAATCAACCAGAAGGATTGCCGCGGCTATCGCGGCGAACCCCGCGCAGGTTGGCCCGGCTCCAGCTCCGATCAAAAGCTATCCATGGCGATGGCGTGAGCTGACGGCTGCGGAGGCCGCTGCACACCCAAAGAAGACCGTCCTGAAGGGCAGCGGAACGGCGCTTTTATTGATCCGTTGCATCGCGGTAGTCGCCACGTCGCCCGGCAAGGTGCGCAGTGGTGGCAGCACAATCGCTGCAAGACCAGGTAGACCTCGCCCGCAATGCCGGAGCAGATAGCTGCCACGTGGTCATGTCACCGGGGTGGTCCATTTTGGTTCAGGATCGAGCGCCTTTCACTGTCATGGCCATGATGTCCGGAACCGCTTTCTTGGAAGCAGATAGCGGGCGCTTCGTTCTGGAAAAGGCGTGATGTCGTTGTGGTACGAGGGCCGGCCGCAAACACTTCGAGGGATGATCCCCTTCGGACCCAGGACGTCATCATCTATCCGGATCAGCGGTGTACGTCACCTCCCGGAGAAGATGTTTACACCAGCAGGACGAGTGGAATACGTACTTGGGGCCGCACCTCGGATGGTGCCACGACCATACTCATCGGCACTTATGAAAGCGATGCTGAGGTCGGAGCTGTAGTCACGAACGCATTGCCGAACGTTGCTGTGGTCCCGGCGGAGCAACTGAGCCCGACCCTGTTGGGATTCCTCTAAGAAGAAATCATGACCTCGGCACCCGGGCAAGGGGGTGTGATCGACCGGCTGGCGGATGTTCTCATTGTCCATTCGATCCGCGCATGGGCGGCGCTGAACCCACAGGCCGCTAAACTGGTCTCACCATGACTAATGCTGCTCAAATCCCCACTGTAAATGCGCAAACTCCCGTCCGGGTAAGGTTTTGTCCTTCTCCCACCGGTACGCCCCACGTGGGGTTGATCCGCACAGCCCTCTTTAACTGGGCCTATGCACGGCACACCGGCGGTAAACTCATTTTCCGCATCGAGGACACTGACGCCAAACGCGACTCCGAAGAAAGCTATGAACAGCTTCTGGATGGACTCAAATGGCTGGGCATCAGCTGGGACGAGGGCGTTGAAGTCGGCGGGCCGCATGAGCCGTACCGCCAGTCGCAGCGTGGAGACATCTACCGGGACGCTATTGAAAAGTTGATCGCCGGAGGACACGTATATGAGTCCTATTCCACGCCGGACGAAGTCGAAGCGCGGCACAAGACGGCTGGGCGGGACATCAAACTTGGCTACGATAATTTTGACCGTGACCTCTCCCAAGAGCAGATAGCCGCGTTCAAGGCGGAGGGTCGTTTGCCTGCGCTGCGCCTGCGCATGCCCGATGCGGACATCACCTTCACGGATTTGGTCCGGGGAGAGATCACCTTCAAGGCAGGATCGGTCCCGGATTACGCCGTCGTCCGGCCTAACGGTGCGCCGCTATACACCCTGGTGAACCCGGTGGATGATGCCCTGATGGGCGTCACCCATGTGCTGCGCGGGGAGGACTTGCTGTCCTCCACGCCGCGTCAGGTGGCCCTTTACCAGGCCCTGTATGAGGTGGGCATTGCCGAGCATATGCCGTTGTTTGGCCATTTGCCCTACGTAATGGGGGCAGGTAATAAGAAACTGTCCAAGCGTGACCCTGAGTCAAGCCTGTTCTTGCACCGGGACCGCGGCTTCATCCCCGAAGGACTTTTGAACTACCTCTCCTTGCTAGGCTGGTCGCTCTCTGCCGACGAGGACATTTTCACGGTGGAGCAGCTTGTCGCGAACTTTGACGTTCATGACGTTTTGGGCAATCCGGCGCGTTTCGACATCAAGAAGGCGGAGGCGATCAACGGCAATCATGTGCGTTTGTTGGAGGGCAGCGACTTCCGTAACCGGCTGGTGCCTTACCTCCAAGCCGCCGGGATCGTGGGGGAGACCCTGACCCCGCGGGAGGAGGGGATTCTCACCGAGGCCGCTCCGCTTATCCAAGAGCGGATCACGCTTCTGGGTGAGGCTCCCGAGATGCTCGCCTTCTTATTCAAGGCCGACGACGGCGTTGACGTGGCCGATGACGCTCGCAAGGGCATGCCCGAGAACCTCACTGAGGTCCTCGATGCCGCATTGGCGGCGTTGGCTCCGCTTGAGGAATGGACAGCGGAAAACATTCAGGGGGCATTGAAGTCGGCTCTGGTGGAGGGGTTGGGCGTCAAACCGCGTCTGGCATTTGGCCCCGTCCGCACTGCGCTGTCCGGGCGTCGGATTTCCCCACCCTTGTTCGAGTCCATGGTGATCTTGGGCAAGGAGTCATCCTTGACACGACTAAAGTCCTTCAGGGGCTAAATTATGGGCTTACACGCAGCACAAAATACTCCTGCCCCAGACGCCTCCGTGGGCTCTGGGGGATCGGTCAGGGGTGTTTTGTTTGATATTGATGACACTTTGGTGGATCTGCACGCTGCCATGAAAGTGGCCATGATCGCCGCCAGCAAACACATACTGCCCGCATTCACACAGGGGCAGTGGGACGGTTTCGCGGGCCTTTATATGGCCGACGCCGGAAAATACTACGATCGTTATATAGCCGGAGAATTCACGTTTTCACAACAGCGTGGGCTGAGAGCCCGCGAAGTGTTTGCGCACTTGGGAATTGACGGCTTTGACCAAGCTGCTGAAACGGTGTGGATCGAAGACTTTGAAAAAGCGCAGCCTGCTGCCATCAGGGCCTATCCGGACGTGGTCCCGGTACTCGATGCGTTGGATGCGATCGGCATCCCCTACGGGGCCGTGAGCAACAACGTCCATGGCTATCAACGCGCCAAGTTAGATCACGCCGGGCTTTCTCGAGTGAAAGTCTTGGTCGGGATTGACACGCTCAACGCGGCCAAGCCAGAACCCGAGGTCTTTTGGGAAGGTTGTCGCCTGCTGGGCACTGCCCCTGCCCAGACGCTCTACGTGGGGGATAACTATGTGATCGACGGAGCCGGGTCCGCCCAAGCTGGACTCAAGAGTTTTTGGCTCAATCGAAAAGGTGCCAGAACACCGCCCACAGCTGCTGCAGACCGGGTCTTGATGGTCTCCGGGCTGATGGAACTGCTGAGCGTCCTTCAGGAGCCAGCCGGGGTGTTCAACGGCTAGTGCGCGTGCCTGTAGAAGTGTACATTCGCGTTTTGGAGTCTGGGAAACTCTCAGGTATAGTTTTATCCCGGCGCGAGGGCCGATGAAGGACCGGGGAAACCCCTTGAATTCACGGCAGAACGTGGCCATTGGGATATGGTGTAATTGGCAACACATCGGTTTCTGGTACCGACATTCTAGGTTCGAGTCCTGGTATCCCAGCGCTTGCAAAAGCTGCTTTTTTCACTTGGCATACACGCGAAACTTCGGGTATTATCAACGAGGTTTTACAGGTAAAAAGTGAATGTATTAGGGCCCCATCGTATAGCGGCCTAGTACGCTGCCCTCTCACGGCGGTAACGCGGGTTCGAATCCCGCTGGGGTCACAAGCAAGGCCGGAAACCTACGGGATTCCGGCCTTTTGCATGCCCCCTGCGCGCGCTTGGGCGAGTATTCTCCGAGGGACTGGCATGATGAAGCTGTGAACCCGATTGAATCGCCCAAAGCCGCGGACGACGGCGTCGCCTCCTTTGCGCAAGAAGAAGCCGTTGCGCTGCTGGAACTTGTCCGCGACACCTTGGATTCTCTTCAACTCCCACTTGAACTTCCCGGAGCCGGTGAAGCCCGGAAAATATCCCGCGCCGCCGTTGGCCAATTGGACGACTACATTTTGCCACGGCACCGCAGTTTGGATGCGCCGCTGCTAGCCGTTGTGGGTGGCTCCACAGGAGCTGGTAAATCAACACTGGTGAATGCCTTAGCGGGCCACCCTGTGACCCGAGCCGGGGCCATCCGCCCCACCACTCGCCAACCTATCCTCCTCCACAACCCCGTGGATGCACACTGGTTCACCTCTACGCGCGTGCTGCCCACCCTTGCTCGCGTTAGTGGCTCGCTGGAGGGAGGCAAGACGCCAGCTAACCGGGCCGGCGCCACGCCGGATGCCACAGCCATGGGCTCGCTAGTGTTGGTGTCTGATCCTGCCATTCCGCCCGGCGTCGCACTTCTGGATGCTCCGGACGTCGATTCCGTGGCAAAAGAGAATCGCGAGCTTGCCACAACGTTGCTGGCGGCGGCGGATCTTTGGCTATTTGTCACTACGGCTAATCGGTACGCCGATGCTCTCCCCTGGAATCTGCTGGTGGATGCAGCAGGCCGGGACATCCTCGTGGCTGTGGTTTTGGACCGAGTTCCGGCTGGTGCGCAAGAGGAAATTAGCGCTGACTTGCGTGCCATGCTCTCCAGAGAAGGCCTGTCCGACTCCAGACTATTTGTTGTCCAAGAGGCGAAACTTGACGAGCTTGGGATGCTGCCTGCCGCTAGCGTAGCGCCGATCGTTGACTGGCTGGCAGGGATTGCCGCAGATTCGGCAGGGCGCAGTGAGATTGCCCGGCGCACCCTCCGGGGGGCGGTACGGATTCTTTCCGCAAAGGTTGAGGTGGTGGCTCACGCAGCACGGGAGCAAGACGCTGCCCGCAGACAGCTCGCAGAGGATGTTAGAGCGTCATATGCGGCCGCGACGGTTCGCATCGGCAAAGCCACCAGCGACGGCACACTGCTGCGTGGCGAAGTGCTTTCCCGTTGGCAGGATTTTGTTGGAACCGGAGATCTCTTCAGGGCCGTGGAAAGTGGGATCGGGCGTGTCCGGGACAGAATCGGTGCCTTCTTCAAGGGAGTCCCACCGCCAGCAGTAAAAGTTGAAACAGCCATAGAAACGGGTTTGCTGGCGGTCATCGTGGACCAGGCTGCACGTGCGGCAGAAGACGCTGACCAACGCTGGCGTGCAAACCCGGCCGGCCGCGCTCTGCTCGGCGTCGACGACCTCGCGGGGGTCAGCCCGGAATTCCCGGAAGAAGTAGCCACGCAAATCCGCGCCTGGCAAGGCGATGTGCTGGCTCTGATACGGGGAGAAGGTGCAGCAAAACGTTCCCAAGCTCGCTGGCTGTCTTTCGGTGTCAACGGACTGGGTGTCATCTTGATGATTGTCGTCTTTTCACTGACCGGAGGGTTGACAGGCGCCGAGATCGGCATCGCGGGAGGTAGCGCGGTGGTGGGTCAAAAGTTGCTTGAAGCAGTGTTTGGCGAAGACGCTGTGCGGCGTTTGGTCAAAGAAGTCCGCCTCTCACTGCAAAAGCGTTGTGCAACCCTTTTGGAGCGGCAGCAGATAAGGTTCTTGGAACGAATTATGCTGCCGCCAGAAGGTGCACAATCGCTGGAGGACCGCCTGGACGCTCAGGCGCTGCGACTGTCAGCTTTGGGGGCTGGCGCATGAGTCGGCATCGGGATATTCGGGTTGAATCTGCGCTGACACTCCGAATGGAGGCACTGAACCGCGCTCGAGAACTTGGAGAGGGGCGCCTGGAGGACGCTGCGCTCCAAGAAGTTTACGATGTTCTTGCCCGGGCCGCTACGCGGCGTTCGTTGAGTGGCGAACACACTGTGGTGGGTTTTTTTGGGGCCACCGGTAGCGGGAAGTCCTCCC
Source organism: Arthrobacter cryoconiti (assembly GCF_020905375.1). Classification (GTDB taxonomy): domain Bacteria; phylum Actinomycetota; class Actinomycetes; order Actinomycetales; family Micrococcaceae; genus Specibacter; species Specibacter cryoconiti. The sequence goes on from NZ_JAJJBU010000019.1 coordinate 47,774, forward strand.
TTTTCAATGCTGTGACGGGTACTGATGTGGCACGGGTTGCCGTGCGACGGCCCACCACCAGCGAGCCACTTGCGTTGGTATGGGACCCTGTTGGAAGCTCCCCGCTTTTGGATTGGCTCCAGATTGCCGATCGCCGAGAGGGCCAGCCTGTACCCGGATTGACCAATGGTGGCGCCGGGTTGATACTTCTGGACCTGCCCGACTTTGATTCTGTGCAACGCTCCCACCGGGAAACCGTGGAGCGGCTAGCAGGCCAAGTAGACGTACTGGTATGGGTTGTGGACCCACAAAAGTATGCAGATGCCGCCATCCACAATGACTTCATTCGCCCATTTTGCGCCCATGAGAGCGTCACGCTGGTGGTGCTGAACCAGGTGGATAAGCTGGCGCCATCGGAAGTGCCAGCCGTGGTGGAATCATTGGCCCAGATTCTGGCGAGTGATGGGTTAGCCAAAGCGTCAGTACTAACGGTTTCGGCAGTGACTGGGGTAGGAGTGGATGATCTGCGGGGCCGGATCGCCGAAGTCGTCAAGGCCAAAGTGGCCCAATCAGCCCGGCTTGCGGCAGACGTAGCAGTCGCTGCAGGGCGGCTCTCCGAGGCAGCAGGCGTGGGTACTCCGGCAGGCGTTCACCAGCAGAACCGTCAAGCGATGACAGCTGGGTTGGCGCAGGCTACCCACATTGAAACCGTGGTTTCCGCAGTCCGTGCGTCCCACCGCCTGGACGCATCCCGCCATACCGGATGGCCGGTGACCCGGTGGATGTCACGGTTCCGGAAGGATCCGCTGCGTCGTCTGCGGCTCAAGCATGAGGCGGACGCGGGCCTCAAGCGGACCTCGTTGCCGCCCGCCGTTGCTGCGGAGTCTGCGCAGCTGGATTCGGCGGTTCGGGCTTTTGGTGATGCTGCCAGCGCTGGTTCTTCGGGTCCATGGCACGCGTCAATCCGGACAGCGGCCCGTTCGAATAGGGAGTCGCTACCGGACGCCCTGGATGTAGCCGTGGCGTCTTGCGATCTTAAAGCGAACGCCGGTCCTTGGTGGTGGCCGGTTTTTTCCATACTCCAATGGTTAGCCCTGTTGGTGGCGGTCGGCGGCCTAATCTGGCTGGGCGTCCTGACCATTTTGGGATATCTCCAACTTCCTGTCCCCGACGTGCCGAAGACGCAGGGCTGGCCGCTGCCCACACTGATGCTCGTGACGGGCGTCGTTCTGGGCATCTTTTTAGCTGTGACTGCCAAGTTCTTTGCCGCAGCCGGTGCCAGAGGCAGGGCAAAGATGGCGAGGCGAAGACTTTTGCACAGTATTGAGGCCGTCGGTGAATCTTTGGTGGTAGAGCCGACGAGGACAGAAGTTGCCCGGTGCCTGGACTTTCAGCAAGCTCTGGCCCTCGCCGGCCGTTGAGCCTGGTGTAGCATCCACGTGCAGTGACAGCCCGGACGCTGCACCAGGGTTCTTATCCGTGTGTCCAGCAGCCCAAGATTGTGGTGGCGATCTGGTACGCGAAGTCTGTGCGCGGGATCGCGTCGGGACCCACGACCTCTTTCATTTTAGTGGCGTCCACATGCAAGGACATCGAGTCTTTAGCGAAAACGACCTGACCTATAGGCGACTGGTATCCGGGGAGTCCCAGATTCGCAAGACCTACAATGGGGTTGGCACTGACTTTACTCGCCAGATCTTTGGCCCCCGCCTGTGCTTTCTTCAGACCCTCGAATACTTGGACGGAAAGCTGAAGATTACCTTCGGGCAACGTGTAGTTGCAGGAGAACACCGAGCCGTCCCAGCTTTGCGTGGTGGCGGGCTTGGATCCTAAACCGAGGATCTTTTGCACGTTGTCTTTTACTTCGTCAGAGCAGATCATGGCGGCCGCAGGCGGAACCTCTGCCGTCGATGTAGAGGACCCGGCGGAAGTGTTGACACCGGCTCCTTGACTTGCAGGAGCCGGAAGGGCTGCAGAGTCGGAGTTTGGGGTTCCGCCGGCGCATCCGCTCAGCAATAAGGCTGTTGCCGCCACGGCCGCCCATCGGGGGTATCGCGTGTTCATCTTCTTGCCTTTCTGAACTGTGTGAGGGGGTGGGCGTAGTGCATTAGCGCACTGTCAGCACTCCATGCATGCCGGCGTTTCCGTCACTATGATAGGAGTAGATGCCAGCTTTCATGGGTGCTGTGAATGTGACCACGGCACCGTGGGGCACAGAAACATTGAAGCTGCTGCCGTCGTCGGCCGTTACAGAATGAGTAGCAGTATCCATATTCATCACCGTGACTGTGGAGCCGGCCGACACTGGCACGGCATTGGTGTATTTACCGGATTCGATGTGAATCATGCTGGCCATGGCATCGCCCGATGCCGTCATAGCGGGCATGGGAACGCTCGACGCCGGCATCTGGGCGGGCTGGCTGGAATTGTCAGCACCTGCTACACCGCAACCGCCTAGGCCCAACATGGCCGCCAGCGCCACAACTGTGACGAAACTTCTTTGCTTGTTCATTGTCTGTCCCATCCAAAAGTTGTTTTTCGGCGGGCTGGAGCCCGTGTCAGGCTAAAGTGCGTGGCTAGAAATCAGATGGCCGAAGACGACGGTATTTTTCTTGAACTCACCGGAGGCGGGATCGTAACCATCACAGGTGATAAGCCGGATTTCAGCACGGTTGGTATTGCCGTAGATGTCAAGCGTAGGGAAGGTTGCTTTGAGGACTTCTGAGAGCTTGTCCACTTCAAATACGGCAACGGTGTTGTCGGCGCGTACGACCGAGAATTGCTGTCCCGGCTTCATCTCGTGCAAACGGTAAAAGATGCCAATGTTGGAGGATTCGGTATTGACATGACCCAAAATCACTGACGGTCCTAGCTGACCTGGGGTCGGTGAATACTTGTACCATCCGCCCGGATCACCCTGCTTGACCCCAGGTATTTCCATACTGCCATCCGCTGCTTGGCCCAGCGGGACCAATGAGATATTGATTCCGACGTCGGGTGCCTGCAAGCTGACAGGATCCGACGCTTCCAAAATAGGACCCGTGGTTGCTGGTTGGGCAGGTAGTACAGGTATAGGAGCGGCAGGGGATGTGGTGGGTGCCGCTGAGATACTGGGCGTTGCTACGGCTGACGATTGGACTGCCGCAGGAGCAGCGGCTGCATTCGACTGGTCTTGGGGGGCGCAGGCGGTGGTGCCGAACGCGATACTGGTAAGTAGGACGCCGGCCGCCGCGGATGCAGCAAGGCGCCCGCGGCGACTGGTGTTCTTATTCATGTGAAATCAGACCGCCGTTAGTTCTCTACGGTCTTCTTGCGGCGAAGAGCCACAAACGCACCGATTGCTAGGACAAGCGCACCGGATCCGGCCATCAGGCCAAGCTCAGGTGACGTGCTGGTGCTTGTCTGAGCAACTGCCTGAGTTACTCCTGTGTCAGGAGCTCCACCAGGAACAGCGCTCATCTGAGATGCAACCAAGGTCCCACACAGTGCGGGTGAGGTAGCAGCCAGCGGCAAGGAGGGTACCAAGTCGCTAGGTGCCTTTGCAGCTTCCGGTGAAAGTGTCGCCGGATCAAGACCGTGGACCACAACTACTGCGGTACCGGCCTTCAATGCCGTGATGGTGGCGGCGTTCATCGTGAAGGTGCGGTCGTACTTGTAAGCGGCACCCATGCCGCCTACTTTCAGATCCAATGCAGCTTTGTCGCTCGTGTCACCACTGGAAGAGAGTGTGGTGCCGATCTTTCCGTAGGCTGCTCCACCTTCGGTGGTGCTAATGACGCCATCTTTGTTGGCATCTGCGCCGGGGGCGGGGCAGGTGCCCATACCCTCGATGTGGATGTGCTGGACGTGGGGATATGCTGCATCATTGAAGGTTGCGGCAAGGCCACTGACGTTCTCGGTAACGTGTGCCTGATCCCCTGTCAGGGAGATCATGACGCTACCAGTCGCGCCGCTGCCATTGATGGCGCCCAAGTTGGCCTGGTAGGACGTGGTGCCACCATCGGCCATGGCCCCACCAGCGGAAAGTGAAACGGCGGCTAGTGCGAGCACTGGCGCAATCAGGAAAGCGGATTTCTTATTCATCAGAAAATTCTCCTCATCTATGTAACGTTCCCTTGTCGGGGCGTCGGATATGGTTCGGAGCGCTCATCGGTACGGATTGGTCAAAATGAAAATATCCTGAGTTTTTTCTGAAAAATGTTTGTGAAGGGCCATAAAAAGAGCAGATTCAGCGTGAAATTCGACACAGCGGAATTCGAGCGTGTGATGCACGGACTCTTTAGTTCGAGGCGTCCTGGGCCAAAGCATCCCGGACTTTCACCAATGTGCGTAGGTTGCGGGTGGTTGTCGTGCTCTTGTACTTGGCCTTGGCGCAGAGTTTGCTGAACGGGCTGTCCGTGGTGCCTCCGGCAGGTGCCAGCCATGCCAGTGCCTCGGGGCTCAACCGGCAAAGCTCCGTATCTTCTCTGCCTGCTTCCTCTAGGGCGTCAAGGGCCAGTGGATCACAGGAGAGCGTGAGGTAGCTATGGGTTTGTGGATCGTTCGCCGGATAGGGGCAGGCCATGATGATGTCGGCAAGCTGACGCGCCGTCAGGACCACTACCCACGCTTCATAGCCGAAGGTTCGCCGGAGGCATCCTTCCACAGTGGATTTAAGAGCGTCCGGGGCTGCATCTGAGACAGCAACGAAATTTCCGGATGCAAGCAGCGTTTTGACATCGGTGAGTCCCAGCGTTTCCAAGGCCGTGCGCAGCTCAGCCATCTTAAGGTTGACGCCGCCCACATTTACGCCACGAAGGAAAACTGCGTAACTGGTCATGGCACCACAGTACTGGGAGCGGGCCTCCGATGGCAGGACTCAGTCGCTCGTCTTACGCAGAGCGTCTGTGAGGATGCGCGAGGCGTTGCACACGATCTCCGCATGTAAGCGGCCAGGTTGACGGGTCAGGCGCTCGATCGGCCCGGAAATAGAGACGGCGGCGATCACTCGTCCCGAGGGGCCACGCACTGGAGCTGAAACGGAGGCTACTCCAGGCTCACGTTCGCCTAGGCTCTGGCCCCATCCGCGCCGTCGTACTCCAGCCAACACAGTGGGCGTAAAACGGGCACTTGCCAGCCCTTCGAGCAGACGTTCATGGTCTTCCCAAGCGAGCAACACCTGCGCGGCAGAGCCAGCCTTCATGGTCAATTGAGTGCCCACTGGAATGGTGTCGCGCAGACCGATGGGACGTTCTGCTGAGGCCACGCACACACGCGAATCGCCCTGACGGCGGAAGATTTGCGCACTTTCACCCGTGGAGTCTCGCAATTGAAGCAAGACGGGCCCGGCGGCGGCAATGAGCCTGTCCTCTCCCGCTGCGGAGGCGAGCTCAACCAGTCTGCTGCCCAGCACAAAGCGACCCTGCATGTCACGGCTGACGAGCCTGTGATGAACCAAGGCCAGGGCCAAACGGTGAACCGTGGGACGGGCCAGCGAGGTAGCTGCAACCAGTTGAGCCAAGGTGGTAGGGCCAGCCTCCAGTGCATCAAGCACTAGGGCCGCTTTATCAATAACGCCAACACCACTAGAATTGTCCATATAATGATTTTGACGTCTCATTATGTGAGATGCAAATCGACTAGCTAGCATCTAGGGTTCGCAGGCTGGGACAGTAGAAATATATTAACCACCGAGGGCCTCCTACAGCCGCCAAAGCGGCAGGGGCACTCATCTCTTGAAGGGAGCTGGCCGTGACCGGGGAAACCATATCCGACGCGCAAGGCCAAGCACAGGCACCCGCTGGTTCAGCGGCGTTCCCGCGTCGGGCGGCGAAGACGCTCGCCGAAAAAGTTTGGCGCGACCACGTGGTCAAGCAGGGTGCGGGCAGCGGTGAGGCTGCGGAGCCCGATTTGCTGTACATCGACCTCCACCTCATCCACGAAGTCACATCGCCGCAGGCATTTGAGGGACTACGTTTGGCTGGCAGGCCGCTGCGCCGCCCGGATCTGACCATCGCGACGGAGGATCACAACACTCCCACGCTGGCCATCGACAAGCCGATCGCGGATCTGACCAGCCGGACCCAGATTCAGACATTGCGCAACAATTGCAAGGAATTCGGCGTGCGTTTGCACTCTCTAGGAGATGCCGAACAGGGTATTGTCCACGTGGTCGGTCCCCAACTGGGGCTGACCCAACCGGGGATGACGGTGGTCTGCGGAGACTCACATACGTCCACGCATGGGGCCGTTGGTGCGTTGGCCTTCGGGATCGGCACGTCCGAGGTTGAGCACGTCATGGCGACCCAGACCCTTCCGTTGAAACCGTTCAAGACGATGGCCATCAACGTCGATGGCACGTTGCGCCCCGGCGTGAGTTCCAAGGACATCATCTTGGCAATCATCGCTAAAATCGGCACCGGTGGCGGACAAGGATATGTGCTCGAATACCGGGGCTCGGCTATCCGTGCCCTGTCCATGGACGCCCGCATGACCATCTGTAACATGTCCATCGAAGCGGGGGCGCGGGCCGGGATGATCGCCCCGGATGAGATCACTTTTGACTATCTAAAAGGCCGCCCGCATGCCCCTGTTGGGGATGACTGGGACGCTGCCGTGGATTATTGGCGGTCCCTGGCTACCGAGGACGACGCCGAGTTCGACGCCTCGGTGACCTTGGACGCTGACACACTTGAGCCTTTTGTGACTTGGGGTACCAATCCTGGCCAGGGTGTTTCCTTGAACGACGCCGTCCCCTCTCCGGAGTCATTCGGCGACGAGAACGCGAAGGCCGCCGCCGAACGAGCCCTGGCATATATGGACTTGGCAGCAGGCACACCCATGAAAGACATTCGCGTCGACACCGTGTTCCTGGGTTCTTGCACGAACTCCAGGATCGAGGATTTGCGGGCTGCCGCGGACGTCATCCGAGGCCGAGAAAAAGATCCGAATATTCGCATGTTGGTAGTGCCCGGATCCGCGAGGGTCCGCCTCGAGGCTGAAGCTGAGGGCCTAGATAAAGTCTTTTTGGCGTTTGGTGCTGAATGGCGTTTCGCTGGCTGCTCTATGTGCCTGGGCATGAACCCGGACCAGCTGGCCCCGGGAGAGCGCTGCGCGTCAACATCAAACCGCAACTTTGAGGGCCGTCAAGGTAAGGGCGGGCGGACTCATCTGGTCTCGCCAGTTGTAGCCGCCGCGACCGCTGTCCGCGGGACGCTGAGCTCACCGTCGGATCTAGAACCTGCCATTAGCGCAGCGTAAGGAGCTATCACCTTGGAAAAGTTCTCCTCTCACACCGGAATCGGTGTTCCGCTGCGCCAAAGCAACGTTGACACAGATCAGATCATTCCGGCTGTTTATCTCAAACGCATCACTCGCACGGGGTTCGAAGACGCACTCTTCTCCAGTTGGCGAAAGAATCCGGACTTCATCCTCAACCGCAAGCCATACGACGCCGGTTCCGTGCTGGTTGCCGGCGCTGACTTCGGCACCGGGTCCTCCCGGGAACACGCGGTCTGGGCCTTGAAGGATTACGGTTTCAAGGCTGTGCTTTCCTCCCGGTTTGCCGATATTTTCCGTGGCAACTCAGGCAAAGCGGGTCTGGTGGCCGCAGAGCTTGCCCAGGAGGACATTGAACTGATCTGGAAGGAACTAGAAAACGCTCCGGGCACGCAGGTGAGTGTGGATCTGCACAGCAAGATGGTCACCGCTGGCTCTGTTGTGGCACCATTCCAGATCGACGATTACACGCGCTGGCGCCTACTTGAGGGTCTTGATGACATCAGCCTGACGCTGCGGGACGAGCCAGCGATTACAGCGTTCGAAGCAACGCGACCGGCATGGAAGCCCACCACGTTGCCAGCGAAGAGCTAGCGCACTACTGGAAGGCCCGCCGGGCTAAAAGCCACAAAGACGGCCCACCGGGCTGACTGGCCGCCGGACTGGCCGCCGGGCGCTCCAGCCCAGCCCTGCGGCTAGTTGGTGCGTTAATGAATGGGCGGGTCCGGTGGCATAAACGGATCTGGCGGATACGATTCCGGGCCTCCGGGTGCTGATGGGTTAGGTGGCTGGAGTGGCTCCGGGGGAAAGGGTGCCGGCCCCGAAGGTTCTGGAGCTTCTGGCCCCGGCTCGGAGGGATCCGGGTGCCGCGGCGGCGCAGGCTCGGACGGCACCGAAAAACCGGGTTCCGGCGAGTTAGGCCAAGGCATGGTGGGGCTGGGACTATTTGGTGCTTGTCCGGGAATTGTGGGTTCGTCGATGTTCACGACTCTTACCTCTCTTCTCCTTAGTGATGGACTGAGCGGTCGTGATACCCGCTCACCTCTGACACTAGTGAGGGTACTGGTTTAGGACAAGGACTCCCGCGGGAAAATCGGCAGGGCCTTGGCACAGGCTTCATCTGGGACAACTGGAGCTGTTGGGCCAAGGCGCGCTCGCCATTTGTGATACTTCCCGAATCCAAAACCGTGTCATTTCGGCATCGTGAGGCGAGAAACTATGCTTGACTCCAGACTCCGCCCGGATGGGGAGCATGCGGTGCGATTAAGGATTAGGTGAAGATGAGCAGGATTCTGACGGTCAGAGGAGGAGTTCCGCTCAAGGGGCGGGTTACGGTACGTGGTGCCAAAAACTTGGTGCCCAAGGCTATGGTGGCTGCTTTATTGGGCAACGCTCCTTCTACTTTGCGCAATGTTCCGGAACTAAAAGACGTCGACGTTGTGACCTCGCTGCTGCAAATTCACGGCGTGACAGTCCAAAAAGACCCGGTTACCGGGGATCTGACACTTGATCCGTCCAACGCCAAGACGGCTTCCAGTTCGGAAATCAACACCCACGCCGGGGATTCCCGCATCCCCATCCTGCTCTGCGGGCCCTTGATTCACTCGATCGGCCACGCCTTCATCCCAGATCTTGGTGGGTGCAAGATTGGCGACCGGCCCATTGACTACCACCTGGAAGTCTTGCGCAAGTTCGGCGCCGTGGTCGAGAAAACGGGTGGCGGCATCCTGATCTCCGCACCGACCGGGCTGAAGGGCACCAAGATCAGCCTTCCCTACCCCAGCGTTGGTGCAACGGAGCAGGTTCTGCTTTCAGCCACAAGGGCTGAGGGCATTACAGAGCTCAGCGGGGCGGCGACGGAACCTGAAATCATGGACTTGATTGCTGTCTTGCAAAAGATGGGAGCGATCATCTCCGTCCAAACTGACCGCACCATCAGGATCGAAGGCGTAAAAGAACTCTCCGGCTATGTGCACACGGCGCTCCCGGACCGCAACGAGGCCGCATCTTGGGCGTCAGCTGCGTTGGTCACAGGGGGTGACATCTACGTGGAGGGCGCTATCCAGCGCGACATGATGACGTTCGTCAATACCTTCCGCAAGATCGGCGGCGGGATGGATATTCACGACGATGGCATCCGTTTTTACCACCCCGGCGGGGATTTGTTGCCCTTGGTCTTGGAAACGGACGTCCATCCCGGGTTTATGACCGATTGGCAGCAGCCGCTCGTCGTGGCCTTGACCCAGGCCCAGGGCGTTTCCATCGTGCATGAGACCGTCTATGAAAATCGCTTTGGCTTCACGCAGGCACTCGTTAGGATGGGAGCCAATATTCAACTCCACCGCGAATGCTTGGGCAGTATTCCGTGCCGTTTTGGCCAACGGAACTTCATACATTCCGCCGTCATTTCTGGTTCTACACCGCTGACGGGGACCACCATTGATATTCCGGATCTACGGGGTGGATTTAGCCACATGATCGCAGCACTGGCCGCTAGTGGCACCTCCACTGTGACGGGGATTGACATCATCAGCCGTGGGTACGAAAGGTTCACCGACAAGCTCTCTGACCTGGGCGCGAATTTTGACGTCCATGACACCGACCGGGCATCGGTGTAGGGGTGAGCCCGGCTAAGCGCCCGTTCAAGCCACGGGGAATGTCTTGGAAGACTCGACTATTTTTCTCCTTCGTGGCCGACGTCGCCCGGCCTGTGATGAATGTGCTGATCGGCAAGCAATGGCAGGGGCTGGAAAAATTACCCACAGGTGAAGGCTTCATCGTGGTCCCTAATCATTTTTCGGAGATTGACCCCATCGTGGTGGGCCACATGCTCTATAACCAGAATGTGATGCCGCATTTCTTGGCCAAAGATGGTCTCTTTAGCACTCCCTTCCTTGGATTCTTGCTTCGTGGCGCGCATCAGATCCGTGTTGAGCGAAGCGGTGCTGCGGCGGGGACATCCCTTGAAGCTGCCCAGAGAGTCCTTGACGCTAACGATGCCGTGGTCATCTACCCGGAAGGGACGCTGACACGGGACCCTGACTTGTGGCCCATGAAAGGGCGCACAGGTGCAGCCCGGCTGGCACTGGCAACCGGTGCGAAGGTAATTCCGGTAGCCCACTGGGGTGCTCAGGAAGTGTTCCCCCGCTATGGGAAAGGTTTCAAAATTTTCCCGCGGAAACGGGCCCACGTGGTGGTCGGGGATCCAGTGGACTTGAGTGCCTTCATGGGTAAAACAGGGGATAAAGCCACGCTGGAAGCCATGACCGAAGTCATTATGAAAGACATCACTGCGTTGTTGGAGCCACTGCGAGGGGAGAAAGCTCCCACCGAGCGCTGGGATCCGGCTGCTCACCAGCAATCGAGCCATGGCCGCTTTGTTGAACGAGGAACGAAAAAGCCCAAGAACGCAGCGGACACGTCGGAAGCAGGAGAGAGCTAGTGAGTTATGTAGATGGCTTGGTGCCGGCAAAGATTGCAGTGCTGGGGGCCGGCAGCTGGGGAACCACGTTTGCCAAGATTCTCGGTGATGCCGCCCAAGGAACTGAGCGCAAGATAATTTTGTGGGGCCGCAGGGCGGAAGTGGTGGAGCAAATCAATGATCACCACCGCAACCCACGCTATCTCTCCAGCACTGAACTGCCCCTTAACATCACAGCCTCCACGGACATTTCTGCTGTGCTCAAGGACGCAGAGCTGGTGATTGTGGCGGTCCCTGCACAGACCCTGCGTGAGCAACTGCGCGGATGGGCGCCACACCTGGCCAAGGACGCCGTCGTCGTGAGTTTGATGAAGGGGCTGGAACTGCACACCGACCAGCGGATGTCCCAAGTGATCATGGAAGAGCTTGGCTTGACGCCGAACCGGGTGGTAGTTGTCTCAGGGCCCAATCTGGCGATGGAGATTGCCCGTCAAGAACCCACGGCATCTGTGGTGGCTTGCGCTGATGAAGAGACGGCAGGGTGGGTGGCTGCGGTCTGCACGCCGCCTTACTTCCGCCCATACACCAACGCAGACGTGGTGGGCGTGGAAATCGGTGGGATCCTCAAGAACGTCATTGCCCTCTGCGTTGGTATTTGCGAGGGGCGCAAGATGGGGGACAACACCAAGGCGTCGGTCATCACGCGCGGTTTGGCGGAGACCACACGTTTGGCCTTGGCCTTAGGTGGCAAGGCAGAAACCCTGTCTGGGTTGGCCGGGCTGGGCGATCTTGTGGCGACGTGTTCCTCATCCCTGAGCCGTAACCATACTGCCGGGCGCATGCTGGGGGAGGGGCTCACCCTGGATGAGGTCAACAACCGGATGACGCAAACCGCTGAAGGTATTAAATCCGCGCGGGCCGTGAAGGACTTGGGCGCCAAAGTCGGTGTCGAGATGCCGCTTACGAACGCAGTAGTGGCAGTTCTGGAAGGTAAACTGAGCGTCGATGACCTAGGGCCGCTACTGCTGGCCCGTGAATTGAAATCCGAAGGCGATTAGACGTGAGCACTGATTCCCCTAGCGCAGGTGCCCCCGTGCCCGGGCGCATCAAAGTTGCTGTCCTTTTCGGCGGCCGGTCCAGTGAGCATGCCGTCAGCTGTGTCACTGCTGCAGGCGTGCTGGGTGCCATAGACAAGGACAAGTACGACGTCGTCGCGATCGGTATCGCTAAGAACGGCCAGTGGGTTTTGGCTGGCACTGAGATCGCAGACTGGTCTTTGACCTCGGGAGCCATGCCTGAAGTTTCGCCCGCAGGAAGATCAGTGTCCCTGTCCCACCTGGGTGGCGGCCACCAGCTGGTGATCAGCGAATCGAGCCGTGTTCCGGAAGAGCTGGGTGGCGTAGATGTGGTTTTTCCGCTGCTGCATGGGCCATGGGGTGAAGACGGAACCATTCAGGGGCTTCTGGAGCTTTCTGACACCCGCTACGTAGGTGCCGGTGTTGCTGCGTCCGCCATTGGGATGGACAAGCACTTCATGAAGGTCGTTTTTGAGGCCGCTGGGCTGGCAGTGGGACCGTACGTTGCTGTGAGCGACCGGGCATGGAGTGTGGACCCGGAGAGCGTGCGGGCAAAAGTAGCAGCACTGGGCTTCCCCGTATTCGTCAAGCCAGCGCGGGGAGGATCATCCATGGGGATTTCGAAAGTGGATGGCCCCGATGGCTTGGACTCTGCTATTGCAGAAGCCCGAAAGTACGATCTGAAACTGGTCATCGAGGCCGGAATTACCGGGCGCGAAATTGAGGTGGCAGTCCTGGAAGGACGGGGTAGTGACAGGCCCCGCGTCTCGCTACCTGGGGAAATCTCAGTGGTGGATGGGACTCACCAGTTCTACGATTTCGACGCCAAATACGTCCAGGGTACCGCAGTCAACCTCAGCTGCCCCGCGGAGATGCCTGCGGTTGATATCTCCCGCGTGCGTGACCTGGCCGCCGTGGCATTTGATGCGGTGGGAGCGGAGGGTCTCTCCCGGGTGGACTTTTTCTATACGCCTTCCGGCGAGCTCATCATCAACGAGATCAACACCATGCCAGGCTTCACGCCGTCGTCGATGTACCCGCAGATGTGGGCCGCATCAGGCCTTCCTTACCCACAGCTGATCGATGAACTCCTGCAGTTGGCACTCAGCCGCAAGATTGGCCTGCGGTAGAAACGCCGCTCGCTTCCCCTCTCACCCCCCCGCACTCTCACCCCGCACTGCCAGGAGCTCACATAATCACCGATCCAGCCCCGGATTCTTCGCCCACTATCACGTGGATGAACCTCGGCGTGCCTGCGGAGGCGGCGTGGATCAGCGCCAGCGGGACCAAGCCGGCTAAGAACGTGGTCATGGCGGACGATTCCCTCACCGCTGATGATGCCTACCGTCTGGCGGTCCAAGGGACAGCAATTATGTTCACTGGCGATTACCACAATGCTCGCCAGCTGCTCTCCGCGATGGCTCGGCGAATCCCTGGGGGTAAGAAGCACGACGGCGAAGAGGTCGCCATGGCCTTCTACCGTCACCGGCAGGGCAGATCCCAGCGTGCCAGAATTTTAGGATCGCTGCTAGTGCCCCTTCAGCCCGGACCCGCCGTTGCGTTGCGCCGTGCGCCCGCAGCGCAAGATGCGCTGCTAGCAGCCTTTGGGGATGTCGCAGGGCCCAGCGCCGTCTCACTTCAAGATGTCCTCGGTGCCATCGGCGCCCATGAGTGGCACAAAAATGGTGTGCGTGTTCAGGCTTTGGATGCTGTGATTTATCCGCACTACGGCACGTTTGCGCCGATCCGTAATGAATACCTGGACTTGGTGGCACAGGCACCGTTGCCGTCCACTGTGCTAGCCGTTGACGTTGGCACTGGAACCGGAGTGCTGGCAGCCATTCTTGCCCGACGCGGTGTGAAGAAAGTTATTGCCACGGATACCGAACCTCGGGCCATTGCGTGCGCCGCGGAAAATATGGCACGACTGGGACTCGATGGACAAGTCCACGTGTTATTTGGCGACATGTTTGCCGGTATCAAGGCGCCGCTGATCGTGTGCAATCCGCCGTGGCTGCCCGGTGCCGCCAATACGCTGCTTGATCACGCTGTCTACGACCCAAAAAGCCGCATGCTCAAGGCGTTCCTTGCTGGCCTTGGGAAACACCTTGAACCCGGGGGAGAAGGCTGGCTCGTCATCTCCGACCTCGCCGAGCATCTGGGATTGCGCTCACGCGAGGAATTATTGGGCTGGATTGATGCTGGGGGTCTGCAGGTAGTGGACAGGATGGAAACGCCAGCCAGGCATCCGCGGTCCATGGATCACAAGGACCCCTTCTTTAGCGCCCGAACACTTGAGATCACGTCCTTGTGGAGACTGCGTACGCGTTGAGAACTACTCTGGGGGTCTGCTTAGCCGGTAGCTGGCAGGTTTTCCACATCGGAGGGGCCCACGCAGCCGCGTAGGCGCGGGAGCTTATTGGCGGCGCTGGAAAGCTGGGCCAAAACCGTGCTGGAATTGACTTTCTTCGGGTCCAAAAGAATTTCAGTGGCTGGCTCGCGGCCGTAAGTGGTGAGCGTCCAAGTGGGATCGCCTTCCTTGATCACCCAATCCACGCCGTTTACACCAACGCAAATATCCGTGGTGGGAGTGGGCGGGGTCACCCCGCATCGCAGGACAACCGTTGCGGGGTCTCCCCAAGCGGCCGTGGCCTGGCTGGAGGTGGTGCGCCGTCCGGCGTCGGCCAGTGCATCGGGAAGTGCCACCATCATCGGCGCGCACGCGGGATTGTTGGAATCTTTGGCCGAAGCCACCTCAACTGTTGAGGCGCAGCCACTCACGGCAAGGACAGTGACGAGCAAAAACGGTAGGGCAGACAGTCGGGTCAAAGAGTTCGCACGCATGCTTCAAGCCTATCCGCTCAGATCTGCCCAGGTGGACAGGGTGTGCCTCGCTAGCTGCCACACCGGGTAGTCAGGCAGGTCACGGCAGCACAACGATGCAGAAAATAGCTAAGACTCTGAGGTAGAAACCAAGGTCAAGGTGAGAAGATGACGCCATGAGTGAAGAGAAAGTCGGGCCAGCGCTCAACCAGCGGCGCAGCAAGACTCGCCGGGTCATCGTGTTGGGCGTGCTCGCCGTGTTCGTGATTGCTGCTGTCGTCAGCGCGATGTTCGTCTACAACTTGGCTCATAGTTTTGACACAAAGACCCAAAAGATTAGCCAAGCCTTTCCCAATGATGCGTCCAGACCGCTCAAACCCACGGACGGTCCGGCGTCCGACGCGGTCAATATTTTGATGCTGGGCAGCGATAGCAGAGGCGATTCCCTGACCTTGGCCAAGCAGGGGCTGCCGTCGAACCAACGCTCGGACACCATGATCTGGATCCATATCCCGGCAGACCGAAAAAATATTTTCATGATGTCGATCATGCGTGACACCTGGGTGAACATCCCCGGATTCGGCGAAGCAAAGATCAACGCAGCGATGGCGTACGGCGGGGTCCCGTTGGTGGTGGAAACCTTAGAAGGGCTGTTCAAGTCCCGAATAGATCACGTGGCCATCGTTGATTTTGAAGGCTTCAAAGCGATCACCGACGCTTTAGGCGGTGTCACGGTTGATGTGCCGTTGCCGTTCACTTCCTATCAAAGTGGAGTAAAATTCGCGCAGGGCCCGCAAAAGCTCAATGGGGACCGGGCCCTGGACTTTGTCCGGGAGCGGTATGCGTTTAGCGACGGTGACTACCAGCGGGTGAAGGATCAGCAAATTTTCCTCAAGGCCGTTCTGAATACTGTCCTTACACCGGCAAACTTAGCGAACCCTGCTGCCCTGACAAACTTAGTCACCGAATTTTCGCCGTTCGTCAGTGTTGACCAGGGGCTGGACTCGGTCACGGCTGGGCAGTTAGCTTTGAGCCTGCGTAATATTCGTGGTCCTGACGTGCTTTCCTTCACGCTGCCCACACTGGGGACCGGTACCAGCGCAGACGGGCAATCGATCGTCGTGCGCGATGACGCCGCCATTGCCGCTATCGGTTCGGCGCTGTCCACGGACTCGCTCAAGGCCTACCTGAATACTGCCGGGCTGGGGTAAAAGCCCAGGCTGTAAGAAGATCATTCGTGCCGAGAATGGAGCCTGATCAGGAGCGCGGTCTTGTTGATGTTTTGTATGCGTGCGGCTCTCCAAAGAGACGCTTTCATTCCAGCTGGTAGGGGTCTAACGACCACCACTAGCTTCTGTCCTGCTGTCTTAGATCACAGACACCTCGCGTTGGGAAGCCCTAGAATCTGCGCTTCCCACAAGGTTTGATTGGGGTTAGGACATAATTGCCGCGCCGTCGGCCTTCGGCTTTGAAACAACAGTTTAAGGAAACATCATGGCAACCATGCATGACCCCTCCCGTAGTATCCGTGCAGCCCGTGGCACGGAACTCTCCGCGAAATCCTGGCAGACCGAAGCTCCGCTGCGCATGCTCATGAACAATTTGGACCCGGAAGTTGCTGAGCGTCCCGAGGACTTGGTGGTGTACGGCGGCACAGGACGCGCTGCGCGCTCTTGGGAAGCATATGACGCCATTGTGGCCACGCTGAAGACGCTCGAAGATGACGAAACTCTGCTGGTGCAATCGGGCAAGCCCGTGGGTGTATTCCGCACCAACAAGTGGGCCCCGCGAGTGCTGCTGGCCAATTCCAATTTGGTGGGGGACTGGGCCACCTGGCCTGAATTCCGCAAACTCGAGGCCGAGGGATTGATGATGTATGGGCAAATGACCGCGGGGTCATGGATCTACATCGGCACCCAGGGCATCCTGCAGGGAACCTTTGAGACCTTTGCTGCCATCGCTGAAAAGCGCTTCGGCGGGACGCTGGCCGGAACACTCACCCTGACGGCTGGCTGCGGGGGCATGGGCGGTGCCCAGCCTCTAGCTGTCACCTTGAACGGCGGTGCATGCCTGATTGTGGATGTCAGTGCAGAGCGCCTGGAACGCCGCGTCGGAAAGCGCTACCTGGATGAGCTGGCCCCTTCCTTGGATGCAGCCCTTGAGCGCGTTCTAGCGGCTAAAACTTCGAAGAAGCCTCTTTCCGTCGGTGTTGTTGGCAATGCAGCAGAGCTGTTCCCGGCGATTCTGGCCCGCCACCAAGCCGGCGAGTTCACCGTGGACATCGTCACTGACCAGACCAGCGCGCACGATCCCCTCTCCTACCTCCCCACCGAATACACGCTGGAAGAGTGGGCCCCCGAATCCGAATCAGATCCGGAAGGGTTCACCAAGAAGTCCCAAAACGCAATGGCACGCCACGTGCAAGCGATGGTCGAATTTCAGGACGCTGGCGCCGAGGTCTTTGACTACGGCAACTCCATCCGGGATGAGGCTCGCAAGGGTGGTTATAACCGGGCCTTTGATTTCCCCGGCTTCGTCCCGGCCTACATCCGCCCGCTCTTCTGCGAAGGGATGGGGCCGTTCCGCTGGGTTGCCCTCTCCGGGGACCCTGAGGATATTCGTGTGACGGATGAAGCTTTGAAGGAGCTCTTTCCCAAGGACGCGCATCTGCACCGCTGGCTTAACGCAGCAGCGGAGCACGTTGAATTTGAGGGCCTGCCAGCGCGCATCTGCTGGCTAGGCTATGGGGATCGGGCAAAGGCCGGTGTCATGTTCAACCAGCTTGTAGCGGACGGGAAGGTCTCCGCGCCCATCGTGATTGGCCGCGACCACCTGGACTCCGGTTCCGTAGCGTCCCCGTACCGGGAAACTGAGGCCATGAAGGACGGCTCCGACGCAATTGCTGACTGGCCCCTGCTCAACGCCATGCTAAACACGGCCTCCGGTGCCACCTGGGTCTCCATTCACCACGGCGGTGGTGTGGGAATCGGCCGATCCATCCACGCAGGCCAGGTTTCCGTGGCCGATGGCACGCCCTTGGCCGCAGAGAAGCTTGAACGGCTGCTGACCAATGATCCCGGCACCGGCGTCATCCGCCACGCCGACGCCGGTTACGAGCGTGCCATCGAGGTGGCAGCCGAGCGCGGTGTCCGGATACCTATGAATGAGCAGTGACCGCTTCAGCTGATGCGTCACAGCACGGAAGTCGCCTCCAAGGCGGAGCCGGCTGTGTGCTGTGACGTGTTCTTGTCCCCTGCGGCGCAGAACCCAGCGCGAGTTTGACGCGTCTTGGCTACTGGCGCAAGACTCGGCGTGAGTTTGACGCCTGCCGCGA
The DNA here is from genome assembly GCF_020905375.1 of Arthrobacter cryoconiti. GTDB lineage: Bacteria > Actinomycetota > Actinomycetes > Actinomycetales > Micrococcaceae > Specibacter > Specibacter cryoconiti. The sequence continues at coordinate 65,664 of NZ_JAJJBU010000019.1, forward strand.
GTGGACGGCGTCGTACTCTAGCGTCGCCAGAAATAGGGGACGGCGGAGGAGACTTTCACCAGGCCGGAACGTTCCAGAATGGGGCGGGAAAACTCGGAAGAATCACTGTGGACCAGCGTTTTCCCCTGTGCCAGGGCCGATCGGGCTCTGGCGGCGGTCAGTGCCCGGAAGATGCCGCGGCCGCGCGCCATGGATCGCGCGTGAGCGACGCGACGGGCCAAATGAGGGCACGGCCGACGGCGAGTAGGCAGTTCTCGCCGACGCCGACGGCGACGCCGACGGTGGAAGCCGCAGCCGCAACCGCAGTGGCGTGTGGTGGCCCCGATCTTGCGCCGTGTACCCGCCTGCGTCATCTGAGGAGGGTTAAGGAATGTCAGTCCCAACCATTACGGTTAAAGAATGACGTTGACAGTTGACCAGCTTTCCGAATCAGGGCTTCTAGCGCGCATCTTCCCGCGCCTGAACGCTGGCTCATCCACGCTGCTGGGACCTGGCGACGACTGTGCCATCATCGCCGCCCCGGACGGACGCACCGTCATCTCCATCGACACTCAGGTCCAGGACAAGGACTTCCGTCTGATCTGGCCCAACGGGTACGCCACAACGGGCTTTGACGTGGGATGGAAGGCCGCCGCGCAAAACCTTTCCGACATCAATGCCATGGGTGCATACGGCACGGCCATGGTAGTCAGCCTCACTTTGCCGGGGACCACGCCGGTGTGCTGGGTCGAGGCGTTGGCTGACGGCTTGAGCGCGGCGATCGTCGCGTTGGGAGCCCAAGAGTGTTCAGTAGCGGGGGGAGATCTCTCCGGCGGATCCGAACTGGTGGTCACCGTGGCTGTCACCGGATCTCTCCAAGGCCGCGAACCCGTCCTGCGTAGCGGGGCGCAGCCGGGGGATCAACTAGCTGTCTGCGGCAACTTGGGGGTGGCCGCAGCTGGATGGGCCCTGCAGGAAAGCCTCTTAGCACCTGAAAAGTACTCCCCTTCCCTCCAAGAAGCTGCGGACCTCTTCAACCGGCCAAGGCCGCCATTGGAAGCTGGACCCGCCGCTGCAAATGCTGGAGCAACCTCCATGATGGATATTTCTGATGGTCTGCTCCGCGATTCCGGTCGGTTGGCCGCGGCCAGCGGCACCCGCCTGGACCTGGACGGCGTCGTACTGCAAAAGTATGCGCAAAAACTGACTGAATGTGCCCAAGCTTTGGCGGCCGACCCGCTGAAATGGGTACTCACAGGAGGGGAAGACCACGGGCTCTTGTCCACATTCCCACCCTCTGCTGCACTGCCTGCCGGGTTCATTAGGATAGGCTCGGTACTGTCCGAGGACGCCAATCAACCGGCGGTGACCTTGGGCGGACGGAACTTTCGAAGCGCCGTAGATGGCGCTGTGGGATGGGATCATTTTGCAGTCTAAGATAACCGCCACTGCACCCGTCATTCGCCGATGGCTGGCTATGGCCGAACAAACACTGGCCAACCACAGCGACAGGCTCAACGCCATCAACATCTACCCGGTGGCAGATGCTGACACCGGAACCAACCTTTACCTGACGGTGCGCTCAGCCTCGCAGGCGCTGCTCCACTTGCCGCCCGCAGACGTTGGAACCACTCTGGCGTCCGCAGGGCGGGCAGCCATGGAGTCCGCGCGGGGCAACTCCGGCACCCTGTTTTCGGTCTTCCTCGCTGCCATGGCCGAGCCCCTTGCCGGCCAACCGCGCTTCAACGGTCCGCTGCTGGCAGCCGCCCTGCACCGTGCTCAACTACGCTCTTGGACTGCGCTGAGCGAGCCGATGCCGGGCACCATTCTTTCGGTCTTGGAGGCAGCTGCCCGCGGCGCTGCCGAGGTGGAATCAACTCTGGGCGGTGACGATTCCAACCATGCGCTTGCCCTCACCCTCGATGGAGCAGTGGCCGCTGCGCGGACTGCCGTGGTCCTTACTGAGTCGCAGCTCGGCGTTCTCACCGAGGCAAAAGTGGTGGACGCTGGTGGAGTGGGGCTGCTGCTGATTTTGGACTGCCTGCGCTCGGTGGTTCTGGGAGAGCCTCTTCAAGAAGACCTCCTCGACGGGCTGTCCGGCTATAAAGTCCAAGACCCCAACATCGCCTTGACCATGCCCGAACAAGCCGGTGTGGAAGTCATGTGTACCGTCAACTTGTCACCGCTCGCCGCAGCAGGGTTGCGTATGCAGCTGGATGAGCTTGGCGATTCAGTCATCATGAGCGCCGTGTCCGAAGAGGCGGACGACGCCGGATCCTACCCTTGGCGGGTCCATGTCCATGTGCCGTCCCCGGCCATCGCGCTGGATGCCATTCAGGCCGTGGGTGATCCAAACAATGTCAGCATCTCGGCTTTGAGCCCCAACGCCACCGAAGATGCCCATGACCTCCTCTGACGGTTTTATGGAATACGACGGCGGACTCCACGCCAGCGATCCCGGCGGAGTCCCGGCCAGCGATCCCGGCGGAGTGCCGGAGCAGCTGCAACCCCCACAGACCAAGGCAGCTGCCGATCTGGCCCTTGAGCTCTCCCGATTAGTAGGCGCGGCCTCCGCGACGTCCGTGCAGAAAAACCTGGACATCACCACGGTGGGAGAAATGCTCCACCAGTTTCCGCGGCGCTACCTGGCCCGTGGGGAACTGACACAGTTGGACGAGCTTCCGTTAGAGGAAGAAGTCACTATTTTGGCCCGGGTGGTGGGCTTATCCACGCGGTATATGCAAAAGCGCAAGGGCACTATCAGCGACGTGGTCATTACTGACAACACCGGAAGGCCTTCTCCACTAAAAATTAGTTTCTTCAACGGCTATAAAGCAAAGAAGGAACTTACCCCCGGCGTCTTGGCCTTGTTTTCCGGTCGCGTGAGTCTGTACGGGCGCAGCAAGTCACTGACCAACCCCGATTACGTTCTCCTCCCGGATGACTCCCTAGCGGAACACGAAGCAGAACTCCAGGCGGTCATGCCGGTGCCGGTTTATCCAGCCACGGCGAAGTTTCCGAGCTGGAAGACGGAGAACGTCATCAAAGCGTTGTTGCCAGCATTGGATTTGCGGAAAATTGCGGACCCAGTCCCAGCCCAGTACGCGGCCCGTGAGAAGCTCATGCCGCTGTGGGAGGCCTACGAACAAATTCATGTGCCCGCCTCAATGGAGGATTGGCCGCGGGCGCAAAAGCGCTTCCGCTATCAAGAAGCCTTGGCGTTGCAGACAGCGTTGGCCCAAAAGCGTAGCGGCACCAAGGCGCAGCAGGCCATTGGACGCGCCCCTACCACCGGCGCTTTGCTGGAAGCCTTTGACGCCAAGCTGCCTTACACGCTCACCTCCGGACAGCAGGAAATAGGAGAGCTACTGTCCAAGGAAATCTCCGCAGAGCACCCCATGCAGCGACTGTTGCAAGGAGAAGTGGGCTCTGGCAAGACGGTGGTTGCGTTGCGTGCCATGCTGCAAGTGGTCGACGCCGGAGGTCAAGCCGCGTTTTTGGCTCCCACCGAGGTACTTGCCGCCCAGCACTTGCACTCCATCTCGGCACTTCTTGGTGTGCTCGGGGAAGGGCGTCTGCTCGGCGGGCCACAAGCCACGAACATCACTCTGCTCACCGGCTCCATGCCCGCCGTGGCTCGCCGGAAGGCGCTCCTGGCTGCGGCGTCCGGCGAAGCCGGAATCGTGATCGGCACCCATGCGTTGCTCTCCGAAAACGTGCAATTTGCTGACTTGGGGTTGATCGTGGTGGATGAACAGCACCGCTTTGGTGTGGAACAACGCGATGCCCTGCGCGCCAAAGCGGTGAAGCCGCCACACCTGCTGGTCATGACCGCCACGCCCATTCCCCGCACAGTGGCGATGACCGTCTTTGGTGATCTTGAAGTCTCCGAACTGACGCAACTGCCCGCTGGCCGGGCACCCATCATCACCCACGTGGCTCCGCTGGCCGAGCACCCGATGTGGGAATCACGCGTCTGGGCCCGGTCCCGCGAAGAGATCGATGCCGGGCACCAAGTGTACGTAGTGTGCCCCAAAATCGGTGACGGCGCCGATGACGGCGCCGAGCTTCTTGAAAGTGGCGATCTTCTTGAGAGCGGAGACCGGCCCCGGGCGGGCGTGCTGGAAGTGGTGGAGTATCTACGGTCTCTGCCAGCGCTGTCTGGTAAACGGATTGAAGTGTTGCACGGGCGCCTGGATTCGGTCGATAAACAAGGAACCATGGCAGAATTTGCTGCCGGTGCCATTGACGTTCTTGTCGCGACAACAGTCATTGAGGTCGGCGTTGACGTGCACAATGCCACGCTCATGATCATCCTGGACGCGGACCGCTTCGGGATGTCCCAACTGCATCAGCTTCGAGGACGTGTGGGCCGTGGTGGACACGCGGGGACCTGCCTGCTCGTGACTAGTTTGGAGCGGGGACATCCAAGCCGGAAGCGACTTGAAGCTGTTGCCGAGACCAATGACGGATTCTTGTTGGCGCGCGAGGATCTAAACCTCCGTCGTGAAGGCGATATCCTCGGTGCCAAACAGTCCGGAGGAAGATCCGGGCTGCGCATGTTGAGTGTTCTGCGGGATGAGAAACTCATTGAGCGGGCGCGAGCGGACGCTGTGGAAATAGTGTCCGGGGACCCCACCTTGAAAGAGCACCCAGCCCTAAAACTTGAAATTGATACGTTTGTGACAGAAAAGAATGAGGCCTTCCTTGAACGTGGTTAGAAAATTCCCCCACACAGCGGTGCTGCTGTGAGCCGGATAGTGGCCGGGATAGCGGGGGGAACAGTACTGGTTTCCGTTGCCGGTGATGGGACCCGCCCCACCACGGACAGAGTCAAAGAGGCATTGTTTTCGCGCTTGGAATCCATGAATATGCTCGATGATGTGCGTGTGCTTGATCTCTATGCAGGATCCGGGTCATTGGGCGTGGAGAGTGCTAGCCGAGGGGCCAAATCAGTGCAGCTGGTGGAGTCTGATGAGAAGGCCGCAGCAGTCTGCCAGCGCAACGCTGAGCTCATCAACAAAGTGCTTGGCTCCAAGAAAGTCACGGTTCAGCGCTCCCGCGTGGAGACCTTTCTTATGCGCGTGGCGGAGGCTGGGGTAGAAGAGTGGGACCTGGTATTCATGGACCCGCCGTACCCATTGGGCGAAGCCGAGCTCAGCGCCGTACTGGATCTACTGGGTCCACGGCTGAGCTCTTATGCCATCGTGGTGGTGGAGCGTTCGGCCCGCACACCAGAGCCTAGCTGGCCGGCGTCGTTGGAATTGTTGGCTGAACGCAAATATGGTGAAACCCGGCTCTGGTTTGCAGAGCCGAGTGCCGTCTAGGCCTCATGCGAGCGGGTTAGTAAGCTCGTCCAGCTCTACACCCGTCAAGACGGTGGCTGGATGCGGCCCGGCTGCCACCAGGGCGTCCGACCATTCCGAAGACCAGCCCTGGGCATGACCGATCAAAATAATGTTTCCCGGATACCGTCTGGTGAACAGGTTAGAGGTCCCGTAGGCTGCCACGCCGTCAAACGCGCCGCGCAGCGCCCGCACCTGACTGGTGACCAGAGTGAAGCCCGGTTCGTCGCCAACGTTGACGATCAGGAAACCGCCCGGCGCCACAATGGCGGCGGCCTCTCGATAAAAGTCAGTGCAGGCCAGGTGAGCCGGCGCGTCCGGACCGCTAAAAATGTCCAGAATGACGACGTCGAACAGCAGACCCGCAGGCAGCTCGCCCAACGCCTCGCGGGCGTCCCCAATATGGCTCGTCAGATCTGTGCCGGCCGGCAGAGGCAGATGTTCCAGGACGAAGTCCAGCAGCTCCCGTTCCAGCTCCACGGCGTACTGCACCGAGCCGGGCCGGGTGGCCTGGATATACCGGGCCAGCGTTAGCGCTCCGGCGCCCAAGTGAAGGGCTTTGACGGTTTCACCATCAGGCTTAACGAGGTCCACGACATTGGCGATCCGGCGCAGATACTCATAAAACACGTTTGCAGGATCGGCCAAGTTCACGTGCGACTGCTCAGCATTGTCAATGCTGAGCACAAAGGCCTCCACATGCCAGGGATCGGCGTCCAGGGTGGCGTGAACGCCGCTGGCGCGCAGGAAGCGGCTGGAGAGTGGCACTAAAGCCTGTCCTTGAGTGTCGCGATCCGCTCAGCAGCCTGTTCTAGGACGGACTCCTTCTTGCAAAAGGCAAAGCGAAGTAAGGAGCGGGTTCGACTAGCGCCCTCACTATGGCAAAACACGGGGACGGGGATGGCTGCCACGCCGACCAGCTCCGGTAGTCGCCGGGCCAGCGCCGTGGCGTCGGTGATGCCAAGTGTTGAGGTGTCCGCGTTGACAAAGTAGGTGCCCTGAGAAGTAAGGACGTCTAAGCCGGCCGCGCGCAGACCCTCGCTGAGGATGTCTCGCTTGCGCTTCAACGTTGCAGCAGCGTCCGTGAAAAAGGACTCTTCCATCCGAAGCCCTGCCGCGATGGCGGTTTGGAAAGGGGTGCCAGAAGAATACGTCAGAAACTGTTTGACGGTCCGGGCAGCGGCAACCAGTTCCGCCGGTCCAGATAACCAACCAATTTTCCAACCTGTAAAGGAAAAGGTCTTGCCGGCAGAAGAAATGGTCAGCGTGCGCTCGGCGGCACCAGGCAACGTGGCGACGGGTATGTGCCGAGGCCCAAAGGTCAGGTGCTCGTACACCTCATCGGTGAGGATGACGGCGTCGTACTTACGCGCCAGCCGCACCACCTCCGTGAGCACCTCCCGGGGAAAGACCGCACCCGTGGGGTTGTGTGGATTGTTGACGATGACCATCTTGGTGTTTTTGCTGAAGCTGTTTTCCAAGGTGAGCAGGTCTGGCATGAAGTCAGGAGCCAGAAGCGCGGCGGTAGTGTGGGAGGCTCCGCTGAGACCAATCATGGCTCCGTAAGAATCGTAGAACGGCTCAAACGTGAGGACGTCATCCCCAGGCCCGGTCAGGGCCAGAATGGCTGCGGCGATGGCTTCTGTGGCACCCGTGGTGACGATGACTTCGCTCTCAGGGTCCGGTGCGAGCCCGTAAAAGCGTTCCTGGTGCTCGGCGATCGCTAAGCGCAGTTCTAGAATGCCTTTGCCCGGCGCGTACTGATTATGACCGGTGGCGATGGCGTTCTGGGCTATCCGGCTCAGCTCCGCGGGACCGTCCTCGTCCGGGAAACCTTGGCCCAGATTGATCGCCTTGTGCCGGTTCGCAAGAGTGGTAATTTCCTCAAAGATGGTCACGCCGAGGGAGCCATTTGTTCCCAAAAGGTTTGCGCCCTCCGCGGTGCGCTGCCACGGTGTTGTCATTACTGCCCTTTCGAAGAATCGGCCGGCACCTGTGCTGATTGCTCCGTTTTCAACCCCTGCGGTGCCGGTTCTGGTGTTTGAGCAGACCCTTGGCGGCCAGTGAAGTGGTCCATGCTGCTATACACCTTGAATACATTGCCCGCCACGAAGTCCCATGCGGTGGTCGGTAGGACCCCGCGCAGGGCCACGGCTAGTTTGGCCGTCCACGGGGTTAGCTTGAACGGCTGGGCTCGGAGCATGGCTTGCCAAGCGCGCCCGACGGCGATGTCCGGAGTCATGATGGGTGTGAGGAGGGGGCCCTTGACACCTTCAAACATGCCAGTGCTGATGTAACTGGGGCAAAAAGTGGTGACCTTGATGAGGGAGCCTGCGCGTTGGAGCTCAAGGCGTAGGGAATCACTCCAACCGATCAACGCCCACTTGGACGCCGCATAGACGCTCATGTTCGGGTTTGCCAGTGTCCCTGCCGCGGAGGCGATGTTCAGTATTCGCCCCGGCTCCCCACTTTTCATCATGGCGGGAAGGAATTCTGCGGCCACATACATTGGGGCCAGAGCGTTGATCCTCATGGTCGGGCCGGTGTCCTTGAGAGAATCGTGCTCCCAGAAAGGTCCTGCCTTGACGATGCCGGCATTGTTGACCAAAACATCCGGAGCCTCGATGCCATGTACTGTCCGCAACTCCTGTGCAGCGTCCTTGATGGCACCAAGATCTGATAGGTCAAGTGCTTGGATCACAGCCTTGGCGCCGAGCGCGAGGACCTCCGTGCCAACAGCAGCAATGGCGACCGGATTGACATCCCACAAAATGAGCGTGGCCGCGCCTTCCCTGGCTGCACGAAGGGCATACAGGCGGCCCATCCCCATGCCAGCGCCGGTGATCAGGACGGTTTTGCCGTAAACGGTGAAATCAGCTGTGCTCTTCATTGAGGTCCTCTCGACGTTCCCTTGTACTGGCCAGTACACCACAAATCTTGTACTGGCCAGTAGAGCGCGAATCAGAACGCGTGGGGCAAAATGGGCCAGTCAGGAGAAACCATGGTTGTTGGCGTCCACTCTGAAGTGGCACTTGAGTGAGGTTCGTGCGCGAGCCTGTGCCGCCGTCGTGCGTGATTTCAGAGACGCGCCGTAAGGCACACAGACACGGTGGGAATCGTCGGCTAGATTCATTTATATGCGACGCGCGGTATGCCCAGGATCCTTTGACCCCCTCCATAAGGGCCACATAGAAGTGATCGCACGAGCTGCTGCACTTTTCGATGAAGTAATCGTGGCCGTGTCTACCAACTATGCCAAGAACTACCGGTTCAGCCTGGCGGAGCGGTTGGAAATGTCCCGGACCACCTTTTCGGCGCTCTCCGGAATCTTGGTGGAGCCCATGGGTGAGGGCTTGCTTTCAGATTACTGTCATGCCCGTGGTGTCTCCGCGATCGTCAAGGGATTGCGTTCGTCATCAGATTTCGATTACGAACTGCCCATGGCAACGATGAACCGTCAACTTTCCGGTGTGGAGACAGTATTTCTACCCGGTGACAGCAGATACCTGCACTTATCCTCAACCTTGATCAAGGAAATTCATACTCTGGGTGGGGACGTCTCCGACTACGTGCCCCGAGCGGTATTGCGCCGGCTCCAAGGTGACGTGGGGCCGGATACGCGTCCGGTGCCGATTATTCCCCGGCCGCTGTAACCGCCAGTTCCGGCAGGCGCCAAACTCGCCGTGAGTTCTGCGCATAGTGCACCCGGCGTGGAATTCACGCTGAGTTGTGCGCTAGAGGAAAGTCAAATGCTGGGGGAGGGCTGGTATCAGCGGCAGTCTGGACAATAGACGCCCGCTGAGAGTTACATCACGCGCGGCTCACCAGTGCCAAGTCGACTCCCGGGCCATGCCTGCAGTAGACTGGACAAGGCCGAATTGGCCCGGAGACGTTCATTTTGAAGCCAGCGCATAATCGGGCTAAGATAATACGTCGGTCCTATCTTTATTCAGGAGTTCACATTAGCGCAACCACGTTGGGCAACAAGTCCAACCATGGCACGCCCCTCACCATCGGTGTTAGGGAGCTTGGGCGAAGCCCCGGCAGTATGTGGAAAATGAATGAATTGGTGCCTGTGCCGGAAGATTTTGGCACTCCGCTCATCAAAGTGACGCCTGGAACCGATTTGGATCTGGAACTCCGTTTTGAGGCTGTCCACGAGGGAATTTTGGTCTCGGGAACTGTGTTGGTCGATGTGACTGGCGAATGTTCTCGCTGCTTGGAAAACTTCGAGGATGACTTGGAAGTTGATGTGCAAGAACTTTTCTTCTACGAGGAACCGCCTGCGGGCCTTGATGAAGACGAAGACGAGCAACGTTGGGTCGAGCACGATTCTATCGATCTTGAACCGGTGTTGCGGGACGCAGTGGTAACCGCCCTGCCGTTCCAGCCGGTGTGCCGGGAAGACTGTGAGGGTTTGTGTTCTGAATGCGGAATACTCCTTGCGGATGAGCCGGGGCACCACCACGAGGTCCTAGATCCTCGGTGGGCAGCCCTTCAAGGCTTAACCGGCGAAGATAACTAGCAAATAAGTTTTTATCTGTGGGCATATGCCTGCGGGTTATCGAGAGAAAAGAGTTTGCCGTGGCTGTTCCGAAGCGGAAGATGTCCCGTGCCAATACCCGCGCACGTCGTTCCCAGTGGAAGGCCACCGCGCCTGCTCTGGTCAAAACCATCGAAAACGGTCAGGTTGTTTACAGCCTGCCGCACCAGGCTAAGGTCGTCACCGACTCTGCTGGCACTGCACTGTTCTTGGAATACAAGGGCCGTAAGGTCGCTGAGGTCTAAGACCTGCGTTCGGCCAATTGGTCCGTTTGATTAGTTTAATACTGAGAGCAGGAGTGGCATGTCCGTAGATCTTCCATCACCGGATCTTACGGACGCTCACAAACTGCTTTTGAAGCGTCTCGGTGTCACTATTGATGCCGGGACGCTTCGTCTTGCCCTGACACATAGGTCCTACGCCTATGAAAACGGCGGACTTCCCACTAACGAGCGCTTAGAGTTTCTCGGCGATTCGATTCTGGGCTTCTCCGTCACTGATGCCTTGTACCGTGATAACCCAACGCTTCCTGAGGGGGATCTGGCTAAGCGACGCTCCGCGGTTGTCTCCACGCGCGCCTTGGCCAGCATTGCTCGCGAATTAGGTATTGGCGAGTTTATTTATCTGGGTCAGGGTGAACGGCTCACCAAGGGTCGTAACAAGTCATCCATCTTGGCGGACACCATGGAGTCTCTCATCGGGGCCACCTACATGAGCAATGGAATCGAAGAGGCTCGCCAGCTTGTCATGCGTCTGGTGGGTCCGCTCATGGCCGATTCCGATGTTTTAGGTGCTGGCACTGACTGGAAGACGAACATCCAGGAAATTGCCGCAGCACGCCACTTGGGCACCATTGTGTACGAGATCACCGGCACAGGACCCGACCATGACCGGGCTTTCTCCGCCCGGCTGATGATCGGCGGGCATCACTACGGGACGGGTTCTGGCCCCTCTAAAAAAGAGGCGGAGCGTTCTGCCGCCTCCGCCGGTTGGCAGCTTTTGCAGGAGCGGTCACGTCCTGGTGCTAAAAAGGACGACGCCGTTGCCTCCTGCGTGGGCGACGCAACGGCTGCTCCGACCATCCCCGCGGCTGCAACAACGGCCTCCACTCTTCTGGCACCATCTTCCGCTTCGGCGGGCAAGCCTGAACTTTAACCATGCCCGAGCTGCCTGAAGTCGAGGTTGTCCGTCGCGGCCTGGAACGCTGGATCGCAGGGCGGTCCATCACGGGAGTTTCCGTCCCTGACCCGCGCTCCATCCGACGCCATGGACTCGGCGTGGAAGACTTCACCGGGAACTTGATCGGCACGACTGTCCTGGATGTGGTCCGACGTGGCAAGTTCCTGTGGATGCCGTTATCCGATGCGCCATCGACGCGGGAACCTCATACGGCACTGGTGGCCCACTTGGGCATGAGTGGTCAGTTGCTCGTGGAATCACCCGAACAACCGTATGAAAAGCACCTGAAGGTTCGGCTTACTTTTACGCCTCGCGAAGACGCTCCGGAGGAACTGCGCTTCATTGACCAACGCATCTTTGGCGGCCTCTTCGTTACTTCCCTGGTCCCCACTGACGACGGTGGGCCTGGTGGCTGTGGATTAGGCAATCAGCCCACAATCCCCGCCGAAGCTGCGCATATTGGGCGCGATCCCTTGGACCCGCACTTCGACGTGGACGCCTTGCACCGCAGGCTCCGTGCACGTAAGACGGGCCTGAAACGTGCGCTGCTGGACCAGGGCGTAGTGTCTGGAATCGGCAATATTTACGCCGATGAGTCGCTCTGGGCCGCCAAGATGCACTACGCCCGGCCCACGGATACCCTCCGCCGTCCTGACACCGAACGCATTATCGACGCCGCCCGGGACGTCATGGCTCGGGCTCTGGAAGCTGGTGGAACCAGCTTCGACTCGTTGTATGTGAACGTTAATGGGGCTTCGGGATACTTCTCGCGGTCGCTAAACGCCTATGGACGTGAGGGCGAACCTTGCCTGCGCTGCGCGCAGCTTGGACTGAGCACGAAGATCCGCCGTGATACCTTCATGAATCGCTCCTCCTATAGTTGCCCCGTCTGCCAGCCCAAGCCCCGCAACGCCCGGCTGTAACCGCGGCTAGAGGTTCTGGAGGGAGCTCCAAGAAGACCAGCAAGCTGCCACGGCCCAGGCGGAAGGCCTACAAGTGCTGCGAGTAGTGGTCCGACAGTTTGGCCAGGCCGTCATCCAGAGACACTGAAGGTTTCCAATCCAGGACATCGTGGGTGTGCCGCTGGTCAAACCAGTGGGCCGTGGAGAGCTGCTCAGCCAAGAAACGAGTCATGGGAGGTTCGTCGTTAACCCATCCTCGGTTTCCCGCCGCCAGCCAAGCCTTTTCCAGGACAGAGCCAGCGCCACGGGCCAACCATCCCGGCACGGAGAACGCGGGTGCAGGGACGCCGGCAGCCGCACAAATACCGGCGATGAGCTCTCCCACGGGACGTGGCTCGCCATTGGTGACAACCAATGCTTGCCCATGTGCGTGGTCCATGCGGGTGAGCCCGCGCGCGATTGCCTCTGCGGCGTTGTCCACATAGGTGGTGTCGATCAGCGCGCGGCCGCCGTCGAGCAGTGGCAAACGTCCTGCCCTAGCGCGCTCCACCACCCGTTCCACCAGCTGGGTATCGCCGGGACCCCACACCACATGGGGGCGGATGGCGGCGACGCGGAAGTTCGGGGAGTCAGCGGCCAAGGCCAACTGTTCGGCAGCGGCTTTGGACTGGGCATAGAAACCTCGGGCACGCTCGGGATCTGCCGCCCCGGCGGGGGCTCCGACGATCGAGGAACCAAAGTGCGCCACTGATGGGGAAGAGACGAACACGAAGTCCGGCACACCTTCTTGGCGCGCAGCGGCGAGCAATTCCCGCGTGCCCTCAATATTCGTCGACTGAAATTCGCTCCACGGTCCAGTAAATGAAACCTTGGCCGCCAAGTGGATGACGGCATCCATACCGTCCACTGCGCGCGTGAGCACGCCCGCATCCGTCACCGATCCCTGAACTGACTCCCACGGGTCATGCACCGCGCGCCTCTGCAGCGAACGCACGTGGTGCCCGGCATCCTGGAGGCGCTGGGCCACGGCACGGCCCAACATGCCGCTGGTTCCCGTCACCAACACGCGCAGGGGTGACGTGCCCGGGTTGGCGGGGGCCGGCGTCGAACTTTCCATTACGGCTTACCTGCACGCCCGCCTGAGAGCAGACGCGACGCCCACACTGCGAGCTTGGCCCGATCGATTTTAGAATTATGGCGTATATCTGTGGGCATCTCGGGAATGCAGAGCACGGCGGCAACTTCCAGATCCACGGTTCGTGCGGCGCTGCGCACCGCAGCCGCCAAAGCAGTGTCCGCAAGTCCGGCACGCTTAGTCTGCGGCACCGTTTCCACTATCACCACGGCCGCCGCAGTCCCAACAGGCCCAACGCCCACGACGGCGGCACGGGATACTTCGGGGAGTCGTTCCGCAGCTTGCTCTCCTGCCACAGGCGTACGAACCCCGGCCGGGGTGGTAATCACATGTGCTAGCCGGCCTTCCACCCATAGGCGTCCGGCATCGTCGAAATGCCCGACGTCGCCGCTGCGGTGCCATCCGGGGATGGCCGCGCTGTGCTCTTGGGTGATCCACAGGCGGTCGTACCGGGCCTTCACATGGGGGGCGGCGACCAAGATTTCTCCTGTGATGCCGGGGGCCGTGCTCGGTTCCAGAGTGGGCGTTCCATCCGGGTTTAGCGCAGTGATGGCGACAACAGCCCCGCTCACGGCCTTTCCCACGCAAACACCGTTTCCGACCCCGGCCTCGCGGATACCGTCGAGACTGATATCCGTGACCGGCAGGGCCTCGGTCATGCCGTACGGCGTGTGAATCGCAGCGTTGGGAGCCAGCTGCGCAACCTCTGCCAGAAGGGGTTCCGACAGTGGCGCTCCGGCCGAGAGGACCAGTTCGACTCGGGCCAGTGCGGTCCTGTGCTCGGGTGTTAGATGGGCTTCACTGGCCACCACGTTCACCATGGCGGCCGGAGACGCGAATACAACGGTGGCGTCGATCGCAGCCGCAGCGGCCGCCAGCGCAGCGGCCGTCAGGGTTCGAGGGGAGGTGACATCCATATCGGGTGTGACCGAGGTGGCACCGAGGGCGGGTCCCAGAAGTGCGAAGGGGGCAAACCCCGCGACAAGTCCAGTTCCCGCTTTGAGCGCATAAGTGGCTTTAAGGGTGTCGCGCATGGCAGCCAACCGACGGTGTGTATATACGACACCTTTGGCGGGTCCGGTGGAACCCGAAGTGAACAGCACTGCCGCGTCATCGTCAGGAGCAGCAGGGGTGAACGCCGAGGCCGGGTTAGAGCGTCGGAGCACGCTGCCTTTGGCCATAATCTCCGGCACCGTGGCGGCAACGTTGAACAACGCTCGTTTGGAACTGCCCGTAACCCCGGGGAAGTCCACTGAGCTGATCCGGATACCCGGCCAGTTGTACAGGCGGGCGCCTGCCAGCGCACGTTCAATCCCCACTAAAAAGTCTGGGCCGGCACCCTTGATGGCCCGGCTCATGCCTTGTGTGCCCAAGCCCGCATCCGCAACAAGGATGACAGCGCCCAAGCGCAAGCAGGCGTAAATAAGTGTGGTCAGGGTAATGCCAGGCGGGACTAGCAAGCTCACGCGTTTGCCCGCAGTGACCCCAAGGTCGGCCAAACCCGCGGCGAGGTCGTCAACGTCCCGAGCAAGCTCCGCCCAGGACGCTGAACGGTTGACTAAAGTGTTAGAGACCTTCGAAGCTGAGCCCGGGGCCATATCGACGATCGCAACGGAGGTGTCCTCGCAGCGCGCATCTAGTTCGGCCAGCATGGGGGAGTAAGCTGCTTCGCGTGTGGCCTCGGGGATAGCAGGCACGTGGCCTCTGCCGACTAGGTTTTTTGCCAGCCAGTCAAAGGTCGGAGTGGCGATATCGCGATCTTCTTGGACCAGATGACTGGCGCCTTCGAAGCGGTGGACGTCCGCTTGGGGAAGCCGGTGGATTAAGTCGCGCAGATAACGGTCTGAAAAGATGGGATCTTTGGGTCCCCACATCATCAAGGCGGGGACTCCGAGAGTTTGGATTCCTGAAGAAACTTCGTCCAGAGCAGACCACGATGGGTGGCTCGAAGTGGCAGGGATATCAGCCACAAAATTTCCCACGCCAGCACGCCGGGAGACGGATCGGTACGGGGCCATGAAGGCGGCACGGACATCGGGGGTCAAAGGTGGTTGAGCCAAACCGTGAGTGACGCGCAAGAACGCTGATGTGGTGGTGGTGCCCCAGCCGTGGACAGCAGGATGGAGGGCCAGCTTCAATGCTGGCGGCAGCGAGAAGCCCGCCGGATGCACTGCTGTGTTGGTAAGCACCACACCGGCCAGTTCATCCCTGTGCCGTGTAGCCCAACCGAGGGAGATGATGCCGCCCCAATCATGGCCCACAGTGACGACGGGGCCGGTCAGGCCAAGCGCGTTCGTTAGATCACCTAAGTCAGTGATGCGGTCCTCTAGCCGACGAAACGTGCCGGTGCGCTCGGAGAAACCCATGTCCAGTTGGTCAACGGCGATGACGCGCCACGGCCCTGTGGTGGCTGTGGCGCCTGTGGTGGCGCCGGAAAGCAAGGTACGCCAAAGATAGGACCAGGTGGGGTTGCCGTGCACGCACAGCAAGGTACCCGCCGGCTGAACACCCGTGGCAGCCACTGTGGCCGCAACGTCAGCGGCATTGTCTAAAAAGTGCCATTCGTGGCGAGTTCCGGGGGAATCCACGGCTGACGTTGATGGCACTGACAGGGTGCGGCGCCAAGAGGCTTTGACTCCCGGCCATGGATCAGGAATTTCAAGGACGGATGCAGCCTCTGCTACCACGCAATTTCCATCATCGCTGTATTGAGGCCCGAACCGACTCCCATGCACAGCACGCGGTCTCCGGGGTTGAGGGTTTGAGCTTCCTGGGCAAGAGTCATTGGCAGCGAAGCCGGCCCCACATTGCCCCACTTGGGGAACGTGATGGGCACCCTGTTCTTGACCAGATTTACCGCTTTGATAATGGCGTTCGTATAGGAGTTAGAAACCTGATGAGTCACGTAGCGGTCCATGGAGCGCCAGTCCCAACCATCTGTGTGTGCCTCGTGCCACGCATCCGTGACAAGTTCCAGACCGTTGTCGAGCAAACCTTTTGTGTCGGTGAACATGCCGTCAGGACCACCCACACACAATTCGTGGTGTTCGGTGCCGGCCCGAGAGACCCCTCCGAGGATTCGGTGCGAGCCCGGGTGAGCATCTGCCGGGCCCATGACCGCGGCGGCGGCACCTGAGCCCAACGTCAGTGTGGCAAACTCGCGCAGGTAATCCTCACGAGTTGAAGTCTCCGCATTAAGCCGGCGGAAAGTAGTTTCCTGCGTCGTTTGAGCGTCCTCACCGGCAACGATGAGGGCATATTTGATCTGGCCGGAGTCGATCATATTTGCCGCCAGCGTCATGCCATTGACGAAACCAAGGCAGGCGTTGGCCAAATCAAAGTTCATGGCGGAGGACGGAAGGGAAAGTCCGTTATGAATCTTCACTGCCACGCTGGGCTCGAGATTGCGTCGGGTCACCGAGGTGTTGATCAGCAGGCCAATCTGCCCCGGCTCGATCCCGGCCTCTGCGAGAGCCTTAGCGCCAGCCTCTATTGCGGCGTCGTCAAAAGAGGTGCCCGGAGCCCACCAGCGCCGTTCCTGGACGCCAGCAACGCGTTCCAGCAGCCGTTTGGAGAGCTTGAGACGCTTGAGGCTTGGTGCCAGACGCTCGTCAAAGTCGGAGGAGCTGACTACCACCGGAGCTTCGACGCTTGTGACAGCGAGTAAGGCGGTGTTGTGGTGACGAAATGTCGCGTTGCCGATCAAGTTCCAGCCTTTTTCTCTTTATTGTCTTGTGCGGTACCAGCCATTGAATACCGGCGTTTTACCGACCGTGCTCCAGGGCACACAAATGCTGTGTCGCCACTGCGATATTAATGACCAAGCTTAACTATGCACCTTGTGGCGGGTTATCCGCACATGCGCCATGACGCATACACACTTTTATCTGTTGCAGGCAAACGTGAGAGTTGAACGCCAAAGCACGGCAAAATGCGCTTTCCACGGTAGATTGTCGTAATGAAGAACGGGCCGGCACAGGAGTAGAAAAAGTTTGCATCTAAAGAGTCTCTCCGTGCGCGGCTTCAAGTCGTTTGCCTCAGCCACCACCTTCGATTTTGAACCCGGGGTCACTGCCGTGGTGGGACCTAACGGTTCCGGTAAGTCCAACGTGGTGGATGCCCTGGCATGGGTTATGGGCGAACAAGGCGCGAAGACACTGCGCGGGGGCAAGATGGAAGACGTCATCTTTGCCGGAACCGTAGGGCGTCCGCCGCTGGGCCGCGCTCATGTGGCCCTGACCATAGACAACGCTGACGGCGCACTGCCCATCGAATACTCCGAGGTTACTATTTCCCGAACTCTTTTCCGCACTGGGGGTTCGGAGTATGCGATCAACGGTGCCGCGTGCCGTTTGCTGGACATTCAAGAACTGCTCTCTGATTCCGGGTTGGGTAAAGAGATGCACGTCATCGTCGGGCAGGGGCAGCTGGATAAAGTCCTGCACGCCACACCCGAGGAACGGCGTGGTTTTATTGAAGAAGCCGCCGGGATCCTCAAACACCGCCGTCGTAAGGAAAAAACGCTCCGCAAGTTGGATGCGATGTCCGCGAACCTTGCCCGGCTGAGCGATCTCACCGGTGAGATCCGCCGTCAGCTCACGCCCTTGGGCAAGCAAGCAGCAGTGGCCCGGCGCGCTCAGTCGGTACAGTTTGACGTCCGCGATGCGAAATCTCGTCTTCTGGCAGATGAGATCGTGGGACTTACCACCGCCGTTGAAGCTGATGTTGCAGCCGAAGCAGAGCTGAAAAAGCGACGCGAAATTGTTGAGCAGCAACGCCAGCATGACCGTGCCCGTCAGACGAGCCTTGAACAACGGGCGGCCGCTGACATACCCCTGCTTAATGCGGCACGGGATAACTGGTACCAGCTCTCCGCTACGAGTGAGCGGCTGAAGTCATTGGGCAAGCTGGCCACGGAACGCCAACGGCACCTCGGTTCCAGTGACGCAGTCCCGGATCCTGGCCGCGATCCGGACCAACTTGCCGCACAAGCGGAACGGCTGCGCGCTGAAGAAGCGGAACTTGACCTATTTTTGGAGGAGCGCCGGATCAGCCTGGAGACGGCCATGGAGATCAAGATGGACGTTGAGGCTGCCGTGCGGGCGGAGGAACAGCGTGTTCGTGACCTGCTGCGCGCCACCGCCGATCGCCGCGAGGGCCTTGCGAGGCTGGCCGGTCAGGTGGCAGCTGCGCATTCTCGCGTGGAATCGGCCGAAGCGGAGATCGGACGTCTCCACGAGTGGCGGGCAGCGGGGGCACAACGCCACAGCACGGCGGCACAGGAGTTTGCGGCCCTTGAGTCCGCGGTGGCTGGCGCTGAAGAGGGCGAAGAGCGTCTAGACACCGATCACGAAGAAGCCGCCCAAATCCTTGCTGAACTCGATGCGCGCATCGAGGAGTTGACGGCGACACAACGGGCCTCGGATCGTGAGCGCGATTCGCTTTCCGCCCGTCGTGATGCGCTGGCTGTGGGCTTGCGTGGCAAAGACGGGTCCACGGAGCTACTCACCGCGGGACATCCGGGAGTGCTCAGCGCGCTGGCCCATTTGGTGACTGTCACTGCCGGTTATGAATTAGCGATTGCTGCGGCCTTGGGAGCGGCGTCGGAAGGTATCGCCATGGACTCCCATGGGTCCGCGATTGCAGCTCTTGCCAAGGTGAAGGCGGACGACGCCGGACGGGTCACGTTGGTCGTGACCGGGAGCGTGGGTTCAGAGGAGCGGGGGAGCGCCGGTGGAGGCGCACAAAACACCCTCGGTGCGGGCTCACCTGACGCTTTATCCGGTGAGGTGTCCGCTGCCGTAGCGGCGGTGGCCGGGTCCGTCGTCGCCCGTGCACAAGTTAGCGGGACCGCGGGAATGGACGCGGCTCTAGACACGCTCCTTGCTGGAGTGATCTTAGTGAAGGACCTGACCGCGGCGCAGAAGGTACTGGCAGGTTTCCCCAAGCTGATCGCTGTGACGCATGACGGGGATGTGATCACTACTCGAACCGTGAGCGGCGGCTCCGCCAGCGCACCGTCACTGCTAGAGCTGCGGGCCGCCGTGGAGGAGACCGATGCGAGACTGCGCGCCGTCAGCGCTGAAGGAGAGCGCGCCCGTTTTGCTTTGGCCGCTGCCGTGTCCCAACGGACCGTTGCCGCGCAGGCGCAGGCGCAGGCGTTGGCCGCCTTGAACAATTCCGATGCGCGTCTGGCCGCTGTCACGGAGCGGCTTGGCACGCTGGGCGCTATGCTGCGCTCCGCCGCGGGAGAGTCCGAGCGTCATACGCAATCTCTTGAGGCAGCCTCAAACAACCTTGAGAAGGAGCAAGTAGCGCTCTCGGAAATTGCCGCGCGCCTGGCGTTGGCAGAAGAAGAAGCCCCTGTTGAAACGGAACCCTCCATGGACGGCCGTGATGCTCTGACGGCGCAGGCTGTTGCGGCCAGGGCCGTGGAGATGGACTCCCGACTGGCATTGCGCAGCACGGAAGAGCAACTTGGGGCGCTCCGCAATCGCGCCGCAGCATTGGAGCGGGCGGCTGCCACTGAGCGTACGGCCCGGGAACAGGCGCAGCAGCGGGCAAAGCGACGGCACTTTCAGGCTCGTAAGGCGGCTGCAGTGGCTTCGGCTGTGGAGCGTGTTTTGGAGTTTGTGCAGGCGTCGATCTCGCTGGCCGCCCAGGAACGCGATGCTGCGGAGGAACTGGCGGCTCAACGCGACGTGGAACTCATGGCCGTCCGCTCCACCACCGTGGAATTGGATAAAGAACTGGCGCTGCTGACCGATTCCGTCCACAAGGACGAATTAGTCCGGGCTGCGCAGCGCCTGCGGATCGAGGCGTTGGAAAACAAAGCCATCGAGGAGCTGGGGCTGAGCGTTGATCACCTTCTGGCGGAATTTGGACCAGGGGTGCCGGTTCCAGCCGGTCCCGGTGAATCAGCGGATAAGTGGGCGGCCCTGCGCGTAGCAGTGGATGAAGCGGGGGAACAAATTCAAGAAGGCATTCCCTTCGTGCGTGAAGAACAAGAAAAGCGTCTCAAACGGGCCGAAAGGGATTTGGCGGCGCTGGGCAAGGTCAACCCGCTGGCACTGGAGGAGTTTGCGGCGTTGGAAGAACGTCATCAGTTCCTTTCCACACAGTTGGAAGACCTGCGATCCAGCCGCAAGGACCTCATGGACATTATCAAGGAAGTGGACCAACGGGTGGAGGAAGTCTTCACGTCTGCTTACCTAGACACCGCTACCCAGTTTGAGCACGTGTTTGGGCGACTTTTTCCCGGGGGCGAAGGCAGGCTGGTGCTGACTGACCCCTCGGACATGCTCACCACCGGGATCGAGGTGGAGGCTCGCCCCGCTGGAAAGAAAATCAAGCGGCTTTCCCTGTTATCCGGTGGCGAGCGCTCGCTGACGGCTGTGGCGTTGCTCGTGGCCATTTTCAAGGCCCGGCCGTCACCGTTCTATGTCATGGATGAGGTGGAAGCTGCGCTGGATGATACAAATCTTGGCCGGCTCCTGACCATTTTCGAGGAACTACGGGAGTCCAGTCAGCTCATTATCATTACCCACCAAAAGCGCACCATGGAGATAGCGGACGCACTGTATGGCGTTTCCATGAGGGGCGACGGCGTCTCCACCGTCATCAGCCAACGCATGGATCCCGCGCGTCGTCCCGTCTGAGGAGCAGCATCTCCTCTGCTAGGAGGCAGCGGGCGCCGGGACCAGTTCTGGGGGTGTGGGATGGGTCCCACGGGCCGGCAGCCAGAACATCAAAGCGATAAGCGCTACCGCAGTCGCCATGGAGAAGGCAATGCCGTAGGAGAATAGATCCACTAGATAGCCAGCGGCAATGGGACCGATGATGGCACCAAAGTCTGAGGACATTTGGAAGGTGGCCAACACCTTGCCGCCGGAGCGGTTGTTCCCGATCACGTCCGCTACCGTGGCTTGTTGCGCCGGGCCCATTAAGCCGCTGCCCAACCCTGCTATCAGGGAGATGGCGAAGAACCACATGACGTCACCGGTGAAGCCTAGGATTCCCATTCCGATCCCATTGACGGCTAAGCCCAACAGGATCATGGGCTTGCGACCCCATGTGTCCGCCAACTTTCCAGAAAAAGTCAGCGCAACACCGGTACCGATGGCAAAGACAGCCAGAGATATGCCGGCGACTTCCGGGCCTGCACCTAAAGCCGCAGTAGCAAACAAGGGCACCAAAGCCATCCGAATGCCAAAGGCGGACCATCCGTTGGCAAAGCTAGAGACTAGCAGGGCGCGATACGCCGGAATGCCCAGGGCCGTTCGCAACGGCAAGACCCCCTGGCTGACCGTTTTGACAGGAACGGGTCCGGCTTTGGTACGGGTGCTCTTTCCTGCTTCTACCCCTGTCCGCGTGTTCGGCAACATGGTGCCCACCAAAAGAGCCACGAGCAGCAGGGCACCGGCGTAGACCAAAAATGGAAGCGCCAGCCCGAACCCTGCCAGCAAGCCACCCACGGCAGGACCCGCTATGTTGCCTAGGAGGAATGAACCCGCGTATAGGCTGGAAACTTTGCCACGCGCCTGTGGGGGAGCGAGCCTGATCAGTAGGCCCATGGCGGAGACGGTGAACATGGTTGAGCCAATGCCGCCCAGCCCTCTGAAGAGGAGCAGCTGCCAGTAACTTTGGGCGAAAGCGCATGCTGCTGATGAGGCTGCCACGATCAAGATGCCGGTGATGTATGTGCCACGCTCACCCAGCCGTTCCACCAACACGCCGCTGAGGGGGGCAAAGATCAGCCGGGTGAAGGCAAAGACGCTCACCACAATCGCGGCGGCGCCAACACTTACATGAAAGCTCTGGGCGAATTGTGGCAACACTGGCGCCACGATTCCGAAGCCAATGGCTATGAGGAAAGCGGCAGCAACCAAGACCTTGATCTCGCTTGGAATACTGACAGGCTGTGCGGTTGACGCAGGGAAATTTTTGCTCATCACCCTTGAGTTTGCCACAGCCGCTCCCGCCGAATGGACGGGACCACATGAGAGACTGGAATCGTGAATGAAACTCTAGCCATCATCTTGTACATCGTCATTGGTCTCGCCGTCGTTGGAGGCCTCGTCCCTGTCTTCTTGAAGGCCCGGAAGAACACACAGAACTACACCGGCCCTCGCGACGCCAACGATCCCGTGGGCAGCTCAGCTGACACAAACGCCACCGGCACCTTGCTGGAAGAGCGCCCTGATGCGGGGGCCCCGCCGTCGACGGTGGAAACCGTGCAGGGCGACACGGCTGAACAAACCGTTAGCGCGCTTGAGACGCCGCTGCCTGTGGAAGGTCGTTTGGTACGGTTGCGAAGCCGCCTCGCCAAATCCAATAACGCGCTCGGCAAGGGACTATTGGCGCTGCTCTCGAGTGAGAAGATCGATGAATCCGTCTGGGAAGAAATCGAAGAGACACTGCTGCTTGCAGACATTGGTACGGACTCCACCATGGAACTTGTGGACGTCCTGCGTGAGCGCGTGAAAGTCTTAGGCACCCGCACGCCCGAACATGTCCGGGCCATGCTCCGTGAAGAGCTCATCAAGCTAGTGGATCCGAGTATGGACCGGTCATTGAACATTGACCGTCACGAAGACCGTCCCGCTGTGCTCATGGTGGTAGGCGTGAACGGTGTCGGCAAAACCACCACGGTGGGCAAGCTGGCCCGGGTACTTGTGGCGGAGGATAAAGACATTATTTTAGGTGCCGCGGATACCTTCCGTGCCGCGGCGGCCGAGCAGCTGGCCACGTGGGGCGCGCGCGTTGGTGTCCCCACAGTGAAGTCCGACGTCGACGGCGCTGACCCGGCGTCAGTCGCCTTTGAAGCCGTGAAAGCAGGCATTGACGGTGAAGTAGATGTGGTCATGATCGATACCGCAGGACGCCTGCAAAACAAGGTCGGTCTGATGGATGAGCTCGGCAAGGTCAAACGAGTCATTGAAAAGCAAGCCACCGTGGATGAGGTCCTGTTGGTGCTGGATGCAACGACGGGCCAGAACGGGTTGACTCAGGCAAAGGTGTTTGCGGACGTCGTCAATATCACCGGGATCGTGCTGACCAAGCTTGATGGCACGGCTAAAGGCGGCATAGTGGTAGCTATCCAGAAGACTCTGGGAGTTCCAGTCAAGCTCATTGGACTGGGAGAAGGCGCTGACGATCTTGCCCCCTTTGAAGCGGAAAGCTTTGTGGACGCGCTGCTGTCCTAAACTTCGCTGTTCTAAAAAGCGCGAAGACCTCGCGGGGAAACATGCCCGAAACAAAAGGTGGCGGCAGGAATTAACCTGCCGCCACCTTTTGTAACTTAACAGCAACTTATAACGCGTGCTGCGGAAACATGCCGGCGGAATAGTTCTAGGTGTCCAGATTTTCTGGCCGAGTAAAACTTGGCGACATGGTTACCTGCAACGAAAGGCGACACCGATGAACACTGGTGACACCGCATGGGTTTTGATCTCGGCAGCCTTAGTGCTGCTGATGACCCCGGGCTTGTCCTTCTTTTACGGAGGCATGACACGGGCTAAAGGCGTACTGAACATGATGATGATGAGCTTCGGGGCCATCGCGGTCGTAGGTGTGCTCTGGGTGCTGTTTGGCTACTCCGCATCCTTTGGCAATGACGTTGGTGGGGGCCTGTTGGGCAATCCGCTGCAAAAGTTGGGGCTGCAGGGTGTTCTTGGCACCGGCCACGACATTCCGCTCGTCGGTACTATTCCAGAGATCGCCTTCGTGGGCTTTCAAGCCGTCTTTGCGATTATCACCGTGGCCCTGATTTCCGGTTCGATTGCCGACCGGGCCAAGTTTGGTGCCTGGATGGTTTTTGCTGCTGTGTGGGTCACAGTGGTGTACTTCCCCGTAGCGCACTGGGTATTTTCCTTCACTAAGGACGCCAGTGGAAGGGATACGGGTGGCTGGTTGGGCCAAGGATTGGGTGTCATTGACTTTGCTGGCGGCACCGCGGTCCACATTAACGCCGGCGCCGCCGCACTGGCTTTATGCCTGATCTTGGGCAAGCGAAAGGGCTTCGGTAAAGATCCGAGTCACCGTCCACACAACATGCCGTTCGTCATGCTGGGTGCAGGGTTGCTCTGGTTTGGCTGGTTTGGATTCAACGCTGGGTCTGCCCTCGGGGCCAATGCCGTGGCCGGCTATGCCTGGATCAATACGCTTGCTGCCCCGTGTGCCGCGATCCTCGGGTGGCTTCTAGTGGAGAAGATCCGCGATGGCCACGCCACGTCCCTAGGAGCCGCCTCGGGGGCCGTCGCCGGGCTTGTCGCCATCACGCCAGCGTGTTCGGCACTAACTCCTATGTGGTCGATGGCGCTCGGCTTACTGGCCGGTGCGGTTTGCGCCATGGCAGTGGGCCTAAAGTTTCGGCTCGGTTTTGATGACTCGCTCGACGTCGTCGGTGTCCACTTAGTTGGCGGCATCATCGGTACCTTATCCATCGGTCTCATCGCGGACCCCAACTCTCCGGCAGCTGGTCAGGGCCTGTTCTACGGGGGAGGCTTTGAACTCCTTGGCAAGCAGGCCATTGGCGCCTTTGCTGTGCTGCTCTACTCGTTCGTGATCGCATACGCTCTCGGCTGGATCATCAACAAGACTATGGGATTTAGGATTTCCGCAGAACATGAGCTCGCCGGAATTGACATCTCCGTGCACGCCGAATCAGCTTACGATCTCGCAGGACGCGTGTCAGGAAGCTTTCACCCGGGAGTTTTCCCCTCACACGGTGAAACAGCCCTCCGCCGCTCTGAGCCCATCGCCGAACGCACAGAAGTAAAGGTAGAAGCATGAAACTCATCACCGCCATCATCCGACCCGAACAACTCGACGATGTACGCAACGGACTGGAGTCTTATGGCGTTCAGGGGCTGACAGTCAGCGGCGCCCACGGCTATGGACGTCAGCGTGGGCACACGGAAATCTACCGAGGCGCAGAATACACCGTTGATTTACACCAAAAGATTCGCATCGAGGTGTTGGCTTCTGACGAGCAGGCCTGGGACCTAGTGGACATCATCGTGGCCAGCTCCAACACGGGCCACGCGGGCGACGGAAAAGTGTGGATGCTTGAGGTGTTTGAAGCCGTCCGAGTCCGCACCGGCGAACGTGGTGTGGCAGCGATTTAGCCGTCGAGTTCCGCGTCCTCCCACGCTGCCAGGTTTTCGGCAGCGTGGGAGGACGCGGAAGTGGGAAACGCAGTGGAAGATCTCAGTCGTTGCTGGTGGTCCAGTCTGCAGGACCGTCGGAGCCAGCGGCATATTCCTCCATCGGCACGGTCCCGGCCTTCCACGCCGCGAACGCTGGTTCAACGATCCGCCAGCATTCCTCGGCAGTGTCTCCGCGGACGGACAAGAGCGGATCCGCTTTAAGCACGCCTTCCAACACTTCGCCGTACGGCAAAAGAGGATCGCGGGCCAGCTCCGTCTCGAGACGCACGCGATCCAGCGTGAATAAATCGCCTGGTCCGTTGACATCCAGATCTAACGTGAGCGTCTCCGGGCCAAAACCAATGTGCAGACGGGTAGGTGAGTCCAGGCCATTGAAGCCAAGTGGGAGGTGTGGGACAGCCTTGTACGTCACTACCGCCTCTTTGCGGGCCCGGCCGAGGGCTTTGCCTGAACGCAGGATGAAGGGGACACCGGCCCACCGCCAGTTGTTGATGTAGACCTCCACCTCCGCAAGAGTCTCGGTGTCGTTAGCGGGATCAACACCGTCCTCCGACAGGTAATCGGGGACCTTGCGTTTGCCAATGTTCCCAGCGGTGTAGCGAGCCCGGCGGCTAGAATCGAGAAGGTTAGGCTTGGCAGCATTACCCACTGTGCTGGCCCGTAGAACGGCAGCAATGCTGGAGCGCACATCCATTTCACCTAGTGTGGCAGGAGGCTCCATGGCTATAATCGCCATGACTTGCAGCAGATGGCTTTGGATCATGTCACGCCCAGCTCCGGCATGATCGTAATATCTGGCACGGTTTTCCAGGGTTAGGTCTTCATCGAAGATGATTTCCACTTTTTCGATGTGATTGCCGTTCCATGAATGTTCCAGCAATCTGTTGGCAAAACGCAGGCCCATAATGTTAAGGACCGTGGATTTTCCCAAAAAGTGGTCCACACGATGAATATGGTCCTCGGCGACAAGTTTGGCGAGTGTGACGTTGAGGGCATGGGCTGATTCGGCGCTGGATCCGAAAGGTTTTTCCATGACCAACCTGGTACCGCGGGGGAGGTCTTTTTTCTTGAGGACCTGACAAGCTTTTTGACTGATGGCTGGCGGCAACGCAAAGTACAAAGCCACGGGTCCTTGGACGTCCCGCAAGAATTGACCCAACTCACCCTTGGCAGTGACGTCCAACTGGTGGTAGGTGCTCGCTTTCGCCACGGCCTTCAGTTCCTTGATCCCGGCCGGCGTCGACTCCCCTCCGGGAGCTAGAGCGTCAGCGAAGCTTTCTGCAAGGCGCTCCTGCCATTTCTGTGCCGACCAATCGTCGCTTCCGGCTCCTACCAGCGCCAGTCCGGGTGCTCGTCCTGAAGCAATGAGGCGTGCGACGCCCGGCAGCAACAATCGTCCGGTCAGATCGCCGGACGCACCAAGGATTAGAAGAGTTTTGATTCTCTCGGAGGCTTTGGGGGAGCCGAGAGCCTCCCCTTGCGCTTCGGCGTCGTTCTTGGCGGTGCCGGGTGGATCCGGCGTGGCTTTGGGCTTCTTCGTGGTTGTGGTCACACCTCCAGCATGCCACTTTGGTCTGCAGATTTCTCCTTTGGAGAGGCCAAAATGGCTAAGTTCTCTCCCGGCTTTGCCGGTAGCGCTCTCGCCAGCCAAGGTGAGAAAAGAATTTCGGACGTGTCCCAAGGCCGCCGTCGCACTTGATACCCTTGATAGTTGAGTCCTACAGGAAAGGGAGCGGGCTGGCCTCTACAAGCAGCCCGCCGTTCTCATTCTGCAATTCGAACGCCGCACCTGCCGCAGCGGCTTGGTCATTTTTGGCCATGCCGGGCGGGTGCTGGCTGTATCCAGACGAAAGAAGTACACGGCGCGTGTTCAACTCCCTATCTGACCGGTTGACAGCAACTTTTAAGAATCTGCGCGGCAAGGGCCGGCTCAGCGAGGCTGACGTCGATTCCACCGTGCGCGAGATTCGTCGCGCACTTTTGGACGCCGACGTCGCCGTATCCGTGGTGCGTGAATTCACGGCAAAGGTTCGCGAGCGTGCCCTCGGCTCCGAGGTCAACGAGGCCCTGAACCCGGCACAGCAGATCGTGAAGATCGTCAATGAGGAACTGGTCACGATCCTTGGTGGTGCCACTCGCCGGATCAATCTGGCGAAGAACCCTCCCACCGTCATCATGCTCGCGGGTCTGCAAGGCGCTGGCAAGACGACGCTGGCCGGAAAGCTGTCCAAGTGGCTCAAGGGCCAGGGGCACAGCCCACTTCTGGTCGCCGCTGACCTGCAGCGCCCCAATGCCGTCAAGCAGCTCCAAATCAACGGTGAGCGCGCTGGCGTGCCCGTCTTTGCTCCGCACCCCGGCGTCAGCAGCGAGTTTGAGCATGCCACCGGTGATCCCGTCGCTGTGGCCCAGGCCGGTATTGCCGAGGCCAAGGCCAAACTGTACGACGTCGTGATCGTTGACACCGCCGGACGGCTGGGTATTGACGCTGAGCTGATGGCGCAAGCTGCAAATATCCGCGCCGCCATCAACCCCGACGAGGTCCTGTTCGTCATCGATGCC
Organism: Arthrobacter cryoconiti; assembly: GCF_020905375.1. Taxonomy (GTDB): domain Bacteria; phylum Actinomycetota; class Actinomycetes; order Actinomycetales; family Micrococcaceae; genus Specibacter; species Specibacter cryoconiti. Next base: position 93,476 of record NZ_JAJJBU010000019.1, read on the forward strand.
ATGATCGGCCAGGATGCCGTGAACACGGCGCAGGCGTTCAACGAGGGCGTGAACTTCACCGGGGTGGTGCTGACCAAGCTCGACGGCGACGCCCGCGGTGGTGCCGCGCTTTCGGTGGCGTCGATCACTGGCAAGCCGGTCATGTTCGCCTCCACAGGCGAGTCTTTGGATGATTTCGAACTGTTCCACCCGGACCGCATGGCCGGGCGCATCTTGGACATGGGGGACGTCCTCACTCTCATTGAACAGGCGGAAAAGAACTGGGATAAGGGCGAAGCTGAGCGCATGGCGCGCAAGTTCGCCGACCAAGAAGACTTCACGCTGGATGATTTCCTCTCCCAGATGCAACAGATCCGCAAAATGGGTTCGATGAAGAAGATGTTGATGATGATGCCCGGCGCGGCAAACATGCGTCAGCAGCTGGAAAACTTTGACGAGCGTGAGATCGACCGCGTTGAAGCAATCGTGCGTTCCATGACTGCCCACGAGCGTTCGGCACCGAAGATCATCAACGGTTCTCGCCGTGCTCGTATCGCGAAAGGTTCAGGCGTTCAGGTCTCCGAGGTCAATGGCCTGTTGGAGCGCTTTGGCCAAGCACAAAAAATGATGAAGAAGATGGCTCAGGGTGGCGGAATCCCCGGGATGCCCGGAATGGCAGGGCCGGGAGGGTTTGCCAGTGCCCGTAAAGGGAAGCAAAATCCGAAGAAAAAAGCGCGCTCCGGTAACCCTGCCAAAGCTGCAGCCGAGCTCAAGGCTGCGCAGGAGAAGGCGAACAAGCCCAAGTCGCTGCCCAGCGGAGCCGCATTCGGTGGCGCCACCGAGGACTTTGACCCGTCCAGTCTGAACTTGCCCAAGGGATTTGAGAAGTTCCTCGGCAAGTAGACCGCGTCCAGGACGGCAACCGGAGTCATCCGGTAGCCTGCTGCAATGACCAAAACCCGGATTGTGTTTGTCCACGGCCTCGATCGTTACGGGGCTGCGGCCTGGCCGCGTCAGCATCTTCTGGCTGGCCATTATGACGCACTCTTTCTCAAACGGACCGGTTTCGACGCCGTCGATCCTGCCATGGCTACTGACTTTACCGCCGACGCGCGGATGGTTATTGATGCTTTGGGGGATGGCGGTCACGTGGTGGCCCATGCCCAAGGTGCCATCTCTGCCATGATGGCGGCTGTGGACCGCCCTGACCTGGTTAGGTCAATGGTGCTGTTGGAACCGGCGGTCCTCTCGCTCTCAGCGGAACTACCAGCGAGCGCTGCGTACCGTGAGAGTCTAGAGCCCCTGTTTGCGCGGAGGGCCTCGCTCACTGACGCAGAATTTTTGGCTGACTACCGGCGACTGGGTGGGGCCATGGAAGTTCCGTCGCCAGACGGTTCGCAAGCATCCTTGGGCATGGCTGGCACTACGGGCAGTGAAGCGGTCGCCAGGCTTGCTGCACGCACCCACCTGCAAAGTCCGTCGTGGGAGGCGCCGCTACACATTGTTCCCGGGGTGCCCACCCTAGTGGTGACGGGTGGTTGGGAACCGCTCTTTGAGGAGATCGCCGCTTACCTGGTGACCACCGGTGCCAGACATGAAATCAGCCGGGGAGGTCACCGACCCCAAGACACTTCGGACGGTGCCGCCCTCATTGCCCAGTTCATCGCGCAGGTGGACGGCGAGTAGGGGAGAAACGGTGCTCTCTGAATAAGATATTTGACGCCGAACGGCTGGAAAGATCCCCGCATTAGACTGGTGGCATGCTAGAAATTCGACCTGCAGCGCTGAGTGAGTTCTCACTTCTGCCCGAACTGGAGGCTGAGGCAGACCTGAGGTTTGAGTGCCTCGTACCACCTATTTCAGCTTCGGATTTTCCTGCGCCAGGCACGGCCGCGGACAATGCACAGGCCTTACACATCATGGTCGCTGGCCGCCCGCCACGTGGATTCGTCCGTCTGGTGGCGATTGACGGGCGGGCCCACCTTGAACAGCTCGCCGTCAGCTTGGACTACGGACGCCAGGGGATTGGAAGGGCTCTGGTCCACGCGGCAAAGGCGTGGGCCCGGGAATCCGGGTTCCACGAGATGACCCTGTCCACGTTTGCGGACGTCCCGTTCAATGGACCGTTTTATGCAAGCTGCGGTTTCGTCGAAATTCTCCCGGAGGAACTCACCGCCGGTTTACAGGCAGTGCGTAGGCAGGAAATAGCTCTGGGCTTAGATGTTGCTGGTCGACGTATAGCCATGATCTCTGCTGTTTGATCTCTGCTGTTTGATCTGGGCGGTTTCGAAGCTGCAATCACTCGCGAACCTGGCCCGCCGTCGAACTTCATGTGCGCAAACAGCGCGTTCCCCGGAGATTCTCCACTCTGGACTCTCCCGCTGCGGCATGCTCAAAGCGCATCCTGTCGCCGTTCGTTACATCACATGGCAATAGAAATTGCTTGAAGCTTCAAGTTATTTCAAGTATGCTTCAAGCAGCAACAACTATTGGAGCAAAGATGACAAACGTGCAAAACCAGCTTTCCGCCGGCCTGAATATGGGCACCGTGATGCTCAAGGTCCGTGACCTGGCCGCCATGGAGAACTACTACCAGAAAGCCCTAGGGCTGAGCGTTGTTTCCGAGGACGACGGCGGGCTGTATCTTGGGCGCGGCGCCTCGGCTTTGGTGCATCTTATGCCAGCCGGGGGACTACACATCCCCGGCCGCGGGGAAGCTGGACTATTCCACACGGCTCTCCTATTCCAGGACCAAGCCGCTTTGGCCTCAACGGTTGCCAGCGCTGCCCACTATGACGCCCAGGCCTTCGTTGGGAGTGCCGACCACCTGGTCTCGGAGGCATTTTACTTCACTGACCCCGAGGGTAATGGCATCGAACTTTACTGGGATCGGCCCCGGGATAACTGGAAGTGGAGCAAGGGCGCTGTCCAGATGGGCACCCTTGCCCTTCCGCCGCAGCAGTACCTGAACGAGCACCTCAGCGAGGACGGGGTGACCGGTCAGCGTGACGCGCCGGCCGCCGTCGGGCACGTTCATTTGCAAGTGGGAGATGTGGAGACCGCGCAGTCGTTTTACGTTGATACCCTCGGCTTCGAGAAGACTGCCGGATGGAACGGCCAGGCGCTCTTTGTCTCTGCCGGTGGGTACCATCACCACATGGCCATGAACGTCTGGAATAGCCGCGGAGCAGGTCCCCGCAAGGATACTTTGGGACTGGGTGAGGTGCTGATTTTGTTGCCCGGCATTGACGACGTCGGTGCCCTGGCGGAGCGGCTAACGCGTTCTAAGATTGCTGTTGCCAACACCGGAGCTGAACTAGTCTTTGATGATCCATGGAAGAACCGAATTCGCGTTAGTGTTGAGGATGTACCCGCCGCAGCTTAGGAACATAATGCACCTGGCGCTGACTTGGCACAATCATTCGCGAAAGGCATCTACGTGGCCCTGTACTCCGAGTTCTTCATCGCCGACCATCACCAAGCAGTTGCCCGCGCCAAGGCCAGAGAGTCCAGGAAGCCAACGGCTGTTGACGTACCAGTTCTGCCCACTCCGGGCCTCAGCGACTTTGAAATTGAGGTGCTGGGAGAATTAGCAGTGAAAAAAGTTCATGCCACGGGCGTGGCCGCTGAACTGAGTTTGGTAGACATTGAGCTGGATACGCTCTTTGCCGTCCCCGACGCCCTACTGGAGGTCTTTGCCGAACTCCACGCTGGCGAAGATCCCGAGGACGTGGTGGAACTGGCGGCCGAGTGGGCTGCCGCCGAAGAGATGGAATCCACCCCTGAGATCACGGAGCCGTTGCTGCGGGCGTTGACGGCCATGGCGGAGGCTGCTCTTAAGGCAGCCGAGGAAAACGCCAAAATGGGTCTCTTCTTTTTCTCAGCCGAATAATCCCTGAGCGTCTCTCCCGACACCTATTTGTAACTGGCCCGCATTTGATGTTCAAAAACTCCCGAAAAGGGGAGTTTTTGAACATCAAATGCGGGCCAGTTGGGGTCATGACGCAAAACACGCGCACTCATTGGGCTCACACGTCGCGCAAATGGTGCAACGTCTGGCATAATGATTGGGTACTCGATCCGTTCGGCCCCTCTCTCCGTTCGATGATCCTGTCCTTAGAAATCCGCCGAGCGGCCCGCCCCACGGGAGCGTTAAACGGAATTCGCCCATTCTCGAAACAGGAGTAACCACAAAAGTGGCCGTTAAGATTCGCCTTAAGCGCTTTGGTAAAATGCGTGCCCCGTACTACCGCATCGTCGTCATGGACTCTCACGCAAAGCGTGACGGCCGTGCCATCGAGGAAATCGGCAAGTACCACCCGACAGAAGAGCCCTCGTTCATCGAGATCAAGGGTGACCGTGCTCAGTACTGGCTCGGCGTTGGCGCTCAGCCGTCAGAGCCTGTTGCCAAGCTTCTGAAGATCACCGGAGACTGGCAGAAGTTCAAGGGCCTCCACGGTCAAGAAGGCACCTTGAAGATGAAGGCTCCCAAGGAAGCATTTGTTGCTCCCGAGGCCAAGAACCTCATCGTGAAGGAAGCCATCACCAAGAAGGCCAAGAAGGCCGACTCCGATGATGCTGCTGAGACCACCGAGGCCGAGTAAATTGTTGGCCGAAGCACTGGAACACCTGGTCCGCGGGATTGTTGACTCTCCCGAGGATGTCAAGGTCGGCGTCAAGAACAACCGCCGAGGGGACTCCCTCGAAGTGCACGTTCACCAAGACGATCTTGGCCGCGTTATTGGCCGTCAGGGCAGAACCGCTCGTGCCTTGCGCACCGTGGTCTCAGCCTTATCCGACGGCGAACCGGTCCGTGTCGACGTTATCGACACCGACCGCCGCCGCTAGCCAATTCGCGCAGGTCCATGTACCGCTCAGGCGGGACATGGCAAGGTTTCAGCACTAAAGCCACTGGTTTGGCCCCGGTACCATATATGGTGCCGGGGCCAAATTTTTTCCCTTGTTTAAGCTCATATTTGGAGGAGTTCCCATGCAGGTTCAGGTTGCCCGAATTGGTAAACCACACGGTATTCGCGGAGAAGTGACGGCACTTGTCCTCACCGACGCACCCGATTCCAGGTTCGCCGTGGGTGCCGAATTTGCTGTGGAGTCCGGCAAGCTGGGCCCGCTGAAGGTGAGCAGTTCGCGCTGGAATAAGGACATCCTCCTGCTCGGCTTCGAAGGTACCTCCACCCGCAATGAGGCTGAGCTGCTCCGCGGTGCCGTGCTGGTCTTTGAATCCGAGGATGATGAGGACGACGACGCCTGGTACGAACACGAGTTACTAAACCTTCAGGTGAGGGTTGGCTCGGAAGTGGTTGGCAAGGTGACCGGCCTACGTACGCAGGCCGTTCAAGACTTGCTGATAGTTACCGACACCGAGGGCGATGAGGTCCTGGTTCCGTTCGTGGACGAGATCGTTCCCGAGGTCAATCTTGAGGAACGCTACGTTCTCCTCACCCCGCCCGCAGGCCTGTTCACGGTGAACAAGGAAGTGAGCGTTGAGGAAGACGCGGGAGACGGGACCGGAGTCGAGGGAACACGCAAGTGATACGTTTCGACGTCGTCAGTATCTTTCCCGAGTACCTGGCACCGTTGGATCTGAGCCTGATAGGTAAAGCCCGGACCGATGGACTATTAGAGCTAAACGTTCACGATCTGCGCACGTACACGAAGGATCGCCACCGTACCGTGGATGACACCCCGTACGGGGGCGGAGCCGGCATGGTCATGAAGCCCGAACCGTGGGCGCAGGCCTTGACGGAGATCGCAGAGACGTCGCCGGCCTCCGTTCCAGAGCGCAAGCCCACGCTAATCGTGCCTTCACCCGCCGGTGAGGTTTTCACCCAAAAGCTGGCCTACGAACTTTCCGAAGAGGTTCATCTTGTCTTCGCCTGTGGTCGCTATGAAGGCATAGATGAACGCGTGCTGGAATGGGCAGGCGAACAATTTACCGTCCGTGCGGTCAGCCTCGGTGATTATGTGCTCAATGGTGGTGAAGTGGCGGTCTTGGCCATGGTGGAGGCAATCGGGCGCTTGGTCCCAGGCGTGGTGGGAAACCCCGAATCCCTCATCGAGGAATCGCATTCGGACGGGCTGCTCGAATATCCCGTTTACACGAAACCCTCGAGCTGGCGTGAACGTGAGGTCCCTGAGGTTTTGCTCAGCGGAAACCACGGCAAGATTGCTAAATTCCGCCGGGAACACCAGCTTCGCCGCACTGCGACGCGCCGTCCTGACTTGATCGATGCCTTGGATGTGTCCAGCTTCAGCAAGACGGAACGCAATATCCTTTGGGAACTTGGTTACGCCGTCATTGAGGGTCGCGCAGTGCTGCGCGGGGACGATTAGTCCACAGAGCTGAACATGTGGCAAAATATATAGATGTGCCTGACTGGGCTCGTCCCTGCCATAGGGGGAACGGCCGTCAACAGGGCAGCACACCGGGATTCCATCAGTGAAAACCGGTCTTTCATCTTTCGGTTCTCTTGGTTGGTTTGCGCCATCCAGCGAGTCCGTGACACAAAGTAAATGACCTGTGGCGTTTACCTGGAGTGAGAAAATGCATCTTCTCGATTCTGTTGACGCAGCTAGCCTGCGCAGCGACATCCCCCCCTTCCGTGCCGGTGACACCCTCAATGTTCACGTGAACATCATTGAAGGCTCACGCTCACGTGTTCAGGTATTCAAGGGCTTCGTCCTTGGCCGCCACGGCGATGGCCTCCGCGAGACCTTCACGGTTCGCAAGGTCTCCTTCGGCGTCGGCGTCGAGCGTACCTTCCCGGTACACTCCCCGGTCCTGGACAAGATCGAAGTTGTCAGCAAGGGTGACGTTCGTCGCGCCAAGCTGTACTACATGCGTAACCTTCGCGGCAAGGCTGCAAAGATCAAGGAAAAGCGCGACAACATCCCCGCTAAGTAACAGGGGACTCGCACTTTGAACCAAGCAAAACGCCAGCCCAGGAAACTGGGCTGGCGTTTTGTTGTTCTGGCCATCGTGGTGATGTTTTTGCTCACCGCTGTGGTCAGGAATGTGTGGGTGGACGTGTATTACATCCCGTCAGCATCCATGGAGCCGCTGCTCCAAAGCGGAGATCGCGTCTTGGTCTCACGGATGGACTTTGCTAGTACCCCAATCCAGCGCGGGGACGTGGTTGTTTTTGACGGGCGTGGTTCATTTGAGCCATTGAATTCCGGATTGGGCCAGCTCACGGATTCTGCCGTCGGATTCGGGCAATGGTTGGGTCTGGTCCCCAACAACAACATCTACGTTAAGCGAGTCTTGGGTGTGGCTGGGGACACCGTGAAATGCTGTTCTGCCGCGGGGTTGCTTGAAATCAATGGAGTCCCCATTACTGAGAGTTACCTGTATCCCGGGGACCTGCCCAGCGAGTTGAAGTTCGAAGTGAGTGTCCCACAGGGTAAATTATGGCTCATGGGTGACCACAGAGACGTCTCTGCAGATTCGCGGTCGTTGCTTGGCGCGCCTGGCGGCGGACTCATCTCCGCCAGCAGGGTCATCGGCCGGCCCTGGGCTACAGTTTGGCCGTTGGGCCGACTTCACGTGTTGGAGTCCGACCCCGTTAACGCTCCGTAGGAAAGGACTAGTAGGAAACCGCTAGTTCCATCGTGTCAGACGAACTTTAAGGAAGCACCATGCAGGAAAACGTGCCCGGCGGTCCAGGCGAGGATGGTGAACGGCTGCAGCCGGAGCGAGTGAACGAACCCGATTCCCGTGTAGCTCATGACGATGGTGCCAGACACTTTGATTCTCCACGGCACGAAGACGTGCATACCGAGGCGACAGCCCTGCAACGCTTCACTAATGCGAGCTGGGCCTGGGGCAAAGAAATTGTCACGATCTTAGCCATTGCGGTCGTGCTGTCATTTTTGATCAAAACTTTCCTTTTTCGCGCTTTCTACATCCCTTCTGGATCCATGGAAAACACTTTGCGCATTGACGACCGGATCTTCGTCAACCTGCTGGTGCCGGAGCCGTTTGCTCTCAAGCGCGGGGATGTGGTGGTCTTCAAGGACACTCAGGGTTGGCTGAAGCAGGCGGCGCCGAAGACTGGCCCGTTCACCTGGGTAGGTGATGTGGCGACGTTCGTCGGCCTTGCCCCTGATAGTTCCGAACAGCATTTGGTCAAAAGGGTGATTGGCTTACCGGGGGACCATATCAAGGGATCCACTGCGCAGGGGAAGATAACCATCAACGGTGCGGCCATCACCGAACCATATTTGTTTCCTGGCGCCAATCCTTCAGATATCACTTTTGATGTCACTGTCCCGGCCGGACATTTGTGGGTCATGGGGGACCACCGGAACAATTCAGAAGACTCGCGTGCCCATGAGGCCACTAGCGGGACAGGATTTGTCCCGATTGCCGATGTTGAAGGGCGCGCCGTTGTCATCGCCTGGCCGCTGGCTCACTGGGGAATTTTGGGTGACTATCCAGACGTGTTCGCTGACGTTCCTGCGCCGCAGTCGACCAGCCAAGGATCGCCTCAAAGTATTCCGGCGGGAAAATAGTGTCAATAGCGCCGCCCACCCTCTTATGGGAACGCGAACTTGCCGCACAGGGTTACACCTTGGTAGCCGGATGTGACGAAGTGGGCCGTGGGGCACTCGCTGGTCCGGTCAGCGTTGGCGTGGTCGTCATTAACGCCGCCACAGCGAGTGAACTGCCTGGGGTGAAGGATAGTAAGCTGCTGCGCGAGCCGGTCCGTCAGGCGTTGGTCCCGGCCATCGAAGAGTGGGCGTTGGCCCATGCGGTGGGCCACGCAGAGGCAGCCGAGATTGACGCCGTTGGTTTGATGGCGGCCCTTCGACTCGCCGGCACGCGCGCTCTGGCGCAAGTGGCTGCTGAATTGCTGCCCGGCTTTGTTATCCTTGACGGCAATCAGGACTGGCTTTCGGTGCCGGTCCAACCCGAGCTACGCTTCGGCGTCGAGGTTGCCGATGTGGAGATTCCCGGGGTGCCCATGACAGTGCAGACCCGCATCAAAGCGGACATGACGTGCCTTTCCGTGGCTGCTGCCAGCGTTCTGGCCAAAGTAGAGCGTGATTCCATCATGATTGAACATGCCACCAGCTATCCACAATTCGGTTGGGAACATAACAAGGGCTACGCCACGGCAGCCCACCGCAGCGCCATTGCCGCCCACGGGCCCAATGACTTTCATCGGAAGAGCTGGCGATTGACCTAGATTTATGGTCCCACGCGTGCAGGGTTCGTGGGTGCGGCCCAAGTGATGCATGATGGAAGCATGAGCGCTGAGGATTTGGAAAACTACGAGACCGACATGGAGCTTCAGCTCTACCGCGAATACCGTGACGTCGTGAATCTCTTTAGCTATGTTGTTGAGACGGAGCGTCGGTTCTATCTGGCTAACCACGTGGATCTGCAAGCACGGGCGGCCGACGGCGAGGTCTACTTTGATCTGACACTGCAGGACGCTTGGGTGTGGGATGTCTACCGCACCGCCCGCTTCGTCAAGAGTGTGCGTGTCATCACTTTCAAGGACGTTAACGTCGAGGAATTAATCAAGTCTGATGATCTGCAGATCCCTAAGGACGGGGAGCTAGGCCACCTGTAGGCTTCGCCCCAAGCGCGGGCCCCCGTACCTCCCTCCACAGCGGGTGCCCGGGAGGGGACTGTCCACATTCTGCCCGACCCCACTTCTTCCAGTTATTCTCTTACGCCAGGCTTGAGCGTGGAGGCAGAGATGAGATCAAAGGATGAGCTGGGTAGGGCCGGGGAACAGCTGGCAGCGGACTTTCTAGAAGATGCAGGGTTACGCGTAGTCGATGTCAACTGGCGCTGCACCGCCGGTGAAATAGACCTGGTGGCCCTGGACGGTGCGGATCTGGTGGTCGTGGAGGTAAAGACGCGGCGGTCCCTTCGGTACGGTGACCCACTGGAGGCAGTGACAGATGCCAAACTTCGGCGGCTGCGCACTTTGGCCGTGCTGTGGGCGCGTGAGCACCGCCATGTCATGGGTGCACTGCGCATAGACGCTGTTGGAATCGTCATGGATGGCCGCTCCACGCCACGGATTGACCATCTACGGGGCGTGGCATAAATGGGATTGGGACGGGCACTCTCCGTGGCTCTTGTAGGGCTCAATGGTCACGTGATTGAGGTCGAAGCCGACATCGGTCAAACCTTGCCAGCGTTTGTCCTGCTGGGACTGCCGGATGCGTCCTTGAATGAAGCCAGGGAACGGATCCGTTCGGCCGCACAGAATTCGGGAATTCCTTTGAGCCGGCGCAAAATAACGGTTAATCTGATTCCCGCGTCCCTGCCCAAACGGGGCTCCGGCTTCGATTTGGCGATCGTCATGGCGGCACTGAACGCTGCCGGTGACGTGCGTAGGACTGAGCGGACAGTGTTTCTGGCGGAGTTGGGCTTGGACGGGCGCCTCCGCCCGGTCCGTGGCGTACTGCCTGCCGTTTTGGCCGCCTTCGGCGCCGGGTGCGTGGAATTCGTGGTGGCCGAGGCCAACCTTGCTGAGGCGCAGCTGGTCGCCGGTGCCAAAGTCCGTGGGTATGACTCATTGGCCCAGGTTGCTTTGGACTTTGAAGCCAAAGCGCCAAATCTTGTGCTCGGGAGCACCACATTCAACGACTCGTTGCTTGCTAGTAGGGCGCGCTCTGAGCCGGCCGGTAAGGGACACGCGGCCGTGGATCTCGCCGAAGTGGCGGGTCAGGCGGAGGCCAGGCTGGCTCTGGAAATTGCTGCCGCAGGGGGCCATCACCTGATGATGGTGGGCCCACCCGGGTCGGGGAAGACAATGCTGGCTGAGAGACTGCCGGGGCTTTTACCAGAGCTTACGGATCAAGAAGCTTTGGAAGTGACGGCCATTCATTCCCTTGACGATGCAGGGAACGGTGTGACCGCCCTGGTGCGCAGACCGCCCTATGAACGGCCTCACCATTCCGCCAGCACTGCCTCAATTATTGGCGGCGGCAGCGGCATCCCCCGCCCTGGTGCGGCCTCGCGAGCCCACAATGGCATCTTGTTTCTTGACGAGGCACCGGAATTCGACATGCGGGTCCTGCAAGCTCTCCGACAACCGCTGGAGAGCGGGGAACTGGTCCTGCACCGCTCAGCTGGCACGGCAGCCTACCCGGCGCGTTTTCAGCTGGTGCTGGCTGCGAACCCTTGTCCTTGTGGCAAAGCCACTGGCAAGGGGATCGACTGCCAGTGCACACCCATGGCCCGGCGACGCTACTTTGGGAAACTCTCCGGGCCGCTTTTGGACCGTGTGGACATTCAACTGCAGGTTAACAAGGTTCAGCTATCCCAGCTTTCAGATCAGACCCCACGGGAATCCACTGCCGTAGTTGCCCAACGTGTTCAACTGGCTCGCGATTGCCAGCGTGAACGGCTGATTCCCTTTGGTCTGGAGCACAACGCCGAGCTCACCGGGAAAATTTTGCGGGGCCCCTTACGGCTGCCGCCCAAAGACACTGAATTTGTGGACAGGGCCATGGGTGCTGGCATCTTGACCGCTCGAGGATATGACCGGGTGCTTCGCTTGGCGTGGACCGTGGCAGACCTCAATGGCCGGACCCACCCAGGGCCTGACGACGTCAGTCTGGCACTGACTTTACGACAACGAGGAGCGGGACAATGAACGGCAGTGAGCGATCACATCACGAAGGAGCCATACAGTCTCCGCCTAGCCAAAGTCTCCGTGTGGCCAGGGCTGCACTGACAAGACTCATGGAGCCATCTGATCTTGCTGGGATGGCGTTGATCGCAGTGGCGGGTCCAGAGGATGCTCTGGCATTCGTTAGTAGCGGGGCTTCCTCCAGTGCCGCCCTGGAACAGGAGATGAATGCGGTACTCAATGATTCGGGAGTGCCGAGATGGCCGGGGCTTGCCGCTGCGTTGCTGAGATGGCGACCTAGGCTGACAGATCTGGCGCCCGAGCGGGACCTGCGAGTTGTCGAGCGTTTGGGCGGACAACTCCTTGTCCCTGAAGACCCTGAGTGGCCAGTCGCGCTTTCAGAGCTGGAACTGAATGAACCCATTGCGCTCTGGGTAAGAGGCCGAGCATTAGTCATACCCGAACAAAAACGTTGCATAGCGCTGGTCGGATCCAGAGACAGCACCAGTTATGGCGCCAACGTTGCCATGGAGATGGCGGCAACGCTAGTTCAGCGTGGCTTCACCATAGTGAGCGGAGGTGCCTATGGGATCGATGCTCAGGCTCACCGGGGTGCCATCGGGGCAGCCACCGGCCGGCAGTTTCTGCCAACTCTAGCGATTATGGCAGGAGGCGTGGACAGATTCTATCCAACCGGAAATGAGGACCTATTACGGGCCGTAGCAGAGAACGGCGCCATCGTTGCTGAAGTCCCGCCGGGTGCCAATCCCACGCGTTATCGCTTTCTGCAACGGAATCGCTTGATCGCTGCACTGTGTGAGGTCACTGTGGTGGTGGAGGCAAGATGGCGCTCGGGTGCACTGAGTACGGCCCACCACGCAGACGGACTGAGCCGGACGGTGGCCGCCGTGCCGGGATCGGTATATTCTGCGAATTCCGCGGGATGTCATCGCTTGTTGCGTGAGGGATCTGCCGTCTGTGTCACGGATGCTGCGGACGTGGCCGAGCTGGCAGGTGCTCCAGGAACCCAGCTGACTCCAGAGCAACTGGGTGCACCGGCGGTCCATGATGGATTGGGCGTTGAGGACCTTATGCTCTTGGATGCGCTGCCGTTGCGGTCTGTCACATCCGTGGACAAACTCACCATTGTGGCCGGAATTGGCGCCACAGCCGTGCTTGCCGGACTGGGGCGGCTGGAACTCTTGGGGCTAGCAGAAAGGGCGAACTCAGGCTGGAAAAGAAGGTGTTGACCCGTGGGTGGCTTGCTCGAGCGGGCGCAACAGCGCACAGTGGGAGAGTGGACCACGAAGAACGCATCAGACTGCCCCAAGAACTGGCAGCAGCAGCAGCCGGCTTTGAACGGTATCTTCTTGCCGAGCGGGGACGCTCACCCCATACGGTCCGCGCATATCGCGGTGACGTCGATTCCCTACTACTCCATGCCGTCACGGAGGGTGTCACCACCATGGACGGATTAGAGCTGGGACTATTGCGCCGCTGGTTGGGTACACAGAATTCCGCGGGGCTTTCACGATCCACGCTGGCACGGCGTTCGGCCACAGCACGTAGCTTCACGTCATGGGCGTTGCGGGAGGAACTGCTGCGGTTCGATCCCGCACTACGGCTAAAGGCACCCAAAAGAGACCACAATTTGCCGGCCGTCCTACAACAGCAGCAGGTCCGCCGTCTCATGGATTCGCTGGCTGCGCAGGCCGCAGACGGAAGCCCCCTAGCCCTCCGGGATCATGCCATGGTGGAACTGCTGTACGCAACAGGTATGCGCGTAGGTGAGCTCACGGGAGCGGACGTCGACGATCTTTCCTATGAGCGTCGCACGCTCACCGTGTTGGGAAAGGGAGACAAGGAACGGGTGGTACCTTACGGTATTCCGGCAGAAAAAGCGGTGCAGATGTGGCTAGGGCAAGGCCGGGCCGTGCTAGCCCATGCCAGTAGCGGTCCCGCACTCTTTTTGGGTGCCCGCGGTGGCAGAATCGATCAGCGTACGGTGCGTGCAGTTGTTGGACGTGTTTTCGCGGAGTTGGGAGACACATCAGCAACGGGACCTCACACATTGAGGCACTCCGCCGCGACACACCTTTTGGACGGAGGCGCCGATTTGCGCGCAGTACAGGAAATTTTGGGCCACACTTCGCTCTCTACCACGCAGCTTTACACCCACGTATCGGTTGACAGGCTTCGAGATGGCTACCGGCAAGCCCATCCCCGCGCGTAGAACACGATAGAAGTTTCGTGGCAGCATACGCTGGCGAAAACGCCTTCGCTGCGGCACAATAAGAGAGTGTCAACGTTTGCCGGTAAAAACCAGCGGCGCTGATATCGTTTTACCTGAAATTAAAGGCAGGCCAGCAGGGACAGTGTAGATCAATCTCGCGCAAGGCTCGTTCCATCCATTAGAAGGTCGTTGGGGAAGACGCACCTACTGCAATGGAGGATGGAATGAACGTCATTTTGACGCGCGGAGTTTTATTTGTGCACTCAGCCCCGGCTGTCATGTGCCCGCATATAGAGTCATCCATCGCTGGCGTGATGGATCGGCGCATCAGCTTGCAGTGGACTGCACAGCCTGCTGCGCCCAATGTTCAGCGCTCAGAATTCCTTTGGCAAGGACCCGCGGGGACGGGTGCCCGTTTGGCTTCTGCTCTCCGAGGGTGGGCCAATGTTCGTTACGAGGTCACCGAGGATCCCAGCGCTGGCGTCGACGGTTCCCGCTGGTCGCACACCCCCGAACTGGGCATCTTTCACGCCGTCACCGACGTCCACGGCAACATTATGGTCTCGGAGGACCGTATCCGTTATGCCTATGAGGCTGGCAAGGGAGAGCCCTCCGCCGTCTACCACGAGCTCTCGCTGGCACTCGGCGAAGCCTGGGATGAAGAATTGGAGCCGTTTAGGCATGCCGCGGCGGGAGCACCAGTGCGTTGGTTGCACCACGTCGGCTAAATAAGCGCTCACGATAAGCGCTCACGCGCAAAAAGAGAATTGTGAAGTCTCACCCCTTTTGAGACATTTATGTCTCACCGCTGTGTAGACACTATGTCTCGTCGCTGTGTAGACACTTGGTGGGCTTTGATGAAGGGTTGTGCCTAAAACTCAGCCTTCCATCAAAGTCCGTCATGCTGTTGCCACTTGGTCCGAGGATGCTCCTCGTGGGGCTGTCAGCGCCTTTTGCAAACAACACAATGTTTCCCGTGCTTGGTTCTATCAAGTCCGGGCAGCAGCGAAGAAAGTCGGACCAGTCAAAGCCTTGGAGAAGAAGCCTCCGATCGCCTTGACTCAACCCAAGGCCACTCCGGATTCCATGACCGATCTACTGCTAGGCACACGGGCCGAGCTTGAAGATGCCGGCTTTGATCACGGCCCCTTGTCCGTGATGGCGAAACTGCGTCGGCAAGGCTTTACTACACCGTCTCGGGCGACAGTGGCGAGGATCTTCTCCCGGGCCGGGGTCGTGGTCCCAGAGCCAAGGAAAAAGCCCCGTAGCGCCTATATCCGCTTCACCTATCCCCAGCCAAACTCGTGTTGGCAGATTGATTCCACCGAATGGGTACTGGCGGACGGAACGAAAGTGGCGATCTTCCAGCTCGTGGACGATCATTCCCGCATGGCCTTGGCTTCCTTGGCAGCCTCCGGCGAGACCAGTGAGGCCGCCCTCCGGATCGTCGCAACCGCCATCGACCGGCATGGCCTCCCTCAACGGTTCCTCAGCGATAATGGTGCCTCTTTCAACCCAACTCGGCGCGGCAAGCGCGGGGCCTTAGTTGAATTCCTCAAGGCTCAAGGAGTTGAGCCAATCACCGGCAAGCCTTACAAACCGACGACCCAGGGCAAGAATGAGCGCTTCCACCAGACGCTGCACAAATACCTCCACCGCCAGCCAGCAGCCTCTTCTCTAGCCGTCCTGCAGGCCCAGATTGACGTTTTCGACCACTATTACAACACCGAGCGTGAGCACCAAGCACTTGTACCGGGTATGACACCGCAGGAGGCCTGGGACGCCACCCCTAGAGCCCCGGCACCCACGCCACCCGAGCCAGAGAAACCCATGAGAACCAGCCGATCCAGCACCCAGCGAAAAGTCCAAAAGAACGGCAACGTCACCGTCCTAGGCACGCAATTCCGAATGGGCACGGACTACATCAGTACCACCGTGAACATCATGCACGACGACGTTCAGATCATGTTCTTTGACACCTTCGGCACGGAAATCATCAGCCATCCCATACCACCAAAAGGCCAACGCTACGTCGGCAACGACCAACCCCGCGGCTTCAAGGCAGCACCCACCACGATCCTGCGTAGACGCAAAACCACATCCGACACCATCAGACCACCGCAATCACCAGCCTCCCCAAATATCGAACTGTCTACAGAGCGGTGAGACATCAACTGTCTACAACAAAGTGAGACATCAAGTGTCTACACAGGGGTGAGACATGACAGCGCAAAAAGAGAATGACAGCTGCACACAAGAGGCGCCCACCTGAAAAATGGTGGGCGCCTCTTGTGTGGAAAATGTCGGTTGGGTTAGACCATCTCTACTTTGGGACCAGTGCTACGGATGGCAACAACGGCATTGTGCCCGCCAAAACCGAAGGAATTGTTCAAGGCCAAAACTTGGCCCTCGGGAAGTTCCCGCGGGGTACCCGTCACGACGTCCAGCTCGATGCTCGGATCTTGGTGCTCCAAGTTGATCGTGACCGGCGCCAATCGGTGGTAGACGGCCAGAACAGTCAGAACAGACTCTACGGCCCCTGAGGCGCCCAGCAAGTGCCCCATCTGGGACTTCGTAGCAGAGACGCACACATTGTCCACGTGGTCACCTAGAGCTGCGCGTAGAGCAATGGACTCGGGGCGATCGCCCACAGGAGTGGAGGTGGCGTGAGCATTGACGTGGACTACGTCTTCGGCTTGGGCGCGGGCGTCAAACAATGCAGCCTTCAGAGCCCGGGTTGCGCCCAAGCCCTCTGGGTCCGGTGCGGTGATGTGATAGGCGTCTGCCGTGACGGAGGTCCCGGCGAGCTCACCATAGATGCGGGCACCGCGGGCCAAGGCATGTTCCTCGGCCTCCAGGACCAGCGCGCCAGCTCCTTCACCCATGACAAAGCCGTCACGGTCCAGATCGTAGGGACGTGATGCTGTTTCGGGGGAGTCATTGCGTTTTGACAGTGCTTGCATGGCAGCAAAGGCTGCCATGGGAAGAGGATGTATGGCAGCTTCAGCGCCACCGGCAACTACGACGTCGGCCTTGCCGGATCGGATCAGCTCCAGAGCGATGTGCATAGCCTCAGTGCCGGAAGCGCAGGCTGAAACGGGTGTATGTGCTCCTGCTCGAGCACCCAAGTCGAGGCTGACAGCAGCAGCGGGACCGTTAGGCATAAGCATAGGGACAGTCATCGGAAGGACCCGTCGCGGACCCTTTTCACGCAAGGTGTCCCAGGCATCCAGGAGCGTCCAGACGCCGCCAATGCCGGTCGCGAAAGCCACGGCCAGACGGTCGTGGTCCACTTCTTCAAGACCGGAATCCTTCCAGGCCTCGCGGGCTGCGACCACAGCGAACTGAGTTGAGGGATCCATCCTCTTGGCCTCTACGCGGCTGAGAGTCTCAGAAGCAAGATTGCTGACCTTGGCAGCGAAATGTACCGGAATGTCGTACTTTTCTACCCACTCATCGGTCAGGGTATGGACACCTGAGACGCCCTTAAGGGCGTTCTTCCACAGGGTTGGGACGTCGCCGCCGATCGGCGTAGTTGCTCCGAGTCCAGTGATCACTACTTTGCGGGCCATGGTTCAACTCTCTAAAAAGAATAAAGTACAGGACACTTTGGATCTACCGCAGATAGCTGGCACACGACGGTGCCAGCTATCTGCGGTGGCCCTGTGACGCACATGCGTTGCTGAGGGCTCGTGCAGCTTCTAACTACGCCTGTGCGCCGGCGATGAAGTTGACGGCGTCGCCAACGGTCTTGAGGTTTTTGACTTCCTCGTCAGGGATCTTGACGTCGAACTTCTCTTCAGCGTTGACCACGATGGTCATCATGGAGATGGAATCGATGTCCAGATCGTCGGTGAAGGACTTCTCCAGCTCTACAGCCTCAGGGGCCAGGCCGGTCTCTTCGTTGACGATTTCGGCCAAGCCGGCCAGGATTTCTTCGTTGCTAGCCATTGACGGCTCCTTTTTCTCTATGTTGTTCATTTGCGATCAAGGACTTGATCTTTTCAGGCGGTATTGAGCAAACCATCACATATGGTTTGCTGCGTTGTCTGAATCTAGGGGAGGCGCACTACTTGGGCACCAAATACCAGTCCGGCACCAAAGCCGATCTGAAGCGAGAGTTTACCGGAAAGCTCAGGATTCTCTGCCAGCAGACGGTGTGTTGCCAATGGAATGGAGGCTGCGGACGTGTTCCCGGCATCTGCGATATCGCGGGCGACCACCACATGGGAGGGGAGCTTGAGCTGCTTAGCGAGTTCATCGATGATGCGCATATTGGCTTGGTGTGGCACAAAAGCACCCAGGTCATCGGCGGTGATACCCGCGAGCTCAAGCGCTTTCTTGGCCATCTTCGCCATTTCCCATACAGCCCAGCGGAAGACAGTTTGGCCATCTTGGCGCAGAGTGGGCCACAGGGTCGCGTGAGCTTCATCAGCAGCGGCCAGGGCGACGTCGTCGCCCTTCATTGCCTGTTCGCTAAAGTCACGAACATCCCTTAGCGAATGGGTCATGCCAATGGTGTCCCACTTGCTGCCATCCGAGCCCCAGACGGACTGGCTGATGCCGGGTTCGTCGGATGGGCCGATCACCACAGCACCTGCGCCGTCGCCCAGGAGGAAGGAAATGGTGCGTTCGTGGTTGTCGATGACGTCAGAGAGCTTCTCAACGCCGATGACTAGGACGTATTCTGCAGTTCCGGCGCGGACCAGAGCGTCGGCTTGGGCAATCCCATAGCAATAACCGGCGCAGGCTGCGGAGATGTCGTAGGCCGGTGCCGGTGACGCACCCAGATTCTCGGCAACCAGAGCGGCTGCGGATGGTGTGGCGTACATGTGGGTGACCGTGGAGACCAGCACGGCTCCAATTTGGGAGGGCTCGATGCCTGCATGCCGGATGGCTTCGGCGCCGGCACCAGTTGCCATGTCCACCACTGACACCTCACGTGGCGCGCGGTGGCGGGTGATGATGCCTGTGCGCTGCTGGATCCACTCGTCAGAGGAATCTATCCACTGGCAGACATCCTCGTTCGTGACGATGATGTCAGGGCGGTAGGCGCCAATACCCCAGATACGGGAGCCGTTGCGGATCGTATGCTGCTTCAATGTGGGTGTACTCACTTGTTTTCCTCTTCCCGCTGGGCGTGGGCGGCCAGCAGTTCCTTGGCAGATTCCAAATCAGCTGGTGACTTCACGGCTACGGTCGCGACCCCGCTCATGCCGCGCTTGGCCAGCCCGGTCAATGTACCTGCCGGGGAGAGCTCAATGAGTGCGCTCACACCCATGCCGGTCATTGTCTCCATGCACAGATCCCAGCGGACAGGACGTGAAACCTGCGCAATGAGAGATTCAAGTGCCGCTTCCCCGGAACGGACGACGCCGCCGTCGTAGTTGGAGAGCAGGGGCACCTTGGGAGTGTGAGGAGTAAGCGACGGTGCCAGGGCCGTGAGCGCTGAGACGGCCGGTTTCATGTGATGGGTATGGAAAGCTCCGGCAACCTGCAGCGGAATAACGCGGGCTTTTGCCGGCGGAGCTGCGACAAGTGCGGCGATCTGTTCCAGGGTTCCAGCAGCTACCGTCTGAGCCTTGGAGTTCATGTTGGCCGGAGCCAAGCCCGCGGCGGCAATCGCTGCCAGGACTTCTTCCGGATCCCCACCGACGACGGCGGCCATACCCGTAGGCGTCGCTGCGGCGGCGTCCGCCATCCTGTTGGCACGTTCCCTGACGAAGGCCATGGCGTCAGAGCTGGAGAGCGTACCCGTCAGGGCGGCGGCGGTGATCTCACCCACCGAGTGGCCTGCCATGACAACGTTCAAAGACTCCAAGGGAACGTCCAGAAGGGCCTCAGCCGTAATCAAGCCCGCAGCCACGATCAGCGGTTGTGCCACTGCCGTGTCCTTGATGGTTTCGGCGCTGGAGGTAGTGCCGTGGGCGATCAAGTCGATGCCAGCTGCCTCGCTGAGCGCAGCGAGTTTCGCTTCGACGCCCGGGCGCTCTAACCAGGGCGCGAGGAAGCCGGGAGACTGTGAACCCTGTCCAGGGCAGACTATTGCAAGCACATTAACCAGCTTTCCAAACTTATAAGCTTTTGTAGGGTGTTTGCGCACACCAAGCTCAGGTGGATGATTTGTAGGAAGTCTACAATATGTGTGTGTTGCGCCAACACCGTCGGGTGTCAGGGGCAAGCACCTTCAGCTGTCAGGGACAGGCAGTATGAGCCCGTTGAGCAGCGTCTAAAACGCGGTTAGGTCGAGCGTGGGACTGGACGATCAGGCGCTGGCTTCACGGCAGCAGAGAGGCGTCCCACCACGAGTGCTGTCTGTAGGACGAAAGCTTCTCGGGGGACCAGCGGATCCCAACCGGTGACGTCGCAAACACGGCGTAATCGGTACCTGACGGTGTTGGAGTGGACAAAAAGGTCCCGGGCCGCAGCCTCAAGTGAGTGTCCGTGTTGGAGATAACTATTCAGTGTTTCTACCAGGCCGTTGGAGGCTCCCAGTAGGGGTTGATAGATGTTGGTCAACAGTGCGCGGCGGGCGGAATCGTCTCCGCCAATGACTCGTTCGGGCCACAGATCGTCGGCGGAGACGGGCCGGGGCGCGGCTGTCCACCCTCGGACAACGGCCATGCCGGCAAATGCTGCTTTGGCTGACGCTGTTGCGCCAGCCAGGTCCTGGGCTAGCGGCCCATAGACAACAGAGCCGGGGGCAAACAATTCACTCAGCCGATGATAGGCAGATTCGGGGTTGGCCACCTCGCCTAGCACTAGGATCAGTCGATCGCCCTGAATCCCAACCATTACATCTGCGGCGAAACGTGCGGCCGCCCGGCGCAACGTCGCCAAGAATGAGGCGTCAGTCTCGGAAGGGGCCGGGCCCACCATGATGGTGAACTTGCTATGTGTCTTCCAGCCTAAAGCTGACATGCGGGACTGGAGCGCATCGGTATTCTCTCCGCGCAATATGCCGTCCACTGCCAGGGCTTCCAACCGGGTGTCCCAAGCCCCGCGGTTTTCAGCTGCACGGGCATAAACATCAGCGGCCGCAAAGGCAACTTCCCGCGAGTAGCGCAGAACAGCCTCACGGAGGGCGACTTGTTCATGGGCATCCGCCAACTCCGGAACACGGTCCTCCACTACCTGGACCACAGTCCGGATCAGTTGTAGGGCACGTTGGAGGCTGATCGAACGGGTCAGTTCCGTCGGTGCTGTGCCGAATACATCGGAGAGGACCCAGCTAGGTGACGAAGGGTGCTCGTACCAGGAAACGAATGCTGAAATCCCGTTTTGTGCCACAAGGCCAAGAGAGGATCGCTCGTCAGCACTGAGGCGGCGATACCACGGGAGGGTTTTTTCAAGTTCTCGCAGCATCATGGTGGACAGCGGCCCAATGTTGGCGCGCAGCCGCTCCAAAGTAACCGACGTGGTGCCGGCCGCCATTGACGTTTGCGCGGCTGTGGGCTTGTGGGCCGCAGGAGTGGAATTCTTCGGTGCCATTTATCGAGGATATGTCTTTTGGTGTCCAGGGCGCGCATTTGTACGAAAACGACAAAAAAGCGGTTGCCTCATGGGCTGCGGTGCGGTTCATTCGTGCTGAGCCTGTGCACTAGCGCCAGAAGTTCTGTGCGTTCCTCCTGAAGGTGGTTGCCGGTTTCTACAGCCATGCCCATCTTTTGCGCTTGGGCTCGGATTTCCGCATGGTAAAGACCAGTGCGGTCGCACCACGATACTTCCTCCAGTACGGACAATAATCGCTTGGCAACCGCGGGGTCGCCCATCCCGTAAAGCCGTGGCTGGGCCAGCGCCAGATCCAAAAGATCCGCCATGCCCGGCATGGACAGGATCACTCGCACCACGCCTTGGTCATCACACAGACACTTGGTGCCCGGCGACAACTCCACTACGCGGCACAGCAAGCCAGATATGTGCCCCATCACGTGCACGGCCGTCGTCGGGTCGTTGACCCCGGGGGAGAGCGCCCGCGCAGCAACGTCCACTAACTGCCTGAAGCCGAAGGCGACGTCTTGAACATTAGTGCGTTCGCTACCAGTAAACACCGCATTGTTTATTCCATCGTTTAAGCGTTGCAACGATTCGGGTCCAATTATGTGGTTTGGATCCAAGGTCCAGATAGTCGCGAAGGGGACACCGTTCACCAGGGAGTCACCTGGCTGCGCATTTACCCTGAGCACGGCCTGTTCCGCTATGGCTACGCGCAAGAGCGCGCCGCGGTCCACTGACGTGAGAAATCCGGTAACGGCGGATTCCACTTGGAACGCGTCGTGGCGGGGGGTAGGGGCCTGCCGGGATGCGTCGTCGTCGGCGGGAAAATTGCGGTTCAGAGTTGCCAACGTCTCATCAGCGACGCGCTGCATCACAGTCTCCGCGCGGATCTCGCGAGTGAGGTGGGCTAAGAACAAGACCAGTCCTAGGATGCTGGCGATCGCCAACAAGAACGCCAACGTGACCGAAATTTCCGGTACGAAACCTGGATCACTTCCGGTCTCACTGCGGACGCTGCGCAGAACTGTTAGCGCAAACGCAAAGCCGGACATGAAAAGTGCCAACGTGATGTGGACGAAGCGGTCGGCAACGAAAGTGCGTAATACGCGCGGGGAGAACTGGCTGCTGGCCAGCTGGAGCGTCACGACGGTGAGTGAAAATGTTAGAGATGTCACCGTGATCAAGGACCCGGCAATGGCCTGCAGGACGGCTCTGGCCGCGTCGGGTCCACCACTGAACAGGAGCCCGGAGACTGACTCTGGTAAGTCTGTGTCTACCACGGTGTCCAGGGCTGGCAATGCGGTCCCTAACCCTAAGGCCAGAATCACGGCGGCGAGTGGAATCGGCCACAGCTGGGTCCGGACAGCATCTACTAACCCCGCCACACGAGCGTTCATGGAAGGCGCCACTTCGGGTGGGCGCTCTTTTTCGTTGACATGGCTTCCTCCTGGTGAAGGCTGTGATGATCTGTTGACTGTGAGTGATCTTACGGCTGTGGCCGGCGAAACCAGATGGTTTCGCCGGCCACAGCCGTTGACGATCTTGTTTGCGTTATTTGTGTTTTAGCTGTCGCCGCCTGCGTTGCCGGTGGTTCCTGCGTTGACGTTGAGTAGATCGTATTTATCGATTGCTGCGCGGGGTGTGTTGGTGTCGATTTCACCGTTTTTGGCGAGCATTTCCAAAGCGCGAACTACTACGGAGTGTGAATCGATTTTGAAGTAGCGTCGTGCGGCTGCTCGGGTGTCGGAGAAACCGAAGCCGTCTGCGCCTAGGGTTGCGAAGTCGTTGGGTAGGAATTGGCGTATCTGGTCCGGGACGGCTTTCATGAAGTCGGTGACGGCTACGACTGGTCCGTGTGCGTCCACCATTTTAGCGGTGATGTACGGGATACGGGCATCGTTTTCTGGGTGTAGGAACGCTTCTTCTTCGGCGGCAAGGCCGTCGCGGCGTAGCTCGGTCCAGGAAGTCACGGACCAAACATCGGCTGCCACACCCCACTCATCGGCCAGGATCTGTTGTGCTTCCAGAGCCCAGGGCACTGCAACACCCGAGGCCATAAGCTGGGTTCTGGGGCCACCGGTTTCGGCTTTCTTGAGTAGGTAGATACCCTTTTCGATGCCCTCGATGTCCATGGATTCGGGTGCTTTGGGTTGAATGATCGGCTCGTTGTACACGGTGATGTAGTACATGACGTTGCGATCGGTGGAGTTCTTGCCGTACATGCGCTCAAGACCGGCCCGAACGATGACCCCGATCTCGTACCCGTAGGCAGGGTCGTAGCTGATGACTGCTGCGTTCGTGGCAGCCAGGATCGGGGAATGTCCGTCGGCGTGCTGGAGGCCTTCACCGGTGAGGGTGGTCCGTCCCGCGGTGGCTCCGATGATGAAACCGCGCGTCATCTGATCCCCGGCAGCCCAGAAGGAATCTCCTGTGCGTTGGAAGCCGAACATGGAGTAGAAGACGTAGATCGGGATCAAAGGCTCGCCGTGGGTGGCGTACGCGGTACCGGCGGCCGTGAACGCTGCGACGGAACCGGCTTCATTGATGCCGGCGTGCACGATCTGCCCGGAGATGGATTCTTTGTAGGCCAGGACGAGGTCGCGGTCTACGGAGAGGTAGTTCTGCCCGTTCGGGTTGTAAATCTTCGCGGTCGGGAAGAAAGCGTCGATGCCGAAGGTGCGTGCCTCGTCGGGGATGATCGGGACAATGCGTTTGCCGAAGTCCTTATCTCGCATTAAGTCTTTGAGTAGACGCACGAATGCCATGGTCGTGGCGGCGTGTTGCTTGCCCGAGCCACGGTTAGCGACCTCGTAGGTTTTATCCCCGGGCAAGGTGATCTCGGTGTGTTTATTACGGCGCTCAGGGACGAACCCGCCTAGTTCCCGGCGTCGTTCCATGAGGTACTTGATTTCCGGTGAATCCATCCCTGGGTGGTAGTACGGGGGACGGTACGGGTCCGCTTCCAGGACTTCATCACTGATGGGCAGGCGCAGGTGGGTGCGGAAGTCCTTCAGGTCCTGCAACGTCAGCTTTTTCATCTGATGGGTGGAGTTACGTGCCTCAAAGTGTGTGCCGAGTCCGTAACCCTTCACGGTGTGAGCCAGGATGACTGTGGGCTTGCCCTTGAATTCCACAGCAGCCTTATAAGCGGCGTAAACCTTGTGGTAATCGTGGCCGCCACGCTTCAAGTTCCAGACTTGCTCGTCCGTGAGATGAGCGGCGAGTTCCTTCGTCTGCGGGGTTTGACCGAAGAAGTGCTCACGCACGAACCCACCAGATTCGGCCTTATACGTCTGGTAATCACCATCAACGGTGTCATTCATGACCTTCACCAAGGAATGGTCAGTATCCCGGGCCAGCAAGTCATCCCACTCCCGACCCCACAGGACCTTGATGACGTTCCAGCCGGCACCACGGAAGAACGCTTCGAGTTCCTGGACGATCTTGCCGTTGCCGCGGACCGGCCCGTCAAGGCGCTGGAGGTTGCAGTTGATAACGAAAGTGAGGTTATCGAGTTTATCGTTCGCGGCGAGCTGAAGCAGGCCCCGTGATTCGGGCTCGTCCATTTCACCATCGCCCAAAAATGCCCAGACGTGCTGATCAGAGGTGTCCTTGATGCCACGGTTATGCAGATACCGGTTGGACTGTGCCTGATAGATCGAATTCATCGGGCCAATACCCATGGAAACGGTCGGGAATTCCCAGAACTCCGGCATGAGGCGCGGGTGCGGGTAAGAGGAAAGCGCGTGGCCCTCTTTGGATTTCTCCTGACGGAATCCGTCCAAGTCTTCCTCGGAGAGGCGTCCTTCTAAGAACGCGCGGGCATACATGCCGGGAGAGGCATGGCCCTGGAAGAAGACCTGATCTCCGCCACCGGCGTGGTCCTTACCCCGGAAGAAGTGATTGAAGCCGACCTCGTACAAAGTAGCGGCACCGGCATAGGTGGAAATATGTCCACCGACCCCAATATCGGGGCGTTGGGCCCTGTGTACCAAGACAGCAGCGTTCCACCGTAACCAAGCACGGTACTTACGCTCGATCTCCTCATCGCCAGGGAAATCGGGTTCCTGATCGGCGGGAATCGTGTTCACGTAATCCGTGGTCGTGACCATGGGCACGCCAACACTCTGCGCGCCAGCTCGCTGAAGCAGACTACGCATAATGAACGCAGCACGCTCGGTACCACGTTCTGAAATCAACGCATCCAATGACTCAAGCCATTCAGCAGTCTCTTCCGGATCACGATCAGGCAACTGATTAGTCAGCCCGCTCAGGATATGGGAGTTAGTATCTCCTGCAGCCACGTCCAACCTCTCTTAAAAGCAGTGTGAGGCGCCCAGAGCTGTAGCCGTGGGCGTTTACAAACACTCTAGACCGCCGTTACCCGTTGTAGGTAGCTGGGTCCCCCGGATGAAGCAGGGCCGTGACGGAGTAGCTGTTGCGTCTTAATAAGAGATGCCTGGGGAATGGACGCAGCGGGACGTAATACAAATCACCTCGTGGGTTGATCGTGGAGGGCGCGGTGTTGCTTGTGTCGCTATGTAGAGGCAATATGGGCACAGCCCCTAGACTGGGACTGGTAAATCGTAAACCAACGCAAAAGCATTGAACGCAGGAGGAATCACGTGAGCGAGGCCGACGCCGGCACTGTAGCCAAGGTGGCAGGCATTTTGGGGTTCAAGGACGAGGATCTTGTCCAGGAACTCGGATACGACGACGACGTTGACTTTTTGCTTCGTGAGAGCATCGAGGACCTTATTGGTTCGCAGATGTTTGACGAGGCCGACCATGACGTGGTTGACGCCGTCATACTTTGGTGGCGCAAGGAAGACGGAGACTTGGTGGATGCTTTGGTTGATTCACTGACTTCTCTGGATGAGGGAGGCGCCGTCTGGATCTTGACGCCTAAATCGGGTCGTGACGGACACGTTTCTCCAGCGGAACTTCAAGAGGCTGCTCCTACTGCGGGCCTTCACGTCACCACCACCTCGGGAGTGTCGGCCGATTGGGCAGCAACTCGCTTGGTTCCGCGCAAGCGCCAGTAGTGCTTTTTCCGGCCACGGACGACGCTGGCCCTGCACAGGGAGTGAAACTTGGCGAGGTGGCCCCGGACTTTTCACTGGCCAACCAGTTTGGCGAGCCCATCTCGTTGTCCGGATTACGAGGATCTCCGGTAGTGCTTGTCTTCTACCCCTTTGCGTTTTCGGGGATATGCACGGGCGAGTTGTGCCAGTTGAGCGAGAATTTGGCTGACTTTCAGGCGCGCGGGGTGCGGCTGCTGGCCATCTCCGTGGATAGCAAATATACGCTGCGTTCTTATGCCCGCGCCGAGGGCTTCACGTTTGACCTGTTGGCCGATTTCTGGCCGCATGGGGAAGTGGCGTCCCGTTACGGAGTCTTTGACGCGCAGCTTGGCATGGCCGGCAGGAGCACTTTTGCTCTTGACCGTGCAGGTGTGGTGCGGGATTCATTTAGTACGCCCACGGGCCAAGCCCGTTCTTTGGAGCGGTACCGACAGTCTCTGGCCGCCTTATAGCCCAAGACTCGTAGGGCAAGGCGTGTAGCGCAAGAACGGCGCCAGACTCTTAGCGTAAGTTTGGCAGGACGTAGGTCATTGCACTCATCGAATGAATTCTGCTGTGTAGAGGTGAGCTGTCTTTGAACATGCACTGTCTTTGAACACGAGCTGTCTTTGGGCGTGCGGTGCGGACGCCCGCCGTCGTCGGGCCTGCGCTGCGGTGTGGACGCTAGGCTGGTGTTCTCAACGATCAGCAGGGTCCAGAAGACTGTGGGGCCCCGCGGAAAAGAGTGCCATGAGTGTTTCGATGGATGACGCAGCGAGGGGACACGTCGGCAATGACCCGATCCGCCCCGGGATTGGTCTGAGCGCACTGGTGCAAAACCCTTCGAATCTGGCGCACCCACTGAGTCAGCGCGACAGGGAGGTCCTAAGAAGCGTGCTGCCTACTTTGGGTGGAGCGCCGTTCGTCCTGCTAACGGGAGCTGGATTGAGCACGGACTCTGGTATTCCTGATTACCGTGGTCCTAACGCGGCCGTGCGCCATCCGCTTACCTACCAAGAATTTGTGGGCGATGAATCCCTGCGGAAGCGTTACTGGGCCCGGAACCATATCGGTTGGTCAACCATGCGCCATGCTGAACCGAACATAGGTCATTTTGCGGTGGCTGCGATGGAACATGCCGGGCTTTTGACCGGGGTGATCACCCAGAATGTGGATCGTCTTCACGAGGGTGCAGGTGCCAAGAACGTCGTTGACCTGCATGGGCGCTTTGACAAGGTGGCCTGTCTGCAGTGCGGGGAGGTGTACTCACGAGCCTTCATTGCTGTGATCTTGGCAGAGATTAATCCTGGATTTTTTGAAGCCGTGGCAGGAGTAGGAGGAGTCCCGATGGGGCCTGATGCGGACGCGGATTTAGAGCATGAAGATCTTATTGGCTCTTTCAAGGTGGCGTGCTGTCCGCAGTGTGGCGGAATGCTGAAACCAGACTTTGTCTTTTTCGGCGAAAACGTTCCCAAGGATCGGGTCGATCGAGCCTTTGACATGCTTGATTCCGCGGGAGCGCTTTTGGTGGCTGGATCGTCTCTCACCGTGATGAGCGGCCTTCGGTTTGTCCGGAAGGCAGCCAAACTTGGCAAGCCTGTTGTTATTGTCAATCGAGGTAGCACCCGCGGAGATGAATTTGCGTGGGTAAAGGTCGAGGCAGGAGTTAGCGAATCGCTGACGTTTCTCTTCGAGTCGCTAGCAGCACGATTGGCGTAATTGGCGACATATCCGGTACAGTAGTTTTTCGTTGGTTAGCCCAAGAAGCCTAAAAGCTCGTGGTCTAAACAAATGAATGGGCCTTTAGCTCAGCTGGTAGAGCGCCACGTTTACACCGTGGATGTCATCGGTTCGATCCCGGTAGGGCCCACGAAAGAAAACCCCGCCATTCCGCGGCTCACAAGCTGCGGAATGGCGGGGTTTTATGTTTTTTGTGGCGGCTTGATGATCGCGTAGCTTTGCCGTGTTTGACATGGTTTTGCCGTATCAGTACGAAATGAAACTCCCTGAAAACTCCCTGGGGTCACATCCTGCTGTGCCATCCATGAGGGAATGCTGCGTCTAGCGCTTGGAGTCGCCATTGCGCGAGTTTCCTCTCGCCGCGGCCTTGAGTTTGTGCATGGAGCCAGACACCTAGGATGCGCTCGTGTTCGCTGTCGTGATGTGCCCAGCGGGGCATGCGGTCATGCGCGCCTGTGAACTCACTTAGTTGGTCCAGACGTAGCCGCCAGTGGTCGTCCTTAGCTTTCTGGTGGGGGAGCTCAGTCCAGTCCCCGAGTACTGCAAGCGCTGCAGCCTTCTCGGTGGACAGCGTTCCCCTCTTTAGTTCTCGGCGTTGCTCAGAGATCCATCCGTAAAGTGATTTAGCTGTACCGGTGCTGCTGGGCTCCGGGAGGCATGCGTAGTCGGAGAGGTAGATACGGGCTTCCGCGAATCTGTCGTGCCAGGTGCTGCTGGCCCAGTGTCCTGGACGGGCCGACAGTGCTGCCTGGTGTTTGGCCCGGGTTCCCGGCTCGTAAGTCTCTCGTGTGCGCAGGTGTTCACGAACGGTGCTGTGGTGAGAATGGCAGGCCTCGGCTATCTCCGACGACGTCAGGCCCGCAGCGTACATGAGGTCCCACTCCGGATGCCTCGACACGTCCCAACTCGCCATGGCTGTAACGATAGGTGATGCGGTGTGTTTTGTCAGCGACCGTGCCAGTCATCCCGGGTGACGCGTTGGATCATGTCTGCGGGGAACCACTCGAAGTGTTTTCCATTGGAGTCGTCCAGCCAAAAGATGAGCCCATAGGTTCGTGTGTAGGCGACGGCGCGGCCATAGGTTCTGCTGGCCTTCACGTAGGGCTGATCCCATGCTGGGAAGCGGACGGTGTCCCCGTCGGATGGTTTCGGGTGCCGGCTCTCAGCGTCGACGATAGCAATCATTACCGCGTAATTATCAGGATCGAATTTATTCACTAGAACAGTATGCGGCCACCGTCCGACATGGAACATATGTCTTAGCTTGGCCTATCCTAGATCCATGATCATCACAGGAACACTCGAGAACATCGAGACCGGCGCCATCGAGACCACAACCCTCGATTGCGAAGACTACGCTGCGGGGTTCGCTGCCATGCGCCGGACACTGCCCGAAGGTGTTCGATTGATTAGCGTGCTTGTCGGCTGACACTATGCGCAACAATAGCGGCCCACCCGGTGTGTGAATGGTGGAGCGCTGGATCATACGCCTTGTTATGCGGCATTGTCTAGTTCATCACGAATAGGCATCGTGAGTAGATATGACAATTACCTTGTGTAATACTCGTGGAGTGGCACCCAACACTTTTCGCGACATGATCCCTGTCGGCATCACTCTTGATGCCCGCATAATTGTAGTGCTCGAAACTCTTGAGCGTAATGGTTGGTATCCGAGGACATTGGTTAATAACGATGGAATCAAGTATTGGCCAGACAATGAACGCCCAAGGCAGATCGTAGTTACCTATACGTCAGCCCTGATTGGTCCCCGACTTGCGTTCTTTGCCAAACATACGGGGATACAAGAGCTTCTTGGAATCACAGAGGAGAAAGTGAACAAATGAGCATTCACGGAGTAGAACTTACCGCCCAGCGTGTCGGTGGATCACCGATCACCGAGGCTGAAGTCGACCGGATCTTTGCTAGCCTGTCCAGCAACATTGCAATTCATACTGTAGACATCGCTAGCGACCTAAATGTGGGGACCCTGTCCTTCATGCTGAGCGTCGAATGCCCCAACGGACTGGATGCAGAATCTCTAGTTCCCGGCATCGTAGATGACGCACTTGAACGTGCACTCGAAGGACAAAGTGGGGCTGAGATTCAGCAACATGCACTGACCTTCACCCCGGCATTCTGCTAGAAAGCCTCAAGCGCCCCACCTCATAACGAGGTGGGGCGCTTTTTTTTATTTGTTAGGCGTCGTGCCAGTCTGTGAGCCCAGCCTCCGCCGGCGGCGCTGGTTTGGTTTTGTCTTCGGGTGAGAGCCAGGGTGCGTATTTGCGTAGCCAGTCGTTGACGCCGGGGATGGCCATGATGCGGGTGACGAGTGCGATGGCCACAGTGACGACGACTAGTGCCCCGTTTAGCCAGATGAATACCCAGCCGGGGATTGTCGCATCGTAGGGGCGTAGCGTCTCGATGATGACGGCGAGAACGGCGTTGAGCAGCGGGAACAGTGCAACCGCTGCCGCGAACGCTGTACGCACTGAGGCGCTGCGTGGGTTGCGTTCCTGCGTGGACAAGGCCATGTGCCGGGCCATCACTTGGTGCCGCCAGCTAGGGTCACGGTTGCGTCAACTTTGACTCCTGCTGCGAGTGCTTCTTCGGCTCCGGCGCGTGATGCTTGCTTCACTGCTGAAAGGTCAACAGTGCTTCCGGTGGACTTGGCTATTTCTGGAAGCATTTTTACTGCGAAGCTTTCTTGGAACCCAACGCTTAGCTGGATCTGATCGAGCTGCGGTTTCATGGTTCCTTGAATGTTTCGCAAAGTGGTGTCGCCAAAAAGGAGTTTACGTTGGGCTTCAACGACTACCGGGTCTTGCAGGACTTCGTAGAATTTGTTGCCGATCCATTCTTTGTCAGCATCAGATAGTGCCATGTCATCCTCCTGGATGGGTGTTGTTGTGCCAATGTTTTCCGGGTTTATGTTTGTTTCTGCTACTGGACCAGCCCAGTAACCGGAGCAGTAGATAGCCGGGTCCACGCGCCCATAGGTGCCGTTGTTCACGGACCAGCCGTCTGGCAGGATCTCGAAATGCAGGTGCGGGCCGAAGGTCCCACCATCTTCTGAGCGGGTGTTGCCGGAGTGGGCTATCACGTCGCCTTGACGTACGCTGTCGCCGATGTTGAGTCCGGTGTCGTTGAGGTGGGCGTATACGGAGATGATGGGCCCGTGGTCGATGACAACGACGATGCCGCCGAAGGTTGGCATGATCAGCCAGGGGTTGTCGTAGTATTCGCCGCGGAACCAGCCCGCATGCTTAACGATGCCGTCAGCGATTGCTCGGATTGGTGTTCCAATGGGTGTGCCGAAGTCGGTTCCGGTATGCCCTCCGGGTGGGTTGTAGGGGCTGGCTGGGTCGGCCCCGAATAGTTGGTTTATGCCGGTCCATGCTGGGATCGGCCAAATGTATTGCGGCATGAGCCCTCCTTGGGCAAAAGAAAAGCCCCTGTTACGGGGCTACTGTGCGGGTGCAGACGAAGGTTGATGATCCGGGCGGATTTGGTGTGCAGCTGTACATGATCCCGGTTGGTCCGGCGAATGAGAAGCTGGTTGGCGAGGTGCCGTCAACTCCGTTCACTCCGGGCGTTCCCGGAGCACCGTCAATGCCGGGCGCGCCATCTTTTCCTGCGCCCCCTGCTGGCCCCGGTGGCCCAACTATCGATGCGCCGTCTTTACCTGCTACGCCTTGCGGGCCTGGAGTAGTGGAATCTGCACCGTTTGCGCCGCTTGCCCCGTCCTTGCCTGCCTTGCCAGCCGGGCCCGGAACTGTAGAGTCTTTCCCGTCAACACCCGGCAGCCCGCGTGGCCCAATCGGTCCGGATGGGCCTTCGATCGTGATGGGCTGCTGGGCAACCTGCTCAGCTTTCTCGCACGTAGCGATGCCCTGTGCATCCATTTCGACTTTTCCGGATTCACAAAGCGCGAAGACCTGTGTCGCGTTATCCTTCTTCTGCTGGGCTTGGGATGCCCCGTACGATTGGGCGTCGTCGCGTTGGATGGAAGTTTGCCAGTAATTGAAGAAGAAGCCTCCAAAGAAAAGCAGTATCCCCACAAGGACTACTAGAACGCTTAGATTTCTACTCCTTTCAGCCTTACTCATTCTGGGTCCAATCTTCCGGGGAATTGGCAGTCGAGAAGTGCCCTAGTGAGGTCTGTGTTCCTAGACATGAGCTTTTCGATCTCGGCTTCACGGTCTTTAATTTTGAGCTCAAGTGAGGCGATGACGCCCCGTTTTTCCTCCCGTAAGTCTTTGGAAGTTTTGAGGTACCAGCCGAGACCAGCAATGATGCCAATGAGGGTGAGCCCGGCAAATCCGAGTTGCGCGAGTATGCCAGTGAAGGCGCTAGCAGATTCCACATTTAGCCCTCCCTAGGAAACCCGTTGAAAGCGTCTGGCCTCGGGGGCTGTCCCTGAGCGCATCAGGCGGGGCCAACATCATCGACGACTAGTGTCGTCGCGCCCGTGACCGCAGAGACGATACCTGCTGTTATGACTGTTTTTGCCTGCAAGCTGAACCGGACCGACCCACCAGCGCCGGTGTTATACCGGCCAGAGAACCCGATAAGTCCATCCCCCAAACCCGCCTTCGCGTAACTTTTGTTAGTGACGTTGATTTGATCCCCAAAAGTGCTTCCAGAGGCACCGCCGGCCTTGAGGAAGTAGGCGGCAACCAGCCCGTCCGTGTTGCTCTGGCCCTCGGACTGTGCGGTGATCTGGATCCATCGGTTGGGCTCGACTGTGAGTATCGCTTCGGCAATGAAATTTAGAGCTGTCCCGAACGACGTGTCAAAAGTACTGAGCGCCTGGGCTAACTGGCCTCTCGGTGGGCCGCCCCATTTGGTTCCCGTCCAGATCTGCACCGGTATGCCAGCTAGGTCAAGCCTGAGTACTTGCTGCCCGATAGCAGGCGCCGTGATCGTGGCCCGGTCAGCTACCGACCGGACTGGTAGTGGTGCGCCCCGGGCGGCTGTAATAGGGAAAACTTGGGTGATCGTGCTCGGGGCCTGATTCGTGCCTGTAGTCCCTGCGAAGATTTGAGCCTCAGCAATCACCAAGGCACCGGCAGGGACATCACCGATCGGTTTAGTCGGTGATGCTGCAGCGCTTCCGACAGTGACACCGAAGATCGCCGTGTTATCTGCTACCCCACCAACTGCCGGTACCGTGTCGCCTTTCGCGGCGTCGTTTTGCTTCACCCAGAGCAGGTCCCACCGCGAACCAGCACCGGGCGCATTATCGGTGGCCACCGAAGTGCTGCCGGTAGTCGTTGGCGTATACACGCCTTCGCCCACCGTACGGTTAATAACCGATTGGACCGGGATGATGTCGTACCCCATGCCAGCTTTCGGGGTCACCACATTTACTGCACCAGTCACTAGTAGGCCGGAACGTGGTACCCCTGGTGCGTTCTCCGCGTATTGGCCAGCAATGGCTAAGCGGTGTTCTTTCGGTGTGGTGCCGATAATGCCGACTAGCGCGACTCCCGGGCCACGATTTATTGTGCTCATGCTTTCACCCCGGAGCTGTTGATAGCAGCAGCAGTCAGAGCATCCATGACGACCATGGCTGCCGTAATGACGCTTTGGTCTGTCGTGGATCCGCACCCGGTGCTCGACGTGCCGTTGTCATTGCTGATGATTAGTTGAATCTGGGCCATTTGGTCCTCCTAAAAAGCTGTGTATGGGGAGATTTTTATTGTGTAAAAAGGGGCAGCAGCACCCGACGTCCCAATGGTTGTGCTCCCGAAGGGTGAAGTTGCTTGTGGGTCGATAACGGTTGCTGTGCTCGTGGTGACCGGGATGTCAGCGGAAGCGGTGACGTTGGCGAAGTTTGGACCTGATACGCCGTTGACTTGACCTCCCGCGGGTACCGAACCGTTGACAAGGATCTGGATCGATACCAGATTTCCTGAAGTCGGATTAGCTTGAAGCTGCGCGAAAACACTAATGAGGTATGGGACCCCGACCCCGAAAATATCTGCCGGGACAGTCACTGCAGCAGCAAAACTGACGTAACTCGTTCCTAGGCTCTCCGGTAACGAAGTGCCAGCTACACGACGGTATCGAAGCTTCGCAGCCTTAGCGTCCAGCGCTGCTTGTAGCCCGGTAACGTTGGCGATCGTGTGCGTGTGTCCTGTGTTTGTTTTACCGGCTAGGGCAATACTCGTGGCCGTGCTGATCGGCTTGTTCACGTCGGATGTGTTGTCTACGTTGCCGAGCCCGAGGTCACCCTTGACCAGAACCACGACGCCAGTCTTTGTATTCACGGAATCGACTGCACCGCCGACTGGAAGCCCATCCACAGTGAATGGGCCTTGAGCGTCCACGCCGTTGCGAGCGTTGAGGTGCAGAATCCCCTCGGACAGCGTCCCCGAGATACCAGCCGCCACACCCCCGGGGAGCGATACGTCCTCATAGTCCTCATTGTTGATCTCTACGATCATCTGGCTTGGCGTGAAGTACCCGTAAGAGTTTCCCTTCCTGCCGAGTAAGCCGTTGCCGCCCCCCGGGTTCAAAGCGTCGTCCCACGCCCCGGAACCGATGCTCGCCGAGTCGGGGGACACCCGTGAGTTTGAGTATGCGACTATATTGGTCCCCACCTGGGGGCCGTTTCGCAACAACTCAGTCGCTGAAAAGCTGGTAATCTCCCGGCCACGCTCACTGACAATTCTTGGGTCCTTTGCACCCTTTGAATCACCAGTGCTGAAATAGAGGCCCGGCTGCAGGTAGTCGAACCCTACCCAGGTGTTTCTTGCCCACCGGTTAGATAGCGAGCTGACGATCTCAATCGGGTCCCCGGTCTGCCAATCGCGGCCCTTACCTTCGACGTTGACTTGGCCCTCATTCGTGACCGTAATGTCCCCGCCGTCAACATCAATTTTCCCCCCATCGGTGAGAGACATCGACTGCTGGGGTGCTGCGCGCTGGAGCACCTGAATGTCACGCCGAAGCGAAGCTACAAGCTTCATCAGTCGTGTGATGGAGTTGGGCTCCCGGCTATTCCTGGGTACGCCGTCTAGATCATCCATTTAGGCCCTCCCAATGATCGGCGCAAGCCCAATCTTTACTGTCTCTGTGTGGTCCCCGTCGATGGACATCATGCGAACCCTGACCCGGCCCGCATCCAGCATCGGATGATTCTCCGGAATGATCGCTTGCGCCCACTCACCGGGCAAGTACAACCCCAGCCCTGGGTGAGCATCGGCCCGGACTGACACCGACCAGTCCTCTACCGGGAACCTGTTAGCAGCAATATCGGCGTCCGCGTTGGATTGGAGAATGCTTTGATCCTCAACGTCCTTAGAAGCCGCATCAGTCTCAGTCCACGGATACCCGGCCGTGTCGATCAGGGTAGTGTCTTGCGCCCAGGCAAGCTTCATAGTCTCCGCTGAACCGTTACCGGGCTGCCATGCACGGGAGGCCATGTTCGTTGCGTCCTCTACTGTCCCGAAGCCGACAACACCAGACTTTTCGACCGTGCCGTCCCACACCCAATCAGGACCAGCCTGCGTCAGGAGCGGTGCGGTATCGGTGCCGGTCTCCATAACCCATTCCACATAGCGGGCATCATCAGCCCGGAAACGTGGACGAAAGCGGATATCCGGGCCACGCTGAACACCAGTCAGGTTTTTCAGGAGCTCGCCAAGCCACGGCAACGTATACCCCTTGTAATGGCGCTCATTTATGCCCGCCAGCACGTCAGGAAGCACAATTGGTAGGCCCGGATTCTTCGGGTTCGTCTGAATACTGATCCGAACGAGCTCACGAGCGATACTGCCCAGCGTCTTACCCACCACATCCAACGACGTAGCGGCCGGCGACTGGTTATTAGCAAGTGCCACCCACGGGAGCGCTTTGACGACATCAAGAATTGACCACATACCTGCTGCCGTTACTTGCACAGTCTCTTTAGCCGGGTCGTAAGCGCGCTTCCAAACCGGCCCAGCTTCGAGGATCGTGTCACCATAAGCGATGCCAAGAAACTGCTTCAAAGGGGCAGTGTTAGCGCGGACGTTTAGACGTGCGACTTCCCTAGACCTGACAGGAATGGTTATCGACAGGGGGCCAGCGTCATTGAGGCGCAACCCCCACCCCGACGCTGACACTGGAAGGTCAGCACTGATAAGCCCAGTGACCGTATCACCCACGAAAACCCGGAATCCGTTGCTCACCACCATGCCGGGACCACCTCCGTGGACAAGAGCGCGCCAGTAGAACCGGGAGCCTCAAAAAGCCACGTCCCGGTCTGGCCCTTACCAAGCCGTACCCAATCGCGGCGGACCAGCTCCGATCCACGGTCGTTATCGCCGTCGAGCATCACTGACCCGTCCGCAGAGTCGAGACGAATCACTTGGCCAGGGATTACAGCGCCCGCGTAAACAAGTCGGCGTTGTGTCCCCAACTCAGTGATCGTGAACCCGTAAGGCATGTCACCTGTCAGGGTATGGACAACGGGCGTGTCAGCAGTCCCCACATTGGTCAGCTGCAAAGTGCCGGGCGTACCAGCAGGACCATAACTAAGCGCACCACCGGGCGAGTACAACGGATAATCTAGCCCGCCACCATCGATACTCACCCCGGTGGACGCGGTCAGCGCCTGACCATACTTACGAGGATCAGCAGCGAACAGCTGCACTTGGTACTTGAAGATGCTGGACGTTAGCCACTCAATGGAGAGCTCATTGGCGAGTCGAACATCAGCGGTCTGTAGCCCGAAGAGCGAGTCAACAACAGACATCTGCGCAAACGTACCGTCCGCAATCATTGATGTCAGCCGGTAATAAGCATCAACCGCCGCTTGCTCGCTGGAAAACCGGGCGTTGCCCTCCGCAATGATGAGGCGCGAATCCCGCAAACCCCTCTCGGTGAAGCTTCCATGCCCCCATAGCCGATCTGTTTTATCGGCCCTAACGCCCGGTGTGCCGAACCATCCATCAAACCTTTCCAGCTTGAGCAACGCATCAGAGTCTTCACGACCAAAAACCATGCCATCGAGCGTGGCGCTAATGAACCTCTCTGGAAGCTCAAAAAATCTAAAGCTCATCGACGCGCCCCCCTCATCGCAACTTCGAACATGGACCGGGCGGCTACCTCTGGAGATACCCCTACCGGCGCCGAAACATCAAAATGGAAATGGTTCTCAACCGCTTGGGAAGCACCCGAACCACCAACACTTGGCGCGTACGCTGACCGGCTCATGCCCACCCCGTACCCGCCAGCAAGTGACTTTGATGGGGCCTGATAGGTACCGTCATTGATCGCCTTGAGCAGCGGGTAATTCTGTTTCGTAGCCTGCTCGTTGACGATCATCTCGCCGGACCGGATCTTGTACGCCGAACCGTTCTGTGTCCGCGCAAAAACGTTATCCACACGAGGATTAGACGGCGGAACACCAGGCACAATGCCACCACCAGCGAAACCGACTAGGCCACCAGTCCAGCGCCCCGGGTCCATGCCACCACGCCCGCCACGCCCCTCAGAGATGTGAGTCTCTTCGTTGATCGACCTGACTATGTTCTCGAACGTGTTGACATAAATGTCAGTCTTTTTCGGGATCGCATCAATCGCAGCTTTAGTATCTGCCGCCTTCTGACGTGCAGTGTCAGCCATCCACGTATCAATATTCACGCCCGGTGGGATGCGAAGAATTCCGCGTGTTAGCGCGTCCGCTTCCTCGGAGCTCTTGCCCATTGCCGTGTATCCGTTGACAAGGTCCGTGTATGTTTTCTTTAGCGCGTCTTGCACTGCTGCTTGCGCTTCAGCATTAGTGCCATATGATGCCGAGTTTTTAGCTATCGATTCAGCAACTGCAATTCCAGACTTAGCGATAGCGTCAAGGGCTGCTTCATTGTCCCGGCCAGCCTTTGTTGTGATATCCAGATTCTGACCATTTTTAGCCAAACTCGCGCTGAACGCATCCAGCGTCTCGTTGTACCCGCGTGCAGCGTCCCTTGATGACAGCGTAAGTAATCCTGCCGCCACGAGTGACTGCGTGAAAGTGTCAAGATTAGTGATCGCACCCTGTGCCGATACGCCAATCTCTTCAAGGCCAGCAGATAGTGTCTCAGTCTGCTTAGCCGCCTCCTCAGTTGCCGCGGCAGCGTTCTCCGTAGACTTTTGCGCAGCGGCAAGACGTGCCGGAATCTTACCCTGAGCGAACTCAAGAAGCTCCTCAGCATTCAGATCGACGCCAGCAGCATGAGCTACACCCAGCAGTGATTCCTTGTAGGCTGGCATTTTGTCAAGGGCATCCTGTGCGCCTTGGCCGTTCTTCTTGAATTCTTCGGTGAGTAGATTGAAAGACTTCGCGGCAGCAGCAGCACCACCATTGTTAGCAAGATTACCGAGTTCACTACCGAGGCCTTTTAGGCGTTCCTCGATCTGTCCAAGCTCACTCTTTGGGAGGTTAAGAAACCCGGTGAAGCCGTCGAAGAACTGGTTTATGTTCTCCTGCGAACCATGGTTTGTGAGCTTATCAATTGCGGCTGAAACACTGTCAATGTTCTGAACAGTTTCCTTACCGCCGAACTTGTCCCACCCCTGAAAAACACTGTCGAGGTCTGATGACTTCGCGGCCTTGCCAGCGCTACCAACCTGCAAAATTGCGTTCGCATAATCGGATGCCGTCTTTACTTCTTTGTCCCCAAAGATGGCACCGGCAGCGCTAAGGGCCAGCAGTGCGACGGTAGCGATGCCGGCAGCTTTACCGACCTTTCCAAGCCCAGACGCAAGCGGTCCATTAGTGGTTTGCAAAGTCCTGAAAGCGTCACGAGCGGACAACACTTTAGGGAGCATGGTCAGGAACGCCCCGCCAAGCAGGGCCGCCCCACCAGCAGTACCAATCAGACCAACACCGAGCTGTAACATTTCCGGTTTGACCTTACCGAGCAAGTCAACAAGATCCTCGGCACCCTGAACAATCCCGCGTAATGACTGTGCCGCACCCTCACCACCCTTGATGAGGACGGTGTCAAAAGAACCACCTAGCTTTTCAATATCGCCCGCAAGGTTGTCCTGCTTGATTGACGCTGTTGCAGCAGCGAAACCAGCATCGTCAACAGCATCAATCCACCCCTGGATACCAGTAGAGCCCTTCTCATAAAGAACATTTGCGGCACGCACAGCATCAGATCCAAAGATGACCCCAAGTGCCGCGTTGCGAGACTCAGAATCAAGCCCCTTCATCGCGTTCTGTAGCTGACCAGAAAATGCCGACAGGCCAATAAACTTGCCAGAAGCGTCATAAGCCGAAATGCCCAGCTCATCCATTTTGGCTTGGGCTTCCTTGGACTGCGGGGTAAGACGCTGCAACATTGACTTGAAAGACGTGCCAGCGTCAGACCCTACGAGTCCGGCAGACGCGAACGCGGCCAGCCCGCCAGTTGTTTCCTCGATAGTGAGACCGGTCTGTGACGCCACAAGCCCGGCCTGCTTGAGCGCCATGCCCATATCTTGGACAGAGCCCTGAGCCTTACCAGCACCAGCAGCCAAAAGATCGGCAACGTGAGGAATATCAGTACCAGCAAGCTTGAACTGAGTTAGAGCTGTGGCCGCAATTTCAGCGGACTCACCAACACCCAAGGACCCTGCAGCGGCCAGTGAGAGCGCCCCCGTCAGGCCACCGTTGAGGATGTCCTTCGTGGAAACGCCAGCCTTGGCTAGCTCATCGATACCCTGCGCGGCCTCCTTTGCGGAGAACGCCGTGTCAGCGCCTGCATCAATCGCCGCCTCACGCAGTAAATCCATATTGCCGGCAGTCTCATGAGTCGATGCACGGACCTCCGACATTGCCTGGTCGAACTCTGCAAACTTGTGGATCGCCAAACCAACACCAGCAACCGCAGCACCACCGAACGCAAGTAGAGATGTCCCAGCAGTGCTCCACGCCTCCTCATTCTCGCTAGCAGAAGCAATTAGAGAATCAATGCTAGAACGGGAAGCAACCGTAGCCTGTGCCGCTCCGGCGGCGGCGGCAGCAGTCTGAGCCGCGTACTCTTGAGTGGCATCACTGGCCGTTGCAAGGCCTAGCTCCGCCGCGTGAGCCTCCGTTGCGACGTTCCCAAACTGATCTGTCAGGCGCCCCGCCGCGTTGTAGCTGAGCCCAAATCCCTGTGCCGATTCCTGCGCAGCCTTACCAATGTCGAATAGCTCTTTACGAGTTGTCGCCGCGGCATCCTGCGCCTGCGTCATCGCACCAACAATGGTCCGGCCAGCCCCAGCGGTTGCCGTACCGGTCGCTGTCGCAGCCGCGGCAGCTGCCGCCATATCACTGCGGAAGTTACCTATCTCGGCCCGGAGTCTGACGACTACGCTGCGTTCCGCCATGTGGGACCTCCAAGATATGAAATTTATGGTTGAATCAGTGGATGGAACCTACAAAAAAGAGCGCGACAAAACGCCACCCGCTAACTGGAGCTGGCATCGTCGTGGGGGTAATCGGATTGCTGCTACTAGTTCTGCCAATGCTTGGTGGAAGCTTCGGATCTCCGGCAGCAGTCTTATTTCTCTTAGTGGCAGCGGTGCTTATGGTCTCCGGATGGATGATCCGTATGAGACAAGCGGCTGAGCGTCGCTAGAACCCATCAGCTTCCACAAGGGTTATTTTCTGCCCTGGGTAGGTGTCCCGGTTCTTGTCTTCACGGAGCGTGTCTAGTGGTTCGCAGCCGTGA
This sequence comes from Arthrobacter cryoconiti, assembly GCF_020905375.1. GTDB lineage: Bacteria > Actinomycetota > Actinomycetes > Actinomycetales > Micrococcaceae > Specibacter > Specibacter cryoconiti. Next base: position 134,280 of record NZ_JAJJBU010000019.1, read on the forward strand.
CAAATGTTGTCCGTGTCCGCGATATGCCGCCCCAGGTTATGGTCCCCATGAGTGACGCTGTAATGCAGTCCGCAACCAGAACACAGCCCGTCCTCATACGCGGTCAGCGCCAGCGCCATGATGCGATCCTTGAGCGTCCAAGTACCATCGTTAGGGCGCGCCGTCCGCAACACTGTTTGGGGAATCTTCCACTCTCGCGCCGTACGCGCCTCTAAGAGGACATGGCCCCACCGTCGGAGGGCGAGGGCTTCAACGATTTTGGGACCTGCACCTGGGGTGCTTCCACTGAGGCGCGCGTGTAAGCTGCTGTGATCACGGCCAGCTGAGAATCACCGATTACCTTGTACAATCTACGCACCTGATCCGGCGACATGACCGGGTCAACCAAGCATGCAGACAAGGTTCGGATTGACACTTCCCGCTCAACAACCTTGCTCGTAGCATCGACGGTCATGCGTCGGATAACCTGGTTTATCTCACTCGGGATAATTACTTCAGAGCGTCGGCAACCATCGCGAGCTTCTTGCACGGCACCCTTAGCGGCCTCGTCAATCTCCTTGGCAAGATCCTTCTTGACGGCCTTTCGGATCGCGCCCTGCTCCTCATCGTCAAGGAACGTCACGCGCATCTCTATTTTTGATGCGCCCATCTGCACATGCAACGCATCTATCTGGGACTGCAAATCCGAGCCGTCACCGTCAGCGTATGCGTCGTCATCAACTGGAGCGGCTGGAAGTAAGCGCTGCTCAGCTTCCAACTTGTCAATCACAGCCAGCAGATCACCGCGACCATATACAGTCACGGCACGCTCGGTGCGCTTACTGCCATCCAGCCACGCGTCAAGGTCAAAAGTTTCTGGTGTTTCAGTCATGGTGTTCTCCAAGGGTTTGTGGTTCAGGATTCTTTGGGTGCTTCGGTCACTGGTGATGGCCGTGACTTGGCCTGGATACTCAGATCAAGCTCAAGAGCGTTGGCTAGTGTGATGACGTCTGACAGTGAAGCGGTCGACTTGCACACGACGGCCAGAAGGGCATTGGCTTTGCTGACGTCTTCTTGGCGGAGGTCCTGCGTGTATGTGGACCCGAATAGCTGGTCTGTGAGTGATGGCATTTCAGTCTCCAAGGGGTGGGGTTCCAAGGGTGTTGAACCTGCCGTGCGCTCCCTTGGAAAAGCGCACGGCAGGTGGTCTTGTTAGGTAGCTGCTACGACGGCGCGTTCGTCAACTTTGTCTTGGACAAAGAACGGCAGGCCGGTCTTCTCGTAGGAGGCTTTGGTGGGTGACAGGACGCGGGGCGTCCCTGTTAGGATCTCGAACACGCGGACCTTGTCGGTGGCCTTGAACGGGATCTCATGGGCTTTCTCGCCGTCCGCGATCTGGCCGATACGTTCCACCAAATACCCGGCAATGTTCTTGCGGGTGAATGTGGTGTAGACGATGTCGTCGGCCTCGTCCTTGTACCGGTAGGCGTTCATCATCGCCTCGTAGTTGGTGCGGCCCGGCGCCTTCGCGTTCGATGACCCGCAGTATGCGGGGTCGTCGATCTCGTCGTCACCGGTGGCGCCAAGGGTGAAACCGTCCAAGCTGATCCGGCAGGACAGGTCAACAATGCCGGCGCCGTTCAGTTCGGTCAGCAACGGCGAATGGTAGTTGGCCAGGGTGGGGACGTACACGAGTTTGCGGTTGTCGTCCGTGAGCATTTTCTGCACCATGGTTACTTACCTTCCTTCTTGGACTGGACTTCTTTGAGCTGTGGGAAACGGCCGTCCAGGAATGTTTCGGGGACGGGCCGGTCAAGCTTTTTGCCGGTGACGGTGTCGTAGACGTACACCGATTTGCGGGGGTCGAATGTGCGGGGTTCGGTTACCTTGTCGTCGGCCACTTCGGGCACGGCGGGTTCGGTCACCTTGGTTATGCTGGTTGCCACGGTGGGCCTCCTTAGTTGGTGATGAGTCGCCACGGGAGTGGCAGGAAGAATCGGGCCGGGTTGGTCCCGTTGTCTGGGATCGGTGATTGGGTGGTGAACCCTGTTTCGTCGGGTTTCACCCACCCGGCCCCGACAGGCAGGTTGCAAAGGACCTGCCGGACGTCATGGGTGACTTGCAGGGCGATCAGCATTGATGCACCAACACAGGTCGTTTGGAACCGCCAATCAAGTTCGTCCATGCTGATCTGCTGCGTGTAGTCGGTTTCGTTTTCGAGGTTCGCCCCGGCGCCTGCGTAGACGGTCACGTAGGGGAGGATGTATCCGGAACTGTCAACCGGGACACTCTTGGGGACCTGCCCATCAAAGACAGTCACGCCGGGCAAGGTCAGGAGCGCAGCACGGACCTGGGCGTACAAGATTGCCGGGTTTATTGGCGCCATCAAATAACCCCGTCCACAATCTGCTCCATAGCCTGCACAAAACCCGGAACGTTCCGGTCAGTGGCCGGGCCCATAAAAGGTCTTGCTGGCATGGTCGACGTACCAATTTCATGGAAGATGCCGTAATTAGCGTCAGGCCCGACTTCACCGGAGAGCTTCCCGTCATACAGGTAGGAAACTGAGCTGCGAAGGTTGCCCGTATCGACAATGTCCTTCTCGGTGATGATGCGTTTCGCGTCGGACTCAATATCGATCAACGCTTTATGGACAACGACCCCGGCCATTTGCTTTACTTTTGCGCCGGAACCTTTCAGGTCGGCGGCGAGCTCAAAGATTTCGGACGCGTCAAAACCGGCCACGGGTCACCGCCTTTACGAAGGGTTTTCTTGGGTGAGGTTCTCAACACAGACAAGGTCAAGTTCCCATTCGTAGGTGCCGCCAAGAATGTCGATGATGCGCAGTTCACGCCCAATCACATGGACAACGTCACCGCGTTCACCAGCCCGCAGCTTTGGGCCACCGACCGGGCACACCACAAGATATTGGCGCTGCGTGATGGGTTGGTCGCCGACAACAATGTCGCCGGCGCGTTGAGACTTTTCTTGCACCCGGGCGTTGAAGTTATCCCAGACGATCGTTGACCCTGACCATCCGGGCGGGATCGGGTAAGGTGCGGGGCCGTCGCTTATGCGGTACACGGTGGCCGGGGATTGGAGTGTTTGCTCAACCACCGGGCGGTGCGCCTCAGCCCACCCGTCCGGGATGACCTGCCAACCAGGCAGCGGGCTCACCAGTGTTCCTCCACGCCTTCTTGACCTGGCGACCAGCCGAACGGGATGACGTCAAAGAATGAATCATTGGCGGCGTCGGCTTCGTCGGCTCGCAACCTTAGCTCGGCGGCCTGCTTCCTTAGCTCGGCAGCGAACTTGGCGCCATCAACGCTGAGGTCTTGAGTCCTGATGACACGCGACTGCAGCAGGTCACTGGTGGCCATCGCGTCCAATGCGTCAGCTGCGGCACGCCAAATAGCGCATTGCGGTTCTGCAGCCTCGTACAGGCCAAGGTAGCCGTCCAATATTTCGTCACTAATCTTGGGCGGCGTTGAAAGGTCAGCGGTGAGGAGGCGGACCTTGCCGAGAGGGGTTTTGAAATCCGTTGGCATGATGGGCCTCCTATAAAGTTTTTGGGTGGTGCCAGTGCCGGAACCATCCCAGCGGTGAGACTGGAATGGTCCCGGTTGGTTGGTTGGTTGGTTCTGGTGCTAAGCGCCGGCGGACGCGTACGTTGCGTCCGCGAATAGCGCGGCGCCACCGGTAACGAGACGTCCGCGATACCAGATGGTGTCGTCGTTGAAGCTGCCAGCGTCGACGGGCAGGTCTCCGCCGCCCACGCTTGCGCCCTGATCGCGCTTGACACGGATGTCCACGTTCTCTTCACCGGTCATGGTCACCTTGGCAACAGCCGGGTTCTCAGATCCAGGCGCCGGCAACAGAGCCCACGAGGTGGCGCGCTTGCCGGTGTCGGTAATCGTGGCGGCGAGTTCCTTGGACTCGACCGGGGTGATGATGCCAGCCCACGGGTTGGGGAGACGTACCTTCTTGTTGCCGTCGGTGAACTCCACCTCGGTGGCGGTCAGCAAGCGGCGCACGATGGCACGGTTCCCGGGGGAGTGCAGGAGCACCATCTTGGACGTGTCGACCAGGTCGCCACGGAAGTTCTCCTTCAAACCAAGCCCGTTCAGGGCCGCGTCCAGGTTGTCAGCGCTGAGCGCCTTCGTGTCGACCGTGCCGAAGAACGATGCCTTGAATCCGGTTGCGTCGGCAATGGCTTGCATAACCTTCCGGTTCGCGGTGCGGATACCGTCGTTGGCGAGGCGTGTCGGGAAGTCCGACAGGTCAGAGAAGTCGCGGTTTTTCCGCAGCTCCCAGGTCAGGCCGAACAGCTTACCGGCCTTGCCCGCCTGGATGTCACGGTATTCCTCGGAAGCCTTGGCGGCCTTGTACTCTTCGCCCTGTGCGACGTCTTCGAAGTAGCCGCGGCCGAGAATGTCGACCAGTCGCTTTTTCTTGAAGTCGGTGACCTTGAACTCGTCGGCGTACAGCTTCCACTCCGGCTCGGCGGCACGGTAAGCATGGATAGCTTCGATCTCGAAGGCAGCACCGAGCAGGCCCGGGAAGTCTGAGGTCGTGAACGCTTCGAGCAGGCGCGCCTGTGCGTAAGCGTTCCCAGCTTCAGCGTCGTTGAACAGTTTCGCCGCTTCAAGGATGCGGCCATTGCGGGACGGTGAGGTCCGAAAACCCTCGGATTCGAGGATTTCGCGGGTGTTGAGGATTGTCATGGTTTTCTCCTTACGCGCCAGCGGCGGTGTCAGTGATCTTGCCGAATGGTGCGACCTCGACGGGGCCGAGTGTCGCCGTTTTTGCCGCGTTGGCGACACCGAACGGGAAGGACCCTGCCGCGGTTACGGAGAGGCTGTTGTCGGATGCTTTGATGTAGACGATGGCGCCCTCGGTGGTGACACCGGTGACGGGTACGTCGTAGGATCCGTTCAACCAGATAGTGACTTTCTCACCAATCGCGGCCTTGGTTTGTGCGACACCGACGTACTGGCCGATCTTGACTGGGGCGCCGGATTCGACAGCCTTCGTGGCGGTCAAGGCGATGTGTTTGTTGTGGCTGTAGCGCTGGTTAGTTGCCATGCTTACTTGCCTCCCTTGCGTGCGTTGAGGATGTCGGCTTCGGTGATGACGGGCGCAGCGGATTCGGTTGCTCCGATGCCGCGGACCTGCCCCAGACCGTTTTCTTTGGCCAGTTTGGCCAGGTATGTTTCCTCGGATTCACGCGCGGCGGTCACGGTTGCGGTGAGCGTGTCCGTGTCGAGCTGCAGCGCCTCGGTCAGTGGGATGTCGACTGTGGACTGGGCCACGATGCGGGCGACAACCGATTCGGACAGGTCAGCGTTTGCCGCCGTCACGATTGTGGTCGCGAATTCGCGGGCACGGTTCGCAGCCTTGGCCTTCGCCAGATCCGTCTTCAGTGAGACGTTCTCGGATTCCGTCGCTGTCAGTTTGGCTTCGAGTGCAGGCACCCGGCCGTGGGATTCTTCGAGGGTCGCGAGGCGCGTCTCCTCGATCTTGATTTCAGCCATGTTGGTTGTCTCCTTAGACTTGGCTTTTTCTTTTACCTCAGCCGGGATCGGAGAGGAATTCTTTGGTGCGGACTCGGCCGCTGGGGTGACGGGGTCGTATTCCACACGTCGGTGAACGAGTTCAGGGTCACCAACGAGGATTGCTTCGACGCCGTTGAGCGTGTACTTCTGGCGCCAGATCTTTCCCAGCTGCTCGAAGTACACGTACTCGCTGTCGTAGTCCTGCATCCACGCGTAACGATCCTCGGTGCGGTGCATGTCGCGCACCGCTGAACGCAGGTACCCGTCAATGTCCGACGCTGTTGTTTCGCGGACAACCGACCGTGACTCGATGGCGGTTGCGGCTTCCAGGATCTCTGCCACGTTCCCGCCACGACCAGCAACCGTCACCAAGTCGACACGGTTGAACGGGGACGCGATCAGTTTCTCAACGATGCGGCCCGACTTCGTGTCCTTGATGACGGCTGATGCAGCGACGGAAGCGCCAATGAAGTCGTGGAATTCCTCAACAAAGTCGCGCCACGCTGACCCGACCCTGACCTCGGCAACGAGTGCGCCGTCGGCATCCACGTACGCGTCCTCGGTGAGGACACCGACAAGGTTGCGAAGGTTTCCTTCGGGGCGTTCCATACGCTCATACTCGGTGTCGTGATTGATGTGGGACTGCGTTCCCCGTGGCCACACCTTGTCCTTAGCGGCTTGAGCAAGGACCTCGGCGGAGTATGTTCCGCTGCTGCCGACGCCTGGTGTAATGAGCTTCAAAAGCACTCGTCCTGGCCCGGTGCGGGATACCCCGGCGGACTCGCTGACAATGTCCGTCATGGCGGACCTCCTTGAGTTGTGGCACGCGCAGGATTGGCCAGCGGTGCGAGTTTTGTAGGGTTGAAGTGTGAGCGACGACGATTCGAACGACAACAGGGGCGCGCCAGGGGAATGCCCCGAGCATGAATACGTGCTTGAGCACATTGATCTAGCGGCTACAGGTGGGACGGTCTACATGACTTGTCGATTCTGCGGAGCTTTTGCCACTGCATAAGAAAAGCCACCAGGGTGGCGGTGGCTAACTTGGTTTCAGGTCTTTCAGGGGTGTCACAACATAGCTTTGACGCCAGCCCGGGTTGTCTTGGCGTTTGGCTAGGTCAGACCATTCGATTTCGTCTTTTACCAAGAGGTCGCGGCGCGTTTTGCCCATGATCTTGGTTTGTGAATCCGGCGTCAGATTCTCGTACCATGCTTGGGCGTCCGGGAAAATGTCGTCAGGTTCGGTTATGCCGGTAAACCCTAGTTCAGCCCAAGACTTCGTTATGTCAACGCGGGCGCAACGGCAATTTTGGTGCCCGTCAGGTCCCGTCGTTTCGGTGGGGAAAGTTTGGCCGTTCATTGCTAGACATGCCGGGCAGGTCCGGCCTGACAGGGCGCAGGACCAACGCCAATTTGCAAGAACATCCTTGCTGGCAAGCGCTGATTGCAAAGACGCTTCACGGTGGGCTGATAGTGTTTCGGTTCGAGCAATGGTCATGGCGCGGGTTAGCCCCCCGTTGAAGCGACCCTCCGCACCTTTGACAATGCGGCGGGCCGTTTCCTTCGGGTTTGTCCCTGTGGCGATACCGCGAACAAGTTCACGTTTCATGAGCCGTTCAACATCATCAAGTAGCGTGTTTGTTGACTTGTGGATGCGTTCCGCTGTTCGTTCAACGATGGCGGCTAGTGCCTCACCCGATACCCGGTCCCAACCTGCTACTAGTGCGGTCTTGTTTGCTGGTAGCTGTGATCTGATGGCATCAACCTGAGTCGTTCCACCAGCGCTTATGGCGTCTGGCAGGTCGACTGTGATGGTTTTATTTGTTAGCTCGGCTAAAGCTTCCAATTGTTCTTTAGTCGACTCGAGCGCTTGCCTGAGCCGGGATGATTTTCGTACTTGCGCGGCACCAACTCTGCCGTCTTTGGCCTGCGCTAACAGTTCGGCAATCGCCATATCGTATTCAGGTTTTAGCTTGTCCCAAGCCTGCGTCCAGCCGATGACGATCGCAAGTATTTGGGCATCCGTCAATGCCTTCATGGCGGCACGGTCGGCGGCGAGTATGGCAATGGTTTTCTTGTTTACCGCCACAACCCACCGCCTTTACTTCTTTGGTGCATGTATCATCGTGTGATTTTTTCGTAAGCCGCGCAGGCGTTGCAGTGTGGCCTAGTTGGCCGTTTCTCACGATGACCAAGCGCCCACACCACACCGAACAACAGCGAGCACACAATCCAACTCGCAAGGACCAACAGAATCTGCCACCACATCATGTCGCCTCCTAAACGATAGGGATTTTGCCGTCACGAAAATTGTCAGCGGCGACTTGGCCAGCATTCACTGCCGGGTCAATGAAGTCACCGTTATCATCAGTGATTTTCGCCAACCATTCATCCACATCATCAACACCTAGTGCCCGCATGGTGAGCCTTGCAATCAGCAGTTTCGGGATGGTCCCTGTGCCGTCCGCTGCTTCGATGGCTTTCATGATGGTTTCTATTGGCAGGTCGTTCAGGTCCGGCCACACAATGTCAAGGGTGCGGTCATCCCCGCCAGCCAAGGTCATGGCTAGTGTGTCGCCGCGCCGTGCCGTGCCACCCTTGAGCGGACCGCGCGGTGCCTGTATGGCCTGGTCAATGACGTAGCCAAGGATCGCCCGGTACGCTTCCGTCCACAAGCTTTGCCGGAACTGAAACTCTAACCGGGTGGGCAGATTCAGTGTCTCAGCCACAGCCCTCGCCCCGGTCTGCCCAGGATCCGCCGACAACGTGGTGACCGGCAGGCCGAGGGCGGCGGCAACCATGGACATGACCGGCCTGCCAGACCCAGAATCAATGGTCGCCCCAGACTTCGGGACGGCCTCGAGTTTCTGACCCTCAGACATTTCCACCGAGGAACCGGCTGGCATGTTGCTCAGGTCCCGCAACCCGGACCGTGCCCGCTGCGATGCTGGTGTTTTCTTGTCCCGGACCGCCGTAAAAGCGATCTTCGACAAAGCCTTGATGAGCATGGTCCAGTCTTCAAGGAATTCTTTGTAGGCCCGGGCCCATGGGAGTGCCGCGTAAGCGTCACCAATCCCGAAGGACCATCCGTCTAACCCGTTGTCGTGCAGGTGGTAGACGGGGGAGTCCCAGTTGATCCTGGTAGCGGTGCCGCCAAGATCTGCGGTGAACGTTTTGGCTCGCATCCCCGGACGGTAGCGAAGGTCCGGGTACAGTTCCTCATACTCGGTCGTACCTTCACGCCAGCGGCGCCGGTAGTAATGTGTGGTTCCCCGGTCCCCGGGTGCGGTGATCTTCTCCACAATCTCATCGAAGGGGAGTGTGCGTGCATCTACACGGCCATCTAACGGGTCTGTGAAGCATGTGATGAACACGTTGCCGTCAGTGCCCAGAGCTGTTTCGAGACGCACCTTCGCTTGGGCGCCGGTGAAGTTGGCCCTGTTCGAATCATCATCCAAGAACTGCTGAATGACAGCATTCACGTCCTGGGTTCCCTCAGTACCGTCGGCCCGTGCAGTGATACCAACGCCTTGCCCGTGCACGTAGGCGGCCCGCACAGCCAGACCTCTTTTTATTAGAGGGTTGGCTATGGCCATGAGCCTGCACAACTGGGCGGAACGTTTGAGTCCTTCACGGCTGAACTCGCCGGCCATATCCATGACCAGCCGCTCCCACCCGGCATCCTGCATGGCCAACTCAAGGGAACCAAGAGATTCCTGCAACTTTTCTAGCTTGTACTCTGCCGACGCCAAAGCACCCGACTCCGTCTCGGTGACAGTGGCGGACTCTTCAAGGCCCAAGAACTGGCGGATACGTCCCACATGGGCCTCCTTCAATTAGACGGGGCTGATACTCCAGCCCTGCTCGTTGTATGCGTCGTAAACGTCTGGCTCCACGTACTCGTCATCAGCCGCCAGGAGCGGCATGAGGAGGATGCGGTTGATGGCCTGCGATAGCGTGTCGATGGTGTCGTCGTGAGCGCCGTTTGGGAATGCTTTGGCTTCCTCAATGAGTTCCTCCACATTGGGCAGAAGTTCGGCCGTCGGCAGGATGATGTTGCCGGAGAATGCGAGCGGTGATACCGCGGAAGCCCTGGCGTACTTGCTGCCCTCTGGTTCGATGGGGATCAGCCCGACGAGCTGGGATTGTAGCGAGTTGATTGCCGCGGTGCCATTGGCCTTGTCTTCGACGAACTTCGCTATGGCTTCCGGCCACTTCGCGGACATGGCTTTGATGGCCGCTAGGGTGGCGTTGAAGTTCATCCGCTCCCGCACCTGGTCTAACAGGTATGCCTGCACCCCGACACGTAGCCAAACCTGCCCAACAACGAAGTCGCTGGTTGGTTTGTCTTTGAATGTGAGGTCCCATGACTGCACGAGTTCGTGGTCTTCACGCCCGATTCCGGGGACACGCCGTGAACCGTCTGGATGCTCGATCCACATCGACTCCGAGTATCGGCGCCATTCTTTCGGGAACACGTTTCCTGTCTCCGGGTTGGGTGAGCCTTGGTAGAGCGCGGAGAAGTCGCGGGGCCCGGCCTGTACCCGGATCTGCTCCCACTCGGCCGGGGTGCGTGGCTCCCCGGTCTTCTCGTTGGTCCTGGCTGAGCGCATCCATTCACCGGGTTGGCGTCCAAGCGGATCGGTTTCACCTGCGTCAGGGTCGTGGTGGGCTTGGGCCGGGATGTTGATGACCCGCCACCGGGCCTTGTCAGGCTGTGCGAGTAGGAACCCTGCCATGTCGTCCACGTGCCAGCGGGTAAGGATGAGGATGACGGGGGCGCCGGGGGCTAGGCGGGTTGATCCGACGGAACGCCAAAAGTTCTTGGCGCGCTCCCGAAACGTCGGGGATTCGGCTTGTTCACGGTTAGACACTGGGTCGTCGATGAAGAGGATATCGGCTGGTTTGCCTGTGAGGCCGCCGGTGAGGCCAACAGCTTTGACCCCGCCTTTGTGCCCGTCGAGCCTCCAGCCGGAGGCGGCGCCGTTGTCGGCGCTGATGCGCAGCCCGAGGTCGAGCCCGCCTTCTTGGCCTTGGTTGTCGGTAATGAATTTGCGGATGTCACGCCCGAACTCCATGGCGAGTGAGGCACTGTAGGAGACGACGGCGATGCGACGTTCAGGGTTGCGGGTGAGGAACCAGAGCGGCCCCACCTTGGTAACCCTTGTGCTCTTTCCTTCCTGGGGTGGCATGGAGATGATGAGCCGGTCGCAGGTGCCGTTCTCAACGTCGATCAACGCTTGGTCGATTAGGTCCAGGGCAGCTGTCTGAATCGTGGACGGGTCAACGTCCTTCGCCAACTGTCCGGGGGAGTCCCATCGTGGTGCCGGCGCCGGGTCGAACATCTTCGCCGCAGCCTCAAACCAAGAGACAGACACGGCAGCCCCCAGAATGTCAGAGCGTGCCGCTATGGTCAGGGCAAGCGCAATCAGCGTTTAATCTATGAGAGGAACACTATGAAAACCTACGACATCGAAAGTCACGGCTCTCAAAACTGGGAGGTTGAGGCACACAAGTACTCATTGACTGACGGTTACTTCAACTTCTTTGGAACGGGAGAGACTAAAGTTTTCACGATTTCGTCAAGCGTGGTCCAGTCCGTTCGCGTAAGGCCTGCCAGTAAGTAGGCGATGGCGTCATGACGCCCGGAGACGAGAGTCTCTGGGCGTTTTTCATTGGTTTGTGCCTTGTTTTTGCTTCCGGTATGCGTGGCTTGTTCCGGTGGTTGTGTGCCTTGGCTTTGCCGGGGAACCACAGCGGGCCGGACTGTCCAAGGTCTTGGCCCTAGCTCGTCGGTTTCAGCCTGACACGGCGTCGGGCTCTGTTGACTGGGAAGTTAGGCGGTTGCAGCCCCTCTCGCTGGGGCGACGTTCTGGCCGTGCGCGTTTTGGTGTTCTTATCATCACGCTTCCAGCATTTAGTTCTTGGCCGCTGTTCCCTAGCTTCCGTGTGACGGTCAGATATGTAGGTTTGTGTGCCGGCGATTCTCATCGAGCGGCGTGCGCTTGACCCTGCGCGGGAGATACGGTGACCACCTTTCAGTGAGTTTTGTATCTATCCCATCTGGGCGGTAGCGGTGCCCTTGTGGAAGTGTGTGCCGTCTGTGAGTGCCGGACGGCGGCGGCGTTGCGTGCTTGGGGTCACGCATCTCGTGGGATGCCAAGGCTTCGAACCTTGGTGGAGCCAACATTCCCAATGTGCTTGCGCGGTGTCGGGGTTCTCGCTTCCCTCCCGGTGGCGCATGAGCCACTGGGCTATTCAGTTATGCCCTGACCAATCCGCGGGTTATGAGGGTTCCGCAGGGGCGTCAGGGACGTTTGATTGGTGTTGGCGCAGGACCGATCATGCGGGGAGCGAAAGGGTGCACCCGGCAAAGCTGTAAACTCCCCTGGCGTGTCCTTGCCCTGCGTGCATGAATGATCCATTGCCGGGTTTCAGGGTTTGACGCCAACAACCAAGAATTTAGGCGACGCGGTCGGCGTCGTTGTGGGTGAAGAGTTCGTTGCGTTTGGCAATGACGGCCAGTTTGGCTAACAGTCGATCCTCGAAGTATCCAAGCCTATGGATGCGTCCATTGTGACCGACCGATGCTTGCCATCTGTTGCGGCGCTTGTCCCAGTGGACTCCGCGCAAGCCTGAACTCTTATTGGCAGCGCTTGATACCGAGCGGTTCTCACCGTTTTGCTTGTTGGTAAGGAGCCGTAGATGGTGCACATTGACGCATGGCGGGTTCCGACATTCATGGTCAAGCATCAGTCCCACAGGGACCTCACGCCCCGAGAGCGTCCATGCCACGCCGTGGGCTAGCTTCATGCTGCCCTTGAAGTAGAAGACGCCGTAGCCGTCCTTGTTTACCGATTTGGTCCAGACGATGCATTCGCCTTGCGGCTTCGTCTTCTCATCGAAGCGTTCTTGGGCTGTCTTCGCGGTAGCCCTGCCGGTCTTCTTGAATCGCGTGTAGTGCGACTCGCAGAATCCGAGTGCGTTGTGCTTCTTCCCACACTCATCAACTGAGCATGTACGATGTTGCATGTAGTCACTCCCTAAAGTGATTGCCACGTCCCCGGGTGTTATCGCACCGTGGGGACATTCTATTTTCTGATTGATTCAGGCTTCCCGGAAACAAAAAATGCTGAGACCATTCGAGATGGAAATATCAGCATGGTTTCACCGTACCCTCAAAACGCTCAGCTATCAAGCGCTACACGTTTTTGTACCATGCGGTACTGGTTATCTGGTTATGCCGCGATCGGTTGAGCGTCCAGTCTGGCTTGTTTCTTGAGCTTGGTTTGTGCGGCTACGCGTTCGCGTTTGGCGACCATTGTTTGGTGGACGTCGTACACCTGTTTGAGTTGGTAGGTCTTGGCCCCGTCGTCGCTGATGCAGGAGATGAGTTTGTGGCGGGCCGCCCAGTTCTCGGCGTCCTTTGGTTTCACGAATACGTGGAGGGTGCGGAGCGCCCGGATGATGTGGGGCAGTGGTGCGGTGACGTGCCAGGCTTCGCTGATCATCCACTGGTGCTGGGTGGCTGCTTCGAACCGTTCACGACATTCGGTGCACCTGCCCCAGCGCGCTCCGGCGATGGCCCGTACTTTTCCGGGGCATTCTGTGGAGTGGTGGCCGAGGCTAATGCGTTCCAGGGAACGGTCGGTGGCTTCTCTGCACTTGTTGAGGGATTCTTCCAGTTCTCCGATCAGGTCGGCGGCCCAGTCCATGCCCCGGATGAGTTTGATCTGTGCTGGTTGTCGCATCCATGTTGCGAGGATGTGGGGTTGGGTGGATGCTGGGCGCATGGCTGGGATGTGTTGGGCCCACCCTGTCAGGATTGTTTGGAGCGTGTAACCGATGTCGTGGGCGTCAAGGTTGAGCGGCTCTACTGCTGATGCCGCGCCACCTAGGCCGACACTTGCCGCACCGACGTCGCGCCGCTCGAGTGTGATTTGTAGGTTCGCCCACACGTCCACGGTTTGTTCAAGATGGTATTCGAGGGTGGTGGTGCAGTCATGGCAGAGCCGTATGCCTGACGCCAACATTGCCCCGCAACCACCGCATGGTGTTCCTGACATGTTTTGCCTCCAAAGCATCCGAACCGACACCACAATTCTACCAAGAGATAAGCGTCTATCAGACTAGTGACGCGGGCTATTCGAGGCTGGCAAGAGCACGTAGTTCGCGTGGAACTATCACCGGCACTTGCTCCCACTGATCGGGTGTGAGATTGAGGGCGTTCAGGATCCTTTGCAGGACGGCCGCCACTAGTTCGCCTTGGGATTCGGCTAGTTTTATTTTGCGTTCCTCGATACCGGCCCGCAGTGCGAGGGCGGACACTTTGGCCAAGTGTTCGCGTTCTTTCATGTACAGCACATACCAAGTGTTGATGCCTGCCTGCTCAACAACGGTTTGGCCGGCATCATCACCACCGGACTTGTCCCGGTACTCGGTTTGCCCCCACACGAGCGCGTGGGCGCTGGGGTTGGCGGATTCGTTATTGGCTTCGGTGAACTTGGTGTCGCCATCGTCAGTGAACTCGTACCGTTCCTTGGTGCCACGCACCAATGGTTGGCCCTCGGTGAGCTCCTGCACTTTCCCGCGCAACCACTGCACATGCGCGTACGTCCAGGAGATCTCTTCCAACAATGCCTTGGCCGGGTCAATGTCCCGATCCTTGATGCCCAACGTGACGACTGCTTTGCTCATGATCTCCATCGCTTCCTGTTCAGCAATACGACGAGCCGCCGCGGCCTTAGCCTGGGGGGACGCCCCACCATGGTTCTTGCAACGGGTGCCGCCCTTCAATGGGGCGGCGCAGCATGGATTCCCATCGCGCTTGCGAGCCCCGCAAACGCTAGGCAATGTACTGTCCTCGGCGCTCCGCCAGGATTCCTTCAATCTTTTGACGCTGTTCTGGCTGGACTTGCCAAGCCTGTAGCTGGAAAAGATACCAGCCGACAAGCTCGTCTAGCTTTTTGGATTGTCCGTCAGTGGTTAGTTTGCTTTCCATTTTGGTGGGGCCATCGATCAGTTCAGACAAATGCCTTTTTGCCAACTCATCCCTGAGCGCTCCGTCCCAAGCTGAGGTAAGTGCTCTAAATTCTGGATTGATTCGGTGAAGTTCCATTGCCCAAGAAACCCACGCACTTGATGCGGCCAAATTCCGAATCATGAAGTCATCCGGCTGATCTGACGGACCCAATCTTTTGAGCACTCCAGCCATACCCAGATTCGTGACAGCCGCATAGTAGTCCGCAAGTAGTGCTCTTTGTCGGATCTCGGTCGCCAGTTGGCTATTTGCTTCGATGGCATTTTGGGCGGTCGTCTTGTTGTCCACGAGTTGGCGCTCCATGGTCTTTAGAGTGGCTTGCGAGGAATTCCAGGCCTTCCAGGCAAAGAAGGCCAGCAGAAATGTCGCACCTACGGTTGCCCAGGCGCCGAACATCGTCCAAAGGTCGAGGTACTCAAGCGGTGGAATGCTACAAGATAATGAGGTTGGCTCGACCGAGTCTGGAGTTATCTGGCAGGTTAGGGTGTCGATAGGCATCATGCCATTATTCTCGTTCATCTTGGGGGCTGATATGGCTGTGCGCGAATGATCTCTCCATAGGCCTAGGCCCAGCCCTTGATGGTTTCAATGACGAACGGAACGGCCAATGCACCAAATGCTAAGAGGATACCGAACTTGGCAACGAGAGAATTGAATTTCGACTGCTTCTCTTGGACGGCTTCGCCTTGCTTCCTTCCTCGTTCCATCTCGACAAGCATGGCTGCCATTAGTTTCAGGTTGTCTGAGTCTTGAAGCCTTTGCGCTGCGGCTTCTTCGCGATCGGCTGCCATCTCAGCCATGGACTCTTCAATGTTCCGTGTGGACGCGATCATTGGATTGATCGGAATCTTCATTGGCTGGGGTGCGTACGAGGGGCGGGAGATCCCTTTCAGGAAATCACTTGCAACATAATTCTTACCTAGTATTCCATTGACGCTCATTCCCTCGGTGAACTTGAGTAAGGGTTGAAGGTTGAGCTTGAAGTTTGCGTCGAATTCGCGGTATAGCGCTGTGGATGACAATTTGTATTCATCGAATTTTGCGTGCTCATCTGGAGATAGCTGGAGGTCTTCACCCTGAGCTTCCCGTTTCGTTAGGTCTCGGAAGTACCTGGCACTTCCTGGAATGATGGGGAGTTCTTTGTTGGGGTTTTCTTCTTCGGGGTTCTCATTGTCTGTAGTCATGGCGTCAGATTATCCGAGTTCACCGGTGTTCGTGTAGACCATGTGGGTAGCCTGTGGATAACTCTGCACGTCATTGCTTCCAGTCGCGTTCGTAGTCATGGATGATCTTCCCCTCTGTTGTTATCCACTGGTGAAAATAGATATTTGGCCACGCTAGATCGTCCGTGTTGGCTTGGGCTTCGGTGACCGTCGCGTGCCGGGTGGGCCACCCGGTGATTGATTGTCCATAGCAAATTTAATCACCTTCCAGCCATTTGATCCCCGGTCGATTGTGCAACACCAAAACTGTGCGAGGCACTTGGAGGAATTCTGTCGCATCCCAATTTTCCTCGGTTACGTCGGATTGGCGTTCAGACCTGCGCATATAGAGGTGTTTTCCGTTGACCATGCCGCAGTATTGGGCGGTGCCGCAAACTTTTCATCTGCTGCCGGGTGTTTCTGGTTCTTTGACGGTGCCTTCGTGCACCTCCACCTCGTCTGCCATCTCTGCGATGATGCGCTGGTCGGGCAGGAGCGTGATGGTGGTGCTGGTTTTTCCGAGCGCCCATGATTCACGGCCAAAGCTGCTGTCGTTGATGGTGTCGGTGTCATGCGCGAACCCCTGCAGTACGCCGGTGGCCTCGGTGTTCTTGGTCTTGACCGTGATGGTCTTGCCGATGTGGTTGCCGTTGAGTTCAGTCGCTTTCATGGCGCCTCCTTGTGATTTACGATGCTGGCGATGCGCAACGAGTCGCTGTCGTATGGGCCACCAGTGGGCAGAGTTAGGTATCGATCAACGGCCGTTTCGGCATCGTCTCCGTCAAGGCCTCGTTCAGCGCACTTGGCAATGATCTGAGCGCGGTTCACGGCGTCGCCCGTTCGATAGTGGCGGCACGGGCGCGGTCGATTGCTTCTACCCATTGGGCAGCGACAGCGGCAACTTGGATAAGCTCAGTACGTAGTGCATCCGCGCC
Source organism: Arthrobacter cryoconiti (assembly GCF_020905375.1). Taxonomy (GTDB): domain Bacteria; phylum Actinomycetota; class Actinomycetes; order Actinomycetales; family Micrococcaceae; genus Specibacter; species Specibacter cryoconiti. The sequence goes on from NZ_JAJJBU010000019.1 coordinate 150,991, forward strand.
ATGCTCTGCGAACGCCTCCCCAACTTCTTCAAGGAGAATGTCAGCCCAAGTGACGTGACCGGTTGCTGCGTGACTATCCGTCACTTGGCGTGCCGTGTAAGCCAGCGTGCCCATGGTGACAGAGACTTTCTCATGCGGCTTTGGAAGTTTCACACCGTGCATGAAAGCCACGTCATCGCCGGTTCCGTTGGGATGGTTCTGCTCACCCCACTTGACGTCTTGCCGGTCACGCTCTGCGCTTATCTCAGCCAAGATTGCGGCGCGAGGTAGGTCCGATTCAGCTTTGGCTTGCGCTGCGATGATGGGTGCGGCAGCGGACAGCTCGGCAAGGTCATGCAGAGACAGTGTTGCGCCGTCCGTGTCCGGGTCTGTATGGACGCTGTAGAAGTTGTTTCGGTCAACGTCGTTCAGGCGCATGGCCTGCCGCACGAACTCGGCAACCCGCACTGCGGCTGCGTCCGGTACTGTGGCGTCCTGGTTCGTGGTCATTCGGTGCCTTCCGTGTTGTGACAGTTGCATGGACATGGTGTCGGATCTCCAAATATCGAACCCCAGTACATGAACCCTTGACAGTGTTCGTGCTGCCCGAGGCGACATGACAGGGTGAGGTCGGCGCTCATGCTTCCTTCTTCCATGCTGTGACAGTGCGGGAGACGAGTTCTTCAGGGTGTCCTTGCATTTGGCATTCGTCTACAATCCACCGCGCCGATGATTCGGTGGCGTGTGGCCTAACTGCCGAATATCCGACACGACGCACACCCCATTCTTTTTCGCCCGTCACTTTCCCGTATCCTGCGGTTTCGAGTGCGGCAGCAACATGCGCGGCGTGCCAGTCGCCCATGTCCTCGTGCTGGTCGTCCTCTTGCTGTTCATCGCCGCACTTGCACCCGAAGTAGGCGTCCCCGCTGTCGTCGTACTCGATGAATGCGTACTGGTGTGCGGTGAGTATGTCGGTCATGTCAGGCATTAGTTGATCCGTTCGTAAGTGTTTGGTTGGTGTTCTTCGCAGGGTTCAGACTCGGTAGGCATTCCGCAGGTGCTACATACCATTCCTCCGGGGAAAACGCTGTCGTCCCATACGTCCGGCGCGTCGGTCATGTCAGGCATTGGGGGACTCCTTGGGGTCTAAGTGTTCGTTGATGTAGTCGCGCAGATGTAGCGCTTCTTCGCGGGTGAGGAAGTCAGCGCCTTGCAGTTCTTCGTCGGCGCCGGTGAGCCGCAAACCGATAGCCGTACCGTTGAGTTTTGGGTGTCTGGTTGATTCCATGCGCGCAACTTCCCAGACGCCCATGCTGATCTTCACAGCGTCAGTGTGTGCGCTCATGCCCCAACCCCCTCGTGCAGGACGGTCGCGGGGAGGTTTACTCCTTCGGCCCCGTCCAGCAGCCACGGTTCCGCGTCATCTTCCTTGAGGATTCCGTACCATCCGTTCTTGTGAAGTTCACAAACATCCCCGGAGCCGTCAATCACAACACTTCCCACTGCCAGCGCGCCCAATTCGGCCACGGTGGTGATGGTGCGGGGGGCGGGTGTAACCAGCGGCGATCAATCCGTCAGCGATCCCGTATGCGTAGGCAATCTGTTTGGATAGTGCGATGTCCCATTCCCGTTCGGGGTTTGGTGCGTCGGCGTTGTCGGCCATGAAAATTTCTTTGGCTAGCTGGTAGCGCGGCGTGCCTACGGTGCTCATTTGCACTGGTCCATTCGGTCAAGGCGTGAGTAGGTGGGGTTGGGGTCGTCCGCGACGACGTGCCGGCCAATCCAGGCGCGGATCCGGGCCATCATTTGGTGGCCGCGTCCTGGAGTTCGATGATCATGTCAATGGCGGCCTGGGCGACGGGTGCGACCAGTTTGTAGCTGGCAACTGACGTGGAGAACCCTCGTTCCTGCATGAGCTTGACCGCCAGCTCATCCTTGCGGCGGGTGAGTTCGGCTTCGGCGGCGTCTTCGGCTTGCGCTTCGACGTGTTCGGTTAGGTAGCGGACGGCCCACATGTCGCGCCGGTCCCCAACGACCAGATGGGTTCCGCCGTGTCGTTGGATGCCGGCGGCTTTCAGGATGGCGAGAGCGATGCCGGGCGCATCGGCAGCCCGGATGTTCACGGAACGCCAGTCAAAGTCGCCAACACCGGCAATGGCCAGCTCAACATGGTCGCGGCCCGCACCAACAGTGCTGACGTGCAACCGGTGGCCGTCCGCGTTCTTGTAACCCCACCGGATGTTCTCGGCGCTCATCGTGCCACCGCCAAATATTCGGCTGGCATGAACAATGTTGCTGGTCCGAACTCTTCTACACGGCGGGCGAGTTCCTGGGTAGCCCATGCCCGGTATGCTGTGCGGTGCCCGGTAACTGCTTTGGTGCTTGGCCCGTGAACCCTGCGGAATGTGATCCCGTCAGCACCGACATGGACGGGGTGGGCGTACGCCGGGACGGTGGATGTTGCTAAGCTTTTCATTATCGAACTCCAATCAGTTCGGTCACGGCCCCGAAGCTAAGATGCGGAAACATCTGAACCTTGCGGGGCCTTTCGTGTCCTATCAGCCTATCTCATGTTGCTAGTAGAAATTACTAATGTCACTAGGTTTTTTGAGCAAAGGATTGGCCGCGCAACTCCGCTACCACCCGCCCCGTGTCAAGGTCGTTGGGCCGCCACACACCAGCATCCATACCGCAGGCTGTGAGCCCGTCAAGCCACTCAATCTGGGCTGGCGAAAGCCTCCCCTTCGAAGTCTTCAACTCCCTGTACAAGACCCTGCCGGCGCGCGGATTCACCAGCACCAGGTCAGGGAAACCCGGGACCGAACGACGGCTGTCATGGGTGTGATACGCGAGGCTGAAACCGTGAAAGCGAGCCAGTTTTAGCACCCCATCCTGAAACGGCTTCTCCAACATCGCATCCAACACCACCCGCCTACCCTGAGCCGCTGAGTGCCCCTGTACGGGCCTAGAAACAGTCAAGACTCACAACTACTAACATTAGTGCTCACAACCCGTAAGAATTGATTTTTGGGCCGCAGGGGAGGTGCTGGGCTTGTTGTGTTGGTGTGGGTCCGCTGCGTGCCGGGTTGTTTGGCGCCCCGGCGCAGGGTAATCCCTAGTGTCTCATTTTTGGTGGTGTTTTTCATGTGGGTTGGCCTGGGTTTCTGTTTGTGGTGTGGTGTTTGCCGATCATGTTTGCTGGTCGGTCCCCGCATTTGATGTCTGCGTGGCAGCTTGAGCAGTTGTGGGCTGGTTCTCCGATGTGGTCTTCGCATTCTGGTGGTTTTGGTAGGCGGTGTTTGGTTTCTTCGGGCCAGAATCGTGTGTCGATGAAGATGATGCCTGGTGTTTGTGCGATGGGGTCCCGGGCTGCGGTGACGGCTGCTGTGGCGATGTCTGCGAATTTGGCTGGGTGTTGCGCGTTTTTTTCCAGAATTGTCATGAGCGAGGTTGTTGACCATCGTGGCCGGATCTGGTTGAGCAGTGCGGTGAGTGTTTCGGCTTGCGGTTTGGTGATCATGGTTCTCCTTCTTTCAATCAGTTGTTGCGGACGCTCGCGTTAAGTTAGGTGACGATTGATTGAGAACTTTTCACCATCTTCTTTAAATGTGAGTAGAGACTTAGGTGAGATAGAGGACTTACGTAAGTAAGTCTCTTAACTCTGCCGCTCTCTTGCCGGGGTGTTTGCCGCGGCAAATGACCGGCAATTGCCGATACTTTTGCCGCTTTTGCCGCTCCAGTTTTGGTGTGTTTATGGCCCAAGTTCCGCGTGTTTCAACCATTCTTCGCCGTCACTTGCCGCTTGCTGGCAGTGCCCGCAAATTTCCACATAAATTTGCCGATTCTCGTGGTTGGTCTTGTGGGCACCTTTTTGGCCTATTTTTGACCGCGTTTCGGATATGTTCGCGTCGTCCGTTTGGTGTTTTCCGTAGTCGTGTAGCTGGTAGGTTCTGGCGTCCATTTTGTGGATCAGGTCGCCGTCCATCAGCTCCTTTAGTGCTGCGTCTCCACGGGCCTTGCAGAGCCTTGCGGACAGTACGCCACCCTTCTGTTGCTTCTTGGCCTTGAGGATCAACCCAAGGTGCAGAAGCTGGCCCGCGTCCGATAGTTCGTCAATCTTCGAGTTGTCGAAATAGTCAACGTCGATCTTGGCCCAGAAACGCCGGTCCTTCTCTTCCGCCTCTGCCATGAGTCACCTCCCTCTGTCATAATTGCGACATGGCTAACTTTTCCAACCAACTGACTTTGCACTTCTCCGAGGAAGGGTCTGGATTCTCCGTCACAGTTGAAGACCTTGAAACTTTCATCAAGGAAGCGAAGGCCAGGGGCGCCGAGTCGTCTGACGAAATAATTCCTGAGCTGGACAACCATGATGAGCTGAACTGGTTCACCTTGTATCTGTCTCCTTTCACTGCAAGCTAGACTCCAAGCCATCTAATAATCTCCTTCCTTCGTTTTGCCGTTCGCATGTGATGTTGTCTAACGTAAAGATTTCGGCGCCAACCTGGCTTAGTTCCAGTACTTTGCGGTGGTCGCGGAATCATTTGTCGATCCTGAGCTGTGGAATTACTGCGTCCTACCCTTCTTTTTGTGGCAGGGAAAGCAGAGTGTCTGTAAGTTGCTCATTTCATTGGGGCCGTTATCGATGTACCGGACAATATGGTCTACTTCAAGATCAGTTGTGGATCCGCAGTGAAGGCAGCACCCGTCACGTTTGATAACTGCGGTGTGCGTCGATTTGCTGAGCGGTTTTGTCCTCTTCAGGTTTGATCCACTGGTCAGTTTGTAAAGAGGGTTACCGTCAATGTCTACAGCTTTGAGTACCGCTGATTCCTGCGTGACGAGTGCCTTTATTTCTTGCTTTCGTTTTGACTTCCAAATGTCTATCGGCGTCACGCCATCCCATGGCGGGAGATCGTCGATGCGTGCCATTACTTAGGGCACCTCTGGTCCTGGGTTGTGTGCGCCGCAACTGGTGCAATAGTTTGTTGCCACCGGCGAGGCTAGCGCTGGTGTGTGTCCGATATATCGGGCCATTACAACGCATCCGTCCGTGTACGATTCGAATTCTTTTGGTGGGCGGAATGCTGCGCGGCGGCCGTTCTTGATTTGGTGTGCTGCCGCCCAGGCGCCGGCCTCGGTGTCGGTGGTGCGTACCTTCGCCCAGGTTCCCGGGTGCTGTTTTAGGTGGGCGACTAGTGCCGTGTATTTTACGTGCATGGCGTATGTTCCTTCCTATCCTTTGACCAATACTAACAAGCGTTGCAAGTACGAAAAACAAGTAACGCTTGTTTGATGGTCAAAGAAAAATTGCTTAGTTCAGGCGGTCTCTGCGAGGTCGAACAGTGGCGGGACGTCCATTGCGGATTCCAGGTCAGTTAGGTTTTTTACTGCGGTGCGCCAGTATGCTGGTTTGAGTTCGCACCCAATGGCTTTCCTGCCACGTTTGACGGACTGGTAGAGCTCACTGCCAATCCCACCGAACGGGGTCAGTACGGTTTCGCCAGGGTTTGACCATAGGCGCACGCAACGATCAATGAACCCGAGCTGCAGCGGGGCAATGTGGCGTTCGTCTGCGGACTCTTTGGCAACCTTGGTGTTGAGTGTTTCGGTTTCTTTGATGCCGAGCCATACCGGGCTGATGTTGCCGTCGTCCGTGAGCCATCCACCGTCCTCGTGGTCGAACCAGATGGGGCTTGCCCAATCAATCCAATCATCATTGGTGACTTCGCCGGTTCGGGCATCATTCTTGATCGGCACCGCATTGTCGCCCGGCTTTTTGAAGATCAGCAGGTAGTCAGCCAGTGCCGGCCGGGTCGTGGCGCTGTCCCGGTTCTTGGTTTGGAATGCTAGGGCGTGCGCCCTGGTACGGATTGACTGGGCTTGCGGGTCTTTCCACACGGTCACTTCACCATGGAACTGCCATCCCACATCCTGAAACAGCCGGATAACGTCGCCACGGAAGTCGGACAGTCCCATGAATCCGTGCGTGGTTTTAGTGGTTGTCAATTGTTGTACGTGGATACATGCGTTGCGGCCGGGCTTGGTGACTCGCAGCTGGTGTTCAACAATGAACCGGTAGTGCTCAATGAATTGGCCGCGGCTCGAGTTGTTGCCGAGGTCGCGCATGGATGGCGAGTAGGTGAACAAGGAGTCGAACGGCGGCGAGCACACCGAAAGGTCGATGCTGTTGTCCGGGATTTCTCCGAGTCGTTCGCAGCTGTCTCCAAGCATGAGAGTCCAGTTGTCGCCGATCGCAATGTCGGTGGTGTATTCGTCCATGTTTTCGTTGCTCATGAGTGGTTCCTGACTTTCTTCATTTCATCCACCAGTGCGGCGGTGATGGTCTTTGACTGGGTTTCTTTGCTGGCAATGTTGCGGGCGATTTGGCCCTCCAAGTTGGAGAGGATCACGTTTGCTACGACGACTCGTTTCTGTCCGTAGCGGTAGCATCTGCGGATTGCTTGGTAGTACTGCTCGTAGGAGTCGGAGAGTCCGACGAACGCCATGCGGGCGCAGTGCTGGTAGTTGAGTCCTTGCGCGGCGATTCCTGGCTTGGTGATCAGTATTTGAATGTCACCGTCCGCGAACCCCAGTAGGGCCGCTGCCTTTTCTTCGGGGCTCATACTGCCGTGGACGTTGACGGCGCCGGGGATTGCTTTCGCCAGTGCTATTGCTTCATCGTTGAGCCCGCACCAGATCAGCCATGGCTCAGATGGTTCGGATGCCACGAGTTCGGCGGCCCGCCCAACTCGTGCGGCGAGCGTTTCTTTTCGGATTGCGGCGCGTCCACTCACCCCGCCTAGATCGGTGGCGAATAGTTGATCATCCGGGGCGCTGTTCACATCCAAAAGGTGGGGCACAATTTCGAGTCCTGGCAGGATGTAGTCCCCGTCCGCGTACCCCATATCTGATGGGGTCCGGATGGCGAGTGCCCATGTTGCCATCCATGTGATCATTGGTAGGCGTGCGTGGCCCTTGAGCCGCCACCCGTCGGCGTCGTGCACAAAGTAGGCGGCGAGCATGTTTACGCGGGTTGATCGGCCCAGAAACTCGGCCTGGCTGGTTAGTTCCTCTGGATCGTTCGGCGCCGGTGTTGCAGTGCATGCGAGTCGGTGGGGGACGTTCTGGAATTGTGCGATTAGTTGGTTTCTGGTCGCGCCGGTCGAGTTTTTGAGGATGGATGATTCGTCAAGTACGACGGCGTCTAGTGCGTCCGCGTTGAACCGCTCCGACATCTCATAGTTGGTAATGTACTGGCCGGTTCCGGTGAGTTCTGACTGGTCGCGCACATAGGTCATGGTGATGCCAAGTTTCGCGGATTCACGGATGGTTTGTTGGGTCACAGCGAGCGGCGCAATAGTGAGTGCGGTGCCGCCAATGAGACGCGACCATTCGGCGGCCATGAACGTTTTGCCTAGCCCGGTATCAGCCCAGATCGCTGCGCGAGATGTTTCGACCGCCCACTTCACAATCTCTTTCTGCCAGTCATGCAAGATCGGGTTGATCTCTGACATTTCAACGGTGCGCCCAGTAGCTTTCGGCGCGGACGACTTGGCATCCATGAACCGCTGATACGCGGTAATGGTCGGGGCTTCCATGGTGGTGGTCATGCCGCTAGATCCAATCCTTGGGTGAGTGAGAGCGCGGCAACGATGAAGAGGTCACGGGCCGCGGGTGGGGTGACTGCGTTGCCTGCCTGCTTGACCTGTTCGCGTTTGTTGCCGGTCATGATGTAGTTCTTGGGGAATGCCATGCCTGCACTGATTTCGTAGGGTTCGAGCATCCTGAATTCGCAGTCCTCAACCTCGGGCACGGTCCATTCGGTGATGCCTGCATGGTTTCCGCCAGCGCTGATGGTGCGTAGTGGGTCGGTGATAGGTGCGTTCGAGCTGGCCAGGTGCTCAGGGCTGGTTCCGCGCATGGTGGTAATTAGGGCATGCCGAGCAGTGGTGCTGATCGTTGGGATGGCCTTGGAGATTGGGAACACTTGGCCTTTGCCGTAGTACTCCATCAGCAAATTGTTTCCGGGAGGAATGATGAGGGACTGATGTCCCGCTGTAGTCAATGTGCCAAGCGGCTCAGATACCGGCTTTGATAGGTATGATTCCTGGCCAGCTGGAGCCGAGTTGTTTCTCATGATCAGCGGCGGTATGAGCAGCCCAGTTTCGTTGCGTGTGGTCTGGGTACGCATGACAGCATCAACGGGTGCAGCCTGCTTCCCTTCGCGGCCTTCAACTGGCACGAGCAGGGAGCGTGTGTAGCTTGTTGTCTGGGTTGCGAATGGTTCGCCCGTGCTGCTCATGATGTTTGAGCCGCGCACGGAGTCGAGCACGAGTCCGTGCTCTGTGGTTCCGGTCAGCGTGCGCAGTGAATCTGTGGTCGGCCAGACGCGGTAGTAGTCGCCTTTTCCTGTCGTCGCCGAGTCGTAGGTGTTCCCGGCGGCGGCAAGGTGCATTGGCTGTTTGCCGTACTTCGCGAGTCCGGCGGCAATGCGTGCCAGTGTTTTGGGTACGAGCGGCTTGGTCCGATCGCCAATGCGTTGCCCGCGCAGGGTCCAGTCGATGGCGGAGGATGCGGGGAGCCATCCGGGTTCCACGACGGAGTTGCGGCACTTCGTGTTTGGGCACCGGTAGTTGTATTGGGCCCGGTAGCGTCCCCAACGGTAGGCCGGGTTTTTCCATGACTGCACACACCGCACGGTCTCATCACAGCTTGGGCAGTGCGCGAGCGGCATGAGCAGGTCAAAGTTCGGGCGCCGGTTGCCTTTCAGCCAGAACATCACGTACATGCGGTCCCGTGACTGTGGTGCTGGGAGTCCGCCGAGCTGTGCGTGCATGGAGTTCATGTAGACGATGTGGTGGTCGTAGCCGAGCGCGTCCATGGCGAACAGCCATGCGTCGAACATTACCCATTTGGCGGCGTCAACAACGTTCTCGGTGATGATGAGCTTGTACTTGTGGACCTCGGCAAAACGAGGCACGTCCCACATGGTGGCGCGGGACTTCTGCGCGGCCTCATCCGCGATGCTGTCGCCGAACAGGTCCGGTTGGTTCGTGACGCGTTTCTTACCCTTGGCCACTGAGTGGTTCGTGCAATTTGCGACTACAATGCCGTCCAACACATAGGAGTGATCTTCTTCGACTTCGATGTTGTAGACAGTCGCAGTACCGACCAGCTCTTCAACCTTGCGGATACGAGACCAAACATGGCCATCCTCAACGAACGCCTCGGCTGCGCGATTCTCTGAGAGCTCAGGTTCCCAGTGGAGTATCCACTGTTGCTTGGCTACGCCGGTGCGCCCCTCGATGCTGTATGTGGTGCGGTTGTCGTATGCCATAGCTACGCGGTAACCGAGTGATTCGATGAGCATGCGCATGCTCACGGCCAGTGCGCGGGAGACCGTGCTGGCGCGGTGCCGGCGCTGAGTAATTCCACCATCAGCGGACATGTACCCGTCGAAGATTGCGCGGCGATCTTCTTCCGGCAACGACGCGGTCCATGCCGGAAGCTGCTTGTTTGCCGCACCGTGCCCGCATTGATCTGCAATCCAGCCACGGGATTCAATGCATGACGCGGTGAATACGACAGCTGTGCGTTTATCAGAACGGTGCCAGCGAAATCCCGTGCATTCCAGCACTGGCGCCAGGTCGTCAGCTTCGTGGTAACCACATGAAATTGTCACCTCATGGTTGCGGCCAAATGACATTGAACCGTCACCGAGCCATCGGCCTAGCAGCCACCAACCATCAGGCGAGCCACGGAACACCGGTGGTAGGTCCATCGTCGGCAGCGAGTCAGCTGCAACAGGGGTAGCCCACAGCGCCTCGTTGGCTAAGGTGCGTTCCATTCGCATCCAGTCGGCGACTCCGTAGCGTCGCGTGTAGCCGTTACCGTTCCATGCCCGGTCAGAGGACTTTGCCCAGAACCTATGGTTTGGGGTTACGACAATGCCCGGGTGGCCGGAGCCTGACGCGGTAACAACCTTGGCGTTGTTACGGTACTGGGTGCGCACAACGGGGCGCCAACGGTTCTTATGCGTCAAGACGACATCGCCAATCTTGATGTCATCGATTGGGACTTGGCCGCGGTTTGTTGTCACCAAATGCCCGGCAGTAAAGCACTCAGGTGACGCCCAAAGGATGTCGGAGCTGGCAATGTATCGCGGATCTGTCACCTGGATGTCGGCAAGCACATGGTCGGTGTCAGGATGGTTCATATTATGTGTCTCGATGGCGCGTGCCCAGTGGTTCATGGCGGTCTTTACTTTCACGCCGGGGACCTCGAGCGCGCCGGTGCTGGATCCGCCAGCCCCGCAGAACATGTCCGTGGCGGTGAGCGCGTTGTTTGATTCCTGCATGAACCGGATCAGGTCATCCAAGGACGACCTGCGCTCGAGGAGTGCGGTGCTCATTTGGTGTCCTGTTCTTGTGTGATCGTGGTCTTGGCGTCCTCAATGATTTGTTCTGGTTCGAGTCCGCGCTCGGTTGCCCATTCCCAGAGGAGCTCGCCGATTTCCCCGGATTGGTGGAGGGTGTCGAAGTCGCGGGCGATTCTGTCGGAGAGTCCTGGGGCCATGCCTTGGATGGTGCGGAGCAGGTCTGCGATGGCCGCTGATTGGATGAACGATTGCAGGTGCATTAGTGACTTGTACTGGACTACCTGCGCTTTATCTGATTTGTCTCCGGCCGGGTAGTTCATGTGTTCGCGCATGGTGTGGAGCCAGTGCTCTTGCTGTCTGAATGCTTCTTTGAGTTCGCGTTCGATGATCAGGTCGCAGGTGAGGACTGGTTCGGGCCACTCAATGCCGGGGATTGCTGGGGTTTCGGTCACGGTGTGCTCCTGAAATCGTGGGGGAGTTGGTCGCATGGTTGTTGGCGGCACATGGCCCATAGCTGGTTGCCGTGTTCGTCGTCGTGCCAGTCGGAGAGTGCGCGGCGGGCCGTGAGTTCATCTGGCTCGTCGACGTCGTGGCGGCTGGCTGATGACGGGCATTCGTCTTTGTGGTGGTAGCCGAGTTCTTCCAGGTCGTCGGAGTCGATCACGTAGTCGACTTCAACTTCCTTGGAGCCGTGTAGGGTGCGGGCGCGCTTGAAGCGATATTCACGGTCTTGATCTTCCAGCGGCAACGCCCACAGTGCTTTGCGTTCTACTTCGCGGGCTGCTCGTGTGGCAGCCTGGGCTTTCTTGAATTCTTGGGCAGGATTTTTCATGGCCTCGTCCCTATTTCTCGGGGAGTCGGACTGGCATGAGCAAGTGTTTTGGGTTGTCACTGCCGGGCGGTGTAAAAAGTGTTGGTTTGGGTGAGGTGACGAACCCGAGTTGTACGGTGTTACCCGGCATTGTGTTGAGCGTCCATTGGAGGTAGCCGGGGTTGTAGGCGACCGTGATGGGGTCCCCGTCTAGTTCGGCGGCAAGTACTTCGTGGCCTTGGGCGTTTTCGCCGGTCCCGGCGTCGACAATGATTTGTCCGTCAGTGATGGTGAGCCGTACTGGCGTGTTTCGTTCGGCGACGAGTGAGACGCGGCCAACAATGTCCAACAGTTCGGCCCGGTCTACGGTGACTGTGATGGGTATCTGGTCTGGGAACAGTGACCTGATCTTTGGGTAGTCGCCGCCAGTAATCAGTGATGTGGTGGCCCGGTTCCCGGAGCGCACACCGACCATGGTGTCGCTGATGAGCAACTGCGTTTCGCCCGCAATGTTTTTGGCAACGTCACTAAGCCATGGTGCCGGGATGATCGCATGGAAGTCGTCACCAGACCACGGCAATGACGCCTCAGCTAAGCGGTAACGGTCTGTGGCGCGTAGGAACAGTTCCCCGTTTTCGGCGGTCAGTTCTACACACATGAGCATGGCAATGCTCGGGTCCGTGGATGCCGCCCCAGCGACCTCACTGATGGCGGCAGTGAACTGTTCAGCATCCAAGGTGCCAGCCGGTTCCGGTAGTTGTGGGAGTGCCGGGAAGTCAGCGTATGGCATTGCTGTCATCGTGTATTTCGCTGACCCGACCGTGATGTTTGCCCGGGTGCCGTCAACTTCCACGGTGAGTGTCTTGCTTTTGAACTTGCGGGCAATGTCGGTGAACATGCGGGCCGACAACAACACGTGCCCGGGCTCGTCCACGATGGCGGATACTGTGGCGCGGGATGACTTCTCAAAGTCGAAACCGGACAGGCGCAGGGTGGACTCAACGGCATCGATGAGGATCCCTGACAGGATCGGGTTAGGTGGTCGCTGACTGATTGATTTTGAGACGTACATGGCAGCATCGGCGAGTGCGTCCGCTGGGATAGTGAACTTCATGGTGTCCTTTCAGAACTTTGGTGGGGTTTGGTTAGTCTGCGCAGCGGCAGTTGTCGCCGTATTGCAGTGGATGGTTGCAGGCCGGGCAGCTGATTACATTCACCCGGCGTGGCGGTATCGTCAGGCGCGGCTTCGGCGGGATCAAGGCGAGTGTTGGGATGGTCACTTAGCGGCCTCAACTCGGTCGATGATGCCCTGGACGAGTCGCTGACCTTCTTCGTCCACCAGTGCTGTTGCCAGGAATGCTGCCTTCTTGACGGCGTTGTAGGTGCGGATTCCGGCGACAATGGAGGCCATGCAGTATTCGAGGTGCCACGGGTACTTTGTCCAGTCGTTGTCCCAGAGATCTTGGTAGTGGCGTTTTGGTGCGACACCTTCGTGAATGATGTCGTCTACGGCGTCGTTGCAGCCTTCGCGGTGGTCGGTGTTGTGGAAGCTATGCCGGTCGAAGACGTTCTCCCGAATCGTTGCCCACCAACGCTTTGTCAGGTCGGCGTCCATGTCGCGGCTCGTATCCCAGAAGTCCTGGACAATCCACGTCTTGAATTCGTCGCCGTCGTGTTCTTTCAGTTCGGATCGGCCACGGCCCTTTTCTTTCTCGGACCAGTAGTGGGTGTTGATATAGCCGGTGAAGAACGTGAACATGTCCTCGACTCGGGCGAATGTGTAGGTGCCCATGTCGCCGTTGATGGTGAGGTGTCCGGGCCATGTGATGAGGTCGAACCATCCCCAGCCGATTTCAGGTGAGCGGAACCGCAGATGACGGTACAGGCCATCTTCGTGCAGAGTCGTCATTACGTGACCCTCGGTGTCCTTGTTGAAACGCCGGATGAGGCTGGCCTTGTTGTCGCAGTACTCGAAATCGTGGGGGGTGAGTCGCTGCAGGGTTGCTGGGTTGATAGTCATGTCGTTCTCGTTTTCAGCTGGTTTAGTCGATGTGTTTTGTCTGCGTCGGCCCAGTGCCGGTTGAGGCGCCTGCGTTCTGGCCATGTGAGTTCTACTGCGCGTTCAAGAACTGATGTGACGCGTGCCGTCGGTGCCGTGTACGACTCCATGGTGTCCTCCGTGGACCGGGTCACTGTGCCGACTGGTTCAACCCGGTAAAGGTCGCCGTAGCCGTAGAGGCTTGCATGAAATTTGGCGTAGAGACGATTCGGGGTGAAATACACTTCGGAGCGCTCGGATGGTCCGTCAATGCCAAGGTGAGTTTCACCGATCGCCCTCGCAGCACACCACTCGCAGCCGTCATGCTGTTTACGTGAATGACCGGGTTCCAACAAGTCCCCGGGGCGTAACCCGTCAACGCCTCCATGAAAATAGGTGTTCATGCTGCGTCCGCGATTTCTGTAATGAATTTCTTGATGTTGTCAGGTCGGAAGCCGTGCCAGTCAATGTCGCCGTCGATGGTGGAGACGTACACAACCGGCGCGGACCTATACCCGAGGCCACCATCTACCTTGTCGCCAGTCACGTATGCCAGGGCGGCATCGTCCTTGGTAACATCGACCTTGGTGTACACAATCCCGGCCTTGTCGAGCATGTTGGATGTCAGCTTGCACTGGGAACAATTCGGTTTTGAATAGAGGACGACTGCGACGCCGTCACGGGCTTGGATGCGGGTAGAAATGTTGGTGATAGTCAAAACAAAAACTCCTGTCGTGAGTGGTTACGCCGCCCAACACTAGATACGTTGGGCAGCGTAAACCATTGGTTTTATTGCCGGGTGGGTGGTGTCTATCCCCAGCCGTTACCGGACTGTTCAGGTGAAGCAGTTGGCGACCATGCCCCACCGGTACGGTTAGCTGTTCCCTCCCCGCTCCCACGTGCTGACCGGTTGACCTTCGTTGTGGCCGTCTTCAAGCTCGGCCCGATCTCGTCGACCTCCAACTCCATGACAGTTCGCTTCTCGCCATCCTTGGTGTCATAAGTGCGTGACTTGAGCCTTCCCGAGACGATTACACGGCAACCCTTCGTCAGGGACTCGGCCACGTTCTCCGCAGCCTCACGCCAAATACTGGCCCGGAGAAAAAGGGTTTCGCCGTCCTTCCACTCGTTGGACTGGCGATCTAAGGTCCGCGGGGTCGAAGCGATGGTGAAGTTCGCAACCGCACTACCTGATGGGGTGAAGCGAAGTTCCGGGTCACTCGTGAGGTTGCCAATTACTGTGATCGTTGTTTCGCCAGCCATTATTTGCCACCTGCCAACCATGCGGCATCAGCATCAGCATCTGGATCAATCGGCGCGACCGGTTGCGGACCCGCGCCATTGAAGAACTCGATCAAGTCCGCTGCCTCGGCCTCAGTGAGGTCTTGGAACCCCCCGAGCTGGCGCCCAACCTGCTCCTGCACAGCCTCGGCCTTCGCGTCATTCGTGGAATGCCCGGCAGCTTTCAACGCCACCACCAAGTGTGTGATCTGCTCCGGGGTGGCCATCGCTGGTAGGTCATCCTCCGGTTCTGGCTCCACCGCCACTGCAGGCGCATCGTGCACGACGTCGGGCAGGACTGGGACTGGCTGCTGGCGGCGCTGCACCCTCGCCTTCGCCGGGGCGGCAGCAGCGGCCACGGGTGCTGCCGTCTGTAACTCGCCCATATCCTCCAGCTCGGATTCCTCCACGCTGTAAGCCGAGATACCGGCGAGTACTTCCGGGAACATGCGGCGGCAAGCCTCCGTGGCAGCCTTCGCATACAGCATTTCCTGCGGGTTGGACGCGTACTTCGGGTTGGAGGTGTATCCCGCCTTCTTGGCACGGGCCATGTCCCACGTGAACTCGTGCCACTCTGTCTCGTTCTTGTGCCGTGCCCGAACGGTCACCGACTCGGCGTTAGCTACGGTCTGGTCGAGCTTATGGCCATGGGATTTGACCAGGGCGACCATGGACCGGGCATACATGGCAGGGGAGCCGTGCACGATGAACATTTGCTGTACCGCCTGGAACGGGTCGTACCCGATCGAGGCGCCCGCCAGTATGATCGCCGTGACGTCAAGGGCCAGCTCCTCGGTGGTCTTGTAGTTGTTCTTGGACTTCAACCGCAGCGGGGCGGGGACGAAGTTGGAACGTGCCATGAAGTTGGCGATCTTATTCGCGTGGCCAAGGGCGGTGACCCAGCTTTCAAGGCTGGCTACGCCTGTCACAGACGGCAGCTCTGGCATGGCAACCGCGGCTGGCGCGGCCTGGGGAATTGAGACTTCGGTCATGATGTTGGTTCCTTTTCTTAGTCGGTGTAGACGGCAACAGTGTTGCCGTCTACATGGCCGCCGAATGGGGAAGGGCCGCCGTCGGCGAGGACTAGCTTCTGCAGGTCGGTCAGGCCTTTGGTCTTTTCCGGGTCCATGCGCTTGGTACGGCGCGCATACGTGCTCACATCTGAGAGGACGGCGCCCTGGATGTGCTTGACTTGCTCGAATGCGGCCTTGTGCTCGTCCAGAATTTCTGGGCCGGCGAATGCGTAACCGTTGACGCTGCTCATGATGCGATGCTCATTTCTGGGGCGGGGATGGTGAGTGGTTCGCGGGCAAGGAGCTCGCGGGCCTTCTTGGCTTTAGCGGTGTAGGCCGCGGCTAGGAACCATCCGAAGTGTTCCTTGATCTGTTCCGGGGAGTCAGCCATCAGGTAGAGGCTGGTGCCAAGCGGGCGGTCTCCGTAGCGTTCGTGCTTGCCCTCCCGGTCCATGGGGGTGACGTGGGCGACGAATGTCTTGATTACCTCGGGCATGGGCTGCTCGTTGCCGTCCTCGTCGATGTAGAACTCTGCCTCCGAGTAGGCGGCCAGCTGGAGCGCAGTCTCCCCATACACGCCCTTGGACGTCTTCAGATCGATCTGAATGAGCTTCCCCACGGCGATCTCCTCCAAGGTCATTAGCAGCGGGCTGGTGGCGTACATGTCAAACGTCCCCGCATAGTGGTGGGTGCGGTTGCCACACGGCCGCTCAAGTAAGACTGGCGTGACCTGCCAATCATCTAGGAACTGGGCGAACCCTTCCACATACCCGATCAGGTCTGCGTCGGCATCGACTTCACCGGTGCGGGAGAGCTGCTCTGCCATCTTGTGCACGGCCGTCCCGGTGGCGCCGGCGTCGTCGCGGTGTTTCCGCCACGCCCACTTCATTTCCCGGAGCGCTTCATCGGCTGGCATGACCGGCAGTTGGGCGAGGTGCTCCAGCGCCCACTGCCCGGCCATCTCCGCCGCCCAGGGGATCAGTGCGCCCTTCGGCACGCCTTCCCCTATGAGGGTGGTGACACCGGTGACAGGCATGCCGTCGAGCTTGTACCTGTGCCCGGCCGGGCTGAACGACAGGCCCTTCGATGTTGGCTTGCTGCGCGGCTTGGCCACCGCGCCAGTGGTGACGGTTGTCTTGGCTGGGGCCATGGGTTTCGGCGACGCGGACCGGGCCCCAGTCCTTATTTTTGGCTTGGTGATGGTCATCTCGTTTCCTTCCTGTGTTTTCCGTGCGGTTTGGTGCTGGATGTTTTGTCGTAGGCTTTGCGGAACTTCGTCCACGGTTTCGCTCTCATCGGGTAGCTCCTTCGTTGACGCCTAGGCGGTTTTTTATTTCGGTCACGACTGGTATTGCTGCTGATGTGTCGTCAATTTTGTCCACGTAGTCGATTAGGTTCGCCGTCCGCTGTTCGTAGGCGAGTGCGAGGGTTGCCTCAAGCTGGGCAAGGGCGAGAGTATTGGGGACATTGTTGACGCCGCCTTGCATAAAAGCGTCGATTATTAGCTCTCGCCGATTCACTGCCGTCTCGTAGCACTGGCTGTCCTTCATGCCGTTCATGCCGCAAGCTCCCCATTAACCAAGCGGAATTCGTGGTCTTCGCCGTCGCTGACGTATTCGATGAAGGCGAGGAAGTTGTTATCTTCCAGCATTTCTTCGAGCTGTCGCAGGCTTCCCTTATCCAGCACGTTGCCGTTGCGGATTACCATCGTGCGAAGTTCCGGATCCGTGGCGATGATCATGGCCGCGGAGACAATTATCTGTTCAGCACCCGACGCCCGGGAGAATGGGATGCCCTGGTACAACACGCCCTCTTCATCAAATCCGAGCCCTTCGATGGGCATCTCCACTGCGGCGAGTCCGTCCTTCTTCGTCTGATCAATGGCCTTTATCTGGTCAGTGAGTTCATCCCACTTGGCGCGGAGCTGCTTCCTATTCTCGGTCTGCGCACGTGCAGTGTTGTTGGTGCGTATAGCCGCGTTGGCGTCGTCAGCCTCGGCAAGCTGCGCTTCAAGTGCCGTGGTGTCGGCAGGCTTCGGGAGTGCATCGAACGCTGCGGCGCGTGACTCTAGGGTGCGCTGCCAGTTGGTGAGTTTGTCCTGAGCCAATTCCAGTTCCTGCCGCGACTGGGCAACCATTGCTTTGGCGTTGGCAATCTCTTGCTCTGCGGTCGCTACTTCCCGGTTCGCCGTCTCAGCTTCCCGGATTTGGGCAATGATTTCACTCGCACTGGTTTCTTCGGTTGGCAGGTTCTCGTTTACCTCGACATCACCAATGGTTTTTCCCTGCTGGCCAACAAACAGCCGGTCAGCTTCTAGCGCCTTCTTCTGCGCGTCCAACTCGGCTGGCACGAATGGGAGCTCAACGACGGACAGGAGCGTCTTGAGCTGTTCCTTCTCGCCGGACGTGGCGAACGTGGAAGCGTCAACACCGAGCTGGGAGATGATCGCGTTCAGGTCAGCCTGCTTCAACTTGGCGCCGTCCGGGCGGGTACCGGACAAGGTCGAGCCGGACGGGGTGAACGTACGCCTCACCACGGTCCCATCCGTGAGAACAATGTCGATGGACGCCTTGCCGTGGCCATCCTTGATGGGCCGCTTCGTGTTCCTAGCATTGAACCCACACAATGTGGTCTCAATGGCGTCTAACACCGAGGTCTTTCCGTTCGCGTTCTGGCCGGCCAAAACAATCAGGCTGCCAGTCGGTTCGATCTTCGCCGCGGACAATCGCTGGAAGTTACTGATGTCGAGGGAAGAAATCTGGATACTCATTTGGTGGGGCCTTTCAGGTTGAAGTATGAGGGTGAGTCGTAGGGGTCGGTTGGTGGGTTTGGGTCAAGCTCCAGATCGGTTGGCTCATAGTCGTCCGGGGTTGGCTCCCCAACCATGAACGGCCAAACAATGCCCTTGTAGCGGCTCATGCCGCGCACCCCGGGGCAAGAATGAATATGATCGCTAACGTCCCGGCGACCATGGCCAACGCGGTGAACCATTCGGCAACGAGTTCGCCCCGGCGGGTCATCTTTATGCCCTTCACCGGTTCACGCCGTCAACGAGACGGTCGATGACGAACGAGAAACCATCGGCAAGGCTCATGTCCGTTGTGTCTTTGTATTTGTCGTCACTCGCCCACCCGGTGGCCCGGTTGGTGATTTCTTGGCCAAGGTCAGCGGCTTCAACAAAAAAGTATTCGACCAAGTCATGATGCAAAGCTGCGGATAGTTCGCGCCTGGCCTGCCCATAATCGGTGTCCTCAATAGCTGGGGACGCGCCCGCAATGTGTGGCATGAAATATGCGAGGATCTGGGCGCATTCCTGCCTCGTGGGTGGAACATCAACGAGACGCTCCAACAGGCCACTGCCAGATGTGGCCGGTTTGGTAGCATGTGGGTAAGACATTGGCTCTCCTAGGGTTCTTATGTCAGGGTCGGGACGGTGGCAGCCGTTCCGACCTTCTTTGCGTGATGTGCGGCGAGTGCCGACAACTCTCGTACGGCGATCTCAGCAATCCGTGTGCGGTTAGCTTGGATGGTTGCGGCTGCACGGCGCTTTACTTCTCGTTCCGCGAAGCCTGGTACGTCGAAGCGTTCAATGATTCGCATTCCTGTTTCCTCCTATTCGCGTCGCCGGGTGCGTTGGTAGTGGTCGATGGCTCCTGGCGGGATACGCCACGGCGATGTTTTCCCACCCGTCTTGTACGCGCCCTTCAACGCCTGCGTGCGGCAATGAATTTTTATGGAACGGACAGGCTCCTGCAACATCTCAGCGACCTGGTCCGGGGTGAATGCTTTCCGGACCATGACTGGGGCGCTCACGCCTTCACCAGTTCCCTGGTGCCAGCGAGTTCCTTGTGGAGCCGTTGAAGCCCTTTAGCACTGATACGGACCTGTGGTGCGGCAAGTTGTTCTTCACCGTTGGTGCGGGCGAATTTGAAGCTGCTGATCTTCTCCGCAACCAAGCCTTGGTCTACTGCCCACTGGTATGGGCGGCTTGACTTGTCCAACCATGGGCGCCCTGATTCGCGAAGGTGCTTGAATAGGCGGTTCTGGCCGACCTGGATTCCGCCGTCCCGGCAAAGCACCTGTGCGGCGTCCCGTACCGAGTAGTCCCCCGTGGCGGACGCTAGTTTCTCCCAAGCAGTTGCCATGGGTGTCAGCTCGTCCACACGGGCCCGGTAGCTGGCCATCGTGCTGTGAGCCTCAATGAGGGCTTGCGCCATCAGCTCGGCACCAGACAGCGTCGATGTAGCGTAAGTGCCAGTCCGACGAATCTGCGGGAGAACCTCATGGGTAACCCAACGCTTGAAAGCCTTAGCACCTGCTACCTGCGACCCCAGTGCCGCAGCATATAGTCCGGGTTCGGAAATTACCGTCATTTCTTGCCCGCCACCAAGGGTGTGCAGAACTCGCACCCCCTTATCTTCGTCGTCTAGTCGGCGCGTCATGGCCGCTGTGGCACTGTAACCAAGGATCTTTGCAACGTCGGATGCCACGAACCACGACTCGCTGTCGACGGTCACGGTTCGCACTGGTTGGCCGCTGTAGTTGAAGTTGGTGAGTTCCATGTTCAGCGCACCTCGGTTTCGAATACTGCGACCTGCTCTGGGGTGGCTGTCCCATACTCTGCTGCGGTCGTTACCGGGTGGGCGAGGCTCATTTCGAGCAACGTCAGCACGTCATTGAAGTCTTGCTCGGTGTGCAGGAACTGCTCGGAGAGCATGTTGCGCATGTGCTGGAGCAGGCCGGTGGTTTCTGAGACGTTGGACGGTTCGGGGTGCTGGGCAAATGTTGTCTGGGGCATGATCATGTTCCTTTCGGGTGGTACTAAGCCGCGTCGTCGAGGACGTTGAAGAGGTCTCCGAAGAGTTCGACACCGAAGACGTCTACGAGTCCGGCTATGAAACGTGCGCCTGGTGCTGATGTGCCGCTGAGGACACGGCTAACGGTTGCGGCGTTGACTCCGATTGCTGTGGCGAATTGCTGGTCGGTGTCTAGTTTTGTGAGCTTCCTGTACTGGCGGAGCTTGTCTTTACGGAGTTCCAGTTGGGCCATCATGTCGCCTCCTTCCTTACATAATTCCCCGGAATCTCGGGGCTGCTTGCGCTGATGTAATGACTTTATACATTTGTCTTACACTAACGCAAGTCAGCAATGTAACGATTTTATAACGTAGTCCTGTTGCGCTGCCGCAACCTCCCTGACCTGCGGAAACACAAGAATGTAATTCACTTCCGTAGCGTGTTGCATTGGCGCAATGTAATAAATAGGGGAAAATCAATGCGTGAGCGCATCTAGAGTTACCGGCATGAACTGGATCAAATACGTTACTCGGCACGCCAAGGGGGAAACCCAATCGGCGATTGCCAAAAATATTGGTGTCTCCGGGGCGACGATCTCGCGATGGCAATCATTTGCCCCGCGGCCGGAGAACGTGACGGCGTTTGCCAGGGCATACAACCGGCCCGTTCTTGAAGCATTCGTGGCGGCAGGATTCCTGACACCCAAAGAAGCCAAAGAACACCCCACCGGACGGCCAGACCTCTCCACACTCACATCAGATGAGCTCGTAGGAGAAGTACGTCGACGGATGGAAACAGCCGGGCCAGAAAACAAACCGGCAACTGCCCAGCACAAAAAGGATTCAAGCGACCGCTACGACTTGGCTGCCGATGACCATAGTGATGAGCCGGACTGGCATGACCAGCTACCCAACGAACCCTAGGAACACACCATGACCGACACCGACCCATTCAGGGACCTCATACTCGATCGCAAAGGCGGGAGAACCTACGGGAAACTGTCCGACGACTGCGGTGGCCAACCAACATCCGGGCGGCTACAACAAATGGCGACCACGCGTCTCAAAGCTTTCCCCGACCCCGAAACACTGAAAGGCTTAGCCATCGGTCTCGGAGTATCCGTGACAAGAATTATTCTGACCGCAGCCGAATCCCTGGACCTACCTGTCCAACCAGTAGATGACGGCGACATGACTCTCTACGGTGCCGGGCACCTACCCGAATCATCACGCACGCTGCTCCAAGACATGGCCAGAGAGTTCCTCAAAGCGCACCGGACCTAGAATGTCTGAGCCAACAAATAAAATCAAAAAATGGATATTGACATGCTTGTGGGGGACCTCGGTGTCACCGTAGACACCGGCCCGCTCCCAAAAGGCTGGTGGGGCGCCTATGACCGAACCGGCCACGCCATCATCCTCCGCCACGGGCTCGCGCCCATACAACGAAAATCGACACTCGCCCACGAACTAGGGCACGCCTGGTATCAGCACGTCCGGGGCGATAAGAAAGCTGAACGACAAGCATCCGTGTGGGCTGCCCGGCGCCTCATCAAAGCCGGTGCCTTCATCGACGCCCTGCACCAGACACAAACAGCACAAGGCACCGCCCACATCCTCGGCGTACTCCCACGAGACATCACCACCTACATCAGCACACTCACACCAGCAGAGACCCTGCTAATACGGCAAATCATCACACCACAAAGGGAACCATGAAAAAAATACTCGCCCCAATTATCCTAGCTGTAGCGCTTTTGACTGGGTGTGAAGGCGGAGGTGCGGCATCTGCGCCAACTCAAACCCCAAAACCGTCTCCTACTGCCGCGCCAACTTCGTCGCCTCAACAGTTGGCCAGCATAATATCCGAATACGAGAATGACTGGCGCGAATACGATGCCAAAATTGTTGACTGCGCATTATCTGAAGTGCTGGGTTCTAGTGTCCTCGATAAGATCAAGGCGAAGACGTGCAGGGTCACGGCTGCTACGGCATCCATAAACGCAAACTTAGCGGCAAAGAATATTAGAAAACTTGACACTCCGCCCAAAGAAATGGGTGCACTGGTCGCAAGAACCCTGGCCGCTCTGGATAGCTTGGCTGCCACTGGAGCCGGAAAGTCGTGCGTAACCGATAATGAGTCGGTTGAATGTGGGAACGATGCGACCAAAGTGAACGGGGCAATCAGGCCCGTAGTGTCGGTGCTCGACGCCTGGAAGCCGTACACGGGCTAGCCATGGCACGTACTGAAGACCGATGGACAAAAAAAGACAAGACCCGGACTGCTGACTATGGCAAAGGTAAGCGTTGGCGTGTCGTGTGGTTGGAGGACGGTAAGGAAGTTAAGAAGTCATTTGCCACTAAGGACGCGGCAGACGCCCACAAGACATGGGTGAACCACAACCAATTGTCAGGCACCTATGTGAGCGCGGCCCGAGGTCGAGTCCAGATAAAGGAGCTGCTTCCTGATTGGGAGGCCGCCCAGGCTCATGTGAAGGAATCCACGAAGGCGGCTATCGAATCTGATTTGCGTGCCACGATCACCCCATATTGGGGAGAGAAAGTCCTTGCGGACATTGAACGATCCGACGTTCAAGAGTGGGTGGCTTCTATGACCAAAGGTGGAAAGGCTGCCCGTACAGTTGACACCATCTTTGGCAGGCTCAATAACTTTTTTGGATGGTGCGTAGGGGAGAAGCGCATCACCCATAACCCGGCGACTGGCGTAAACTTGCCGACCGGTAAAGTTCGTGCCCACCAGTTCCTGACTGTGGCGCAGGTCGAAGCGTTAGCCAAGGCTATCGATCAAAGGTATTCCGGCATGGCTTGGGTGTTGGCTACGACTGGTCTGAGGATTTCAGAGGTGACCGAGCTGCGCGTCAAGGACTTCGACAAGCGTCGACGTCGCCTCACCATTTCAAGGGCCGTCGTATTCGTAAAAGGAAACCAAGTACTCGGGCCGCCGAAAAATGGGCTGACACGGACGGTCCCGGTGACGTCTGCCGCCAGTAAATTCCTTTCTGCACAGGTTATTGGGAAGGATCCTGATGATCTGATCTTCACGACGTTCCGTGGGGTGCAGGTGCGGGCGAATAATTTCAAGCGCCGGCAGTTCGATGATGCGGTGGCGAAGGTTAGGGCGGATGCCGTACTGAAGCGTGTGGCTGGGGAGAAGAGTCCTGTGACTGTTCCGTCCGGTCTTTGGGTGCATGATTTGCGGCATACGGCTGCGTCGTGGGCTGTGCAGTCTGGGGCTTCAGTGAAGTCGGTGCAGCGTATGCTGGGGCATGCGACGGCGTCGATTACTTTGGACACCTATGCGGGATTGTTCGATCAGGATTTGGATGATGTTGCGGAGAGAATGGGGGAGATTCTGGGGGAGTCTTGGAAGCCGGATTCTCCCTAGAAACTCCCTGAAGGCTGGTTTGGCCTACGATTGTTTGGTTGGGGTGACGTTTACACCGTGGATGTCATCGGTTCGATCCCGGTAGGGCCCACCACCCTAAAACCCCGCCATTCCGCGGCTTACAAGCCAAGGAACAGCGGGGTTTTTGCATTAACGAGTGAAGCGCTCGGATTTCAAACTTCCGCTAGATTGCAGCAAGTTG
>NZ_JAJJBU010000002.1 GCF_020905375.1 Arthrobacter cryoconiti
ACCCGGGTTTAGCGGGTGGCGGCACTCCAGTACCCGCGTTCTTGCCACCACTGGGGCTTAGGGTCCAGCAGCGGCGTTAGCAGCAGGCCTATGCTCAAGTTCGCATCACTATCCCAAGTGCCTTCCATGGACGTCGTTCTTCTTCGCCGGACTTAGCTCCTAGACTGAGGGGGCCCACGTTGGGCGGCGAGGCTACTGGCGCGAGATGGAAGTTGGAAAAGTACGTGGATATAGGACTACTCCAAGAACTGAAGTCAGTAGTGGCCCCGGAGCAGGTGAGCACTTCTGCGCAAGACTTGAAGTTCTTCGCTTCGGATCAGGGCCCCATCACGGCGTATTGCGAACCGGACGTTGTGGTGTGGGCGGAATCGGTGGCTGATGTTCAGGCCGTGGTCCGCTTAGCTGCCATTCATGACATTCCCATTGTGGCCCGCGGGGCAGGCACCGGTGTCTCGGGAGGCGCCCATGCAACGCCTGGCTCGTTGGTGCTGGTGCTGGACCGGATGAATGCGATCTTGGAACTGAACGCGCAGGATGAGATTGCTCGGGTGGAACCAGGTGTCATCAACGCTGACCTCAATGACGCGGCGGCCGTCCATGGCCTCATGTATGCCCCGGACCCCGCCAGCTACAAGACGTCCACCATTGGCGGTAACATCGCCACGAATGCAGGCGGCTTGCGATGTGCCAAGTATGGCGTGACGCGCGACGCCGTCCTGGCGTTGGATGTGGTGCTCGCGGATGGCACTCTCATCCATACCGGGCACAGAACATTCAAGGGCGTGGCCGGCTACGATCTCACGGCCCTGTTTGTTGGGTCTGAGGGGACTCTGGGCATCGTTGTGGGAGCCACCGTGAGGCTGAAATATCTACCCGTAGACATACGAACTCTTGCCGTATTCTTCCCCGACGTGCGCTCCGCCGCTGCAGGCGTGCTGGCCCTCGGGAAGGCTCGTGTACAGCCTTGCATTCTAGAAATGATCGACGGCGCCAGTCTAGAAGAGCTCGACTCTCACCACGGCACCGACCTCGCCACCCGCGGCAACGCGTTGCTGTTGGCACAATTTGATGGATTGGCGGCTTCCCAAGAGAGCGACATTGCAGCGGCTGCTTTAAGCGATCTGGGCGGCGTGGTGAGCCGGGAAGATCCGGCCGAAGCGGAACGTTTGGTGGATCTGCGCCGGCACAACCGCGGTTTGGATCTGGACTCTGACATCACAGTGGGTGAGGACGTGGCACTGCCACGTTCCCAACTGGTCCACTACGTTGCCGCCTTGGAGGATATGGCTCTTCGGCACGGAGTGGGAGTTCGGATCATTGCCCATGCTGGCGACGGCAATCTTCACCCTACGTTCTGGGTACCGGAGGCGGAGCCGGCCAAAATCGCGGCACTCAATGCCGCCTTGGACGAATCCATCGAAAAAGCCTTGGAACTGGGAGGCACCATCACCGGTGAGCACGGAATCGGTCAGTACAAGCTGCGCTGGTTGCCGTTGGAACAGTCGGAAAAGGTGCGCCACATCCAGCAAAACATCAAAGATCTCTTCGATCCACAAGGGATTCTGAATCCAGGCAAAGCCATCGTAATGGCACTATGACTTGACTAACACCTGCTCTTTCAGGCAGTGTACTGGCGGGGGGTATGTAGTCCGGACCCGGGCTCACAGATGACGTTCGGAAGCCCAATGAACTATTTCTCGCATGTTCCCAGCAGAGCTTTGCGCCGGAAAGCGCTAGCATCCACAGCCCTAGCTGCCTTGTGTCTTGGCGCAACGCTGGGCATAGCGACCACCGCCAGCGCTTCGCCGTTGGCCCAAGAAAACGTCGTGAACCAAGAGCAGGTAGCGGCAACGACGGCTTCATCGGCACCGTCACCAAGTAGTGAGAGCCCAACCCCAGATAAGATTACCGCTCCACCGCCAGCGACGACCAAAGCTCCGGCACAAGTAAAAATGCCGGAGCAAGCTCCCGCGCAAGTTCCTGTTCAGGCGCCCGTCGAGGCGCCCAAGCCGGTGGAGACCACGGCACAAGCCACCGAAACGGTTACCCCGGTAGCTTCAGAAACGCCGTGGCCTACGTATGTGCCTAGTGCCACCTCGTCCAGATCCGTCACCGCAGTCCCGGCTGAAGCAACCGTGGATGTTGCGAAAAATGCCGAGATGTCACTGAGCAACGAGACCTCTCGCGGACCTGGCCTAATGATTGTGATGCTCATAGTGCTGGGTGTGGTGGCGATCGTTGGGGCCGGAGTAGCCGTCTACGCTTTCAAGTACCTAAGGACTCGCAATAGTGGCGGACCGGGCAGTGGCGGCCAGCACAGGGGCTAAGAGCCCCTTTAGTCGTCGTCGGAGCTATCTTGGAGTACGCCGCTTTCCAGCAGTGCGATCGTAGCGGTGTCCGTACTGAGCATGATGGCGTCCTCATCCCTGCGGTACCGCAGGATGGTATCCACATAAGACTGCACGGCTTCGGCGAGAGGGACGTTGCGTTCTTCCTCTTGGGATTTGTACCAACGGTGCTCCAAGACTTCATGGACCACTTCCGCCGGTTCCAGTTTGCCGCCTAGCTCGCGGGGGATGGCGCGGACAATCGGTTCAAAGATGGAACTGACCCACTCGTGCGCGCTGATTTCCTCATCAACCGGCACGCCCGAGTCGGCACGGAACGAGTCCATGGCGTTCAGGAGTCGCCGGGCCTGGTTCTCCTGGGCGTCGATGCCTGTCAAACGCAGCAGGCGGCGCTGATGGTGGCCGGCGTCGACCACCTTGGGCTGAAGCTGAATGGTGGAGCCATCCGGGGTGGTCTTGATGGCATACTCTTCGACGTCGAAGCCGAGCTCGTTCAGACGCCGGATGCGGGCGCCCACTCGCCATCGGTCTTCCAGCTCAAAGGATTCCTTCTCGGTCAGCTCAGCCCAGAGACGCCTATAGCTGTCCATGATGAGCTCGCTGGTGGCTACGGGATCCACCTTTTCCTCGATGAGCCCGCCTTCTAGCAGGTCCATGAGTTCTCCGGCGATGTTCACCCGCGCAATCTCGAGATCGTACTCGCGCTGGCCAGTTGAGAGGTCCGGGTACAGTTCACCGGTTTCCGCGTCTACCAGATACGCGGCAAATGCGCCGGCGTCGCGGCGGAACAGCGTGTTGGACAGGGAGACGTCTCCCCAGTAGAAGCCCACCAGGTGCAGGCGTACCAGCAGGAGTGCCTGGGCATCGATGAGGCGGGTGAGTGTCTCGCGGCGCAGCTTCTGTGAAAAAAGTGCTCGGTAGGGCAGGGAGAACTTGAGATGGCGGGTGACCAACACGGGGTCCAGGGGAGCGCCAGTCGGGGTGGTGCGTCCGGTGATGACGGCCACCGGCTCCACGCACGGGACGTCGAGGCGGGCCAGTTTGCGCAGCATGTGATACTCGTGCCGGGCCACGTGCTCGGAGGTTTCCTTGATGGCGATGACTGAGCCGTCGAGGTGGGCGAAGCGCACCACGTGGCGGGAGATTCCGCGAGGGAGAGCAGCCAAGTTCGCCGCCGGCCATTCCTCCAACTTGATGTGCCACGGCAGGTCCAATAGGCCGGGATCGGTGGCGGCAGCCGTAATGTTCAGCGATCCCATGACAGCGGCTGGCGGCGCGGACTGGCGCGGCAGTTTACCGATCTGCTCGAAGTCTGTGGGTTCGTGGTTCCACTGTGCGCCGGAAGTCTCAGTCATGGGCTTTATTCTCTCTTAAAAGGTCAGGCGCGGTTGCGTGCCGGAAAGATCCGGCAGGCAACCGCGCCTCAATGCCACTACAAAGTTCCCGAAGTGCTGGGCCATAAACTTGGGCCCACGCGCCCGAGGGCCACACGAAAAGTCGCGCAGGCGACTTTCCGCGGGAGGGCGTGGGGACTAGTTGGCGGCTATCGGTTCGTTGTTCAGGCGCGCACCGGAGGTGGCGTCGAACAGGTGGACGTGACCTACCTGCGGGCGGACGTGGATGGAGTCGCCCTTCATCGGTGGGCGGCGGCCGTCTACACGGACCACCATGTCGCGCTCGGCGCCGTCAATGGTGGTGTGACCGTAAACGTAAGCGTCGGCACCCAACTCTTCAACGACGTCGGCCTCTACCGCGAGGCCTTCTCCGGCGCCAACGAGTTCAAGATCTTCGGGGCGGATACCCAAGGTGACGGTGTTGCCGGCGGCGGCACCAAGAACACTGGGGTTGACCGGGTAGATGGACCCACCGAATTTCACGCCACCGTCAACGACGGGCAGTTCCAGCAGGTTCATGGCGGGGGAGCCGATGAAGCCGGCCACAAACACGTTCTGCGGGGCATCGTAGAGCTTGCGCGGGGTGTCAACCTGCATGAGCACGCCGTCCTTGAGCACGGCGACGCGGTCACCCATGGTCATGGCCTCGACCTGGTCGTGGGTCACGTAAACGGTGGTGACGCCCAGGCGGCGGGTCAGGGATGCGATCTGCGTACGGGTCTGGACACGTAGTTTAGCGTCCAAGTTGGAGAGCGGCTCATCCATGAGGAACACCTGAGGGTTACGGACGATGGCGCGGCCCATGGCAACGCGCTGACGCTGACCACCGGAGAGGGCCTTCGGCTTGCGGTCCAGGTAAGCCTCGAGGTCCAGGAGCTTTGCGGCTTCCTTGACGCGGGTCGCGCGCTCTTCCTTCGGCACACCGGCGATCTTCAGGGCGAAGCCCATATTGTCCGCCACGGACATGTGCGGGTACAGCGCGTAGTTCTGGAAAACCATGGCGATGTCGCGGTCTTTCGGCGGAACATCGGTGACGTCGCGGTCACCAATGAGGATTCGGCCGGAGTTGACGTCTTCCAGACCTGCGAGCATGCGCAGGGAGGTGGATTTTCCGCAACCGGAGGGGCCGACGAATACGAGGAATTCGCCATCGGCGATCTCAATGTTGAGCTTGTCAACGGCGGGCTTCGTGGTGCCCGGGTAAATGCGCGAAGCGTTGTCAAAAGTTACTGTAGCCACAGTAGTAGTTCCCTTCATCGGCAGGTACGTGCCGAACGATCCTCAAGTGAATGGTGGTTATTCAGTTATGTGGTTATGCAGTCATTCAGTTATGCAGAACAGACTTGACCTAGGGCGCGGTCGGCTCTGATATATGAAGTATGACACATTTGTGCTCTGAGTTGGCCAAAATTTCGGCCCCCGTCCTCATGGCGTGCGGGGCGCTCCGGAAGACGTCCTGATGGAGAGCAAGAGTTCCAACACGGCAGGGAGTGCTTGGGCGCAGGGGATGCGGAAGGACGCCGCGGTGGCTCCGGGGCCGACCTTGATGCCTAGATCGCCTGTGGTCAAGGCGGCAAAGGCGTGTTCATCGGTGACGTCGTCTCCGGCAAAGACGATGGCATCGGCGCCTGTTACTTCACGCAATAGCGCAATGCTCTCACCCTTGTTGGAGCGGATGGCGGAGACTTCCAGCACCATCTTGCCCTCCGTAATAAACAGTCCGTTTTCTCGCTCCAGGGCGTTACGGACATGTTCGACGGCGTCGCTGGCGGCTTCCGCGCTGGCCTGGCGGTAATGCAGGACGACGCCGGCTGGCTTGCGTTCGGCCACCGTGCCGGGGTGGGTAGCCACCACAGCATCCACACAATGGAGTGCCCGTGCCAAGGATTCCTGTTGGGAATCGTTGAGTTTCAGTGGCGTGGAATCGGGCCCCAGCCATATTTCGGCGCCGTGGCTTCCCACCAGCAGAGCTTCCTCTGGAGGGGTGGCAACGGCCCGCAAACTAGCCAGAGCGCGCCCGGACACGAGCGCCGTCGTGGTACCTTCCAAGCCTGAAAGCGCGGCAAAAGCTGCGGCAGCGGCGGGGAGTGGGCGGGCGTCTTCTGCCCGGGAGACAAGTGGGGACATGGTGCCGTCAAAGTCCATGGCCACGAGTAAGTGCGGGACGTGGCCGACGCGCACCAGTGCGTCGTATAAAGGAACGGGTAAGTCAGCGATCGTCACGAACGGCCTCATTTTGCAAGGCGGTGAGGAAGTCCTGGCTCCAGCGCTCGACGTCGTGGGTGAGGATTTGGCGGCGCATGGAGCGCATGCGGCGGCTCGATTCAGCGGGGGAGAGCTCGATGGCGCGGGTGATGATGGCCTTCAAACCGTCGATGTCATGCGGGTTGACCAGGAGGGCCTGCTTGAGCTGGTCTGCGGCGCCGGTGAATTCGCTCAGCACCAAGGCTCCGGTGTTATTTGACCGGGCGGCCACATATTCCTTGGCCACCAAGTTCATGCCGTCACGCAAGGCCGTCACGAGCATGACGTCCGCGGCCAGGTACAAGGCCACCATTTCTTCCACGGGGTAGTTGTGATGGAGGTAGCGGATGGCCGTGTTCGAGATGGTGTCGAACTGGCCGTTGATCCGGCCCACCATGCCCTCGACTTCCTCACGCAGGAGCCGGTAAGTTTCCACGCGCTCGCGGCTGGGGCTGGCGACCTGAATCAGGGCAGCATCCTGGACAGTGATGACCCCATCGGTGAGAAGTTCCCCATAGGCCTTGAGCCGGTGGGTGATGCCCTTGGTGTAATCGAGGCGGTCCACGCCCAGCAGGATGGTCTTGGGGTTGCCCAGATCAGCGCGGATCTGACGTGCGCGGGCAATGATGTCAGGGCGTTCCGCCAATTCCTGAATTTGGCGCACGTCAATGGAGATGGGAAAGGGCTCGGCGCGGGCAATATGGCTGACCGAGCCGTCATTTTCCTTCACATGAACCTGCTGGGCCTTGACGCTGGCGCCGAGGAAGCGCCGGGCTGAGCGCAGGAAGTTGGCGGTGTCATTGGGGCGTTGGAAGCCGATCAGATCCGCACCGAGCAGTCCGTTGATGATGGCCTGGCGCCAAGGGAGCTGGGCAAAGATCTCCGGGGGAGGGAAGGGGATGTGGTTGAAGAAACCGATCCGCAAATCTGGGCGCAGTTGGCGCAGATACCGGGGCACCAACTGGAGTTGGTAATCCTGAACCCAGACGGTGGCATTTTTTGCCGCGGCGCCGGCGGCTGCTGCGGCAAAGCGACGGTTCACCCTTTGGTAGGCGTCCCACCACGTACGGTGGAACTCCGGAGGGGCAATGACGTCGTGATAGAGCGGCCACAGGGTGGAGTTGGAGAAGCCCTCATAATACAGTTCCACCTCGTCATGGGAGAGCGGGACCGGGATCAAGTCCATGTTCTCGTGATGGAAGGGATCCAAGGTTTCATCGGGCGCGCCGTGCCAGCCGACCCAGGCACCGTCGCGGACTGCCATGACCGGGGCCAACGCCGTAACCAGGCCTCCCGGGGAACGCCGCCAGCCGCCGTCGTCCGTGGCAGTAGGAATCCTGTCCACCGGCAACCTGTTGGAAACCACCAAGAAGTCCGCCGATCCGTACTCAGTCCCGGAATGACGGGCCTCGTCGGGGTGGGACTGGACTTTGTGCGGCACGGAAATCTCCCTATGTAGGTGGCTGGCTTGGGGATAGTTTAGCCGGTGGTAGCGAGATGGGGCAGAGGTGGAGCCTTAAGCCTGCTCCAAGGTTTGTCCTTTAGGATTGATTAGAGAAGCCGCAGCGCGGCCATTGCGCCATGCCATCGACACGAGGAACTATGAGCCCTAAGAACGAAAAACGCTTGACCAACGCCGAGCGCACCGCACTAGCGCGTGAGCAGGCCAAGAAAATTCGGGATACGCAGCAGAAGAAGGAAAAGACGCGGAACTGGATTATCCGCGGCAGTGTCCTTCTGGTTGCTGTGGCGATTGTGGTGATCATTGCGATTGTGGTGCTGCAGACGTCCAAGAGCAATGAGCCGGTGGCCGCAACGGGGGCCGTGCCGGCAAATGCGAACTCCTATGGTGGCGTCACCGTGGGTAAGGATGGGGCCATTGTGGCTCCGGTGACCAAGGAAACCACAGTAGACATGGCGAGCCTGCCGCCTGCGCCCACTGCGCAGCCGACTGCCGTTTCCGGTCTGGACAAGTTGGGTCTGGCAGCAGCACCTGCTGACAAGCCCGCGCAGGTAGTGGTGTACCTGGACTTTATGTGCCCGGCGTGCAAGAACTTTGAAACGGCGTACGGCCCCACGCTGGATGGTCTGCGTAATTCAGGGAAGATCACGGTGGAGTACCGTCCGCTGAACTTCCTGGACCGTTTCTCCTCCGGAACCAACTATTCCTCGCGCTCGGCAGCTGCCGCGGCATGTGTGGTTGATAAGTCCCCGGATAAGTACAAGGCGTTTGTGGACTCGCTCTACAAGGAACAGCCTGCGGAGAATAGCAAGGGCCTGGATAATGCCACGCTGGTGAAGTTGGCTTCAGAGGCCGGCGCCGCAGATATCAATAGCTGCGTGAATGATAAAACGTTCCGTCCGTACATTGCGTTCGGTGGAGCGCTTGCCGTAGCGCGGGGCATTGCTGCCACGCCGACGGTGTTTGTGCAGGGTCAGCAGTGGATGCCGGAGAAGGACAAGGACTTCAACGCTTTCCTGACGACGGCGCTCGCAGCTAAGTAGAGTTTGTTTCTGTACTGGTAAAAAATTGTTTCCTTGCTGGTAAAAACCGGCCTCCGACTATGTTGGGGGCCGGTTTTCAGTTCCCGCGCATCCTACGGTAACCTTGTAACGCGCTTGATTGCGTTTGCCTCCTTAGCTCAGTTGGCCAGAGCACCGCTCTTGTAAAGCGGGGGTCATCAGTTCGAATCTGATAGGGGGCCCAAAAAGCCCGGATTTACAGGGATTTTGGATGCGAGAATGGCCCCTATTCGGGGCCATTTTTGCTTAACTCATACATAACTCATCCGTTTGGGTCATCCTTTTCATCATTTTCGGCTGCTGGGGCTGCTTAAGGAGGGTCCTCTAGGGGCTCCGATCCATCCTCGGGTGGGGCCCTTCGTCCTTCGCTGGCCCATCGTATCCGTCATCTGGTAAAGCCTGTCCATCCGTTGGTCGAGGTTCCCAGGGTATTTTGCTGCTCTTCCTAGTGGGGAAGTTGCGAGTCGGATCGGAGTTCGAGCCAGGCTTCTAAATCCTCCCTGCTGACGCGAACCTGCCGCCCGATCTTGTAGGCGTGAGGCCCGATTCCCTTCGCGCGCCACTGGTAGAAAGTTTGCAGTGGGATCCACAGTTCGTGGCAGATCTCGGTGGGCAGGGCCACGCCAAAACTGTTGTCGATGAGGAAACACTGGGCAGTGCCTGCTTATACATGTCAGCCTCTATGATTTTTCGGATCGATACCTATTCATGGCGATTCAGCAGCTAAACGACATGACCGGCGTCATTCGATTGTGGTGGGGATGGGCGGTTCTCGATGCAACGAGGTCGAGACGAACGCCTTCTTTGGTTCACCGACAGCCAGTGAGAAGTGTTGACGGCCAGGCATTCCCCCCATTCAATTTTGACTTGCTAATTGGCGGCGTTGCCTTTGTGGAATGATGTTGTCTATGCTCAGGCCGTCCGCAACGAAGAGATCTCAGTTGATTCGCTGTTAGTTGCCCGGACGCCCTTTGCATTCATCACTGAACGCCCTTGAGGGCGGCGACGAATGGGGTTTTCTTGTCTAACGAACCGATCTTGCTGTTCTTACATGGCGTCGGAGATGGCGACCGGGATGACAATTGGAAGACAGTACTCAATGAGAATCTGGTCAGTATTGGCTACCCCGAACTGGATACAGAGCGAGCAATCGCACCCAAATATGCGAACGCACTAAAGGGCTGGGACGAAAAAGTTCCACTGCCAGGGTTGAAGGCTAAGCAGCCTCTTCGTGAGGCGGCCAAGAAGAACCGTCGAGACTTCGAGCGTCGCACGGGAGCGCTCGAGCTCAGATTGGGACGTCCTGATCGCGGTATAGGTTGGGTAGGTGGCGAGGCGGTCATTGATGCAGCCTTTAAGCAGCGTCTTTTCGTCCAAGCTCGTAACTACTTGACGGATCCACAGATCCGCGCGCAAGTCCTCCACCGCATCCTCAACGCGCTTCCAGAGTCCGGGCGTCTCGTGATTGTGGGCCACAGCCTCGGCTCGGTAATCGCAGCCGACCTCGTTCGTCGATTGCCTACCGGCCTTGAGGTTGCAGGCATGGTGACTATCGGAAGCCCACTGGCGAGTGGCAACTTCGATGTCGACAAATTGAGGGAGACTCTCAGAGAGCCGCCAACGAACCTGCAGTGGTGGGTGAATTTCTGGAACGGCCTCGACCCTGTCGCGGCCCATCGCGGAGTCTCATCCGTCTTCCCATGGATAATCGATCTTCGCATCGATACGGGGCTGAGTCTCCATGTCCATGACGCAGCGGTGTATCTGGCCGACGAAACCGTGGCGGAGGCTATCGGCTTCGGAGTGTTCGGGTCCAGGTCAAGAGAACTTGCTCGTGTCAAAAAGGGGCTCGACATCCCCATGGACACCGCGGAACAGCTGATTATCCTAGCGTTGAGATACGCGCACCTTATCAAGGAAGAGCTCAGCGGTGATCTGAAGGATCGCTATGCTGGTGCGCTTCGGCAAGTGCAAGCGACCGTCGTCGACGCCATCGGGAGACGGAATAGCCGC
The DNA here is from genome assembly GCF_020905375.1 of Arthrobacter cryoconiti. Taxonomy (GTDB): domain Bacteria; phylum Actinomycetota; class Actinomycetes; order Actinomycetales; family Micrococcaceae; genus Specibacter; species Specibacter cryoconiti. Next base: position 10,523 of record NZ_JAJJBU010000002.1, read on the forward strand.
GAGAAGCGAGCGATGCCGTTCGAGATAGCACGACTCGCGTTCGACCTCTCAGATCCAGACGCGCTTGTACCCGAACCTCTACCGGGTCGCCATATCGGGAAGGACGATGCAGTTGCTCTCCTGACGTCGATAGCTGCCCAGAACATCATTCAGCCATTTGAAATCTCGGTTCCGAAGGACAAGCTTCTGGTCGCCATAAAGGAACTCTCTGCAGAAATGGGACTGGGTAGCCAGTACGGCGCCGATGTGATTACTGCCGCCAAACGTGCGCAGGAAGCGCTGAACGGTGGCCGCGGAGTGAATTGGGTTAAGTGGGGTGTCATGGGTGCAGGCGCGGTGGCGATTGTGTTGGCAACCGGAGGACTGGCATTGGCGGCAGGTGCCGGCCTTACCGGAGCCGCGGTAATCACCAGCGCCCTGGCGGCGTTCGGCCCGGGCGGAATGATCGGTGGGTTGCTGACTGCGGGAACCCTCGTTACGGCAGGTGGCGGTGGCGTCGCATTTGGACTTGCCAGTCCCGGCACCACTGCTGCAACCGTCGAGGCAGTCGTCACGCACCAGCTGTCAGCGGTAATTCTGCGGCAACTACAACACCTCGAGCAAGACCAGACCTTGTGGAGGACACTGGTTGAGACCGAGATCGAAGTGCGGCGTCAACATGAGCGGCTCGACGAATTTTCCGACAAATCGGCCCAGTCAGTCAAGGAACTGACGCAAAAGATCAGTGCCATTGAACATGCGCTGAAGTACCTAAAAGACCACGGCCTTGAGCCAGACATTGATTCCAACACAGAAGCTGAGGCGGATGGAAGCCGCGAGCAGGGCCCGCATAGTCGTCAGGCCGACGACGACGAAGCCAGCTACCGCTAGGACTTGAAGTCAGCTCGTTGTCGTTCGCTGAAGCTTTCGGCATGGCTCGCGAGCCATGCTTCAAAATCAGCGCGATCAATCCGGATCACCTTGCCGAATCGATACGCGGGTGGACCCACGCGTCTGGCTTGCGATTGATAGATAGTCTGTTTTGGGATGTGCAATTGATGGCATGATGCAGGGGGCGGTTACGTCCCAAGGAATGGTGGAGTTTGCCTCGACACCGTGCGGTGTCGACGCCGACCGAAAATAGGGCCAGTAGTGCCGAAAACCGACGGCTAGGTCCCTAGATGCCAGACGTTTGACGGTCTGACGGTCTGGACCACTTGTCGGGGCTCCGGTGAGATTCGTGGGCAGCGATCGAAGGATTGAGCATGGCTAAGCCGAATCGAATAGCCGGTGAGTCGACGGATCTGTGCAACGTTTGTAGGGCACGGGATCGGAATTGAGCGGTCCGAACGCTGGAAGTAGGTTGGGGAGACTTGCCCTCGCCCTGCAAGTTGCAGTGATGGCCAGGCGAGTGCGGGGCTTATGGTGGGAGGATGCGGTCCGCATGGATTTGGCACGCCGGTTGATAAAATGGATTTTCATACTTGTAGATTGGGGCTGCAAATGCGATTTTCGGAGCACTATGACGTCGATCGGTCCACCGCGGACGATTGGTTCGACCCACATTTGACCGTTGATACCAAATTGTTCATTGATCCTCTGTTGCTACTTATTGCTGGTGAGCCGTGGGCTTCTGCTCATAATCGATTGTTGGATCACTTTGTGAGATGTTACGAGCTGGTGGCAAATGCTACGGACAAGATGTCAACTTCCGCGAAGATGGCACGTGGACTTCTTACATTTCCAGAACCTGCTGAGCTATGTCTGGGCTACACCGCCATAGGCAGCAATGGTTCAGGGTCTGGCGGCGCTTTTGCTCGGACGATGGCGGACGGTATCGCTGTTGCGATTGCTCGTGGTTTGACTAGGCCTGAACACATTGAAGAGATTGGCATCCTCAATGAAGGCATTGGTGCGGATCGGATTTCTGATGCGGTAGGCAATGTCTTGAAGGCTGATTTCATTGCATATACCCAAGAAATTTGCGCGCGACACAACATAGAGATGGTCTCCCACAGGGTTCGGAATTCCCGCGTTTTTGCCGGCGAAGGACGTTGGCTAATCGAATCGGTTTTGTTGCCTAGCAATCCGGAAAATGGGAAGCCAATAATACTTGTTCCTGAGGCTATCCTTAACGACCTACCTACTTTGAACGCTGATGAGTGGTTTGACTCCAGTTTGAACGAAGATATTCGAAACCAGCTAAACCTGAACGTGGGTCAGCGAGTTCGCAAAGCCGATGTTGTGCGAGTGGCACGGGAGAATCCAGAGCGAGTCCGAGCGTGGGCAAGGCAGCAGACTAGCCGAAAGGATCTTCACGGATACGACTTTGCGGATGATCCCCGCGGTGTTGTCCAGTGGGACAAGCTTCCCGTCGAGTACGCGGGTGCTCATCCGTTAAGCTTGCACGCCCAGGTAACGACTGTCAGTGAACTGCGGGAGTTGGTTGTGAAGATGCTGGATCATTTCCGACATTTCATCGAAGATCAGAGGGGTTGGTCGCTGCTTTGGGATGCAAATGGTGGAGAGAAACCTGAAGAGGCTGCGCAATTGGTATTTCTTGGGATGGCTCAGCATTATTTGAGGCTCTTCAATGTCGAAGTAGACAGAGAAGTTGAACTTGGCAGAGGACCAGTGGACTTCAAAGTTTCTTCAGGAGTTAGCCTGCGCCTGCTGATTGAAATAAAAAAGGCTCACAATGGCAAGTTCTGGAACGGCCTTGACGCACAACTACCCAGCTATCTCGAATCCGATTCCTGTGAACATGGTTGGTATTTAGCGATTCGGTATAGAAATAACAAAGCGTCGGAGACACGCATGAAGGCGCTTCCAGCTAGGGTGAAGGTTATTTCGCAGCGGTCAGGTAAAAATATCGAATATGCTGCTGTGGACGGGCGGCCTAGAATGTCGGCTTCGAAGCTGTAACCTCGGCAATTGTGCCCCACTGAACTGAGGGGAGACTCCTGCTTGCTTCTGACGATGGTGTTCCCTGTAGCCCGATGACTCTTCGGCAGCGAACTCGCGGCTGCCTCTTCGACCGTGCCCAAATGGCTAGTCATCACGGAACCTGCCTATTCTTACTATGGACAACACTGTCGTTAGCATCGTGGGGGTAGCAAGTGGACGCGTTTGGTATTCGGGACCAGCTGATCGAGGGCTACCGCTCGTTCACCGAAGGATTTGTCGACATCCAGGACCAGCGCATTAAGGATGCCGTCGTCGAACTGGGTGACAAGGGACGCCAGTGGCCTGATCCGTGGCTTTCGTTGAACCCGTCCTTTAGTTCCGGCGGCCGCGTGGATGAGCTTGTGCGGCGCGGGCTCCTACACCCCGACTGCGACGCAATTTTCCGGCCAAAAAAGGATCTCTCAGATCGTGGATCCTCGCCGATCACCCTGCACAGGCACCAACGGGATGCCATTGAGATCGCGGCCCAGAAGGCCTCATACGTTCTGACCACCGGAACCGGCTCGGGCAAGTCACTCGCCTACATCGTCCCGATTGTGGACCGTGTCTTGCGTGAGGGCACGGGAAAAGGTATCAAGGCCATCATTGTCTACCCGATGAACGCTTTGGCCAACAGTCAGATGGAGGAACTGTCAAAATTCCTCGATTTCGGTTTTGACGGCAGGCCACCGGTAACCTTTGCCCGTTACACAGGGCAAGAGCGCGGCGAGGACCGGGAAAACATACTGAAGAATCCTCCGGATATCCTCCTGACCAACTACGTGATGCTCGAATACGTTCTGACAAGGCCAGAGGAACGCCAATCGCTCATTCGGGCAGCCTCCGGGCTGCAGTTTCTGGTGCTAGACGAATTGCATACGTACCGGGGACGCCAGGGTGCCGACGTGGCAATGCTGGTCCGTCGGCTGCGCGATGCCTGCAACGCCCATCAGACACTTCAGTGCATCGGGACCTCGGCGACCATGTCCAGCGGCGGTACCCTGGCGGATCAGCAGAAGGACGTTGCCAAGGTGGCCTCGCGCATCTTCGGTGCGGACATCACCCCGGAACATGTAATTACCGAAACATTGGTGCAGGCGACTACCAGCCACCATCGCTCAGCGGGTGAACTTAGGTCAGCCGTCTTGGAACGAGGCGATGCAGAATTTAGCAGCCCGACCCTGTCGGGTGGCTACACACTGATGCAGTCGGATCCGCTGGCGTCGTGGATTGAGGACACCTTTGGGCTCACCACTGAGCCCGATTCGGGCAGGATCGTGCGCCGCAAGCCACAAACCGTCACTCACGCGGCGGAAGAATTGGCGACGATAGCTGGAGAGCCTGTGCGGAAGTGTGCCACAGCGATCCGTGCCACGCTCCTCGCCGGTTCCAAGGCCAAACATAGTGAGACAAACCGTCCCCTGTTTGCCTTCCGACTTCACCAGTTCATCTCCAAAGCAGGCTCGCTGTATGTCACGGCGGAGTCCGAAGACAAGCGACTCATCGAGACCAATTTTCAGTTAACAATTGGCGCAGACGAGAAACGACTTTACCCATTGGCATTTTGCCGGGAATGTGGCCAGGAGTATCTGATGGCCCGGCTGACAGAACGGGATGGGGAACACAGATTCATAACTCGTCATGAGCTCAAGATGCAGCAGAGTGGTGGCGACGATAATGGCCAAGACGGGTACCTGTATATTTCCACCACTCAGGAATGGCCCGACAAGGCAGTGGAAGCAGGGCGAATCCCGGGGTCCTGGCTCAGCAATGCAGAATCGGGCAATCCCATCATCGAGTCCAAGCGCAAACGGATTCCTGCCAGGTTCCGGGTGCAGCCTGATGGGTCGGCGGCCTTCGACAATGAGTACACCCAAGGTTCAGGACAACTGGCCGCGTGGGTACCTGGGAGCCTTGGGTTTTGCCTCAATTGCCAAGTGACGTACGAGTCCGCGCGGAGCGGGGAGTTCTCAAAGGTTGTCACCCTTGACCAAGAAGGCCGCAGCAGTGCCATGACGGTGATCGCCACCAAATTGGTGCAGCTCTTGCGGTCCAATGCTGGCGGGGACTTGAAGCCACAGGCCAAGAAGTTGTTGACCTTTGTGGACAACCGGCAGGACGCTTCCTTGCAGGCAGGGCATTTGAACGACTTTGTTCAGGTTGCTCAGCTTCGTTCTGCACTTTATCGGGCTGTTGCTTCAGCGGGTGACGCTGGTGTTGAGGCTATGGAGCTTGGCGATGCCATGGTCAAGACCCTCGATCTTGCCTGGACTGACTATGCGCGGACAGAAGACCCGCTTGACCCCAAACCCACCAAGCGCGCCCTGAATGAGGTGGTCACGTATCGCGCCCTGCGAGATTTGCAGCGCGGTTGGCGGATCACCTTGCCAAACTTGGAGCAGACAGGCCTGCTGGTAGTTGACTATCCGCTGGCGAAGAACCTTGCTGAACAAGAACGGCGCTGGGAAGGGGCTCACTACATCCTCCGTGACGCTGATCCAGGGAAGCGTGAAGAGATCATCAGGGTCTTGCTTGATGAGTTCCGGCGTGTGCTGGCCATTGATGCAGAGGAGCTGACTGCCGATTGGTTGGACCGAGTCAAGAACCGCAGCCGGGAGTTCCTCACCGGAATCTGGGCACTGCCCGAACAGGAATCCGCGGCAAGCGTCGGTTTGGTTACCACTGAGCCGAAGAAGATGGCGTTCCGAACGACCCTTCCCATCACCTCCTACGGTACGTTTGGACGCTGGCTGGCGAAAACTGCGTCCCCTGGTGGCAAGCTCAAGCGGGTGGAAGTTGATGAAGTCATCGCCTCGCTCTTTACTATCCTTCTGGAGACCGGGTTCATTGCAGAAGTGGTGGAGGGCAAGTCTGCTGGCTACCGGTTGAAGCTCTCGAGCATGGTCTTGAAAAAGGGCGACGGCGAATACGGCGCGCCAGATCTTTTGCGCCGGACTTATCATGCCGATCAAAAGCCTCGAGTTATTGATTTCTTCAAGGATTTGTACCTAGAAACCGGACAGGAATTGGCTGGCCTGAAGGCTGCAGAACACACCGCCCAAGTTCGCGCCGATGACCGTGAACGACGCGAACACGAATTCCGTAGTGCGGAGCTGCCGCTACTATTTTGCTCTCCCACCATGGAACTCGGCGTTGATATTGCCGACCTCAACGCCGTTGCCATGCGCAACGTTCCTCCCACTCCAGCGAACTATGCCCAGAGAAGTGGCCGGGCTGGAAGGTCGGGTCAGCCAGCCTTGGTACTGACCTACTGTGCCACGGGCAGTCCGCATGATTCGTATTACTTCGAGCGCTCAGATCTGATGGTTTCCGGGCAGGTGCAACCGCCTCGCCTCGACTTTGCCAATGAGGACTTGGTTCGTTCCCACGTGCATGCTGTGTGGCTAGCTGAAGCGCTAGCTGCAACAAAGACCGGTCTAGGTAAATCCATGAGCGGCTTGTTGAAGCTCGAAGACAAGAGCTACCCGCTTCAAGCTCAAATCAAGGCCGTCTTGGCTGATCAAAATGCAGGGGAAAGGGCCAAAAGTTCCGCCAAAGTCCTCATGCGCAGCATCGAAGGTGAATTGCGAGACACCCCATGGTGGACAGAGGCTTGGTCGGACCAAGTGATTGAGAATGCATTGACCAGCTTTGATCAGTCGTGTGAGCGTTGGCGCCAGCTGTACCGCAGCGCCATCGCTGAACAGGATGCCGCGCACCGGGCCAGCCAAGATCATTCCACGGATTCGAAGCAACGTGAATTGGCAATTAGCAGGCACCGTGAGGCTGGCCAGCGCCTTGAAATTCTCCTCAATGACAGTGATTCACGTGGCCAGTCGGACTTCTATACCCTGCGGTACCTTGCATCCGAAGGGTTTCTGCCTGGTTATTCGTTCCCGCGGCTGCCGCTTGCAGCTTTCATTCCGGGCCAGCGGCGTGGCAAGGACAGCAATAGCACCTGGCTACAGCGCTCTCGCTTCCTGGCCATCAGTGAGTTCGGCCCGGATGCGCTGATCTATCACGAGGGCGCGCGCTACCAGGTCAAACGGGTGAGCCTACCTCGGGACTCCGATGGCGGTGGCGTCGGGGATGTTGTCTTGGGTGAGGCACGCGTTTGTGACGCCTGCGGATACCTGCACCAACGGCAAGCCGGTCTGGATATCTGTGAGTCCTGTGAAGAACCGTTAGCAGGAAGCTGGTCCAATCTCATGCAATTGCAGTCGGTCATCACACGACGGCGCGAAAGAATTAGCGCCGATGAGGAAGAACGCAATAGGCAAGGCTTCGAGTTGGTTACCAACTATCGGTTTGCCCCGCATGGGGAAAAACCGGGACATTCGGATGCCGCAATCCTGAATGGCCAGAACAGTCTGGGACATGTTCTTTACGGTGATGGAGCCACAGTCCGCGTTACGAACCTCGGCCGTCGTAATCGTGCCCAGCAGGACCGCCATGGTTTTTGGCTGGATCTCATTACAGGGGAGTGGCTCTCGGAAAAGAAGGCAACTTCGGAAACGGGTGAAGTGGGCGATCTTTCGGACGCTGATGATGCCACCGTCGAGCAGTCCAAAAAGAAACAAATGGTCACCCCGTATGTCGAAGACAGACGGAACATTGCCGTCATTCGATGGCATGACGTGTTGACGACGGCGGAGTCAACGTCCATGCAGTTCGCGCTCGAGCGGGGCATTGAAGCCGTCTTCCAACTGGAAGATTCCGAGCTCTCGAGTGAGTTACTGGCCGACAACGAGGACCGTGGACGGCTGCTATTCATTGAAGCAGCCGAAGGCGGTGCAGGAGTACTTCGACGCCTCCAAGGTGAGACTGATGCGATGGCTAGGGTTGCCGTCAAGGCTTTGGAGATTCTCCATATAGATACCCAGACGGGGCAGGAGCTGGAAAACGCGTGTGTCCGGGGGTGTTACCGCTGTCTCCTGTCCTACGGCAACCAGCGTGACCATGAGATCATCGATCGCCGTCTTATCATCGACCGCCTGCTTCAATTGGCGGGAGCAACCACGGTGGCTTCTGTTGAACCCCGGCAAGCTAAACATTCCTTGCCGCCGGGGACGGTGGTGAGCTTTCGCGCCGAAGAGCTCCTGACTTACCTGTTGGAGTCTGGCCGCCGACTTCCGGACGAGGTGGGCTCCACCCTGGAGGGCAACGTCGTCGATTTTGTCTATGCGACCGGTTTGTCAGTCCGTTCTGCTGTAATCGTGGAAGACCCCTCCCGGCCAGCCGTAGATACGATGGCCTTAACCTTCAGTAACTGGAACGTCATCACTTGGCGCTCCAACGCGGACATGGAAGTGTTCGTCAATGAACACGCAAACATTTTTGGAGCTGTGTAGTGACAAGTACGACGACGGAGCAGGGTTTTGCGATCGGCTCACTTGTCGCTGCGCGCGGCAGAGAATGGGTTGTCTTGCCAGAGAGTCAAACCGATTTTCTGGTGCTTCGACCCATCGGAGGCACTGACGACGACATTGCCGGCGTCATCCCGGCCATCGAGGACGTCGTCCACGCATCATTCGGGCTGCCATCAGCCACCGACTTTGGTGATGACCGCAGTGCACGGCTGTTGCGCGATGCCCTGCGGATCGGTTTCCGCTCCAGCGGCGGTCCCTTCCGTTCGCTTGCCGGGCTGAACGTCAGCCCCCGCCCCTACCAGCTCGTCCCCTTGTTGTTGGCGCTCCGCCAAGACGTGGTTCGGCTCCTGATCGCCGATGACGTCGGAATTGGCAAGACCATTGAAGCAGGCCTGATTGCCTCCGAACTTATCGCCCAGGGTGACGCGGATGGTCTGGCGGTGCTGTGCCCTCCTAGCCTCGCCCAACAGTGGCAGCAGGAGCTTTCGGAAAAGTTTGGTATCGACGCCAAGCTAGTTCTTCCAGGAACAGTGAAGAGGCTTCAAAAAGAAGCCGGATACGACAAGTCGATCTTCGAGTACTTCAAATACACAATCGTCTCCACTGACTTCATTAAGTCCGAGTCCAAACGACATGACTTTATGAGGACAGCCCCAAACTTAGTCATTGTTGATGAGGCCCACGGCGTCAGTGCCGACGACTCCGGCAAGGGCGGCGCTGGCCGGACCCAACGCTATGAATTGGTGCGGGGCCTGGCCGACGATCCGGAGCGTCATCTCCTGTTGGTCACAGCCACCCCTCACAGTGGCAACGACGGTGCCTTCCGAAATTTGATTGGCCTGCTGGATAACTCGCTCAAGACTGCCGATCTCTCAACCGAGAGCGGCCGCCGCAAGTTGGCCGACCACATGGTTCAGCGCCGCCGCGTGGACATTCGCAGCTACCTAAAGTCGGACACCAAATTCCCCGATGACCGGCAAACCGTCGAAGTTGCCTACAAACTTTCCCCGGAGCACCGGGCATTTTTTGATGCCGTTCTCGACTACGTCCGAGGACAGGTACAGGACAACTCGGGCACCAAACGCGACCAGCGCATTCGTTGGTGGTCCGCACTTTCGCTCCTGCGCGCTATGGCATCTTCACCGGCTTCTGCGGCTGCGACATTGGGCACAAGGGCCATCGGTGAAGAAGCGGAAACTCGCGAAGCTGCCGAAAAACGCGGTATGGCCGTTGTTATGGACCAGGTGGAGGACGACGGTGGAGAAGCCATCGACGTCGTTCCAGGCTCACGTCCGAACACGATGGATGAGTCCTCGTCCCAGAAACGCAGTCTCAATACCTTCCTGAAAACAGCCAGACACCTCCAAGAGCACCCAGAGCTGGATACCAAACTCCTGCTGCTTTTGAAGCGGACCAAGAATCTGATCGCCGATGGGTACCAGCCCATAGTCTTCTGCCGGTTCATCCCGACGGCGCATTATGTTGCCGAATACTTGCGCGATGCCGGCAAGAAGAAATTCGATGTCGAAGTTGTCACCGGCGAGCTTCCCTCGGAGGAACGCGCCGCTCGCATTGCCGCACAGGCCGAGCGTGCGCAGGACGTACCCAAGATCCTCGTGGCCACGGATTGCCTGTCGGAAGGTGTAAACCTGCAGGACGGTTTCCAGGCCGTCATCCACTATGACCTTGCCTGGAACCCTACCCGGCATGAACAGCGAGAGGGCCGTGTTGACCGCTTCGGCCAGCTGTCCGAGACCGTTCGAGCCCTGACGCTTTACGGGGACGACAACGGCATCGACGGTATTGTCTTGGAAGTCCTGCTCCGTAAGCATGAGAGCATCCGCCGGGATTTGGGTATCAGTGTCCCGGTGCCGCCCAAGAGCGATCAGGTTCTGGCGGCCCTCTTGGAAGGCATTCTCATGCGGGGCAAGGACGGAGACCAGCTGGAATTGTTCACGTTGACACCCGAGGCAGAGCAATTTGATGCTGATTGGCGCAGCAGCGCCGAGCAGGAAAAGATCAGCCGGTCTCGGTTCGCGCAAAACGCTGTGCGGCCTGAAGAGGTGGAAAAAGTGGTGGAGGCTGCCAAACGGAGTTTGGGGGATCCTGACGACGTTGCAGCATTTGTTCGTGCCGCATTGGAAGAAACTGGTGCGCATATTCAGGACTCTGAGAACGGTTTCACTGCCGAGTTAACCGCTGCTGTCGCTGGAGTCCGCAGTGCGCTTAGAACGGACAAGGCTATGCGCTTTGTCAGTGACTTCCCGGCGCCCCGCAATGCTGCGGTTCTGGTCCGGACCGATCCAGCCGTTGCTGCAGCCGCCAACTACGTGCTGAATTCAGCCTTGGATGTGCAGCTCTCGGGCAAGGAACGTCCCGCCCGGCGTTGCGGTTTCATCAAGACGAACGACGTCGAACAGCTCACAGTTGCGCTGTTGGTGCGTTTCCGCACCAAGTTGGTGCTCCCAGCCCGGTTGGGAGACAGAACCGACATGGCCGAGGAAGCCCGGGTGCTGGCGTTTACCGGCTCCCCGAAGAATCCAATCTGGTTGGCGGAGGATCAGGTGGAGGCCTTGCTGGAATCCAAGCCGTCGGCCAATACCGGGGACGTCGGCAACATGATGACAAACATCCTGGACTCCATACCATTGTTGACCCCGCAGCTTAATGAAAAGGCGCAGGAAGTGGCGGATCAAATCCGCGATGCCCACCGCGAGGTCCGCATTGCCGCACGTGGCGACCGCGCCGGTCAACTGGGTATTCGTGGCCTCAGCGTTGAAGCCAATCTTCCCGTCGATATACTCGGCGTCTATGTCTACAGCCCGGCCGGAGGCAACAATTGAGCACCGCATTTCAAGCCATCACCGTTGTGGGCGGCGTTGTCCCACCTTCCTTGTTGGGCCGTATCCAGTCCGGTGAAGTTAACGACGTCAAGAGCTTGGCTCCGGCCGGCTACCACCTGATCGGCACCGAAACAATCCGTGACGCCGCCTCGCGAACCTGGATGTACCTGCAGGACGCCTGGAGCGCTTGGCGAGAATCCGATGCCTCGAAACGACCCGACGGAGAAGGCGCCGGAACCGGTGACGCCCGGCAAAAGTGGCTTCTTGTCCTGCTGCGCGAGCTTGGTTATGGCCATGTTCAGGTTACCCCTGGCGGCCTGACTATCGGCGAGGACAGCTACCCCATATCGCACCGGTGGGAGTCCGTTCCTATCCATTTGTTGGGTCCAGGACTGAATCTGGACAAGCGGACTCCGAAAGAGGCCGGTGCCGCACGACGCGCTCCACAGGCAATGGTGCAGGAATTCCTCAATCGCGAGGACAACTACTTGTGGGCCATTCTGAGCAATGGGCTGAAGCTGCGTCTGCTCCGTGATTCCACCGCACTGGCGGGTTCGGCATACATCGAATTTGACCTTGAAACGATCTTCGATTCAGATCTGTATTCAGAGTTTCAGCTTCTGTGGCAGCTGTGTCATGAGTCCCGACTTGCCAAGCGGGGTGGTGCCGATGCTCCGGCCGACGACTGTTGGTTGGAAACTTGGCGCAGCGAATCCGTGCAGGCCGGGGCCCGTGCGCTGGATAAACTCGGCTCCGGAGTCGAAAACGCACTTAACAGCCTTGGCACAGGGTTCCTGCGTCATCCTGACAACAGCTGGCTCCTCGAAGCATTGCACACGGGCGAACTCCGACACCGCGACTTCCACAAGGCCCTTCTTCGCACCGCCTATAGGCTTCTCTTCCTCTTTGTAGTGGAAGACCGTGGGGCACTCCTTGATCCTGAAGCCAACAAACTATCCCGCCAACGTTACGATGACTATTTCTCCACGCATCGATTGCGCAAGATGGCAAGGACGCGCGACGGCGGTCCTCATCCCGACCTGTGGCGCACACAAAAGATGGTACTTTCAGCCCTCGGCGGCGAAGGCCTGACAACAATTGGGCTGCCGGCCCTGGGCGGTCTCTTCGACCCAGACCCGCGAGCCAAAAAGGTTGAAGGGCAGTCACAAGACGACCTCCTTCTGGGTGCAGAGCTGGCCAATCAGGACTTCCTGAAAGCAATCCGCAGTTTAGGGTGGGTGTTGGGCAAATCCGGGCGTATGCAGCCGGTGGACTATCGCCACTTGGGAGCTGAAGAACTGGGCTCCGTTTATGAGTCGCTGTTGGAGTTTGTGGCCAAGGTTGACACTGAAACACGCTCATTCAAGCTGGCCCTCTTGTCCGGTAACGACCGCAAGACCACAGGCTCTTACTACACGCCGCCCAATCTGGTTTCCGCACTGCTGGACACGGCCTTGGATCCGCTTCTAGACGCTGCCGTCAACGGTGGCGGCAATACGGCGGACAGAGAGTCCCGCCTACTGGCCCTGACCGTTTGCGACCCGGCCTCCGGTTCCGGAGGGTTTCTGGTTGCCGCTGCCCGACGTATTGCACGTCGTGTGGCCGAGGTCCGCGCCGGCGACAATGAGCCGACTCCTTCGGAGGTGCAAACTGCCCTGCACGATGTGGTCGAACGCTGCATCTACGGCGTAGATATGAACGACCTTGCCGCAGAGTTGGCCAAGGTGTCTCTGTGGCTCGAAGCCATGCAGCCCGGAAAACCATTGGGATTCCTGGACGCACGCATCAAGATCGGCAACAGCCTCCTCGGCACGACACCGGCACTCCTTGCGGGCGGTGTTCCGGACGGGGCCTTCACAGTCCTGGAAGGGGACGATAAGAAGCACGCTGCGGAAGCCAAGAAACGAAACAAGGCCGAGAACACACGCACAGTAGACCAATTATTTGGATCCCTGGGCCAAGATGCCTTCAGCTTTGGCGGCACAACGTCAGCACTGGCCACTCTAATCAGCCAACGCCAGAATCTCGTAAAACCAGTCTCGAGCGCCCAAGAAGCGCGTGCACGAGCCAAGGCCTACACAGCCTTCGACCAGTCCGAAGGCATGGAACAAAAACGGCTCCACGCCGACGCATGGTGCGCAGCCTTTGTCTGGCCACTGAAAGTAGGCGAACCTGAACCTCCGACGTCTTCCATCGTCCGGCAATTGGGTGAGTCCGGCACGTCGGCTGGCTACGCGGAAACTGTGGAGCTTGTCCGCAAGCTGGCCCACGACTATCGCTTCTTCCATTGGCACCTGGAGTATCCAGAAATCTTTGGGGACTCCGAAGCCAGCGACGACGTCGGTGCGGAGGGATGGCCTGGAGGTTTTTCCTGCATGCTTGGTAACCCGCCGTGGGAACGTGTCAAGCTTCAGGAGCAGGAGTTCTTTGCAGCCCGTAATGAGGCAATTGCAAAGGCGCCGAATGCGGCCGCAAGAACGCGTTTGATCAAGAACTTGGTTGATGACGATCCGATTCTCCATCGCGACTTTTTGCAGGCCAAACGTGAGGCTGAGGGGCAGAGCGTTTCCATGCGAACTTCTGGCCGTTACCCGTTCAATGGGCGCGGAGATGTCAATACTTATGCGGTGTTTGCTGAGCTTTTCCGAAGTTTGACAGGCCCTCACGGCCGCTCGGGTGTCATCGTCCCCACGGGCATTGCCACAGACGCAACCACCCAGTATTTCTTCAAGGATCTCGTAGAGAGCAGCACCATCGCAGCACTGTATGACTTTGAAAACCGGGCCCCACTTTTTCAGGACGTCGATTCAAGGTTCAAGTTCTGCTTGCTAACGGTAGCGGGCCGGGAGGCGAAGGAAGAAACAGCATCATTCGCGTTCTTCCTTCACGACCCTGCTGATATTTCGGTGTCGGAGTTCGACCTCAGTCCGGCGGAGATCAAACTGATCAATCCAAACACGGGAACCTTGCCGATCTTCCGGACGCGCCGTGATGCGGAAATCACCCTCGGCATCTATCGTCGCGTGCCAGTCCTTATCAATGAGAGCGACCCCATCAACGGCAACCCATGGGGCGTCTCCTTCATGACGATGTTCCACATGTCGAATGATTCTCACCTGTTCTATACCCGTGAACAACTCGAGAACGACGGCTGGACCCTTAACGGCAACGCCTTCGAGCGCGAAATCGTCGGGGGGGGGGGTGATAGAATGCTTCCTCTTTATGAAGCGAAGATGTTCCACCAATTCGATCACCGTTGGGCAACCTACGATGGCCTCGACGTTCGCGATGCCTCACTTGCAGAGAAGTGCAACAAGGCATTCACGGTGCTCCCGCGTTACTGGGTTGCCGATGAGGAAATCAATGCCCGCCTGTCGGGAAAATGGGATAAGTCATGGCTGCTGGCCTTCCGCGACATTGCACGGTCGACAGACGAACGCACAATGATCGCCAGCGCATTGCCACGAGTTGCCGTGGGACACACAGCGCCAATTGTTGATGCAGATTGTCCGCTGGTTCTCAGCGCCATGTGGGCCTCGTTGGCGTTCGACTACGTTGCACGACAAAAAGTTGGTGGCACCCACATGACGTACTCCTACCTCAAGCAACTACCGATGTTGGATCGCGAGACCCTCGAAGCACCAGCTTTATGGGACAGCACTCAGTCGCTCCGGGAGTGGATTGAAGACCGTGCATTGAGGTTGATAGTCACTGCGGACGATGTCGTCTCTGCGTTGGAAACGAACACGATCGAATGGAACGATTCGGAGCGTCTAATCATTCGTGCCGAACTCGACGCCGCATTTCTGGTCCTATTTGGCGCTACCAGAACGGACGCTGAACATATCTTGGACTCATTCCCGATCGTACGACGCAAAGAATGGATCGAGCATGGCCGATTCCTCACGAAGGAACGCGTTCTGGATTCATTTGATCAGCTGCGTGATGCCATGAACGCCGGGCTGCCATACAACTCAAGGTTGAATACCTCGCAAGGAGCCACAGCATGACCACGACCACCGAACGCATGCTTCCCCTCTACGAAGCCAAGATGATCCACCAGTTCGATCATCGCTGGGCAACCTATGAAGGTCTCCATGTAAGGGACGTTACGGTGGAAGAGAAAGCTGATCCATCGTTCACGGTTCTCCCGAGATACTGGATTGAAAATACAGAAGTTGAATCTACTCTCAGCGAGGACTGGGTTGTGGGATTCCGCGATATTGCGCGAGCGACTGATGAAAGAACTACGATTTGCACGAATTTCCCGAGAGCTGGGGTTGGAAATAAGCTGCCAATTCTTCGATCGTCTGATGCGGATATATGGGTACTACCTACAATACTAAGTTCATTCGCTCAAGATTTTGTAAGTCGAACCAAGATCAGTAGTACTTCGTTGAACTTTTTCTTGGTAAAGCAGTTTCCGGTGCTTCCTCCGTCGATACTTCGTGGGCCTACTAAATGGGACCATCCAGAGACTCTTCTGATCGATTGGATAGGGCCCAGAGTGGCGGAGCTGGAATATATGACGCACGAGGTAATCCCAGCGTCTGCACAGAAACTGGAGTGTGGCGGCCCCTTCGTCTGGAATTCTGAACGACGCTCTCAAATTCGCGCCGAACTTGATGCGGCCTTCTTCTACCTCTATGGCATTGTTCGCAGCGACGTCGATTACATCATGAACACATTTCCCATCGTGAAGCGCAAGGATGAATCTGTCTTCGGGGAATTCCAAACGAAACGTCTGATCTTGGAAGCGTACGATGCCATGCAAGTCGCCATCGTTACCGGCGTTCCGTTCGAGTCCACACTCAATCCACCTCCGGGTCAGGGCCTCCGTCATCCTGCAAAGGAAACCGTCTCATGAGCACACAGCAGTGGAAAGAATTCATGGAATTTGCGGCCAAATTCGCCAAAACGGTCGATCTTGATGCCGAAGAATATGACTACAAGCTGGTCCTCGCTGAACGGTTGACGCAGACGAGAGAGTTGTTCCTTTCAAAGGACTCGGGATGGTTCGAGGCGCTGCGTAAGGACATTGCGTCGTCGAACCTCATGAACCAATACTTCATGATGCGGCTGATAGAGAAAGGGCGGACGCAGCCAGACGACCTTTGGGACATCATCAATCTGCTCTGGCGTAGGGATGAACCGTCTGCAGATCATATTGATGATTTCAGCGAACGCCTACGGCCCTTCAATCCCCAGCAACTGTCTGTCGGTGGAATCGTGGGATTCGCATCTCTGCTGCTAATGACGCGTGATCCTCATCGTTTTCCGCCTTACCGAGCGCGGGCCGTCAAGAAGTTCCTAAAACTTGTCGGATGGGATGACCGAGGCTCCAACGGAACACCATCGCGCCGATACGAGCTCTTGCTGGAGGCCTTGGACGAGATGCTTCGGCTGGCACCAGACGCGGGGATCGTGCTCCGGGACCGGCTGGACGCCCAAGGTCTTCTCTGGACAGTAATGAATGTTGATCCTACTGGGGAGTGGTCTTCAATAGAAGCCGCTGCACTGCGAAATTGGCGAGGAGAAGAAATGACAATAGTCGAAACTGACTATGTTCGCGGATTTGGGCTCGAACCGGTATTGGAAACCGCTGCGCGATTGATCATTGATGCCGGTATTCGAGGAGAGTCGTCACCGTTCTGGCCCCAAGGTTGTTCGTGGACAGAACAGAATGCAGCTGAATTGATCAAGCGCATTTATGAGAACTTTGACGGTGGCGACGATCCGTTCATGGTGAAACTGGAACGACAGCTCAGTGGCGCCGCCGTTGGGGTTTACGTCCTGGCGGCAGAGTTCATGGCTCTGCATATGCTTCCCCTGATCAATGTTCGAAGTGAGACGAAACTATCCAGAGTCGAAGAGATCCTTGGCTGGAGTGGTGAGAGCCTGGCGATTCCCGACGTCATCAGGGCCGGTCTGTTTGCCGGAGGTTCATTCCATGGAGGAACCGGTTTCAATGTAAGAATGTGGCGGCACTTCTGTTGGCTTGCAAGGTTTGTCTTGCAGGTGCGTACGACATCGGCCAGAGAACTGGAAGACGATCTCGCAGATCCTAGGAAGTTTGCCCTGCTCACGGAGTCTGTTCCGGACGACCCTCTGGGCATCAAATACTCGCTGGAGTACCTGGCGTGGCCAACATACTTTGAACCCATCACGAGCAGGACTCACCGTGTGCGCATCCAACAAGCATTCGCGGCGGACATCGAGGGAACATCCGGCTCAACGGATCCGGATATTTCTTGGGACCTGCATCGAATTCGGCAAGTCCACGAGGCCGCAGCCGACGGTCCGTCGGTGGACTGGTACGTGGAGCCCTACTTCAGCCGATGGATGAAGGGCGGTGTTAGCGGCCAGCGAGCATGGCTTGTCCGGCAGAGCCAGGGTGGTGTCGCCATGCTGGATTCATGGCTTGAATGTGGTTTCATTTCCACACGCGCCCAGCATTTAGGTTCTCCCAAACCCGGGTCAGGATTCGACGATGTCCAGACCGCCGTCAACCAGGGATACCAGCACATCGATTACTCGGAGCGGAAGGCCCGTGCACAAGAGTACTTTCGATTCTTGAGCCAGATGAAACCGGATGATTTCGTGCTGACTGCTGCCGAGGGCGAGCTGTATCTCGGCATCGTATCGGGCGACGCCGAATATGCAGACGATGAGACTTCCCGGCTGCGTCGCCGCGTAGATTGGCAATCGAACGGCATTAGCAGTGAAAACTTGCCGGCGCCGCTTCCTCGTCTGCTCGAGGAACAAGGCTCCGTGGTAGACCTGACGGACGCGCTCTCTGTGATCGCACCTTGGTTCGTAACAGACTTAGACCTCCCCTCGGACAAGGCGGACCTGGCACCCCAGCCGCAACCCGCCGTCGTACCTTCCCTGCGGGAAGCGACTCCGGAGCTTGCCCGCAAGCTCTACGTTCCCCGCGACGATCTCCAGGAAATAATCCGGTTGCTGCAGACCCGGCAACAGATCGTGTTCTATGGCCCTCCAGGAACGGGCAAGACATTCTTGGCTGGCAAGATTGCCAGGTTCCTAGCTGGGGACGAACATGGCGACCACGTCAAGACTGTGCAGTTCCACCCGTCCTATGCCTATGAGGATTTCTTTGAAGGCTACCGCCCGGCGAAGGCCGAAGGTGGCAACGTCGGATTCGCGCTAGAGCCGGGACCGCTGCGACGCATTGCCGCCGAGGCTGCCGCTGACGGCAACCGAGACAAGCCTTACTTCTTGATCATCGACGAGATGAACCGTGGAAACCTGGCAAAGATTTTTGGCGAATTGTATTTCCTGCTGGAGTACCGGGAACAGAGCATCAATCTCCAGTACAACTCGGAACAGACCTTTGTGTTGCCCCCGAACCTCTTTATTATCGGCACGATGAACACTGCCGATCGCTCGATTGCGATGGTGGATGCGGCCATCCGACGCAGATTTGCCTTCGTTGAGCTGCACCCACAAGACGGGATGATCGCCGGCATGTTGGAACGGTTCCTTGAAGGCAATGGAAAGCCGCTGCTTCGATCGAGTCTGCTCAATGCGTTGAATTCCGAAATCGAGGAAACCAGCCGTGACTTGATGATAGGACCTTCGTATTTCATGAAGGCACACGCAGAGAGTAACCAAGGGCTGGCTGACATTTGGAAGTATGAGCTGCTGCCTCTCTTGGAGGAGCAATACTTTGGTCGAATGAGCCGAGACAAAGTGCGGGAGAAATTTGGGCTGGAAACGTTGCTAAAGAAGGTTGCTTTGCTAGCCGGCCCGATTGACATGCTCGTTGATGAGTCCACTGACGCCAGCTTCGACGGAGAAACCCATGCCTCGAGTATTGATCAGATGGACGTTGAAGACGCAGGCCATTGATGCTGAAACATCTCGTACTTGATGAACTTCAATCGGATTCAGCTCCGGTAGAGCTAGACGACGAAACCGTCTCTAGTCTTGGCTTGACCGGCCTCGTATCTGTGATGCCTGCGCATGGTGGGATGTGGAAAATCCTGCCGTGCGGCCCGGTAGGTGCTGTGCAGATTGGTGGGTTGCTGGTTGAAGTGAAGCCAAAGGCAAAAGTGGGGCTGAGCAGGCTTTTGTTCTTGCTGGGCTATGCAAAAGATCCGGGGTTTCGCCCAGAGGATGTTGCCGGGCTGGAATACACCGATCTTTTTTCGGCACTGGCTGAATCGCTTGCCCGGCAAGTCTCAGGTGCACTGAGCCGAGGAGTACACAGTGGATATGTAACCCTCGACGAAGCATTGCGCACCGTGCGAGGCAAGATCCGTGTGGGCGACCAAATGTCACGGCGTCCCGGAATGCTGATTCCACTCGAGGTTACCTACGACGACTTCACGGTGGACATTCCGGAGAACCGCATTCTGCGCAGCGCCCTGCGGCTCATGATGCAGGTGCCGCGACTTGCGAATGATGTCGTGGCCAAACTTGCCCATCTGGATTCAAAGTTGGATGGCGTTTCGCTGCTGCGATGGGGGAGCCCGTTGCCTGCATGGACGCCGTCCCGCCTCAACGACCGTTACGTTCCGGCGCTCCGCCTTGCGGAAATAGTCTTGAAGAATATGTCGGCAGAAGCCGGGTTGGGGCCGCACCGGGTGGCGTCCTTTGTGGTGAACATGTCCACTGTCTTCGAGGACTTTGTTACGACAGCGTTGGCTGAATCGCTATCCAAATATCCAGGGCAAACTGTTGCGCAGTATCCCGCGTATTTCGACGCAGATGATGGCTTTCCGAATTCTCAGCGGGTGCGAATGTACGTGGACGTTGTTCATGAAGTTCGCGGGCGTGCGGCGCTGATTTTCGATGCCAAGTACAAGGCATCATCGTGGTCGGGGGCGTATCCGAATGCCGATTATTATCAAATGTTGGCATACTGTACGGCTCTGGACTTACCGCGGGCCTGGTTGGTGTACGCGGGGAGTGGTAGTCCAAGAGTGAGATCTGTGGCCAACAGTTCAGTTTCGATTGCCGAGTTTCCCATTGACGTTTCTCAAACACCCGAAGCACTACTGAGTAGCGTTGATGCGCTGGTGGAGGCAGCAGCGGACGCGTCTCTGCTGGCCCTTCGTTGACTGTAGAAGGTCGGCAGAAATTGGGCTTGCTGAGGATGCGGGTGGCGGGCAATGTGAGAATCAACTGATCTGCATCTGAGGGCTCCTTCACGGAAGAACAGGTATTCAATGAAAATATAGTTGCGGTATTTCATACTTGTGAAGCTGATCCCGGAATTCGGGCCGAGCCTAGGTATGCAGCGTTCTTGTCTGGGTTCGGGAGGCTTTTGGTTGGCATGAACCGTAGGTGATCCTGGGCCTGAATTGCGTGTAAATATGTATTGGCAGTAACGATTCATTGAATGTCAGTCCCCGCCTATAGGGTAAGTGACATTACCATTTTTGGCCTTGGGGCCCATTTTCTGGAAGCTAATACATGAGCGTTGAGGTTGACCGTTTCAACGACAGCGATGTGGAAATTCAAGTGGAGCAGGATTTTTTTGATCTTGCAGTGGCAGAACGAACACGTGCCAACGCTTGGACAGACACGTCCACATGGTCGGGCGGAACAGCAGCTGAACGGCGAGGGTTTCAGCGTATCCGTGACGCCAAAACGGCATTCAGCGACGACGATCAGGTGGCGCATGGAAGTATCACCCTAGAAGACGGGGAGACTTATCATGTGGGAAAGCTGCCGGTCTTTACTGAAGACCGCGATGCCCTAGTGGTCAGTTGGCAATCTGAGAAGGGTGCCCTGTACAACCAGGCCAGCTACAGCGACCCTCGGGGGCTGACCGCCAAGAGAGCAATTGTCGCTCCCCGCAACAAAGTGTTGTCAGTAGTTGACACCATTTTCGCCGATGTTCAAGCCAAAGTTGCGGAACTTCGTGGAGAGTCAAAGCCAGATGACGCGCTCTTGTCGTCGTTGGAATCCAGCCGCGATGGCTCAATGTCCGATATCGCCAGCACCATTCAGGCGGCCCAGGACAGAATTATTCGCTCAGACAAGGATCAATTGCTGGTGGTGCAGGGCGGTCCGGGAACGGGAAAGACTGCAGTTGCCCTGCACCGCGTTTCTTGGCTCCTATACAATTTTCCCGAAGAGTTGAAAGCCACAGACATCCTCGTCGTTGGCCCTAACCCCACTTTTACTCGGTACATTCGCCAAGTCCTGCCGTCGCTTGGCGATGAAAATGTGGTGCAAAAGGCCTTGAAGAACTTGCTGTCGCCCGGAATAACCGCAGTAGGCAGTTACAATGACGCGACAGCCGAGCTCAAGGGTTCAGCGATCATGCTTGACCTATTGGCAACAGCCCTTGATGACCGCATTCGAGAACCTGTGGATCCGGTAACGCTTCGCCTTCGCAACAGTGGTCGGAGCGTAGACCTTGATCAGCGTGCAGTTTCAGAGCGAATTCGCCAACTTCGAAGCGAAATTTATGTCAGCGGGAGATCCATGCTTAGAGACTTTCTAGTGGAACTGGCCGGCATCGAGCTTAAGCTTCTCGCGGGCACTACGGCGGCAGAGATGTTGGACTCCAAAGCGCTGGATTCGGCGACAGATCGAATGTGGCCACAATTGTCAGCTCAACAATTCCTTCGTGAGCTCCTAGGCTCCAAAGAACGATTGCTTCGGGCAGCCCCCATGCAGTTTCTGGCAGCAGACATCGAGACTTTGCATCGGCCATCCGCAGACAAGGTGAGCGATGAGCCTTGGACAATCGCCGATCTAGCCCTGCTAGATGAAGCCAACGAACTGTTGCGCGGTGAGCCCGAACTCTTCGGGCACATCGTCGTAGACGAAGCCCAAGACTTGTCGGAAATGCAGCTAGCCGCAATCCGGAGACGGTCCCGGACTGGCGCCATGACAATTGTTGGAGACATTGCTCAATCGACGGGACCGCATGCTTCCGACGATTGGGAGTCAACGAAGTCTTCTTTGTCTTCCAATTTGCCGGTGAATGAAGCCACGCTTGAACATGGATACCGAGTTCCGCGTGAGGTGTTCGAGGTCGCCCTTCCTGTATTGAAAGTTGCTGCACCGGGGGTTACTCCTCCTCGGATTGTCCGTGATTCGGGTGTGCAACCTCGGTTTACGAGTGTAGACGAAGGACAGTTCCATGAGGCTTTGGTCGAAGTTATTCGAGAGCATGCTGCCAGTGGCCGATCCGTCGGCGTCATCGCCCGGCTAGAACAATGGCCTGAAATTCGGGAGGAACTCAAGGCGACAGACAGCAAATGGGGAGAATCCATTTCTGGCCAGTTGACCAGTGCCATCAATCTCGTCACTCCTGAAGACTCCAAAGGTCTGGAGTTCGATGCAGTTGTCGTAGTTGATCCTCAAGATATTCTCAACATGCCAAGAGGTGAGCGCTTCCTCTACATTGCGCTTACGAGAACCACCACATTCCTCGACGTCATCTATCCGTCGGGACGACTCCCGAAGATCTTCGATACCGAATCCACAGAGTCGGAGAGTAGTCCACAGCTGCAGGGCGACATGTCGGGTTTTCGCGAGACCGTGACTGAGGCAGAGCAGGGCATCGAGCAGCCTGAAAGTTTGACAGGATCTCACGCTGAGGCAGCGACAGAGCCCACCTCAGGACGGCTAGAGGAAACCGTGGTCCCGTCGATCGCTACTCCCAAGGCTACGGCACCTAGTCAGAGTACGCAGGAATCATTGACTCCTCCTGCAGCTGTCCGTCTTTCCGGCGCTGCACTCAGGGGTGTGCAGTCAAACGCACGCATACTTCTGGATGAGTTGGTCGAAATATCCCCAGCGAAACACTGGGAATCGGTTGTTGCAGAGCTGGCACGTCTGATCGAGGAGTCTCGATAGACCCTCTCAAATGGTGCTGGTGGGACCCAACCGTCAGTCAGTCAAGTGGCGCGTACAGATCATGTGACGTTCCGTTTCAGCCGCTCGACGTGTTTGCGGGGTCCAGGTAGCAACTTTTTCCGCGAGGTCCGAGTCGAGGCGACCACCGTGGTGTGGGGATAGGACCCTGACGTGGACATTCGCTGGCCTACTATGGAAGACCGCACTACCCATCGAGAGCTCGGGATCGCCTACGTCATCCCCAATCCTTCGATCCGGGGCCCGCGGCTCATGGGCGGCTGATATGCGGAGCTCTTGTCCATTGCCCAGGGTGCGAGAATGCCGGCGGCGACCATTTGATCGCTGAGTTGGGCGAGCTTGTAGTTTGGATCGGATTCAAGGGCATGTTGGAAGCACTGGTGGGCGCGAGATCCCTTGCCTTCCCACCACTGGATGATACCCAAGCTGGTGAGGACCGGCGCCGCATCGGGGCCGTCGGCTCGAGTATATAGGTGAAGGAGAAGCTCTTGGGCACGGTCAACGCGTTGCCAATGAGGTGGGCGTTTCGTTTGGCCCAGCAGCAAGTTACCCATACTGTCGTCCAGCCCAGGAATATCAGCCAGCAGCCGGTCCCTCACGGAAATGAACTTGAAATCAGCTAGCAGCTCGGCCGACTGCGCATCAGTTGGTAGGTCGGCGCCTTCGAGCAAGGTGCCCCACAGGGTTCGCGCCTTGGCTGTAGCAACCGGCGGGGTCATGGCCTCGATTCGAAGGCAGTGTTTGAACACCTCTTCGCTCAGGTCCCTCCGAGCCAGAATGGGAATGCGGAATCCTGGGCCGGGCTCAATGCTGGATCCGCGAAACACCAGCTCCGCGTTAAGCTCGCTCGTCTTGATAGTTTCAAGGGGGCTGCGCGCCAGCGGATCGGGAACAATCTGGAAGTAGTTGGTGAATGAGGTTTCGCTGATGATCCAGCCGTCGCGGACATTGATGTCGTGCTGCGACAGCTCCCCGGCCAAGATTCCAATGACATCTTCGTATGGCCTGTCATCCATGGGTTCCCACAGAGCAGGTGTAAAGATGCCAAAAACGACGCCGGTTGCCTCACGGTCGTTGGCAATACACTTGACGACCTCATGCACATACCTTGCGGTGGCCGCTCCCTCTTTGGGAAGTCCCACCCGAAGAGTCGAGCCAATCCGGCGGCCGTCCAGGGTAATGCAGACCAGGCTTTCCTTTGGCCAATAACCGAGGGTATGCCCCATGAGGCTGATGAAGTCTTCCGGGGTCTTGATGCTGAGCCGTTCCACAATTCCTCCGACCATGCACGGGTCATGAGCCAAAGCTCCTGTCACCAGTTCATGGGAAGGAGAAGGGAATGCAACGTGGATGGTCCAGCAGGCGCATAGCTGGACCATCCACGAATGCCCAGGATAGTCAATGACCCTGCAGGAGCTGTTCTGCCTGGTTGATGAGCACGCGTTCGCGGGGATTCAGAGGCATCCCGCGAAACTGGTAGTCACGTACTTCAATGACACAGCGGTGGAGATGGACAGCGGATTTTGTCTTGAAGAGATCGAAGATGGGGGTCGCACGATTGCGGACCAAGTACATTTGATCGGTGGTGCTGCGCAGCCAAAGATTCATCAGTAGCACCATGAACCAGCGGGAGCGTATGTCGCGCTGTAGCCGCTGCGTGGACTCGCGGAACCGGGGCAGAATCAAGCCAATACTGACCAGAATGACAGCCAGACTTTCGAAGGCTGGAAAAGACCAATTAAGCCCATGGACCAATGCGCTGCTGTGACCGGAGGTCACTTCGAATAGCCCCAGCGCCAGCCGATTGGCCAGAGCTAGAACCATAAAAATGCAGCCAGTAGCGAAGCAGCCAACGCCCGATTGGAAGGTACGGCTGCGCATCTGCGGGAAGAACCGCCGAGAAGTGCGTGCGACGGAAACACACACCCCAATAATGAATGCTGATCCCACCCAAAGGAACAACTGCATGCCGGGCTGGTCTCCGTAGGCCAGGGGCAGATCCCGGTTCGTTACGTCCACTTTGCTGAGTAAAAAACCTGCAACGACGCACATCGCTGCCATGGCGGCAGCCAAGCGTCCCCACCTGAGGAGGCGCCGCCGTCGTGCTTCATTGTTGAAGGCGGCCAAGACCATGGCAGTGTGAAATTGCCAGAAGCCAGCCAGGATGGCAAGGATGAGGACCAGCCCCACATGGTTGTGCCCGCCGAGGATGGGGTCCGTTGCAGCATAGACGGACGGTATGAAGAGAGTGCAGGCGATGGCGGCAAATAATGTAGCGCGCAGGACGGACGCGCGTTCTTTGTCCAGGGCTGTCGGAAGGCGGACAGCGGTGAGGATCCAGAGCATTGCCGCTGGAACGTAGTCCATTATCCGAAGACCTTGTTGAATCCAGACGGGTCGGCAGATGGCTCCTGCGGGCGGCGGAGGATACGTTCGGTGAGGAGGTCGGCAAGGTACTCGGCAGTGCCTTCGGTGTCGCTGGCAAAGCTGCTGCGTCCGAGGATCATCAAAGGTATTTGGGGGATGCCAGGTAACGGCGGTAGAAGCAGTGAAGTGGCACAGAACTGGTGATTCAGGATCATGTGCGAAAATTCGTGGAGGATGATCAACTGCCGGTGCCAGACAGTTAATTCTGGCGCGTGGAGGACGTAGTCACAGTCTTCACAGTGAAGCCAGAGGCCACAGAGATCGTGCCTGTCAAGGGTAGGCATTTCCCCGATGACAATTGGCAAGCCACTCCTGGCCTCGATCAACGATTGGATGCTTTGCAAGTCCGGATACTCGCCAAGGTCGAGCCCACGAATGGTGTCGCGGGCGGTGTGACGAATCTGCCGGGCGTTCAGGTGGGACACCTCAGCGTTTGGGTCCTGGCCAGACCTTGCTTTGGGCGTGTTTTTACCGGACGGATCCTCTTGGTGCTGGCGAATGAACATTTGCGGAACCCATCGACTTCCTCAGCGGCTGAGACTCAACGCCATGCCTTAAATGTTAAATCCGTCAGTGCCGGCTGGGTAGGCGTGGGACGTAACTTTATTCGCCGTTGCTTTTCCGGGCAAGGTATTGCCTGAGGCCCTCTTCGCCACGACCCATCAGTACTCGGTGGGCGTATGTGAAAGCGGGGGCGGCCACGGGGCTCAGAAATGACATCCAACGGCTGGTGGGCCTGACCCGCCACTCGATTTTCATCCGGGTGCTGCCTCCGGTGAGGTCAACCAATGTGACACGACCTTCGCCGTGTAGGTCGCCCTCGGCATCAAAGACAATCTCGTTTGGGCTGTCAACGAAGGTCGGGTGATAGGAAACTTTCAGCGTGTAACCCAAAGAAGCCTTGAAGTTCAGGGTGGCGGTGGTCGCCATCAGAATTTCAGCATCGCTGGCACTAGGGGTATGCGGCGCCCGCTCGAGTGGTTTTGCCAAAGTACATCCCGGCCACCAATCGGGCCAAGCCATGTTGGGATCGGCAATAACATTCCAAACTTCCTGCATGGTGTTGGGGAATGTCCATGGTGATGAAAGGTCATAAAGTCGAGCTGCCATGGGGCTATTGTTGCACGGCGAATCCCTGCGGGGGTGGCCGCTGGGATGAGAAGCGGGCCGTTGGTCATTGGGTAGAAGACAACTGATCAACACCAATATTGGTTTTGCTGGCGTCTTCTTGGCTAATGATCCGGCTGGCTTGCTGGGGTCATGATATTTTCCGGTCCAATGTCATCGAGGCGGTAGCCGTTGGGGTAAAGACTTGAACCTTCTTCGCCTGGGACAAAATGAGGCGCTGAGCTGAGCGGACGGCGGCGATGAATTGTATTGCGCGCCTTCAACACCGTGTGCAGGGATGTTTTGATTATCTGTGTGGCTCGGGGGAGGCGGAGGGCATCGCTGAGGCGGTCGTCGTCGAACATGGCGGAGAGTATTGTACTGGTCAATGGCCTCGCGGCTGCAGGCAGCCTGGATTTCAAGACTTGGACTGTGCTGGCCATCAGTTGTGCACCGGCGGGGGAGTAGGCGATGTTGTCACGCTCGTAGCTATCGAAGAACCGTTCCGCGTCTTGGAATGTTGCGGGGATGCCTGCGATGTTCATGCGGGCGCCGAGCTCCTGGCAGAAGCGGGTTGCTGCGGTTTCCTCCGTCAGTGTTGGTGCCCGCCAGGCATGTGCGCGGGCCCATCGGACGGGGACGAAGAGAAGGGTGAGGAGGACGTAGAGGAAGTCGTCCTGGCTGCCAGAGACGTGACGGTGGACGTGGTTGAGGAGGCGCATCATGTGGCGGCCACGGTCGCTGTCCAGGCCGCTGGTGATGAGCTCGTAGGTGACGATGGCAGTGTCGTAGGAGCGCTTCATGGGGCGTTCGATGATCTCGCCGTTTCGTTGAAGCGTGGCAGCGATGCTGGGGATAGCGAAGTTGCGGTAGTAGGCGAGGAAGAACCCGAGCTCCATGTCCGCGGCGAGGTCGAAGAGGACCATTTGGCGGTAGGTGGCTTCCCAACGTTCGGGGGCCGCATCCGCCTGGTGGCCGGCGGACATGGTGAGGCTGGAGTGGATCGGCATTGTAAACCTCCCAACATCAGCGTCGACCTCTCCACTGAAGTCGACTGTTCCGAACAAAGGGTCCAACCCATTCTAGATCCGCTACGGATTGGCAACCATATGTACCGAGCCCACTTCCTACCTCACGTCAGTCGCAGACTCGGCTGAAACCACTGGCGGACGAACTACTTGCTGTATCGCGTGGCTAAACGATTTCCCATCGTGAGCATTCGTCTCCGAAGATGTCAGAAGCAGGTGGCGTAATATGCTGTTACGACTATTTTTGGGGGGCTCTTGAAGCGAATATCACGGTGCACGGTGGGGAGGAACTCGCCATATATTTGGCGAGACTATGCTGACTGGGAGCATTCCTCTACTCAGGAGCTCGGCACTTGGCTTGCTGCGTTGTCAATACAGGACCGGGAATCGGTTCAAGAGAGCGTTGAAGCCCTGAGGCAACTTGCAGCCGGCGGTGAGTTGGAAGAAGGCTGCGAAGACGAACTTGGGCCGTGTTCAGTGGACCCCGTCATCTGGGCACTGAAGTGGACCTTTCTGGATCGGCACATACGCCAGTATCATGCGGAGCCGACCGACCACCCGGAGCTTTTGGTGAGTTTGCACATACATACCAAGCCCAGGAACACCGCTGCACCCGGCGTATGGGCCACAGTTAAGGCACAACAAGATCTGGAAATGAGCCAGGCCAAGCTACGTTACCTTTCGGGCGCAAGTTCCGAGTGGATGAAATAAGCGAATTGCCACACCGAGAACAACAATATAGATTGTAATCTATGTCCTCGCTCATGCATCTCCTAACGATCGATCACAGTTCGCGATCGCAACTTCTCGGCGTCGAGCTTGCCAAGAACGACTACCGTCTCGTAAGAGACCTCATTCGGCTGCGAAAACAACTCGGTGTAAGTCAGGAGCAACTGGCCGACAAGATGGGCGTTACCCAGCCAACAGTCTCTGCCTTTGAGTCCATGGACTCGGATCCGAAACTATCTACGATTCGCCGCTACTCGAAGGCGCTTGGCGTTTTGGTTACACACAAAGCTGCCATAGCCGATGAGTCATCAACCGTGTCGGCGGCCGATGGGTTCACCAGGGCGGTATGGCACACTGCGCCCAAGCTGACGATCCCGGTGACGCTTAGCCACCTATCATCGTTCGCACTAGCAGCACCTATGGAAGCCACGCGCACAGATTTTGCTCTCAGTGCCTGACGATCAAGAATCTTTAGTTAATGACGGCTTGAACATTCATGCACTGCTTGCGAATGTCGAGCTAGTCGAAATGAGGGTCTATTTGGTCGCGGGCGAACGGAAAGACGTCCCAGTAGACGGAGCTACCGATCAGTCTGCGGATGTTGATCTCAAGTTCATGGAGCGACACAATCCAGATATTCTTGAGAACCGATTTCGTCTCAAAGTGGAAAACGAAGAGGCCCGCTACGAGGCTGAAATTGCAGCAATATATTCGCTCGAGAAGCCGATGGATCCTTCGTCAGAACTTATTGCCGAATTTGCCGAGCGGGTGGGCTTCATGGCAGTTTTTCCATATTTGCGTGAATCAATTTCGACTTCAGCTTCGCGCCTCGGTCTTCCCGTTCCCGTTCTAGGTATAATGCGACCCGGTGATTTTCGAATTTCACCACCGGAATAATTAGACCAATGAATAATCGAACTTTCAGGCCGTGTATGGAGGTTTTTAACCCGTCGAGCGTTACGTGAAGCATCCCGGGTATCGCGGCGCCGCTTTATTTACGTCGTGCGTAACCTCAACCGATCCGATCAGGGGGAGGCAGTGAAGATCTGTGCCATGAACGGAACGACTTGCAGGCTGAATACGATGGATCAAGAGTAAAATTGTAAACACGATGCGACGTCTGACTGGCTATGCGCGAGGTTGCGCGGCAGTTAGCGGGGACTTCTGACCACGTCATACAAAACTCATCCCTATCAGTGCAAAGTGGAGAGTATTTAGTATCACTCGTTGTTGCAACCGGGCCATGCAGGAGCAGGTCGAAAGGGCCTATCGACAGCCCGAAATTACCCCTTGGCAGGACAGCGGGGCTGATAAATAGTGACAACTAACGAGAGGTGTTGAGTGCTCTACATGCTCTGACCTGCGAGGATAGTATTCGTTGGTATTTACATGCGGTTGTAATTCCGTCCGCTCCAAGCGGGCTGTTTCGGTTCGAATTTCCCAGATGCCATTTCGGTTCAAATGCCGCGACTATGATGCACGTTGGCCTTAGCGTTTTGGTCGGAAACCTATGGCGGTTGCACAAAAAATCCTACGTCGCCATTGCCCGTACCCCGAATGATTCCGTCCCAATTTACGCTGAAGCGGCTATCCACGGTGATTGTTCGTAGCGTGGATCCGCTCGTGCTCACTGCCACTGTTTCGGACGTTCGTTGACTGAAGGCGGCAGGAAATTCGTCAAGGCCTGGAAACAATGGCTGGTTCAGCTAGCGTTTTTATTGGATCTTTTTGGCTCGGTGGATATGTTTTTCTCCGAAAGTGAATAAAGTGCGTTTCGCCGTCAAACGGTCAGAGAGTTGTGAAATCGGTTCCGTTCGTTCGGTTCTACGAAACTTGTAGGTGTGCTGCGCTAGTCATTGAGTGTCGATAAAAATATGAGTTCATCTAATTGCTGACCAATGGCTCGCTACCAGTAGATTGCGATGATCTCCATCTCGAGGTAAATCGGTCCAGTACCCTCTCCCTGATCAAATTCGATTTGATGCGCTATTGGCGGTGTGGGTGGCGCAGTGGGGACGGAAGCTTGTGGGAATTTTCCCCGGAGATCGAGCAGAGCTTCGGGGCTGAGAGGTTGCTCGGCCCTCGTTGAAATGCGCTCTGCAAGGCTTTTTTGCAGGTCAGTCCAGTCGGTGACAGTGGAAGGCGCAACTGGTGACGCGGAGATCAGCTCGTTCAGCTCAGAGTTGAGCTCATTGGTGAGAGTCACATTGTTGAGATTGGCGCATTCCTCCACGTACGCACGCAAGATTTCGTGCATCAGTGCCGGCGACGGATTGGGAGCGGGAGGAAGCGAAACGCCTTGCTGCAGAGTCGACAAGAACAATGGGCCGAAAGAGTCGATTGTGTCGGCTAGCTGCGCGTTTACGCGGGAAAGAACTTCAGTGATTTTGAGAGAACTCCAACCATCACGAGCTCCGTTATTAACGAGTCGGCCCAGGAGCCTGTAAGTCTGATTTGAGAAGAGGACACGTCGGACGTCTTGCCAGTACAAGGGCTCGAGACTCACCCCGGCGACAACTACGTCGCGGACCGTCGCACCCTCCGCCTGCAATTGGCTTGCTTTGTCCGCCGATACGATTCCCTCGAAGTCATCGTGCCGGACGTAGCGAAGGCCTGCGACTTCGCCTTCGATGGGAATCAATCCTTGCGAGAGGCTTCCAAGAAGATCTCCGAGCGGGGCTGCTGCCCTGATTGCTGCCGTTTCGGTAGCGCCCATCAGGTCAGGATAGGCGTCGACAACACCAATCATGGAATCAATAACGGCTCTGACTTGGAAGACTTCTGACGCTCCCAGTCTGGCATCGACTTCAATGAGATCGCCCCGGAGAAGGCTCGCAATTGGAACACGAATGGCGTCGGGCCGCAAACGGTCTGTATTGGAGTTTTCGGTGGCGTGGAGGCGTAGATTCCGGTAGTGTCGGCTCCGAAACCGAGCGAACGCGGACTGAGCAACGCTTTTCCGTTGCTCCTCCACGGTGATTGACCGTGATCGCGTGAAGGACGGGCTCAGCCCAGTGGGCACTCCGATTGCTTCTCCTGTCGCGGCAATCCCAACGTCATGCCCTTTGGTGCGACTTTCAGTGATGCCCGTGAGAACTTCTCCGTCCAAAGAGGCAAGAAGGCTTTCCACACTGGTCTCGTCCAAGTACACGAACTCTCTAAGTGTGCCTGGCGCGGCCTGTTTTGCTCGGAGTGTTTTCCAGAAAGCGCCAAAAGCGCGTCCAAGCTTTCGGATCATTGAGTGGTCCTTTCACGGTTCAACCGCTGTTGCTGTACCTGTTCGAATGCCCGGTTGAGGTCTTCTTGCGCAATGGACAGGCGTTGATCGCCTGCGGCATTCCATCCGGCTTGTTGCCAAATATCAGCGAGGTCAGCACCGGACCAACCCGCTGTTTCCTGTTCGATACGGGTCGTTTTCGCGTCGTCTCGTACCTGGAGTGTGGCTCTCACCGAGTCAAGAATTTGCCGGCGTTCTGTCAGCAGCGGGAGAGAAAAATTCACCTCGGCCTGGAACCGTCCGTTGCGTCGAAGTGCGGTGTCGAGAGTATTGACCCTGTTCGTGGCCCCGATGACCATCACATTCGAGGAGGAGTTGAACCCGTCCATCAGTGTTAGCAGCATGCCAACGAGTCGGACCCCTGATTCATGTGTTTCTTTGTCGCGGGAGGGGGCGATGGTGTCGATTTCGTCGAAGAAGATGATCGCACGTTCTCGTGATGAGGCTTCGCGGAATATGTTGCGCAGTGCTAGCTCTGCGTCGCCGACATAACGGCTCATGATTTCGGGCCCGTCGACTACGAAAAAGCTTGCGTCGACGCGTTTGGCGATCTGGCGTGCAACCATAGTCTTCCCGGTTCCGGGTGGTCCAACGAACAGTACGCCTTTGGCAGGACTGACGCCGATCGTGGCGTATTCAGTTTTACGTCTGATAGGGAGTTCGACGTACCTTTCGATGGCGTCGCTGACAGTCTCTCCGATGAATGGTGGCAGATTGCCTTCTGGAGGCTGTCGTTCAAACCGCCGACCATCAGTCTCGCCCTTGTTACCTGAGAGGTCTTTTTCCCCCGCAAGCACCACTCCAATTCCGGTTTCATCGAGAATTTGTACAACGTCACCTTCTGCGATCTCCCATACGTCCGTTTCAGGCAAGGGGAATGCTCTGAGTTGGGACCCGATTTCCACGATGACGTGAGATTCGCCGATATGTCGGATCGTCCCAAGCGTCACCCAATCGTTCCCCCAGGTCATGTTTGGTGGAGCAGCAAAAATTTGCCCGCCCTGTTGGCCTATGAGAACGAGAATTCCCTCAATGGGGTTCTCGAGGTTTGCCTTCGGCACATAGGTGTACAAGCCGTTCTGGTAGACAGCAACCCAGTAGTCGGTGTCCGTCGGGTCCGGGGCTATGAGCCTCGCCAGCGCATACGCTTCTTCGGCCAATAGTCTCCACTCAATTCTTGCGCGTCGTGATGGAGTTACAGCTGCTGTACCTCGCGGACTCTACGCTACGACAGAACCGCCGCCTGGCCGCGCAGGACGTTGGCGGGGCGCGCGTGGCAAGATCCTTGGCCAGGCAATTTTTGCAGGGTACCCAAGACGGGGATCGTGGAATCGTTATCGTATGTTGCCATCGAATGGTCGGAGAAACGAGCCACTGAGGAGAGGCTTTAGTTGCTCGTGACTATCCGTCATTGAGGTCAACATGCCCGTGCGGTTCCCACCACGTCATACAAAATTCACCCTAATCAGCGCAAAGTGGAGAGTATTTAGTACACTCGTTGTTGCAACTGGGACATGCAGGAACAGGTTAAAGGGCTTCTTGACAGCCCGAGATGGACCCATGGCAGAACAATGGGGCTGGTAGACGTTGATAATCAACGCTGGGTTTTGAGTACCCAACATACTCTGACCTGCGGTGATAGTTTTCGTTGATATTTACATGTGATTGTGTTTCCGACTCTTCAGCACGGGCTGTTTCGGTTCGAATGTCCAGGGTTGCCGGCCCACTGAATGCCGCTCTGGACTGGGGGTGCTTTGTGCTGCTCGCGCCGAACGGGGCAGCTCGGCCTAAACCTTTGATTCGCGCGGTGGGTCTGGCCAGGATCAGGTGAGTCGAAGGGATTGCTCGGATTTGAGTCCATGCAGACCGCAGACCGCAGACACGGAAGGGTAATCAGTGAGTTGATCAAGGACCATGCGCGCCGCGCGGTCACGACCTCCGGCAGGATACCTTCTGGGCATAGTTGCCATCACTCTCAAAGCGAGTGGCGTTGAAGGCGGCGAACGAAATCCCCTCTGCATGTGAGACTCACCGGACCGGAAACAGTGATCGCTGGGGGCATCTGCGTAGACTCAAACTATGACTGAACTTGGTGGATGGCACATTAATACACTCACCATCGAAAATTTCCGTTGCTTTGATCGTTTAAAGATCGACTTCGACAAATCCATGACCGTGCTGGTCGGTGTCAACGGGGCTGGGAAAACCTCAATTCTCGATGCGCTTGCCGTTATGGTGTCAACTGTTCTGCGAGAGTTCGAAGGGCCTGGACGCGGGTTTTCTACTCAAGACGCCCGTGAGATTCCATACGACTTAAAATCCGAATCTTCGGTTGCGCGTATGGAACCTGTCTATCCTGTCTCAGGGACCGTCCATGGAACGCTTTCGGGACGTGACTATCAATGGAGCCGGACGCGGAGCAGTGCAAAAGGACGGACCTCATGGTCTGACAGGGACAGTGCTCTCAGTCCTGACCTCGCTTTATTATGGAGCGGGCCAGACGAGTCCAGTTCTGATGAACCGTTGCTTCCGGTCATTGCTCTCTACGGTGTAGAGAGACTTACGGGTGTGCGCAAAGCCTCGGGTGCTATTTCCCGAAGCCGAGCCGGGGCATATGACGCTGCGCTGGACGGAAAATCCGATTTCTCAAGGCTCTCCTCGTTCATTGAAGCACTGACAATGGCTGAGTTTGTTGCCGTGCGAAAGGGTGAAACTGCCCAGGCTGCGAGTAATCAGCTACGAGCCATCACATTGGCCTGCAATGCCATATTGGCGGAAACGGGTTGGCGCAACCCGGAATGGAGCCCCATTACTGGGGAGATTGCGCTTACTCACGCCGAGCATGGCACGCTGCCGTTGTCCTTCATGTCCAGC
This sequence comes from Arthrobacter cryoconiti, assembly GCF_020905375.1. Classification (GTDB taxonomy): domain Bacteria; phylum Actinomycetota; class Actinomycetes; order Actinomycetales; family Micrococcaceae; genus Specibacter; species Specibacter cryoconiti. Next base: position 44,964 of record NZ_JAJJBU010000002.1, read on the forward strand.
GGCACCAAGATCGCGGCGGGTCTGGTCATTGATCTGGTCAGCCGCATGGCCAGGGCAAACCCGAGCTTGGGGGCCGACGATCTTTTGGCCAGGGTACCAGGCATCGTGATGATCGATGAAGTTGAACTTCACCTTCATCCCACCTGGCAACAGCGGATCCTGTCTGGGCTGCAAGGCGTGTTTCCTCGAGTTCAGTTCATCGTCACAACTCACAGCCCGCAGGTATTGTCGACGGTGGATGCGACGAGCATTCGCATCATCGACGTAGCAGAAGTCCGTGGCGCCGAATACGCTGCGGGGCTCCGAAGCGACATCATTTTGGAAAGAATTCTGGGCACACGCTCTGAGCCTCCTCTGGACATAAATAGAAACTTGGACCGCTACATGGATCTGGTTGAAGCGGGGGAGGGTGAAACTGCCAGTACGAAGAAATTGAGGGAAAAACTAGACGAGGAACTCGGTGGCGTCAATAACGTTCCCAGACTCGCTGACGCTGATGCTTTCATTGCCTTTTACGATTTGGACGACTGATGCGGCAGATACCTTCCGCGCAGCCTCCAGCTAGATTCAACCATCTGCGCGGATTGAAGGCTAATTTCCACGAGTACTCTTCCGACGAGACCATTAGACAGGCGTTGTGGGATCAGCAGGATGGGCTATGTGCCTATTGCGAACGACCGCTCAAGAAACTGTCAAAGCCTGACCATCGCACGCGTATTGAGCACTTTCACCCGCAGGGTTCCTCGTCTTGGACACGTGACTGTCAACAATGCAGCGGAGGGGCAAACAATAACGACGCTCCCACCACCTGGACAAACCTTTTACTTTGCTGCGATGGGAATGAACGCGCAGGTCAAGACTTCACCTGCGATAAATTGAAGTCAAATACGGACGTGTGCACTGAATTTCGCAATCCAAAGACTTGGGGCTCGGGAAACCTGATCGTGATTGACAGGGCAGGAATTGCACTTCCTGCTAACGGACTTCCCACAGATGCTGAAAAAGTCATCAATGAGGTCTTGAACCTCAATGCCAAGCACTTGGTGGATGTACGGAAAACGATCCTTAGAGCGTGGCGTAAGGAAATTCTCCAGAAGAGTGGTCGTCAAAAGGGGCTTTCAGGCACGGCCCGTAGTCAGATCACTTTACGGATTCGCACGCAGGCCAGCAAGAGTGAGTATCCGAGCACATTGCTATCGCTTGCTGACACCCTAGCGCGCTAGCCTCGAGATTTCATGACGGTGTCAACGTGGCGCGTCGTTAAAGCCTGGAAGCTGAACCGTCCCGCGAATCATGCCACCTTTTCAGTGGCGTCGTCGGCGCATCCATCCCGAACCAATCCGATCGAGGGTCGCAGCGTTTGCAAGATCAGCGTCCGGTGTGACAGTCAGCAAATTCCCGCGTCGGTGCGATGAAGATCGGTTCCGTGAGTTGGCGACTTGCGGGCTGAACGTGATGACGCAAGAGTAAAATAGAAGCACAGATTTGGCGACTGATTGGACATGCTCGAGGTGGGCATCACTAGGACGGGAGTTCCGACCACGTCATACAAAACTCATCCTTATCAGTGCAAAGTGGAGAGTATTTAGTACCGCTTGTTGTTGCAATCGCGCCATATAAGAACAGGTCAAAACGACCTATTGGCAACTCTGAATGACCCGTTGATCAGCAAGCCGGGATCATCGGTTCGAATCCGATAGGGGCCCAGAATATGTGCAGGACCAAAAAGCCCGAATCCTCGGGGTTTACTGCGGCATGGGGGAGAGCCTCCTCCCCTACGTTCTGCGCATACCAGCCGGAGCCCTTCGAACGCAACGCTCATCGGTTGGAATTGCTCGTTAGTGTGGGGTATGTGCCGCTGACCTGCAGAGTGTCGAGTTGACAGCACCAGCGATTTTCCCGTAATTCAGATGGCTACTTTTGATAGTTACGGACTCAAACGCGCCGTAATTTTTGCCCCATACAGTTTGCGGAACTATCCATGATGCTGGTGGTGAATCCGGGCCTTTGGGGGAACTTTTGGATTGCGTTGGGGACTCATTGGGACCATAGGCATTCGGCGTGGATGGATGGCGGCGGGTACGCAATGATGGCGAGTGAGTTGTTGGGGTCCTCCCAAACTGTCAACCAAACGTTAGGCAGACCCGCCGTTGGCTACCTCGCGAACCGTCTAGACCTAGATATTTCTAAGTCAGCAGTTTGCGCAGTCCAATGCCGTAGCCTGCTCTTGCCACAACAACTCCAAGCGGACGCAGCCACCGCGGCAGCCACGCGGGTCGAAGGCTTTGTCTCCAAACGACCATGACCTCGGAGCCGTCCTGTTGGATGCTAGCCTCGACTTCGCCCGCGACCGGACCAAACTTCGACACTTGTAGACGTCCCGGTTTGCCCTCGCTGGGCGCTTCGGCTTTGCGCACCAGCATGCGATCTGAAATTTTCACGGGCCCCAAAGACGTGAGCCCGACAAATTCCAGGCCGTCGCGCATATGGTGTTGTGTGGGTGTGACGACGGTGAGGGGAATCGCTCGGGTGTGACCATCGAGATCAGTAAGCTTGGCCCATACGTCCCGAGCGCTTCCTTTGCAGCGGATCCGAAGGGTGAACGTATCGCTGAAGGTCGCTCGCGAAGTGACGGCCTCTCGTGTGTCGTCAAGGGCATGTGCAGCTGCTACTCCACTGGCCAATGCGCCCTGAATAGAGGATTCAGCAGTATCGCCCGCCATTATCACTCCAGCCATTTTGCTAACCAAGGGACGATTCCCTGGCTCGATCGAGGGCAATGCATCGGCAATTTCGTGGCGCACCAGCAACCGCCAGCCAGAATGATGAACACCCATGATGTTGGCGGCTTGGGACATAGCTTCGCTGTCATCTAAATCGTGCGTCCCCACGGCCGTTGCTTGCACCAGATGCCGTCCAGCAGGAGCGTACGACGGGCACACATTGGATATCACCGACGTGTGGATCAGCCGGGCGTCGCCTCGGACGTCAAGGTAGAGGAACGGCAACTTACTGGGACGATCAGGTGCATCGAACCACCACGTGGTCAGAGAATTCATGGGCGGCTCTGGCTCTCCAGCCAGCCGGGCACTAGCCCGGGGCCCGGCCGCCAACACCACCCGGTCCGCTATCAGCTCTTCCCCGGAAGCACAGATTACGTTTACTTGGCCATCCTGGCTGATGAGGGATTTTACGGTCTTTGAGAACTGAATATGTTCTAAGACGCGATCTGCCAACTGATGTGACACTGCCGACATTCCTTGGGCCGGTAACGACGGGATTCCCCTAGCGAAATACCAGGCAAGTGATCGGGCTGAAATGGCCGCGGTTTTAAGATCCTCGTCCGCCACCACACCCGAAAAGAATCTTTCGATGACCTTGCGCAAGGGCACAGAAAAACCGGCATGGTCGATGGCTTGGCGCAGGGTCAGGGATCCTCCGCTTGCGAGGCGGTTCCAACGGAGAAAGGCCGCAACGTCGGTCAATTTCACCGTACCGCCCAACAATCCTCTGAAGTATGAGCTATGCCGGAAGGGATCCGCCAATATCTGCACACCAGACTCATCCCGAACCGCGACGCCGCGTCCTGACGGATGTAGATCGAGGTCCTTAATGTTCAGTGCCCGCCGAGCATCCGGGTAGCTAGGATTCAGGAGTTGAAACCCTCGGTCGCATCGAAATCCGTCGACTAGCTCAGTATCGACGCGGCCACCAACTCTTTGTGAGGCTTCCAGCACCGTGACGGCGTGACCTTGTTCGACGGCGAGGCCTGCTGCACGCAGCCCCGCTAGTCCTGCACCAATCACAATTACTTTCACGGCAATTTCCTTCTGCAGTCAGCAATAATCCAAATATTTCATGTCAATATCAGAAAATATCCTAGATCTCAGAATGAAAATCTGTGCCCAAAGGACGCTTCTTCAATCCAAGTGTCTCACCGTCCAGCTTCGTCCCGGGTTCCTCCATAAAGGAACTCACAAGCCCCTCTGAATCACCGAGGTTTGTGTCCAAGAGGCACTACAAACGACACGGCACCTCTCGGAGAGCTGCTCAAGGGAAAACCACCCTATTTTGAGTGTCTTGGGCGGGGGCGGGCCCGGTGAGGAGACCGTCCACAGTTCTCAATCCTTGTCGCGGGGACAGTCCTGAAGACACTGGGTGCTCGCAGCCCTCACTCTTTCGGTGGAGGGGTTTTAGCAGTCGGTTCATCGCGGTACAGAACGGTGTCGAAGTGCCGTGAGGTATGACAGATCAACAGCCTTGCCAAAAATGTGCGAAGCCACGATCTTTTCCAAGTACGTCGCTATGCCGAGCACCTTGTTGCCGAGGTCCTTGTTGAGGGTACGTTTGACAACGCTGGTAACCGCGCGTTCCGGTACCTTTTTCTTACATCAGTGTTGAGTGTCAGGAAGCCGTGCGGGCCGGTGCACGGTTTGCACGAGCCCGCACGGCCAACGGTTACAAGCTGTCTCCTGACGCGTCCTCGTCGGACTCCGAAGAGAACGATTCACGCTCGTGGCTGGCCTGTTCGGCAGAACCATCATTCAGCGGGGTTTCGGTTGATGGCGCCTCTAGTGGCGTCTCATCCGCGGGATCAACTCTCGCCGCGGCTGCATCCGAGCGAGTGAGTTCCTCACGAAGCTGGTCGTCCGTGCCGCCGAACCGACCGGCACCCGGCTCACCGTTGCTGCCTGCATCCTCAGCTTCAAAAAAGTTCTGCTCCGGCGCGCCCAAACTCTTATCGTCTTGCAGTGCTTCTTCGTCGCTTTCCTGCCCGAGGAGTGTCGGATCTGGCGACCCCGGATTGGTTGCCGCATCCTGCGGGACTTCCTGTTCCGGAGTGGGTGAACCGTAACCACCCTCGGTCGGCTCCTGCTGGTGGCTATCTGCTTCTTTGGCGTTCATGGTGTTCTCCTTCGTTGACTGCATACATGGTCTCGTTCGGAGGTTTCGAGCTTGCGGTGCGAGCCTGCACCCGCTTTTCTTACTGTAGCCATAACCTTTGCTTGCGTCACTCCACCCACCTGCTGACGGTGGCTACGGCAGCTACTGTGGATATTTCTACTCCGCCTCGTTACGGCACCGGTTGCTGCTTGCGGCCTTTTCGTAGCGCCGTTGACACCAGGAGGGTTAGCCACACCACTACGGCGGAGGCGCCAGCGCCCCAGAGGATATCGGTGATCGCAACACTGAGGGGAAAGCCTTTCAGGATTGAAAATGCCGTCAAAGCCCAGGTTGCGTAGCTGAAGAAGCCGAAGAGCGCCCCCGCAGCCACGCGTTGGCGCAGCGGGGCTTTGAGCTCGAGTGGGCGGACGCCGTAGTGCACTATTCCTGCCACGAAGATCAAGTAAAAGAATGCGCCTCCGGCCAGTTGTGGCGAAGTCGCCATCAGGTCCGGGATGTTCCTCTGGTACTGCGGCAGTGCAACCGTAAGAATCCAGACCACATCGATGAGGGCGAAAATCACCGCCGCGAGAACATAGTGCAGGAGCCAGGACTTGCAGCGCGAAGTCATGCTTGAGACCTTTTCTCTGCGTAAATTTTTTCAATAAAGATCAACGCACGTTCGGTAAAGATGTTCCGTTTAAGCTTCATGGTAGGGGTCACTAACCCGTTGGCTTCACTGAGATCGACCACCAGCAACACGATCTTCTTTACCTGTTCCGAGCGGGCAATCTTCGAGTTAGCCGCGGCCACCACCTTGCTGATGGCTTTGCGTAGGCGAGCATCGTCAACTTCCACGCACCCGCCGTCGTCCGGGGTTCTCAAGGTTTGGAGATCAGCGAAACCCTTACTTTGCGCCCATTCTGAGACAGAACCGGAATCCAAGAGGACCAGCCCGCCTAAAAAGGGTTTACCCTCACCCACCATGACCGCGTGGGCTATCAAGGGGTCGCTTTCCACATAGCCCTCCCAGATAGTGGGGGAAACGGTTTTCCCTCCGGCGGTAACAATGACGTCCTTGATGCGGCCGGTCAGCGTTAGGCGTCCTTGATCATCGAGGACGCCGGTATCGCCGGTGCGGAAGAAGCCGTCCTGGAAGGCCTGAGTGTTATCCGCCGCCCTGTTGTATCCGGCAAAAACCCCAACGCCACGGGCCAGCACCTCACCGTTTTCCGAGATGCGTATGGTGGTTCCAGGCATAGGCACGCCAACGGATCCTGACTTGATGGAGAACGGCAGATTTCCCGTCAGCGGCGCCGTGGTCTCTGTCAGTCCGTAACCCTCAATAACCGGCAAGCCCAGCCCCCGGAAGAACAGCGAAAGTTCGGCATCCAGCGCGGCTGCTCCGGAGAGCAGATACTCTAGGCGTCCGCCAACGAGTTTGCGGATCCGGGAGTAGAACAAACGGTCAAAGACTGCATGCCGAACCCGGAGTGAGAGCCCAGCTTTGCGGCTGGGATCGCTCTCGCGCTCCTGCGCCAGAAGCCCCCAGTCCACGGCAGTTGCCTGCGCCACTGACCACAGGCCACCAAGGTTCTTCTTAGCAGCGGCACCAGCCGCGGAGGCCTGGATCTTCTGAAGTACGCGTGGCACCACAACCAAAAATGTAGGCTTCAGAACCCCCAACGCCGGCACTATTTCTTTGGTCTCGCTGAGATGGGCAATGCGCATGCCGTTGGCCAGGCAAATGAGTTGCAGGCCGCGGGCCAGTACGTGGGCCATAGGGAGAAAAATGATGGTGTTCCCGGATTCCTTGACCACTTCGGTATAGGCCCCGGCAACACTGAGCACCTGGCCCACGAAATTTCCGTGTGTGATGAGTGCGCCCTTGGGGGCGGCGGTGGTTCCGGAGGTGTACACAATGGTGGCCACCGAGTCTAGGGTGGCCAGCAGGCGCCGAGCTTCAAGGGTTTCTAGGGCGATATCCGCGCCGCCATGGATCAGATCTTTCAGTGTTGCCCCCGTATCAGCGTCCATGCACCAGATCTGCCCGCCGGACACGCCGGCCTGCGCAAATCCTTGCTCCAGTAACTGTGCGTGCACGGCGCTGCCGGCGACAGCGAAGCGCACGGAGGCGTCTTGCAGGATAGCCGATACCTGATTCAGTGCTGATGTCTCGTAGATAGGTACCACCACGGCAGAGGCAAACCATGCAGCCATGTCCATGAGGGCCCACTCATACCGGGTGGGGGACATGATGGCCAGGGTTTCACCTGGTTCCAACCCAGCGGCTATCAACCCCTTGGCCAGAGCCCGGACTTCAGTGACAAATTCGCGTGTGCTTACCGGCCGCCACGGATCTGTGATGGAAGCATGGCTGGACCGCACCTCAAAGGCGATGTGTTCTGGTGCGGTGCGGAACCGCTTCATGAGCAGTTCAGTCGCATTGGGGTAGTCAGAGGCTCCGGACAAAGCTGGAGTGGTGATCTCTTTCATGTGGCGTCCTCGCTGGAAAGTATCTGCAGATGTGTGCGCATGAGATCTTGTGTGACATCAAGAAAAGCAACAACCGTGGTGATTTGATCAGCCGGGAGCGCTTGGAGCTTTTCGGAGAGGACCGATACCAAAGGCAATGTCAGGTCCAGAATGCGCTGGGACGCTTCCGGACTCGCGGACAGAGTTACCAAGCGCCTATCCGTTTCGCTGCGCTCACGGGACACATAGCCACGTAATTCCAAGCGTTTGGTGATGGCTGTGGTGGTGGCAGCGGTATAGCCCAATTCTTCGGCCAGCCGCCCGGAGGTGAGCGGCCCTAACTCCGCTAGCGCACACAATGCCCGGTAATCTGTGAGATTTAGCCCCAGCCTCAGTGCCATCTCCCGCTCGCTTTCCCGGACCAGAGCAACCAGGGCTCGTAGGGTTCCAGCAACGGGCTCACGCGACGATTCACTCACAGCTTCCCTCATCTTCTTAGGCTTCAATCATACTCAATTGCTTTTGATCATCAAAACAATTTGAGCAAGATAGAATGTGGGGGAAACCTCGTCACCGATGGATTCTCCGCTTACAGCCCGCAGTCAAGAGAGGTCACCTCCCATGGAACAGTCTGATCGTAAGGCGCTCGCTATTTTTCCCATGGCTTTGTTGATCGGAGCGCTACTTGCACTGGCTGGCAGCAGTGGCGGCAGCTTCATTGGAGCTATCCCCACCTTCACTCTGGCGGTAGCAGGTGCCATCGTGATTCAGTGGATTGTCTTCGTCCCCTCTTTCATGAAGCAAACCGAAAAGTTCTATGACATCACCGGAACATTGACCTATGTATCCATCACCGTGATGATCCTTTTGGTGACCCCCGATCTCGACGCCCGATCATTGCTCTTGGGCGGCCTGGTTTTGGTGTGGACCTTGCGGCTGGGCATCTTCTTGTTCCGGCGTATCAGCAAGGCCGGTAAGGATGATCGCTTTGATGCACTCAAGCCTTCTTTTGTCCGTTTCTTGAATGTCTGGACTATTCAAGGACTGTGGGTCACGTTCACGGCAGCGGCGGCGTGGGTGGCCATGACTTCCGGAAAATCGGTACCGCTTGATGGCTTCGCACTTCTCGGATTTGTCCTGTGGGCGCTGGGATTTGGTATGGAAGTCATCGCTGACCGGCAAAAATCGCGCTTCAATGCGGACGCGGCAAATAAGGGCAAATTCATTTCCACGGGCCTGTGGTCCGTCTCTCGCCACCCCAACTATTTTGGTGAGATCCTCTTGTGGATCGGCGTGGCCATCATCGCCTTCCCCGCACTGGAAGGCTGGCAGAACATTGCACTTATCTCACCGGTCTTTGTCATCTTTTTGCTGACCAAAGTCAGTGGCGTTCCCCTGCTGGAAAAGAAGTCAGAATCTAAGTGGGGCGGACAGGCCGACTACGAGGCCTACAAGGCGAAAACGCCGGTGCTGCTCCCGAAGTTCTTCTAAACCCACCAGTGAATGGTGCCCTTGTCGGTAGCTTGGGTTCCAAGCTCCAGGACGTTTCCGTAGCAGGGATTAGCCACGCCAGCGAAGATTTTTGGGCACTGAGCTGTCGTGATGGTCTGTGGATCCGAACCACAGGGTTCCCAGAACCCGGCATGCTAACCGTTAGCGGATTCCAGCCGACTTCTCCGATGCAGACTTATGAGCAACGCTGATAGGGCTGCTATTCCCTGCCGTCCTCGAGCGGGATGAGCATAGTGCGGAAAGGTCCAGCGACGGCGTGGAGGCTCCAAATGCGATCGGCGACGTCGTCGATGCCATTGACAAGCTTAAGCTTGGGAATGCCACCGGGGATTACTAGTTGCCTGACACGAATGCCCTCAGCCTTGAGTGAGTCGTGAAGCATCTCTCCTAAGGCGCTCTCGGCCGGAAACGCGAGCGACGTGCCTGCGAAGTCGGCACGCGCCTTCACCGAGGTTCCTCCGTTGATCAGGATGACGCTGCCTTCTCCTGCCTGACGCATCGCTGGTAGCACCGTACGCACCGCATGAAGGAGCCCGAGAGCCGAGAACCGCAGTGCTTCCAGCGCCAGCTCAGGAGTCATATCAAGCACAGGCTTCAGGTATTCCCGCGACGGGAGCGGGCTGTACTGCAACGTAGTTATAGATCCCAGCTCTGCCGCGGCACGCGCTAGGGCGGCCTCAAGCGATGCTGGTTCTAGCACGTCCGCGGCGTAACCACGGGCGGTCAAGCCACTGGCTTCGAGTTCCGCAGCCATCGCGTCAAGCTTTGATTGGTTTCTGGAGATCAAGGCTATCGAGAAGCCTTCGCGCCCAAACCTCCGCGCAACTGCCGCTCCGAGTCCCGGCCCAGCTCCAATGATGGCAATGACAGGCACAGTGAACTCCTTCGATTGATATGTTGTCTTGACAATAGCGCGGTCAGGTTAAGCAACAGATTTTAGACATCACCGGCCGAATACCCCGATTTCTGTGAGTATAGTTCACGCCATCATTCGCAGCGAGCGACGCAGACAGCGAGCGACGCAGACACTGAGCGGCGGCGGCCTTCACTGGGTGGCACGCCTAGGGGAATACGCGGCGGCGCTAGGGGGTTACAGCACCTATGAGAAATGACAATTCACGGAATCTGGAAATATCGGCCACCATCGATCTAAAGGATCTGGGAAGGGTCCATCGTCTAGGGTTCGGAGCCATGCGCATCGTCGGGGACGGCGTCTGGGGTGAGCCTGCGGACCGCGGCGCCGCGATCGCCGTCGTGCGCCGTGCCGTGGAACTCGGGGTCGACTTCATTGACACCGCTGATTCCTATGGTCCCAACATCAGCGAGGAGATCCTGGCTGAGGCGTTGCATCCGTATAAGGATGGCCTGAAGATTGCCACCAAGGTGGGGTTTACCCGCACTGGACCCGACGTGTGGGTTCCGGTGGGTCGCGCCGAATACCTGCGTCAGCAGACCGAGCTGAGCCTACGCAAGCTTAAAGTGGATTCCTTGGACCTGCTGCAACTGCACCGGATCGACCCCAAGGTGGATCCGGAAGAGCAATTCAGTGTCCTGCGTGAGCTGCAAAAAGAGGGCAAGGTCAAGGCGCTGGGCCTCTCGCAGGTCAGTGTGGCCGAGCTTGAGGAAGCCGGAAAATACTTCACCGTCTCCACCGTGCAGAACCGCTACAACCTCACCGACCGCAGTTCCGAGGACGTCCTGAACTATGCCGAGCAGAATGGCATCGGCTTTATCCCGTGGGCGCCGATTTCCGCCGGTGAGCTGGCACAGCCCGGCGGACCCTTGGATGAGGCTGCGAAACGGCTAGGTGCCACAACGTCGCAGGTGGCCTTGGCATGGCTTTTGCGCCGTTCCCCGGTCATGATGCCAATTCCAGGCACTGGCTCCGTGAAACACCTCGAAGAAAACCTGGGCGCGGCCGGCGTCGTACTCGATGACGAAACTTACGCGGAACTCGAAGCGGCTCGCTAACCGTTTTCCACCACAGACAAAAACAACACCCGCTGGCCCCGAAGAGCTGGCTAACAAGGAGCAAGAAGATGTCTAACATATTGATGGTCGTTTCCGCAGCCGATTCACTCACCATGAGGGACGGCAGCGAACACCCCACCGGATACTGGGCAGAGGAGCTGGTGGTTTCTCACAAAACCCTGCTCGACGCCGGCCACACAGTTCACATCGCAACTCCCGGAGGCGTGAAGCCCACGGTGGACCAAGTGAGCCTTGCGGCTGAATCGGCAGGGGACAAGGAAAAGGCAGACAGGTTCCGCGAATACATCGCTTCGATCGACGCTGAGCTGACCGCCCCGCTGGTGCTGGCCGAGGTGAGCATCGAGGCCTACGACGGCGTTGTCATGCCCGGCGGACACGGACCCATGACCGATCTCTACAAGGATGCGGATTTGGGCAGGCTGCTGATCGAAGCCAACAAAACCGGCAAAATCATTGCTCCGTTCTGCCACGGTCCGGCCGCTCTACTCAGCGCGGTGGATGACGACGGAAAGTTCGCCTTCGAGGGGCGCCGCCTGACAGTATTCACCAACGAGGAAGAACTCAATGGCGGCACCGGGCCCAACACTCCTTGGTTCGTTGAAGACGTCCTGAAGGAAAAGGGCGCCATCATCGAAAACGCCGCCCCCTGGAGCTCGCATGTGGTCCGCGACGGCAACCTCATCACCGGACAAAACCCTCAGTCCAGCGAAGACGTCGCCAAGGAAGTCATCAAAGCACTCCAGAAATAGCCACGCTCTGAGACGGGTCCGGCACTCAGGACCCGTCTCAAGCAAGGGAAACACTCGTGGCGGCATCCCACCTTGGGGTTTGCCCTGGTAGTCCTCAAATCATCAGGCCTACTCACTTGCCGCGATGGACTCTGCGATCCGCTTAATCGCGGCCAGCGTTTTCGGGATGCCCGCTAGCGCCTGCTTGGTGCGATCCGCGATCTGGGCGCCAGCCTCCTCACCATACTTTTCGTCGAACATGGCGATACCACCCGGCAGGAACTCCCAAGACTCGCTCAGGATCGTCCCAGTATCTGCTGGAGACAGGGTGTAGCCCCACCGGACGAAGCTGCCGCCCACCACCCAGGCGAACTCGAGACCGCGCTCGGCAGCAACCACCTGCGAGCGGGTCTCCCACGACCGGTCTGGGAGCTCATTGTGCCCAGTGAACCAAGCACCAAGCTGACCGGCGTCGGCCTCGTGATCCCACCAACACGAGGTGCAGACCGGACTCCACTCCCCAGTGCGAGTGATGTCGGAGACCAGATCGTAAAGGACCTGTGCTGATGCCTGGACCGTGACGGACTCTTCATGATGACGTTTGCTTATGTGACTCATGGGTCCATCCTCACACAGTGTTCATTTCTTGAGCCGGCGGCGGCCCCACGCCAGTCTTCCTGCTGATGACGGTCTCCAGGACGGCAGCTCCACGCCTACTCTTCGGTGCCGTGGATTGGGCGCTCCCACAGCGTTTTCCTACGCAGCCAACGCTGGCGGTAGCGTAGAGCTATGACAGCTTACAAGGTAGTGAACCCCGCCACTGGCGCCACCGTCGAGGAATTCGCCGACGCAACGGATGCGGAAGTATCATCCGCCATTGCTCAATCCCATGTGGCATTTGGCCGGTGGAAAAACTCCGCGATCCCTGACCGCTCTAGCATTTTGCACAAGGTTGCCGGGCTATACCGGGCTCAAAAGCAGTCCCTCGCCGCGATCATCACCGAGGAAATGGGAAAGCCCCTGCGGGAGTCCCTGGGCGAGGTGGACTTGGTGGCAGACATCTTTGACTACTACGCCACGGAAGGCCCCGGCTTCCTTGCGGATGAGTTCCTTACCGTTCGCGGCGGCGGCGAAGCCATCGTCCGCACCGCTCCGGTGGGGCCGCTCCTTGGCATCATGCCGTGGAACTACCCCTATTACCAGGTCGCCAGGTTCGCAGCGCCTAACCTCATGCTCGGTAACACCGTCATCCTCAAGCACGCCCCGAGCTGCCCCCGTTCTGCACTGGCTATTGCAAAGATCTTCGCCGACGCCGGTCTCCCGGACGGCGCGTACGTCAACCTTTTCGCTAGCAATGACCAAGTGGCAACGATCATTGCAGACCCCGGGGTCCAGGGAGTTTCACTGACGGGAAGCGACCGCGCAGGTTCGGCCGTGGGAGAAGTTGCGGGCAGGAACTTGAAGAAGTTCGTCCTGGAACTGGGCGGATCAGATCCCTTCATTGTGCTTGATTCTCAAGACATGGCCGCCACGGTCAAGGCTGCTGTGATTGGACGCATGGGCAACGGCGGACAGGCCTGCACTGCGTCCAAGCGATTCATAGTGTTGGAGGATGTGTATGACGATTTCCTTGAGCTATTCACAGCCAAAATGGCGGCGATCGTTCCAGAAGATCCAGCCAGCACGTCCACCCGCTTCGGGCCCTTGGCCTCCGAGAGTGCCGTGGGGGGAGTCATCGCGCAAGTGGATGATGCGGTCGCTAAGGGTGCAACACTGCTGACCGGCGGATCCCGTCTTGAACGCCCGGGCGCCTTCATGCACCCCACTGTGCTGGCGGACGTCACCCCTGAAATGCGTGCTTTCCACGAGGAAATCTTCGGGCCGGTTGCCGTGGTGTACAAGGTCAAGGACGCCGAGGAAGCCATCGCTTTGGCGAATAGTTCAGCCTATGGACTCGGCGGAGCGGTCTTTAGCGCCGACCCCGAAAAGGCGAAGGAAGTGGCGGACCGCCTTGAAACCGGAATGGTCTGGATCAACAGTCCCACCGGAACCCAAGCTGACCTCCCCTTCGGCGGCGTCAAGGCCTCGGGCGTGGGCCGCGAATTGGCCAAGTATGGCATGAGCGAGTTCGTCAACAAGAAACTCATCCGCACCCCACTTTCATAGCCACAAAAGAGCAGCGGGCCCCCACCCCGCAAGGGGGGGG
>NZ_JAJJBU010000020.1 GCF_020905375.1 Arthrobacter cryoconiti
CACCCTAAAACCCCGCCATTCCGCGGCTTACAAGCCAAGGAACAGCGGGGTTTTTGCATTAACGAGTGAAGCGCTCGGATTTCAAACTTCCGCTAGATTGCAGCAAGTTGCAACGTCCAGTAACGAATAAATCGCTAGAAAAATTGTAATTGCAGCTGCAATGGCGAATGCGGTATCCTAAGTCACTCAGGTTACTCCCAGCTTGGTTTTTTAGGGTTGAAACCGTACCAGTTGGATTCGAATTGAAGGAGGACCTCATGGGTCTCGGAGATAAGATCAGCAACAAAGCCCAAGAAGTAGCTGGCAAGGCTAAAGAAGCTACGGGCGATGCAACCAACAACGAAAAGCTTCAAGCCGAAGGCATTGGCGACCAGGCTGCAGCGAAGGCTAAGCAGGCTGGTGAGCACGTCAAGGACGCTGCGAAAGATGTTTTCGGCAAGTAAGTAGTAGATGAGCGTAAGTAAAACACGCTAAAAGCGCTCCGCCCTCTCAGGGCGGGGCGCTTTTTCTATTGTGGCTTGCGGGGGGGGGCGCGGAACTCACCGTCAGTTGTGCGCATAGTGCACTCAGCGCAAGACTCGTGGCCGCTTTCGCGCTGGAGGTAAGCGGGCGCGGATCGGGGAGGGGCCGGCTGCACATTGCTCTCTGGATGAAATATGTTTGCTGGAGAAAAATAAATGACCCCGGCGCTGCATCTACGCAGTACCGGGGTCATTGAAATCATTGGCCCTTATTCTCCAGGACGCCCCCAACACGGGACTCGCCTAGGCCTTGCCCCAGCCCAAGAGACCAACATCACTGACCGTACATCGATTGTTGCCTTCTTAGCAATGAAATGCGAAGAATATTAGAGCACAATCTCAGAGAACTGTGCGCAGGCAATGTCAGATCCTGTCCGTAATGTTCAGCGCATGAAGTCACTCGTGGAGCATGTTCTGGTCAGCACTACGCCGCAGGGGCGGCCCCTCGTTGTGGAACGGTCCGGCCATCGCTGGATCGTTGCCACGGAGCCGTTGCGCTGGTTTGAGAGAACAGCTTGGTGGGAGCGGCAGCGCCGCATGCCGCGAGGACAGGGATGCATTGACGTTGAAGTCTGGCGGGTCCAAGTGCGCCTTGGCCGGAATCCGAACAGCGATCTAGCCACGATGGATCTTGAACGCGATCCTACCGACGGGGGCTGGAGCCTCCGGCTGGCCGCCTAACAGCCTTAAACTGAAAGGCTCCTCGCCACAGCTATTGGGGGACGCTGTGGAGAGGAGCCAGTAATAGAAATATAGCGGCTGAATTGTGTGGATGCAAACCGACACACGGATGATGCGAAGGTAACCAATGGATGAACATCAGTGGAATTAGCTGAGCATGGCATTCTCATCGTTCACAATGGAGACTCGCCAGCAAAAAAGCAAAAGCCTGCCGTTAAACGTAAACGGCCTTCCGCTGTAACTATTGGGGGACGCTACAGCGGAAGGCCTACAACAAAATATACCGTCATCAGCGCCGAATCTCAAAAGTGGATGTCCCGAGTCGGGGGATCAGCGGGAGAGGGCTACAGGAAAATGGTTGGACTTACAGTCCCAGTTGCCCCTTGCGTTGAGCCGACTGGTCCCGCATTCAGGAAAGATGGTCCCGTATCCGGCAGCAAGTGTCACGGACTCAGTAGAAATGGACCGGATCCACCCGGTGAAGCAGGGGCTCCCCGGCTTGGAAACGTGCAAGGTTATCGATGAATCTTTCCGCAATCAGACGATTTTCAGCAATGGTCAAGGCTGAGGTGTGGGGAGAGACCATGACGCGTGGGTGTTCCCACAGTGGGCTCTCCACGGGCAAGGGTTCAATGGCGAAGACGTCCAGGCATGCGTAGGAGATAGTGCCGTCCTCCAAGGCCACCAGAAGTGCGTCCTCGTCCACCACAGTGCCGCGGCCCACGTTGACAAACACTGTCCCCGCTTTCATGGCCGCGAAGAGTCCGGCGTTGATGAGTTTGTGTGTAAATGGAGTGCCCGGGAGGGTGTTGATCACGGTGTCTGCCGTCGCGAGTAGCTCTGGTAGTCCTGCCATGTCGGTGACTGTCTCGACGCCGTCGATCGCTTCCACGGTGCGCTTGGTGCCGCTCACCCGCATGCCCATGGCCCTAGCCAGCCTGGCCGTTTCAATCCCGATTTCGCCCAAGCCGATGATGACTGCATGGGATCCGCTCACGAGGCGGGTGGGGACGCGCAGATCCGGCCAGCTTTTTGCCGCCTGATCTGCTGCCATCGCAGAGGTGTGCTTGAAGCCGTTAAGTACTCCCAGCATGGCGAACTCTGCCAGCGGCAGCGCATGAACGCCAGCTGAATTGGTCACAGCCAAGCGCTCTAGTGTTTCCGCGGCTAAGTTGGCAGCCTTTACGGTACTTCCGGCCCCGGAAGCCATGGCCTGGATCCACGCAACTTTACTGTTGGCAGCAATCCGGGCCAGGCCGGCGGCGCTCTCCTGCGGTATCCCATAAAGGACATCTGCACGTGCAAGCATGTCCCAATAGCGTGAATCCTGCGACGGCGAACGCACGAATGCTGGATCGCCACCATGGTCAGCAGGGTAGCGTTCGGGCGGCAACAGCTCTGGTTCGTATAGCACTGTCACATCTGGATGAGCCGTTTTGATACTTTCAACGTGCTCGGCCTCGAGCGGGACCGCGATCGCAACGGTGAGATTTTTGTGCATCATGTTTTTGATCATACGGAGAATATGGATAGAAACCCGAACGCCCGCTATGAATCCTCGGGTCGCCGTCGTGCCTGAAGCCAAACAACTGAAGCCAAACATCCAGAAAGAATTTGCACAGATGTTCCACCTATGCAACATTGTCTGGCGAATCTTGGACGAGTGTGGGGAAGCGAAGCCCACACGGATAAGCTGATTAAAACTGCTCTTACCCACCTGGAGGAAAATATGTCCGCACAAATTGGCGTAACAGGTCTGGCCGTCATGGGAGCCAATCTGGCCCGCAACTTGGCCCGTAACGGATACACCGTGGCCCTGCATAACCGTTCCATTGAAAAGACCGACGCGCTGCTGAAAGCGCACGGCGACGAGGGTGACTTCATCCGCACCGAGACTATGACCGAACTCGTTGAGTCTTTGGAAAAGCCTCGCCGCGTGCTCATCATGGTCAAGGCTGGCGCTCCCGTGGACTCCGTCATCGATTCGCTGGTCCCGCTCATGGAGGCAGGTGACATCATCATCGACGGTGGCAATTCCAACTTCCAAGACACCCGCCGCCGAGAAGCCGCTCTAGCCAAGAAGGATCTGCACTTTGTGGGCGTCGGAGTCTCCGGCGGCGAGGAAGGCGCGCTGCTTGGGCCGTCCATCATGCCCGGCGGCTCCAAGGAGTCCTATGATGCCCTGGGCCCGTTGCTGGAGAAGATTTCTGCGAAGGTCGACGGCGAACCTTGCTGCGCATGGATCGGAACCGACGGTGCGGGCCACTTTGTCAAGATGGTTCACAACGGTATTGAGTATGCCGACATGCAGGTCATTGGGGAGGCCTACGACCTCCTACGCAGCGCAGCAGGCATCGAGCCAGCCGAGCAGGCAGAGATCTTCGGTAAGTGGAATGAAGGGCAACTAGCCTCGTTCCTCATCGAGATCACAGCAGAAGTTTTGAGTCACGTGGATGCGAAGACCGGCAAACCATTGGTTGACGTGATCGTCGACTCTGCCGGCCAGAAGGGCACCGGCCGCTGGACGGTCCAGTCTGCGCTGGACCTTGGCTCGCCCACGTCTGCGATTGCCGAGTCCGTGTTTGCGCGTGGCCTTTCCAGCCAGCGTGATCAGCGTGCTGTTGCCCAGGACGTCCTGATCGGGCACGAGGAAACCGTGGAGTTGGGTGATGGCTTCGTCGAGGATGTCCGCCAGGCCCTCTACGCGTCCAAACTCATTAGCTACGCGCAGGGCATTGACATGCTCACCTCCGCGGCCAAGGAATACAACTGGGACCTGAAGCTGGATGAGATCGCTTCCCTGTGGCGTGGCGGCTGCATCATCCGTGCGGAGCTGCTGAAGGACATCACGAAGGCCTACGCTGCGCAGGAGAAGCCGGCGAACTTGCTCTTTGCGCCGGCGTTCGCCGCCGAAATCGCCGAGGCCGTCCCAGCATGGCGCCGCGTGGTGTCCACAGCGGTCCGGTTGGGCATCCCGGTGCCGGTGTTCTCTTCCTCGCTCGCTTACTACGACGGTCTGCGTCGCAAGCGCCTGCCGGCAGCACTAACGCAGGGCCTGCGTGATCTCTTCGGTGCTCACACCTACAATCGCGTCGACGAAGAGGGTACGTTCCACACGCAGTGGAGTGGGGACAAGACAGAGGTCAGCGCGGTAGACACCCACTAGTCATTTCCTAGGGTTCAATTACCCCGCGGTGGCGCGGTGTCAGGAGCTAAATTCAGGCACCGCGCCACCGCTTTTTTGCGGAAAGGAAGCTGTAGCTGGGATTCAAGGCTTGCGATGCGCCGCCGGCAGCGTCAGGCGGTGAGTATCTCTGGCCCGTTCTCCGTAATGGCAACTGTGTGCTCCGTATGGGCGGTTCGTGATCCGGTCGCGCTGCGCAAAGTCCAGCCATCTTTGTCTAGGGCAAGTTTTGCTGTGTCAGCCATGACCCAGGGTTCAATCGCCAGAAGAAGCCCGGGCTGTAGCGTGTAGCCTCTTGCGGGCCGACCGTTATTGGGGATAGGAGGTTCTTGGTGCATGGTGGAGCCGATCCCGTGCCCGCCAAACTCAGTGTTGACGCTGTATCCGGCGCCGAGCAGGACCTCTCCCACGGCGTGGGAGATATCACCTATCCGGGCGCCTGGTTGCGCGGCCGCGATACCAGCAGCGAGAGCGGTACGGGTGGTATCTATGAGGCGCTGGTCCGCTGGATCGCGGGGTGTCCCCACAATGAAGCTCACAGCGGCGTCTGCGGCTATGCCGTTGAGGGTGATCGCAAAGTCGAGCGTGAGTAGATCCCCGTTGCGTAAGGAGTAGTCGTGGGGGAGCCCGTGGAGAACGGCATCATTGACGCAGGTGCAAATGACATGTCCAAAGGGGCCACGGCCAAAGGAAGGTGCATAGTCCAAGTAGCACGATTCTGCCCCTGCCTCGGCGATCATTTCAGCGGCCCAACTGTTGATCTGTAGCAAGTTTGTGCCGACTTCTGCGCGCGCTTGAAGTGTTCGAAGCACCGTTGCGACGAATTGTCCGCTCTTCCTTGCGCGGACTAACTCAGCGGGAGTGAGAATTTCGATCATTTTTTTCCTTACGACGATGCCATTGCGGTGAACTGGTATAACTATACCGCTATGATGGATGCATGGTCAGATTGCCTTTATCTCCACAAGAAATTCAGCGCGGGAAGCTCCTTGCCCAAAGGCTCCGGAGTGCCCGCGGAGAGCGCCCTCTGCTAGAGATCGCGCTGGCCGCGGGAATCTCTTCCGAGACCCTACGCAAGATCGAAAGCGGGCGAGTTCCCACTCCGTCCTTTTCGACGGTTGCGATGCTTTGCTCGGTGTTGGGACTCTCCCTAGACACACTGTGGACTGCCATCCATGACGGTGCTGTACTTAGCTCGCCAGAGGACGTTGGAGTCCAGAGCAGTCAGGCGTCCTGACCGCGTGCTGTAGCGATTGGGGTCTAGATCCACATAGCTGGGTCGATGTACTCGGCAGGGTCGACGGCCGGGGCCATTTCCTTTTTGGCGTCGCGATGTCGCCAAGTGGCTGGGATACCGGTGATGATGGAGTTGGCGGGCGCGTCCTTGACCACGACGGCGTTGGCGCCTACCGCTGAGTCGTGGCCGATGTGGATGGGGCCCAAAACCTTCGCCCCAGCGCCGATGGTTACTCGGTCGCCAATAGTGGGGTGGCGTTTGACCTTCGCGAGGGAACGCCCTCCCAATGTCACGCCATGGTAGATCATGACGTCCTCGCCAATCTCACTGGTTTCACCGATCACGACACCCATTCCGTGGTCGATGAAAAATCGTCTGCCAATGGTGGCGCCAGGGTGTATCTCCACGCCGGTGGCGAATCGCGCCAATTGAGAGAGGGCACGGGCAAAGAAACGCAGTTGGGGGGTGGCCCACATCCGGTGTGTTAGTCGATGAACCCAAATGGCGTGAAGGCCTGAGTAGACAAAGAAATTCTCGGACGAGCCACGGGCCGCCGGGTCATGTGACCGGGCGGCCTGAAGGTCCTCATGCAACCTGGCGAAAAATCCCACGGACTTCTTTCAATAGGTGCGGGTGTTAGCCGCGGATGTCGTCATAAAGCACGGTTGAAATGTAGCGTTCGCCGAAGTCCGGGACCACGGCCACGATCAGCTTACCGGCGTTTTCCTCGCGTTTTGCGAGTTCCAGGGCACCCCAAACGGCCGCACCTGCGGAGATGCCGCCAAGGATTCCTTCTTGGTTGCCAAGGGCGCGGGCGACGGCGATTGAGTCTTCCAGCGTTGCGTCCAGAACTTCGTCATAAATGTTCTGGTCCAAAATCTCCGGGATGAAGTTTGCGCCCAGGCCTTGGATCTTGTGCGGTCCCGGAGTTCCGCCGTTGAGGATCGCGGAATCGAGGGGTTCCACTGCAACCACTTTAACTCCAGGCTTAAGGTGCTTGAGCAATTGCCCTGCGCCTGTGATGGTCCCGCCTGTACCGATGCCAGCTACCAAAATATCCACCTGGCCATTGGTGTCTTCCCAAATTTCCTCGCCCGTGGTGGTGCGATGAATTTCCACATTGGCCGGATTGGCAAACTGCTGGGCCCAGATGGAGTTTTCCGTGTTGGCCACAATTTCCTTGGCCTTTTCCACAGCCCCGCGCATGCCCTCCGAACCGGGAGTGAGGATGATCTGCGCCCCGTAGGCGCGAAGCATGACACGGCGCTCCGTGGACATGGTCTCAGGCATGGTCAAAATTACTTTGTAACCACGAGCAGCACCGACCATGGCGAGTGCAATGCCCGTGTTTCCGGAGGTGCCTTCGACGATGGTGCCGCCGGGGTGCAGCTCGCCGGAAGCCTCAGCAGCATCAACAATGGCCACGCCGATTCTGTCTTTGACGCTGTTGGCGGGGTTGTAGAACTCCAACTTGACGGCGACTGTTGCGTTCAAGCCTTCGGTGAGCTTGTTCAAGCGCACCATCGGTGTGCCGCCAACAAGTTGCGTAACATTGTCGTAAATACGTCCCATGGGGTGTCCTGTTCTGAAGTGTTTGGGTGCGCGGTGAATACACCCAAAGAGGTTAAGCGTTAGCGTAACGAGTGCGCCGATCCGGAAGCTAAGCGGTCAGCCACTCTGCGTAATGTTTGCGCACTTTGGCGATCTTTGGGTTGATAATGACCTGGCAATAGCCCACTTCAGGTCGTCGTGCGTAGAAGTCCTGGTGCTGCCCATCAGCCACGTACAGGTGTCCGAGCGGGACTATCTCAGTGACAATAGGATCCCTGAAGTTTGGCTGACTGCGTTCTAGTGCAGCCTGGAACATCGCTTGATCCTCTGCAGTGGTGTAGAACATTGAGGACCTGTACTGGGTTCCGGTGTCGTAGCCCTGGCGGTTCAGGGTGGTGGGATCGTGTTGGGCGAAGAACATGTCCAGGATGATTTCGGCGGGGACCACATTCTCATCGAACATGACGGAGACCACCTCAGCGTGCCCGGTCATACCGGAGCAAACCTGATCGTAGCTTGGGTTTTCGACGGCGCCCCCGGTATATCCGGACACCACCGAGTGAACGCCTTTGGTCATTTGATACACGGCATCGAGGCACCAAAAGCAGCCGCCGCCTAATACAAAAGTCTTCATACCCCTTTATAAGCCCTCGTGGACGTAAATGATTCCCGCCCCTTTGCCGCCTGCGCCCGGCTAAGCTGGAAAGATGAGCATGGAACCCAGTGATCCCACGCACGACGTCGCCGCTGAAGCAGGTGCCGCCCCTTTAGTAGGCTCCGGCGAGACTTCCATAGAGAGCGTAGTGGCGAGGCAGTTCCGGCCAGCGGAGCAGTTTGGTGCCGGCGACGAGCAGACAGGGGATCCGGCGGGCGAGCAGGCGCGCGCGCAAACCCCGCCTTCTTCCGCAGCGCAAGCCCTCGCCGCGCCCGCGGATAGTGATCGCGCCGAGCTTGCGCCCGCCGAGGGAGCCTCTTTGCCTGGTGCTCATGCGCTAGTAGATGAAAACGATGAAGCCGAGGACGAGTTTACGACTCCTCTCCTTTCAGAAGTGCTCTTGGCGGTTGAGGAACTGTGGCCGGAATCGTTGGCGGAGGATTGGGACAGGGTCGGGCTTGTCACCGGACGCCCAGATGCCCACGTGGACCGGATAATGTTCGCCGTGGATCCAACCCTGGAAGTCATTGACGAAGCCCTGGAATGGGGCGCAACACTGCTAATAACGCATCATCCGTTGCTGCTTAAGGGAGTCAATTCCGTTGCCGCTACCAGTGGCAAGGGGCGCGCTGTGCACCGCTTGATTGAGGGAGGATGTGCGCTGCTGAGCGTTCACACCAACGGAGATAGCGCGGTCGGCGGAGTTTCAGATGTACTTGCGGACGCGTTGGAGCTAACCGATGCCGTTCCGTTGACGTCTGCAGCCCACGGATTGGTGGAGGAGGGGATAGGCCGGGTAGGGATGTTGCCGGGTGTTGAAAAGCTTGGTGATCTGGCCGCGCGGATTTTCCTGAAGCTGCCTGCGGTGGCCGGAGGTGTTCGGGTAGCTGGTGACCGTGAGGCGCTCGTTCGCAAAGTTGCCGTGTGCGGGGGCGCGGGGGATGGTTTGTTCGACGCCGTCAGAGCCAGCGACGCCGACGTCTACGTAACCGCCGATCTGCGCCACCATCCGGCGTCGGAAGCCAGGGAGGCAAGTAGCGACGGACGGCCGTACCTGATAGATCTCTCCCACTTTGCCAGCGAATGGTTGTGGTTACCGGTGGCTGCACGGGCCTTGGGAAATGTGCTGATGGACCAGGGTTTCGCCGCGGAAGTTCTTGTCAGTCAAACCAACACGGATCCTTGGGACTTCATTTTGACGCCCGGGAACTAGGCTGATCCAAGGAACACTTTCAACTTGTATGGAGGCACCACATGGCCAAGGCAGCACCGGCGGAACAACTGCGTTTATTGGATATAGCGGTGATGGACGGGAAGTTGCGCGCTTTGGATGTTCAGGCCAAGGCGCTCAAGGAAGATCCTCGGCTTCCGGACTTGAACGAAGGGGTGAAGACGGCCAAGGGCGATTTGGTGGTGCTGGAGACGGAAGTGGGCGATCTGGCGCGCAAGCTTGCCAAGTCGGAAGCCGACGTCGAACAGGTTGCGGCACGTATTGCCAAGGATGACGCCCAGCTCAATAGCGGCACGGGGCTGTCTAAAGACTTGATGGCCTTGCAAAATGAGATCGAGTCCCTGACCAAGCGTCGCGGAGACCTTGAAGACGTCGAACTGGAAGCCATGGAGGCTTTGGAAGACGCCACCGCGCGTCGAGATGCCCAGAATGCACTTGTCATGGCAATGCAGTCGGTGCTCGATGAGGTGGTAGGTGAGATCCGTGGAAAGTTGGGAGCGCTGCGGATGGAACGCGATGCCACCGCCGGCGAACGTTCAGAGTTGGGTGCCACATTTGATCCTGCGCTGCTGGCTATTTATGACCGAACTTTGCTCAAATACGGCGTAGGTGCCGCCCGGCTCTTTCATGGCACTTCAGAAGGTTCGGGCATGCAGCTCAGCGCCGGGGACTTGGCGCAGATCCAAGCCGCCGCCGCTGACGACATAGTCTTCTGCCCGGATTCGGGAGCCATTCTGCTCCGTTCCGACGATTGGTCCTAAACCCTGGAAAGTTCCGGGGGCTTCAATTTGGCAAAATTATGTTCACGCTGTGGTGCTTGCGCGCGGTGCCCGGCACTAGCTCCACGGTCCATTTTTCACTCGTGGCCCGGACCAGCTCCTCCGGAGTTGTCGGAGCCTTGCCGCGGCGCGTGAGCAGGTGCCGGGCCAGCTCCCCGCGCGTGTGCTTGGCAAAGTGGGAGACAACTTTGCGTGTTCCGTCCCGTTCGGTAAAGACATTGACCGCCACTGTTCGCGCAGGGTCAGGCGTCCAAGCAGCGGCATAGGTGCTGGACCGGCAATCCACCAACAGGTGGCCTTCGCTGGGGGCTGACAATGCAGCGCCCAGTTTAGGTTTCCAGTAGCTGGCCAGTTTGCCAAGGCCCGGCAAGCCCACCGACATGGAGAGCCTGTAGGCCGGGATGACGTCGGCAAAGCCCACTGCCCCCCAGAGCGCGGAGATAACGACGACGGCGTCGTCGGCCCGGTGTTTTTGGACGGCAGTCATGCTTTGATAACCGAGGGCATCGTAGAGGACGCCGGTGTAGATGCTATGCGCCGGGGCCGCGGGCTCAGCTGCGAGTCGGGTGTTGCGCAAGACCTCATGCGCGAGCGTCGCGCCAACACCCAAATGGGCCATGGCTTCCTGGCCAGCGGAGACCACGGCTAAGGCCTCAATGACATCTTGGCGTGCACTGCTCAGCTCCGCGAAATGCAGCGCAGACAAGTCGGCGGGGGCGCCGGAACGAGGCGGGGTTTTTCCTTCGGACGGCGGTAGCAAAATCAACACCCTGTGAGCTTATCGTCTTGGCAGTGCCGATTTATGCGCGCAGATTCGTCCGTCACTCATGAACGCGCAAGAAGATTTGTCCTGTAGACCGGTCTAGTGAATTGATTCACTGAACTCGCTGGTAACACCTGCGTTCTGGCTAGAATGGATTCGGCTTGAACCAAGGGTGTTTTAGGCTAGAAGAGGTAGTAGACGTGACGCTCAACCCCGCATCATCGCGCTCCGAAGTTGCACTCGAGACATGGATCCAGCGCGAAACTATGGCGGAGGCGATGATTCCGCTCATCGGCCGTCTTTACCGCGAAAATAACGTGATTACGAGCATTCATGGCCGCTCGCTGATCAACCAGTCAGTCATTAGTTTGATGAAGGCGCACCGCTTTGCTCGTCAGATCGACGACGTAGAGCTGCCTCTCTCGCAGACGCTGCCGCTGCTGAAAACACTCGTCACCTTAGGGCTTGGTGCTGCCTCCTTGGATTTGGCACGCTTGAACGCCGGGTTTAAGGCTTCGGGGGAGACTGACCTTGAAGCGTACCTGCGCGGGCAACTGGCCGACGTCGTCGATCAGCATGGCGCAGACGAGCGCACCAGTACTGACGTCGTCCTGTACGGGTTTGGCCGCATTGGTAGGCTTCTAGCCCGCATCTTGATCGAGCACTCCGGTGGCGGTCACGGTTTGAATCTTCGCGCGATTGTGGTGCGGAGGGGCGGGGATGCAGATTTGATGAAGCGTGCCAGCCTGCTGCGCCGGGACTCCGTTCACGGGCCTTTTGATGGAACCATCACCGTCGATGAGGAACGCAACATCATCCAAGCCAACGGAACGTCCATTCAAGTCATCTACTCGAATGACCCATCAGTGATTGATTACACCGAATATGGCATCCACGACGCTCTGGTGGTGGATAACACCGGGCGTTGGCGCGATGAAGAAGGACTTTCGGCGCACCTCAAAAGCAAGGGTGTCTCGCGTGTGCTGCTGACGGCTCCGGGTAAGGGTGCACTGAAGAACATTGTGCATGGCATCAATCATGAGAGCATCTGTGCTGAAGACAAGATCGTCACGGCCGCCTCCTGCACCACCAACGCCATCACTCCCGTGTTGAAGGTCCTCAATGACAAATATGGAATCGTGCACGGCCATGTCGAAACAGTTCATTCGTTCACGAACGATCAAAACCTGACGGACAATTTCCATAAGGGGGACCGCCGGGGCCGTTCCGCTGCGTTGAACATGGTGCTTACAGAGACCGGCGCCGCCAAAGCCGTGGCGAAGGCTTTGCCTGAGCTTGCGGGAAAGCTGACGGGTAACTCGATTCGCGTTCCAACGCCTAACGTGTCGATGGCTATCTTGAATCTCACCCTTGAAAACGGCACCACCAAGGATGAGGTGAACACATACCTGCGGGACATGTCTCTGAACTCCGAACTGCGTAAGCAAATCGACTACATTGATTCCCCCGAGGTGGTCTCCACCGATTTTGTGGGCTCACGGCGTGCCGGGATAGTTGACGGACTGGCCACCATCAGCACCGATAAGAACCTGGT
Source organism: Arthrobacter cryoconiti (assembly GCF_020905375.1). GTDB lineage: Bacteria > Actinomycetota > Actinomycetes > Actinomycetales > Micrococcaceae > Specibacter > Specibacter cryoconiti. Next base: position 12,158 of record NZ_JAJJBU010000020.1, read on the forward strand.
GCTCTATGTCTGGTACGACAACGAATTCGGTTACAGCTGCCAGGTGGTACGCGTCATGGAAGAAATGGCTGGCGTTCATCCCCGCCAGTTCCCAGCCTTGGAAACCCCAGCCCTGGTCGCAGCGCAGGTCTAACGTACGCTCTAAAGCGCAGGTCCGCCGTCGTTCTGGTAACGATGGCGACCTGCGCTTTTTGCGCTCCGTTCCTTAGCAACAGCGACGTTGTGTCCTGGCCCGCACTGCCTTCCTTGCGCTATTAGGTGCCCCGGACCTGTACACTTGGAGGCTGGATAGGGTAGTTGGGCAACCGCGCGTCGCGTTAGCGGCTCGAGGAACGTCCGGGCTCCGCAGAACGGGGTGGTGGGTAACACCCACTCGGGGAAACCCGCAGGAAAGTGCCACAGAGAATAGACCGCCTGCACGCCCGCAAGGGTGGAGTAGGTAAGGGTGAAACGGTGGTGTAAGAGACCACCAGTTCCCCAGGTGACTGGGGAAGCTTGGTAAACCCCACCCGGAGCAAGGCCAGACAGGGCATGATCGAGGGCTGTTCGCCCGAGTGCCTGGGTAGGCTGCTAGAGGGCGTCGGCAACGGCGTTCGTAGATGGATGGTTGCCTCTCCGCCGTAGGTAACTGCGGCGGATGACAAAACCCGGCGTACAGACTGCCCTATCCAACTTAAGCGCAAAATTCCCAGTATTATCCTGGCGGCAGTAGCCGTTCTACGCCTAAAAATTGGTTTTTGTGAGAGTCAGCAAAATACCAACTCAGCCGTGTTTGACGGCATTTCCCGGCTCAGTACGGTTTGGATCTCTCCGAAAACCCCCTGCCTGAATCAGGCCAGACGAGTCATCCCATGCCATGGTCAGCGTGTTGACTTTGGGCGGTGTAGCCACACCCCGTTCCGGGTCCCCTCCCGCAAGCCCGCGTCCACTGACTTGCCGGCATAAGAAAGGGGATGGACGCCGTCGAGCTTTCTCCCATGAATGAGGCATAACTCTGAGATTACCTAGAGCAAGCCACTGCCGCACGGGTGAATTCAGCGTCAGATCCTTCGCAGCGCGCCTGAGAACATTGTGGACTTGCCACTGGCGCAGAATTCACCGCCGGTTCTGCGCATAGTGCACCAGGGGCAGAACTGACTGCGAGTTCTGCGCCTGAGAGAAGTACTCAGGCGTAACCAACGGTGCGAGCGGTACTCGGTCGGCGAACATGGCTGGCAAGCTGTGCTGTCATGCACGGCCGGAGTCCGGGTATGAGTGCCTAGCGGTCGACGGCCTTGCGACGCACCCAACCGATCGCTGCTGTGGCAACAAACAAGATGGCAGCCACAGCTGCAAGCCACAACAACCCTTTGAAAACGACGCCGACTACGGCGAGTATCAGCCAAAGTGCAAGCAAGACAATAACGAGAGTAACCATGCGCAGAGTTTACCCTGATACTAAAGCGAAGGGAATCTCGCCACCGCGCATGTGCCCTACGGACTGCTCAATCCACTTGAATTGGGGAATGCGCAGTGTGTCACAGACGGTGGAAGAGAACCAGGACAAGTGCGTAGACTGGCGGGCATGTTGATACGTGAGGCTACCGCTGATGATTGGTCCGGAATCTGGGCCGTCGTAGAGCCCGTTGTCCGCGCTGGCGAGAGCTACACGTTTCCCGTCAACTCCAGCGAAGCCATCATGCGCCAGATCTGGCTTCCCGAGAATGCCGCGTTGACGGCTGTCCCCGTTGGTCACGTGGAGCCTGCGGCAAAGGACACGTCAGTCTCGTCCCGTCCCAGCAGGACCTTCGTTGTCACGGAAGAAACGGGCGGCGCCTCCGCCCCCATGGTGGTCGCTACTGCTCAATTGCACCCCAATTTCCCGGCCGCGGGTAGCCATATTGCCAACGCTTCCTTTATGGTGCACCCAGATCACGAGGACAAAGGCTACGGACGGTTGCTGGCCCATCATGTCCTCAATGCGGCTTTTGCCGATAACTATAGGGGCATACTCTTCAACGCCGTGGTCGAGTCCAATGAAGGAGCTATCCACCTGTGGGAGTCCCTTGGCTTTGAGATCATGGCCACCATCCCGGGAGCGTTTGACCACCCAAGTCTGGGGCCGGTAGCTTTGCACATCATGTTCAAGCCGTTGGACGGCTAAACCTTCTTCAGCAAGATGTGAATCCGAGTGCCGAATATCCAGAGGGGTTCCTGAGCGCGTGGGATGGTTCAGTAAATAACTTGTAGTTATTCAAGCTGTGACAGTTTGGTGACATGGCTGGAACTGGTCTGGGATATTCGGAAAATAGTTTTGATTCATGACACCCATTCGATGGCGCCTGTTGGCGTTCGTAGCCGCCCTCACCTTTTGTCTCACAGCATGTTCAGCACCGGCAGTAACGCAGTCCAAAGTTCTTGCTTCCAGCGAAATTACTTTCACGTGGCCGCGTGCCAGCAGCAGCCTGACAACTTTGGAAGACATTGCCGTCGAGGTCAGCCCTGAAGGACGAAAGTCTCGCCCCACGGCGAGTACGGCAAAAGTCATCACGGCTTTGACAGTCCTGACGAAGTTCCCGCTTAAAGCTGGCGAAGAAGGCCCGGAACTGACGGTCTCCGCTGAGGATGTACAACGCTACTACGACTATGCTGGCCGCGGTGGGACTTATCTTCTCGTCTATGAGGGGATGCTGCTTACTGAACGCGAAATGTTGGTGGCCATGATGCTCCCATCTGCCAACAATATTGCCGATTCAATGGCCGTTTGGGCGTTCGGTTCGATTACCTCCTATGCAACGGCAGCCTCGGATTATGTGAAGTCACTGGGTATGGTGTCCACACACATTGGGCCTGACGCGAGTGGCTACGATCCAGCAACAACCAGCACCGCCGGGGACCTTGCATTACTAGCGCGGGCTGCCATGAAGAACCCTGTGATTGCCGAGATCGCAGGTCAGGCCACCACCGTGATCCCCGGGTACGGGCCGGTGGCTAATACCAACTCTCTCTTGGGCCAGCAAGGGATCGTTGGGCTCAAGACAGGCACCAGCCCGGAAGCTGGTGGGGTCTTCATGTTTGCGGCTAACGTTTCGATCAAAGGACGCCTCACGCTGGTGGTCGGGGCTGTCATGGGAGCCGGAACAACTTCGGCCGACGCCATACGGGAAGCAAGTTCCCTCATCCAATCCATTGCGGATTCCCAACCCGAAGAATCTGGTAGCAGTGGGGCGAGCCAACGTGGCTAACTCTCGCTATACGGCAATCACCGGTTGTTTCCTTGGCGCATCCGCCATCGTAGGGTGCTTGCTGGCAGTCGTTACAGGGGTGGGCATTAACGCTACGGCTGGAAAATATCTTCCAGCCGTCCCTGCAGCGTGCCCAACGGAGCTTTTGAAACCCACAGCACTGCCGGAAATTTCGCTTAAAGTTTATAACGCCTCAACCGTGGATGGGTTGGCAGCCGATGCAGCCAAAAGTTTGCAGTCCCGTGGAATAAAGATACTCTCGCTCGGGAATATGGCTGCCCCGGTTTCCGTAAAAACTGCCACGGCCGTCATCATCGTGGCTCCGCAGAAGAACCTTGCTCAAGCGGCTGCACTGCAGGCTTTGTACCCAGAATCAGTCTTTCTTTTAGATGAGAGCGATCCCGCGACGCGTCTGTTTCTTACGAAGGAGGACTTGGGTATGAGTAAATCCGATGCTCCAGCACAGACCACATTGCGGTGCGTGGACCTTTGAGTCAACCGGTTTTGCTTGAGGCGGGCTTCCTCTGCGGGACAGTTGTGTGAGGTGTGTCAAGGATCTGGGACAGTTCGTTTTGTTTTTACGGG
>NZ_JAJJBU010000021.1 GCF_020905375.1 Arthrobacter cryoconiti
CAACCACAAAACAACCACTTACCCACCCCAAAAAACGAAGACCAAGGCGCAACAAATCATGCTTCCAGGCTTCGCTCCTAGTACAACGGAAAGTAGAGCGGATGCGCATGTTCTTGTAACCATGGGCACGCGGCCAGCTTTTCCGCCCCGAATGATGAGTTGCCGATTGATTGTGGATAACTTCTGGCAAGCCTTACGGTTTTGGGTTAGTTTGTTGTGTAGCTGCAATGGGAGCTCTTGTACCACAGGACTCTTGGCTAATTCTGCACTCGGGGGCGTCAATGAAGACTAAAACCTGGATCAATCACTCTAACCAGCCGGCCCGGCCAGCCAGATGGCGATCGCCCCGCGCCGGGGTGGTTACCGCGCTCATCACCATTTTGGTCATCTCAGGTTGCGGTTCCCCAGACAGCCCACCTAATATTCCAACATCTTCGGCTACCAATACATCGCATGCGGCAGGACAAACACCGCAAACTAGCGCATCGCCGTCTGCCGCGTACCAGCCAGCCACTGCAAACGGCCCAGCCCTAAACGTGCCAGTCCCTGTTCTTCCGGACGCCGCCAAAGAGTTCTCTAAAGCCGGTCTCGAAGAATTTGCTCGATATTGGTACTCCACCCTGACTTATGCATACGAAACCGGTGACTCTGGACCAATGATGGCAATTACGGACCCAGCTTGCATGTCTTGCGAGAAGGTCAAAAAAACTGTGTCAAGCGCGTATGCAAATGGCGGGTGGCTGGTCGGGGGCCAGATGACCGTCCATTCATCAACCAGTAACTTTCAAGATGCAACTGCCGGCACTTACCAAGCTATTGTGACAATTCAGCAAAAGGCAGTTAGTTCCTATACAGCCAAAGGGAGCCTTGAAGAAAGTCTCACAGCGAAGATTGCACGTCCCGACATCATTGTCGCCACTTACCAAGAAAACCATTGGACAGCCCAAACCGCTGAACATCTAACTAAGAACTGACAATGGCCAGCCTGATTGCACTCATGACATCCACGCTGGTGGTCTTCTCCGGCACTCTGCTCCCCATTTCCATAGGGGCGTTTATTCAAGCCAGTTTGGAGGACTGGGACAACGATGGGGTAGTCTCCCAAGACTGGGCGGAATCCGCAGACCACAACTGGGGCCATCAACCGGCGGTAACCGAAGACAATCCATTCATATATAGATACCAAGCGGCATGCGCCGAGACCACCCCAGGGAAGCCCATTAGTTGTGGTGTCGGCGAACAGGTGTGCACAGAGGCAGAGGGCGGAAAGCTAGTTGACTGGTATAGGTCCCTCAAGCCTCCCAGCCCAGTCCAATGGACCCTAATTTCTAGAGCTACATGCATCTACAGCGAAAAGCCCATCGATATCCTCGCTGAGATTGCGGCCCAAATCAGCCACGAATTTCAAAAATCACCGGTTCAGGCAGCTACCGTGGGGTCCCAGCCAGGACCTCACACGTTGCGCGGAAACGAAACCAACTTTTACGCCGACGCGGCGGAACAAGAATTCAATATCATTTTGCTGGGCCAAAAAGTCCACATCACGGCTACTCCAGTTGCTTACACATGGGACTATGGCGACGGCAACTCGTGGGGGCCTAGTTCCAGTTCCGGGTTCCCGCTTCCCGATGACCGAGTTGGCGAGCAAACTAACACCAGCCACGTCTATATCGCCACTGGCAAATATGCCATCGCGGTGACGACTCATTTCAACGGCTCATATAGCGTCAACGGCGGACCCACCCTCCCCATACCTGAGCAAGGGCACATCGCCTCGGGCCCTCTCGGTTTAACGGTTTGGCGCGCAATCACTCGCAACTATGCGGACGATTGCAACACCAACCCCGCCGGCGAAGGCTGCTGAACAACCTTGGTGCGATTCAATCACCCGACATTTTGAATGAGCTTGCGATAGAACACCACACCCGCGCCAAGAGACGCGATTCTGACTTTCTCGTTGACAGCGTGCAAGCTGGCACGGTCTGATTCATCCATTAGCAGCGGAGAGAATCGGTAGACCGCGGGACAGATGTCCGTGAAGTTGCGAGAGTCGGTCGCGCCGGTCTGCACATACGGCATGACGACGGCCTGTGGATACGCAGCGGCCACACATTTACTCAACAGCGCAAACTGTTCATTATCCGTTGGAGAGACCGGCGAAGGGTTGTGCCCGCCCCGGACAAGCAGCTCAATATCGGGATCGTCGATAATCCGACGAACCCGCTCCACCACAGTATCCACCGTCTCTCCTACCGCAATTCGGATATTGGCATTGGCACGTGCTGAGGAAGCAAGCACATTGGACGCTTTGCTGCCCTCGAGCATGGTGAAAGCCACTGTGGTCCGAGTCAGCGCACGAGTTTCGTCGCCCACCCAAGCAAATGCCCGCGTCAGCAAGGGTTTGAACGCCCACATATTGGCTGTAATGAGGCGCATTCCAAAACTGCTGTGGCTACCAATCCGACGCATCATTTCCACAATCGGATCTGGCATGGATGACGGAAAGGGCGTCCGCTCGAGTGCCATAATGGCCCGCGCCAGCCTGGCGGTTGCACCCATTCGCGGAGGCGTCGAGGCGTGGCCTCCAGCACCCCGAGCAAGCAATTCAAGGTCAAGAATGCCCTTCTCAGACACACCTATCACGGCCGCAGGCGCAGTGAGTCCCGGGAACGCGTTCACGGCAACAGCGCCACCCTCATCCAGGACAAACCACGGGCGCACAACGCGAGAACGCAAAGTTTCAGCCGCAACCATCGCGCTGTCCCCAGCGCTTTCTTCATTATTTCCGAAGGATAAGTAAATATCCGACGCCGGCGCAAACCCCTGCGCCAACAAAGACTCCACAGCCGCCAAAATAACGACCATGGCACCCTTGTCATCAAGCGCCCCCCGCCCCCAGACGTACGTGCCATCTTGATACCCGGAGAAACCCGGATGGGTCCAATCATCGCGCTCATCTACAGGAACTACGTCGTAATGCGCCATCAACACCACGGCCTTCAAAGCAGCATCCGGCTCGGTACCAGACCACTTATATAACAGTGCGTGACCGTTGACAGGCTCACGCCCCAAAGTGGCATGGACGCCCGGGTACAGCCTTTCCAGAGCCTCGATATACCCCGTAAATTCCTCTAACTCAATCACGTCGCGTTGCTCAGCGAAGACCGTCCGAAAACGAATAAGTTCACTCAGCTGGTCAGCGGCGCTCTGGGCAAATTCTGCCCCACAAGGCTTCTGCCCCTGCTCAACGCCGGATGTCCCGGCCTGACCAGCACCGGATGTCCCGGCCAGCTCGACGGCGGACTCACGGGCTGTAGTTGCAGCACCTGAGCTGAATGCTCTGACTCCCATGACGGCGGCAGTTCCAGTTACTCCCGCTGCCAACACCAAGGCGGCGGCCCGATTCAATGACTTTGCAGATCCTGTAGGCATGGACGGAGTCTATGCCACGTACATGCAACGCAGCTGAGTGCACCTAGCTCACTCCCACAGCAACCACCCGGGACAAAAGGACAGACGCAAGACCCGGCAACCCAGTCAGGTGAACATGACATGAACAAATGTTTCATAATCTGAATTTCTATGGACAGTCGGTTCATGGGCCTTTACGCTTTCAGAGTGAACACTTTTTCTCTCCTGGACACGGTTGCCAAACAACCGCTCCCCCTACTCATTTTGGACTTTGACGGCACGGTTTGCTTAGGGGATGGCCCAGTTCTGGCCTACGCCGACGCTGCAGCGACATTCCTTCCCGAATCCGCACGCCAAGAACTAAAGGACGCGGTGGATGCATTTCTCAGCCACGATCCTGAAGCGGCCGCCTACAAGGACGGCTACGCAGCCGTTGCGGCCTTGGCTGGCACACGCGTGAGCCATGAACAACTGGACTGGGCGTATGCAGAAAGCCGAAGGCGGCTTGCAAGCGGAGAAGTGGAAATCTCCACGGCTCCTGGGCTTGCAAGTTTTCTCGAGTCGCTCTCTGGCAAAGTCCTGCGGGTTCTTCTCACGAATGCGCCCGTCATCGGTGTCCATGAGAGCCTCACCAAGCTCGGGCTCGCCGACGTCGTCGACGCCGTCGTTCCCGAGGCAGGGAAACCTGAGAACTTCACTCCGCTCCTCACCACCTTGCTTGCACACCGGGCTCCGTACGAGTTGATGAGTGTTGGCGATGTTTGGCTCAACGACATCGAACCGGCACTGCGGGCCGGCTGTGCAACAGCGTTCATCGACCGCTTTGAGCACCGGACCGGCGCGGCAAATCTAAGTGCAACGCATTTTGAACTGCTGTATCCCGGCATCACAGCGTGGGCATCCCACCCGGAAAAGTTTTCCACCGTCCACCCGAGTTCAACCAACCATCCCGATAATGCTGCACCCCTCCCAGAAAAGGCACAACTGTGATTTCCACTCGATTTAAGCTCCCTGCCCTGGCCGCACTGGCCCTTGCTGGGTCGATGGTGCTTTCCTCCTGCGGCGTTAGCCAGGAGTCCGCGGATTCAGCAAGCGGTGGCGCTGACGCACCGGCCGTCTGCACCGGTTCCGGTGACACCGGCGCCGCCGCACCCACCAAGCTCACTCTGGCGCTAGTTCCTTCAGGCGATTCCAAGAAGCTCGTGGAAACCGTCAAACCGCTCGAAGCAGCTCTCACGTCTAGACTCGGAATCCCCGTTACTGGCGTCATTACCGCTGACTACCAAGCCGCAGTGGAGGCCATTGGCGCCAACCAAGCACAGATCGGCATGCTCCCGTCCCTGCAAATGAGCCAGGCCTGTGACAAATACGCCGCGGTTCCGGCACTCCAGACGGTTCGCAAGAAGAAGACCAGCTATGCCGCGCAGATGTTTACCAACAATCCTGACAAGTACTGCACCGACAAGCCGGCTCCCGGCCCCAACGGAATGCTCTACTGCAATGGAACGGCATCCGGCAATGGTCCTGCCGGACTGGATTCGGTCGCTAAAATCAAGGGCGCCACAGTCTCCATGCTCTCACCCGCATCACCGGCAGGCTATATCTTCCCCGTCGCAGCAATGAAGAAAGCCGGTGTCAGCGTCGACGACGTCTCCGCCATCAAAGTCACCGCAAATGACGCCTCAGTACTGGCTGTTTACAAGGGCGACGCCGAAGTTGGCTTCAGCTACTGGGACGCCCGTGAAGTGGTCAAGTCAGACACTCCGGATGTCGGCAGCAAAGTCGTGGTCTTCGCCCTGACGGACGAGGTCCCCAACGACGGTATGTCCATTTCCAGCAAGCTCAGCCCGGACTGGCAGAAGAAGATCTCCGACGCCATGTTGGACTACTCCAAAACACCCGAAGGCATTAAGTCATTGACTGCGATCTACCAGATCACGGGTATGCAAGTTGCTGATCCTGCCAGCCTCAAGAAGACTCAAGCCGCCGCCCGCTCCATCGGCCTGGGCTAATCTAAGCCGCCCAGCAACAGAAATGAGAGCAATCGTGGACAGCACCGGGGCGGACATCCGCTTTGACGACGTATCAGTGACATACCCCAACGGCTTCACGGGCCTAAAGGGCATCAACCTCAGCATCCCAGCCGGGGAGATGGTCGGCATAGTGGGGCTCTCAGGAGCCGGAAAATCCACCTTGGTGCGCACTATAAATGGGCTTGTGCCCATCACCAGCGGCCGGATCAGCGTGGGTAACCACCAGCTGACCGGCCGCGGTGAGGCTCAGTTGCGAGGCCGTGATCTACGCGAATTGCGCTCCAACGTTGGCATGGTTTTTCAAAGCTTCAACTTGGCCAGACGCACCACTGTCATCAACAACGTCCTCATGGGCAGGCTTTACCATTCACCCGCCTGGCGGACATTACTGGGGGCCTGGAAGAACGACGACGTCGAACTCGCCATGAGTGCGCTGGAACGGGTAGAAATCGTACAAAAAGCCTACGAAAAGGCGTCAAGCCTTTCTGGCGGGCAGCAACAGCGTGTCGCGATCGCCCGCACCCTGGCCCAGCGACCCAAAGTCATCCTTGCCGATGAGCCAGTCGCTTCGTTGGACCCACCAACTTCACATGTGGTGATGCGGGATCTGCAGCGCATCAATGCCGAACTGGGCATCACGGTGGTGGTCAATCTCCACTTCTTAGACTTGGCTCGTCGCTATAGCGACCGGCTTATCGGTTTGCGCAGCGGTGAGGTTGTCTTTGATGGCCCGGGCGCCGACGCCGATGAGTCCGTATTTGAAAGTATCTACGGCCGTTCCTTGACCGCCGAGGATGTTCTGGACGCGAAGCCAGTTCTGGACACGGAAGTAGACCTCAACGCGGAAGTAGAGCTGGACGCAGTAGTAAAACGGGGCGCGGGATCCGAGCTATGAGTGCTGGAACGGCAGGGAAAACCGGGATACAGGTCTCCCCCGCTCACCCTGGACGGCCCGTCAAACCGCGCCATGGCGCTCAAGTGGGCGCCGCCGTCGTCGTACTGGCAGCAATTACCGTCTGGGCTGGTATTGGTGTGCAGATCAATATTGCCGCCATCTGGGAAAACTGGTCCAACGCCTCCGGAAACATCATCCAGTTGCTCCAGCCGGACTACGGCTTTTTTCCGAAAGTTATTCCGGCACTTGTAGAGACACTGCAAATGGCAGTGATCGCCACAGCGGTGGGATCCGCGCTGTCTCTGCCGCTGGCGTTTTTGGCGTCCCGTGCGACGAATCCGCGCCCGGGCCTGCTGCGCGCCACCCGCTTGGTCATGAACATTGTGCGCGCCGTTCCTGACATTTTGTACGCAGCGATTTTGGTTGCAGTGGTAGGCGTCGGTGCATTGTCAGGGGTCATGGCCTTGATCCTGTTCAACGTGGGAATCATCGTCAAGCTAGTTTCCGAAGCTCTCGACGGCGAGGATCCGGGCGCGTTGGAAGCCGCCTTGGCTGCCGGTGCCAGCTGGCCCAAGGCCAACCGTGCCGCCATGCTGCCGCAGATATTACCCAGCTTCGCCTCCCAGGTCCTCTACACTTTTGAACTGAACATCCGCGCGTCGACCGTGATCGGTCTGGTGGGCGCTGGCGGGTTGGGTATTTTGATCGATAACGTGCGCAGCTTCTTCCGCTACCACGAACTGTCCATGATCATCCTCTCCATCCTGGCGCTGGTCCTGGTCCTTGAGTCCGTTTCCTCAGCCCTACGCCGGAAGTTGGTGTGAGATGACTGAGTTGAAAACCCAACCACGTTTAGCCCCTGCGCGCCCAAAAAAGCCCACCTCCATGCTGCGCAACGCCCTCTGGCTCTTCGTAAGCCTGGTCATCGTCGCAGCGTTCTGGTCAGTGAAAATCAAGTGGTCCGCACTGGGCGATTTCCCCACTCAGCTCCTAAAATACATCGGACTCATGCTGGTACCGCCAGACTGGAGCAAATTTGGCGAGGCCTTTAGCGCCACGATCCTCTCAGTCCAGATGGCATGGATTGGAACCGTGCTCGGTATTGTCGTGTCGCTGCCATTGAGCTTTCTTGCCTCCCGTGGGCTCGCTCCAAGAGTGGTCAACGCACCTCTGCGCCTAATCTTCGCCGTGATCCGGGCTGTCCCGGAAGTTGTTATCGCCATTCTTATACTCTCCGTGACGGGTCTGACACCGTTCACAGGTGCTCTGGCTCTCGCCGTCGGTTCCGTGGGAACTCTCGGCAAATGGGGGTACGAGGCCTTCGAAGGGGTGGACGCCGGCCCCAAGGAAGCCGTCCGATCCACCGGTGGTAGCACTTTGGCGCTCATCCGCTGGGGTGTGTGGCCATCCGCCGCGCCAGACGTATTCTCCTTCTGGCTCTATCGCTTCGAAATCAACGTCAGAGCCTCAGCGATCCTCGGGCTGATCGGCGCCGGAGGTATCGGAAAGATGCTTCAGGACAACGTCCAGTTCCGCAATTGGGACGCGGTGGGTATGCTCTTGATCGTGGTCATTGCGGTCACCATGGGCATCGATCAACTCTCAGGAGCCGTACGTAACCGGCTCATCCATGGCTACTGGCGAATCCCAAAGGCGGCTAGATGACCTTGCGTATTCTGCACCTCAGCGATTCCCATCTCACCGGCGACGGCACAGCGCATCAGGGTGTGGTGGATACCGTGGCCGCGTATCGGCTGACGTTGGACGCGTTTGAAAACGCAGGCCCGCTAGACCTTGTGGTGCTCTCAGGTGATGCGTCCGACGACGGGTCCCCGGCTTCGTACCGGACCCTCTTGAAGCTGACGGGAGACTTTGCGGCACGGCACGGCGTCGTGGCGCTCTACGCTATGGGCAACCATGATGAGCGGGCAGGTTTTCGCGAAGTTTTAGCGAACGGTCATCCCGGACTACGACAGCCAAGCGAGGAAGGCCCCATCACTGGCGCGAGCATGGTGGCTGGGTATCGCGTGGTGACGTTGGATAGCTCAGTGCCTGGGCACACTCATGGCTTTCTGGATGCTTCGCAACTTCACTGGCTCCGCGCCCAGCTGGCAACCAACTCGCCCAAGGGAAGCATAGTGATCGTCCACCACCCTCCCGTGCCACCTGTGACGCGCCTACACCACGGCATAGAACTACAGAACCCCGACGATCTTGCAAAGGCTCTGGAAAATACCGACGTGGTGGCCATTTTGAGTGGACATTACCACCATCCGATGACTGACTCTCTTCGAACTGCAAGCGGCCTGGTGCCAGTCGTCGTTACTGGTGGGATAGTCAATTCCAATGACGTCCTTGCCGCTCCTGGCCATGAACGTGCCACGGCCGGAAGTGGGGGAACACTTATCACTATCTCCGCAGATCCTGGCGGAGGTACCAGCAGAGATCCCGGCAAAATTCCTGGCACGGGCATCGGCGGAAATCAAAGCACTGTCCGCGTCCTGCCGGTACGAATACCGCTGCCAGCGGAGGTGGCACCCGAACAGGTTTTTGATCTGGATCCTGATACCGTCGCTTCGATTTCGCAACGCATCGCCGCTCCGGCGTACGCACAGAGAACCAAGAACACCACTGCCCAAAGCTCCCTCCGCCAGCCGACCACCGACTCATCAGCCGAGCCTGAATCGACGGATCCCAGAAGGACCAGGACCCACCCGTGACCACCCACCCCCCGGGCCAAGTACTGGCCCACATACGTTCCGTGCAACCGTCGCTTCTGCCCGCCGAACAAGCTGTGGCCGCTGCGCTTTTGGAGCACGCAGAACAAATTGTGGAACTCTCTTCCCAGCAGCTTGCCGAGCTTTCTGGGGCCTCTCGCGCCACGGTTGTGCGGACGTGCCAAAGTTTGGGTTACTCCGGATACCAACAACTGCGCGTTTTACTGGCCCGCGACGCGGGCTACGCTGAACCGCTAACCAAACCAGCCGCCGTCGGACCCGCCGGCATGGTGGCAGACACCTTCGCCCAGGTTGGCCGCGCAGTCACAGCCATGACGGCACTCCTAGACGAAGACGCCGTGGTCGGGACCGTCAAGGCCGCAGCCATCGCGAGACACATGTTGGTCGTGGGTAATGGGCTCTCCGCACCGCTAGCCCAGGACATGGCTGCTCGACTCAGTGCCATCGGCCGGCCGGCACAAGCCCCGTTAGACGTCATTGGCCAACAAATCGCCGCACGCCTATTGGGACCCGGCGACGTTCTGCTCATCATCAGCGGCAGCGGCGCTAACAGTTCAACGCTGCGCGTTGCCCAGGCCGCCCTCGACGCCGGTGCACTCCTGGCCGTGATCACTGCCTTTACCCGGTCTCCGCTGGCCGTGATGGCGCATCATTCTCTCGTAGTTGGCATGGGCGAACTCAGCTTTCGTGACGAAGTCACCGTCACTACGCGTATTCCGCAGACCATCCTGATGGAAGGCCTGATCGCTGCCCTGACGGAGGAACTGGGCGAAAAAGCCGCGCAGGCCAAAGCGTTGGCACTTGAAGTCATCAGCGCCAATTTGGATGAATAGGACCTCAGCTAGCAGTTTGCGAGGGGGCGTTCTTTTCACGCAACGACGGCACGTGAATGTGAGGCAGCAGCGAGCTATAAAAACGTGTGCATAGTAGTTCTGAGCTTCACCATCCGCCACGCTGGTGGCGTTGGCAGCGCTGGTGGCGTTGGCAGCACTGGGGACTGCGCAACGCCGTCGCCTCCGTCAAATGTCCTGGACACAAATGATCTGGACGGAAGAATTCACAGCTTCCACACATTCGCCGTTTTGGGTAGCCGCTGGTAAAGATGACAGTATTAGTTACTAATGGCAACTACAACTTCCCCGGAACCAAATGCTCTGGTCCCAGTGCCCGGCACTGGAACCCATAGGGTTGTGCCCACCGCGTTGTCGAGGCTTTTGCACCGCTATCCCGTCTTATTCGCCCAGTTGCGCGGATTTGGCGTAGTCGCCGTCATTTGCACGGTGGTGTCCGTGATTATTTTTGCAGCTCTTCGCCCTTCTACTGGAACACAGTGGGCCAACGCAATTTCGCTAATCTTGTGCTCGGTACTCAATACAGAACTAAACCGACGGATCAGCTTTGGTGTGCAGGGGATGCACTTTTGGTGGCGTGACCAGCGTCGTGGTCTGTGGATCATGCTGCTCGCTCTGGCTATGACAAGCGGCAGTCTTTGGGTGCTCCACGAAGTACGGCCGGATGCATCGATCGCTGCAGAACTTATAGTGATTATCTTCGGCAACGTAACCTCTGCCGTCACCCGTTTCTTGCTGCTCCGATACTGGATCTTCCGCAGGCTCCGGAAGAATTCCTCCTCAATTTTGGAGCACTGACCGCCTTCAGCGCTCTAGCGCCAGAACAAGGACACCAATGAACGCAACGTTCACATCCGCCAGGCGGTACAGCGTTGCTAACGGTGGGTCTAACTGCGCATCCCCACTAACTGTGCATTCTCTCTAACTGCGCAGACGCTGGACCCGCCTGACTGCCGCCGCAAGTTCATCACAGGCCTTCTCGAGCGTTTCAGACATGATGTCCGCGCCGAAGCTAAAACGCAACGCCGTCTGCGCCACTGAACGCTCAATCCCCATCGCCGTCAGCACCATAGAAGGTTCATCTGAGCCCGCCGCACAGGCAGAACCTGAGGAACAGATGACGTCGTTGCGTTCTAGCTCCAACAGCACAGACTCACCGCTGGTGCCAGGGAAGCAAAAGGAGGCTACCGACGGCAGTCTCCGAGTACGGTGCCCGGTCAGCAGCGCTCCTGGCACCCGGTCAAGAACCTGGGCAATGAACATCTCCCGAACTGTCTCGGCGTGTTGAACGCGTGCCTGCCTATCTGCGTCCACGAGACCAAGCGCCGTCGCCAGGGCAATGGCGAATGCCACATTTTCAGTACCCGAGCGCAGCCCCCGCTCTTGCCCGCCACCGTGGACGAGCGGTTCGCATTGCACCCCACCTCGCAGATACAGCAACCCCACCCCTTTAGGTGCACCGATCTTGTGACCGGACAGGGCCAGCGAATCAACACCTAGCTCATACACGGCAAGATCCAGCCAACCGGCGCCCTGGACGGCATCGGTGTGAAAGGGAACTGCCGCGGAGGTAGCGATATGTGCCAGGACAGAAATATCCTGCACTGTTCCCACCTCGTTATTGGCGTACATAACTGCCGCGAGGGCCACGTCAGTGCCAGCCCCCAACACGGAGGCAAACACCGCTGGGTCAACGGTGGCGTCCGGACCCACCGGCACCACCTCCACCACGAAACCGTGGACTCGAGCCAGATACTCTACCGATTCAAAGACGGCGGGGTGTTCAATGGAACTGATGACGATGCGGTTCCTGCGGGAGTTCGATGCCCGGCGTGCCAAGGCGATCCCTTTCACCGCAAGATTGTTCGCCTCCGTGCCACCTGAAGTGAACGTTAGTTCCTCCGGCTGGCAGCCCAGCACCTCCGCAGCCTCCCTACGCGCACCTGCGAGCGCCTCGGCAGCAGCTTCGCCTAGCCCATGGTGGCTCGACGGATTACCAAATTGGTTGGTCAAAAACGGGAACATCGCCTCGATGACCTCGCGGCGAACGGGTGTGGTGGCTGCGGCATCAAGGTAGATCATTGAACTAGGATTCGATGACAATGTCTAGGCCCAAATCCAGGGCACAGACGCTGTGAGTAAGCGCGCCGACCGAAATGATGTCCACGCCGGTGCGCGCAATGTCTGCGATCGTAGCTAAGTTCACGTTGCCGCTAGCCTCCACCAGTGCGCGGCCACTGATCAACTTCACACCCTCCACTAGCTCGGCGTTGGTAAAGTTATCAAGCATGATGGTGTCAACTCCGGCAGCCAGCACCGGCTCAATCTGCTCAATTGAATCCACTTCCACTTCGAAGTGAACGGTGTGCGGCAACTGGGCACGGACGCCTGCGAGCGCCTGCGTTAGTTTGCCCGCGTCTCCTCCCGTCAGCACTGCCAAGTGGTTGTCTTTTGCCAGGACGGCATCCGAAAGCGAGAACCGGTGGTTGTGTCCACCACCGCACCGCACCGCATACCGCTCTAGGGCGCGCAATCCGGGTGTAGTTTTTCTGGTGTCTGTGACACGCGCTTTAGTACCTTCAGTGAGCCGAACATATTCAGCGGTTTGCGTGGCGATGGCACTCATGCGCTGGGTGAGGTTCAGGGCGATCCGTTCAGCGGTGAGAATGCCGCGCGCTAAGCCGCTGACCTGCATGATCTGGGTTCCGGCAGCGAACGATTGCCCATCCTCTCGCAGCTGAATCACTTCGGCGTCTGGATCCTGCATTCTCATGGCCGCTTTGAATACGTCCCCACCAGAGAAGATGCCTGGTTCGCGTGCCACAAGCCATGCTTTGGCTCTGGCCGTGACCGGTAGCAGGGTCGCTGAGGTGATGTCCCCGTAGGGTGCGTCCTCCACAAAGGCCGTTTTGAGGATATTTTCCACAATCGCCCAAGGAAGGGTTGGCAACACCACGGCTGTGTTGTGGAATGGCTGGAGAGGTTCGACGACGTTCATACGGTTTCGCTTTCAAGGACGGGAAGGCTGGTGGTGACGTGGGCGGGATACCCGCAGCTATAGATGGAGTGCGCCGGAGAGGACCGCCCAGGAGCTGGCGCTTGCGGGAAATCACTGCGGTAGTGCGCTCCGACGGAGTTTTTCCGGCTCAAGGCCGCGTGCACCATCAGCCACGCGGCGACCAGCAGGTTCTCCAGCTCAGCCGTATCCTGCTTGGATGCACTGGACTCTGTTAGCCGTTGTTCTCTGCTCGCGTTGTGCCAGGTCTCAATTTCGTCAAGGGCATTCTGCAAGGAAACCGCATCACGCACAGAGCCGACGCAGGAATCCATGAGTCGCTGCAGGGCCTTCAATGATAGTGGCGCCGCGCTATCGCGCAAGGCCGTCTTAGCTGCTACTGCGCTGCTCGGTAGAGCACCCGCGCTCACACGCAAGATGTCACACGATTGGATGGGCCTGCAGTGACAGCTTCTTTCGTTATGGCCTATAGCACGAGATTCGGGCAGCGAGCGTGGGGTTGACTCGGCGACCCTAAGGAACTCCGCCACGGCACGGCGGCCAAACACCAGCCCCTCTAGAAGGGAGTTGGAAGCCAGTCGGTTGGCGCCATGTACGCCTGTGCACGCCACTTCACCCGCTGCGTACAAACCGGGTAAGGAAGTCCGGGCATGGCTGTCAGTAGCGATTCCACCCATCCAGTAATGCGCCGCCGGTGAGACAGGAAGCCATTGACGTCGCCAATCAAAGCCCAGTTCGCGCGTCCGAGCGTCAATCGTAGGGAACCGCCGGGCCAGGTACCCTGCACCATGGACCGACTCGACACCCGTTGCATCGAGGAAGACGCTCTCTCCTGCAGCCGCACCAATGCTGTTCAGATGGGCTGCGATGCTGCGCGAGACAATGTCTCTAGATGCTAGATCGCCGTCAGGATGGTAGCGGGGCATGAAACGCTCGCCGTGCCGATCCCGGAGCACCGCTCCAACACCGCGGACTGCTTCCGAGAGAAGAAAATTATCTCCTACCGCCAGCGCTGTGGGATGGAATTGATAGAATTCGGTATCCGCTAATTCCGCACCGGCGCGCCATGCCACCGCCACGCCGTCGGCCGTAGCCACCGACGGATTGGTAGTGAATTCGAATAGCTGGCCCGCTCCACCCGTTGCCAAGAGAACAGCATCACCAATGACTTTCTGCGGACCATTTTCGGTGCGCAGCGCAACTCCCACTACCCGCCCGTTCTCCACCATGAGATCACTCATAAATGCGTACTCCCGGATGTGAATAGTGCGTAGCGCGCCGGCGTCGCGGACGGCCCGAATCAGCCCGAACGCAATTCCAGCGCCCGTGGCGTCCCCACCAGAATGGAGAATGCGTGCGGCCGAGTGGGCCCCTTCTAGTCCCAGAGACCTTTGGCCGGTAGTCACATCCCTGTCAAAGGACACACCAAAACGCTCAAGAGCACTTATGTCCTCGCGCGCTTCGGTACACAGGATACGCACGGCCTCCGGGTCGCATTGCCCCGCGCCAGCCTTGAGCGTATCGGCAATATGAGCCTCGACGCTGTCGCCAGCGCTGGCACTCTCAGGCTCCAGAACTGCGCAGATACCGCCCTGAGCGAAGAATGTATTGCTTGAAACGAGTTCTCCCTTCGTCACTAGCGTCACCCGCAGCCCAGCCTCGGCAGCCAGCAAAGCGCTGTAGAGCCCGGCGATTCCGCTGCCCACCACAATGAGATGGGAATTGTGTGGGGTCATGCCTCGCGAGCCTTCCCAGATTGTCCAAACGGTACTTGATTCACGCCAGGTTTGGCTGCCAGCATCCGTTCCAAGGCCACCCTTGCATCAATGGCAATTTCCTCTGGGACGGTGATCTGATTGAGCACTTCACCGCGTAGTAAGCCTTCAAGAACCCAAGCAAGGTAACCGGGATGAATTCGGTACATTGTCGAACAAGGGCAGATGACCGGATCGAGGCAGAAGATGGTGTGCTGCGGATACTGCGCAGCAAGCCTGTTGACCATGTTGATCTCTGTACCGATTGCGAACGTACTTCCGTCTGGCGCACCCTGGACGGCTTTGAGGATGTAGTCCGTAGAGCCGGCCTCATCTGCTGCATCCACCACCTCCATGGGGCATTCCGGGTGGACGATCACTCGTACCCCGGGAAAATCCTGACGTGCCTGCTCGATCTGGGCGGGGGTGAACCGCTTATGGACCGAGCAGAAGCCCTGCCACAAGACCACCTTGGCATCGCCCATGGTTTCTGGACTGTTTCCCCCCAAGGGCATCCGAGGATTCCATAAGGGCATGTTCTCCAGCGAAATGCCCATGGCCTTAGCGGTATTGCGGCCCAAATGCTGGTCCGGGAAAAACAGCACCCGCTGACCTCGTTCGAAGGCCCATTCCAGGACCGTGGCCGCATTGGAAGACGTACAGACAATGCCGCCATGCTTGCCACAGAACGCTTTCAATGCAGCCGATGAATTCATATAAGTGACAGGAATGACAGGAACCCTCCCCTGCGCATCCGGGGAACTTCCATACAGGCCTTCCAGCTCAGCCCAGCAAGCCTCAACGGAGGGCAGATCCGCCATATCCGCCATGGAACAGCCGGCAGCCAAATTGGGAAGAATTACTTTTTGGTGGGCGCCGGAGAGCATATCTGCGGTCTCCGCCATGAAATGGACGCCACAGAAAACGATTGCCTCGGCCTTGGCCTTTGCTTTGGCGGCGTTCGCCAGCTGGAAGGAGTCGCCCACAAAGTCGGCGAATCGAACCACCTCATCGCGCTGATAAAAGTGGCCCAAGACCACCACCCGATCGCCCAGTTCTTCCTTGGCCGCCAGAATGCGTGCAAAGAGTTCTTCGTCGGGCGCATCCTTGTACTCCTGCGGAAGGACTCCCTGGCGAGGGATATCAGCTGGCGCCAGGTCAGCGTTCGAAGCACCGGGACCGTAACCGGGGACACCGGCTAGGGCTTCGGCGAGATCGAATTCCCATGGTCCTTTGGCGAGTTCATCGTCGCAGCTTTCCTGCGACCGGCCGGGCTTCCCCAGGGGAATTCCCTCACCGCGTGCGATGAGCGAGATCGTATTATTCACTGATGACATGGCGTGCTTCCTAGGGGTAAGTGGGTCAAAAGGTCAATGGAGAAGGTGGATACCTAGCGATTTCTGAGGCTCGGAAAGCAACAGAGCGGGAAGGCCATTTTGCGTTTTGTGCAGCAGGACAGGGATGCCGAGACTGGCACTTTATGCCACCGGAGAACCCGCGGAGGTGTCCCCGGTGTATCTATAGAGTCTTGGAGGTCTGTGCTTGCCACCTTGGAGGTACTCGTCGGTGGCCTTGATGTTGTCGGTTTGCTTGAGCTGGCGGCGGAAGTTGGCCGGATCCACTGTGCGATCCAATACTGCCTCGTACACTTCGCGCACCTGAGCCAGCGTGAATTTTTCTCCCAGGAGATGATAGGCGATGCTGCCGTACGCCATCTTGTTCCGCAGCCGCCAGAGCGCATACTCCACGATCTGTTGGTGATCGAAGGCCAGCTCGCCCATTCCGTCCGCACGGAACCACCGCACGTTCTCGGATTCTCGCGTCAGTTCAGCCTCATTTGGTTGCACCATGGCCCAATACACAATGGAAACAACCCGCTGACCAGGAGAACGGTGCAGACCGCCAAAGGCATACAACTGCTCGAGGTAGCTTGGCTCCAATCCCGTGGTCTCCGCCAAGTTCCGCCCAGCGGCATCCTGAAGTGATTCCGCCTGTGTCAGTGGGCCACCTGGCAGCGCCCACATCCCTTCAAAGGGTTCGCGAATACGCCGTACCAGCGGCAGCCAAAGCGTAGCTCGACCGCTAGCCGCGCTTGGCCGCAGTGCAAAGATGACGGTGGAGATGGCCAGGGCAGGCGGTTGAGCCAAACGTTCACTGACATTCGCGGCACTCGCAAACGGGGCTTGTATCAGGAGAATCCACTCATTTCATAAGTTAGAGTCAATGTGACTACAACTAAGTGTACGGTCTGGGGCTCGCTGAAACAAGTTATTAACCTCGTGACGCGACTAGCGGCACCCTTCTTGATCACCCTTGCTTTGAACGTCACCGCATTGATCGTGGCTGCATTGAACGTGACCGCATTGCAAACGACGACGAATGCCTGGCCATGTTCTGCGGCCGGCCGTGTGCGAACGCCCGTGTGCTGTGGATTGTGTCCTGTGTGCGATCTGCTCAATTACGCGCATGCCGTTCCCCGTTGGCCCCAGTTTTCGCTACTGTGGATGTACGACGGCGGCACGAGCCACCGCGGGAAAGGCCCCTGACCATGTCTGCTCACAGTCATCAACTCGACCCCGGAGCTTCCCACACCATCGAAGGCGCCAATGCCGGCTTGAACGTCGTTGTGTTTGAACCGGATTCACCGCTGGGTCTTCCGCCGATCTTGCTTATTCATGGCTTTGCCTCCTCCATTGATCTCAACTGGGTCAAAAGCGGCTGGATAAACGCACTGAACCGGGCCGGACGCAGAGTTCTGGCAGTAGATCTCCCCGGTCACGGCCAGTCCACATCGCCGTATGATCTTGATTCCTATACGCCGGGAAAAATTAGAGCAGACCTGCTGCAAGTACTTATCGACCAGGGAGTCCGGCCGCTTAAAAGCGAAATACCGAGCTCGGGCGTTGACATTATTGGCTACTCCCTTGGCGCGCGCTTGGCCTGGGAATTTGGCGCCACACAGCCAGAACTTGTCCGGCGCATGGTACTGGGAGGACCCAACCCCAAAGACCCTCTTGCCGACTTTGATCTGGTGGCGGCCCAGGACTTCCTCAACGACGGAACGCCCATTGCCGATGCCTCCACGGCTTGGCTACTCAATATGGCGACGCTGGTTGATTCCAATGACATCTTTGCCCTGCTGGCACTGATCCAAGCAGTTAAGCTGGAGCCTTTTGACCCAACGGATGCGGTGCCCAAAATGCCCATTCTTCTGGTGGCCGGAGAGAAAGATGAGAGAGCTGTGACAATGGGGCTCCTGGCGGAGCTCAGTGGGAATGCCCACCAGCATGTGGTGTCCGGAAGAACCCATGAAAACACTGTCACCTCACGGGAATTCAAAGACGCCGCAATCAAATTTTTGGCTTAGCCCAATGCCAAAAGAAGTCACGAGCGCCGATTTATACATCAAGATTTGCGGGCTGCAGACTGCCGCAACCGTGGCGGCCTGCGTCGACTCCGGCGTTGCGGCCGTGGGGTTTGTCTTTGCCCCCGGCAGCCCCCGAACGTTGACAGTTGAGCGTGCCATACGGCTAGCCGGCGAAGTCCCGGAGACTGTAGAGAGCGTAGGAGTGTTTCGCAATCAGCCCATCGATGACGTACTGGCAATATCAAACAGGGTGTCCCTCACAACCATTCAATTGCACGGCGGAGAATCCTTGACGGATATTCGTCGACTTCACCGCGAGGGTTTTCAAACTCTAAAGGCTTTCTCAGCGGTGGCCTATAACGCATTGTCACCCCAGGAAAAACTTGGCTGGGCAGCGGAACGAGTGCTGCTGGACGCCGTCGAACCCGGAGCAGGCGTCACCTTTGACGCCGCAACACTTAAAAGCGGAGCGCTGCCTACGTTCTGGTTGCTGGCCGGCGGACTAAAGTCGTCGAATGTGAGCGCTCTCCTCACCAGCTTGTTCCCTCGTGGCGTTGATGTCTCCAGTGGTGTGGAGTCCAGCCGCGGGGTCAAGGATCCACAGCTCATCCGGGACTTCATCCACGCAGCGCGCGGGGCAGTCCCCCACGGCGCACACTAGCGCGGCCGCTCTGGCTCGATTCAAGCTCCAGCTCGATTCAAGCTCTAGCTCGATCGAATCCCTGACGTTAAGCACTTCCAAATTTCTGACTTATCGAATGAGCGTAGCTACGCCCTCCTGCGGCGCAGGACCACAGCGCTCACAAGCCCCAGAAGCGCTAGAGCACTCGCTGCCGAAACCGGCACAAGGAACGCGGCATGGTAACCCTGAGTTTGAGCCAATTGGCCAGAAATGGACGCACCCAGCGCCGTCCCTGCCACAATCCCGCTTGCCAACGCCGTCATCACCGTTCCCATCCACTGTGGCGGCGCCACCATCGAACCCACACTGAAGATCGTGACCATGGTGGGTCCAACAGGGATTCCCACCAGAAGTAGAACAATCGCCATGGAGCCCAGGGAGTCAGGGAGCAAGAAAGCACCAGCTCCTAGACTCATAAGTGTGGAGGTCAGCACCCAACGCCACGCATGCTTGAACTTTGCCGGCCAATACGCCACAGACAACGCCGCAATCGCGGAACTGGAACCCATGATCGCGTACATAAGGCCACCCTGATCCACAGAACCATAGACGCCTGTGAAAGCAGTCAGCGCGGTCTGCGAGGAACCGAAAAAGGTGCCCATCAGCAGCATGCCCATCACTGGTAAAGCTACTTTGAACCAGTTGACGGTTTCCTTGGCGACGTATCCGGCATTGGCCGTAGTACTGCTTACGCCACGGGCAGCGGCGGCATGATGGGTGGGATGGATGGCGAAAAGTGAAACCAAGACCGCCGTCATGGACGCAGCCAAGACCAGCGGCAACCACGGCGCCACGAAGGAAGCGAGCAGCCCCACCAATGCCGGGCCCATGACGAAGGTGACCTCGTCTGCGGTCCCCTCCATTGACATCGCCGTGTCCACTAAAGGGCCTTGTTGGGACGCGGGAGCCTTTTTGATCAAGGCCATCCATCGCACTCGAGATAATGGCCCGACTTGCGGCGAGGTGGCACCGGCAAAGAATGTCGTAGCCAACACGGCCAGCGTGGCACCCCCGTCAAAGCTACTCAAGCTGTAAACCAGCACCACGATGCCGGCCACCGCCAACGCGTTCACGACGGCCGCCACCAGCAGCACACGCTTTTGCCCCAGTTGATCCGCAAGATATCCCAGCAGGGGCGCACCAACGGCAGCACCCACACCCACTGCCCCAGCGGCAAAACCGCCGATGGCATAGGAATCGCTCATGGATGTCACCAGCGTCAATACACCAATGGTGAGCATGGCCAGTGGGACGCGAGCAAAAAGCCCCAAAGGGATGTAGGAAT
Organism: Arthrobacter cryoconiti; assembly: GCF_020905375.1. GTDB lineage: Bacteria > Actinomycetota > Actinomycetes > Actinomycetales > Micrococcaceae > Specibacter > Specibacter cryoconiti. The sequence continues at coordinate 20,033 of NZ_JAJJBU010000021.1, forward strand.
TTCCAGCTAGCCGCGGCAGCATTCCGTAACGTCCCGGTTGCTTTTGCGCGCCAGGGTCCTTGGGCGGATCCGTCGGGAGGTTGGAGGCAGTTGTGGGGTCCACAGGGACGCCGGGGGCCGGGGAAGGTAAAAGTGTCATTGATATCCGGTCAGCACAAATCGATGTGCGCCGTCCCAGCCACCCGACGCACTCAACCCAAATACCTTTCCATCATACCGGGCCGGACCTGATCTCGTCTGTGAGCGGGCACTCACACCTGCCCCACCGCCAAGGTCGATCCATTGCGGCCCTTGTGCACATTCAAGTGCAAGGGAATACGTTGTTTCATCTCCGCGACATGACTGACGAGCCCCACCACGCGACCGCCGTCGCGCAGGCCCTCCAGGGCGTCCATGACCTGCTCAAGTGATTGTTCGTCAAGGCTGCCAAAGCCCTCGTCGACAAATAGGGTTTCAATGTCCAGCCCACCGGATTCGTGCTGCACCACGTCGGCCAGTCCCAGGGCCAGCGACAGAGACGCCATGAAGGACTCTCCGCCGGACAGTGTGGAAGTGTCACGCCGTTGACCCGTCCATTGGTCCACGACTTCCAGCCCCAATCCGGACTTTCGATTCCCGCCGGTGCGGGCGTCGGTGTGACTGAGCGTGTAGCGACCATCGCTCATGGTTCCTAAACGCAGGGAAGCTGCCGCTGCGACCTGTTCAAGTCGCGCCGCCAGCACGTAGCTGGTCAGCGTCATCTTGAACCGATTCTCCCCTGATCCGCGCACGGCATCCGCTAAGCCCAGCAGCAACTGTGCGCGATCTCGCAGCGGCGCCACATTTTCTTCCACGGAGCGGAAAACTCCTCTGGTGTGCGCCACTTGGGCTGCTGCCTGCTCCGTCATTCCCAGTTCAAGAATGCAGTGCTGTGAGATCATTTTTGTGCGCTGCGCTTCTTTGTTAACTCGGTCCACTTCCTGCGTAGTGGGCGCGCCTTTGCCTTGAGCTGCTTCCCGGCTAGCTGCCATTACTTCCGCAGAACCGCAGCGGTCAGCATTCACCGCGGCGGCCTGCGCATACTCCGCCAGCTGGCGCACCACCTGCTCTGCCGCTGCAGACGCCAATAGCGCGGCGTTCACCTCAAGGGCATCGCTAAAGCTGGAGCTTTGCAGCGCAAGAGCCCGTGCAGATGCGGCGTCGGCCAAGCCTTTGGCCGCCACCGATTCTCGACGCACGTTAGCCAAGAGAGTTGTTGTGAGCATTTGCGCTTCCGACAACGCCGCTTGACGCTCCCCCAACTGGTCGTAGCCGCCACGGGCCACCCGCAATTCCGCCGCTATCTGAGCGATCTCCGCCTCTAATGCCGCTTGTGTAGCCGTCAACGACGCCACGCGGCCCGAGGCACTCAAAACAGCGGCCTGGGCTCGCTCTACTTCCGCGGTAAACGTCCTAATTTGAACGCTTAGTGCCACCAAGCGTGTCGTGGCTTCCTGGGCGCGCTGATGCGCCTGCTTTGCCAGTACGACGCCGACTTGTGCCTCTTCCAGCACACCGTCACCCCCGCGCGCAGCTAGGACAGCGAGCTCGCTCTTTGCCTCTGCGTGTATGGATTTTGCAGCCTGCGCAAGGACTTCAGCGCGTTCGCTGGCAGTCTTCGCACTCTCTTCCTCCTCGATGAGATCGTTGCTTGCACCCGCCAACGCCGAGGGTGCCGGGTGTTCAAGGCTGCCACAGACTTTGCACGGCTCACCGTCAACGAGTTTGCGCGCAAGTTCCCCCGCGGCAAGAGTAAGACGGCGGTTGAAAGCGTCCAGCCATTTCTCCCTTGCCGCAACGGATCCTTCGCGTGCCGTCAGTACTGACTTTTCCGCCTCCGCCACAACGATTTTTTGAGCACAGAAGCCCTGGATGCTGTGCACCAGCAATATTGCCGCGTTCTCGCCCTCCTTGGCGTGATCGATGTTCCCTGCCACCGAACGGATACCCTCCGTCTGAGCCGCGACGTCCATCAATTGAGCCCGCGCAGATGCCTCCGCAGTCTTTTCCGAACCCACATCCTCCTTGGCACGTTCCAGCGCCTTTACAACACGCCCCATTTCCTGGCTTTTAGACGTATAGCGCTGTTCATCGGGGACAGCTGCGGCTACCTCGGCCAACCCAGTGGTGATCTTCCTATCTACCTCCTCCAGCTGTGCCGCGGAGGGCGCAAGAACGTCCAGTGCACTCGTTGAGGTGCGTGCCGGACTGCCGGAGGTGGCCCCTACGACTCCCGTCAGCTCCTCCGCTTCAATACCCGGCACTTCGGCCAAGGCCGGTGCCGTGTCGGAAAATTTCGGCGAGTTGACCGAGCTCATCAGATTCTTCAGGGCATCATTGGCGCAGAACGCTTGTGTTGCATTGGACATGGTGGCTGTAGCCGCCGTGTACTCCGATGCCGCCTTGCTAGCAGCGGTCAGCACAGGAGTAAGAACTTGCGCTTCATGGTGGCGGTCCAGTTGGAGCTGCCAGCCAAGAGTCGATTTTTTCAGCTTATCAAGTCGGAGTTTTTCAGTCAGCGCCGCATCCCGGGCACGATGACGCTCCTGACTTAATTCCGCTTCCTTGGCTGTCGCAGCCGCGCCCTCCGAAGAGGCCAGAGCATACTTGGCCCGTTCCTCTGCCCGCACAACTGCCGCCTGCAGTAAAGCCTCCAAGCGGGCAAAAAGCTCCACACCGCTAACTTCTGCCACGTCATCGCTGCCGGCACTTGGACTGGCGGCCTCGGCACTTGGACTGGCGGCCTCGGCACTTGGACTGGCAGTGTCGGCATCCTGTGCAGGCTGACCACCTTGCTCAGGCTCGGCATCCTGAGCGAGATCGTCCATGTGCCCAAGCGCTGCACCTGCTTGACTGCGCGCAAGGTTCTCCGCCGCAGCAAGTTCGGCCAAGCCCGCACTGACCGCGGCTGTGGCCTCACGGGAATCAGTGGCAAGGCGAATTTCGAGGTCTCGGTAGACGTCCGTGCCAAAGAGTTTTTGCAGTAGCGCTGACCGTTCATCGGCGGACGCCTGCAAAAATGCGGCGAACTCCCCTTGGGCCAGTAACACCACCTTCGTGAACTGCGCCATGTTCATACCCAGTAGAGCGTGAATTTCCGCTGCCGCTTCATCGTTGCGGGTCGATTTCACCGTCCAACGCTCAGCTGTTTTCTCCCGTAATTGAGTTTTGGCTGGTTCCCGCGTGGTGCCGGTACCTCGCTTGAGCGGACGCATCCACTCCGGACTGCGCCGGACCTCCAGGCGTCGGGTGCCCACGCTGAATTCCAGTATCACCTCTGGCTCCACGCCTGCAGCGGCATGGTGGCTGCGCAAGCGATTTACGGCTCCCTGTCGCGCACCCGGCACGGCCCCGTACAAGGCATAGGCGATTGAATCCAAAACGCTAGTCTTACCAGCACCGGTGGCACCATTGAGAAGGAACAGCCCTTGCGCCCCCAGTGCGTCGAAGTCGACGACTTCGCGCCCCGCAAACGGGCCGAAAGCCTGAATTTCTAATCGGTGGATTCTCATAGCGCCGCTTCCTGCGCATGCACTTGGTCCAGCGTTTCGCGCAGGACCAACTGCTCGTCGTCGTTGGCCCCTCGATGGCGCACATGATCAAGGAAACCACAGCACAGCTCAAGTTCATCTTTGGCCCCCGCCACACGTTGGCTGTAAGTCTGGCCGTCGCTCTCACGCGCATTTTCGGGCTCAAACATCAGCACTAAAGTGTAAGGAAAACGGACACGGATCCGTTCCATGGCCTGCTCCGCCCGGTCATCGTCGGTCAAGGTGATCTGACAGTAGTTTTCCTCATGACGAACATACTCTTCCGCCGTCAACAGATCAGCTATCTTGCCACGCAGAACGGACAGCGCCCTCTGCGGAGCCCAATCAATCTTACGTACCTCTCCCAACCCGTCTTCGGTGATATCCAGCAACCATGCGCCTTTGCGGTGACCGGCCTCAGAAAATGAATACGCCAAAGGTGAGCCGGAATAGCGCACAGATTCACTCAATCGCTGAGGTCCGTGCAGATGCCCCAGCGCGGTGTAAGTGAACCCGTCAAACATGTCCAGTGGAATAGCTCCTACGCCACCAATGGATAAGTCCCTTTCACTCTCTGATGTGACTCCGCCACTAGCGAAAGTGTGGGCAAGTACGACGTCGGCAACCACGTCCGCACGCTCTTTACGATCCGCTGTGATCAACCCCAAGGCGGCTTCCATTACGGAAAAGTGCGTACCGGTTTCCAAGCCAAGCTGATCCGCCGCAAGACGGGGCTCTAGATATGGAATGCCATAAATGGCGACCTGTTTAGCACCAGGGGCCTGTGTCAAGGGGAATAAGACTGGCGTGGCAAGGTCAGAAATCCGCGTGCGCAGGTGAACTCCTGCGCGTTCTAAGAGCCTGCCACCAAAACCCAGTCTTGTGGCTGAATCGTGGTTCCCACTAGTAATGACGATGGCCACGCCGGCGACGTTAAGACGGCCCAAAATTTCATCAAACAGGTTCACCACGTCAACCCCGGGCAGTGCACGGTCATAAACGTCACCCGCTAACAAAACAACATCAACGTGTTCTTGCACCACGGTCTCTAACAACTGGTCAGCGAAACGCCGCTGCGCCTCCAGCGTGCCCACGCCGTGAAACGACCTGCCTAAGTGCCAATCCGAGGTATGCAAGAGCTTCATGGTTCAACGCTATCCTGGCGCACTGACAAAGTTGGCAGGGATCACGCGCGGGCCAGGTGCTGCTACCGCGGACCGTCGAAGAAGTCTTGCGCGTCGTTCTTCTTCTCGACAGGAGTGGCCTGCGGTACTACCGTCTCCGGGATCTGTGCCTCTTGGCCCGCGGAAGTGCCATCCACTGATGTCTGCGTTGCGGCGCCACCTGCCGGGACCGGGGCAGGCAGGCGTCCGGCGTCGTCGTCGTCCGCCAGCGAATCCGAGGCAACCTCGGTTGCGGGCTCAGAGTCCTCGTCAAGCTCGGCCCCCAGGGTTTCGTAGCCCTCGGCCAAGGTGCGGGAAGCACTCGTTGGGGCGAAAGTACGGTAAAGCGCGGCGGTAATGGCAGCCCCAAATAGCGGCGCCAACCAGAACAGCCACAGCTGGCCCGCAGCCCAAGAATCAGCAAGGAATACCACAGCCGTGGCACGGGCCGGGTTTAGCGAACCGTTACTCACGGGCAAAGTGATGGTAACTGCTACGGCAAATGCCACACCAATCGCGAGCGGGGCAAGGACAGTCTTGTTGCGGGCTGACGTTGCACCAAGCACCACGGCAACCAAGACGGCCATCGCCACCACTTCAATGACGAGCACACCGACCATCGGCACCTTCGACGGTGAATGCGCCTCATAACCGTTTGCCAAGGAATCAAAGATCGACGAAATTCCACCGCCGGCTCCGGTAGGGATGACCTTCACAAGTGCATAAATGACGACGGCGGAGAACAAGGCCCCGATCATCTGAGCCACAATGAAGGCGACGGCGTGCAGCCATTTGATCCGACCGGCGACGGCCATGGCCAGTGAAAAGGCAGGGTTGAAATAGCCCGTCGTGATGTGGCCGAAGGCGACCATCGATGCCAAGAGCGCCAGGCCGTAGGCGAAGGCCACGCTAGACGGTGACGGGTTGAACAAGGCTGTCGCAAGTCCGGCAAAAACAATGAAGAAACTGCCGAGAGCCTCGATGGCGATGCGGGTACTTAGTGGGTACTCGAGCTCACGCGCGAGGGCCGGTCCGGGTGTCGTCATGATGGGTCAATGTCCTTCTGTAGTAATGGGCGCGCAGTAATTCTCGATATAGAACGCACACAGGGTGTTCCACAGCCGCGAAGCAAAGACATGAACAATGAAATCCATGCCGTGCGTCACCGTCAATCCATATCCGTGAGGCTCACAAGCCCAGAGCTATGGCACCGATAGCGGCAATGGCCAAAGCCACTATAGCGGCCGATGCTGTACGTAGTGTAAGAGCCGACGCTGCCAGATTCTCCGGCTGCCCCATGCTCCCAACGCCGGCCCGGAGCACTCGGATACGAGACGCAGCGCAGGCCGCCAAGACGATGGTGGTCAGGCAGGCCACCATGGCACATACACCGAGACCAAGCACATGGTTTTCAGTTCCTGCATGAAGAATCCCTGGCATCGAACCGCGCGCATTTGCATCGGTCAGGGCATGCGCCCAACCCCGCCAGATGAAAAGGTCCGCTGCAATCGCGCTCATGATGGTCCGGCGCCAGGACAGCGCTGTGCGTTCAGGCTGCAATCCGGGATCACGCACAACTATGGGAGAAGTCACAGAGTAACCCTAGGGTCGGGTGAGGATCAGAATCGCAAAAACCAGTGCTGCCAGCGAAACAACTACCGTCATACCCAGCAGCAACCAAGAGTGAGGCAGTTCCTCTCCGTGACGCATTGCTAGCTCTTGATGGGCCCACCGTCGGTAGCTGACAATGGCTAGAGCCGCCCCAATGAGTGCCAAAACCATGCAAAGGATGATGCGGACGGCAGTGGGAGCGATCTCCGGCGCCAACTGGTCAATCGCGACAGCTCCGGCCAATAGCGCCAGGGCCGTGCGAACCCACGCCAGAAAAGTACGCTCGTTTGCCAAAGAAAACCTGTAGTCAGGTGTTTTTCCTGTGCGACGCCAAGCTGGCTGATGCATGGGGCTCCTTCACTTAGGGTGTGAAACGAGTCTACCGGGGGTTAATGGGGCCACCGTGCTGCCCCACGCCGTCGTGGAGAGCGCTTACCCACGCAGCGAACGGTAAATTGGAATCATGACGAGCCAGCCTGCCTTCAATGCACCCCCGACCGACTTCGCCTCCCGCGTCCAGGGAACCCTCATGGGTGGGGCATTGGGTGATTCCCTTGGCTATCTGCTCACGCATGATTCCCTTGCCACCATCAAGAATAAATACGGTCCAGCCGGGTTGCTTGATCTCTCCGCGGCCAACGCTCCCGTGCATTTTTCCCACTGTACCCAGATGACTCTCTACACCGTTGACGGTCTGCTGGAGGTACTCGAGTGGGCCAACGAAGGCGTTGGCGCTGACATCAACGCCTGTCAGTGGCTGGCCTACCTGCGCTGGTTGAAGACCCAAGGAGTCCTCGTCGAATCCGCTCCAGAACCACTGGCCCGCTGGATTGATAGTCAGAGCGTGCTCCACCACCAGCGTCATCCCGCCAAGGCATGCCTCACGGGACTTGGCACAGGAGCCATGGGTACCGTATTTCGTCCGGTAAATACAGAGTCTAAGGATTGCGGAGCCCTGGTGCGCTCCGCACCCTACGGGCTCTTGCCCAATATCCCAACCGAGACCGTCTACAAAATCAGTTCCGATGCAGCCTCACTGACGCACGGTCATCCGATTGCCAGACAGTCCGCTGGCACCCTCAGCTGGCTGATCCATGCCTTGGCAGTGGGCGGAATGGGGCTTCGCGAGGCAGCCGAGTCAGCCCGGAACCGTGCGGCAGTCGAACCATCCGCAGATCCAGACCTACTCGCCCGCCTTGATACAGCACTGACTCTCTCAACGTTAGATCGCTCCGATAGCTCCCGCTCTGCGCCAGAACCACTCTGTGGCACGTCACTCACCGACGTACTTGGCCAAGGAAATCTAGCCGAGGAAGCTCTGGCCATAGCCATATTTTCCGTCTTGGCTACAGCAAACGCAGCGTCCTCACCCATAGACCATTTTTTGCAAGCGGTCCGGATAGCCGTCAACCACGACGGCGCCAGTGAAGCCACGGCTTCGATTGCCGGAAGTATCTTAGGTGCGTTCTACGGAGAGGATGCGCTGCCTCCGGCGTGGCTGACTTTGAGTGAGGCACCACAGCTCATCCGCCAGCTGGGTTCACAATTCATCAGGCTGACCGCTGGGTGAGAGTCAGTTTCCTTCTATGTCGCGTGAGGTTCGCCGCTACCGGCTGGGAGCGACGACGTGATCAGCCCACCATCTGCATAAATTCGCCCTCCGAGAGGACCTCGATGCCCTGTCCACGCTGTTGAAGCTCTAGCACGCGTGCCGCTTTGGAAGTGAGACGACCATTGCGCAAATCTGACGCCGTAAAACCGTTGCCGACTACTAGCACGGTGGTCTTGCGCGTCACGTTGCTTGCACACTGTGCCCCATACGACGCCGCACGAGCCTTCGCCTCGGGTCTGCCAAGTCCCAGGTCCCCCGTGAAGACAACCGTCTCCCCAAATAAAGGATGGCTTGAGTCGCCTGAGACGTTAGGTACCGGGTTGGGGCCTTCAGTAGACCAGCTGGAATGGCCGCGAGTATCGCTCGTCACGGGGAATCCACCGGCCTTCATCTCCGCAAGCCGCTCCAAAGCAGAGCGAGTAGCTTTGGACATTGGATCAGTGGCGGGGTTGTAGGGGTCGATGTGCGGCATGGCCAGTTTCATTGACCGGAACACCTCTGGCAGCGAGGAGGCACCTCGCTTCGCGGCAATGTCCACCATGATTCCAGCACACGCTCGAGCATCCTCCGTGGCATCGTGGTGGTTGACCAATGGGACCCCGGCGGCCTCGGCTACAAATGGCAGCGAGTAGGACGGCAACGAGTAGTTCTTACGGGAGAGCACCACCGTACACGCATAGTCAAAGGCTGGGGCTGCCATTCCGGAGACCTCGGATGCGGAACGGATTACGCCAATGTCAAAAGCGGCATTGTGCGCTACGAGTGCATCCTGACCAATGAACTCATGTACCTCGCCAAAGATGTCCTTGAAGCGTGGGGCGGTCACGACGTCGTCGGGCGTGATCCCATGGATGGTGATATTGCGTGAGTCGAAGTGATCGTGCCCGGCTGGCGGTCGCATCAACCAGTAACCTTCATCGACGATCACCCCGTTGCGAACCTTCGTCAAACCCACGGAACAGGGCGATCCCCTAAATCCGTTGGCGGTTTCAAAATCAATTGCAGTAAAGTCCACAGGCACGCATCAAGGCTACTCCACCGCCGGATGCTAGAAGGCATCCGGCGACTCGACGTGCAGCGCTAAGGGTTCAGAGCTTAGGGGCAACGCGGCGCAGGATTGCGAAGACCACACCTCCAAAAATGAGTGCGAACATGCTCCCTTGCGCCCCATCCGTTAGTGGCCTCTTGCACGGTTCCAAGAACCACTTCCAGGGCCACGGCAAGCACCGCAAAAAATCCCACGGAGCGTAAAGATGAAGTTTCGCCGACTCCGCTTAGACCTTGAGGAAGCTCAGACGTTGAGGAAAAGGGAAAGTCAGGGTCAGAGACTCAATACCCAGTCCAAGGAAATACCACCTGACCGCTTGGCAGGCACCGGAGTTCATCTCACCCACCGAGTTAGGGTCAGAGCCCAGAGGACGACCGCAAAAAGGAACGATCCCCCTCTGATGGCGATATAGAACTGTATTCTTCATATCCGCCCACAGGTGGAGGTGGCGCGAGGGGAAGTAACGTAATCTTGAAAGGTGATACTTTCTGCTTTGAGTGACTTCGCCGCGCCCGCTCTACTTGGCCACGGCCCTGCCCCGATGCTAAGCATCCTCCCCGACTGGCTAGACCCAGTGACGATTCTTGGTAATGAGGCCATCGGCTTCTGGGTGGTCATCATCGCCTGCGCCATCATTTTCGCCGAGACCGGCCTGCTGGTGGGCTTTTTTCTTCCCGGCGATTCCCTGTTGTTCACAGCGGGACTGCTGACAAGTACCGGTCACATGCCAGTGAACATCTGGCTGCTTGTGGGCATGCTGATTGTGTGTGCTTTCGTAGGCAACCAAGTGGGCTACGTGATCGGCGCCAAGGCTGGTCCTGCCATATTCAACAAGCCAGATTCACGATTGTTCAAAAAGGACCATGTGGAACACGCCCATGCGTTCTTCGAAAAGCACGGCGGCAAAGCGCTGGTTCTAGCGCGCTTCGTACCGATCGTGCGCACCTTTGTCCCGGTGATCGTCGGGGTGGCCCGCATGAATATGCGTCACTTCGTCATCTTCAACGCCATCGGAGCAATCCTGTGGGCGGGCGGTGTCACCACCCTGGGCTACATCCTCGGTGACCGCTTCCCCTGGGTGCAGAAGAACCTGGACATCATCTTCATCGTCATCGTTCTGCTCTCCGTGATCCCGATCTTCATCGAGCTCGCCAAGGCGTTCCTCTCCCGCAAGAAAGTCTAAGTGCGGGCACACGCGTCGAGGCTGACGGAGCGCGCCGAGGCAGACGCTGCGCAGCGTCTGTCTCGGCGCGCTCCGTCAGTCTCACCTCAGGTGGCCACCTGAGGAAAGCGCCGTGACGATGTGTGGGAGCAGCGCACGGAACGCATTGCCCCGGTGACTGATGGCATTCTTCTCGTCGCTGCTGAGCTCGGCGCAGGAGACATTCATGCCCACCGGCTGCAAA
>NZ_JAJJBU010000022.1 GCF_020905375.1 Arthrobacter cryoconiti
CCTGAGGAAAGCGCCGTGACGATGTGTGGGAGCAGCGCACGGAACGCATTGCCCCGGTGACTGATGGCATTCTTCTCGTCGCTGCTGAGCTCGGCGCAGGAGACATTCATGCCCACCGGCTGCAAAATCGGGTCATAGCCAAACCCGCCATCACCACGGGGTGCAGCCAGCAAGGTTCCCTCCAGGATCCCTTCCTCCACTACATCCAAAGCGCCGTCCGGGCTTGCTAACGCCGCGGCACAGACAAATCGAGCACCACGGTGCGCTGGCGCGATGTCGCTTAGCTGGGCGAGCAAGAGTTCAAGATTACCCTGATCGTCGCCGTGCTTCCCCGCCCACCTGGCCGAGAAAATCCCCGGAGCTCCGCCAAGAACGTCCACCGCCAGGCCGGAATCGTCGGCAATAGCAAGAACTCCGGTAAACCGCGCCACTTCGGAGGCTTTTAGCCTCGAATTCTCGGCGAAACTGATACCCGTTTCCACCACGTCCGGTGCGTGGAGCACTCCGGCGTCGACCACGTCCGCATCGACATCTAGCCCCGGCACCTGGTCCCGGAGCAACTCACGCAATTCGCGCAATTTGCCCTGATTGTGGGTGGCCAAAACGAGAAGTGGCGCTCCCACTATGCCCCGAGAGTATCGCGCTGAATCTGGGCCAGCTCAGTGGTCCCGATCAACGCTAAGTCCAGAAGTTTATTGAGCTCGTCGCGGTCAAAGGGCGCACCCTCCGCGGTTCCCTGAACCTCAACAAACTTGCCTGATCCGGTCACCACAACGTTCATGTCGGTCTGCGCCCGCACGTCCTCCACATACGGCAGATCCAGCATGGGGATGCCATCGATGATCCCGACGGAAATGGCCGAAACCGTGTCGATGAGCGGCTGCGCGTTCTTAGCGATCAAGTTGTTCTTTTTGGCATAGGCCACAGCGTCGGCGAGAGCCACATAGGCTCCGGTGATTGCTGCGGTCCGGGTTCCGCCGTCGGCCTGCAGGACGTCACAGTCAAGGACAATGGTGTTCTCGCCCAACGCCTTGGTGTCGATGATCGAGCGCAAGGAGCGGCCGATCAATCGAGAGATCTCATGTGTACGGCCGCCAATTTTTCCCTTGACGGATTCGCGGGAGTTACGAGTGTTCGTGGCGCGGGGCAGCATTGCGTATTCTGCCGTGACCCAACCTGTGCCTTCACCCTTGAGCCAACGCGGCACACCAGCACTCAAGGATGCCGTGCACAGCACACGCGTGTTGCCGAACTCGATGAGGGCCGAACCTTCGGCCTGCTTGGACCAGCCACGCGTAATGGAAATATTGCGAAGTTGGTCAGGGGTGCGGCCGTCGGCGCGCAAAATGGAAGAATCGCTCGTAGTCATGCTGACAAGCCTACCGGTCCAGGTGACCCCTGCGAGCAGGTCCTGCAACGACAAATGCGTGCTGCCCCGAGTGAAGGCGCCACATTCTACGCACTCAAGGGGCCCCGCCCTGCAACAGCTTTAGTGCACCTTGTTCGCCAATCTGAAATTCTTCCGGTCAGTGAAATACTGTGATCCGGGCTTGATAAAGCACAGCACCACGGCTGCAATTCCGGAAAGGAGCTGCAAGACGACAAAGATGGCTGCGGGCATGGTCAGACCGGCGAGCGAGAAAAGAGAGACGGCGGCCAGCACTGCGGCTGTGATCCTCGCCCATCCCGCACCTTTGTTGATGAACAAGGCAATGATGACGTAGACAATCACAGCAAGGGCCGAAATGACAATGATGGTAGCTAGGGCCACGCCGATGCTAATGCCTACTATGTCTTGGCCGGAATCCGGAATATTTTGTTGCGCCAGCTGCGAAGTAAGCTGACTCCGGAACTCAGCCGATCCGGTATGCACAATTCCCAGGACTGCCGCAATGATCTGAAATACTGCTGCCGCAATGATCAAAAGCACCGCCCAGCGCACTTGCTTGGGCCTCACGGGAGCTAAAATACTGGGCTCTGCTGACGCTCCAGGGTTGTAACTGGGCATTAACGGCTCGCTCATATCATTCATCCTTCACGGTTCATGACAGGGGCCAGCGTGCACACCCCACAGGGCACCCGGCAGCAAACCCCCAAGGTTTCGTTGCTTCTTTCCCCTCGAGACTACCCGAGTCGGAGCTCGGTCCGGCCCTCGAAAGTTGTTCAGGATTCGGGCGCGCTAAATCATGTAATGTACACCGGCGACGGCGGCGGAGACATCACCGTCGTAACTTCCGCGCGCTTCGGCCACCACTTTGTTGGTGTCGGTCCAGACCGGAATGTGCGTGAGCAACAGTCTGCGCACATTCGCAGCCGTGGCGGCTTCACCGGCACGTTTCCCGCTGAGGTGAACATCCTTGATGTGATCGTCCCGGCCCTCTTCGAAGGCGGCCTCACACAAGAAGAAATCTACGTCCTTGGCCGCATCTTCAAGGCCTTGGCAGGCATCCGTGTCACCTGAATAGGCCAGCGTCACTGTTCTATCAACGCCAGTGCCGTCGTACTCTGTGACCTCAATTCGCAGGGCGTAGGCCTCGGGAATGGGATGGTTGACGGCGTGGGGGGTCACCTTAAAGGGCCCCACCGTGACCGGTTCCAGGGCAGTCCATGGCTGGAAGTCAAACTCTTCATGCATCCCTGGATCCAAGTCAAGACCATACGCGGTGGCAAGCCTGTCCGCCGTCGCCGCGGGTCCCCACACTGGGATGCGTCCCCGGTGCCACCCGTGCGGGTTCCATCGCACGGCCACATGGAGTCCACACAAATCCATGCAATGGTCCGGGTGCAGGTGGCTGAGGAAGATGGCGTCAATATCTTCCAAATCCATATACTTTTGCACGGAACCCAACGCTCCACTGCCCAGATCAATGAGGATACGCCACGGCCTTGTGCCGTCGTGGGCCGAGAGCAGATAGCACGAGGCAGGCGAGGACGGTCCGGGGAAGGACCCGCTACAGCCCACAATGGTCAGCTTCATCCTTGCTGCCCCCTGACCATAGTCGAAGCAGCCAGTTCAATGGCAGGATCACGGAGAACAAAATTAGAGATCCGTGGCGCACGGGAACCGGACTTCGCTGCTGCGATCATCTCAGGGGTGACCCGTGCAACTGAACCTGTCGGGTAGTGAGCCAACACATGAGTTACCTGCTCCACACCATGCACCTCCGGGCCCAGGAAACGGCGGGCAAGGAGCCCAAACTGACCGGCGTCGCCCGTGGAGAGAAAGTTGTGCGTGGGCGCGTTTGGACTAACACGTTCAAGATCATGGCTCACCAGGGCCTTATAGACGTCCTTCGCCGTTTCTTCAGCACTCGAGACTAAAGACACCGACTCCCCCATGACATAGGAAATAACACCAGTCAACAAAGGATAGTGTGTGCAACCAAGGACGAGGGTGTCCACCTGGGCTTTCTTCAGCGGCGCTAAGTAGCTTTCCGCCGTTGAAAGCAGCTCCGGCCCGGCCGTGATGCCCGATTCAACGAAACGCACAAAGTCTGGACATGCAACAGAGGTGATGTGCAGTTGCGGGGCTGCGGCAAACGTGTCCTCGTAGGCACGTGAGCCCACCGTGGCCACCGTGCCTATTACCCCAATGCGACCTGTTCGGGTAGCAGAAACCGCACGGCGGACGGCCGGCTGAATCACCTCAATGACGGGGATACCGTATCTGGCCGTGTAACGCTCACGGGCGTCACGCAAAACTGCTGCGGACGCTGAATTACAGGCTATGACAAGCAGTTTCACCCCAGAGTCCACCAGTTCATCCATGACACCGAGCGCGTTAGCGCGTACTTCCGCGATGGGAAGCGGTCCATACGGTCCGTTAGCCGTGTCTCCCACGTAGAGAATGGACTCGTTGGGTAGCTGGTCGATCACGGCACGGGCCACAGTGAGCCCGCCCACACCGGAGTCAAAGATGCCAATGGGTCGCTCGCTCAACGGAGCCACCGCGGATGGGCTGGTAGCAGAAGTCTCCTCGGAAGATGTGCTCATGATCGTTTCAGGATAGATGGTTTGCGTACGCAGTGGGCACATTTGGCGCAGTCTGTTAAGTCACACTGCTCACTCAGGCCGGAAATAACTTCTCTAGCGTCCACTCTTCATTCGCGCCAGAACCGCCTGCACAAGGCTTTCTTGCAGCCACGAAACAAAGTTGTAGACAAGCGATAAGTAACTTTCGACGTCGTCCGCGTCCCCCCAGTCTTGTACGCGGTGGACCCGATCAGCATCCGTTTCGTCGCGAATATCCAGCCGTTCCGCCAGCACCAACCGGACGTCGTTAAGCGCCATAGACCACATCTTGGCGGCCTCTGGATCAAGCACAAGTTTGTCCTTGTCCAGATCCAAGGATGCCGCCCGAAGGGCACCAATCTTGGACTCCCGTAACGAGCGTTCCGTGAGCTGACGAAACTCCAAGGCGGCCCCGGCGTCGTCCTTGACAGCATCTGGCAGCAAGCGCAGGAGGGCAGGATCGCTGGGGACACTTACGTCCATGTCCAGCCCAAGCAGGGCTGCCAGCGGATCCTCGTGGGCGGGCGTGTCAGGTTCAAGCATCGTGATGACGTCGGCGAAGAGCTTGCGCAACAGATCTCGTTCAGGAACTTCCAGATACCCGGTGATGCCGCGACGGCCCGCAATGAAAGACTTAGCCACGCTTGCCGCCTTTTTGGACAGTGGCCCACAAGCCAAATCCGTGCATAGCGACCGCGTGGGCTTCCATCTTTTCTTTGTTTCCATGGGCCACCGAGGACTTGCCATCCTGGTGGACCTGCATCATCAACTGCGACGCTTTGGTCTCCGAATAGCCAAAGTAGCTTTGAAAGACGTAGCTGACGTAACTCATCAAATTTACCGGATCGTTCCACACGATCAGTTCCCAGGGGATGTCGGTCGAGGCGAGTTCACGCGTTACTTGCGCCCTATCTATTTCCGGTGCTGTGCTCAGGCTCATGTGTCCATTCTAGTGTTGGACTACTAAAGTAAATTCCGTGACTACTCCTTCTCAGTGGGGCCAGCCCCGCACTTCCCTCTTCACGGACCACTATGAGCTAACGATGCTCCAGGCCGCACTGCACTCCGGCGCCGCACACCGCGCCAGCGTGTTCGAGGCCTTCGCACGCAGACTCCCGGATGGCCGCCGTTACGGGGTTGTGGGCGGCACCGGACGCTTTTTGGAAGGGCTTGCCGAGTTCCGGTTCGGAGCGCAGGAGCTCGACTTTTTAGCCCACAACAAAGTGGTTAACGACGAAACACTATCCTGGCTAGCCGATTTCAAGTTCTCCGGCAACGTCTATGGTTACGCAGAGGGCGAACTCTATTTCCCCAATTCGCCCATCCTCACCATCGAATCTACGTTCGCGCAGGCCTGCATCTTGGAGACTTATGTGCTCTCTGTACTCAACCACGACTCCGCGATCGCGTCCGCCGCGTCCCGGATGATCATGGCCGCCGGATCCCGTCCCTGCATCGAAATGGGGTCACGACGCACCCATGAGGAGTCCGCCGTTGCAGCCTCCCGTGCTGCCGTGATCGCAGGATTCCACAGCACCTCCAACCTTGAGTGCGGGCTGCGCTATGGCGTGCTCACCCAAGGCACGGCCGCCCACTCCTTCACGCTCCTCCACGACTCCGAGGAGGAAGCCTTCCGCGCGCAGGTGCAATCAATGGGCGCCAGCACCACGCTGCTTGTTGATACGTACGACGTCGAAGCCGCCGTCCGCAAGGCCGTCGAGATTGCCGGTCCCGACTTGGGAGGCGTGCGGCTTGACTCCGGCGATCTCCTCGCTCAGGCCCATGACGTACGGGCGCTGCTCGATTCGTTGGGTAACGTCAACACCCGGATCACCGTCACCAGCGACCTTGATGAATTTGCCATCGCCGCCCTGGCGGCAGCTCCCGTGGACTCCTACGGGGTGGGCACTTCCTTGGTCACGGGCTCCGGCGCGCCCACCGCGTCCATGGTGTACAAATTGGTGTCCCGGAAAGGCACGGACGGTGAGTTTCGCCCGGTGGCCAAGGCTGCCAAGAACAAGACGAGCGTGGGTGGGAAAAAGTATGCTCTGCGCCGCCTGAATCCTCGAGGAATTGCCACTGCTGAGCTCGTGGGGATCGGCGCCCTGCCAGAAAATGACGGCAATGACCGCCCCCTGGTCCACCAATTCATGACGAACGGCGAACTGGTCCCGGGGTGGACGGGTCAGGCCGGCGTTCAGCGCGCCACCGCCCGGCATGCCGCTTCGTTGGCGGAGATGCCTGGTGCCGCCCGGCGTCTCCAGCGCGGCGATCCCGTCATCCCCACCGAATACCTTCAGAGCACCCCCGCACACGACTAGGCATAACGCACCTAAAGGAGGCCACCGTGGCCAAAGCACTCATCATTGTGGACGTACAGAACGATTTCTGTGAAGGCGGTTCCCTCGCTGTTGCGGGTGGAGCGCAGCTTGCCTCGCAGATCACCGAGTACATCTATGACGAGCACGGTTTTGACTTCATTGTTGCCACGCAGGACTGGCATGTAGATCCAGGGAGCCACTTCTCTGAGTCTCCAGATTTTTTGACAAGCTGGCCGGTGCATTGTGTGGCCGGTTCCAAGGGCGCAGCGCTGCACCGGAGCTTGGATACCGAGGACATCGACGCGTACTTCCGCAAGGGCAAGTATGACAGCGCCTACTCGGGCTTTGACGGACTGCTAGCGCCTGAGGATGAAGTCATGGTGGGCGAGCGTGAAGCTCATGAAGCGGCAAATCCGGACGGCGGCGACGATCCCGTCAGTTTGGATGACTGGCTGCGAGAGAACGACGTAGAAGACGTTGTTGTGGTGGGCATCGCGACGGACTTCTGTGTGCGCGCCACCGCGCTGGATGCCGTCAACGCCGGGTACAACACCACCGTGCTGCGCGAATACGTACTGGGGATCGACCAAGACGGCTGCGAAGACGTTTTTGCAGAACTAGCCGACGCCGGTGTGGAGATCAAATAGACAACTAGCGGCGCGCCCGCCGTTGGAGACTAAGGCGCGCCCTGGCTGTTTATGCAGGCTGTTTATGCAGACCGTTTATACGGACCGTTTATGCAGGATGATTACCCACGCTATTTACGTCCGATAAACCAGTCTTGGAGTTTCTTCAGACGCTGCTGAAGTTGGGGCTCGTTCGCTTGGGCAACAGCGGGTCCTCCACAAATACGGCGAAGTTCGCTGTGGACCTTACCGTGCGGCATACCGGAACGGGCACTCCACGCTGAAACGTTCTTAGCCAGTTCGTGGCGCAGATCCATCAACATGCGGTGGTCCACCACTTCTGGCACCGACGGTTCCGGCTCTGCGGCGCTTTTTGTACGCCGGCGGGTCTGTTGATCCGCTTGGCGCTGGCGCAGCAAGACACCCATCTGCTCGGCATCGAGCAGTCCTGGAATGCCTAGGAAGTCCATTTCGTCGTCGCTGCCGATGGCACCACCGGCGCCGAATTCTCCGCCGTCGAAAAGCACTTTGTCAAAGGACGCTTGAGACTCAAGCGCCTCAAATTTGAACTTCTCCAAGGTATCGGAGGCTTTTTCCTCCCGGTTTGCCTCGTCCATCTGCGAATCGTCGATGAAGCCATCAGATTCCTTATCCGGGCGGTCCAAGGCGTGGTCACGTTCAAGCTCGAGTTGGCTGGCCAGCTCCATCAGATTGGGCACGGAGGGCAGGAAAACCGACGCCGTCTCACCTCGCTTGCGGGCGCGAACAAAACGACCGATCGCTTGGGCGAAGAACAGCGGAGTGGCCGTGGACGTCGCATAGACGCCTACCGCCAAACGCGGCACATCTACACCTTCGGATACCATCCGCACCGCCACCATCCAGCGCTTTTCACCGGCAGAAAAGGAGTCGATCTTGTCTGACGCCTTAGCATCATCGGAGAGGATTACCGTGGGTGATTCGCCGGTTATTTTCTTAAGCTGAGCGGCATAAGCGCGGGCATCTTCATGGTCTGTGGCAATGACGAGCCCTCCGGCATCCGGGACAGAGCGACGCACCTGCAAGAGCCTTTGATCGGCTGCCGCGAGCACAGCAGGAATCCACTCCCCTGTTGGGTTCAGCGCTGTACGCCATGCTTGGGAGGTGATGTCCTTCGTCACAGGTGCCCCCAGCGTCGCAGCCATTTCCTCTCCAGCACTAGTCCGCCAGCGCATCTGGCCCGAATACGCCATGAACATAACCGGACGGACCACGTGATCTTTCAGCGCCTCACCGTAGCCATAGTTATAGTCGGCACGGGAGCGACGGATGCCATCTTGTCCTTGGACATACTCGACAAATGGGATCGGCGAGGTATCAGAACGGAAGGGCGTACCGGTCAAGGCAAGGCGCCTCGCGGCGGGGTCGAAGGCCTCGCGAATGCCGTCACCCCAGGACAGCGCGTCTCCTCCGTGGTGGATTTCATCCAAGATCACGAGGGTGCGCGCTGCCTCGGTTTTGGCCCGATGCAGGAGCGGTTTACTGGCCACCTGCGCGTAGGTCACGGCAACTCCGATAAAACCCTTGCCGTGGCGACCGTCAGTATTTTTGAAATTCGGATCGATCGAAATACCCACCCGGGCCGCAGCATCGGCCCATTGACGCTTGAGGTGATCCGTGGGCGTGACAATGGTGATGCGGTTGATGGTGCCACGGGACAAGAGTTGCGTCGCGACGTGGAGTGCGAAGGTGGTCTTTCCTGCTCCAGGAGTTGCCACGGCCAAAAAGTCCCGCGGATTCAAGCTAAAGTACTTCTCCATTGCCTCGCTCTGCCAGGCACGCAGTTTCTGGGCGGTGCCCCACGCGGCCCGTTCTGGGTAGGCCGGAGGAAGCGACGGACCGCCAAACAGTGTTTCCGTCACAAAAGTCCCGCCATCAAATCACTTCTTTCCTTGCGCACCCGGTTTCCGGGCACGCGAAATGCACGGTTCTTAACCGTACTTTCACAACTATTACATCCGTGAGGATTGTTTCACTTCTTCGGGTTCTTGGGGCCCTTGCCCTTACCACCGCTGGGATTCATGCCCTCAAAAATGGCTTTGCACTCAGGGCACACGGGAAACTTATGTGGATCTCGACCAGGAGTCCACACTTTTCCACATAACGCGACTACTGGATCGCCTGTCATGGCCGATTCCATGATCTTTTCTTTGCGGACATAGTGAGAGAATCTCTCACTATCTCCCGGTTCTACTTCCGCGAGCCGCTCTTGGCGCTCAATAACGGCAGTGGATCCTCCGCTTCGGCCGTCGTCATAACGGGGATCGCTTTCGAAGGGGTCTGGTGGCAAGCTCATGAAGTTATTCTAGCCGGTTTCGACTTTCGACTCACCGTGCCAAGCTCCCCACCGAAGGAGAAATTATGTGTTCACTTCATCCTTTGGCTGATTCTTTAGAGTCCCTGCCAATGCGGCTTGTTGTCATAGGCGTGGCGGTATGTGGCCGCACCAACTAGTTTGCTGGCAGCCGCTTCGTCAATGATGACGGTGGCATGGGGATGGAATTGCAATATGGACGCCGGGCAACTCGCCGAAACAGGTCCTTCCACGAAGTCATGGACGGCTTCGGCCTTTCCCGCACCAAACGCAACAAGAACCAAGTGGCAGGCATCCATGATGGTGCCCAAGCCCTGGGTCAGCACGTGATGGGGAACCGCCTCGATGCTATCGAAGAAGCGCGCATTGTCTTCCCTCGTCTGATCCGCCAGCGTTTTGATGCGAGTGCGAGATGCGAGCGAGGAACCAGGCTCGTTGAAACCGATGTGTCCGTTCGTTCCCACGCCAAGTATCTGCAGGTCCACTCCCCCGGCAGCCTTGATGGCTTCTTCGTATGCTTTGCAAGCTGCCTCAACATCCGTGGCGGCACCGTCGGGCCCGTGGACGTTCTCCGGGGCGACGTCCACGCGGTTGGTGAACTCACGGCGAATCACTTCCCGGTAAGACTCAAAGTGGCCCACTGGCAGACCCACGTACTCGTCCAAAGCAAAGCCGCTGGCCTGCGAAAAGCTCAATCCATGCTCCTCGTGACGCCGCGCCAACTCGTCATAGATGGGCAATGGCGAGGACCCTGTGGCAAGGCCAAGCACTGCGCGCGGCTTTTTGCGGACTAAAGACTCAATGGCGTCCGCAGCCAGAACGCCAACCTCTTTGTTGCCGGGGAGAATGATTACCTCCATGAAACACGATCCTTTCGCGGCATGTCAGTGCCTGATATCCCTGCTGGGCGAACAATGATGATCGGCGGGTTCGCCCTGCAAAAACGCCCTGCCGTTGGTGTGCTGGTGCACAGTAACGGCAGGGCGACTTTGCCATGCATCATGCTTTCTTAAACCCAACCTTATCGAGTGTCAGCGATCTGCCGAAACGGCTTGCAGCAATTCCGGCGCCCGTCGCTCATATTGCGCGGCTCCAAGCCGTATACCCAGCAGCAAATAGGCACATCCAAGTATGATTCCGGCCGCCAGGGCCAGCCAGCTAAACACCGGCTGGTTCACTACTGCACCAATGACGACCAAAGCGACTACGGGAACCGTCAAAATCCCAGCACCGGCAAAGCCCACCAGCTGGACCAACACGGAGAAAAAATTGTTACCCGGTTTGGACTTCAAAGGGCTTTCTCCCGGAAGCGGGACGTTCAGGGTGAAGCGGGAGGAGAATACACTCGCCAGCCCCAGTCCTGCACCGGCCGCCACCAAAACCAAACCGATCATGGCTGGCCAGGAGGACCAATTGTCCGCCAGTGCGGCACCAACGCTCGCGTACACCACACCCAAGGACAATGCCAGAAGACCGGCTGCGATGACCCTTCCAGTCCTATCGGCCCGCCCAGAGACTCCCGTCGCTAAATGAAGGGCAAATGCCGTGCTGTCGTAAGAGACATCCGAAGAAATACTCCACGCCACCATGAATGCCGCAAAGGACGCCGCAAAACCCACCACGTTACCCATAGTCGCCAGGCCCCCGTTCTGGCCGGCAACAAACACGAAAATCAGCGGCAGAAGCGGTGCGATGACGAGCGAGGCACTATACCGTGGGTCTCGAATCCAGTACGTCAGGCTCCTGGCGGCAACCGCCCCTGTCGGTGTTCCGGGAAAACGCGCAAAGAAGCCAAGTTTGCCGCCTGTTCGTTTGAGTGATCCAGCGAATGCTGGAGTCACCAGGGCCCGAGCCAAAGACGTCTTCCATATCCACGCCAATACGGCCATGGTGGCCAATGCGATCAGGAATTTCGCCCCGGCGGACACCAAGTGCCCGGATGCTAGGTCAGCTGGGACAGCCCAGATCGCACCCAGCGGCGTCCATGCCACAGTGGCGCCAAGAGCAGGCAGGAACTCGGAAAAGTCGCGCATGCCAGCAGAAATGGTGCCAATGATGGGGCCCATGAGAATCAAAGGAATCACCAGAAGGATCCCGCTCACATCCTTGAAGCGCCGCGAGGAGGCGAGGCTTGTGCTAGCTGCTGTGATGGCACGGGAGGCGAGGATGCAGGTTAGTGCGGCCAGAATGCCACAGGGCACCGCAACGAGTGCTATTGCTGGACTCTGCCACCATGCGACTGCCGTACCCACGGAGACAATGAGCGTGATAATGCCAGGAATACCGATGAAACTAGCTAAGGCCAGTCCAACGAGCATGGATTTTTCGGGGATGGCAAAAGTGACGAAACGGGCAGGTTCAAGCGTCATGTCCAAGCCAGAGGCCAGCACTGGAATGATCAACCAGCCAAGGATCAAAGCAGCGCCGGCCAGAGTCACGACCGTCCGGATCAACTCGGGATCCGCGGTACCTAAAACAGCCAAACCCACCAGAGAGATTCCGAGGATACCTAGGCCGTAAAGGCCTGCAAAGATCAGTCCGACCAATTGCCAGGGGCTTCTCTTCAGAGAGTTGCGTAGCAGCGTGATCTTTAAGCTCAGGAGGTGCGCAACCATTGAAGCCCCCCAGCCTGGTGCCGTCCGCCTACCAGTTCAACGAATTTTTCTTCAAGGCTCATCCCGTCCCGCACGCTCTCCACCGTTCCGGCAGCAAGCACATTTCCCCCAGCGATCACAGCGACGTGGTCGCACATCCGCTGCACTAGGTCCATGACATGGCTGGAGACTATTACCGTGCCACCCGAGGCTACATAATCGGTCAGAAGGTCTCGAATGTTAGCTGAGGAGACGGGATCGACCGACTCAAAGGGCTCATCCAAAACCAAGAGTTTGGGCGCGTGGATCAAGGCCGAGGCCAACGCGATTTTCTTCGTCATACCCGCGGAGTAATCCACGACCAAGGTGCCGGCGTCCTTCGCCAGATCGAGAGCCTCTAATAGATCTTTGACGCGTGAGGCAACAGTCTCCTTGTCCATCCCACGCAAGAGTCCGGCGTACGTCACTAGCTGTTCTCCGGAGAGCCTGTCGAAGAGGCGGACTCCATCCGGCAAGATACCCATGAGTCTTTTTGCTTCCAGTGGGTGCCTCCATACGTCCACCCCAAGCACTTGTGCGGTTCCGGCGTCCGGACGCATCAGCCCCGTCGCCATGGATAACGATGTTGTCTTCCCGGCGCCGTTGGGTCCTACCAACCCGTAGAACGATCCGGCAGGAACGTCCAAATTGATGGCGTTAACGGCCGTCTTGGCACCAAACCGCTTCGTGAGCCCGCGCAGGGACAGTGCGGGGAAGTTTGTGGCAGGCGCACTACCAAGAGGTACATGGGGCAAAGATTCAGTCATGACGCCACGCTAGCAAACCGCACTCAGGCATTACGTCATCCGAAATGATGAATTCGGCACGCGTGGAAGAACACGCGTGCCGAAGCAACTGGGTCTTCCTATGGTGTCTAAAAGAGAGCCCGGGCCAGCGCTTGCCGGGAAGTGCTCACGCGCGCATCACCGACACCGACCACCTCGTAGAGCTCAAGTAGACGTACCCTCACGGCTTCGCGTTCCGGACCAAAATGAAGTGATATGAATTTCACCAGTCGGGCAAAAGCATCCTCCACATGCCCTCCCGTGACGTCGAGGTCTGCCACCGCCAATTGAGCCTCTACATCATCAGGGGCGTCGGCGGCACGTGCCCGCAACGCCTCCGCGGTTGAAGCATCCAGACCGGCGCGCCGGCTCATCAGGTGCACCTGAGCTAGGCCGATCTTAGCGTCGGCGTCATTTGGCTTTTCCGCCAGAGCCTTCTCATACGCGGCCGCGGCCGCAGCGAGATCACCAGCCTCAATGGCGTCCACGGCAGCTTGGTGCAGTGGCGGCAGGGGTGGGGCCGAAACGGGTGTGGGGTCCGGCTCACCACCCAAATTACCTTCCACCCCATTGCTTGCCGCTACCTTGAGCAGTTCGTCAAGGAAGCCTTTGATTTGTTCTTCCGGCAAGTCCCCTTCAAACATAGGAACTGGCTGGCCGTTGATCAGCGCCACCACAGTGGGAACCGCAGTAACACCAAACGCTTGAGCGATTCCCGGACTTGTATCTGCATCTACCCGGCCCAGCGCAATCTTTCCGGCATACTCGTTCATGAGTTTTTCGAGCACCCCGGACAGCGTGGCGGATTGGTTGGACCGTCCAGAGCCCAGCAGGACTAGGGCAGGCACCGTTTGGGACAAGGCCACGAATTCTTGGAAGCTTTGTTCATTGACGTCGACGGCGTACGGCGAAGGGCCGCCGGCATTTTCCGCAGGTGCCATGGCCCGGGCTTTTAATGCCGAGAGGTCGACGGCGCCGCGAAGGTTCGGCCCCGGTGTGGAGTTGGCAGGCATAGAACTGTTCTTGGTCATTGACTCACTTTCAGTGTGCTTGATGCGTCGGATAGTCGGGACTACACGTTGTTATTGCTACTTGAGGGAGGCCCCGATCAAGGCGCTGGTGGCCGAGATGATAGTGATTTGTTTCGCGGCGCCCGCCGGAGGGATGTACATGACCACCGGCTCGGCATAGTTGATGGTGAAGCCCTTAGTGGTCTCTGCACCTCCCGCGAAGACGGCAGCGTCAGGAGAGATGGTGAGGGTGGCGTTCTCTTTGGACGTGGCATCAGTGCCGAAGGTGTATCCCACCACGACCATCGCTCCGCCGTCGGAGGTGTGCATGGCCAAGGTGGCCGCTTTGTCAGCCGTGTGGGTGAAGACGTAGCTGGCATCCTTAGCATCAGCGAGAACCTTGGCCTGGGCTTCCAGGACACTGGTGGTGTAAACGCTGTCCTTGAAGGTATCTTTCCACTTGCTATCTGCGTTGGTTAACCGGTCGCTGAAGGCGGCTACGGCTTCCGTTGGGCTCATCAATAAACCACTGGCGTCCAGTGCCACTGCGGGTGTGCCTTCTTTGTCAACAGCTGGGAAAGTCAGTCCAGGCAGGAGCGGAGTGGCCTGAACCAGCTTGTAGGGCTCACGGGCGGAGCTTTGAACAAGTGTCAACAGCTGCGGAAGCGCGTTATTTTCGCCCTGGGTGACGAACATTGCCGAGCGGGGCCAGGTGGACGAGGTGGTGACCACCCCCGCCAGCAGCTTCGTGGCATTGACCGGCTCAGGGGCGGCTTGCTCGGGTAGCTGGGAGCGAATCTTGTAGTTCGCGGTGCGCACTACCAGGGCATTTCCCGCGACCCGTGGGTCAAGTTTTGCAGCGTCCTTGGCATTGTCCCCGCTCGCCACCACGGTGGCTACGTCCGATACGATGCGCTGCACCTGGCTATCGAGCAGTGCCGGAATGCCTGCGGCAGTCGGTTCAGTAGTTGGTTCAGTAGTTGTCCCGGTGGGTGTTGCAACTACCGGGGTGGGCGGCGCTGTGCTTGAATCGGCTGCGACAGCCGGGCCAAGACTTCCTGCAAACAGAACGACGGCTACTCCGGCTCCCCAACGTAGGGAAGAAAATTCGCTCTTTCCTCCCTTTTTCCAACGGCTCTTGCGAGGCTTTGCGCCCGGGCCCTTGCCAATGACCGGGCTTTCCGCAGAAGACTGTTCCACAGCTTTCCCCGCAGAACCATCTGCGGGGCCGCTAGCGACTCCCCCCGGTCCATTGTGGCCGTCGTTGTCGCCGCGATCGTTACCGTTACCACTGCCGTCGTCGTCGCCGCGATCGTTACCGTTACCACTGCCGGCGTCGTGACTGCCGGCGTCGTGACTACCGGCGTCGTGACTGTCGGCATTGCTGCCCTCTGTCCTCGAGCCCGCATTCGTTTCGAACGTGCCGTGGTCATCTGCGTCGGCATCCTTTAGCTGCGCGGAACCGTCCTTCTTCCATTCGGTCCCATCAAGGGTGATGGCAGCGGTTTTCGTTTCCGGACTTTCGGTCACGGAAGCAGGAAACGCCGAAGTGTGATCCGGGCGCGCCTGCGCCCCCGGATGATCAGCAGCGTCTTTGCCCTCTGCGATACCGTCGCTAGGCTGTACGCCCCTGCCAGCTCGGCGAGCGTCGGCAATCGTTGCCGGTTTAGGCTGCGCTGCGGTATTCGCTACCTCGCGAGCAGCTACGATCTTAGCCACTTCCATGGCCCCCGTTGCGGGATCGGACGCTACGCGGCCAGCTGCGCGGCGACCAGCCACCTGAGGCTGCGTGCCCTTGGGCTTGCGCGGGGTCATCCATAGCAAGAGGGCTGCGAGCGCCAGTAAAGCAGCGCCGAAGACCATCAGAGGTATGGCCCATGGAGTTTGTGCGTCATTGGCCGTGGTGAGGGAAATATCAGTGGGTGCCGGCGCGGTCCCATCGGAGGAGAGCAGGAGAGCCCAATCCCCGTGGCCAGGTGCCTGCCACGTGTAGCTGAGGCTAGTGTCGGCTTTTTCTTCACTGACCCACATATCCGAACCTGATGGGTTGGGCACCTTCTCCACACCGGACTTACTTTCGGTTTCCAATGTTGTGAAGTCCGCATTGGCTCCGGTTACGGATGTATGGGCCGCGTCGGCGACCCACCCCTGGACATCACGAACTGATCCCACCGCTAGTTGGATAGGACCATTCGCTTTGATATTCAAGGTGAAGTGGCCATCCTTGGCCTTGAGTACCTCTGGACCTATCACCGTCAGCGGCGCCGGTGTCACGGAGCCGGAAACGGCTGCTGTGATCGTGGCAGGCGGGAGCCAGAGGGTTCGCTGGCCGATCCCTAATCCGAGGATCACCAGACCCACTATGCCTAGAACAATTGCAATCTTTGAACGCAAGTACTTACCTAACATCGGCTGAAAACTACTGTGATCGTTTGTTCTAGGGTAACCGAACCGTTATCTTTGGGGCAGCCCGGGAGGGCAAGCTCACGTTGGCCCTCATCACTTTCCTCTGGCCGCCGCGCCGGAAATCTGCCTCCCGGAATTAGCAGCTGCCATCAATCGCGCTGGTAATGTCATAGCACCACTTACCAGCGCGGGCAGCACTTCGCTGCGGCCCCGGACACAAAGGCTGCCTACCGTGAGCTCCTCCATGCCACCAGATTCCACCGGTTCCAACACCGATTCCGCCGCCGGTGCTTCCACTCACGACACCGAGAGCCCGGTACAGGAGCCCGAGGCAACGTCTTTCGTCGAGCAAGCTCGTGGAGTCGATCAGCACGAGATAATCCAACCGGGGCCTGTACGAGCAGGCGGTTGGCGCGCTTGGCTGGTGAAGAAGATCTCCCAACCGATTCCTGGGGCGCAACCGCGGGTTCGCTTCAGTCTGCCAAACGAGTCCTTGGGAATCGCGGACATCCCGGCTCCTGCCGTCAGCGCCGAGCAAACAGAAACTATGGGACTTTTCCGTCACCCCATCTACTACGGTTTCATGGGTACGGTGGGTGTTGGCATCGCCTTGGCCGTGAGTTACATCATGTCCAATACGTCCCAGCTGCTCTTGTGGATCGTCACGGCCTTGTTCATTGCCTTGGGTCTTGACCCGGTGGTGCGATGGCTGGAGCGGCGTTCAGTTCCCCGTCCCGTCGGAATCGTATTGGTCCTGGTCACGCTGTTGGGGATTGTCGCCATATTCTTCGCAACACTTATTCCCACTATCGTCACCCAAACCACGCAACTGATAAACAAGGCTCCGGGTTGGATAACAGACTTCTTCAACTCCGATTTCTTCCGCAACATTGACGGCCAGTACCACGTGCTGGACACCATCAACGAACAGGTCGCCAAGTTCTTCCAAGACGCTCAGGCAGTGGGAGGCATCTTTGGTGGCGTGCTGGGTGTTGGGACCACCATAGCCAACGGTTTGTTTGGGACCTTGATTGTTCTGGTGTTGAGCTTGTACTTTCTGGCATCACTTCCAGCTATCAAACGGTGGGGCTACCGGTTGGCACCGCGCTCACGCCGTGCCCGGGTGGAGGAGCTAAGCGAGGAAATCACCAGGGGCGTGGGCAATTACGTGATCGGTCAGGTGTGCGTTGCGGTGATCAATGCAACCGTCGCCTTCATCATCATGAGCATCCTGCATGTGCCCTTCAGCGTTCTGCTGGCATTCGTGGTGGCGCTGTTGGCGTTCATCCCGCTGGTAGGCGGGATGATAGCTGCCGTGGTGGTTATCGCGGTCAGCTTGACTGTTGGATGGCAGACGGCGCTCATTTACGCGATCTGCTATCTGGCCTACCTGCAGTTTGAGGCCTACTTTGTTTCTCCACGCATTATGCAAAAGGCGGTTGCTGTTCCCGGCGCCATAGCCGTCATTTCCGTCATCGCGGGCGGAAGCCTCTTGGGCGTACTCGGCGCCCTCATTGCCATCCCAACGGCCGCCGCGGTGATGCTCCTGGTGAAAGAAGTCTTCATCGCGCGTCAAGACAAGCACTAGTGGCACCACGGCGATGCTTGCTTAGTTCGTTGCCGCAGCAGCCACGGGAGCAGCTACAGGCCCCTCCCATTCGGTGTCCAATTCCACAGGCGCACCAAGCACCGTGGAGACGATCAGGTTCAACGCCCGGGCCGCATACTTTTCGCCCACCCACAGGTGCTTGGCCCCATCTACCCCGATCACTTTGGCTTGAGGCACCCGGGCAAAACGTGTGCGGGCTTCCTCGGGCCGGAGGTAATCGTCTAATTCCGGGACCAAAACGGTCAAGGGCTTCCCGAACGCCGCCCACGCATCCAAATCTATTGCTTCTGCGTGGTGCAGCGGCGGAGACAGCAGCACGGCACCCTCTATTTGCGCAGCGACCGGATCCAACGCTCCATATTTGAGGACCAGCTCGGTACCAAACGACCACCCTACGAGCCAGCGATTCGCCAAGCCCCTTCTCACAGCGAAATCCACGGCAGCGGCAACGTCTGCTTTCTCACCGATTCCGCCGTCGAATTTCCCTTCGCTGGTCCCCCGCGGGGACGTGGTGCCCCGGGTATTGAAACGCAGCACAGCAATCCCCGCCAGTGCCGGCAATCGGTAGGAGGCCTTCTTATACACGTGCGAATCCATGAATCCGCCATGGGTGGGAAGCGGATGGAACGTGATCAGCGTCGCCGCCACTACGCCGTCGGACGGCATCGCTAGCTCACCGACAAGTCGCAGTCCGTCGGAAGTCACTAGCTCAATGTTTTCCCGCACTGCGGGCAGGATGGTGGAGGCCCGGACCGGAACAGCGGCACCGGAATCGGCGAAGACGAGGGAAGCTGGGTCAAAATCCATGCTGTCAAGACTATCTGTACCTGTAGCTGCGTCCTCGCCAACAGTTCCCGTGCCAATGCCGACGCTCGCGCAGTCCAGCTTCCGCACCGAACATGGCGTCTTCGCGCCACACCACCAGATGTGCCATACCCGCTTGCACAGAGTGATTACACCCCGGGCAGGTGTAGACCTTCAGCGCATTGCCGCGGCTGATGGTTCGCACTATCCATTCCCCGTCGGGCGCTGATTCGTGCTCCGGGAGTCCCATGCGTGCCCGGCTTAGATCCACTTCTTGCCCGTCTGGTGACCGCTTGCCGCCGGCAACTGGAGTTCGACGGCGTCGCGGATGGTTTGAACGGGGCATGCCACCATTGTGCCGCACAGGTTACGGACCGGTCACATCGGGGCGACGCTGTCCCGTACTGAAAATTCGGAACCAACCGTTCGTGCTCACGACAAGCGTTCACGGACCGCGCCAACTGATCAACCCGGTAGGGTGTAATGCGTGCGTTTAGTAATTGCCAAGTGCTCCGTCGACTACGTCGGACGCCTCAAAGCCCATCTCCCCCTCGCCGTCCGGCTGCTGCTGGTCAAAGCCGACGGCTCCGTACTGGTCCATTCTGACGGCGGCTCATACAAGCCGCTGAACTGGATGAGCCCACCCGCCACACTGCGCCGGGTGGTCGCCGCCGACGCGGAACTTGAAGACGGTGTAGTGGAGCAATGGATCGTCCAATCCACCAAGGCGGACGACAAACTCATTATCAACATCCACGAACAGCTACACGAGTCCAGCCATGATTTAGGCACGGACCCTGGGCTCATCAAGGATGGAGTTGAAGCGGATCTGCAGCGCCTGCTGGCGGCACAGATCGAGCTCTTGGGAACAGGATTCACGTTGATCCGTCGTGAATATTTCACAGCGATCGGCCCGGTGGATATTTTGGCGCGGGACAGCGCGGGGGCAACCGTGGCTATTGAACTCAAGCGCCGTGGTGACATCGACGGCGTCGAACAACTCAGCCGGTACTTAGAACTCCTGAACCGGGACCCCCTGCTAGCCCCGGTGCGTGGTATCTTTGCCGCTCAGGCGATCAAGCCACAAGCTCGGGTACTGGCCACGGATCGCGGGATTGAATGCAAAACCTTGGACTATGACGCCATGCGCGGGGTCGATGACAGCTGGACCCGGCTCTTCTAGGGACTAGCGCTTTGCACCCGACTAGACTGGATCCATGACTCTCCACCATGATGGTCCCACAGCGGCACCGCTCAAAAAACTCATCCACGGCCAAATCGCTACGGACCATGGAATCATCAAAAGTGGCCTGCTAGCCATCTCCGGGGACAGAATTCTCTACGCTGGCCGGGCGGACCATTTTGATGAACCAGGCTTTGGCGACGATGACCTCCAAGCAGTCAACGTCATCTCCATTCCCGACGGACACTATGTAATCCCTGGCCTGGTCGATATCCACAACCACGGGGGCAACGGCGGAGACTTCCCGGGCGGCAATGAGGAGTCAGCACGGACTGCCGTGGACTTCTTGCATAAAGCAGGCACCACCACTCTGCTGGCGAGCATGGTCACAGCCGCACCAAAGGATCTCCTAGCCGGAATTGGTCTCTACGCCAAAATGACCGACGAAGGCTTATTGGCCGGAATTCACCTAGAGGGTCCCTTCCTCTCTCATTCCCGATGCGGAGCACAAAACCCCGCTTTCTTGCTCGAGCCAGACTTGGAACTCCTGGCCCAGCTGATCCAGGCAGGTCAGGGACATATTGCCACCATGACGTACGCGCCGGAACTCCCGGGAGCCGCTGAGTTGGTGGATGTACTGACCACCCACGGCATCACCCCGTCAGTGGGTCACACAAACGCCGACGCCGCCACGACCCTCGCGTCGCTGGATCAGGCAAGAGATGGACTTGATTCCACCGGCTTTGACGGAACATCCGGCCGTCCCACCGTCACGCACCTATTCAACGGTATGCCGCCAATGCACCACCGCTCACCGGGGCCGGTCGCAGCGTCTTTGCGCGCTGCCAGGGCCGGGCACGCCGCCGTCGAACTCGTTGCCGATAACACCCATCTAGACCCGGAAACAGTCAGAATGGTCTTTGAACTGGTCGGTGCCGAAAATATTCTATTGGTGACAGACTCCATGGCAGCCGCGGGGCTGGCAGATGGGCCGTACATGCTGGGCCCGTCCCCGGTCACCGTCACCAACGGCGTTGCCACCTTGGATGCGACCGGATCCATTGCCGGTGGCACAGCCACTTTACTGGACGTAATCCGGCGAACAGTTGCAGCGGGCGTGAAGCTCACGGATGCCCTGCATTCCGCGACAGTGACTCCAGCAGCCGTCCTCGGGCTCACCGACGAGGTCGGTGCGCTGCGCCGCGGACTGCGCGCCGACGCCGTGATTGTGGACTCGGAGCTGGAACTGGTGCACGTGCTCCGGGCTGGGGTCTGGCTGAACTAAAAGCTGTGGGCACCTGCCGAGCAGCTAGTCTTCACGAAAGCTGATTGGCGCGGCTCGTTTTGCAACAGCTAGTTCTGGCGCAGGAGCTTTGCCAACTGACGCATGGAAACGTTGGGCATATAGGCCTGTCCCACCGCCCGTCCGATGGCTGGCAAGGACAGCGGATCCTGGTACATCATGTACAGCGTCCTATGCCGCGGTTGAAAGCGGCGCTTGAAATTGGCCAAAGAGGCAAAGCCATATAACGGCTCAAGAGTTCGCGCCAGCAACGCTAGAATTCGTTTCATGGACGTGCTCTCCAAGGCGGCCAGCGGATGCTCAGACTCGGGAAGATCCGTGGCGCCTGGCACGCTGCTCTCACGTCCGTCACGGTCGGTGATGCCTTCCTCGGGCGCCTGCTCCCTTGGCTTCGGGTTCCCAGGCTGCCCAGTTTTCATCGGCTGCGCGTCAGGTTCAATGGATAAGGGCGACGCCGAAAGCGAGATCGTGGGTACCCGTCCTTGGAAATTAAGGACTGCTTGGGCTATGAGGTATTCCATAACTCCGTTGAAAGCGTTCTGGTTGCGGCGCATAAAATCAAGGGTCCAGCTGCTTTCCTCGCCGTTGACAAAGACAGGAAGCCAGCTGGTGAGCCCATGGACGCGCCCGGTGGCGTCAACAGCGAGACACAACTGAACGGCGTCGTCCTTAAGTTCCTGAACCCCACCTAACGTAAAGCCCATCTCGGGAAGAGCCTTCCCTGACACCCATTCCTCGGAAATCTCGAGAATTTGAGTCCGCAGGCCCGTAGAGAGCTCCGAGTAGCGTGCCCACACGGTGCTGATGCCCAGCTTTGCTGCCTTGTTCAGGGCGGTCCGTACGTTTTGCCATTCTTTGCCCGTGAATTCCATATGGGCAATATCCAGCAGTGTCTCCGTTGCCACCTGAGCCCGTCGGAATCCCTGGGCGTGCAAAACTTCCCAACATTCATCGGTCACCGAATAAAAGCACGGAGCCAGTGACTGCACTTCGCAATGGTCAAGGAAACCCAGAACCGCTGCATCGTAATGGGCGGGATCCCCCACCGGCCCGCCCACGGTTACGGCCACGCCAGCGTGAGCTTGGTAGGCGATCGCCACGGTTCCGGAAGGGTTGAACCAGTAATGGTTGTTGGGCCACAGCACCATCCACGATAACGAGCCACCGCCACGACGCACCAGCGCCTGAACGTGCGGCTTTTCTCCCACACCGGATCCGCGCACCCGCCGGCTCAGGAAAAGGGAAAATACTCCCAGCACACTGACCAGCCAGAAAACTCCTCCCCCTAAGGTGAACAGCACCCGGCTGAATTCCCCGTGGGGGTAGACGGCGGCAGCGTAACTGGACGGAAAGGGATACGGCAGCAGCAGTCTCGGCAGACCGGCCAGCAGACCTAAAAGACCGTAACGTCCTCCAGCATTACCCTCCAAGAGCCAGACCACGCTATACAGCATGATAAATCCGGCAAGCACGAGTGAAAGCACGCTGAAGGTACGACGGCGAAGCACGGGGTCCGGGTCAATATGAAAGTGGCGGCGAAAGACAAATAGCAAAACGCCAATCAGGAACGGCACAAGGACCACAGGCAGGACCTCCCAGAAGGAGATATCTACGCTGAGCACTCTGCGGCCACGATGCAGTGGCATGCCAAACGTGGCGAAAACCTGGAGATAAATGGCACTTGTGATACCAATGACCAGATGCATATAAACACCTGCCCACAGGGCCATCCGGTTCCCTCGGCGCAGGCCCTCTGCGCAGACCAACAACAACAGCATGGGCACTAGCGCCAGCAGGTGGGCACCGGACTCCATCATGCTCCCGCCGTTCAGTGCCATCTCCTGACACCCGGTCTCCAGCGCTGTGCAGCTGCCTCTCAGCGCGCTCACTGCGGGGACAGGATTCACCACGAGGTTGCGAAGCCGGGCAAGCGGTCCCACGGGTACGTGGGCCAGAGCTGCCATGAGTGGCCCTACGGCAAAGACTGACACCACTATGGCTAAAGTGGTGCGCACCTCGCGGCTGGTGGAGCGCGTCCCTCTCACCTGGCTGCGACTTGGCACGAAGATGATTCCCAGGAGCAGTCCAGCGATAGCACCTAGCAGGATAAATATGTTCTGGGCGTGGCCTACATAGAGGGAGAACATCAACGCTGCAGCGAAGGTAAGAGCGCGCACCCGCCGGCGCCACAAAAGATTGATGCCACGGCTGGCTGCCATCAGCGCGCCCGTAGCAGCGGCAAAGGGGCCAAACAGGGTTGCTTCTCTCATTCCCGCGAGCCATTCCATTCCTGCGGCGGAACCGACTTCGACGATGAGCGTGTACAGCAACACCGCACCGAGCTGGCTCCCGACGAACATCATGAGTGCGCGAGTTGTCCCAAGAGTGGTTTCCGCCAGGCCAAGAAGTCCCAAAAGAACGGCACACGCTGCGAGCAACGACGCTGGGTTGTTACCCGGCAAAAGGGTCGTCAGCACCGACCACCCTTGGCCGTCGAGGATATCCTTGGCCTGAAAACCCCACGTGCCGGCGTGAGACTTGGACACGCCAGCACCCCATCCGCCGGTAAAAATACCCGCGATGACGGTAGCTGCGGTCAGGGCGAGGGCTAGGGGAATTCGATGGATCCATCCCCCTGCCGCACCCCGCGGCCTGGAACGCGAATCCAGGCCAGGCATGACGCTCATTGGAGCCCCAGTCTGGGGCCCAGGAAGGCCAGGGCGTCCGGCATGCCGGAGGCGACCATGGTCCAGGAGTGCCCTCCGGGGTAAATGTGCCGACTAACTTCCATCCCGGATGCGCGGGCAGCCGCTTCCAGTACGACAGCGTTAGCTGTATAAGTGGAGTCTTCGCTGCCGGAGGCCAGCCAACCATGCACTTGAGGATACTTATTCTTTGCCATCAGTGTCAGGGGCAGCTCAGCGTCAAATTTCGTCTTATCTCCGTGGAACGCCCGATCGATCGTCACGTGGCGATCCGCCGCAAGAGCCGGCTCGCGTTCAGAAGAAAATGCCGCAAAGGTGGGGTAGATGTCAGGGTGACGTGTCACCATCTGTACGGCACAGGTACCCCCATAGGAGAACCCGGCAATGGCCCAGTGCTCATGGTTTGTGTCCACATTGAGGTTAGCCGAAATCCACGCTGGCACGTCAGTTGCCATATACGTATCAGCCTGACCTAATGCGGAATCCATACACATGGTGTTGGCATCAGCACTTCCGTTGGGATCAGGAATCACCACCACCGGTGCCAGGGAATTATGCGCTTTGGCGTAGTCACCAAGAATCTGTGCCAGATGGCCAGCGCGTAACCAGTCAGTCGGTGATCCTGGTTGACCTGCCACTAAAACCAAAACGGGAAGGATTGGGGGCACCGGAGCAAAGTAAGCGGGTGGAAGATACACCACGGCATGGCGAGCGGCCAGCCCCGACGTAGTTCCTGGAATCTGGACGCTACGCAACATACCCACAGCGGGTTTACGTTCGGAACTCTTCCATGCATCCTTCACGGGACCGGACTGAAAACGTTCTGCCACTGGCGCCACACGGACCGAAGGAACCCCCGTGGGAAGCTCTGTTGTGCTTTCAAAAACACTGCGAACTGTGGGGTATTGTCCAAAGTAGGCATTGACCTGGACCACACAGACCAGCACAATGAGGACACTGGAAACCAGAGCTAATAATGAACGCCCGCGCACGGACACTCTGTCGTGTCCACGTTCCCGTCGTGCACGGGAGGCAAAGACCGCCCGCCCGTGGCGACGTATTCCCAGTGCCGCCGTCGTCAAACCTAGGATTAGTCCCCACAACCCGGCGCCTACGCTTATTACAACAGCACGCGGGAGCTCGTCCGGCCAGACGTACCACCAATGAATGAGCGCCCAAGCCAGACCCCACACCAGCGCAGCGCTTCCGATCCCAGTCACTATCGAATAGAGCCACCAGTGCCGGGATCGCCTGATCAGTAAGAACGCGAAGGCTAGAGCGCCCAATAGCAAGGCAACGCTTGGTACCACGCCGCTGACCAATTGCAGCCCGTATAGCCAATCCAACACTGGCGTTCCTTGCCTTCGGGGGTACCCCGCACTAAGTGCAAGGCAACGAATGTCATACTAGTCGCCAACGCTGTATGCGCGCTGACCGGGGGCGGCGTTGCGCAGAGAGAGCGAAGGCGAATCTGCACCCACTAACGCCAGGTACCGATTCCGACGACTGGACCGGCTTCAAGCCAGGAAGAAAGCCCGGTGTAGGCTCCGAACTTCATGGCCAACAACACCGGCTCCCCCTTGTAATCCAAAGTGACGATGACGACGTCCGGTGGAACCTTCGTCATTTCGCTTTCTGTCGGTGCGCGCCTGCCCACAAGAACGATGGAGCTGCGCACCATCCGCCGATGTGGCAGGGGGCTTAAAGAAAGGAGCCGGAACCATTCAAGGTCCGACTCCTGATAACGGCACACGCCCATCTGCCAGCGCTTGCCGCCACGAAAAATGGAAGCATCAGCAGTGCCAAGGGCGCGCCGCAATTGCATGCGGCGCACCCCAAATAGGCACAGTGTAATAACGACCAGCAGGAAAATCCCTGCTATGACGATGAACGGAATACCAAGTGCGTTCACCAATGGCGTGCTAGTGGATCCCTGCGCTGGAAACAGCGCCGCTTTCCAGCTGCGCACTGTCAGCAACTATTACAACTCGGTTGCTGTCCACCGAGAAGAATCCGCCATCAACGTCAACCGTGAAACGGTCGCCGTCCACGGGAGCAATCTCCAACAATCCAGCGGCAAGGACGGCCAGCAAGGGAGTATGACCAGGCAGAATCCCAATCTCTCCTTCACTGGTGAAGCCCTTGACCATGGTCGCCGCACCGGACCACACAAAGTGATCCGCTGCAACGATTTCAACTTCGAGGTTAGCCATGACTACTTCGTCTGTTCCTGGATCTTGGCCCACTGGCGCTCGACGTCGTCCAAGCCGCCAATGTTGAAGAATGCCTGCTCTGCGATGTGGTCAACGTCTCCGTTGCAAATCGCGTTGAAGCCCTCAATGGTGTCCTTGATGGCAACAGTGGAGCCGTCAACGCCCGTGAACTGCTTAGCGGTGTAAGTGTTCTGTGAGAGGAACTGCTGGATACGACGCGCACGTGAGACGACAATCTTGTCTTCTTCCGAGAGCTCGTCAACACCAAGAATCGCAATGATGTCCTGGAGTTCCTTGTTCTTCTGCAAGATCTGCTTGACACGCACAGCAGTGTTGTAATGCGCGTGGCCCACATACTGCGGGTCAAGGATACGTGACGTAGAAGTCAACGGATCAATGGCCGGGTACAGTCCGCGGGACGCAATTTCACGCGACAGCTCCGTAGTAGCGTCCAAGTGGGCGAACGTAGCAGCCGGGGCAGGGTCGGTGTAGTCATCAGCAGGGACGTAAACGGCCTGCATAGAAGTGATCGAGTGACCCTTGGTCGAGGTGATGCGTTCCTGAAGCAGGCCCATCTCATCGGCCAGGTTGGGCTGGTAGCCAACGGCTGAAGGCATACGGCCAAGAAGCGTTGAAACTTCCGAGCCAGCCTGAGTGAAACGGAAGATGTTGTCAATAAAGAGCAACACATCCTGATTCTGAACATCACGGAAGTATTCAGCCATGGTCAGCGCCGAAAGGGCTACGCGCAAACGCGTTCCCGGCGGCTCGTCCATCTGGCCGAAAACTAAGGCCGTGTCCTTCAAAACGCCGGCTTCTTCCATCTCAACCCAGAGGTCGTTACCTTCTCGTGTTCGCTCACCAACACCGGCGAACACCGAGGTGCCACCGAAGTTGCGTGCCACACGGGTGATCATTTCCTGGATCAAAACTGTCTTACCAACACCAGCACCACCGAACAAACCGATCTTTCCACCCTGAATATAGGGGGTCAAAAGGTCAATCGACTTGATTCCAGTCTCCAGCATCTGCGTTGAACCCTCAAGGGTTGCAAAAGCCGGGGGCTTGCGGTGAATCGGCCAGCGCTCGGTGATGTTAAGTTCCGACTCTTTGACATCGAGGGGCTCGCCCAAGACGTTGAAGATGTGGCCCTTGACGACGTCACCGACGGGAACGGAAATGGGCGCGCCCGAATCCAACACGCTGGTGCCACGGACAAGGCCATCCGTTGCCTGCAAGGAGATGGCGCGAATGACGCCGTCGCCCAAGTGCTGGCTGGTCTCGAAGGTGATGGTGTGCGTCTTGCCGTTGAGAGTAACCTCGGTCGACAAAGCGTTATAAATTGCGGGAAGGGCGTCTGACGGGAATTCCACGTCGACGACCGGGCCGATAACACGCGCGATCCGGCCGGTGGCACCGGTTTTCACGGTGGTTCCCTGCTCGTTGAGTTGGGCAGTCATCTCTCTCACTTCACTTGTGTAGATGGCATGGATAAGTATAAATAGGGCTTCTACGAGGCGTTGAGCGCATCAGCGCCCGCAACAATCTCGGAGAGCTCCTGCGTAATCTCAGCCTGCCGGGCGTTGTTACGAAGCCGGGTGTACTTCTTGATCAAGTCACTGGCGTTGTCCCCAGCTGACTTCATAGCACGTTGTCGCGCTGCCAGCTCGGAAGCTGCAGCCTGCAAAAGTGCCGAGAAGATACGAGACTCGATGTACCTTGGCAGGAGGGCGTCAAGGACTTCCTCAGGCGCCGGCTCGTAGTCGTACAGTGGCAACAAATCTGTGGAGGACTCGATTTCTTCCTCAACAACTTCTAGCGGCAACAGACGAATGACGGTCGGTTCCTGAACCACCATCGACTTGAACTGAGTGTAGACAACGTGGATTTCGTCCACGCCGCCGTCTTCAAAGTCGGTGGCGAAATCTTCCAGCAATACCTCACGTAGTTCACGTGCAGTTTCAAATTCCGGTGCATCAGTTCCACCGGTCCACACCCGCTCGTAATCGCGTCCACGGAACTCAAAGTACGCCTGCGCCTTACGGCCAACCAGGTAGGTCGTGACGTCTTTGCCTTCGCTATGCAGCAATTCAATAAGGTGCTCTGCCTGCTTCAAGATGCTGGCGGAGTAGGAACCGGCGAGGCCGCGGTCCGAGGTCATGACCAACACCGCTGCGCGCCGGATGGAATCCGGTTCGGTGGTCAGCGGGTGGTCAACTTCGGACTGCGATGCGACGGCAGAAACGGCACGGGTGATCGCATTGGAATACGGCAACGATGCCGAGACACGCGTGCGTGCCTTACCAATGCGGGACGTAGCGATCAGTTCCATCGCCTTGAAGATCTTTTGCATCGACGTTGTCGACGCGATCTTCTGGCGGTAGACCCGAATCTGGGCTCCCATGTTTGTCCTTTCCTTATCCTTTGCTCAGTCGCCCGCTCCCGCGAGAGCGGACGACTGAGTAAAGGATGGTGTCAGCGTTTCTGCTTAACGATCTTTTCCTGGTCGATTTTCTCTGCGCCAAGCGCATCGAATTCCTCGTGTCCGGCACCGACCAGCTGGTCTGCGCCTTCTCCGAAGAAGCCCTTCTTGAAGTCAACGATACTGGACTTGAGAGCCTCGACGGTGGAGTCCGCGAGCAGATTGGTTTCTGCCAACGTGGTCAGGATCGAGGTGCGGTGACGCAAGTAATCAAGGAATTCAGTCTCGAAGCGGCGCACATCTTCTACCGGAACGTTGTCCAGGTAGCCGTTGGTGCCCATCCAGATAGAAACAACCTGGTTCTCTACCGGGAAAGGAGCATACTGGCCCTGCTTGAGCAGTTCCATGAGCCTAGCTCCACGAGTCAGCTGCTGCTTCGACGCCGCATCCAGGTCCGAGGCAAACATGGCAAATGCCGCCATGTCACGGTACTGGGCGAGTTCGAGCTTCAACGTTCCCGAAACCTTCTTCATGGCCTTCACCTGCGCTGCACCACCAACACGAGACACGGAGACACCTACGTCTACGGCCGGGCGCTGGTTAGCGTTGAACAAGTCAGACTGCAAGAAGATCTGGCCATCAGTGATGGAGATGACGTTGGTCGGGATGTAGGCCGAGACGTCATTAGCCTTCGTCTCAATGATCGGCAGTCCGGTCATCGAACCTGCACCAAGCTCATCGGAGAGCTTCGCACAACGTTCTAGCAGACGCGAGTGCAGGTAGAAGACATCACCGGGGTATGCTTCGCGTCCCGGCGGGCGGCGCAGCAACAAGGACACCGCACGGTAGGCTTCAGCCTGCTTGGAGAGATCATCAAAGACGATCAAAACGTGCTTGCCACCGTACATCCAGTGCTGGCCAATGGCCGAGCCGGCGTAGGGCGCAAGGTACTTGAACCCGGCAGGGTCAGAAGCAGGAGAAGCCACAATCGTTGTGTACTCAAGTGCTCCGTGATCCTCGAGCGTCTGGCGAACAGCCGCGATCGTGGATGCTTTTTGACCGATGGCCACGTAGATGCAGCGGACCTGCTTCTTGGTGTCGTTGGACGCCCAGTTCGCTTTTTGGTTGATGATCGCGTCAACAGCCAGAGCGGTCTTACCGGTCTGACGGTCACCAATAATCAGCTGACGCTGGCCACGGCCAATCGGGATCATGGCGTCAATGGCCTTCATACCGGTCTGCAGCGGTTCGTGAACCGACTTGCGCTCGGTGACACCGGGGGCTTGAAGCTCTAGGGCACGACGGCCTTCAGATTCAATCTCGCCCAAGTCATCCAACGGTTGACCCAAGGGGTCAATCACACGGCCAAGGAAATTGTCGCCCACCGGTACGGAGAGGATCTCCCCGGTTCGGTGAACTTGCTGACCCTCAGCGATGCCGGTGAAGTCGCCAAGGACCACAACACCAATCTCGCGAGTGTCCAAGTTCTGGGCTAGGCCCAGCGTGCCGTCTTCGAAACGAAGCAGCTCGTTTGCCATGACAGAGGGAAGACCCTCTACCTTGGCGATGCCGTCACTTGCCGTGGTGACGCGGCCAACCTCGACGCGCTCAGCATTGCCCGGTTCATAGGACGCTGCGAACTCATTCAAGGCATTGCGGACGTCGTCGGCATTGATGGTCAAGTCGGCCATCTGCAGTCCCTGCTCTCCTAAGTTGTGGTTACTGCCTTCGGTAAATAAATTTTCGGCAGTATCCGAAATTTTTGATTCGCTTTTGATGTGGACTAGCTGGTGCGGAAACTGATGTTCCCTACCCAGCCAACCGGCGTCGGAGTTCTCCTAGGCGTGTGGCTGCAGTTGCATCAACAACTTCATCCCCCACGACCACGCGAATTCCGCCCACTAAAGTCGGGTCAATGTTGACATTCATCTTCAAATCACGACCATAGAGCTTGTTCAGCCCGGCCGCCAGACGGGTCAATTGCTCTGCGCTCAGATCACGAGTGACACTGACGTAGGCAATCCAGCGCTGCTGGCGTTTTGCAACCAATTCCACGAATCGTTGCACCAAAGCTGTTGGCTTTAGCCCACGGGGCGCCAGCACAGCCTGACGTATCAACAACTCCGACACCTCACTGGCACCTGGAACAAGCTTGCGCGCCAAGGCGGCCTTTGCCTGATCCGTTGCCTGGGCATCGTCAAGTGCACGCTGCAGATCATGACTGGATCCAACAACTCGGATGAAGCCGAAGAGTTCCTCTTCAAGCGCGTCCAGGTTGGCGGAACCATCGCCTTGGCCTTCAGCGACCGCAATCGCTGACGTTGCCGCTAAGGTCTCCAAGGCATCACCAATGTCACGTGCCGAGCTCCAGCGCGCGTTGACAAGTCCTTCAAACACTGTTTCCGCTTGCGCGGAAACCTTGCCTGCAACAAGCGCAGAAACTAACGCCGTCTTGTCCTTGCCGCTGCGGGCGGGGTCAGTCAGGGCCCGACGCAGGCCAGCATTGCTGTCAAGGGTATCTAAAATTGCAAAGAGATCCTTGGGCAATGCGAGGGACGCATCAGCAAGCTTGGGCTCCAGCGCCAAAAGCGCTGCGGCCAATGACTCGCTCGTTACACCTGCCATTAGTTCGATACACCCGCGTTCTGCTGATTTTCCAAATCTGCCAAGAAACGCTCAACCACACGGTTGGAGCGCGCATCGTCTTCAAGTGCTTCTCCGACGATTTTCCCTGCAAGCTGCGTTGCCAAAGTGCCAACCTCAGCGTGCAAGGAAGCAATCGCAGCGACGCGCTCGGATTCGATCTGACCATGAGCCTGTGCGGTGATGCGAGCAGATTCCTCTGCCGCCTTCTCCTTCAGGTCCGCCAGGATCTGTGCGCCTTCGGCACGTGCGGATTCGCGGATGCCATTGGCCTCCGTGCGAGCTTCCATCAGCTGTGCCCTGTACTGCTCCAAGAGGGCGTTGGCTTCATTCTGAGCCGCTTCTGCCTTCTCGATCCCTCCCTCGATGGCTTCAACACGATCCGTGTATGACTTCTCAAAGGTTGGTGCGATGAACTTGGTCACCACAAAAAGCAGGACAGCGAAAGCCACACCGGTGACCAGAATTTCCCACACGTTGGGAATGAGCGGATTGCCACCCCCACTAGCGAGGATTACTTCTGCGGTAATCATTTCTCACTTATCCTTTTCTGTATTTCCAAAACGAGCGAACCCCGCTACCGGGACCCAACTGTTGGAAAGGATTAGACACCAACGACGAAGGCAAAGACCAATGCCAAGATAGCCAGCGCTTCTGCAAGGGCGAAGCCAAGCAGGGCGATGGGCTGGAGGATGCGCTGGGCTTCCGGCTGGCGTGCGACGCCGTTGATGTAAGCGGCGAAGATCATGCCGACGCCAATTGCCGAACCGATGGTGGCCAGGCCGTAGCCGATCATATTAAGGGAGCCGTGCAACATTTCGTTCCTTTCAAGATACCGGCCTTGTGCCGGCAGGTTGTGAGGTGATACTTGATTTGTAAAAAAACTTAGCTTGCGAAATACCTAGGCTTGAAAGTCTAGTGTGAATCCGCGTCCAAGCTGCCCTGGATGTAGATCGCGGTCAGCAGCGTAAAGACAAACGCTTGCAAGATCATAATCAGCAGTTCCAGGAAGTACATGGCCACCGAGCCGGCAATCACCGCAACGCCTGTGGCGTTGAGCAAGAGACTGTCCTGAACCACAATGAGGTATCTGGCACCGGTGCCTGCCAGTGCCACAATCATGTGGCCAGCAAGCATTGTTGCCATCAGACGCAGCGAGTGGGTGAGGGGACGGACGATGAAGTTGGAGATAATCTCCAGAGGTACCAGCAGGGGCAAAATCCATCCGGGAACACCGGTAGGTACCACTGCAAGTTTGAAGTATCGGAGGCCGTGCTTTTGAACACCAACACCGATCCACACGAGATAGATGATTAGCGCCATGGCATACGCACTGCCGGCGTGGGAGAAGGAAGGGATCTGCAACAGCGGGATAGCACCGAAGAGGTTATTGAGCAACAAGAAAACAAATGTTGCAAAGAGCAGCGGTACCCACGGGCGGAAGTTTTTCTCCCCCATGATGTCCCGGCCTACGGTGTTTCGGGCGAAGCTGTAGAAGCCTTCGGCGACAAACTGGACCCGACCTGGAACCAGCTTCGCCTTACGGATAGCGGCCATGAAGAACCAAGTAATCAATACCACCGAGAGAAGGACCAGCAACATCTGCTTGCCAAACCCAGTGCCATAGTCGGCCATCCAAGGGAAGATGTCTGGGAGGTGAAGATCACTGATCGTCGGCGGGACGAACTTCTCGGTATATGAGGCCATCGGAAGCGCAAACGCGGTCAACGCGCTGTCCTCTCTGCAGTTTCGGTCATGGGACAAAGTTGGTGGACCACCCTGAGGCGGCGTTCACCGTAAATAAGTTTGAAGGTGGCGATCATTGCTCTTGACTTTCATCTTGGCTGCGGTGCCTTCGATGATGCCTGGCTAAAAAGTATCCACCCACCGCTCCCAAAGGAGCCATAGCAAAAACCATCCAGCCTATGGAGAACAAAAAGTCCAGTCCCCACCCTATCAAACTGCCGAGCACCATTCC
Organism: Arthrobacter cryoconiti; assembly: GCF_020905375.1. Classification (GTDB taxonomy): domain Bacteria; phylum Actinomycetota; class Actinomycetes; order Actinomycetales; family Micrococcaceae; genus Specibacter; species Specibacter cryoconiti. Next base: position 33,006 of record NZ_JAJJBU010000022.1, read on the forward strand.
GCCAATGACGTAGGTGTAGTCGAGCTTTCCGGAGTTGGGATCGGGTAGGACGTCAATGCCCTCGTCCGCTGGTGGTCCGTTTTTCTCGCTCATAGTCCATCATCCTTGCGCGCATCGGGAGCTACTGGCGCTTGCGGTGCATCCCCGAAAAGCAAGTAGCGGTTGCGGCTAAAGACAATGACCTCAGTCGCTTGCCATAACAGGACAGTAGTAACGGCGGCCGCCATGAACCAAGGCGTCACCAACCACTGCGGCGTGCCCCAGGTAAAGAGCACAACCCCGAATCCAACGACCTTGACGATGTACGTCATGAAGAAGGCTCCCATGACGGCACCTGGGCGGCGCTTGGCTACAAAGTGGCCAACCACCAAGCTCAAACCAAAGAATGCCATCACGATCAATGAGCCAAGAACCACGCTAGCTACAGCGGCACCGTTCGCGAAGATCAGGGCCAGCACAACTATTACGGCGCCAGCACTCGCGCACACACCGGCACACTTGGCCAGAATGTTCGCATTGGGGTTTACTGAAGGGCCTGATGCCTGCAAAGGCTCTGGCACGGCGCCCGGAACGGCACTTTGATCCTTCATTGAGACTCCATCATGAGAGGCTTTTTTCGCAGCAAAGCCAATGAAACGCGCGACAGTCTTCCTTCGTCAAAAACAGAGGATCACCGCTGGTAATTCTACACGAGATAGAAAGCGATTGGGACGTCTCCACAGATGCTACTTCCCGTCGGAGGTTGCCCGCGAACGCAGGTAACGCTGAAAGAGAGTAGGAGTGCGCAAATACAGCAGGATGACCCCGATGCACAGCAGAGTGGAAATAATTTGAGCTACACCCCCTCCTTGGACTGCGAGAATTCCTAATCCGCTGACCAAGACCGTGGCGGCACTAACCACAGCTGTGGCCTGAATGTGGCTGAGCCCCACGACTGTCAGTCGCTGGTAGACATGCTCTCGGTGTGAGGCATACCACCGCTCCCGCGCCAGCAAGCGGCGCAGGAAAGTCACAAAGGTATCCACCAAGTAGATCAGCACCGGCGAGAAGATATATTCCACGGGAACCTTCGCCAGGAATGCTGCCATGGCTGTCACGGAGATGGCAGCACCGAGAAGATAACTCCCCACATCTCCTAAAAAGACCCTCCGCCCGCCAAGGTTCCATGGGAGGAAGCCCGCAAAGGACGCTGCGATTCCAACGCCTGCGTAGACCAACCATTCATGCCCAGTTGTGAGCCCAGCAAACGCGTAAAAACCGCCGACCAACAGACCATGCATACCAGAGATGCCATTGATGCCATCCATGAAATTGGTGACGTTGATGTAAGCAGCCACGGCGATCGCACCTGCCGGGATCCACCATAATTGCTGGGCTCCAGGGTCGATGATAGCCACAGCTGCCGTCGCCGCCAGGCCCACGGCGAGTTGCAGCCCGGCACGCACGGCGATGCGTAAACCTCGGATGTCTTCCAGCCAGCCAATGGTGGCTGCACAGACCGCAACCAGTACGATCACAGTGAGTGTCATCCGGCCCTGGAAAACGTCATCAGGGCCTTGTGGCGAGAAGATGGCCACCAGCAAAGCTGCCGCGAGCGCGATCGCAGTCGTGATGCCCATGCCACGGATGGTGGGGCTCTGGTGCGATGACCGGGCATTTGGCACGTCCATCACGCCAGCTCGTTCAAGGAGCGGTCGCACCAGCAGTGGCAACGCTAGGGCTACAAGCAGCGCAATGGCGCCAACACTGACGGCGCTCAACGCATTCATCAGGCGCCCGCCGCGACGTCGCCGTCGGACTCGTCAATGCTGGGAGCCGCCGTCCCGGCTTCATCCCTGCATCTCTGGAGCCAAAGTTCCAAGCTGAGGTCCGCCGGGTCCAAGGGCCTGGCGTGGGTGTGTGAAATTTTCGGGTGTCCGTCGGGATCTTTGACTTCGTCGTCGCCCGTGAGTTGCTCGTGCAGTTTCTCCGACGGACGCAGACCGGTGATCTCGATCTTGATGTCCTTGCCGGACATGGCGATCATGCGCTCCGCTACGTCCATGATTCGCACGGGATCCCCCATATCCAAGATCAGGACGTCGCCGCCGTGCCCGATGGCGCCGGCTTGGATGACGAGTTGGCAGGCCTCCGGGATGGTCATGAAGAACCGTGTGACGTCCTTGTGCGTGACGGTGACGGGACCACCGTTGTTTATCTGGTCGGTGAACAAGGGAAGCATGGAGCCGCGGGAGCCAATTACGTTCCCAAAACGGACCGAGACGTAACTCTTGGTGGTCGCATTTGCGACCCACGAAGTCAGTTTCTCGGCCGCCCGTTTGGAGTGGCCCAAAACGGTGGTCGGGCTGGCAGCCTTGTCTGTTGAGACGTTCACGAACGTCTCAACGTCCACGCTTTGGGCGGCATTTAGGACGTTTAGCGAGCCTAAAACGTTTGTCTGCCACCCTTCGGTGGGGTACATCTGCAATAGCGGAGCGTGTTTAAGCGCCGCTGCGTGAAAGACGACTTCTGGCCGGCGTCGGGCAAAAATGTCATTGAGCGTCGCAGCATCACGAATGTCAGCCAAAACCGTGGTGTTGTCGTTGAGCAAACCATGCCCGTGAATCGAGAACTGCGTATGCTGCAACCCTGATTCGTCCCGGTCCAACATGATCAGTTCGGCTGGGTCAAAAGCGTGCAGCTGGCGGCAGAGTTCGGAACCGATCGACCCACCGGCGCCGGTGACCAGCACACGCTTGTTCTTGATATAGCTGGCGATCTGGTCAACTTGGATGTCAACGGGGCGTCGTCCGATCAGGTCTTCAACGTCAATTTCACGGAAGTCCGTCAGTCCGCCCTTCGCGTCGCTGTTGGTGGTCCCCGTGAGCATGTCCTGCAGCGGGGGCAGGACCAATACTTTGACACCAAGCCCTGAAATGGAGTCGGAAATTGTGCGAATCCGGCGGGCGTCAAGATGGGACATGGCGAGGACTACAACCGTGGACTTGGTGCGTTTGATGATCTCCGCAAGCTCATCCCCTCGCCCCAACACAGCCACTGTGCTGAGCCGCAAGTGTTTTTTGGCGACGTCGTCGTCAACCAAGCCCACCGGAACGTAGGGCGAATCAGGGTCTGCCACCATACGCGTCACCAGGGAGTTGCCGAGGAAGCCAGCACCGTAGATCAGGGTCCGCTGTGCTTCCTCTCCAAAAGTGGGTTTGCCCTCTACGTAGAGCCGTTTGGCATAACGGACAGCAGCCATCAAAAGGGCGGCGAACGGAAAGGCAATGGCACTGACCGAGCGGGCAATGTGCAACTCGTTGATGGTCAGAAACAAGAACACACTGGTTGCGGCTGCCACGATCAGTGTCGCCGCGATCAGCACTCTGGCTTCGTGGATGCTGCCGAAGGTGTAACGGCCGCGGTATAGCGCCAGGGACCAACCGGCGATGAGCTGGGTTGCCACCGCCACGCCGATAAGGAGCACCATTCCGCCTGCATTGATCAGGCGTACATCGAGTTCGTAGCGCAGCAGGACTGCCAGAAGCAGTGCCACCGCCCAGGCTAGAGAATCCAAAAGGGCTTGGGACCACAGCCACAAGCGTGGCTTGTTTTCGCTCTCCGGAGAGATATTGCTGGGTTTCCCAGATGCCAAGTTGCTCGTCGTGTTCAACGTGATTCGTATTCCGATTTCTGCCCGTTTGATGGTGGCTCGCGCTTTGCGGTCATCGTTGCAACAGCCCGTGGATGCGGGCTGTACTAAAGTGGAAGCTATTACAAGATAGTAATCGCTTCAAAGATTACCCACTGTTTAGCCGTGCCGTCTCATCCACCGCGGCCGAGAGGATCCAACGTGCACGAAACCGTGGCCGTGGCCGCCGTCACCTTCGACCGGCCAGACGACGTAAGAACATTGCTGGAGGCGCTCGGGGAACAAACCCACTCCCCCCATTCGATCTCACTTGTTGATTCTGGCACAGCCTCCGTTGCGGAGATTGCCGCTTCGGCTTCAACCACGGTGGACTATGTCCGTTCGCTGGCAAACCTCGGCGGAGCGGGCGGCTTTTCGCTCGCTATTCTCCACGCGATTGCCTCCGGAGCTAAATGGGTGTGGATTATGGATGACGACGCCCATCCCGAAGACCCGCAGTGTCTGGCAGCTCTGCTGGAAGCTGCCAATAGCCGGGGTTTGGACGTAGTGGTTCCCTTGATTGTGGCTCCTGGAGAGCCACAAAAGCTGTCCTTCCCTTTCCGTATTGATGGACACCTAACCCACGATCGTTCAGTGGTGGAACCGCTTGAATTCATCGAGAACGTCGGGCAGTTTTTTAATGGAGCCCTAATCCGCAGCGATGTCTTCTTCAAAGTTGGACTCCCTGACCTGCGCCTGTTTATTCGCGGCGACGAGACGGACTTCATGCTGCGTCTGCGCGCTGCCAAGGTAAAATTCGGCACGGTAACAAGCGTTGCCCTCACCCACCCTGCTGGTTGGGGCGAGGTTCAGGAACTCTTAGGCGATAGATTGCATGTGCTGGTGCCGGAGAACGCGTTCAAGCGCTTCTACTACTACCGCAACCGCGGCTACTTGACACGCAAACACGTCCGTGTGCGTTCCTTCGTCGCAGATATTGTGGGGTACCCGCTATTTTTCTTGGGTAAGGGCGACTTTCGAGGCTTGGCCAAGTGGGCTGCCGCTTACGGCGCCGGCCTGCGCGGCGCTAAATTTGGGCCCCTGAAGGATCAGAAGTTTTGAGTCCTACCCGGCGCGATGATTTCTTCGTCGTCGTTACCACCTATAACCGCCAAGAATATTTGGCGCAACTCTTTGATTCCCTAGCCTTGTTGAAACCGGCACCGGACGGCATTGTGGTGGTGGACAATGCCAGCACCGACGACACGCCCGCGGTGGTTGCGGCTGCGGCATCACGGTTCGCGTCCTTGCCCGTTCCCATCCCCGTTATTCACCACCGTCTCCAAGAAAATACTGGCGGCTCTGGAGGATTTTCGGTTGGTGTGGAGCGCGCGCTGGCTGAGGGTGCCCAATGGCTGTGGCTAATGGACGACGACGTCACGGCAGTTCCCGGGGCAATCGCGGCCTTTGGTCCGTGGATGGATAAATACGATGCTCTGGTGGGGCGCCGCTATGACTCTCTCGGGGAGCCTTTTTTCTGGCAAAACAACTTCAGCACCTTCCTTGGCTTTCCACTTCCGGTCGCGGGTGACGTGTTTGCCACCTCCAACGAGTTTGCGACCAACGTTGGCTGTTTTGAAGGTATGTTGCTCCACGCCAACGCTATTCGAAGCGTAGGTTTGCCGGACCCGCGCTTCTTCCTGAACTGGGATGACACCATGTACGGCTGGCAAATCTCCTTGGAGCGCCCCGTCATGTATGTCAATGCCTTCGTCCTGCACAAAGCACGGGAACAACGTTCCATCGACTTAGGTATTCGCCATCTCAATGACTCTTCGGATCTGAGCCGCTTCTACGTCATGCGCAATAGAGGGCTCGTGGGTCAGTACCTTCGGGTCCATGGTCGGTATAACGCGTTCGGGTTTGCCTTGGGCACCATCTTGACGGCAGGCAAGGAAATCTTCCGCCTGATCGGGGTGGAAAAGACGTTGCGCGGCAGCGCACGTTTGTGGGACGGCTGGCGTGAATCCCGGCGCATTCTGGCCGATTCCTCATGGAAGCCAATGCCCTCACTAGTTGGGAAGTCCTAAAGTGTCAGTGAACACACCAGCCCCTCAATGGGTCATTTTGGGCGGAACCGGCTTTGTCGGCTCGTCCGTCATGGCCGAACTCCGGGCCAGGTCATTACCGGCCTTCTCCCTTCAAGCACCCAGACTCACGACGGCGGCCCAAACGGCCAACGCCATCGCCGCTATAGCTGTGGGTGCTGCGGACGCTACGGGCGCTATCGCAGTCGGCGCTAAGGTAGCCGACGCAGCCGACGCCGGAGCCGTGGCAGGTGCCAACGCCGCAGCCGATGTTATCGCCGCGTTTGTCCAGCTGAAGGACGCCTTCGCGGGCGCCGCCGTCGTGGTCAATGCCGCAGGTCTGGCTACGCCAGGTGAGCGTGCATCCGGTGCCATGATGGGCGCCAACGCCTTGCTGCCCGGCTTGGCCGCCTTGGCAGCGCGAGCGGCCGGAGTGCCCGTCTTCATTCACCTCAGCAGCGCTTCGGTGCAGGGCCATCGGCCCATCATTGACGAGACCGCTGATCGTGCACCCTTCTCCGCCTACTCTCGCTCGAAGGCGATAGGCGAGGAGGTCCTAGAGACAGTGAGGGCCCAAAATCCTTCCCCCGCTGGCGATGCCGGACGTATCACCACGGTGAGGGCAACGTCGGTGCAGGGGCCGTCCCGTCCCACCACGCAGCAACTTGTTAGAATTGCCCGCTCCCGCATCTCCTCAGTGGCAGCGCCGGGAACAGCGCCCACGCCGGTGAGTTCCATCAACGCATTGTCTTGGTTTGTGACTGAGGTGGCATTGTACGAAGGCCCCATTCCGGCAATCGTGCTCCAGCCATGGGAAGGACTCGGGGTGGCGCAGGTACTCACGGCAGCAGGTGGCCGCTCACCTCTCCAGCTTCCAGCCTGGCTGGCACACACGGTGTTGGCCTGCGGTTATGCCGTTTCAAAGGTGGCCCGCGAGAAACTCCATGGTCCGCTCCGCAGGGTTGAGCTCATGTGGTTCGGACAGTCGCAGCGCCCGGGCTGGGCCCAGGAGGCAGGCGTGCTGCCCCACTCTGCTGTGCGTGAAGTACTCCAAGCCGCACAGAGCGTCTCCGGCTCCTAGATTCAGCGCATGCCTCACTTGAAGGCAGTTGCCTCACTTCAGCGCAGCTGCCTGTGCATCTTAAGCCAGAGCTTACTTTTTGTCCGTTGACAGCTGATTCTCCGCTGTCTGATCCTCCGCTGTCTGATTCACCGCTGTCGCGGGGAGGCTCTCGCCGGCGTCGGGCTCGCCAGTCTCACGTCCGGCAACGTCGTCGTTCATGTCATCGGGCGCGAAGTTAGCTGACTCTTCAGCCTCTTCGGCCTCTTCGGCCTCTTCCAGGACTAAATCCTCGGGGCTTGCCTCAACAGTCTCAGAGCGCTCAGACTCCTGCGGCTCCGCGGAAGGTGACCACATTTCCGGTTCCGGACTATCGCCTAGGGCACTAGGGATCATGCGTTGGATCTCTTCTAGACTGATGCCTCCGAGACGAACAACTCGAAGCCGCAAACCCGTAGCATCCACAATGGTTGAAGGAACTCCGTCGCTGCCTTCAACGGGACGGAATCCGTCGTCGAGGTAAACCTCAACCGATTCGGCCAGTTGCTCCCTTGCCGCTGCACCGGTTTGTCCGGCAGGCTGGCCGGTTCGGTTTGCACTGGAAACAGCCAAAGGGCCGGTGAGCGTGAGCAGGTCAAGGGCTAACTGATCATCTGGCACGCGCAGTGCCACCGTCCCCACAGTTTCACCTAAGTCCCAAGTCAGCGACGGCTGGGCGTGAAGGATCAGCGTGAGCGGGCCTGGCCAGTACTTTTCAGCGAGTTTGCGCGCATCATCAGGAATTTCTGTGGCGAGCCCGTCCATGGTTCCGATCCGCGGCATGAGCACCGGTGGCGGCATATTCCGGCCACGTCCTTTAGCGGCCAGCAGCATCGCAACTGCCTGCGGCGAGAACGCGTCCGCCGCAACGCCGTAGACGGTGTCGGTAGGTATGACGACGAGTTGCTTGGCCGCGATCGCTTTTTGGGCGTGGGCCAGACCCTCGACACGTTGGTCGACATTGGTGCAGTTATAAGAAGTGGTACTCACACAATCCATTCTTTCATCTTGTATGCCCCTATGTTGAACCGCTGCGTCAAATTCCTCACCGTGCCGTCGTTCCCTTAGCGGCGGAGTCCGCTGGTGGCGCGGTCCCGGCCGGCGAGGTCACGGTGGCTTTGCACGTCTAGCCATTGCCCGCTGGAGCGCAGCATCGCCACCATCTGTTCGGATTGGACCTCCGCGTGCTCCATGACGAAGTAGCCGCCCGGGTGTAGCAGCCTGAGCGCGGCAGCGGTAGCAGCACGGGGCATTTCCATTCCATCCACCCCTCCCCCATACAAGGCCATGTGGGGGTCGTGTAAACGCACTTCCAAGTCTCTGGGGACAGCATCAGCGGGTATATAGGGAGGGTTTGATACCACCACGTCAACCGTGCCATTCAAGTCTTGAAAAGCATCCCGCATGTCGCCCTGTTCTAGGGTCACGCCAGTTCCGGCCAAGTTTTTTGCGGCCCAGGAGTGGGCCTCCTCGCTTAATTCAACGGCGTACACCCGCGTGCCGGGTACTTCCAGAGCCATCGATCCGGCAATTGCCCCAGACCCGGTTCCCAAGTCAACTGCGCTGATAACTGCGTCGTCACGGCGCACTTGGTACAAATGTGTTAATACGTCAATGGCTAGCTGGACCACCGTTTCTGTCTCCGGCCGCGGCACGAAGACTCCCTTACCAACGGCGAGTTCCAGGTGCCTAAAATACGCCACCCCGGTGATATGTTGCAGTGGTTCCCTGGCGGCACGGCGAGCTATCATGCTCCCATAACCCTCAGGGCACACAGATGTGCCAAATAATTTAGCAGCCAGCTCTCCCCGGCTCACGCCGAGAAGGTGGGCAGCTAAGAGCTGCGCATCAACACCTGGAGACGGAACACCGGCGGAGGCAAGAATCGCCGTCGCACTCTTCACCGCTTCAGCCAGACTCAGTGCCGAGAAGCCAGCGACCAGGAGCTCTGTGTTTTCGCCAGCTACCGTCCCAGCGCCAGCAACGGAGGGCTCCGGGGTATCAGTCACCCAGAGCGTCCAGTCGGTGTTGCTCATCCATCTCAATAGCAGAGCGGACCACCGGCTCAAGGTCACCATTCATGACTGCGTCAAGGTTGTAGGCCTTGTAGCCAGTACGGTGGTCAGCAATCCGGTTTTCTGGATAGTTGTATGTGCGGATACGCTCCGAGCGGTCCATGGTGCGGATCTGTGATTTGCGGACGGCAGAGTTCTCCGCATCGATAATCGCCTGCTGATGAGCCAAGATGCGGGCACGCAAAACCCTCATACCGGCTTCGCGGTTCTGCAACTGTGACTTCTCGTTTTGCATGGCCACCACGATCCCCGTCGGAAGGTGCGTGATGCGCACGGCGGAGTCGGTTGTGTTCACAGACTGTCCTCCAGGTCCAGAGGAACGGTAGACGTCGATCTTGAGATCGTTGGGACTGATCTCCACTTCCTCTGGCTCATCCACTTCAGGTAGGACCAGAACGCCGGCCGCGGACGTGTGGATACGTCCCTGGGATTCTGTGGCGGGGACTCGTTGGACGCGGTGCACCCCACCCTCAAACTTCAAGCGCGCGAAAACTCCTTCGGCGGGATCGTTGGAACGGCCTTTTACAGCGATCGAAATGTCCTTGTAGCCGCCCAGATCGGACTCCGTGGCAGAGATGATCTCCGTCTTCCAGCCGCGGTTATCTGCATAACGGGTGTACATGCGCACCAAGTCCGCAGCGAAGAGAGCCGCCTCATCCCCACCTTCCCCAGCCTTGACCTCCAAGATGACGTCCCTGGCGTCGTCGGGATCACGCGGGATAAGCAAACGGCGCAACTTCTCCTGCGCAGCAGCCAGTTGTTCTTCCAGGACAGGGACTTCCGCGGCAAACTCGGGGTCCTCTGTTGCCATTTCCCGAGCCGCTTCCAGATCCTCGCCCAGAGTTTCAACCCTGTGGTAACCCTCCACGACGCCACTGAGCTCAGCATAGCGACGCCCCAGTTTTCTGGCCAGCGACTGATCGGCATGGACTGCCGGGTCGCTCAAGCGCATCTGCAGCTCGGCGTGCTCATCTAGCAAGCCGTGGATGGATTCAAACATTTCAAAACCTCTCTCGACGTTGGTCAAGTGTAATTACTTCTTAGGTCCTGCCCATAAACAGTTCCGACATCCATGATCGTCCGGTGAGACGGCAGTACTTGCGGCGGATCCGATTGTTTTACATAGCCCGGCGCAAAGGAGGCCTCAAAGGCCTCCCGCAGCCAGCGGCGGTATAGCCGGCGGGGCGGATAGCCGGATGGGAAACTCGCGTCGCCGACGGACCCAACCACCGCACCAACGCCAAGGGGCGGGCCGCACAGTGATGTACGGTCCCGCCCCTTGTAAACAGCTACTTGTCGTGCTCGGCCTTGGATCCCAGCGTGGTCTTTTGAATCTGCATGAGGAACTCTACGTTGGAACCGGTCTCGCGGATCTTGGACGTCAGCAGTTCAAGGGACTGCTGCATTTCCAGGCCGGAGAGGACGCGGCGCAGACGCCACATGATCTTGACCTCTTCGGCAGAGAGCAAGTTCTCCTCACGTCGCGTTCCAGAGGCGTTGACGTCAACGGCCGGGAAGATGCGCTTATCGGCAAGTTGCCTGGACAGGCGCAGCTCCATGTTGCCGGTACCCTTGAACTCCTCGAAGATGACCTCGTCAGCCTTGGAACCGGTTTCCACCAATGCCGTCGCCAGAATAGTCAATGAGCCGCCATTTTCGATGTTGCGGGCAGCACCAAAGAAACGCTTCGGCGGATACAGAGCTGCTGAGTCCACACCACCGGAGAGTATGCGTCCAGAGGACGGTGCGGAGTTGTTGTATGCACGGCCCAGACGGGTCATGGAGTCCAGCAAGACCACAACGTCCATGCCCATTTCAACGAGGCGCTTGGCGCGCTCGATCGAGAGCTCGGCAACCTGAGTGTGGTCATCTGCGGGACGGTCGAAGGTGGACGCGATGACCTCACCCTTGACCGTGCGCTGCATATCGGTGACTTCCTCAGGACGCTCATCAACTAGAACCATCATGAGGTGAACCTCAGGGTTATTGATGGTGATGGCGTTCGCGATCGCCTGCAGGATCAGAGTTTTTCCGGCCTTAGGCGGAGAAACGATCAAACCGCGCTGACCCTTACCGATCGGGGCGACCAGATCAATAACACGGGGCCCAATATTCTTGGGATCTGTTTCCAAGCGCAGGCGCTCCGACGGGTACAACGGGACCAACTTGGAGAACTCGACACGATCCTTGAGATCATCCGGGTTCTTGCCGTTGACACTCGTCACGCGCACCAAGGCATTGAACTTTTGGCGCGCGCTCTGTGCCTGGCTGCGATCTTCACCTTCGCGGGGGGCCCTGATGGCGCCAACCACCGCGTCACCCTTGCGCAGATTGTATTTCTTGACCTGTGACAAGGAGACGTAGACATCGTTGGAACCGGGCAGATACCCGGACGTACGGACAAATGCATAGTTGTCCAGGATGTCCAAGATGCCGGCTACGGGCAGCAGGACGTCGTCCTCGGTGACCTCAGAATCATCAAAGTCGGGTCCTGCGCTGCGGCCGCGGCGGCGTTCATTGCGGTCGCGGAAACGGTCGTTGCGATCATTCCGGCTGTTGTTGCCACGATCATTGCGATCGTTGCGGTCGTTGGAATCGTTGCTGTTGCGATCGCGTCGGTTGCGACGGTTTCGGTTGTTCCTCGAGCCGTCTTCATCGTCGTTGCGCTCGTTCGAAGGACGATCGTTGGAGTTGCGATCGTTCGAGTTTCGGTCGTTCGAAGGACGGTCGCTGGAGTTGCGATCGTTAGAGTTGCGTTGATTGCGCTGGTTGCGGTTGTTGCGTCCGTTGCGGTCCGAACGATCCCCTTGGCCGGTCGAATCTTCAGAACCACTCTCCGCACTCGCAGCGTCATTGTGAGCTGCTGCCTCCGGAGCTTTCTCGGGCGTAGCATCGCTTGAATCGTTGTGAGCGTCGCGGCCGCCACCTTGTGCACGGCGGTTGCGGGTTCGTGAGGGTCGGCGGTTTTCGCCGTCGTTCTCAGCGGAATCAGCCTGCGCACCAGCGGGTGCTTGTGCTACTGACGGCTCCTGCGCTGCGGGGGTCTGCTCCCGGGTGCCAACAGTGGCTTGCGTCGGAGTTCCGGTGGTGATGACGCCATCGCTGCTGGCAGCGCGGCGCGAGCCCCGCCGGCTCCGGGACGGACGGTCTTCTGCGACTGCGGCAGCTTCTGATGTTGCAACAGGCGCTTCTGCTTCCGGCTGGACAGCCTTGGAACGCGAAACGCGCTTCGCCGGCACTTGTCCGTCCGTTGCGGTCTCGGAAACAGGCGCAGACTTTGCCGCGCGCACGGGTCGGTCGGCTACTGAGGAACCTCGCTGATGCGCCGAAATTGCGCTCACAAGATCCCCCTTACGCATCCGGGAACCGCCGGTTATGCCCAGCTGACCAGCCAGAACTTGCAACTGTGCCAGCTTCAAACCAGCCAAGCCTGCAGGCTTGGTCGAGTTTGTAGCTTTTGTGCTCTCATCCAACTGCGCTGCTTTGGTACCCGCGGCTGAAGTTATGATTTCTGTCACGAAGGATCCTTCCCCCTCGATGGCGGTCCTTGTTGATAAGGCCGCGATGATTAGTGTCAACCGCTCCGCCGCTGCCGCACTGGCAGGGACAGGATAATTCAGCTGAGGTTCCAGTTCACGCCAGCAAATTTCAAGCGGCGGAATTGGTAGGTTCACCCTAGAAGCACGTGAGTAACTCATTTGCATCTTGAATTGACAAGGCGGCTGCCGGCTGTCATTTCGTCCAACCACCGTTCCAGAGGGAATGGTGAGGTAAAGAGTGGCATCGACTATGGGGACGCAGGCCAAGAGTGTCTATGAACCCGGATGCATTTCTACTTTAGCACCCTCATGGTCAACCGACAGCCGCACAACGCGCCACGACACACCTGGTGTTCTCTGATCATCTCCCGCTGCGCCATATTTAGTGATGAATTCAACCACCTCGTCAGCTTCGGCACCGCCGTTGGCGAGGGTCATAACCGTCGGCCCGGCACCAGAGATAAATGCTGCATGTCCGCCCGCGCGCAACTGCGCGATCAAAGCTGAGCTTTCGGGCATTGCCTGGGCACGGTAGTCCTGGTGAAGGTAATCACGGGTTCCGGCCGTCAATAACTGCGGAGCGTCCTTGAGAGCATGGATCAACAGCGCTGTCCGGCCTGAGTTTGCTGCGGCGTCTGCATGAGGCACCGAAGCGGGAAGCAGCCCGCGCGCCAGTTCAGTCTTGACTTCAAAGTCCGGAACAGCCACTACGGGGATCACAGCCTGTGACGGAGTCACCTTGGTCGAGGAATATGTACGGCCTTCACGCCACGAAATAGCCACGGCACCAAAGATGGCAGGAGCAACGTTATCTGGGTGTCCCTCAATCTCAGAGGCAAGTTGAAACACCCATTGCGTATCCTGCCGGTCTCTGGCCTCCACCAAGGCGTTGGCCGCCATAATAGCTGCGACTATGGCTGAAGCGGACGACCCCAGTCCACGTCCGTGTGGGAGTACGTTCTCCGCCGTGATCCGCAAGCTACCGCGCCGATACCCAAGCCGGGCGAAGGCCAAATCCATGGCTTTGACTACTAGGTGGCTGTCATCTCGAGGCAGTTCGGCGATCCCTTCCCCGCGGAGATCAAATTCCAAAAGCTGTGTACCATCAGCACCGTCATGCCCCCTCAGGGTGGTAACGCTCAGGGTGTCATACAAGGACACTGCCAGGCCCAGCGAGTCAAAGCCCGGACCCAAGTTGGCGCTGGTGCCAGGCACCTGAACAGTTACCGTGTAGCCGATTCCAGGGACTTTTAGTTCGCCCGTTGTTAGCCCGTCAACTTCAGGCACACCATCTTCCGCCTGTTCCTGTGCAGATTGTGGCGTGGAATCTCTTGGTGACGCTGCGGTGGCGCGTGATCTCATCAAGTTCTCTGTCTCTGGGCTTAGCAACTAGCCATCGAGCCCAAGGGCCTTGGCTACTGTGACTACATCGAAGGGAACAGAGGTGGGCTCCACGCGGCTACCATCGGTGTTCGTCAGTGCCCAATCGGGGTCTTTGAGACCATGCCCGGTGACAGTGATGACCATTGTCTTGCCTGTAGGGACCTGCCCTGCGGCATGCTTCTTGATCAGCCCGGCAACACCGGCTGCGGAAGCGGGCTCCACAAATACGCCTTCTTTCGCCGAGAGCCACCGATGTGCGGCCAGAATTTCTGCATCCGTCACGGCCTCGATGAGCCCCCCGGATTCGTCGCGGGCCGCAATGGCAAGATCCCAAGAAGCCGGGTTGCCGATGCGAATGGCTGTAGCTATGGTGTCCGGTTCCAGGATGGGGTGCCCAGCCACGAAGGGGGCAGCCCCTGCAGCCTGAAAACCCCACATGATGGGCGTGTGCGTGGAAACCGGAGGCAAGATCCCTGATGTTGCGGACTCGTAGGGTGCTGCGTATTCCTTGTAGCCCTTCCAGTAGGCGCTGATATTACCCGCATTACCCACTGGTAGTAGGTGATAGTCAGGGGCGTCGCCCAGGGCGTCAACTACCTCGAAAGCTCCCGTTTTTTGCCCCTCAATGCGAGCAGGGTTGACCGAGTTGACCAAGAATACCGGGTACGCCTCTGCCAGTTTGCGGGCCACATCTAAGCAGTTATCAAAGTTCCCGTCCACCTGGAGCAGGGTTGCACCGTGAGCCACGGCTTGACTGAGCTTACCCATGGAAATCTTGCCTTGGGGCACCAGCACCGCACATGTCAGCCCGGCCGCTTTGGCGTAGGCAGCCGCAGATGCTGAGGTATTTCCGGTCGACGCGCACACCACCGCCTTCGCTCCAGCGGCTACCGCAGCCGTCATGGCCATGGTCATCCCTCGGTCTTTGAAACTGCCGGTGGGGTTCATCCCTTCCACCTTCAGGTACACGGAGTTCCCTGTCAGCTCGGAGAGCTTCTGGGCGTACACCAGTGGAGTGCCACCCTCCCCCAAAGTCACCACCGTTGTTTCTGCCGTTACGGGCAAACGCTCTGCATATTCGCGGACTACCCCGCGCCACTGATGAGCCATCAGACTCCCTCCACCCTCAAGACACTTGTTACCGAATTTATGATTTCCAGGCCATTGATGGCCCGAACCGTGGCTGCAAGAGAAGCCTCGCTTGCCCGATGCGTGATAATTCGAAGCTCAGCTGCGGCTGGGCCGCTGCCATCGCAGACGGCACGCTCACGGTGGACTGTTTGTCGCATGGTTTCAATAGAAACCCCATTCTCGGCAAAGAGAGCGGAAATTTTGGCCAGCACACCTGGCTGATCAGCTGCGTCTAATCCGATGTAGTACTGGGTCGTGACAGCTTCGATCCCGAGCACAGGCAACACACCCGTGGTGGTTTCAGTCCGACCAGGCCCACCCAGCACCATACGTCGGGCTGCCGAGACCACATCACCGAGGATGGCCGAAGCCGTTGGCGTCCCGCCGGCACCCTGCCCGTAGAACATGAGTTCACCAGCAGACTCAGCCTCAATGAACACAGCATTGAACGCGCCATGAACGGCGGCAAGCGGGTGTTCACGCGGCAGTAACGTGGGGTGAACCCGGACGCTCACGCCTTCCGTGCGGGAACCGTCGTCGTTGCTGGACTGAAGCTTCTCGGCAATCGCCAACAACTTGATAACAAATCCGGCATCCTTGGCTGCGGCGATGTCAGAGGCTGTGACGTCCGTGATGCCTTGGCAGTGAACATCTTCAAGGGCAAAGCGGGTGTGGAAGGACAGTGACGCCAAGATCGCTCCCTTGGCTGCCGCATCATGGCCTTCGATGTCAGCGGTGGGATCAGCCTCCGCATATCCCAGCCGGGTGGCCTCAGCTAGAGCATCGGCAAACTGGGCACCCGTGGTGTCCATCTGATCCAGGATGTAGTTTGTGGTGCCGTTGACGATCCCCATCACACGGGTGATCTTATCCCCGGCTAACGAATCACGGATGGGGCGCAGGATCGGAATGGCCCCTGCCACGGCGGCCTCATAGGAGAGCTGAACGCCGGCGGCGTCGGCCTTCTCATAGAGGCTAGGACCGTCCACCGCCAGGAGCGCCTTATTGCCGGTGACCACTGTGGCGCCGTGCTCAATGGCCTCCAAGATCAGTGTGCGCGCGGGCTCAATCCCACCGATCAGCTCAATAACGATGTCGGCCTCGCGCACCAAAGTTGAGGCATCGCTCGTGAAAAGTTCGCGCGGTAAGTCAACGTCGCGGGGCGCATCAACGTTGCGCACGGCAATGCCGGACAGCTCCAGGCGGGCACCGATGCGGGCCGCCAGCGAGTCCGCATCAGCACGCAGAATGCGGGCTACCTGGGCGCCCACATTGCCGGCTCCCAGGAGAGCCACCTTGAGGGTTTTGTGGATCGTGTCCGTGTCAGTCACGGCCGTGTTGCGCTCTGTCAAAAGGTTCTAAGCCCCTAAATCGCGTGCCAGCAAATCGTCTTCCGTTTCGCCCCGCACAATCAAGCGTGCAGTGCCGTCCTTGACGGCGACCACGGGCGGACGGGGAACGTAGTTGTAGTTGCTGGCTAATGCCCAGCAGTACGCACCTGTTCCGGGAACTGCCAGCAGATCCCCCGCCGCCACGTCATTGGGCAGATATACATCTCTAACAACTATGTCACCGCTCTCGCAATGTTTGCCCACCACTCGAGACATTGCCGGGATCGCCTGCGAAGCCCGATTGGCGACCACGGCCGAATAATCCGCGTCATAAAGCACCGGGCGGGCGTTATCGCTCATGCCACCATCCACCGACACATACCGTCGCGGCGCCGTCACACCGTCAGCGTTCGGCACTTCAACCTGCACGGTTTTTAGCGTGCCGGTCTCATAAAGAGTGAACGTTGTGCTGCCAACTATCGCCCGCCCCGGTTCAATGGAGATCCGCGGCGCGCTCATCCCCAGCTCCGCGCAGGTTTCGCGGACGACGGCGGCCATCGCCTGTGCGACCTCGTCAGCCGGCCGCGGTTTGTCAACTGTCGTGTACGCGATCCCGTAGCCGCCACCCAGATCCAGTTCGGGCAGGGTGACGCCGTAGGTCAGCTGAATCTTGTGGGTGAAGGCCAGCAGCTTGCGGGCCGCGATTTCAAAGCCCTCGGACTCGAATATTTGCGAGCCGATGTGGCAGTGAAAGCCGAGGAAGTTGATGCTCTCGGCATCTACGGCCAGCCTGGAGGCGGCCTCTGCGGCGCTCATGCCAGGCTCTTCCGGATCCTCGGCAATAAAGGACAAACCAAACTTTTGATCCTCATGAGCCGTGGCGATGGATTCATGCGTATGTGCATGGACTCCGGGGGTTAGACGCAACATCACGTTGGCAGTGGTGTTGCGAGCCGAGGCCAATGCCTCCACACGTTTGAGTTCATGCAAGCTGTCCACCACAATGCGGCCAAGTTTCATGTCCAGAGCGCGGTTGATCTCGGCGTCGGACTTGTTGTTCCCGTGGAGCCCTAGCCGTTCTCCGCTCAACCCTGCCCGTGTAGCCACGGCCAGTTCCCCGCCGGAGCACGTGTCAAGACGCAGACCCTCGGAGTCAACCCAGCGGGCCACCTCTGTACACAGAAAAGATTTGCCGGCGTAGTACACGTCAACCCCACCGCAGATATCCTCAAACGCTGCATCAAAAGCATCCTTAAACATGCGTGCACGCGAGCGGAAATCATCCTCACTCATGACAAACAGCGGCGTGCCAAAGCGCTGCTTGAGCTCGCTCACGTGAACACCGCTAATGGTGAGCTCACCGTGTTCGTTGCGTTCGACGTCGTGCGCCCAGAGCGCGGGAAGAAGCTCATTGACGTCACCAGCTGCGGGTAGCCAATTCGGGGCCAGCTCCGCGCCTGGGATGTGTTCTCCACCCATCAATTACATCCGTTCCGGCGCTGAAACGCCCAGCAGGGAAAGCCCGTTAGACAGCACCTGGCCCACCGCATCGTTGAGCCACAAACGGGTACGGTTCACGTCCGTGATCGCTTCCTCGCCCATGGGAGCGACGCGGCAAGCATCGTACCAGCGGTGGTAGGCGCCTGCGATGACCTCTAGGTGGCGGGCCACGCGGTGCGGCTCGCGGAAACTCGCGGACTGGCTAAGAACTCCCGGATACTGACCCAAAACTGCAAGAAGCTCGGACTCCGTTGCGTGGGTGAGCAACGATGCATCAAATGCTGTGCGCTCTACCCCTGCGGCCTCGGCATTGCGTCCTACCGCGGCGGTGCGGGCGTGGGCATACTGAACATAAAACACTGGATTCTCGTTGGACTTTTTGGTCAACACGTCCAGGTCGACGTCGATGTTGGAGTCGGAAGAGAAACGCGCCAGCGAGTAGCGGGCGGCATCCGTGCCGACCACGTCGACGAGATCCTCCATGGTGACCACGGTCCCGGCGCGCTTGGACATCCGCACGGGCTTGCCGTCCTGGACCAAGTTCACCATCTGCCCGATGAGCACTTCAACACGATTGGCGTCGTCGCCCATGGCAGCCGCTGCGGCCTTGAGTCGGGCCACGTAGCCGTGGTGGTCTGCGCCGAGCATATAGATGCACAGGTCAAAGCCTCGGTCACGCTTGTTCTTGAAATAGGCAATGTCCCCAGCGATGTAGGCGGCGTTGCCGTCGGACTTGATAACCACACGGTCCTTGTCATCACCGTATTCGGTGGAGTTCAGCCACCAGGCACCGTCCTTGAAGTACATGTTGCCGGAGCCTTTGAGCTGCTCAAGCAGTTTCTCGACGGCTCCGTCTTGAAAAAGCGAATTTTCGTGGAAATAGACGTCAAAGTCCACCCCAAACTCGTGCAGGGAATCCTTGATGGCGGTGAACATGAGCTCCACGCCTTGAGCCCTAAACCCTTCCTGCGGATCCGCCGAATCCAAGATGCCCGGATTCTTGGCAGTGATTTCCTGGGCGATGTCCTCAATATAGGCTCCACCGTAGCCGTCTTCCGGTGCGGGTTCACCCTGGGCGCTGGCCAGGAGAGACCTTGCAAACTTATCGATCTGGTTGCCGTGGTCGTTGAAGTAGTACTCGCGGGTCACACCGGCGCCCTGAGATTCGAAAATGCGTGCCAGGGAATCCCCGACGGCTGCCCAACGGGTACCGCCTAGGTGGATGGGACCGGTGGGATTCGCGGAAACGAATTCCAGGTTGATCTTGGTCCCGGCCATGGACGCGTTGGTGCCGTAATTTGCGCCAGCTTCCACGATGATCTTAGCCAGCTCACCAGCCGCAGCGGCGTCAACAGTGATGTTGAGAAAGCCTGGTCCGGCAATGTCCACCTTGGAAACGCCAGGGATATCCGCCAAGCGTATCTGCAGAATCTGCGCGATCTTGCGTGGCGGGACTCCCGCCGACTTCGCCAGCTGAAGGGCGATGCTGGTGGCCCAATCACCGTGGTCTCGGCTTTTCGGCCGCTCAATGCGGACTTCATTGGGCAGAGCGTCGGCGGGAACAGCAAGTTCACCGGCGTCGACGGCATCTTTGAGGCAGGCGGTAATGGCGGCAGAAAGTTCTTCAGGAGTCACACCTCCAAGTGTACGGTTCCGCCCGCATCCTCCCCCAATCCTGAACTTCCCAATCATTGTGCAGTAGATGCGGGTGCGGAGCACGTGAACCCGCATCAACCGCACAATGAACCGGGTGGGGAGCCCCGCAAAGCTCAGACGAAGTCGTCTTCGAGCATTTTAGGTCGGCAGATGATGAACGCTCCGACGCCCAAAAGAATCAGAGTGGCGAAGAGAAACACGAACGGTGCAGTCCAGGAGCCAGTCCCCTGACGCAATAGGCCAAAGAACAGCGGTCCGGCACATGCGAGCGCGTAACCCATACCCTGACCAAATCCAGAGAGCGCACCGGCACCTGCTTGGGTCCTGGTCCGGTGGTTGATCAATAGCAAGGACAAGGGGAACGTTCCCGGCCCCAGCCCAGCCAAGGACACCCAGAGCCAGGTGCCGTTAGCAGGAGACAGAAGTAATCCAAGGTAGCCAGCTACGAAACAAGCCAACATCACCAGCACTACCGGGAACGGGTTACGCATCTTAGATGCCACCAGAGGGATCATAAGGCTCAGTGGTAGGCCAAGCGCGGCAAAGAGCGCCAACATGGAACCGGCGTGGGCGCGGTCCAGACCGGCCTGGGTGAGGATCTCTGGCAACCAGGCAAAGAGGGCATAAGTGTTTAGCGATGTGCAGCCAAACATGAGGGTCAGTCCCCAAGCTGTAGGCGAGCGCCACAGGTTCATCTTCGGCGCAACCTCTTTGTGTACCGGCTTTGAGTGGATCTTCAATTCCAGTGCCCCAGCTGCTGGAGCCACCTGAGACGCTGCCGCCGTCGAACGCGGTGAAATCACAGCCAAGAGCCATGGCACCAGGGCAACGACGCTCACCCCGGCCCACGAGGCGAGCGTGAATTGCCAGCTGCCAGCGTCTGTTAGCGGCACCGCAAACTGCGCGGGCACCGCGGTTCCTACAGATAAGGCGGTGACGTACAAGGCCGTCATCAAACCAATTTTGCTAGGGAAATGCTTTTTCACCAGTGGTGGCAAAAGCACGTTTCCTGCTCCGAGGCCGCCAAAAGCTAGCACGGAGAGAATCAGGAACAGCGTCGTGTTGGGGGCAAAAACTCGGGCTACTTGACCAACGATTCCGGCAAGGATGGACAGGACGATCAGCCGTTCCAGCGAGGCCCAGCGAATCACATATGGTGTGAGAAATCCGAAGAGGCCAAATGCCGCTGTAGGGAGCATGCCCAGGATGCCGATGGTCGCTGTGCTCAGCGGGAGGTCGTGGTTGATGGTGGAGACCAGGGGCGGAACTACCGTCACAGCTCCGCGCAGCGTCAGAGCAGTCAAAATGATTCCAGCCCCGAAAAGCCATCCAGAGCGTTGAATATTTCTCACCATGCGTGCACCATTGCCCCAACGTTACCTGTACAGGGGGAGCTCGCACCCGTCATTACGTCTTCCGAATGCCGAGACACTCACCACGTCACGGTAGTGCCCGCCTCCCCCGGTTTTACATTGCATCCCCGGCACCTGCTAAGCTCTTTCACGTTCCCATTGGCAGCCACGGTTGCCTTGCCCTCGTAGCTCAGGGGATAGAGCGGTTGCCTCCGGAGCAACAGGCCGTAGGTTCGAATCCTATCGAGGGCACACTTTTTGACGGTGGCAGTTGCCGCGAAGTAATTCGCGGCAACTGCCACTTTTGTTTTCCCACTTAGTTCGCTCCAGCTGATGGCCACTAACCCTGCTACCTCCCACCTGAACCCTTGACTTCGCGCCCTGCATCCGTGAGGCTCGTCTGCAAACGAACAGCGAGGGGTGCTCATGGACCAGCCTGACTTTTTGAAGTTTCCAAAAGACTTTCTGTGGGGTGTTTCCACCGCCGCCTACCAGATTGAAGGTGCCGCGCACGACGGCGGACGCGGCCCCTCAAGTTGGGACGCTTTCGTCACGAAACCTGATCGGGTAAGCAATGGTGACACCGGCGACGTGGCTTGTGATCACTATCACCGCTATCGCGAAGACATAGCGCTGATGAAAGGGCTGGGAATTGATGCTTACCGTTTCAGCTTTTCTTGGTCGCGCGTCCAGCCTGGTGGCAGTGGCCCGATCAACCCAGCGGGTTTAGATTTTTACGACAGGTTGGTTGATGGACTGCTCGACGCCGGCATCACTGCGCGCCCCACACTGTTCCACTGGGACACTCCGTTGGAATTGGAGGATGCTGGCGGCTGGCTAAACCGGGATACTGCTGAACGATTCGGCGATTACGCGCAGATCGTCGGAAGCCATTTTTCCGACCGCATCCCTCGCTGGATCACCATCAACGAACCGGTGGCCCTGACAATGCTCGGGTACGGTGCGGGCATCCACGCACCGGGGCTCGCGCTCGGCTTTGACGCGCTGCCAGCGGCGCACAACCTGCTGCTGGCCCATGGGCTAGGGGTGCAGGCACTGCGGTCCGCGGGCGCCACTAATATTGGCATCGCTAACAATCACGCACTCACCTGGCCGGCCAGTGAGGAGGAAGCGGACGTGCAAGCCGTCGGGCTTTACGACAACATCGCCAATTGGATCTTCGCTGATCCGATCCTCACCGGCTCCTATCCGGATGCGGTGGCACCTTTCCTGCCACCGATTCCCGACGGCGATTTGGCCACGATATCCGCGCCGCTCGATTGGTATGGCATCAACTCCTACAATCCCAGTTGCGTTGGAGCACCCACGTCTGAAGGAGCCGCTCTGGTAGATGGACATTCCTTAGACTCCACGCTTCCGTTCTCCATGCGAGAAATTGTGGGATACCCGCGCACAGACTTTGACTGGCCCGTGGTTCCGGCCGCCTTTACGCAGTTGCTGCTTACGTTCAAGAAACGTTATGGCAAAAAACTCCCTCCGCTGTACATCACCGAAAACGGCGCCGCGTTCAATGACGGGCCAGATGCCGACGGCCGGATCCACGACCAACGGCGGATTGATTACACTGCCGGACACCTGCACGCTTTACAAGCAGCAATGGACGCCGGGGTGGATGTCCGCGGCTACTTTCACTGGTCGCTGATGGATAACTTTGAATGGGCTGCGGGATACTCCCAGCGGTTCGGGCTGGTCCACATCGACTACGAAACGCAGAAGCGCACCGCCAAGGACTCGTACTACTGGTACCGGGACCTTATTCGCACCAGCAAACTGGCTACGACGCTCTTGTAAAAGGGTCACCCCCGGGTGGAAGCTGGAGATGTAGGAGCCGACCCTACAAACAGGTACCCGAAAAGTAACTAAAGGAAGCTCAACAAATGCTCCAGCAGCGAATGAATCTCAACGAAGCTGATCCCTTGGCCTACAAACCCATGTACGCCATGGAGAAGTACATTCATAGCGCCGGTCTTGGCGAAGATCTGCTGGCGTTGGTGAAAATTAGAGCATCGCAGCTCAACGGTTGTGCCTACTGCCTGGACATGCATGGTCGCGAAGCCCGCGCGGCCGGCGTGGGTAACCGACGACTGGATGTCCTCTCCGGGTGGCAGGAGGCACCGGGGCTGTACTCGGAACGCGAACGGGCGGCCATTGCTCTCACGGAGGAAATGACTCTGATCGGAGAAGGCGGGGTTTCCCAGGAAACCTGGTTGGGTGTGAGCGCCGAATTTTCTGACGCCGAAACCGCCGCACTAATGATGGCCATCTGCGCCATCAACGTTTGGAATCGGATAGCCATCACCACCCATCAAGAGCTGCCCGAAATAGCGGAAAATTAGTCCAAAGCACCCTCCACACGAGTCCAAACAGGAAGCATCGAACAGGTGTAAGAATAGGCAGCATGGGCGAAACATTTGATGAGAACTTTTGGAACGAACGCTACGGTCGCGAGGGGAACGTCTGGAGCGAAAATCCCAACCCACAGCTCGTAGCAGAGGTTCGTGGACTTCGCGTCGGCACGGCTTTGGACGCAGGCTGCGGGGAAGGCACCGATGCCCTCTGGTTGGCCGGACTTGGCTGGCAAGTCACCGGCGTCGACATTTCAAGTGTGGCACTGGAACGTGCGGCAGCACGGGCGGTCTCCTTTGAAACGGCTGGCTCTGTTGTGTGGGAACACCATAATCTTCTTTCCTGGACTCCGCCAAAAGATTCCTACGACCTGGTGTCGGCCCAATTCATGCATCTGCCCAGGCAAGACCGGGAGCCGTTGTTTGCCCGTTTAGCGGGCGCTGTAGCACCCGGGGGGACGCTGCTTATAGTGGGTCATGCGCCGTCGGACGCCAGTTCCGGTGCCCGACGGCCCCACGGCACGGACCTGTTCTTCACCGCACAGCAAGTAGCAGCCACTTTGGACCCCGAATTGTGGCACGTCCAGGTCACGGAATCCCGGCCCCGGCGCACTGTGGGCCCCGATGAAACACAGATCACCATTGCCGACGACGTCATGAGAGCTCAGCGGCGTACCTAACGACGGCGGGTACTGACGCTTCCGCTAGTTGGACCGAGTTCCACCCGCCCTGTCTGAGTGGACGCTGCCGTTCATGAAAGAATTTCCCCATGACCACATTGATTGCCACACTTGCCGTGCTTGCGGGCTTGGCCTGGGCTTTGACGGCAACCGCGTCATGGATCTCGAAAAAGAATGCGCCACGTGCGTTGGGTCCCGGATCCGGAGCCAACCAAGGACCAGCTCGTATAACTCTTGCGCAAGAGCAAAGAGCGATGACGCGCGCACAGCTGCGGGTACTGATGCCGGTGATCTTCGCCGTCGTCATGTTCGCGGCACTATTGCGAATTTCGATCGGACTGGCCGGGCAGGCAGAACAATCTGTCTTATCGGCCTTGGCAGGCTTGGCAGCTCTGCCAATCGTGTTGACGTTGGTGCTCTCAGCCAGCGGCGGGCTGTTGCTATATTCAGCGCTTCCCGTCACACACAAAAATGTGCTCTCGCCACAACGTCTGCTCGGAAAACGAAGCTATTTCCTAGGTGCTACCGTACTTTTGGCCTTCATTGTCTTCTGCGTCGCCGTCTCTCTCAGCGCGCCGAGCCACCTGGGCTGGCAGATAAGTATCCCGCTCATTGTGGTGACCATGGTCTTTTCCGGTGCAACGATTCTTGCGCTGCGTCGCCTTTCCTCGACGGCATCACTGCCAGATCCGCGCATGGCTGGCCTTGACCTTCTATGGCGCAAAACCTCAGCCAAACTCTTGTGCACATTTGCGTACGGCGTGCTGCTTAGCTGCTTCGGTATCACCGCTTTCATTCTCGGGCAGTCAATACTGAGCACCAACACACCGCCCGCGGCACAGCAGGACTTTATGGTTCCAGGAATCAGCGCCTCAGTCGTGGGCGCCGCATTGGTGGTGGCCGGCGTCGGACTTTTGGTACTGACAGCTAAGGGGACGCTACATATCCGGAAAGCCGCCCTCGCTGACTCCGGCACCGCAACGGCATAAACTGGAGGGCACCATGACTTTCACTATCAACTACCCTCCCGCACTCCCTGTCTCCGAGCGCCGCGAGGACATCATGGCAGCGATCGCCGCCCATCAGGTCACCATCATCGCTGGGGAAACGGGCTCCGGAAAAACCACCCAGATCCCGAAAATGTGCGTGGAGCTGGGTCTGGCGGACAAGGGACTGATCGGCCATACACAGCCGCGCCGTCTCGCCGCACGCACAGTGGCTGAACGCATTGCCAGCGAGCTCGACGTCGAAATTGGCCAAGAAGTAGGCTTCCAGGTCCGTTTCACCGGTCATGTGGGCCCGCAAACCAAGATCAAGCTGATGACCGACGGCATCTTGCTGGCCGAGATCCAGCGCGACCGTTTGCTGCGCAAGTACTCCGTCATCATCATCGACGAGGCCCATGAGCGCTCGCTGAATATTGACTTCATCCTTGGCTACCTGCGCCAGATCCTTCCCAAGCGCCCGGATTTGAAAGTCATCATCACCTCCGCGACCATTGACCCGGAGCGTTTTGCCACCCATTTCGCCGCCGCAGACGGCCCCGCACCCATCATCGAAGTCTCAGGGCGAACCTTCCCAGTGGATATTCGCTACCGTCCGCTCTCTGGCCCGCCATCAGGGGCAAATACGGACGACGACGACCCCGGCTCCGATACGGAGGCTGACCCCTCCGCTGCCAGCCATCCGGGTGCCAGCCTTCCGGGTGCCAGTCGCAGGGCAGCCGACAAGCGGGTGATAGAGCGACGGGCAGCCGACAGGAACAGGGATGGCGGCAACGACGAAGAGGACCGAGACCCTCTCGATGCCGTGTGCGACGCCGTCGACGAACTCTCCAAGGAAGCCCCCGGGGACATTCTCATTTTCTTCTCCGGCGAGCGGGAGATCCGGGACGCCGCCGAGGCACTGCGGGGACGGACCAAGAGCAACCCGCGTCTGCGTGACGCTGAAATCCTGCCTTTGTTTGCCCGGTTGTCCCTGGCCGAACAGCACGCAGTATTCACGCCCGGTTCCCGGCGTCGGATTGTGCTGGCCACTAACGTTGCGGAAACTTCGCTGACGGTACCGGGAATCAAATACGTGGTGGACACCGGCACTGCCCGCATCTCCCGCTACTCGCACAGGACAAAGGTCCAACGGCTCCCCATCGAGCGGGTCTCCCAGGCTTCCGCCAACCAGCGCTCTGGCCGTTGTGGTCGCGTCTCCGACGGTATCTGTATCCGGCTCTACTCCGAGGAAGATTTCAACGTACGCAGTGAGTTCACCGACCCGGAAATCCTGCGCACCAACTTAGCGGCCGTCATTTTGCAAATGACAGCCATGGGTGTGGCCAAGGGTCCCAAAGACGTGGAGAAGTTCCCGTTCGTCCAGCCGCCAGACTCCCGTGCTATCACGGATGGTGTGACGCTGCTGCGCGAGCTCGGAGCCGTCAGCGCCCAAGGTGGCATCACCGGCGTCGGACGCCAGCTAGCCCAGCTCCCTGTTGACCCGCGGCTGGGCCGGATGATCGTTGAGGCCGCCAAACGCGGAGTGGCAGCTGAAGTCATGGTGCTTGCCGCCGCGCTGACAATCCAGGACCCTCGTGAGCGTCCCCAGGGGGACGGCACAAACAAGCAACAGCTGGCCACCGAAAAACACAAACGTTTTCAGGATGAAACTTCCGACTTCACCGGCTTTCTCAACCTCTGGCGTTACATCAAAGAAAAGCAGGCAGAGCTCTCCTCCAGCGCCTTTCGACGCCTGTGCAAAGCGGAGTTCATCAACTACCTGCGAGTGCGTGAGTGGCAGGATTTGTTCACCCAGCTCAAGGCGATGGGCAAGTCTTTGGACATTAGGGTCTCCGGCAAAGACATCGACCCGGTGGCTAACCACGACGCCATTCATATGTCGCTACTGACAGGGTTGCTGAGCCACATCGGTTTGTATGACCAACGCAAGCGCGAGTACGCCGGTGCACGCGGCACCAAGTTCGTGGTCTTTCCCGGCTCGGCGCTGTTCAAGAAATCCCCGGATTGGGTCATGGCGGCGGAGCTGGTAGAGACGTCTCGTCTTTGGGCCCGTGTTGCGGCCAAGTTCGATCCTTTGTGGGCCGAGCAGGTAGCCCCCGACTTGGTCAAGCACACCTACAGCGAGCCACATTGGTCCAAGAAAATGGGTTCGGTGATGGCGCATGAAAAAGTTACTTTGTACGGGGTGCCGATCGTCCCTGACCGCCGTATCCACTATGGCCGGGTCGATCCGGAGCTTAGCCGTGAGCTGTTCATCCGCCACGCATTGGTGGAGGGTGACTGGCACACCAACCACAAGTTCTTCCATCGCAACCAGGCTCTGCTTGCCGAGGTCGACGAGCTCGAGACCCGTATGCGCCGGCGCGACCTGCGCGTGGATGACGAGACACTGTTCGACTTTTACGACGAACGGGTGGGTGCGGACGTGGTTTCCGAACGCCACTTTGACTCGTGGTGGAAGGCCGCCCGGCGCGATTTCCCTGCATTGTTAGACTTTGATTCCCACGTGGTCATGGCCGAGGAACCCGCACTTGATGAGGCAGCCTTCCCGAAGATCTGGACTGAGGGTGAGTTTCTCCTGCCGCTCTCCTATGAATTCCACCCCACAGCTCCGGGCTCTGCGCCCAACCCATCCGATGGCGTCACCGTCCAAGTTCCGCTCCTATTCCTCAATCAGCTGCACGAGGCACCGTTTAGGTGGCAAATCCCAGGCCTGCGTGCCGAGCTCGTCACAGCATTGATCAAGTCGCTACCCAAAGCCGTCCGGAAGAACTTCATCCCCGCCCCGGATGTGGGACGTCAGGCTGCAGCCGCGCTCGCCCAAGACTTTGACCCCTCGACTGATGCGTTGGAACCTTCGCTGGAACTGGCCCTACGCAGGATCAAAGGCCATCTCATCGCACCCGGTTCGTGGAACTGGGATGCTGTCCCCAGCCATCTGCGTATGACGTTCACCATTGTCGATAAAGATGGCCGCGTCTTGGATGAAGGCCAGGACCTCGCCGAACTCCAGTCCAGGCTGGCCGGCGCCACACGCCGAGCCATCGCTGAACAGCTCGGTGCCACGCCCAAGACCACCCAAGCTGGGCGTTCTCCAATGGGAGGACTTCCAGCCGGTGGCGCTGGCACAGGCAAGAAAGGCGGAGCTCGCACCAACACGGAATCCACCGGCGGTCCCACGCTGACAGGTGCAGCAAAAGCGGCGGGTGAGTTTCCGGCGTCGACCGCCGATAATTCCCGTGGAATCCAGGAACGTTCGGGTCTCACCGAGTGGAGTGTGGGCTCGCTACCGCGTGAGATCAAACGCCTTGTATCCGGCCATACAGTGACCGGGTATCCTGCCCTGGTGGATGAAGGCACTACGGCGGCAATCCGTATTTTCCAGCGTCAAGATGTTCAGGAATCGGCCATGCGTGGCGGTGTAATTCGCCTACTGGCGCTGCGCATACCGTCCCCGGATCGGTATGTGCTGGATCATCTAAGCAACACTGAGAAGCTCACATTTAGTCAAAATCCGCACGGCTCGGTGACGGAGTTGATTGCAGACTGCACGCTCGCCACGATCGACAAACTCACCCCGGTGGCCCTGCCCTGGGAACAGAAGGCCTTCGACGCTTTGTATGAGGCCGTCCGGGCGGAACTGATAGACACCGTCTTCTCCGTGACCGCCGTCGTGGAGAAGATCCTAGCATCGTCCATGCGGATCAACAGGGCGCTGGGTTCCACCTCCAGCCCGGCCCTGATAAGTGCCATGAATGATGTGAAGATGCAGCAAGAATTATTGGTGTATCCCGGGTTCGTGGCGAAGACAGGCTTTGCCCAACTCAGCCAGCTACCGCGGTATCTATCTGGCATCGAACGCCGGTTGGAGAAGTTACCTTCCAATGTTGCTCGAGACGGAGAATCGATGGCGGCAGTCCAACGACTTGAAGACCAGTACGACGACGCCACGGCCGCCTTGCTGCCCGGACAGCGATCCACCGCGGCGCTAGAACACGTGCGTTGGATGATTGAGGAACTGCGCGTGAGCCTCTTCGCTGTAGACCTGGGAACCGCATACTCCGTGTCCGAAAAGCGCATCCGGGTGGCTCTGGCGAAGGCGATGGCTTAGCCCCCACCAACGCTCGGTTAGAACCGGGTCACAAATGGCCAACGCTCACGCACTATCGGAGTTATCCACGACGACGGTTGCCTGTCGCCAGGGGCTAGCGGCGGCAAAGTACATCAACTGTCCTTGGAAATAACGGCGCATACTTGGGTGCGTCGGATCCGGCGCGGTGCCGTCGCGTATTGCCATGCGTTGGGCCGTTTGGGCGAACGGGACCTTGAGGAACAGTGAATGGTCCCAGTACCCGGCCAATTCCTGACGGTGCAAGAACATCCCTTCGACAATGCAGGTTGTTCCACGAGGTGCCGCAGTGAGCTGTAAGTCCACTTTCACATCGAGTACGTGATCCGAGGACGCACGCCGGAAGAGCCCATCCCCGTGCGGCCCAAACGGGATGAGCACATCACGGACCAAGGATTCGTAGTCGTAGCTATCACGCCAGAATCCTTCAGGAGAATCGCGGCCCCTCCTATGCCTGACCTCGCGCAGGTTCAGGAAATCGTCAGCGTGGATAACCACCACACTGTGTCCTTGTCCTTCCAAGGCGCGTGCGAAATCCGCAGCAAACGTTGTCTTCCCGCTACCATCGACGCCGTCGACGGCCACAAGCGTGTAGCCATCCTGACGGTGGGGCGTGCCCTTGGCCAATAGTTCCATGAGCGCATCGCGGCATCTAGGAGTATTCTTCACGCCCCACCTCAAGTTTCAACACGATATTTCTGCAGGAGGGTTCACTCAAAGTGACCCTAAAGTAACCGAGCGTTGGAAAGGGCGGCGTCAGGACTCTGGGACGAACTCGTTGTGTCCCGCTGAGCGCAAGGCTTCCCGCAGTTTCTCGGCACTGCTGTCCAGCACGTCCGGTTGCGGATTATTATCCACTGCCC
Organism: Arthrobacter cryoconiti; assembly: GCF_020905375.1. GTDB lineage: Bacteria > Actinomycetota > Actinomycetes > Actinomycetales > Micrococcaceae > Specibacter > Specibacter cryoconiti. The sequence continues at coordinate 62,814 of NZ_JAJJBU010000022.1, forward strand.
TGAAGTCGAAGTCCTCCAAGCTGTAGGCAGGGAAGACGTGAACGTGCAGATGATCCACTTCAAAGCCCGCAATAATCAAGCCGGCCCTCGGCGCATTAAACGCCGATACCTGGGCTACTCCAATGATCTGCGCAACACCCGTTAGATGAGCCATCAGCTCCGGAGTTGCGTCCGTCCACTTGTCGATTTCCTGGCGCGGCACCACCAGCACGTGCCCATCGGTCAGCGGAGCAATCGTCAAGAAAGAGACGCACATCTCGTCCTTCCAGACGAATCGACCTGGAATGTCACCGTCAATGATGTGTGTAAACAGCGTGCTCACGAAAGATGCTCCTAGAGAGTCGAGTTATCCAAGACGAAGCGGTATTTCACGTCGCCGGCCACCATGCGGTCGTAGGCTACGTCCAGTTCGGTGGCGTTCACCATCTCAATATCTGAAACGATGCCGTGCTCTGAACAAAAGTCCAGCATTTCCTGTGTCTCAGCGATGCCACCAATGAGCGATCCGCCATAAGCGAGGCGTTTGCGCACCAGCAACGCCGGGTCCACGGGAGGCATCTTTGCCGGCGGCAACCCTAGCTGAATTAGGGCCCCGTCACGGGCTAATGTCCGCAGGTAATCATTGATATCGTGGACGGCCGCCACGGTGTCGATCACCACGTTCAGAGTGCCCTTGGCATCTGCCATCTGCGCGGCATCGGAGGAAATCACCACGTGATCTGCACCCAATTCACGAGCAGCATCCGCCTTGGATGGAGACGTTGTAAAAACCGTGACCGTGGCGCCCAAGGCCTTCGCGATCTTGACCGCCATGTGACCCAATCCGCCAAGGCCCACAACTCCAACAGCATCGCCTTCAGAAACGTTCAGGTAGCGAAGCGGAGAGTAAGTGGTGATGCCCGCACAAAGGAGAGGTGCGACGGCGGCCGGATCCAGATTTTTCGGGACTTTGAGCACGTAGCCCTCATTAACCACAATGGAAGAAGAGTACCCACCCTGGGTGACATCCCCTCCGTTGCGCCAGTCCACAACACCATAAGTGCCGGTGTTCCCGTTCTCGCAGTACTGTTCGAAGCCTTCCAAGCAGGAATCACAGGTACGGCAAGAGTCCACCATGCAGCCCACGCCCACGCTATCCCCAACGGTAAAGTCCGTGACGTCTGCACCTACGCGGGTGACCTTGCCGACGATTTCATGCCCCGGGACCAACGGATATTTCGCGGGTGCCCATTCGGAGCGGATCGCGTGTACATCTGAATGGCACAATCCACAGAAGTCAATGCTAATTTCGACGTCGTTGGCGTCGGGGGTGCGCCGTTCAATGGTGCTCGGGCGTAAGCCTGAGTCGGCGGCGGTGGCTGCGTATGCTTTTACTTGCGTCATAGTTCAACTGTATCGCCGTTGCCGGTCTCCAACGGAAGTTCCGGGTGATTTGACCAGGCAGACCAGGAGCCGGGAAAGAGCGCAGCCCGGAACCCCGCAATCTCCAATGCGGCGATTTCATGGGCCGCCGTCACGCCTGAACCGCAATACACCGCCACGTCCGATCCCTCCGTAATTCCTAGCGCGGCAAACCTGGATCGCAACGCGGCCGCTGGCAAAAAGGTTGAATCTGTTGACAAGTTTTCACTCGTGGGCGCACTGAGAGCACCTGGAATATGCCCCGCCCGCGGATCGATCGGCTCGCGCTCGCCCCGGTACCGCTCCCCGGCCCGCGCGTCGAGCAAGATTCCGTGGGCTGCCCACTCCCCTGCCTGCACAATATCCAGCGCGGGCTTTGCCCCGTACCGTACGACGGCGTTTCCCGGTTCCGCGCGTTCCTCACCCGTCTCGAGGGGAAGGTTCGCTGCGCGCCACGCCGCAAGACCGCCGTCGAGCAAGAACACATCAGGCACACCGGCGTAACCCAGCAGCCACCAAGCCCGGGCGGCGGCAGCCAGCCCAGCGTCGTCGTACGCAACTACGGTGTCACCGCTGTTGATACCCCAACGCCGCACGGTTTGGCCAAAGGCTTCCTGCGTCGGGAGCGGGTGGCGCCCCTCTCCGGGTTCACCATGGCCAGCCAATTCCTCATTCATGTCCACGAAAATGGCACCGGGCAGATGGCCCTTCTGATAGTGGGCATGCCCGTGCGGATCTCCCAGAGCCCAGCGTACGTCCAACAAAACGGTATTTCCCCCGCGGCTCAACAGCCCTTGCAGCTGATCCACACTGATTATGACGGCCACTTTTGTCTCCTTTACGTTCACGCGGCTAAAGTTCTTGCCTCAAACCTAGCGCCGGAGGGGCCACTGCGCGCGCAGTCAAGGGAAACTCTGGCGCGAGAGGACGTTTTGCGCTACCGTTTGCTTCAACCATGCGCAGAACAGGGCATTGGTTGGCGTTATTCTTTGTTCATGAGAACTTCGACACTAAGCACACCCGAAGAGCTGTCTTGGACTCACCAAGCCATGCACAAAGTTCAAGCGGAGAACAACCGTTCCGCAGATACCCACTTGTACAAAATAGAACTTCCCGCGCAATGGGGCGTGGACCTCTATGTCAAAGACGAGTCATGCCATCGCACCGGTAGTCTCAAGCACCGTCTGGCCCGCTCCCTCTTCCTTTTCGCTTTGGTCAACGGTTGGATCAACGAAGGCACCACCGTCGTGGAGGCAAGTTCGGGCAGCACTGCGGTGTCCGAGGCTTACTTTGCGCAGTTACTCGGCTTGGACTTCGTCGCCGTGATGACGCGTTCCACAAGCCCGGAAAAGATTGCCTTGATCGAAAGCTTCGGGGGTCGATGCCACTTTGTGGATAAGGCCGACGAGGTCTACTCCGCCGCTACCACCATCGCCGCGGAGACGAACGGTCACTACATGGATCAGTTCACGTACGCCGAGCGGGCCACCGACTGGCGAGGCAACAACAACATCGCGGAATCAATTTTCACCCAGATTTCCCATGAACGCTTCCCGGAACCTCGCTGGGTAGTCGTGGGGGCAGGCACCGGCGGCACTTCCGCGACGATCGGGCGCTACATTCGCTACCACGGCCACGGAACACAACTGGCCGTCGTCGATCCCGAAGGGTCAGCTTTTTACCCCGCGTGGGCCAGTGGCGACATGTCAGTGGTCACCGGTCAGTCCTCCCGTATCGAAGGAATTGGCCGCCCCCGCGTGGAGCCCAGCTTTGTGCCAGGCGTCATCGATTCCATGTTCCAGATCCCGGACGCAGCGTCTGTGGCAGCCATGATGCACTTTTCAGAGTTGACGTCACTGCCTGCTGGCCCCTCCACAGGGACAAATCTATGGGGCGTGTGGCAGCTGGTGGCCAAGATGGTGGCCAACGGTGAGCGCGGCAGCATCGTCACGCTCAAGTGCGACGGCGGCGAACGGTACATGGGTAGCTACTACAACCCGCAGTGGCTAGCCGAGAAGGGCTTGGATCCAGCTCCGCACTTGGCCGTCATCAACCGGTTCTTCGAAACTGGCCGCTGGGACGCCTAACGCTGGCTCCCTGACGCTGACGGCGTGCCAAACTGGTCACGGCGTGTGGAATTTCCCACCACCCCGCCAGTTTGGCACGCCGTCGCGGCAGATACTTAGATCTCGACCGACTCGCCGGATGCCAAATGCCGGAATTCCGTGCCGTGTAACGCACCAATACGGCCAATATGCGATTCGGTGAAACCCAATCCTGTCTCAGTGAGTAGGCTGTCATGGATTTGGAACGCGTGAGGCGCCCGGACGGAGACCACAAAGTCGACTACCTCCTCCACCTTGGACCACGGCGCATGAACAGGCACAAGCAGCGTCTTCACTTGAAGACCATGCGGGACTGAAAAAGAATCACCAGGGTGGTAGACGGAGTCATTGACCACGTAGCCCACATTTGCAATCACTGGAATCGACGTATGAATCAGTGCGTGCTGGCCGCCAAAGCAGCGGATTTGAAAGCCCGCAGTACTGAACTCGTCTCCGGGTGCGGCATCTTGAATCTGTTCTGCGGCTTCCGGAGCAGCCTCACGCAAAGTGGCGGCAAGCCCCGATGGAGCGTAAAGCACCACGCGTGTATTCTCACGCAGCGAACTCAGCACGGCCTCTTGATCGATGTGGTCGGCGTGCTCATGTGTGACTAAAATGGCGTCAACGCCGTTCAACGCAACGCTACTTTCAGAGAAGACGCCCGGGTCAATGACCAGCGCCTGTCCTGCTTGTTCAAGTCGTACACAGGCGTGGGTATATTTGGTCAGCAGCATGCGCTCAGCATATACCGCACGCACATGGACGTTGAGGAGCGCACCCTCTCTCTAATCCGGGTTCGCGCCCTTTGCGTTAGGCTGGTTAATCGGACTGACACACGCAGAAAGCAGGTTCAGAGCATGTCGGAAGTGCCGGTGAAAGAACAGCGCGTCACTAAGCAACGTCTCGCCATCAGCGCAGCGTTGGATGGTCTGGACGATTTTGTCAGCACTCAGGAACTACACCGACTGCTGGCGGACAGAGGCGTTCGTGTCTCCCTGGCCACCACGTACCGAATTTTGGCCTCAATGTCAGAAGAAGGCGCAGTAGATACCCTGCGCAACGGCGAAGGAGAAGCCGTATACCGCCGCTGTTCAGCGACCAGCCACCACCACCATCTGTTGTGCCGCAACTGTGGACGGACAGTGGAGATCGAGGCTCCGGCAGTGGAAAGCTGGGCCGCCAAGATTGCCAGCGAAAATGGTTTCACACAGGTTCAGCACACCGTGGAGATCTACGGCCTATGCCCGGAATGCACTCTTCAAGCAAGCCACAGCTGAAACTACCGCTCCCGCTCTAGTTACGGTCAAGCTGCTGTGCGCACAGACCAGCCGCGTCGGCGTCGCACAGTACCAACGACACGCGCAATGACGTAAATCAAAAACGATAAGGTCGTCACGTACGGACTGATCGGGATCCGCCCTCCTAAAGCCAGCAAAATCCCTCCCACGGTAGCCACCATTGCGAATGAAACGCTCAGCAAGACCACCATGCGTGGTGCGGCGCTCACCTGCAATGCCGCAGCGGCTGGCGTGATCAACAGGGCCAACACCAGTAGAGCACCGACAACTTGGATCGACAGTGCCACCGAGATGCCCAACAAGAACATGAAGGCCAAGGACAACGCCCGGACAGGAATGCCCCGTGCAGTAGCAATGTCCGGATCCACGCTGGCAAACGTCAGTGGGCGCCAAATCAGAACCAGTCCAACAACCACGACCAAGGCTGTCAGCGCCAGAACGGAAAGCGCAGTGGAATCAACGGAGACGATCTGACCGGTCAAGAGACCAAACTTATTGGCGGCACGCCCCTGATAAAGGGAGAGAAATAGGATACCCAGGCCCAGCCCAAACGGCATGATGACCCCGATCACGGAGTTCTTCTCCCGCGCCCGCACTCCCATGACTCCCAGGAGCAATGCAGCCACAACGGAACCGACGAGTGAGCCGAAGATGACGTCGGCACCGATGAGAAGCGCAAAGGCTGCCCCGGCAAATGACAGCTCGGCAATGCCGTGGACTGCGAATGCCAGGTCCCGCATCATGACGAATGTGCCGATGAGTCCGCCCACGAGACCCAAGATGGCACCGGCCAGCAAGGAGTCCCGGAACAGTGGCAACAGCTCGCCGTAGTCCGTGAAATTGAACACTGCGGAGGTAAAGTCGGTCCAGTTCATGCCGCGTGCCCTTCTTCGCTGCCCGGCGTACCCTCCAGATGGCCGTCCATCACCGCTTCGGGCATCCCCACCACCACAATGCGACCATTGCTGTGCAGCACTTCCACACGAGTCCCGTAGAGGGCCGAGAGTACCTCGGTGGTCATAACCTGCTCTGGAGTGCCAATGGTGAAACGACCTCCGGCTAGGTACAGCACGCGGTCTACGTGCTCCAAGATCGGGTTGATCTCATGGGTGACGAAGACGACGGCGGTCCCGTGTTCTTTCGCTTGTTTGCCCACTAGGGCGCTGACAGCTTTCTGGTGATTGAGATCCAGGGACAGTAACGGCTCATCGCACAAGAGCACCTTGGGGTCCGACGCAAGAGCCTGAGCAATCCGGAGGCGCTGCTGCTCACCACCGGAGAGCATACCCACCGGAATTTTTGCATAAGAGCCAGCGCCTACCTCGCCCAACAATTCGTCAACTCGTTTTCGGTGCGCGCGCCCACGCAGACGGATTCCCCATTTGTGGCCGTCAATACCTAAGCCCACCAGATCACGTGCACGCAGGGGTGTGTCTTCCGTAAAGTGCCTCTGCTGGGGAACGTAACCGATGGCGCGGTGTCCGCGTCGGGCCAGCTCTCCACCAATCGTCACCGTCCCGGAATCCAGCGGAAGCAACCCCAGCAATACTTTGAGGAAGCTAGTTTTCCCGCTGCCATTGGCACCGAGTACGGCCAGAAACTCACCGGGAGCAATATCAAGCTCCAATCCATCCCACAGCTTGCGTTGGCCAAATCCGAGCCGTGCACCGTGCACACTCACGGCAGTCAGCTTAATGTCCGTCGTGTCTTGCGCTCCCATCGGCATCCGCCCGTCCGCTCCGGCCGCCATCCCCGACGACGTCCCAGTGGAATCCGAAGACGTCACTTTCCGCTGGCCGGCGACGTTGACAGAGCCTGATCCAGAGCATTTGCATTCTCACTCATCCACGCAAGGTAACTCTTATTTGCCGGAAGCGTCTCCCGAAAATCCACGACCGAAACATGAGCCGCCAGAGCAGCCTGTTTGACCTCTACGGTCTGAGGACCCTCCGTTTGTTCGTTGTAGGCCAAGACGGCAACGCTTCTCGATGACATGAGGTTTACTGTATCGCGCAAGACGGTGGTGGGAACGTCTGATCCGTTTTCAATAGCCTCGCTAAACGCTGGCGGAGTCTTGTTGACCAAGCCGGCCGCTTGCAGCAGGTACAGCGGGACGGGCTCTGTTACGGCCACTCCCGTACCGTCGTGGGCGGTCTTTACCGCAGCCAACGTGGCCGAAACTTTCGCAAGGCCGTCCTTGAATGCAGCCACGTTGGTAGCAAATGACTGTGCAGATGCGGGTTGCAATGCCGTGAAGCGTTTGCCAAGTTCGTCGGCTAACGCGGACATGGTCGGCAGGGAATACCAAAGGTGTTCGTTGAAGCCCGCACCCGTGTCTAAGCCGGAAATTTCGCTGACATTGACAATCTTGGATGACTCCAAAGTGCCCTTAGCCAGTTGGCCGTAGAAGTCGTCGTAACCGCCTCCGTTTTCAATGCCGATGGCGGCCTTGGAAATGGCTAGCTTGTCCTGAGCTGTGGCCTCATAGGAGTGCGGGTCAGCATCGGAGCGGGTGATGACGGAATGAACATCAACTAAATTCCCACCCACATCCTGGGCAATGTTGCCATAAACATTGGTGGAGGCCACCACGGCTATTTTGCCGTCGGGGCTCGGTGCCGAACTTTCACCGGCTCCACAGGCGCTTAACGCCAACGAAGCTAAGACGGCCAGAGCCAGGGGCAAGACGGGGCGAAGCAGGTGCATACGGGGATCCTCCAGGGATGCTAATGAGAATTGTTACCAATAAGGTTGATAACAGCATAACCTAAATGGGAATCGTTCGCATCAAGCCCTTCGACGTTCCTGGATTTGCGTCTGCGTGGCGTCCCTGATCTCCCCAACTAGCTGCTCGATCACATCTTCAAGGAACAACAATCCGAGAGTCAATCCATCCTCAGCAATGACACGTCCCACATGAGAACCCGTGCGCTGCATGATCGCCAGCGCATCCTCTATCTCCTCATCCACCGAGAGGTTCACCATGGAGCGCACGCGCCCCTCCCCGATCGGCATCTCGTAACGCTCCAGTGGAATGCGCAGCACGTCTTTCAAATGCAGATAGCCCAGAAGATTCCCGGCATCATCCGTGAGAACAAATCTGGAGAATCCGGTTTTACCCACCTTGTGCTCAAATTGCACCGGAGTGGCCGACGCCGGCAATGTCACCACGTCCTCAAGGTCCACCATGATCTCTCGTGCGGTTTGAGTGGAAAACTCCAACGCGCCGTTGATCAGTCCCGTTTGATCCAGCACTAATCCACTGCGCTTAGACTCGGCCACGATCGACTGGACTTCCTCTAGCGTGAACGAAGAAGAGACCTCATCCTGGGGCACAATCTTGAACCAACGCACGATGTGGTTGGCACTCCAGTTCAATGCCACGATGATCGGACGCACACCCTTGCCGATAAACACCAACGGTGGCGCGAGCAATAACGCTGCCTTGTCCGCTGCTGAGACACTCATATTCTTGGGCACCATTTCGCCAAACGTCACGTGCAAGAACGTCACGAGTAACAGACCCACCACAAACGAGACCGGTCCAGCGATGCTGTCCGAAATGCCCAGTGCGTGCATCGGACTCGAAAGTAAATGGTGAATAGCTGGTTCGGCGACGTTCAAGATCAACAAGGAGCATACGGTGATGCCCAATTGAGCGCACGCAAGCATAAGGGAAACGTTTTCCATTGCGCCCAAGGTGATCTTGGCCCTCTTGGAACCGGCTTCCGCAAGTGGCTCAATCTGGCTACGGCGCGCGGACATGATGGCAAACTCGGCCGCCACAAAGAAGGCGTTCCCGAGGAGGAGGACCACCAGCCAAACAATTCCAACCCACGGGTTCACTGAACATCACCGCTTTGGCCCAGTCCGGCGTCGTCCGTGATTTCTGGCGTGGCGGCGAGCTCACCCGTCACCGGGTCCGGGGCGGGGATGAAACAAATGCGATCAATGCGACGCCGCTCCAAACGGTCCACCAGCAAAGTGCCGCCTTCAACAGGAACGCTATCGCCCACACGAGCGATCCGACCCAACATGGCCATCATGAAGCCGCCGACGGTTTCGTAGCCAGCTTCATCGGGGACAAAGAGTTGACCAATACGTTCGGAGACCTCGTCCGGGCGCATGAGGCCCGGGAAGAACCAATGGCCATCGGCGCTTTGCAAGATTCCAGGCTTGGTCCGGTCGTGCTCGTCAGAAACCTCCCCCACAATCTCCTCCACCAGGTCCTCAAGGGTCGTGACACCCGCGGTGCCACCATATTCGTCCTGCACCACAGCCATCTGCAGATTACCTTCGCGCAGTTCCAGAATGAGCGCATCAAGGTGGACGGTCTCCGGGACACGAAGAACGTCGGTCATGATGGCACCAGCTTCAATGGAGGGGCGCTTCCGGAAAGGAATGGAGACAGCTTTCTTGAGGTGAACAACGCCCAGAATGTTATCCGGGGAGTCACCAATGATGGGGAAACGGGAGTACCCGGTACGCCGGGCGGCCTCGATGATGTCAGCCACTGACTGCACCGACTCAATGGTTTCCACGCGCATACGCGGAGTCATGACATCTGCGGCAGTGCGCTCACCAAAACTGAGGGTACGGGCCACGAATCGAGCGGTTCCTTCATCAAGGGTTCCCATGGCGGCCGAGCGACGAACCAATGAGGCCAGTTCCGCCGGAGACCTCGCTCCTGAAATTTCTTCCTTCGCTTCCATCCCAAAAAGGTGCAGAACCTTGTTGGCTGTCCCGTTGAGCACCACAATCGCGGGCCTGAAAATGGCAGTAAAAACCAGTTGTGGACGTGCCACCACTTTGCCAATTTCAAAGGACTTGGCAATCGCCATGTTCTTGGGAACAAGTTCGCCCAGAAGCATCGAGAGCAGTGTTGCCACGATCATGGACGTGACAAGGGCGACGCCGGTAACCGCGGGTTCTGGCACACCCATGGCGTTCAGGGGCACAGCCAGCAGTGCACCCAACGACGGTTCGATCAGGAAACCGGTCAGTAGTGTGGTCAGCGTTATGCCCAGCTGGCAGCTGGAGAGTTGCGTGGAAAGGGACTTCAGGCAGCGCAGCAGCGGTTCGGCAGCTTTGTCGCCCTGAGCCACGGCTCGCTGGACTGTAGTTTGATCAAGCGCCACCAAAGAGAATTCCACAGCCACGAAGAATCCCGTGCCACAAATAAGTAGCAGGCCCGCAACGAGAAGGAGCCATTCCATTACGGCGCCACCTTTTCCTTGCGGTGACTCGTCCGAACGCGGTGACTACTGGCCGGCGGGGGGTGATCGGCGCCAAGACCGATCGGCTCGCAGGTGGAGGTGTGGTGAGAACGGGTGCGGGGTTTGCCGGCTTGCGCTGCGGTATCCTCAGGGCATGAATTCATACCTTGCGAACCGTGCTGCCGGCCCCTAGATTTACTTTCCATAGGGTTTTTATTCTACATGAGCCCGCTGGGACAGCCGCTGCTGCGCTCTCACAATCGTGGACGTCATCCAGCTCTTGATCCTGAGGCGTCCAGTTCGTCGCTTTTCGCCCCCTTTAGCGTTTTTCAGCCCTGAGGGCTAGGCCAAACCACGGTACGCCCGGCTGTGATAGACCAGCGGTTCCCCAATTATGTCCGGGGAAATAATCTCCACAACGGATGCCGCTACCAAGAGTGATCCTCCCGCTGGCGTGCGACTAAGCACCTGACAGCGCAGAGCGAAGCCAGCGTGCATGAGCAACGGCTCTCCGGTTTCTAGTCGAGTCCACAGCATGGAGGAGGTGAACCGTTCGCTACTGGCGCTGGCAAAGGCTCTGGCCAATTCAAGGTCAGCCGCGGTCAAGAGGTGGACCACCAAGGAATCAGCGACCGCGATAGCGGCGGCAGAACCGGACTGCGAAGCCAAAGAAAAAGCCAGGATGGGCGGTTCAGCGGAAACGGAGGCCACAGATGAGGCGGTAATGCCCACTGGGCCAGTCCCGATGTCTGCGGTAATCACTGAAATTCCTGCCGGATGGCCGCCGAACGCTGCCTTAAAGTCCCCGATCACCGTTCCAGTTCCGCTGGTTGCCGGTTGTGCAGTCATGACAAAAAGTTCCTTTCACACAAGCCCGCCTAAGCAGCGCACCACTGTCAACAGTAGAACCTCAACCTTTGTTGAGGTCAAATCGGACACTTTTGCCAGGCCCTGATACTTCATTCATCTAAGTTTTTTGCGGCAACAAAATCTGACGACGTTGAGCCGACCTTGGGGGGAACGTCAAAAGCCCGCGCACCGGGACGCCTTCCCGCTATTTGATCATCCGGGTTAACAAAGCCGCATTCGGCCAGCGAGAGACAACCACAACCGATGCATCCTCCGAGTTTGCCTCGCAGATTTTCCAGAGCCAGAATTCGTGCGTCGAGTTCACTTTGCCAGTGCTCAGACAGCCGACGCCAGTCGGCCTGGGTGGAAACACCGTCGATCGGAAGTTCGGAGAACGACTCCGCCACGAGGGACAGCGGGATGCCTGCACTCTGCGCGGCGCGGATCACAGCCACGCGCCGAAGCACCGAGCGCTTGAAACGCCGCTGATTTCCTGCCGTCCGTGTACTGAAAATCAGGCCTTGTCGCTCATAAAAATGCAAAGCTGAAACGCTAACGCCACTGCGCTGGGCAATGTGTCCCACACTCAGTTCTTCCTCGGCCCGAAGATGCGAGCCGGGTTCGCTCATGGGTGAAGCATCACTCACTAACGGCTAGCCGCTTCTTTGATCCCGGCTACAGCTGCGGCCAGCAAGTCCGTGATCCCGGCGGAAATATCAATCACCACAGCGTTCTCGTCGGCCGCCAACGGCTCCAGTGCTGCCAGTTGGGATGCCAGCAATGCAGGCGGCATGAAGTGCCCCGAACGGCCCTCCAACCGGGAACTGAGCACCTCCAAGGTACCCTGCAGATGCAAGAAGATCGTGTCGGGTGCCTTGGCTCTAATAGCATCACGGTAACTACGCTTGAGGGCCGAGCACGCTATAACAATGCCGCTGGCCGTGGTCGTGGCAAGTTCGTTGCCCACAATTTCCAGCCACGGCGCCCGGTCGTCATCGTCTAAGGGCGTACCCGATGCCATTTTGCTGATGTTTGCCATCGGGTGCAAGGAATCCCCATCCAAGAACGGGAAACCCATAGCATCAGCTACCAGTGCTCCAATCGTACTTTTACCCGCACCGGAGACTCCCATAACAACGACCCTGATGGTGGGAGGGGCGGGGATGGATTGGCGGGACGTGAGCACTGGGGATTCCATACTCTCTTGTATACCAAATCCGGGGCAACCTCACCCCATCGGGCGAACGGAGTCCTCGTCACCACGATGCGCGGCGTGGTCATCGCAGCGGAGCTCACCAGTCGTGACCTGTCCCGTCAATCAGACGGCTATACGCCAGATACGCCAGATACGCCTATTGATACAGGAAGGCCCGAGGTTGTCACCTGGGTGAAGTCCTCAAATCAGAAAAGTTCGGAGGATTCCAGCACTTTTCCCAGTTTCGCCGCTTGGATGGGCGTCATTCGGCGGTGACAGTTCACGTCCGTACAGGGTCGCGGCGCCAATGCCGACGACTCCTTCTTCGTTAGTGATCACCAGCTTTGCGCCAGCGGCCGCCCTTCCTCGTAGCCAGCCGCTGACTGAACACCCACGATGGCCCGCTCCCGGAAGGATGCTAGGGACCGGGCCCCGGCATAGGTGAAGGAAGAACGCAGCCCGGCGGTGATCATATCCAGCAAGTCCTCCACGCCAGGGCGGGCCGGATCAAGGTACATCTTGGATGTAGAGATGCCCTCCTCAAACAATCCCTTGCGGGCACGCTCAAAAGCTTCGTCTCCCGACGTCCGGTTTTGCACCGCCCGTGCCGAGGCCATCCCGAAACTCTCCTTGTAACGGCGTCCGCTCGCATCCGTCTGGATATCTCCGGGGCTTTCAAAAGTTCCGGCGAACCACGAGCCGATCATGACGGCACTTGCCCCGGCTGCCAGTGCCAGCGCAACGTCGCGCGGATAACGCACCCCTCCATCAGCCCACACGTGCGCGCCTAGTTCGGCTGCCATGGCAGAACACTCCAGCACTGCCGAAAATTGGGGGCGTCCTACCGCCGTCATCATGCGTGTGGTGCACATGGCGCCAGGGCCAACCCCCACTTTCAAAATGTCAGCGCCCGCCTCGACCAGATCTCGCACGCCGTCGGCACTGACCACGTTGCCCGCAGCAACAGGGACACCCGGGTTCAGCGTTCGGACTGCACGCACTGCCTCCAACATCTTTTCCTGATGCCCGTGTGCGGTGTCCACGACCAGCGCATCCACTCCATAGTCCAGCAGCGCAGCCGCCTTGGCCAGGACGTCGCCGTTGATACCCACCGCAACGCCTATCCGCAGACGATCTTGGGCGTCCACCGCCGGCTGGTAAATGGTTGAGCGCAACGAGCCAGTGCGGGTGAGCGCACCCACCACGGCCCCGCGACGGAGCACGGGGGCGAAATCGGTGCCCGCACCGTCCAGCACAGCAAAGGCGTCCCGCAGTACTCGGTCCATGTCAGCCTTCGCCGCTTTCGGGGAGATGGTACCGGCGTCGGCGTCGGCCCGGACGGCGTCGAACGGGGCAGCGTCAAGCGTTACGACATTTGTGCGCATCACCGATGCCAGAGAGGCAAATCTGTCCACGCCTTCAGTGTCCGCCCCGCGCACCACTCCGACAAATACGCCGTCCGCGACGACCACAACTGCATTGTGTGCCCGTTTGGGCAGCAAGTGCACAGCGTCCACAACAATGTCCGACGGCGTCATAATGAGCGGGGTTTCAAACAGGGTGTCGCGCATCTTCACCCACTTCACAACGTCGCCCAGCACATCGTGGGGAACGTCCTGGGGAAGAATGGCCAAACCTCCACGGCGTGCCACCGTCTCTGCCATGCGTTTGCCTGAAACTGCCGTCATGTTCGCCACCACGAGGGGAATAGTGGTGCCAGTGCCATCGCCGCTGGAAAGATCAACATCAAGTCGAGAGGTCACATTTGATCTGGACGGGACCAAGAAGACATCCGAGTACGTCAAGTCAGTGGCTGGCTGGGAAAGAAAACGCATGGCGCTCCAAACGAGGCAAGGCGGCCGGGGAAAATACAGGGCTTGTCCGGGCGGTCCGATCGGTCCGCAATTTTAGATTCTAGTCTTCTACTCCGTCGCCTGGGTGCACAAAGACCCACCATCGTTGCTCTCATGTAAGCGACGCGCCCAGAGATGGATTGGCCCGGAGGCGGCAATGCTCACTAGACTTACACGCGGCAGGGGTTTGCAGGATCCTTGTCACTGATCAAGAAGCACAGCGGGCAATAAGAACTCATGGAAGAGGCGTAATACACGTGCCAGAGCAATCCATCCACCGTCTACCAGAGGAATTTGGCGGAAACGAGTGGCTCGTCGATGAGCTGTACGAGCGTTACCAAGCTGATAAGAACTCTGTGGACAAGAAGTGGTGGCCACTGTTTGAATCCTTCGACGCCGAAGAGGCGACGGGTAACGGACGCCACACCGCTCCCAATTCCACGCCGATCACGGCGCAAATCCCGGTAGTGGCAGCCCCCAGCGGCCCGAGCCCCACGCCAGCAAACGCCGCAACGGCGTCTGCACCCCCCGCCGTCGTGCCGGCACCCACAACATCAGCCCCCGCAGCATCAACTCCGGCTGCGGCCGCGCAGGCTACAACTGCTGTAGATGTCTCGGCCATTCCTGCAGATTCGCAAAAGTCCGCCACAACGCGGCCCCCGGCACCGGCCAAGGACGCCGCCCGAACCGGCTCCACCCCCATCCCGGCTCAGTTGCCCAAGACCGCCAAGGACACCTCAGTCCCGGACGAGGCAGTCAAAACCGTGCTCCGCGGTCCGGCTAAAGCCATCGCAGTGAACATGATCTCCAGCTTGGAGGTCCCCACGGCGACCAGCGTGCGCGCCATTCCGGCCAAGCTGCTCATCGACAACCGCGTGGTCATCAACTCCAATTTGGCGCGCGCCCGTGGCGGCAAGGTTTCCTTCACCCACTTGATCGGCTACGCCGTCATCAAGGCCCTAGGCCAGTTCCCTTCCATGAACGTCTATTACGACGTCATGGACGGCAAGCCCGTTGCCGTCCAGCCGCCTCATGTGAACTTCGGCATTGCCATTGACCTGCCCAAGCCTGACGGCTCGCGTCTGCTCATTGTCCCGAACATCAAGAAGGCAGAGACACTGAACTTTGCCGAGTTCTGGCACACTTACGAGGACCTGATCAAGCGTGCACGCACCGGCAAACTCACCGCCGATGACCACTCCGGGACCACTGTTTCACTCACTAATCCCGGTGGTATTGGTACTGTCCATTCGGTACCACGCCTCTCCAAGGGCCAGGCTGCGATCATTGGCGTCGGTTCCTTGGATTACCCGGCAGAGTTCCAAGGCGCCAGCCCGAAGATCATCGCCCGTAACGCCATCTCAAAGATTCTGACCCTGACAAGCACCTATGACCACCGCGTCATCCAGGGTGCCGGCTCCGGCGAATTCCTCAAGAAGGTCCACCAGCTCCTGCTCGGTGCAGAGAACTTCTACGACGAGATCTTCGAATCTCTGCGCATCCCCTATGAGCCTGTGCGCTGGAGCGTTGATTTGCAGGTCGACCCGACCGATCAGATCAACAAAGTTGCTCGGATCCAGCAGCTGATCCACTCCTACCGGGTGCGTGGCCACCTCATGGCGGACACCGATCCGCTCGAATATGTCCAGCGCAAGCACGCCGACCTGGACGTGCTCACATACGGTCTGACCCTGTGGGACTTGGACCGTGAATGGCCCACCGGAGGCTTCGGCGGCAAGCAGAAGTTGCTGCTCCGCGACATCCTTGGTGTCCTCCGTGACGCGTACTGCCGCACCACGGGTGTGGAGTACATGCATATCCAGGAGCCGGCACAGCGCGAATGGTTCCAGAACGAACTTGAGCACCCGTACTCCAAGCCCAGCCGCGAAGAGCAGTTGCGCATTGTCTCAAAGCTGAACTCGGCGGAGGCGTTTGAGACCTTCTTGCAGACTAAGTTTGTTGGTCAGAAACGCTTCTCGCTGGAGGGCGGGGAATCCCTGATCCCGCTGCTCGATTCAATCATCTCCGACGCTGCCGATGACGGGCTGGACGAGGTTGCCATCGGCATGGCTCACCGCGGCCGCCTGAACGTGCTCACCAACATTGCCGGCAAGACTTATGCACAGGTCTTCCGCGAGTTTGAAGGCACCCAGGATTCACGCAGCGTGCAGGGCTCCGGAGACGTGAAATATCACCTGGGTACAGAGGGTACTTTCACGTCCGACGCCGGCAATGAGACCAAGGTCTATCTGGCGGCCAACCCCTCGCACCTGGAAGCCGTCGACGGCGTCCTGGAAGGCATTGTCCGCGCCAAGCAGGACAGGATGAACCAGGGCGAAAACTTCCCTGTCCTGCCTGTGATGATTCACGGAGATGCGGCATTTGCTGGTCAGGGCGTGGTGGCTGAAACCCTTAACCTCTCCCAACTAAGTGGCTACCGTACCGGTGGAACCATCCACATCGTTGTCAACAATCAGGTCGGTTTCACCACCTCGCCGTCGTCCGCGCGCTCCTCGGTCTACTCCACCGACGTCGCCAAGATGATCCAGGCTCCGGTTTTCCATGTCAACGGCGACGATCCCGAAGCAGTAGTCCGCGTGGCCCAACTGGCATACCAGTTCCAGCAGCGCTTCCGTAAGGACGTTGTTATCGACATGGTCTGTTACCGTAGGCGCGGCCATAACGAGGGTGACGATCCCTCAATGACCCAACCGCTGATGTACAACCTCATCGAGGCCAAACGTTCAGTCCGTCGCCTATACACCGAGGCTCTGATCGGCCGAGGGGATATCACTGAAGAGGAAGCCTCGCAGCTATTGCGGGACTACCAGGAACGTCTGGAACGCGTATTTGCTGAGACGCATGCTGCTCAGACCTCCCCCATCCCGATCGTCACCCGCGATGCACAGGCCGTCTCCGATTTGGAGCGCCCCATGTCTCAGCAGACTGACAGCGGTGTCAATGATCCCAAGGTCACGGCGATAAGCGCGGATACTCTGGCACGCATCGGCGCCATCCACCAGGCAATTCCGGAGGGCTTCACAGTCCACCAGAAGCTGAAATCCTTGCTGCAAAAACGCGAGACCATGTCCCGCGAAGGCGGCATCGACTGGGGCTTCGGCGAGCTCGCAGCATTCGGTTCACTGCTACTTGAGGGTGTCCCGATCCGTATGTCCGGTCAGGACTCTCGCCGAGGCACTTTCGTTAGTCGGCATGCTGTTTTCCATGATCGTGCCAACGGCACCGTCTGGAATCCGATCGCCGGCCTCAGTGAGGACCAGGCAAAGTTCTGGATCTACGACTCCTTGCTCAGCGAATACGCCGCCATGGCTTTTGAATACGGCTACTCCGTTGAACGCCCGGACGCGCTGGTCATCTGGGAGGCCCAGTTTGGCGATTTCGCCAACGGCGCCCAGACGGTCATGGACGAGTTCATCTCCTCCGCCGAGCAGAAGTGGGGCCAGCGTTCATCGCTGGTACTCATGCTGCCGCACGGCTACGAGGGCCAGGGCCCGGACCACTCTTCAGCACGCATTGAGCGCTACTTGCAGATGTGCGCCGAGGAAAACATGGTGGTGGCCAACCCAACCACCCCGGCCTCACATTTCCATCTGCTGCGTCGCCAGGCTTACAGCCGTCCGCGCAAGCCGTTGATCATCTTCACACCCAAGCAGCTGCTGCGTCTCAAGGCTGCAGCTTCCGCGGTTGAGGACTTCACCACCGGTGGTTTCCGTCCGGTCATTAGTGACCATGTCGCACTGGATGCAAACGCTGTCCAGCGCATCTTGCTGGTGTCCGGGCGTCTGTACTACGATCTTCTCGCCGAGCGTGAGAAGTCCCAGGACACCACTACCGCGATCGTCCGGGTTGAGCAGCTATACCCGCTGCCTGTGGAGCAGGTTAAGGCGGAACTCGCCAAGTACCCGAACGCGGAAGCTATCTGGGCGCAAGATGAGCCAGCCAACCAGGGACCCTGGCCTTTCATGGCTTTGAACCTGGCCCCAGAGCTAGACCGCAAGCTCACCCGAGTTTCGCGTCCGGCGTCGGCGGCAACGTCCACGGGCTCGGCAAAGATGCACGCAGTTGAGCAGACTCTGCTGATCAAACAGGCGTTCGAGCGCAACTAAGGCATTGCAAGATGCCCGGCCTGCAGGAGCGGCCGGGCATCTTTGGTTTGTAAAACAAAGGACGAAAGGGACACCGTGGAAAAGCGGGAGCTGCGAATTGTGGCCGTTGGAGAAGAGCTGCTGGCAGGCGTGGGAGATCCGCGTGCTCTCGGTTGGCTAGGCCGCGTGTTGGCCCGTACACCGCAAGAAGCCATCACGGTGGAGCCTTATGTGCTCGCGAGCCCAGCAGAGGGTACTGAGGCCCTGGCGGGACGCTGGTTGCAAGAGGCGGGCAAACGCTTTGATGACTTCCACGAGAACCGTCTGGTCATCGGTCTTTCCGGCCGGGACATCGACTACGGGCTCTCCACTGCTCGCAGCAGGCTCAATCTGGCTAACATCCTCGATGGGGCCTCCCAACTGAACATCCCCGTGTTTGTTGTAGGCCCACCGCCGTCCTTGGATCCAGCGCTCAACCGAAAACTCGCTGAGCTGAATACGGCCTTTGCCGATGTCACCACGCGTCGCAAGCATCACTATGTGGACACGTTCTCGCCGCTGCAGAACCACGAGCAGTGGCGAAATGATGTGACGGCTAACGACGGCTCCCCCGGCCAGGCAGGATACGGGCTGATGGCGTGGCTTGTTTTGCACCGCGGCTGGTACCAGTGGCTGGACCTTCCAGAAGCGGCCTGAGCCGCGCGCAGGCCAGGCTAGCTGGACAAAACGGGCAGTGCAACAAGCCCACGAGCTTTCCAGTTAGGTCTGCAAGTACCTGCTATGGGAGAATAGAGGGCAGATCTTGTTAGGATCTTCATTCACGATTGGAGGCAGCTATGTCGAAGCGTTCACGCAAGCGTCGGGACCGTAAGAAGGGCGGCGCAAACCACGGTAAGCGCCCCAACACGTAAGTCTTGACTTATGCACCATCAAAAGTCCGTCCCGCCATTAAGCGGGCGGACTTTTGTGTTTCTTCATTGCAGTTCGACTATTTTTTCGCGTGAGAAAGCTGCTCCATGACCAACCTCGTTTCACTCACCACGCTGCCGGTTCAGGCCTTGCCCACGGCAGGCACCCTCATCGTATTATCAGTGGCACGGTAGCACCGTGGCCACCTCAAGGACGGATACCAGCCAGCGCAACCCCCGCAGGACGGCGTCGGCACTTAACGCCTATATCCCCGGGGAACATGGGGAACCCGAAGACCTTAACAACAGCCAAGGAACCGACGGTGCCAGCGCAGACATCGCTAACCGAGACGACATTCTGCTTCTGGTGAGCACCTTTTACACGCGCGCGTTTGCGGACCCTCTCATCGGACCCATCTTCACCGATGTAGTGCACATGGACTTGGTCCGGCATATGCCGATCATGGCGGACTTTTGGCAGACTGTCTTGTTCAAGGCTGGCCTCTACAGCCGCAACGCATTGAAAATCCACTTCGACATCCATGCCCAAGAACCGCTAACGCTAGAACACTTCAACCGCTGGCTCCAACTGTGGACCAACACTGTGGATGCTCTATTTAGCGGAGACAAGGCAGAGATGGCAAAAGTGCAGGCCCATTTGATTGCAGGTTCCTTGCACCGGCGCGTGACAGGACGCCCGGCCAGCCAGTACAGCACCATCTCCATGCGCCCGCCCGAGTTGTGACAGCTAACCTTCGCCAAGACGGCGCAGGCGCAGGGCAAAACGCCGTCGAGGCCTAAACCTCTGCGGGGCGTCCTTCATGAAGACGCGCCAAAATGGCGGCTTTCAAGGTAGCCGGTGCAGCTTCCTTGCAGGAGCGCTTGACCACCGAACGGATAACGCACTCCAAATCGTATTCCTGGGTACAGTCAGGGCAGTCGTCTAGGTGCGCCTTAATGTCAGCGAGATCTTGGCAGGACAGCGCTCCATCCAAGTACTCATAGATTCGTCCGATGCGTTTATCATCGCAATCGCCTAGGCTTTGGCAGTCGCCCATGGTTACTTCTCCGTTTCGGTAGGTTTCGCTGCGGCGCTCTTCGCGTATCCGCGTTCCACTGCATAGTCGGCCAGCATGTCTCGCAACAGCTTCCGTCCCCGGTGCAACCGCGACATCACGGTGCCGATGGGGGTATTCATAATTTCTGATATTTCCTTGTACGCAAAGCCCTCAACATCGGCAAAATAGACTGCCAGGCGAAATTCTTCCGGAATGGATTGCAAGGCATTTTTCACATCTGAGTCCGGCAGATGATCCAGCGCATCTGCCTCCGCTGACCGTAACCCTGCGGAGGTGTGAGATTCAGCCCGGGCCAACTGCCAATCCTCAATGGAGTCCGAGTTGGACTGCAACGGCTCGCGCTGCCTCTTGCGATACAGATTAATGTACGTGTTCGTCAGAATCCGGTAAAGCCACGCCTTAAGATTTGTCCCCGGCTTGTACTGGTGAAAAGCCGAAAATGCCTTCGTGTAAGCCTCTTGAACCAAGTCCTGCGCATCACTGGGATTACGAGCCATGCGCATAGCAGCTGAATACAGCTGATCCACGTACTGCAGAGCGTCGCGCTCAAAACGGGCACGCCTAGCATCCGCGGTCTCATTGGCAACATCTACATCGGCTACATCAGTTTTCGGCAAAAGGTCCACGCTGTCCTCTTGCTGCGTGGCACCCTGTGTTGACGCTGGCTGCTCAATGGTCGCGGAGGTTGACTCAGGCTCGGAAATGTTCATTAGTGCCGAGTCTACTGTCAGTGTCAGCATTACAACCTTTCAGTCCCGTTTTAGTGGAGCCAGCCCCCACATGATTGACCGCTTTCCTACTCATACAAACCAGCGTCCACGGCCATATATTCCGCAAACAACGTGCCAAGGTGGCAGACTTAGCTGAAGCAGGAACGTCCCCCGTCACCGGGAGAGGCGATCACAGTTCTTATGAGGAGGCTATTTTGTCCATTGTTCGTGTCATCGCCCGCCCCATGCTCGCTGCATCTTTCATTCTTTCCGGTATTGACCGTCTCCGGCATGCCGAGCAAACAGCTGAACAGCTTTCCGGGGTCCTAAGCCGCGTCTCCGACGCCTTACCGGTTGCGGCTAGTGAAAAGACTCTGGCTCGCGTGGTAGCAGGCACCCAAATCGGCGCTGGCGTACTTCTGGCGAGCGGCAAGTTTTCCCGCGGCGCCGCCATGCTCCTGACCCTCACCACGGGACTGAGCACGTTCGTGGAATACCGCAGCGCAGATTCCCTCACCAAAGAGGCTAAGTCACACCGTCGCAGCCAGCTCATCAAGAACATCAGCCTGCTCGGAGGTGCATTGCTGGCCAGTGTTGATACCGCAGGAAAGCCCGGTTTGGGCTGGCAAGCTGAACACCTTATTAAGTCCGGCAAGAAGTCCACCAAGAAACAGCTAAAGAAAGCCGACGCCGGGGTTCGCGCACTTGCCCATGACGTGAAAGGTCACTAATCCCCCATGCCCTCCGCCCCCTGGCCTGCACCGTGTGCAACAAAGCCCCTGGACGCCACAGTCACGATCCCCGCTTCCAAGTCGCTGACCAATAGGTATCTGGTATTGGCCGCAATTGCTGACGGTACGTGCCGGCTCAGGGCCCCGTTACAGTCCAGGGATTCCGAGCTCATGATGGGCGCTCTGCGCAGTCTCGGTGCCGTCATCGAGGAGGTGCCAGGCTGCGGTGATGTTCCGGATCTTCGCGTCACTCCCATTCCCGAGCGCAACGCCGTTGACACCGCCATTGATTGCGGGCTGGCCGGAACCGTCATGCGCTTCGTCCCACCTCTAGCGGCGCTCATCGCTGGGACCGTGGCGTTCGACGGCGATCCCGGGGCACGGGTGCGGCCCATGGCACCGATTCTCGCGGCTTTGGCGCAGCTCGGCATTCACGTAAACAACGCCAGCGCGGGCACCCTGCCGTTCGCTGTGCACGGCACTGGCTCCGTCACCGGTGGCCACGTTGGCGTTGACGCCGGCGGATCCTCACAATTCATCTCAGCACTCTTGCTTGTTGCTGCCCGTTTTAAGAACGGCATCCACTTAGAACACACCGGCGACTCGGTGCCAAGCGTTGACCATATTTCTATGACCGTTACACTTCTGCGATCTCTGGGAGTAAACGTCGATGACTCGATGCCTAACCACTGGATAGTCCAGCCTGGCCCGATAGCGGCCTTTGACGTGGTGTTAGAGCAGGATCTCTCCAACGCCGGGCCATTTCTGGCGGCAGCCGTGGTCACAGGAGGCACCGTACGCATTCCCAACTGGCCAAGCAAGACCACACAAGTGGGCGATAAATGGCGTGAGATCCTCCCCCAGTTCGGGGCGGAAGTGACGCTGGAAGATGGTGTTCTCAGCGTCACGGGAACAGCTGAGATCCACGGAGTGGACCTCTCCGACACCAGTGAGCTAGCTCCGGTCATTGCGGCCATCGCGTGCCTTGCCTCAACGCCGTCAACGTTGCGCGGCATCGCTCATCTGCGTGGGCACGAGACAGACCGGCTGGCGGCCCTGGTGGCAGAGATCAATGCCCTGGGCGGAGACGCGATGGAAACGCCCGATGGGCTCATTATCAATCCAGCACCCCTGCATGGGGGAGTGTTCCACAGTTACGCTGATCACCGGATGGCTACGGCAGGAGCAATCATCGCCCTAGCCGTACCCGGGGTCGAAGTCGAGGATATTTCCACGACAGCGAAAACCATGCCGGACTTCCCACGGCTGTGGACCGACATGCTCTCACAGGGCAGCGGCGCGCAGATCCGTGGCTAAGGACTACAGCAACTGGGACGAATCCGATGTCCGGGTCCGTCCCAACAAGAAGGGAAGCCGGCCCCGTACGAAGGATCGGCCAGCGTACGAGGACGCAGTCATAGGTCGGATCGTCACCGTGGACCGTGGCCGCTACACCGCCATCGTGGAGGAGGACTTGCCGGGAGAACGCGTGCTCATTGCCGCCAGAGCCCGGGAATTACGCCGCTCCCCCGTAGTAGCTGGAGACTTCGTTGCCTTGGTCGGTGATACCAGCGGTAAACCGGATACGCTGGCACGGCTGGTGCGTGTGCAAGAACGCCGTACACTCCTGCGCCGCAGCGCCGACGATACCGATCCCGTTGAACGCGTGGTGGTAGCTAACGCGGACCAACTTGTCATCGTGGTGGCCGCAGCCAACCCGGAGCCCCGCACCGGCTTCATCGACCGCGCCCTCGTGGCGGCCTACGACTCGGGTATCGAACCGATTCTGCTCATCACCAAGGCCGACATCAAGGATCCCGCCGAGCTCCTGGCCAATTACGAATATTTGCACATGACTGTCATCATCAGCCGAACCGCGACCGTGGGAGCATCCGATGCTGCGTCAGCGATTGATGCCCGCAGCGACGATGGCGACTCCGCGCTCTTAGCTGGTGGCGCCGTTGAACAACTCCGACGTCACCTTGACGGCAAAGTTAGTGTGCTCGTGGGCCACTCAGGGGTAGGCAAGTCCACCATGGTCAACGCGCTGACAGGTTCTCAGCGCGCCACGGGCGGCGTGAACGCCGTGACGGGACGTGGACGCCACACCTCCTCCTCGGCGCTTGCGCTCCGGTTGCAAGACGGTGTGCCGCGCTCGTGGATCATCGACACCCCTGGTATCCGCTCCTTCGGCCTAGCCCACGTAGACCCCGACCGAATCCTGCACGCGTTTTTGGACCTGCAGCCAGGTACCGACGATTGCGAGCGGGGCTGTAAACACGACTCCGCGGCCGTCAACTGCGGACTGGACCCCTGGGTGAGCGGCGGCCATGCGGGCGACGCCGGACCGGCACGCTTGGCATCTCTGCGTCGGCTCCTAGGGACCAGCGATCGCACGGAAGGCCGCGCGGAAGCCAAGGAACTGGGCACCACGGCATAGCTGGGCAGCCTTATGCACGTCTTTCTTATGCACGTCGCGCGCTTTCCCCACGGCAACGAGGCTACCCACGGCTTCGCCGCCGTCGAACGCTCAGCCGGACACTCAGCCGCGCTATCAGCCGCGCACAAAGATCCACGCCATCCGCACTAATTAGGTATCAACCGGTAGCGTATTGCCTATGACTGTCCAACCCCAGACTTACAACGACGACCTCCGCCTTGCCCACGTGCTGGCGGACACTGTTGACTCCCTGACGATGTCCCGGTTCAAAGCCCTAGACTTGAAAATTGAAACCAAGCCCGACCTCACACCGGTCACCGACGCCGACAAGGCCGCCGAAGTATCTATTCGCAGCCAGCTTTCCCGAGTGCGTCCGCGTGACGCCGTTCTGGGCGAGGAGTTTGGCAGCAGCGGACACGGTTCCCGGCGATGGGTGATCGACCCGATCGACGGGACTAAGAACTTTGTGCGTGGCGTTCCCGTGTGGGCCACGCTGATCGCTCTGGTGGATGAGGGCCGCCCCGTGGTGGGGGTTGTCAGCGCCCCAGCATTGGGCAAGCGGTGGTGGGCGGCCGAAGGTACAGGCGCCTACATGGGCAAGTCTCTAGCAAGCGCCACACGTATTCATGTCTCCAATGTTTCCAAGCTCTCAGACGCCTCATTGTCCTATTCATCCCTGAAAGGCTGGACTCAACGCGGTAACCGCGACGAGTTCTTGGCGTTGACCGACGACGTCTGGCGCACTCGAGCCTATGGAGATTTTTGGTCCTATTGCATGGTGGCGGAGGGCAGTGTGGACATTGCCTGCGAGCCCGAATTGAACCTGTATGACATGGCTGCCCTAGTGCCGATCGTGACCGAAGCAGGCGGCCGATTCACGTCCCTTGACGGAGCGGACGGTCCCTTCGGGGGAAACGCCCTCGCCACTAATTCCATCCTCCACAGTGAGACCTTGCAGCGCCTGAACCCTGGTTGGGACGATCTCCTGGGCTAAAAAACTGCCAGAATCGGGACGCAGCGACAGTTCGTAACAAATAAGCTGTGTCCCGATTTTTGGACTAGGGTTTTCCCCATAGGTCACGAGTGCCAGCGCTAAACCCCGGTTTGCTGGCCGGCAACCCTCCTTTCGCGGCGGGGTGCCCCGGGTGACGACCTGGCCAGGGCCAAACGGTCATGGCAAGCGCGGATTTTTTGTGTCCAACGCTAGTCGTTTGGCACAAGGAGTCTTTCCTTTGAGGGAGCCCCATGAGTTCTGCCATTCTCGAAAAACCGTTGATTTCCACGCACCCACTTCTGTCTGTGGTGGGCAGCAGGCTCAACGCCCCGCTCATCCACGGGGGCCAGGTCCGCTACGCCAACCTCGATTATGCTGCATCAACCCCTGCAGCGGAGGACGTTGCGGAGCATCTTGCGCAGATCCTGCCCTACTATGCCAGCGTCCATCGGGGCGCAGGTTTTGCCTCCCAGGTGAGCACTTCAGTGTACGAAAACGCCCGGCATATTGTCGCTAGTTTTGTGGGGGCACGCCCCGATGACACTGTCATTTTCACCCGCAACACCACTGATTCGCTGAATCTGCTGGCGAACTGTGTACGGGAGCAGCTCACCGGCAAGCACTGCGCTTCGGGCACATCTGCGGATAGCGGTGAGGTCTTGTATCTAGATATTGAACACCATGCCAATCTTTTGCCCTGGCAAAGCATGGCGCATCGTTCAGTAGTAGCTGGCGGAAGCATTGCCGCGACGTTAGCCCGGGTGGAAACCCAATTACGGGCCGGCAATGTGGTGCTTCTGGCGGTCACTGGCGCCTCCAATGTCACCGGAGAAGTTCTGCCGGTCGCCGAACTCGCCACCCTGGCTCACCATTATGGTGCGCGCATTGTCCTTGACGCAGCCCAATTGGCCCCGCACAGACGCATTGATATGGTTCACGACGGGATCGACTACTTGGCCTTCTCCGGGCACAAGCTCTATGCCCCCTTTGGTGCGGGTGTCCTAGTGGGCCGCTCAGATTGGCTCGATGCCGGCACCCCGTATCTGGCTGGTGGCGGGGCAGTCAACGATGTACGGCTCGAATCCGTGCGCTGGGCGGAGGGGCCCGCACGTCACGAGGCGGGGTCCCCCAACGTCTTGGGGGCGGCCACCCTCGCCAGGGCGACCCAAGTTCTTGCCGGCTTGGATGCTGAGAAGTGGCATACTCACGAACAGCAGTTGCGGGCCCGCCTCGTGGAGGGGCTTTCCTCAATTGAAGGCATCACGGTTCACCAGATGTTCGATGACAGCGACACGTACCCAGGCTGCGGCACCATTGGGGTCGTAAATTTTTCCATTGCTGGCTATGATTCCGGCTTAGCAGCAGCATATCTCTCCGCCGAGCACGGTGTGGGCGTGCGTGATGGTAAGTTCTGCGCTCATCCGCTGCTACGCCGACTGGGCCTAGCCGCAGGGTCGCTGCGGGCAAGCTTCGGCGTGGGGTCCTGCGTGGAAGACGCAGATCGGCTAATTGAGGGAGTCAAGGCTCTCCTGGGCGAGGGATTGGGCGCGGACTATGTCATTGACGCTGGGCGCTGGGTTCCGGCCAACGACACTCGCAGCTACCCTTCGTGGGCGCCTAACACCCCTGGTACGGCCGGCGCGGCACCGTGCACTAGTGAGTAACCGCATCTGACCCGCAGAAGACGTCGAAATTTCGGGAAATTCGCCCGATTTTGAACGTCTTCTGCGGGTCAGATGCGGGATGTGGTCCGCGGTAGAGTGGAGCGGCGGATTTTTGAGCGACGGCAGGAGCACTATGGCGGGGCGGGGCGGACCGATATTCGATGGGGCGCGACGTTTGGAGATGGCGGATGCCTTCCAAACCGGGGGTGCCGACTATGACCGCGTCCGGCCCGGCTACCCGCAGGAATCATTAGACTGGCTGCTCGACGGCGCCGAAACGGTTCACGATGTACTCGACGTCGGCGCAGGGACCGGCAAATACACTCGTTTACTGACGGATCGAGGGTGGCGCGTCAGCGCAGTGGATCCATCAGCCGACATGTTGACTCAGCTGCTGCGCAAGCTGCCCGAGACAGCTGTTGCTTCTGGTACTGCCGAGCACCTGCCGCTTCCCGACCTCTGCATGGACTTAGCTGTCGTGGCCCAAGCCTGGCACTGGTGCGATCCTCTCGCTGCCAGCACCGAGTTGGCACGAGTTCTGCGCCCGGGTGGGACGCTGGGCCTGATCTGGAATCAACTCGACGTCGGTGTTCCATGGGTCCACCGCTTGGCCCGAATCATGCATGCCGGCGATGTACACAAACCAGATTTCCATCCGAATGTCGGGATCGAATTCACCGGTTTGGCAGCGCATGAAACCCGGTGGGAGCAAAGCCAAAGCCCAGATGAGGTGATTGAACTGGCCACCTCACGCAGTTACTACCTCAAAGCTGGCAGCGAAACCCGCGCAAAAGTACTGTCGAATCTCTCCTGGTACCTCTATGAACATCTGGGGCACACACCACAAAGTAAGATTGCACTTCCCTATCTGACCCATACGTGGCGGGCTAGACGTAGTTCGGGCACCTGCGACACGCCGTTCGAACTCGACAACTAAGCAACTCTGCTCGTACTATTTCGGTATACCTAAAATTTATATTTAGGTAGATCGAAAGGGCTGATAATTGCTGGATGCGTCGAAGACCCGAACCCTGTCCTCGCCAAGGAGCGGGCTGCTGTTCCTGCTTGGGCCCGCCTTCGTTGCCGCCGTCGCCTATGTAGATCCTGGGAACGTCGCAGCCAACCTCACGTCGGGGGCAAGGTACGGATACTTGCTGGTGTGGGTCCTCGTTGCCGCGAATGTGATGGCCATGCTGGTCCAATACCAGTCAGCAAAACTGGGCGTAGTGACAGGAAAGTCGCTGCCGCAAATCCTGGGTGAGCGGCTCTCTACTGGCACCAGGCGCGCCTATTGGGTACAGGCAGAACTGGTGATAATAGCCACCGACCTCGCCGAGGTGGTAGGCGGCGCCATCGCGTTAAATCTGCTCTTCTCCGTGCCGCTGCCCGTTGGTGGGGTCATCGTGGGCATCGTCTCAATTCTGCTACTCACGGTGCAAAACCGACGGGGACAACGCAGCTTCGAATCCGTCATCATCGCCTTACTCATCATTATCACCATCGGATTTCTCACCGGCCTTGCCCTTAGCCCGCCGGACCCCTCAGGTGTCCTAGCTGGCATGGTTCCCCGCTTCGAGGGAGCAAACAGTGTCCTCTTGGCGGCTGGAATGTTGGGCGCAACTGTCATGCCGCATGCCATCTATTTGCATTCGCAACTGGCCACAGATCGGCACCCGAACGCGAGGAACAGCAGCGAGTCTCTGGCACGGGTCATTCGGGCCACGCGATGGGACGTGGTAGCAGCACTCGTGCTAGCCGGCGCGGTCAACATTGGCATGCTCCTCTTGGCAGCGTCCACATTGGGTGGGGTGGCAGGCACTGACACCATCGAAGGCGCCCATGCGGCCATCGTGAGCCACTTGGGACCCGTAGTGGGAGTTGTTTTCGCCGTCGGGCTACTGGCCTCTGGACTTGCCTCTACGTCGGTCGGTGCCTATGCCGGGGCGACAGTCATGAAGGGGCTTGTAAAAGTACGCATCTCACTCGTAACGCGTCGTCTGCTCAGCCTTATCCCCGCTGTCATCTTGCTGGCCGTGGGCATAGACCCCACCTGGGCGCTGATCGTGAGCCAAGTGGTGCTCAGCTTCGGCATACCCTTCGCATTGATTCCGCTACTGCGCCTAACCTCAAACGCTACGCTCATGGGCCACTATCGGGACGGACTGGCGCTGCGTCTAGCGGCGTTAGCCAGCGTTGCGGTCATTGTAGCGCTCAATGCCGCTCTCCTCTGGTTCACATTTACCGGCCAGGGCTGAAGACACCGGCCAAGCTGTAGGCTTAAGAGTGTGAAAGCAACCCCAACGTCTTCGAGTATTGAAGACTACGTCAAGGTCATCTATTCCTTCACGGAGTGGCAGGACAAGCCCATCACTTCCACCCAGTTGGCGGCACGTTTGGGCGTGGCGAATTCTTCAGTGTCAGAGATGGTCCGCAAGCTCAAGGACCAGGACCTGGTAGACCATGAGCCGTACAGCCCCATCCGGCTCACGGCTGACGGGCTAAAGCTTGCGCTGGCGATGGTCCGTCGTCACCGGTTGTTGGAAACGTATCTGGTGCGTGAATTGGACTTTTCCTGGGATGAGGTCCATGACGAGGCCGAGCACCTTGAGCATGCGGTCTCGGAAACTTTCATCGAGCGGATGTCAGCCAAGTTGGGCCACCCCACCCGGGACCCCCACGGAGACCCGATCCCGGATGCGCAGGGACACATTGTAATGCCCCCATCCCACCGCCTCGACGAACTTGATGCCGGCCACCGCGGGCAAATAGCTCGTATCAGCGACCACGATCCCGAGCTCTTGCGGCATCTTCAAGCGAATGGATTGGGGCTGGACACCAAGCTTGAGGTGATTGGCCGGCGACCCTTCGGCGGAACGTTGGAAGTTCGCAAGCTCCCTTCCTCATTTTCCCCGTCTTCCCCGGCTGTCCCTTCTTCCCCGGACGACGCCGACCGCTTGGATTTGGGCGAGGAGGCTGTACTTTCGCTGTGGCTGGTCACGCAGGGCACCCACTTGGACTGCACGGTCCAGGAGCCTACGGCAGGCTCACTGATGAGCCCCCGTAACGGCCGCTAGTCACGGCCACTGATGTAGATCCGCTGACTAACGCTGCAGGCGCCTGCGCAGCACTTCAGCGCTGATGTACCACGCCACGCTGACACTGAGCATGACGATCCCGTAAACAGTTGTTCCTGCAACCAGTAACGCTAGGCCAGCCAGCAAGAACATCCCGAGAGAGAGAACACTCACCACGGCCTCAGGCAGTCGCCGCTCGCTGCGTGGAGCCATGAAGATCCCCCACAGCACCACGACGACGGCAGGAATACCGATACCGAAAACCAGGTTCCAGGGGTAGTGCTGTCCAAAGCCCCAGTAGAGCAGTCCCGCCAACATGGCGATTTCTAATACAAAGCCAATTCCAGCCACCACGAGCGCCAACAGGGCCGCGCTCCCAGCGAATTCATTGTGTTTCATCGTTTTCACACTGCGCCGACCCACTGTTACTCCTGACCTTCCAGACTCATGCCGAGTTCGGCGTGTCCGCAGTGCTCCTTAATCTCCACTCCAAACGACTCTTGGCCCCATTCCATGACGTCGGGTGTCAGCGGCACTCCTACACTGGATGCCCGCCGTAGTCGCGCACTGGAACCAGGCTCCGAAGCGGCCCGCAAAGCAAGGTAGACGGTGGATTCAGCAGCAAAATTTGTGACCTTGAACTTGTGCAGAACTGACCAGAGAATCGCCGGACTAAGCTCTGCAGCGACGATGATGGAGCGCGTTCCGCAGGCCATTGGACCCAGCAACGCGAAATACAATCCGTAGGCGTCGTCGGGGTCAGCAACGTTGAAAAAAACGTCTTCGTCCCGGACATCCAAGGCAAGCTCCTGGTAACTCGCGAAGGAAGCAACGCTTTGCAGCAGAAGGGGAACCGACCGGGTACTGCTGGTGGGCTCGGACGTAAAGCGCTCAACCAAGACACCATCCCCACCAATCGCTACCGAACCGCCCGCGGCGAGCGAACCGTCGTCGGCGTTCAGAAAAGAAAAAGCTCCCCGCCCCTGAACCATCTCGGCGAAAGAGGAGTCATAGCCAAAAGCCTCGCCATGAGCCACTATCACAGGGGTTGAGGCGTCATTGGGCACATGACCGGGCGGCACAAGCTTGCTGCGCTGTTCCGCGTCGCAAATCACCAACTTTGCAGTGCTGGCGCGCAGCCTAGACGATATGGCATCCGGGGCAAATGCAGTAAACAACGGCACATCAACAGCCCCAAGGCGCCAGATGCCCAAAAGGGCAACTACCAGTTCAACCGATGTTCCCATGAGGGTTGCCACGCGATCACCGCGTTGGATGCCCAGAGACGCCAGGGCTGCGGCAAACTGCAGCGACTTCACGCTCAGCTCCCCGTACGTGACGTCGTTGAAGCCAAGGTCGGCGTCCACCACTGTGAACGCAACGTCGCTTTCAAGATGCCTCTCACACAGCAACTGCACCGTGTCAGCCCCAGGAGCAGCAAAGGTGCGGCGCAGTTCCTGGACACGTTCCTGTGTATTCATCCTGATCAGCTCCTGCGATCCCTTGCCCTGTTGCTGGGTTCTCTTGCCTAATTGGCGTCGCGGTGCTTAGCCTTCACAGTCCGTGCAGTACAGCAGCCCCTTCTTCTCGCGAGCCACCTGGCTGCGATGACGGACCAAGAAACAGGAAGCACACGTGAATTCGTCGTCTTGGGCGGGAATCACCTGCACAACGAGTTCTTCGTTGGAAAGGTCGGCGCCAGGTAAGTCCATGCCTTCGGCCGTGTCTGAATCTTCGACGTCAATGTGCGCCGTTTGTGCACCGCCACGCTGAACCTGGAGCGCCTGAAGCGACTCTGTCTCGTGGTCTTCGTCCTTGTTGCGGGGTGCGTCGTAATCCGTTGCCATGCGGTTTTCAAACTCCTGAAGTGCTCGTATTTTCGGCGGGGTAATTCAGCGCCCCATCATAGCCCTTGAAAGTCGGATTTGTACTCATAAATTCCCAATGTTTTCCCACAGCATAGGGTACCCGCCTACAACTCCCCAGTAAATCGCGCCAAAGTGGGCTTTTATTCGCCGCTACAGCGGTCACAATGTGGCGTTTATCACGTCACAATTCGTATGGATTTTTGTCCAACTCACACCGTGCCAACGTCGCTGAAGATCTCTAGGACACCCGTCAGATATCCGACTCGTCGCAAGCTGGGGATACGATCTATCCTTGGTAGGACATGGCAAACAATCAATCTTCGACTAATCCTTCACTCAACCGTCGGCAAGTAGCGCAAGCACTCGATATTCCTCCTGAAATGGCTGCACGGAATGGGATTCCGTCACGGCTAAAAGCGGCCGATGTTGCGGCGATGAACGCAAATCCACCGGCATGGCTTGCACAGTCGCGAGCTAATTCCACCCGAAAGCGCCCCGTGTGGGTTGAGCTGCGGTGCTATGTGTGTGACTTCCACGAATTGGCTCGTCCCAAAAAGTGGTGGCCGGAGTTCAGCTTCGTCTTGTGCGACTTCCACCGCAACGACGAACTTCCGTTGCCTCCAAGGGGGTGGCGACGCAGCGAGTTCGACGGCGTCGGCAGCCGCTTTCGAGGCATTGTTGATACATTGGACGGCTAAACCGCAGTTCATGAACTCTCTTTGTGAAGCTCCGAAACTAAAGGAGGTCAGCCGTTGACTGTAGCAGCCAAAACCTTTCAACAATGGCTGAGCTCGGTGGCGGGCTCAAGCAGTAGTGCCTCCGTGTGCCGCGCTGCGGGCATAAAACGCTCAACACTGGCCCAGCAACTGGTGCGCGGGCGTGTCACAGTGGCCACCGTGGTTGCTGTAAGTCGTTCACTTGAACTTCCAGTTGTAGACGCACTGGCCTTGTTCCCCGAATACGCTGACCTGTCAGCCGGGGTGGCCAGGCCTACCAACGCAGAACTTCTGAGCCAAATTTCCGATCTGGATATTTTAGCCGAAATCCTTAAAAGAAGTCCCCGTGCAGAGCCTCCCGACGCTCTTCTGGCGGTCCAGCTCTCCCCCATTCCCCACAGGGATTCCGTGCGCACATGGTTGGACGCGATCGGTCCTACAGATCTGCGCCAACGCTTGGCCCGCACCACCGGGATTGCACCTCAAAACCTTTCCACCCAAATCACTGCCAACAGGCTCACCCCGGAACTAGCAGTCGCCTCCGCCAGGATTGCCGGCGTCGGGCTCACTAATGGCCTAGTCGTCACTGGCGTTTTGTCTCCCAGCGAAGCCGGATGGCCCTCTGGCGAGCGGGCGCTAATGTTACGGCAGACGCCCACCAGCGCTCTCGCTTCACTCGCGTCCACCCGATTGGAGTACTTGAGCAGAACGCTGAAACGGGCCGAGCAAGATGACGCCGCCGTGCAAGCAGTATGGGAGAACCTCGGATGACGCTTTGGCTCCAATGGACCGCTCTGGTGGTCTGCACTGGATGTGCCATATGGAGGCTTCCTACCATGGTGCGCGGACGCAACCGCAGCCTATTCTGGGCGTTCGCAATGACCGCTCTGGGAGTTGCCTTGAGCATCCCGGCGATTTATCTTCCCGTGGACGGCTTCCTCGGGGGAATTAACCTTGCCAATATAGTTCTGCGATTATGTTTTTTCGGCGTGTTTTTCCTCCTTGCCGCTAAGGTGGCCGCAGCCTACAACTCGCCAAGCGCACTGGCGCTGATCCGGGGACCAGTGGGCGTGACTGCGCTTATGCTTTCTATTGCCGGTTTAGCGCTCACTTATGTTCTTTCGGATACAAACGGTTCGAGTACGGGCATGAGCGAGTTCATGTCCCAGCCTCCCATGCAGGCGTACCGCTGGTTTGGAAAGCTCTACCTCGTATATGTGGCGGCAGTGTTGGTGGTTCCCACCTGGCGTGGTGCCTTTTGTCGGGGCCGGGTCATGGAACGGAGCGCGGCATTCTCCATGTGCCTGGGCTTCCTCTTGGTCTGCAGCACAGCAGTGCTGCAGACGCTCAGTGACAGCCTGGGACTGCTCGTAGAGGTGCTCTCCTACTCCTCGATCTTGTTCGTCGCCCTAGGCTTGGCACTGATCTGGTGGTCTTTTTTACGCAATCCAGTGGAGAAATAAGCAAAAGTGTTCACATTTCCATTAGTTTCTGACATACTAATGATTGTGTGAACAAACGGTGCCGCGTTTGTTGCACGCACACTTTGGGGGTAAGTGGTGGTCCGGATCGTTCCGGACCACCACTTAGTCGTTAAGCACCTAGTGTGAGAGTCCAGAAAACCCAATCTTCAGACGTGTTTTTCAGACGTGTTTTGAGGTCTGTGCCCTGAAGTTTCAGCACACAAAAAAGACCCGGTCCCCGCCGTAATGGCGAGAACCGGGTCCCACTAGGGATGTGGAGATGGGGAGAATTGAACTCCCGTCCGATGTTGCTTTGTCAGGGCTTCTCCGGGTGCAGTTTGCGGCGGTTTTTCTCGGCCCCAGCTGTCTTGCAAACGAGCAGCTGCCGGGCCCAGTTGTATAAGAGTCCCCCAAGCGCCTACAACAAGCGCTTAGAGCAGTGGCCCTCTAAATGACGTCAGTATCCGGGACGAGAGCATTCCCGGGCTAACGGACTGTCTTACTGCTTAGGCAGCAAGAGCGAAGTCAGTGCGATTTGAGTCAGCACTTATTGTTTTACAGAGATCGTTTACGAGATAACCCTGTATCCTCGACCCGCTTCACCTGTCTCGACAAACACCGTCGAAACCGATCATCCCCTATTTTGTTACCAAACCACGGCCCGAACACAAGGACTGACCGTGGACTATCTATCCTAGCGCATCTGCCCGCAAATATATTCCATCAGATTCAGCTAAGGGTTCAGCTAAGGTCACAGCTAGGGGTTCGGCTAAGGGCTCAGCAGCCCAGCCGCCGCCTTGGATTGCAGGACGAGCAGTGCTGCGGCGTCGATCTTGGCAGCAAAATCCGCGCTGCCCTGTGCCGCGGCCACCATGCCCTGATACATCTGCGGGAGCAGCGCCTGATTGGTACACAGCGCCATGGTGCCACCGGCCGCTATGAAGTTGGCACCTCGCGCGGCCACCGGCACAGCCGCGACCTGGACGGCGTCGCACAAGTCATCGCTGACGACTATCCCGGTGAAGCCTAGGTCACCGCGCACCATGTCCGTCACGATCACAGGTGAAAACGGGGCCAGATTCGCGGGATCCAAGTTGGGGTAGAACGCGTTGGAAATCATCAGCCATGGCACCCCTGACGCAACGGCGTCACGAAACGGGCCAAGGTAGGGATCATTGCGAACTGTCGTGGAATCCGTGACGCCAGCGGAGACGTCCGTATTGCCCAGAACCCGCCCAAGCCCGGGGAAGTGCTTGACCGTCGTATCAACACCGGCAGCCGCCATGCCCTGAGCAAACGCCAGACCATGGCTAGAGACATCTTCTGGGGTAAAGCCGTACTCGCGGCCAAACACCCCAATCGGGGCGTTCTGCGCAGCGAAGCCGGCGCCAGGCACCGTATCCAACACGGGAGCCAGATTGACGTTCACCCCGGCGGCAGCCAGCTGCTGCCCCCATTGCGTAGCCTCGGAGCGGAGTACCTTCGGATCAAGTTGACCCTGTTCAATAGCCTGCGGGATCCTATCAAAGCCGGGTCCTTGCATGATTTGCACAAACCCCCCTTCCTGATCCGTCGCCACGAACGCACCGACTCCCGCCGCGCCAGAAACCTGCGCCGTCAGAGCCGCGACCACAGCAGCGGCACCTTGCACTCCGGCAGTGGTGCGCCCTTTCATAAAGACGTTACCTACGGGCAAAGTGTTCACGGCGTACACGGAATTCGCATCCGCACCGGTGACGGGGGAAGAAACCATCAGCACCTGACCAACTTTTTGTTCCAAGGTCATGCTGGCCAGTTTTTGCGCAGCCAGACTGGGTGCGGCCGTTGCTGGTGCGGACGACGCCGGTACAGGAGCCTCGTTGCTGGGCGCAGGAGCCGCCGTCGTAGGCGCTGCCGGGCTGGCAGGGGCCGAAGCGCCCGCAGTGACTGAAGGGCTGGCAGAGGGCGACGGGCTGCCAGAGGACGAGGCGGCGTTAGAGCCCGACGTTGGTCGAAGGATGGTCAGGTAGAGCACGACAAGGGCCACTACGCAAGCAATCGCCACGGCACCCACCGCTATCGCAACGCGGCGACGTACGGATCTGGCCATGGAACTTACCTTCCTAAATGAAGATGGGCTGCGTTGAGTTCATCCATCTGTTCATCTGAGAGTTCATCCAGAACCTTTCGCTCGCCTTTGTCGGACTTCGAGAATCGGATGAAGAGCAAGATGAGCACCGGAAGGTCCATCATCTCGGCAATGAACCACAAGAAGTCGCCACCTAGTTGCTGGTCGCCTATTGCGCTTGGGAACCACGATGGAGTGAACCCGCTCAGCGCGCCAGCCCCGTCCAAGACACTAGGACTGAGCCGCATAATCAGCCCGGGGACAGCGTCCGCTAAAAGCTCAATAAACGCAAAAACGAACTGCAACATGATCATGGCGGTGCCCACACTTGTTTGCTCCTCCACAAGTGGAAGCAGCATAAGGGAGCCCAGTAGTGGCACGGCTATCCCCAATAGACCAGACAGGGTGGGATCTACTCGGGAAATACCAGCCAATGGCGTGAGCATCATTGAGAGTGCGACGATGCCCACCAAAGGTGCCACAGCACTGTTAGAGAAGAGTTTCATGGGGCGGCGGGATAGCGCCGCTAGGGCTGTGCGCGCCCGACTTTGGCGCATCGTCGCTCGGGCAAGGGCTACGGGTAATCCCATGGCCAAGCCAGCGGGCACCACAAACAGGAGCATGGCGATGCGGACGGAGAACGCCCAACGAAGTTCTTGTGAGTAGCTACCTAAGAAGCCAAAGCTGACCACGGAGTAAGTCCCCAAGCCCAGAATCAAGAAGGCTGCGGCACGCCACACCGGCCACCGGTTTCCCGCTCTAGCTGCCCGGATCAACCCCAAAATATAGAGACCACTTGCGCCAAGCACGAAGGCCAGGGCCCATGGGTCCAAGGTCCAGGTGCTTAAGAAAACGCCAATGGGAGGCATAGCCTAGCCCCGGTTCTTTTCCCGCATGGCTCTCAGAGCCTCTCGGTTATCTTGCTTTTCCCGCAATGACTGACGCTTGTCATAGTCTTTCTTACCCCGAGCGATTGCTATTTCAACCTTGGCACGACTGTCCAAAAAGTACAGTTGCAAGGGCACAATGGTGAAGCCTGATTCACGGGTTTTGTGCGATATTTTCTCTAGTTCGTCCCGGTGAAGCAATAACTTCCGACGCCGGCGAGCTGTGTGATTGGTCCAGCTCCCGTTAAGGTATTCCGGGATGTAGACGGCTTCGAGCCACAGTTCGTCGTTATAGAACGTGGCGAAGCCGTCAACCAACGAAGCACGCCCCTCACGCAGCGACTTAACTTCAGTCCCCATTAAGACCAGTCCGGCCTCGTACGTGTCCATGATGTGGTAGTCGTGCTGGGCCTTACGATTGGTGGCCACAACCTTTCGGCCACTTTCCTTAGGCACTGCGGACTCCTTCATGATGGTATGGCCGCGCCCAACTGGCGCAGAGTCCAGTCTAGCAACGACAGCAGACCGGGGTGTTACAGCAGCCCCATGGGATCTACTGGAACGCCATTGAGCCAAGTCTCGAAGTGTGCGTGGCAACCTGTGGAGTTACCGGTACTCCCGGAGTAGGCGATCAGCTGGCCTTGTGAGACTCTCTGCCCCGGTGATACCACCACCGAACTGTTGTGGTAGTAGATGGTGGTAAGGGCATTGCCCGCAATAACACCGTGCGTTATTTGAACTGTATTTCCGCCACCGTAGACGGTCCAGCCACCGATCACTACTGTGCCTGCCGCAGCCGCGTAGACCGGTGTTCCGCAGGTGGCACCAAAGTCGACGCCCGTGTGCATGTAGCCGCCGGTGCCATTGAAGTCGATGGTTCCGGCCGGAGTGGCCCGCCAGCCGAAGCCGGAAGTGATCGGGATGTTACCGGAGAAGGGGTGTTGCAGACCAAAGGCGGATGGGTTTCCCGGAGCTGGTTGCACGTAGGGCGGTGGTACGTAGCCCGCATTACCCTGATTGGCAGCTTGCTCACGGGCGATCCGTTCAGCCTCTGCCTGCGCTGCCTTACGAGCAGCTTCAATTTCCTGACGCTGGCGTTCGGCAATCTGAGCGGCTACGTCGTTTTGCTGTTGCTGTACGACAGCCATTTTGGCTTGAATCTGCGGTTTTTTAGCTTCCAGGTCAGCGTTGATAGCGGCAGAGTCGCTGATCAGCTTATCTACCGTAACTTTTTTGGCTGCCGCCGAATCGCGTGCGGTCTGCTCAGCGACCAAAGCGGCGTCGGCCTGAGATTTGAGGTCTTTAATCTCCGCTTCCACGGCTGTTAGGCGAGCCGCAGCGTTTTGATTAGTGGCTTTTTGGGTACTCAACTTCTCCAGGACGGCGGTCTGGCTCCGCGTCGCTTGTTCAGCCAAGTCGATTGAGTTCGCCAAATCTCCCGTGGAGCCAACACCTAGGAGCAGCGTCAGGTTCGCGGGAAGCCCGCCTGCCTTGTAAGACTGGGCAGCAATTTGCCCTATTAGACTCTTCGTTTCAAGGGACTTTTTGGCATCCATTTCAATCTGGGCCGTAATTTTATCTTTGTTTTGCTGCGCTAAATCTATGCGCGCCGAGAGCTTGTTGACTTGTTCGGTGGCTGCACCTACACGGGTCTGTGCGTCGGCAAGGGCTGCCTGGGCACCGGGCAGCTGGCCTTGGTAGAGCACCAGATCTGAGGCTGACTTCGCGATGCCCGAGTCGACAAACTCGAGGGCTGAGGACGCGTTGTCGGCCTGCTGTTGAAGAGCCGCCGCCTGATCATCTAGCTGGTCAGCATGAGCCGCCGGGACCAAACCCAGCAGGCCCACCATGAGCAACGCCGTCGTGGCTGTTCCCACTCGGGCCTGCCACCGTGGTTTTTGGCGCAGGGGGTTCATCGTGCCCGCTGAGCCGGTCGATGTTGATTTCATGTCTGAACATGCTCCTCGTAGTGTGCCTGGTCGCAGGTGCCTGCAGGCGTGGCGCGTTTCCCCAACACGCCAACGCCTATACTTTCAGGTTCTTGCGGAGTGACACAACTGATGCCACCCCGGCAAGGACAATGCCTAACAGAATAAGAACCGGATAAATGGCAAACATTTGTCCGGTAGAAATGATCGGCATCCCGGTGTTGCCCTTAGCGAGAAAACCGCCCATGAAGAACTTGACGATCGCCCAGACGGCACCAGAGGCCAATAAGGCGCCGATGGTGGCGGCAATGACTCCCTCCAGAACAAAGGGCAGTTGAATCACGGTTTTGGATGCTCCCACCAGACGCATAATGTCAATCTCTTTGGCCCGCGACTGCGCGGAGAGCTTGATGGTGGTCGAGATCAGCAGCGCCGCGCAGATGATCATGAGTGCGGCAAGTCCCACCGCGACGATCGTCGCACCGTTCATGACAACGAAGAGTGGTTCAAGGACTTTACGCTGATCCACCACAGAATCCACCCCTGGTGTAGCCGAGAAGGACTCGTTGATGATCTGGTACTTTTCCGGATCAGTCAGTTTGATCCGGAAGGATGATGGAAGGTTACCGGCTTCTACGGAATCCGCCATGGGCGAGTTGGCGAACTGTTCCTTGAAGTGCGCCAGGGCCTCGTCTTGGGACTCAAAGGTCCATTTCTCAACGTAGGGCTTCACCGCCGGGGAATCGAGCATCCCTTGAATGTTTTGCTTTTGGTCTGGGGTAACAGCACCGGCGACGCAGTTGGTGTTGGTGGGCACGTCGTTACAGAGATAAACGGTGACCTGAACTTTGTCATACCAAAAGCCCTTTAACTGGCCAACTTGTAATTGCAACAATCCGGCCGCACCCACGAAGGTCAGGGAGACGAAAGTGACCAGGATAACTGAGATGACCATGGTCATGTTGCGGCGCAGGCCACTGCCTAGCTCGCCGAGAATGAAGGCAAGTCTCATGAGTGTTCCTCCTGCGTCCCGTAGAGTCCGTTGGATCGATGCTGGAGCCGGTCGCGGTTACGCTCAAGACGCGGTGGCATGGAGTCCTTTTCAGCCTCATCCTGGCCGAAGGCACCGGAACTTTCTGCGCGCTGGCGACGCGTTTGAGGCGCGCCCTCCTCTACAGAGTTTTCGGTCACCGCTGGTGCGTTCGCGGAGTTGGCAAGGATCGCCGCTGCCTGAACGATCGGGATGGCAGAGGTGTACTGAGCACGGGCCTCATCACGGACCACCTTGCCCTTACGGAGTTCGATGACACGTTTGCGCATTGAATCGACGATGTCGTCGTCGTGGGTAGCCATGACCACTGTGGTGCCGTTTTGATTAATTTTGTCCAGAATGTCCATGATGCCTGCGCTCGTGACAGGGTCAAGGTTTCCTGTGGGCTCATCCGCCAACAAGATGTCCGGCTGGTTCACAATGGCGCGCGCGATTGCCACACGTTGCTGCTCACCGCCGGAGAGTTCGCTGGGCAGGCGACGTTCTTTGCCTTCAAGGCCGACGAGTTCCAGTACGCGAGGAACCTCCGTGCGGATAGCGGCACGGCTTTTGCCAATGACCGCCATGGCGTAGGCCACGTTCGCGAATGCGGTCTTGGAGGTGATGAGGCGGAAGTCTTGAAAAACCACACCAATGCCGCGTCGAAATTTGGGCACACGCCAACTGGGCACGTTGGCCACGTTCTGACCTGCCACGTAGATCCGGCCGTGCTTGGTCTTCGCCTCGCGCAAGACCAAGCTCAGGAACGTCGACTTGCCCGAGCCCGACGCGCCGACGAGGAAGACGAACTCCCCGCGGTCAACCTCCACGGAGACGTCGTCGAGTGCCGGCGGACTTTTAGGGTCGTGGGAAATGCTTACATTTTCAAAGCGAATCATGACTTTTCGTTGCCCTTCCAGCGAACGGTGCTGGCATGCCGATGCCAGGGCGTTGGTTTGGGGGAAGAAACCACCAGCGTTACGACTATAGGCACCGTTGACGCGCATTCCGGGTTCCTCGCCGGTGTGTCGGTTTCCTTTTAGGCTGTGAGTTTGCCGGGAAGCCAGAAAGCACAAGGTAATTCACGCTTTCTGACCAGAACCACGGTGCTAAAGCGAGGCAACCTCCTCACTTCTTATCGTCGATGTGATCAACTCCCGCGCGTAGAGGACCTTGGCGTTATTTTCCACGATGAGCTCGCGGCCGACCTCGTTGCCTGTTCGTTTGTCACGAATACTGCGAAAAACCTTGTTATGTCTATACACACTGGATCCAATTTCTTGAAAATAGGCATCGCTTTCCTTGATATGATATTTCGTTTCAAGACCCCGTTCCGCACGCAGTTCACCGCGTAGATATTCCTCAGTCAAACTGATTCGAAATTGAAACGTATTTTGCGTGGGGTTGTGGACGCGATAGTCAAGGTAGTTGTACACAATGGATGTTCCGGTTCCAAAAGGTATCTGACGATTGAAATCTGGGAACAGATCAATCTCACCATGATGATGATGTTCTACTATCTCCAGGGGACTATGCAAAACCATCCAATGTAGGAGGTTGGTAAATTGACACAAGCCTCCCCCGATTCCCTGTGCAGGACCATTGCCGTTGATCGTCAGCCCAACACGGTAGCCTCGTCTGGCGGAACAGCGCCCGACTAGGTTCCAGAACGAAAATGTCTCTCCGGGACGAATCAGAATTCCGTCTATATGCGGCGCAGCGAGCCCGAGGCTTACAGCTTTATTTTCTTGTAACTCCAGCTCTACGTTTCCCAGCTTCCGTCTAATCAGTGAATTATGACGGTAAATACTGATCGGTAGATCGTCCTTTTGGTACGTCTTGGAGAGTTTTTTCCTCTTACCAAGATCCACAATCTTACGAAGCCAAATCTGGCGCTGTACAGCAATGGAATAGGTGAATGGCGAGATCTCCCCAAAAAGTTTACGGCGCAACATTCTTTTAGTCCCCCTTGTAGGCTCAGTTGCGAGGATCACTCGCGCTTACAGGATAACGCAGACCGAGGCCACTACGGAACGTATTTCTGAAGCGACACAGAGTACAATCGCACTCCTGTACAGGTGCGGAAGCTACTGCTTTTCGGCGTTGCGATTCTCTGCACGCCAGCGGATACCGGCATCAATGAAGTCGTCGATTTCACCGTCGAGCACGGCCGCCGTATTTCCGACCTCATACTCAGTGCGCAAGTCCTTGACCATTTGGTAGGGGTTCAGGACGTAGGAGCGCATCTGGTCGCCCCACGATGCCTTGACGTCCCCTGCCATTGCCTTCTTCGTGGCATCTTCCTCAGCCTTTTTGAGCAGCAGGAGCCGTGATTGGAGCACGCGCATTGCAGCGGCCCTGTTTTGGATCTGTGATTTTTCGTTCTGCATCGAGACTACAGTCCCGGTGGGAAGGTGTGTCAGCCGGACAGCGGAGTCGGTGGTGTTCACGGACTGACCACCAGGGCCTGAGGAGCGAAAGACATCGACGCGGATCTCATTATCCGGAACCTCGATTGAATCGGTCTGTTCAATCAGCGGAATGACTTCGACGGCGGCGAACGAGGTTTGGCGACGTCCCTGGTTATCGAAGGGGCTAATACGTACCAGCCTGTGGGTGCCAGCCTCCACGCTCAACGTACCAAAGGCATACGGTGCTTTCACTTCGAAAGTGGCGGATTTCAGTCCAGCTTCTTCAGCATATGAAGTGTCCAGCACCGCTGTTGAGTAGCCGTGGCGTTCGGCCCAGCGCAAATACATGCGCAGCAACATTTCAGCAAAATCTGCCGCGTC
Source organism: Arthrobacter cryoconiti (assembly GCF_020905375.1). Lineage (GTDB taxonomy): Bacteria > Actinomycetota > Actinomycetes > Actinomycetales > Micrococcaceae > Specibacter > Specibacter cryoconiti. Next base: position 105,228 of record NZ_JAJJBU010000022.1, read on the forward strand.
AACGCCGCCTGCACCGGAACGAATGGTGACTACTGCTTCGCGTTCGTCGTATTCGCCGGCGAGCAGAGTGACAATTTCCAGGTCCTTCAACGACTTTTGCAGGCGTGGTAGTTCTTTTGCCGCTTCCGCCAAAGTATCAGCGTCATTCTCATCTTGGGCCAACTCCACCAAGACTTCAAGATCGTCGATCCGGGCTTCGAGACCCCGCAATTTTTCCAGTTTAGATTGGGCGTGACTAAGCCGCGACGTCACCTTTTGGGCAGCCGCAGGGTCGTCCCACAAGTTGGGGGCACCAGCTTGATCGGACAGATCTTCAATGTCTTCGATGAGCTTGTCCACCTCAGAGACTTGCTCAATCGACTTGTAGGTGGCGCGTAGCGCCCGGATCTCTGCGGGAAAGTCGATCTCTGCCATGATATTCAAGCCTACGGCATGTCAGAGGTGCTCCGCCGCGCACTCCTTAGCTTCTAAAAGACCAGGTGTGCCCGGGCGGTCCCGGTCACGGTCAGGACGATCCCGTCCGGGATGAAAAGGTTGATAAACAGCGGATGCACGACGCCGGTCAGGGTCACCTGCGCGCTTCTCCCATCCGTGGTCCCCGTTCCGCCCGCCAATTGCATACCTGTCACAGACTGCGTAGGTGGCTCATGGTCCAGGTAGGCCTGCGCAGCGGCGCCAACGCCCGAAACGGTCAACAAAGTGCCGGGGCCCTCCGCTGCCGTGCCGCCCTGCAAAGTGAACGTGTCCGCGGCGGCGAGCGCTGCCCCGTCGGCGACGGAAAGTAGTTTCTTCTGTGCCAGATAGAGGCTTGAGCTGGCCGCAACCACCGTCATTAGCAGCAAGGCCAAGAGTACATAACCAACCAGCAGCACCATGATCTGGCCGTCAGGTCCTTGGACTTCGGAGACTATATTCGCTTTTTGCGCTTCTATTGGGCGGTGCTTTGCTCTCATTTGAACCTGCCGACCTTTTGTGTGGCACCGGATTCCACGGTCGCCGCAGTGAGGTTGACTCCCGGGATTGCTCCCACGAACGGCAGCTCAATTCTCAGGCCCACATGGGCGGTGACGGTCGTGCCGGGAGTGAGACATCCGGCGTCGCACGTAATGGACAGGGTGGCCTGGGCCGGGTCAAAGCCCATGTCGCTAACGGCTTGGGCCACGGCCTTCTCTGCGACGTCCCGGGCACCCACTTCTTCCGATTGCGTTACGTACACCTTGGCAGCCTGATCGGAGGCACCCACCACGGCGTAGGCTCCACCCTGCAACTGACCAACGGTGAGAATCAGATACGCCACCGGGACCATGAGCAGCACCCCGAGGAAGACAAATTCCACGATCGCACTTCCTTCCTGGTCCGTGACGGCAGACATGGGTTCGCCGCTGTGCTGGCTCTGGCTATTTCGGAATGAGCGCATGTCCACTCATTTCCAGAGACTTTCCCGGTCCGAACAACCCGATCAATGGCAGCGGGGCGAGGATGGAGACGCTCATGATGGAAACGCCCTGGGAACTGGTGACTTCCGCGCTTACCGCTTGAGCGTAGCCGTCACCCAAGGCAGTTTTAAGCAGAAGCTCGGCACGGTCTTGTGCATCCTGAGTGCTCCGGTCCGCTAGAGCCCCATAGCGGGCGGCCGATGACGCCGCGTCAGCGACCGTGTTGCGCACGTGCAAGACCACTGCCAGCTGTATCAAGGCCAGGAACATGACGCTGACCAGCGCAGCAACCAGTACGAAATCGACCACGGCTGCTCCAGACTCATCGCCCTTGGTCATGGCTGAACTTGGGCCATGGCTTCGTTGAACATCTTCTCTAAGGCTGGCCCGGCGATGGCCAGCAGTCCGGCTACCAGCACTGCACTCATCAGTGTGATCAGCACCCAGCCGGGAACATCGCCTCGATCATTTTCTGCGCCAGCACGTAGGCCAGCGGGTAACCGCTTCCCTGCAGCTGCCAGCCAGAGGGCCAGGATGTGTTGTGTGGCGATAAATATTAGCAGTGCCGTCCGCGCCGCTTTGCTGGTATGTCCCATGGCGAGCCCTTCTTTGTTGTGACATGCTTTGTTGTTAAATGGATTCTTAGATCAGGTGTACGGGTCCCGATTCATCAAAGGCCGATCTGCAGAAGTGCCAGACCCGGGAAGACGGCAAAAATAACTGTCAGGGGCAATACGCCAAACACCAACGGCACCATCATGGCAATCTCTTTGCGCCCCGCGGACTCCATCAATTCCCGTTTGGCGACGTCGCGCACATCCTGAGCTTGAGCCCTCAAAACATCTGCCAATGGTGTTCCCCTATTGACCGCGACACTGATCCCGTCAACAAACCGCGTCACCGCTGAGATGTTCAGGCGTGTGGAGAATTCCTCCAACGCTTCGATCAAGGGAACACCTGCGCGAGTCTGAGCAAGAACTTCACCGAACTCATTAGCCAGTTCACCCCGGGACTGACGGGCCACTCTAGCGAGAGCACTTGCCGCACTTTCGCCTGCCCCCACGGCCAGTGCCAGCAGCTCGGCGATGGCGGGAAACTCGGAAAGGACCCTGTCACGGCGGCGTTTGATCGCCACTCCCAGCAGATGATCAAACGCTAGGTAGCCGCCCAATGCCATGGCAAGTGTGAGGGTGAATCCGCCCATTGCGTTGGCCCGTCCAGACCAGATGAGCCCCAGCGAGAGCACCAGCCCCGCCAGCATCCCGATTCCTGACCACAAGAGCTGGATAGCCCTAAATTCCAGGGCCGATTCCCGGCGTCCGGCTTGTTGCAACCGGACTTCTATGCCGTTGACGCTGATGTTGAAACGACCTAAGCGGCCGACCGCGTCGGAGAGAAAAAGCCGAAACAGGCGTTCCAACGGGCCAAACAGAACCGAATCCTCTGACTCCTTGAGCAGTTTGGAACGATTATCCACCCCGCGCAACTGCGGTTCCACCCGTTGGGTGAGGGTTGTCCGGCGCATGAGGGGAACCCTGACCAGTATTAGCCACAAGCCGATGCCTAGGCCGAATCCGGTGACAACTACTGCTGCTAGGTGTCCATTCACCGCAATACCCTTGCTTCCTGCGGTAAAGCCCCAATACGCAGCATCAAGCGGTAGCACACCAAGGAGACCAACAACCCACCACCGAGGACAGCCCATCCCATCGGAGAACTATAAGCGGCGATCGCTTCGGGTCGAGTTGCCATGAGCATCAAGACGATCCAGGGTGCCGCGACGGCCAGCCGTGCGGCATTGACTGTCCAGGATTGCCGTGCTTGGAGTTCACTGCGTGTGCGTGCGTTGTCACGCAAAAATTCCGATAACGTTCCCAGAAGCCGCCCAAGGTCGCTGCCCCCGACGTCGCGGGTTAAGCGCAGGGCCTCAACGATGCGGTCGGCCACCGGGTCGGCCAGCTTCTCTTTGAGCCGTTGCAGCGCCCCATCGAAGTACCCGCTGGCCCGGTAGTCCGCGCCAAAATCCGAGAATTCTTCGCGCAGTTCAGCCGGTCCTTTCACGCCGAGCTGGATGAGCGCTTCTGGTAAAGAAAGGCCTGCACGAATGGCTGAGCGCAAATGGTCCACAACGTCAGGCCAGAGTTCGCGCAAAACCTCTGATCGGCGTCGGGCACGCCACGTTAACAAGGCGAACGGTACATAGCCACTGAACAGCCCAAAACACACGGCGATGGGCGCAGCACCTGTCAGGGCGAAGACGAGCAGTGCCGCCAACAGTGCCAGACCGGCAGTGCTGGCCACCAGAGAGATTGGTGTCACTGCAGATACGCCAGCCTGTTGGAGCAGCACAGCGATCTTGCCCGGTCGATCTGAGCGCCACAGGACAGGACCCGTTGGGCTCCAGCACGCATTCCAGATCAGGAACAATCCCAATCCTCCCAATAGCCCCACGAGCGCCGACATCAGGATTCTCCGAGCAGGGCCGCGACGTTGTAGCCCGCGGCCGCAAATCTCTCCGGCGAGGGCATGGATGAAGGTTGCGCCGTGAGCCTGCCATCAACGGTGTCGAAAACTAGACCCGATTCAATGACGCCGTTTTCCACTCTGCGCCCCAAGGACAGGATCTGGCTGACAGAACGCCGCCCGTTGGGATGCCGGACGCAGTGGACAACTAAATCAATGCACGCTGCAACTGTAGGCACGACAAACGCTGCGGTGATATTTTCGCCGGCCAGTAGTGGCAACGTGCAGATCTTGACGACGGCGTCGTGAGCGGAGTTTGCGTGCACACTCGCCATCCCGGGAAGACCACTGTTTAGGGCAATGAGCATGTCGAGGCTTTCGGCCTCGCGGACCTCACCGACGATGAGCCGGTCAGGGCGCATCCGCAGGGCCTCCTTGACAAGACGCCGCAATGGGATCTCCCCGGCACCTTCCAGGTTGGGCTGGCGGCATTGCAGCCCCACCACGTCACGCAGAGGCAATGCAAGTTCAAAAATCTCCTCAACCGTCACAACACGTTCCCGGGAACCGATTCCGGCGGCCAGGCAGTTGAGCATGGTGGTTTTGCCCGCCTGGGTAGCTCCGGAGACGAGGATATTCAGCCCGCTGCTCACTGCTGCTCCGAGAAATCGGGCCGCCTGTGGCGTCAACGAGCCCAGTTCCACCAAGTGATCCAGGCGACTAGCGCGTGCAGTAAATTTCCGGATATTGATTGCCCAATGAGATCGTGTAATGTCCGGGATGACTACGTGTAGACGGGACCCGTCCGGTAGTGCCGCATCCACAAAAGGACTACTCAAATCCAGACGACGCCCGGAACTTTTCAGCATCCGCTCCACTAAATCTTGAACCTGTTGTTGGCTCAATACCAGGGGCGTCAACTCGGATTCGCCGTTGCGGGCCACATAAATTTTGCTCGGGGAGTTGAGCCAAATTTCTTCAACGCTGGGATCGTCCAAGAACGGTTGCAGAGCACCAAAACCTGCCACGGCATCAAACACGTACTGCTTTGCCTCAACAGCGTGGGCCAGAGGCGGAACTGCCCCCACCAGAGCCCGTTCGCCGTACTCATTGACAGCAGCATCCACCAAATGCCGTACTTCAGAGCCTTGTTGCGAGGGGTCAAGTCCCCTGCGACGGATGAGTTCACGAACCTCATCCTCAACTAATGCCAGTGCATCCACTGTGCTCCCCCACCCGCGTCATTGCGGCCGCGTCCGTCCCTGTATGTGTCCTCGGAGCATAAACCGGTACAGGAAGACACGCCAGTGTCAATGTGAACTCTGTGGAGAACTTAGTGCTATAAGTCCAGTCTTCAGGTCATCGCATTCCTATACAAGCCTTCATACAGGCCAACAAAGGCATCCCTGCCACAATGCTCGACGCAGTGGGCTCGAATGGCCTGCGGATCGTAGCGTTCGAACGACTCACGGATGCGTGCCATTGCCGCGCCCAGATCTACGCGGCTATCGATGTCAGTCAACAAACCGGTCTGTGCACTCACGGCATTCCTGCCAGCCCAAGTCTTAGTGGACACCAGCGGCAACCCACACGCCATGGCCTCCCATAAAACTGTGCCAAAAGCTTCAGCCACGCTGGGCAGCACAAAGACATGCGATTCACTGAACTCGTCAACAATTTCCGCACGCGGGACTGCTCCTACAAAATCCACTTGGCTGGCAATACCCCGCTGAACCGCCAACTCCATGAGTTCCGCCTTATGCGGGCCGCCTCCGGCAATACGCAACCTCACCCCGGGATCATCTGCAAAACGGTCGGCGAAGGCCTGAATAAGCATGTCGACCCGTTTTCCAGGATCCAGATGGGAAACATGTCCAAAGGTAAACGGGCCTGCTGGAGTCACCCGGGTAGGAATTTCTTGAAACTGTGGACTCAGCAGGCCTGGAACGTACTGCCATTTCTCTATGCCGTAAGCATCATTGAGCTCCGTGGCGAAGTCTCGAGCCACTGCCACCAGCGACGACGCAGCCAACGCCGCGCTGCGGGCGTGGCGTCCGTTCCAGCTCTCAGCCAGGCGCTGCATCGATGAAGGCCGGTGCTCGGTGACAATGAAAGGGATCCTAAACTCACTCGAGAGAACATGGCCAACGATTCCAGCGGGAAACATAGCGTGCGCATGAAGCACATCAGGGCGGCCATGCTCCTGGATATAACGGGTGAGCAGAGTACGCCACGCGCGCAAAAGAATCCGCTGATTGGCTCCAGGCACCTTCGGGAAGGGCAAGACCCGATCCAAACGGTAGGTAGCGATACCCGCTTCGATGCTGTAGCGGATTCCACTAATCCGTCCGCGCAGCTGGTCTCTCGCATAAACAGGAATGCCCTTGACGCTGACGACGCCAACTTGATGCCCTGTTTGGACCAACGCGGCTGCCTGTTCAATAAAGAAACTACCGGAGAAATCGTTCGCGTCGCCCGGGTACCAAGCCGGTACAAAAAGAACATGCAAGTTCACGAACCCCCTAGTTATGAGCACCAATGTCAGATATTCTACGCAGTGCCAGCTGAACGTTGCCCGAAGATACCATGCACAAGCAATGAGAGAATGGAGTCATGGATGTCCCCGCACTAGTTTTGACGCGCCCCCAATGGCGCTCACACGCCGTCGGCCTCCAAGGGGAGACTCTGTGGGTGTTAGGCGACAAACACTGTGACGAACAATTGCTCGGTTCACTAGACCAAGGCGTTCTCACTCCATACGCTCTACAGCAAGTCACAGGTCACTTCGCGGCCATTCTCCAGACGTCAGGCACCGTTGCTCTCATCGCTGACGCCATCCGCAGCTTTCCGCTCTTTTATACAGTCGGAGGCTCCAGCACTAGTGTTTCCGATGACGCGCTGTCCATCGTCGGCGCGGCTAGAAACTATGAAGCAGACTACGATTCACGTCTGGAATTTCGCCACAGCGGATATGTCTCTGGAGAGAATACTTTGTATGCCGGACTCAAACAGGTTCAGGCCGGTGAAACCCTCACCATCAAGGCAGGGGGCGAAATATCCCGTCAGTTCTTCCGCTCAATCCAGTACTCAGGACGCAACATCGAAGAAAACACGGCACTGGACAAGCATTTCAGCCACGCATTGGATGTTTCCATGCAGCGATTCCTCGAGAAAGCCGATGGCCGCCAAGTGGTGGTCCCTCTCAGTGGTGGCTTGGATTCCCGCCTCTTAAGCGTTCACCTCAAAGAGGCCGGGTACACCAATATGGTGAACTACACCTATGGGAGCGCGCGAACGCGTGAAGTACTCATCAGCGAGGAAGTCGCCGCGGCTTTGGACCAACCGTGGCTCTTTTGCCAGTACGGCGAAGAGGATATCCGCTCGGCTTGGGACGCCCCGGAAACCGCGGAGTTCATCAAGTTTGCCCACGCCGGCGCTTCCCTGCCCCACATCCAGGATTGGTACGCTGTCCGCTGGCTGAAGAGAAACCGGCTGGTGGACCAGGATGCAATATTTCTACCCGGCCACACCATCGTCGGCAACATGCACGATGAACACGTCTTGAACGACCCGAACGTTCCTCGCCAAAACATTAAGAAATTACTGCTGGACCACCACTACTCATTGCAACCAGACAATGTCCCCATCAGGGTCAACAAGCGTCTCAACACTGCCCTGGACGCTTTCCTCGATGGCATCAGCTACGACGGGTCGGTGGAGTCCAGATTGACAGCACTTGAATCCTGGAACTTCCGCGAACGCCAAACCAAATACATTAACAACTCGATCCGTAATTATGAGCACTTCGGTTTTGACTGGGCATTGCCCATGCTTGATCGAGAGGTTTATCTGGCATGGGGTGACTTCCATCCCGACGTCACCCGAAACCGGAACTGGTATGAGGGCTACGTCAACCGACGATACGCCAACGCAACGGGCACGGATCTGCGCATCTTTGCCCCCACAGACATCTCCGCAGGGAAACGCAATGCGGTTAAGTCCGTCCTCCGCCGAACCGGACTGCTCCGTCTTGCCGAGCGCACGCTGGCCGCCCGGGCAGTTCAGAACCATCCCATGGGCTTCCACTGGTTTACCACGGCCAAGAATCCCAAGGAGTTGTACAGGTTCACGCGAAGCGGTGGGAACCTTCTGGGTGCTTACGCCGATGAATTCCTCACGGATACGTGGAATAGCCACTGCAAGCTTTTTACCGAAGACTCCATTGTTCAATAAGCTAGAACAATGCGAATTCTCAGCGTAGTTGGCGCCCGTCCCCAGTTTGTGAAACTAGCCCCGATCGCGACAGCCATTGCAGGCCGTGCGGAACACGTGATCGCTCATACGGGGCAGCATTACGACGAACTCATGAGTGATGTCTTTTTTCGCGACCTCGGGATCCCTGCCCCTGATTTCAACCTCGGTGTGGGCTCGGGCAAACACGGCGCGCAAACCGCGGCCATGCTGACGGGACTGGAGGAGATCATCGAAAAATCCGCACCCGATTGCGTGCTGGTCTACGGTGATACCAACTCGACGCTGGCGGCAGCGCTCGCCGCCGTCAAGTTGCACGTTCCCGTGGCACACCTGGAAGCGGGTTTGCGGTCTTTCAACCGGCGCATGCCCGAAGAACACAATCGGGTCCTCACGGACCACAGCGCTGACTTGCTGCTGGCTCCTACCGCCGAAGCGATGAGTCACCTGGCCCATGAGGGATTGGCCAAACGCTCTGTTCTGGTGGGGGACGTAATGACGGATGTCCTCTTCAAGGTGCGTGATTCCCTGGTGGGTGCGGCCGCAATACCGCCTGACGGCCTGAACGCAGGAGACTACTATGTCAGCACCATCCACCGTCCGGATAACACCGATTCCGCTGACAGACTCACGGCGCTTGTCGCGGAACTAGCAAGCTTGGATAAGCCCGTCCTGTTACTGGCCCATCCCCGCCTACTCAGCATGGCTCAACAGCATGGCATTGATTTGCACAAGGGAAATATCAGGCCCAGCGCTCCTCTTGCCTACCTGCAGCTGATCAATCTTGCACGCCACAGTGCCGGCATTATTACCGACTCCGGGGGTTTGCAAAAGGAAGCCTTCTTGCTCCGCGTCCCTTGCACCACCGTACGGCCAGAAACGGAGTGGGTCGAGACGGTAAATTTGGGTTGGAACGTGCTGGTGAGCGAAGACCTCAGCCGCTTGGCTGCAACAGTCCGCCGACCTACGCCAGAACCTACTGCGGCCACTCCTTATGGTGACGGCCACGCTGCCGAACGGACGGTCACTACATTGTTGGAACACTTTGCTCCCTGACCAATTCAGGCTCCGCCGTCCGCGTGCACTGCCCTACACCGTCCATGGGATACTTGAACAGTGAGTCGAACCTGGGTTGTTGTCCCAATGTACAACGAAGGATCCGTTGTCGGCGACGTTGTCAAAGGACTCCTTTCCGAATTCAGCCACGTCGTGTGTATCGACGACGGCAGCACCGACGGTTCCTCCCAGATAGCTCGAGCAGCCGGGGCCACAGTGGTGGACCACCCGGTTAATCTGGGTCAGGGTGCTGCCTTGCAAACAGGTCTCTCCTTCGCCCTTCGGGACCCGGCCACCACTGAGATTCTCACCTTCGACGCCGACGGGCAGCATCGGGTGGCAGATGCCAGTGCCATGGCGGCCCGTATCCAATCCGGTGAAGCCGATGTGGTTCTGGGCTCACGATTCCTGGATCACCGTACAAAGGTCTCCTCCCTGAAGCGTCTTGTGCTGCGGGTGGCCGCCATCCAGTCACGCTGGGCCACGGGAATGGCACTCACCGACGCCCACAACGGCCTGCGCGCCTTCAATGCAGAAACCGCCGCACAAATTTTCCTCACCCAAAACCGGATGGCGCATGCTTCCGAGCTGATCCACCAGCTGTCCGAGCTCGAGCCACGCTGGGTGGAGCACCCCGTGGAGATCATCTATACCGACTACTCCAAGGCGAAGGGACAGTCACTGCTCAACTCAGTCAACATCCTCGCGGACCTCCTTTTTAGGTAAGACCATGCAGATCATTGTCCAGATAGCACTCGTCCTCGCCGTGATAGTTGTGTCGGTGGCGCTCATGCGCGGCGGCTCCAACGCCCGGCACCTGGCCATTCGCCGCCTGCTGTTAGCCTTGTTTGCCTGCGTTGCCGCATTCTCGGTCTTCTTCCCTTTTGCGCTGACCCGCCTGGCCAGGTTCCTGGGGGTTGGGCGTGGAACGGACCTAGTCCTCTACGCTCTCATTGTGGGCTTCCTTGTCACGGTGGCCACCACCAACCATCGCTTCCGGCAACTTGAGAAGTCAATCACCACGCTGTCCCGCCACATAGCCTTGGAAGAAGCAGGCAAACCGTGGGAATCCCAAAGGGAAGGGTCCAACAAGCCAGCCGGCCCGGAAGCGTTTGATCCGTCAGCGTCTGGCCCAGACCTGGAAGGTCCCGGAGCTGGCGGTCAGCACAAAGTCTGAACGGAGTTCTTCTACGGCACCCGCTGACATTCCGTAGTAGAGAAACGGCGAACGAACCACTGCCGCTTGGGCGACCTTAAGTTGACTCACCTGCAACTCCTGAGCAGACATCCCTCTGGTCAAGGTTGTCCCCGGCCCGGCGCTTTGCAGCCCATCCACCATGCGTGTGCCGCCAACATCCACCACCGAACCGCATCCATGCTGCATTGACCGCGACAGTGAATCGCTCGCCACACCCATATACGCATAGGTGAAAAAGATACAGTCGTATGGCCGCGCCGCGGCAACCAACAACGCGCTGTTCACGTTCGACAGCGGTTCCGGCTCCAGGACAAACCCCCTCACTCCTGTGGACGCCAGTAGAACCACACTGACGACGACGGCCAAGGCTACCGTGAGATTCATCCGGGGCCGACTGAGCCTGACGTGGCTTCTGCGGGAGAGGACCCCGGCGCCAGCATCGGCAGCCACACCGAGGCAAAGCGCCAAGTGTGGAGCCACGAAGTTGGGATAGTGGTCAAAGAAACTGTCGGAGGTCAGCAACACGGCGGAGATCACAACAGCCAGCAACGCCCACCAGACCTCATCCCCCCACGCACGCAGACGGCGGCGCCCGGCCAGTCCGGTGTAGACCGTAGCCACGATGCACACCACTCCAAGTGACGACACGGCGAGGATGAGAAAGTCCGGCGCGTCCGCCCCGAAAAAATCCCGGAGCCGGTACATCAAGGGCTTGCCCGCACCGTCGGTGCGCGCGAGCTGTGCCAGGATCACGTCGGTGAACATGGCCCCGGGTGCCAGCACAAAGAACGGCCCCATGACCGCCGTGCACACCGCCGCACCAACCAGCGCAAAGCGCAGCAGGAGCAACGGGCCAAACCGCACGGCGACCAGGATACCGATGACCAGAATAGGCAGCACAGCCCACAGTTTGAAACAAAGGGCCAGCCCTAGAAATACTGCCGCCAATGCGACCGCCCGGCGGGGTGGGCGCCGCCCGCTCCTGAGGGCGAGCAAGGCCGCCAAGACACACACATTCAGGATGGGTGTAAGCATGACGGAGCGTTCGGCTATGGTGGCCACGGACCAGAGCGCATACAGGCCAGCTCCTACAATCACCGCCAGGTATCCCAACTTTTTTAGCAAAACCCCTATGAGCACCGTGTTCAGTGTTCCGATCAACACAAACAACACCCTGGCCGCACCCATGCCAGCGGTATCTGAGAGCAGGTGGCCAAGGAGCGCAAACGGCGCCATCAACAGAGCGATACCAGGCGGATGGACCAGGACATAGTCGCGGTATGGCAGTGACCCGGCTATCAGGTGCACACCGGCTGCATAGTGGACGCCGTCGTCGTATCCCCTAAAACCACCCAGTGTTCCGGTGAGTAAAAGCGGCAGTAGCCTGGTGACGAACGCCACCGCCGCGATGACAGCAATCAGCAGTTCCAGCGTGGGCGGCGGCTGGAACCTTGAGGCGACGCTGCGCACTTTGTCCACGGATCCTTCTCGGTGCTGTCGATTCAAGTGGAGATTGTTGGAGAAAGGTCGCTGGCCACCTGGCGGGCACGGGTCGTCCAAGTATTATCTTCCCGCAGCTGGAGCACTTTGTTGGTGATGGCGGCAATCTTTTCACGATGCCCGGCCAGGTCGTCAAGCAAGGCGGTGAGCCCTGCCGGTTTGAACGGCACCGCCCATCCGTTGTCATGGGCGCCAACAAACTGTGCAACATTGGTTCCAGTGTTAACGATCACCGGTTTTCCGAACCCAATGTATTCGGCAAATTTTATGGGCGCCGCGAAGGAACGGTATATGCTGGGCTCGATGAAGAGCATGCAAATATCGGCCTGCTCATAGTAAGGAACCAGCTCGGTGCCGTTCTTGTGCACCACCTGGATCCGATCGTTCATCAGGCTCCGGTATTCGTGTGCGTTTCGCTCCCATTCATCCTCACGGGTGCAAATGGTCAGCCACGCATTTTTGGACGCCGCAACGGCCTGAACACAGCCGTGCATGGAGTAGTAGCCACCCAACCCGCCCACATACAGCAGGTGAACGCCTTCCCTCTCCGTTGACGGTGCATCGACGATGTCACCGCCAGGGGGCAGTGCCTTGTGGCGGCTCACTGGAACATGCGGGACAAACTTTCCCATGCCCAACGATGGCATGTACAACGTGTCCACGGCAGCCTTGTAAGCCACCAGGTCCAGGTGGTACAGCGCCCTGGTGGCCGTGTGGACCACCGGGTTCAGGCGTTCCTTGTATTCGGGGAAGCGCCAGTACACGTCCCGGTAGAACAGCCCAACCTTGATGCCGTTCCGCCGGGCAAACCGCAAGAACGCCACGTCCATGAATGGGTGGCGGGGCAGATGGTCAGCGTCGGTGAGCGCAGTAGGCATGGTGTGGCTCTCCGAATACAGGAAATCAAAGCTCTCACCGGCCGCAATGCGCTTCTTCAGCGCCTTGATCAGCACACGGCGTTCCCTTGATTCCCCGGAGACCAGTTCCACGTCGTATCCAATATCCCTGAAGGCTTCCAGCATACGCATCGGGCGCAGGCCGCTGCCGGTCTTGGCGTGGGGGGTCAATGGATAGGGTACGTGGTAGATCATGCGAGCCATGGCTGGAACTTTCTTGAAACGGTGCCGTGCTGGTGCACCGGGCGGTGGGGACGGGGTGGGAATCGCGCGTGGTTAGCCTTCCAGGACGGCCGCCTTCGGATCAAGTCCCCTGTCAAAACGGTGCCCCACCCACAGCGCCATCACGGTGAACGCGACCAGTATCACTGCCATAGCCAAGGACACGATGGTCAAGTTGGAGACGATGTCCCCCTTCAGAAAGAACAGCAAGGAGAGCGGAACTGCCGTGTAAACCAGTGCATGGGCCAGCATCAGGTGTTGGGTTTCAGTGACAACAAAAATGGTAGAAATGGGCGAGGTGATCAGACTCATAAATAGCCACGGAACGAGAGCCCTGGCGATATTGCCGGCGTCGGCCCACTCTGCGCCCAAGACCACCGGGAACGCCCAGGGGGAAAGCCAGTAGATGAGCGCAAAAGGGATAATGCCAAGGACAGCCGAACGGTAGACCGACGTTTTGGCGAACGCGAACATGGTGCCCCGTTCCATGACTGATAGGCGCTGGAAGAACACCTGCGCCAGAGCCCCATTGATCAGCGCCAGTGGTACTTCCAACAACTTCCATGCCATGTAAAACTGTCCAAGAAGTGCTCCGGAATACACGACGCCGATGATCAAGTTGATGCCGTTGGTCCGCACTGCATCTACCAGTGCATTGGGCCCATTGAGCAGGGGCATCCGGCGGTATCTTCCAAAGAGTCCCCGAATGCTCTCCTCCGAGGCATCCAGCCCTTGACGTACCTCCCGAGCCTTGTGCCGCAGCGTCAGCAACGCCGTCCCCTGACCCACAAGTGTTCCCAGGATCAGCCCTCCTACACCTGTTATTTTTCCCAAAGCAAGCGCCAACTGGGCCAGAGCAGTACCCCCGCTTTGCAGCACGCGGTTGATTCCGATTGCTTTGTAGTTACTGCGGCGGTTGAGCCAGTACGTCAGGGCGGAAATCTCCCCAAGCGTGAAGATACTCAACCCCACCAGCCACAACCAGGGCGCGAGTTCCGGCTTACCTAGCGCACGGGCAATCAGTGGTGAGCCGATCCCGCACACCAGCGTTGCGCCCACGCTGATGGCAATGATCAAGCGAGTGACACCTTTTTTGAGAACCTTGGCGTCGGCGTCGTGCCGGGGCAGCATGATGGCCATGTCGTAGCGCAAGGCCGCAACAACCGTCACGGTGGCTACCAAGGAGGCATACAGCGAAAATAGCCCGTAATCTCGCGGTGAATACAAGCGGGACAGCACCGGGGTCAGGACTAGTACCAGGACCTGCGCGGCGACGGTCCCGGTCAGCAACGTCAGTACATGGCGCAAGAACTGGCTCCGTCGCCACATGGCAACTCTCCTGCCAATACTGCTACTCACGCGGGCATCTTCCCCGCAGCCACAGCAAGGACTTCTGCCGCGGCCAATCGACCTGAGGCTTGCAAAGAGGCGTTCTCAATCGCCCAGGCAGTCCGCGCATCGCGCCCCAGATCCGTTCCCCGCAGCAACCCACACATAGCCTGCGCAACTTCGTCTATTGCGTACGCGCTGGTGACACCCAACGCGTTCTCGTTGACCACCCGGGCGCCGTCGCCTTGACCGGCGAAAACAACGGGTGTTCCACAGGCCGCTGCGGCGTAAATTTTAGTTGGTTTGGCAAAGTCGTAGCCCTGTCCTGGCTTGATGCTGACCAGAGCTGCGAGCGCATCTCGAATCCAGCTAGCAGCCTCCGCAGGGCTGACGACCCCGCCGAAATGCACGGCTCCCGGGGCATGAGCTGCGGCCAGGTCCTTGAGCTTGGCTTCATCAGTGCCTTGTCCAAAAAAGCGTATTTCTGCATCTGGAAACTGTCTTCGAACCACAGCCAGCGCGTCAATGAAGATACCGGCTCCCTGCCATTCGCTCATGGTTCCAGTGTAGACAAAGTAAGGTTTTTCAATCTGAGCACTCACTACGTCAGGTTTGAAGACGGCGGTGTCAACACCGTTTCCCACCACTTTGATTTGAGGAGCCGGCACGTTGAATTTAGCCACCTTTTCAGCCACAGGATCTGAAACGGCCAGAACCATCGTTGCCCGACGAAGTACAAACCCCTCGACTGCCCGCATGGCTGCTTTGACCACCCCGGGAACACTCGTAGCTGAAAGGGCCTCGGTCCACACGTCAGCGGCGTAGTACACGAACGGACGGCGCCGTATCAGAGAGGAGAGGGCCACGGCGATCCCTGTGGTGGGCGGCGGTTCCGAGACCACCACGTCGGCACGCATGACAAGAAGCCGGAAAAAGGCTGGGATATCAAAGCTTAGGTACTGAATGTAGCCGCGTACATATCCACCTGAGTCACGTAGCACGGGCCAGCGGAGCAGACGATACGATGGCTCCAGATCGGTGAATCCGGTGGGTAGCTTGGTCGTAACCACGTCGACGTCGGCGCCCTGCTCTACCAAGCTGTCAACCAGGGCCCGCAGTCTGAAGGCCGCGGCACCCACTTCGGGAGCATAGAGTCGGCTTGTAACAACCACGCGCAGTGGTTTCGTTTGGCCCATTAGTCGGCGATCCTAATCACGGAGCCGGAACGTGCCGATTCCAGCACAGCTTCCGCAACGATCAGCGTGCTCTGCCCCTCCACCAGAGTGACCACGTCGTTGCGAATGCCCAGGACTGCGTCGCGAAATGCCTCGTGCTCGGTCCGCAGGGGTTCTGGTTTAGCTATGGCTAAACGGGTGACATTGCCTTCTGAAACGCCCCGGAATGCGCCAATAGAATCCCATTGGGTGGCTACAAGACCATTTTCGTAAAAGGTGAGATCTGCCGTGACAGTGTTCGCCACAAAAGCTCCCTTCTCACCGGTCACCACGGTCAGTCGTTCCTTCTTGGGCGAGAGCCAATTGACCAAGTGGTTGGTGATGACACCGTTTTGCAGCTTACCGGTGACGGAAACCATGTCCTCGTGGATCCTACCGCTGCGCGTAGTAGTCTGGGCAAACACTGATTCGTAGCCGCTCTGTGCCAGCCATGCTGTGAGGTCGATGTCGTGGGTTCCTAAGTCCTTCACCACGCCGACGTCGGCTATGCGCGCCGGGAATGGTCCCTGGCGACTTGTGGAGATCTGATAGACCTCGCCCAGTTCGCCATTAGCGATGCGTTGTCGCAATGACTGCAGCGCTGGATTAAAACGCTCGATGTGGCCAACAGCTCCCACAAGTCCCGCGGCCGCAAAAGCATCAACCAGACGTTTGCCTGCTGGCGCACTGGCGGCGATCGGCTTCTCCACGAGAGTGTGGACACCGGCTCCAGCCAACGCCAACCCAACTTCCTCGTGCATGCCGGTGGGGACAGCAGCAACAGCCATATCCAAGCCAGCCGCAATGAGCTCTTCAACGCTGCGCAGAAGAGGTAGATCCCGGGCAACGCCGTACGGGTCAGCGTAGGTATCAGCAACAGCTACCAGTTCCACACCCTCCAGTTCACGGATAACGCGAGCATGGTGCCTGCCCATCATTCCCAGGCCAATCAGTCCCATGCGCAAAGTAGCCATAACTATGCTCCTGCCGCAACGATTGAATTGACTGCCGTGACAATGCGCTCAAGGTCGGCAGGAGTCAGTGACGGATGAACCGGCAGCGAGAGTACTTCCTTGGCAGCGATCTCCGTGTTCGGCAGATCCGCTGGACAGTTGAACGACGGAAGTCGGTGATTCGGTACCGGGTAGTACACACCGGAGCCGATGTTGAAATCTTCTAATAGAAGCTCGTGGAGCTTGTCACGCCCCTCCGCAACCCTCACGGTGTACTGGTGGTAGACGTGTTCGGCGCCTATCGCCACCGTTGGTGTTTTCACCCCTTCAAGGTTCGCCGTCAAGAATGCCGCGTTCTCCTGGCGCTGACGAGTCCAGCCAAGCACCTTCGTAAGTTGAACCCGCCCGATGGCCGCGTGCAAATCAGTCATTCGGTTGTTAAAGCCCACGAGTTCATTGTGATACTGGGTTTTCATTCCTTGATTGCGTAAGAGCCGTAGCCGCCGCTCTACCTCGGGGTCCGACGTCGACACCATGCCTCCTTCGCCGGAGGTCATGTTTTTTGTGGGGTACAGGCTGAACATTCCGAATTTGCCAAACGTGCCGACCTGGCGGCCGTTTAGCCGAGCACCGTGAGCTTGCGCAGCATCCTCATAGAGGTCAATCCCGTACTTGCTAGCCAGGGCCGCAAACGCATCCGCTGCGAAAGGGTGACCGTACAGGTGAACGGGCATAATGCCTTTGGTCCGCTCCGTGATCAAGGACTCCACGTGGGCCACATCCAGCGTGTAGTGCTCAAGTTCGATGTCGGCAAAGACGGCGGTTGCCCCAGTCAGCGCCACGGCGTTGCCCGTGGCCGCGAAGGTAAAGGATGGGACGATGATTTCATCGCCCGGACCCACCCCTGAGGCCAGCAACCCAAGGTGCAGTCCGGAGGTACCGGAATTTACGCCGACGCTGGCACGTCCGTCCAACAGGACTTGAGAGAATTCTGTCTCGAATTGGGCCACCTCAGCGCCTTGGGCAAGCATGCCTGAGACTAGGACAGCGTCGACCGCAGCCCGTTCCTGAGCACCAATAATCGGTTTTGCTGCGGGAATGAAATCGTATGTCAAGCCGGGACCTCTGCCTCTTTCAAAGTTTCTTCCTTTTCAGTGTATGTTTCTCCAGTTTCAGGACACACCCAATTTTCGCCGTCGGACTTAAGCGGGAAGCCAGCCTTGCCCACCCAACCGATTCGCCGCGCCGGCACTCCGGCCACCAAGGCGAAGTCTGGCACGTCGCGAGTTACCACGGAGCCAGCAGCAATTGAGGCCCACCGGCCAATTTTCAAAGGAGCGATGCAGACTGCCCTGGCTCCTATAGAGGCGCCCTCGAAAATGGTGACACCCACAGGCGTCCAGTCGTCGGCGCTCTTGAGTGTCCCGTCCGGTTCCACCGCGCGAGGGTAGGTGTCATTAGTCAGCACCACGGCGGGTCCGATAAAAACTCCGTTGCCCAAGACAGCCGGTTCGTAAAGCAGGGCATAATTTTGGATCTTGCAATTCGCCCCAATTTTCACCCCTGGCCCCACGTAGGCGCCTCGACCCAGAATACAATTCTCACCGAGTTCTGCGTCTTCGCGAATTTGGGCCAAGTGCCAGATTTTGGCACCGGCACCAATAATCGCCTGTTCCGATACGTCGGCCGTCGCTGCGGTACTCGTCATGATGTGCCCTTCACTCAATGCTCCCGGATTCTGCCCGGATCACCATTTTGGCCATTATCCCAGTCATTTTGTGAAACGCTGGATGTGGTTATATATGTCCGAGAAAAGCTCGGCAACCGCCGTGGGCGAATAGCGCAGAGATACTGTCTCCGCGATGTCTGATGAAGGCACCTCAGCGAACCGTTCCAAGGCCAGGAGCACTCCACGCGCATAGTCCTCGGCTCTGCCTGCGCTAACCAGTACGCTGTTCTTCTCGGTCAAGAAGTCCCGGACCGCCGGCAGGTCAGTAACCACTGCGGGGATGCCCGCAGCAATTGCCTCAGCTGCCGAGACGCAAAAAGTCTCGTGGTGGGTTGGCAGCAAAAAGACGTCAGCATTTCGCAGTTTCGCTGCTACTTGATCCGGCGGCAGAAGCCCCGTAATACTGAACTCTGAGGCGAGTTCGGCGGCTGCCGCCATCTTTTCTAGGTCCGCGTGTAACGGCCCATCGCCAACCCATGTCAAGCTCGCGGAGACTCCTTCGGTGCGCAGGATGCGCAGTGTCTCGAGGGCTAGTGCGGGGCGTTTACGCGTAATAAGCCCGCCGACGGAAACGATGCGCACCACCCCGCGTTTCTGGCCTGTACGTTCGGCCAGCGAATCCTGAGAAAGAACAACATTGGGCACCACGCTTAGCCCACGGCGACGCGCAAAGCGACGCAATTGTTCGGCTTGAGCCGAACTGACGGCCGTCACGGCGTCAGGAAGTTTGAGGACGTAGCGCAACCATGCGAAAGCCGCCCACTTCTTCGACACGCTGGCCGGATTCGCCATGCCGCTCCAATGTTCCGTGTGGACCCAGGGCGTTCTGTGGCAGATGGCCGCAGGCGCTGCGGCCACGGCGGAAGTGAACGCCATGGTGTGCAGCACGTCCGCGGTTTTCAGGCCTACAGCTAGCAAACGTATGGCTGTTAGTGCCTGCAGTGGCCGCCGCGGTGACACGGGGGCCCGGATCACGCTGACGCCGTCGTAGTTCTCTTCGGTCACGGGACCAGTCCTTCCGAGCTGGAAGTGGATCACGCGAACGTCGTGTCGCTGGGCTATGGCCTGAACGTGGAGAAGATTAAACGGCGCCTTTGACGGAGTGTTGGCATCCGGGAACCAAGTAGTGAGGACAAGAACGCGCACGCAGGGAACTTATGCCTTGCCGATGACACGGTAAGTGATGCCGGGCCACCTCTCGGGAGAACTCACGCGCCTGCCATCAATAAATACCCTGAGACCTGGAAGCTGAGCCGGGGATAGCACACGGTACTGCGCATGATCTGCCTGCACGACTGCGGCGTCCACGGGCTCGCCGAGATGGTAAGGGTTGAAACCGAGCTTGTTCAATTCCCCGTCCGTGTACAAGGGATCGTGGACCAGAGCAATGCCTCCCCTGCCTTCAATGGCCTGGACGGTGTCAAACACGCCGGAGAACGCGGTTTCCTTCACTCCCCCACGGTAGGCGGCGCCGAGCACCACAACCCTAGCCCCAGCCAAGTCCCCATAGGCGCCTTCTAGCAGACCAACGGTGTAATCCGGCATCTCTGCGTTCGCCGCTCGGGCAGCGCGGACCACGGTGGCATCGGGATCGTTCCACAAGTACAGGCGCGGATATACGGGGATACAGTGCCCGCCCACTGCAATACCGGGCTGGTGGATGTGGCTGTAAGGTTGCGAGTTTGACGCGGCAATAACTTGGTAGATGTCAATGCCCGCCGTGGCCGCGAAGCGGGCGAACTGGTTAGCCAGACCGATGTTCACGTCTCGATACGTGGTCTCTGCGAGCTTGGCCAGTTCGGAGGCCTCGGCTGAGCCCAAATCCCAGACGCCATTCCCGCGCTCCAGATCCGGACGAGGGTCAAAGTCTAGGACGGAGTGGTAAAAATCAACCGCTTTCGCGGCACCTGAAGCGGAGAGCCCGCCCACCAGTTTGGGATACTTCCGTAGATCTGCGAACACACGGCCCGTGAGCACGCGTTCTGGAGAGAACACCACGTGGAAGTCACGGCCCTCGACCAGTCCGGACGCCGCTTCTAGCGCAGGCTTCCAACGCGTCCTGGTAGTCCCTACCGGCAAAGTGGTCTCATAAGATACCAGCGTCCCGGCGGTTAGATTCCGTCCGAGAGAGTCTGTTGCGCTGTCCATCCAGCCAAAATCAGGGTTAGCCTCCGAATCCACAAAAAGCGGAACAACCAGAACCACGGCGTCAGCTCCCGGGACGGCGTCTGCGTAGTCCGTGGTGGCCCGGAGGTTACCGGCACTCACCATTTCATGGAGCTTTTCTTGCAAATGAGCTTCACCGGGGAAAGGCTCGGTGCCCGTGTTGACCAAGTCAACCACCGCTTGGCTGATGTCCACACCAACCACCTCGTGGCCTTTGGATGCGAACTGCACAGCCAACGGCAGGCCGATCTTGCCGAGGGCAATGACAGCGATCTTCATGTCTTGGGTGCCTAATCTCTCGAATGTACTGGAGGGCGGCGGAACGATTCGCCGAACTACTGGATGTGGCGTTCACTCAACTCTCAGAGTGACACTGGCGGCCCGGCAGCCGCGCGGGAACCTGTCTGGGCAAGGTCCCGCGTTGTTACGACGCCGTGTACCCGTCCGGGTTGTTTCGCTGCCAGCGCCAGTGATCGGCACACATCTGGGCAAGGTTGCGGTGCGCAGACCAGCCCAAGTCCGCCAAGGCAGCTGACGGATCAGCGTAACTGACGGCAGCGTCGCCCGGGCGGCGAGGTGCAAACTCGAACGGCACGGGCTTTCCTGCGGCGTCACCGAAGGCCTGGATGACTTCCAGAACCGAGGAACCGTTGCCGGTGCCCAGGTTCCAGGTGAACACGCCCTGGTGGGCTGGCAGATAGTCCAGTGCTGCCAGGTGGCCCGCAGCCAAATCCATGACATGGATATAGTCGCGCACACCGGTGCCGTCCGGGGTTGGATAGTCATTGCCGAACACCATGACTTTCTCCCGTCTCCCTACAGCGACTTGAGCGACGAAAGGTAAAAGATTGTTGGGTATGCCGGTGGGGTCCTCACCGATGCGTCCAGACTCATGCGCCCCCACCGGGTTGAAGTAGCGGAGCAACGCAACCCGCCAGGTGGGATCGGAAGCTCCCAAATCAGTGAGGACATCTTCGATTTGTTCCTTGGTTCGCCCGTATGGGTTGGTCGCATCCAAGGGCATCTTTTCAATGAGTGGAACTTCTTCGCTAGCCCCATAGACAGTGGCCGAAGAGCTGAACACCAAGGTGCGGACGCCGTGCGTGTCCATGGATGCCAGGAGGTTAAGGGTGCCACCAATGTTGTTTTGGTAGTAACGCAGAGGTTGTGCCACTGACTCCCCCACGGCTTTCAGGCCGGCAAAGTGGATGACCGCATCAAAGTTGCCCCTTGCGAACAACCCGTCAACGCCGGCGGCATCCAGCAAATCCAGCTCGACAAACTCCGGGTGCTTGCCCGTCAACTCTTCCACCCTGCGCAAGGATTCCGCTGATGAGTTCACCAGGTTATCCAGTACGACGACATGGTGCCCGGATTCCAGCAGGCAAAGAACAGTGTGGGACCCTATATAGCCGGCGCCGCCGGTGACCAAAACCTTCATGGTTTCCAGTCTAGTTGAGTGGCGATTCGAAATTGGGCATGCGCGCGGAAGTCCTCCTGAGGAGGTGATTTCGACAACATGTGGTTGTTGCGCGATCTCCCTTGCACTTTGTAACCGACACTCACATCAGCCTTGCTTTAGGACTCATCCATAAATATCTTCGACATATACTCTTTCGGGTGGGTCAATGGTGTCGCCCATTTTCTCTGATGTTGTCGAACCATTGCGTGCGAAGTATGTCACGATCCCGCCCCGGCTCGACAAGCAGGCCGCGCGTTTACTGCCGGATACCGAAGCCCGTTCCCTGGGCCACAGCGGGGTTTCCACGGTGGCCCGGGCCTCGGTCGCCGCCCGCTCAAAGAGCCAGCACGGCGTGAACGAACTGGAAGCCGGAACCGCCCCACTTCAAGGCGACTTCAAGCCCGGGGCGGGACGCAAGGCCTTGCCCGAGAAGGGCCAAGCCTGGTCCTAGGACTGCTGGCCATGGCGGAACTTCCCGCCATGGAGACACGGAATCACCCCTGTCCTGGACGACCTTCTCCACCACGAAGCTGGGCACCGAACTCACCAGCCAAGGACACTGGGCGGGGCGGAGAGTGCGGCAACCCTGTTCAAGGCCAACGAATTCAGAGTGCAGGCCAACACCAACACCATTGAAGGAAATCAGCACCCGATCGAAACGCGCAATTCGGTTACCTCAAAGCCCAAGCTACCCAGCACCTGGATACTGATCAGCCGGTCATCAGCATTGGTGCCAAGAATAAGGTAACGCGTCGGTCCCTACAAGAACTCGACGAGACTCAACTAAAGTGCTCGCGAAACGGGGTGCGTGCCTCATTTGAGAAGTGCTCGCGAAATCTCTGGCGCATGTTCGGGTGCTTTGGTGTGCTGGAGGGATGGACTATGGGATGTCGTTGTCTGCGCGTAGGGAAATCACGAAGAAGGAAGCTGCTGCTTATGGGCAGGCTCCGAAGAAGGTTAAGGGCGAGATCTTGAACCAGTTGATGGCCGAGATTGGGTGGTCCAGGTCCAATGCTCGCCGGCAGCTCAATAAGGCGTTCAAGCGCAGTGGGCCCGTCAGTGCTATTAAGCGCAGGCCGAGGCCGCCGACGTACGGCTACGACACTGTGAAGGTTCTCCAGCAGGTTTGGGTGGTGGCGGGGCAGCCCTGCGGGAAGTATCTGGCCGCGGTCATGGGGACCACCCTGGCCAACATGGAAGCCCACATCGGTTCCGGCGCCTTCGGCAGGACCCGCTCCCGCTACAGCCCGGAGGTGAGGGGCCAGTTGCTGGCGATGAGCGCGGCGACGATCGACCGGCTGCTGGCACCGTTCAAACTCTCGATGTATCCGGACGGGAAATCAACGACTAGGTCGCGGCGGAACCAGTACACCGAGGCGATCCCGATCATGTCCCGCATCCCGGATATTGACTGGCAGCCGGGCCTGGTCGCCATCGATACGGTGGCACACTGCGGCAACAGTGCCAAGGGCCAGTACGCGTTCACGCTGACCGCCACGGATGTCTTCACCGGCTGGACGGTCAACCGGGGAATCAAAAACAAAGCCTCCAAGTGGGTGGTTGAGGCGATGGGTGAAATCCAGAAAGAATTCCCGTACCCGATCGACCACATTCACTCGGACAATGGCTCTGAATTCCTCAACGATCCGGTCACGACCTGGTGCAATACCCATAACATTCGCATGACCCGTTCCCGGCCCCACCACTGGCAACGGCAACCCGTTCGTGGAGCAGAAAAACGGTGCCGTCGTGCGCCGCTCCGCGTTCAACTACCGCTACGACACCGATACCGAACTCCGCCTACTCAACGAGCTCTGGCCGCTGGTGAACCTGCGCAAGAACCTATTCCTGCCCACCAAGAAAGTCACCGGATACCACCTAAGCAGCAAAGGGAAAACAGTGCGCAGCTACGACGATCCCCGCACCCCAGCCCAGCGGATCAAGGACACCGGCATCATGCTCGAACCCCAAGGCCAACACATAAAGGACCTCTACGCCAGCCTGGACCTAGCCGGGCTGACGAACCGAATCAACGAAATTCAGCAACGACTCATCCGACTGGCCGCCGCCAAGACTTACTCCCAATCACCCCACGCAGCATGACCTTTTCGCGAGCACTTTAGCTGAGGCACGCGGCACTCATTTGGCGAGCATATTGACATGAGGCACCACGGAACTAGGGCGCCGAGTGGCGCACTTCCGGGACCCCGAACAGGTTAACGGCGACGAATTTATCGACAAGGAAGGCGTCAAGGCCACCCCCTACAACGTCTTTGACGTGGGCACCGACCACGACACTGTCACGTTCGCTGTGAACACCACTTTTTCCTGGTGGAACACAACCGGACATACCACCCACCCGTGCGCCAGCCGGCTGCTGATCACTGCCGACGGCGCGGGCTCCAACGGCTTCCGCACCCGGCTCTTCAAGACCGAACTCGCCGCCTTCGCCGAAGAAACCGGACTTCAGATCACGGTCTGCCCCAGACATCAGCAAATGAAAAAAATCAAGCGCAAACTCTCCTTCCACATCTCCATGAACTAGCGCGGCACACCCCTGACTAGCCACGAAGTAACCATCAATTCCATCGCGGCAACAACCACCACAACGGGTCTCTAAAGTCTCGCCGAACTCGACGCCGGAACCTGTCCCACCGGCATCAAAATACCCGACCAGCAAATGGCCACAGTGCAGTCCAGCGGTACCCTCTCCAGGCATGAATGGCATTACAACTTCAAAAACCCGACACACTGACTACATAATCAGTGAGCCCTACAGCGCCAATTCGGCCCGAACAACTCTCACGAGTTCTTCACAGATCCGCTGGGCTGTTTCCAAGTCGCCGGCCTCCACCATGACCCGCACCAGCGCCTCGGTGCCGGAGGGGCGCAGCAAGACTCGACCGGTATCGCCGAGTTCGTTCTCGGCCTTAACGACGGCGGCCTTGATAGCGGGCATAATACCGGCGCGGTTCTTGTCAACGTTCTTGACGTTGATCATGACCTGCGGCAACTTGGTCATCGCGGCTGCCAATTCCTTCAGCGACTTGCCCGTTCGTGCCAGTTGCGCGGAAAGTTGCAAGCCTGTCAGCAGGCCGTCCCCGGTCGTAGCAAATTGAGAGAAGATGACGTGCCCGGATTGCTCACCGCCGAGCGTGTAATC
This sequence comes from Arthrobacter cryoconiti, assembly GCF_020905375.1. Classification (GTDB taxonomy): domain Bacteria; phylum Actinomycetota; class Actinomycetes; order Actinomycetales; family Micrococcaceae; genus Specibacter; species Specibacter cryoconiti. The sequence goes on from NZ_JAJJBU010000022.1 coordinate 130,266, forward strand.
TCCACGACGCATTTCTTCGAGCACATAGCGATCGCCGACGGCGGTTTCCCGAATGGCGATCCCGGCTTTCCGCAGCGCAATCTTCAAGCCGAGGTTACTCATGACGGTGGCAACAAGAACGTCATCCTTGAGCTGACCGGACTCCTTCTGGGCCAAAGCCAGAACAGCCATGATCTGGTCGCCGTCGATGATGTTGCCCTCGTGGTCCACCGCAAGGCATCGGTCGGCGTCGCCGTCGTGCGCAATGCCAAGGTCTGCCCCGGTGGCCAACACTTTCTCCTGGAGTTTCTCCAGATGAGTGGACCCCACACCGTCGTTGATATTCAGACCGTCGGGCTCCGCACCAATGACATGGATGGTGGCACCGGCATCGGTGAAGACCTGAGGGGAGCAGCCGCTGGCTGCACCGTTGGCACAGTCAAGGACAATCCTCAGACCGTCCAGCCGATTCGGCAGGGTGGCCAGCAAATGCAAAACGTAGCGGTCCTCGGCGTCGGAGAAGCGCTGGATGCGGCCAACTTCGACGCCCGTGGGGCGGAACGCGTCCCGTTGGAGCTGCTCTTCGATGGCATCTTCTAGCGCATCATCGAGCTTGGTGCCCCCACGTGCGAAGAACTTGATGCCGTTATCCGGTGCGGGATTGTGCGACGCGGAAATCATGACACCAAAGTCCGCGCCCAGATCGGCAATCAAAAACGCTGCAGCGGGGGTGGGAAGAACGCCCGCGTCGTAGACGTCAATTCCGGCACTGGCTAGGCCCGCCGCCACAGCAGCAGAGATGAATTCACCGCTCGCTCGGGGGTCACGGGCCACCACCGCCCGGGGACGTTTGTCGTCCCCGACTTGGTTATGCCCGAGCACCATGGCAGCCGCCTGAGCAAGCGACAATGCAAGTTCTGCCGTCAGCAAGCCATTGGCCAAACCGCGGACACCGTCAGTTCCAAATATTCTAGACATCCCGATAAGTCTAGATCACCCGGATGGAAATACTCGGCCGCGTTGCGCCCATCCACGGGGACTTATGATGAATGACGCGCGGAGGCCGTGAAATACTGGCTAAGACCCAAGTATCCTAAGTAGAGCGTCAAAGTTGCGAATCCCATGGGAATTGTAGACAGCGCCAAGGGTGACTGGCTATCAGTGGGTGCCACCTCATCGACAACCCGTAATTTGGTAGAGCTTGGCTTCGCCTTCGGAATCTATAAGCCTGATTCCCGGAACGGTCGCCAAATGTTTGACTCCAGGAAAAGGATGTGATCCACCGTGGACTTCCTGGGTGCCAAAGTCTAAGACGTAGAATGTATGGGTTTCTTCAATGGCATCGCATACGGCTGGGTCAGTGGACAGATTGGACAAATGATCGAGGACGAACTGTGCTTCTGGTCCTGGGTCGCCAAAAATATGCGGAGTCAACGACCTGCGACCAGCGAGTGCATAGACAAGGGAGGCGCCGGTCCACGGGCTGGCGACCAACGTTGCACCGGCCGGGACCATCGTATCGATCCGATCAAGCAGGGCTTTTTCATCAGTTGAGATCAAATTGGACGTGTCAGTGATCTGGAACTGCGCCGCAGCGGAGCGTACCTCAAATCCGACAGAACCAAATTGGGTAATCAGCGCCAGAACAATGGTGCCAGAGACTATTGCGCCTGCACGCGTCGCAGAATGCAATGATGTCGAGTGAATCCTACGCTCAGAAATTATGCGACGCGTGTGGAGAATTACCCTATCGAAAACCCATGTGCCACCTACCACGGCTACTCCGATAACGGCTATGGGAAGGAGCGCTGCGAGCCTATTACTGTCGTTGTACCAACCGCCTGTGACAAATGACCGAAGTCCGCCGGGTCTCATGCCCGAGGCCATGGAAAACAGACCAAGCCCGATGGTCATGACGCCAAGAATCCACCACGTTTCCCTGCGGCGAAGTAGTATCGCAACGCCGCAGACTGTCATGATAGCAATCACCCAAGGTACGGGCCTGGACATAGGGGCGCTGAGTAGCCCTTCGCCGAGTGACTGTGAGAGCGATTGGTAGGGACCCCAGACTGCCGAGGCCGGGTCTGGGCGTAGGATTTTCCAGCCGAGTACGGCAACAACTAAGTATCCGACAAACCATGCTAGTGGCGGGATAAGCGCTCTTGCACGACGTTTTCTCCCTAAAGCTGACTTTATCGATCGGGTGAAAACTAGCAAAATCGAGGGGAACGTAAATGCGGTCAACGCGAGCAATGAACTTGGGTGTGCCAAAGCCATTCCAGGTAAAGCCATCACCAGTAGTGCGGCCGCTGAAATATTCGCGCGGGTAAGGAGCACGCGGCTCTCGGTGAACGTGAATGCCAGACCTATGGCGAAAGGAAGCAATGCTACTGCCAGCAAATAAGGGTAGAGGACTCCGAAATCAAGCATGAGATAGGGAAATGCCGTAAAGCCTGCACTCAGTACGCCGGTCAGCAGCACAGGAACTGCCTGAAGGCCCGTCATGCGTGTAACCATGAACATTAGACCAGCTGGCCAAATAATCGCTGCAATCACGACGTTGACAGCATTTACGGCAGCCGGTATCGACGCGCCTGTGGTCGTTGAGACCAACGCAGCGAAATCGTGCCATGCAGAAGGGTAAAAAGAAATCGTCTGACCTGGGTTGACCAGTAGGCCGACAGTTAGCGAAGAGCCCGACCCGGAATCTTGGATAAATCTGACGGCATTAAGATGAAAGACATCATCGAAAGTCTGTGAAAACGCATCCGGGTGGCCAAAGATTGAGAGCAGTCGCCAGACGATAATCATAAAGGCAAGTGCTAGCCCTAAATAGACCCAGCGGGCTGTGACAGTCGGCAAGGGCAATGCCCAAGCTGCGGGGCCGCGGCGCATCGAATTACTCGCTCTGCCACGAACAATCAGCCATACCAGAGCGCTTACGAGAACAAGGGCTCCAGTGACGCTAAGCAAGCTGAAAGGTATACCCAAGAGAGAAAGTGCGACAGCTGTGCAAGAGACGAACGTTATTGACAATGGACCTGCACTCGCCCAGAGTGCCAGGCCACGAACCCGGGCACATGAGGCAATCAGGACCCCCGGGCAAAGCAGCAGGAGCGCGGCAACGGCGAAGACGTACGTGTTCAGTAACCAGTTCATCAAATTCCTCTTGGCATCCTAGGACGCCTAACCGCAGTTCGCCATCTTGTACAACGTGGCGGTTCCTTCTTGGGCAACTACATTAAAGCCAACGGCAGAGTCCATGTTGTTCATACCGGAATAGCTCCCATCATCAGGTTTTCCATAGGCAAATTCCGGTTCCGAGGAACCCAGAACGTATTGAATATTCAGCCGTTTGGCGGCCGCGCAGACACGGGCGTCGAATGACGCCCGCCGCAAACTCCGTGCCACCAACTTACGGTCTGGGGTCATGGGGACAAAAATGTGTGAAAATATCAGATGGCGGCCTGATACCCAGTAGGCCATGGCGCTCCCGTTCCATGGGTTGCCAGCGATTGCGGCATCGGCAGGTACCAGATCGTCTAGCCTTTTGAAGAGCCGGTATTCGTCGGCCGACATCATGGGTGCGCCTGGTGCGATGTTGAATCGTGACTGTGCCGAGGCTGCGGCCGGATTAACCGTAACCACCTGAGAAATCAGAAGTGACCCTCCCAAAACTAAAGTAAGGCTTATCGCTAACGAGCGAAGCGCGGTGGTCGCGGGCCAACGGGTAACTAGGGCTCCCCGCAGGTAGTCGACAGCGCATGTGGCCCCCAAAGCGGCTAATGGCAATGCAACGAGTACCACCAACCCGATCACGCGATTATAGTCGTCATACCAGCCGCCCGTGAGAAACGTTCTGAGGGTAGACAGCGGGAAACCCGTCACGGCGATGAAGAGCAATGAAACGGCTCCGTAGCTACCCAGCAGCCACAGATTACTACGGGTGCGGACCAAGTGCACGACGCCAAGAACCACCAATGGAAGGGTCCCAACCGCTGCAAGGTGGCCTGAGTTAGTTCCTGTAAGCCATTCACCGAAAGCTCGGGCAATTGTTGTGTAGGGAGGGTTGGTGTTGATGTTGCTCAGCGGGATCGGCCTTAGCGATATCCACGCGGTTACCCCGATGACTAGCAACCCAATGTAAAGCGCGCTCAGCCTAAATCGTAATTTGGATGACGCAGACGCTTTGCCATTCGTGTTCCACAGTCCCCAGAGTCGGGCGACGATCAGGGGAATCACGAGTGCAATCACTGCCAATAGCGCGTTGGGATGCGCGAGTATTGCTGCAGGCGCAGCAGTCAGCACCAGCCACCAGGTCATCGGAACTGAAACTTCGTCTCCGCTGGCTGTCTGCTTCAATAGCAGCAATGCGAGGCCCCAAAGTGGCATCGTCAAGGCCATTGCAAAGAAGTTCGGGTAAAGAACACCCCAGTCAAGTAGTCTGAAGGGGAAAGCGGCGAAACAGACTGTCAGCACTGAAACGGCGAACATGGTCAACGCCCGATTGCCGAAAATCTGGCGGGCCAAGAAGATGGCTCCGGCTGGCCATACGAGAGCGCCAATGACGAGGTTGACAGAATTAACTGAGGCCGGAATGCCAACTCCAGTCGTCCCGGCGACGAGCGAAACTATGCTGTGCCATGCCGCTGGGTAGAAGCCGCCAGGGCCGTCTCCATTGAGTAGTGCCGGGGTAAAGATTGATCCATTGCCCACGTCAAGCATCAAACGAATGGTGTTTAGATGAAAAACATCATCAGTAGTTTGGGAGATGTTCCCTGCAGAACCGAAGATCAATAGCAGACGGGGTGCCAGCAGTGCTGCTGCGATTCCTATCGAAACAAGGATATTTCGGGTGAGGTTCCGTTCTGATTCGGGTCGGACGGAACTTCCGGACCCACGGAGAAGGCGTCGTAGCAGCCACGTGCCCAGGCAGCACGCCAGAGCGACAGGGACAAAGGCCCACAGATTCCAAGGCGCACCGACGATCCTGAGTGACTCAGCTGCAACCGAGACAATAGACGTTCCAACTAGGGGCGCAAGACCTAGAGCCAATGCCGTTCGGCCACCAGCTAGCCTGACAAGCAAAAAACCGGGGCCGAAAAATATCAGGATAGCAACGAGGATGGCCGGCACCGCGGCAGCCCAGCTTGAAAGCATCTACAAGCACGCTCGATTCATACTATTGAACAATTGTTACCCTCAATGGTGCCCGGAAAAGACGCCGCCCTGTTCACGAAAATTTACGAATGAAGACTAGCCGAATGTTATTGATCAAGTAGCCCTAGTAAGTATTTCCCGTAGCCGCTCTTTGATAGCGATTCCGCACCTAAACGGAGCTCATCATCGGTGAGGAAGCCTTGGCGCCACGCAATTTCCTCAGGTGCGCCAACTTTCAGGCCCTGTCGATTCTCGATTGTGCGGACAAAATTGGATGCATCGTTGAGGTCAGCGAATGTTCCAGTGTCCAGCCACGCAGTGCCACGAGGAAGAATTTCGACTTTCAATTTTCCACGCTCTAAGTAGGTTCGATTTACGTCGGTGATCTCAAGCTCTCCGCGTGGAGAAGGTTTGAGGTTCTTTGCTATATCGACTACGTCATTGTCGTAGAAGTATAGGCCAGGCACCGCGTAGTTGCTTTTGGGAACTTCGGGCTTTTCCTCAAGCGAGAGCGCATTCCCGGCCGCATCAAATTCCACCACGCCGTAAGACTTGGGGTTGCCAACCCGATATCCAAAGATAGTCGCACCATCCACGATCTTATGACGGGCAAGTTGTGTCCCCATGCCCTGACCGTAGAAAATATTGTCCCCCAAGACCAGCGCAACAGACTCGTTGCCAATATGGTCACTCCCCAGAACGAAGGCCTGTGCCAGACCGTCCGGGGCGGGCTGCTGGATGTAGCTAAGCGACACGCCAAACTGTGAACCGTCTCCCAGTAGCCGCTGGAACTGATCAACATCATGGGGGGTTGTAATGATGAGAATATCGCGGATACCCGCCAAGATCAGTGTCGAAAGAGGGTAGTAGATCATTGGTTTGTCATAGACAGGGACGAGCTGCTTGCTGACCCCGAGTGTGATGGGATGCAAGCGTGAGCCGGTACCACCGGCAAGAATTATTCCGCGCATAATACCTATGATCCCGTGTCTTGGCCGAGTGACCAAACCGGTAGACTTGCGTCATGCAGAATATACTGGTCACCGGCGGCGCCGGATTTATCGGTTCCAACTTTGTTCACTACGTTCTTGAGCACACTGACATGCACGTTTCTGTGCTGGATAAGCTCACTTACGCTGGAAATCTAGCTTCGTTGGACGGGTTGCCTTCCGATCGGTTTACATTCGTTCATGGCGATATTTGTGATGTTGAACTCGTAGACGGGTTGGTGGCCCAGGCGGAGGGTGTGATTCATTACGCTGCGGAATCCCATAATGACAACTCTTTGCAGGACCCGCGCCCGTTTCTGGACACCAACATCATCGGAACGTACACGTTGATCGAAGCAGCTCGCAAACACAGTAAGCGCTTCCACCACATCTCCACCGACGAGGTCTATGGCGATTTGGAACTGGATGATCCGCAACGTTTTACCGAGTCCACCCCGTATGCGCCTTCTAGCCCGTACTCCTCCACCAAGGCAGGATCGGACCTGTTGGTGCGCGCCTGGGTGCGGTCATTCGGTCTGCAAGCAACCATCAGTAACTGTTCAAACAACTACGGACCGTACCAGCACGTGGAGAAGTTCATCCCGCGCCAGATTACGAATGTGATCGACGGAATCCGTCCCAAACTTTATGGCAAGGGCGAAAATGTTAGGGACTGGATTCATGCCAATGACCATTCTTCGGCTGTGCTGGCCATCATGGAAAAGGGCCGCATCGGTGAAACCTACCTCATTGGCGCCGACGGCGAGAAGAACAACAAAGACGTTGTTGAACTGATCCTCACCCACATGGGCCTCCCCGAGGACGCCTATGACCATGTCATAGACCGTCCCGGCCACGACCTGCGCTACGCCATTGAATCGACGAAGCTCCGCACCGAGCTGGGGTGGCGCCCGTCGTTCGCCGACTTTGAGGCGGGCATTGTGGAGACTATCAAGTGGTACCGGGACAACGAGTCCTGGTGGCGCCCACAGAAAGCTACGACCGAGGCGAAGTACATGGAACAGGGCCAGCAAGGATGACGATCGAGTTCTCCAAGAAGCTCACGGCCACTGTAACGCCGATTCCGGGCGTCGTCCTGTATGAGCTTCCTGTGCACGGTGACAACCGTGGTTGGTTTAAGGAAAACTGGCAGCGCGAGAAGATGATGGCCTTGGGCCTGCCAGACTTTTCCCCGGTGCAGAACAACATCTCCTTTAATAAGAAGGCCGGTACCACTCGCGGCATCCACGCCGAACCGTGGGACAAGTTCATTTCCGTGGCCACAGGCAAGATCTTTGGTGCCTGGGTTGATTTGCGTGAGGGTGAATCCTTTGGGGCGGTCTTCACTGCGGAGCTGGACCCGTCGCAGGCCATTTTTATTCCTCGAGGTGTGGGCAACGCATTTCAGACCTTGGAAGACAATACCGCTTACACGTACCTGGTCAATGACCATTGGTCGGCTGACGCGCAGGATCAGTACACGTTCTTGAACCTTGCCGATGAGACGGCAGCCATCGCCTGGCCTATCCCGTTGGAGCAGGCCGAACTGTCCGAAAAGGACAGAGCCCATCCGCGCCTGGCCAAGGTTGACCCGATGCCGCCTAAGAGAACACTGGTGGTGGGCGCCGACGGCCAGCTGGGCAAGGCGTTGCGTGCCGCTTATGCGGGCGATGCCAGTGTTGAGTTCGCTGCTCGGGCTGATTTTGACCTTACCGCCGAGGCGTCTTATACGGGGAGGGCATGGAAGAACTACTCGACCATCATCAACGCTGCCGCCTATACCGCCGTAGACACGGCCGAAACCCTGCAGGGGCGTGCAGCGGCGTGGGCGATCAACGCCACCGCGGTGGCACAGCTCGCCAAAGTCGCCACAGCTTATGGCATCACCTTGGTTCATGTTTCCAGCGACTACGTCTTTGACGGCAGCACAGAGGTCCACATCGAGGATGAAACCCTCACCCCCCTGGGCGTTTATGGGCAGAGCAAGGCTGCCGGCGATACGGTTGTCTCTGTGGTGCCCAGGCATTACATTGTGCGTACCAGTTGGGTCATCGGGCAAGGCAACAACTTTGTCCGCACCATGGCGTCCCTGGCAGACAGGGGCATTGCTCCCCGCGTCGTCAATGACCAGATCGGCCGCCTGAGCTTCACCCAGGACATTGCCGCCTGCATCAAGCACCTGCTCGAAGCAGGCGCGACCTATGGTGTGTACAACCTCAGCAACGACGGAGAGCCACAGTCGTGGGCCGACATCGCCGCCGACGTCTACGAACTCTCCGGTGCCAGCCGCGACGCCGTCACCGGGGTCAGCACGGAGGAATACTTCGAGGGCAAGCAAGCAGCCCCTAGGCCCCTGAACAGCACCCTGGACCTGGCACGCATCAAGGCCACGAATTTCTTTCCTCAGCAATCACGGCTGCGGCTGGCCGAATACTTGAAGGATTAGGGATGTCATCAGTGAAGAGCTTTAGTCTGAGTGAGGCTCAGTGATTACTGTTGCGACCTATGGCCGGGGCGGTAGTAGTGCCAGAGTCCGGATCCATGACTGGCTTGACTACTTAGGGGTTACGGATGCTGAGTCATATTCCTACTTAGGCCTAGCTGACAATAGCTTCACAACCCTGGGGAAAAACCTTTCCAAGGTCTTTGCGGCGGAACGTTCGCTCCGTTCCCTTGCCAAGCGCGGGACGGACGATACATTGTTGATGAGTCGAGAAGCGTCTCCTTTGAGTAATGGACGGTTGGAGAGCCGGATTCTAAGGTCATCCAGATTTTCTGTCTATGATTTTGACGATGCCATTTTCCACAACGCGGCCCCCTTTCCTTATAGTCTCTACCCCAAAGGAAAGGTCTGGGAACGGTCAGTCCGAAGCGCGGACCATGTGCTTGCCGGAAATGATTATTTGGCCGAGGAAGCTGCGAAATACTCCAGTAGTGTCCAGATAATGCCGAGCTGTGTCCACCCTGACGACTACGTTCAGAAGCAGCACTATGATTTGAACGAAAAACTTACACTTGCGTGGATGGGATCACCAGCCACTGAACCTTTCCTGGACGCGTTGGCTGGACCATTGATGCGGCTGAACCAAGAAATTCCACTTCGATTGAGGATCATTTCTCGCGGTCGGCGCAGCTTTGGTGCGCTGGATGAGATTGTGGATAGGGTTGATTGGCAAGCCGATACCTTTGGCAGTCAACTTGCAGATGCTGACGCTGGCCTCATGCCACTTCCCGACACGCAATTCACGCGGGGCAAGTGTGCGTACAAGCTTCTCCAATATGGTGCTGCGGCGTTGCCCGTCATTGGCAGCCCAGTTGGGGTCAATCGAAATGTTCTCGGTCAACTCGGCGGACTGTCGGCGTCAAACGCCGACGAGTGGGAATCCGCAATTCGATCCTTGTTCGCAAGCACGTCAGCCGAAAGACGCGGCATGGGTGAGCAAGCACGATTTGGTGTTGACAGGGGCTTTAGTTTTAGGGCTTGGGCTCCACAATGGGCTGCGGCTGTGCGACTCTAGCACTTTCGTCAATTTGAACCGCGACAGAGCGAAGTTCTGAATCCCAGATTACCAATATTAGCCAAGTTGTTCCAGAGCACACGGCGGCAAGAGCGAATCCCCAGATCGCTCCTGCGAGATTGAATGCTAGAAGCCCTCCGAAGGGGAAGATAACACTGACCATCGTTTGGAAGACGCGTCCTGTTAGAATCGCTCGATGGTTCAGCCGGGCACGGGCGCAGATATAGTAGAAATGCCCTACGAGGTTGGCCGCGACAAACAAGGCACAAGGGATAGCAAAATGTGCCAGATCCGAGAGTACTCCCGGGAACAGTCCCCAACGTTGGATGACGATCACCAGGACAGCATAAGCAGCAGCCGACATTCCTAAGGCTGCGCCCGCAATCGCTGCGAAAGTCTTTCGTCCAGTAACTACCGACGCTGGCAGCTGCGATATGTTGGGGCGCAGCGGATCGAGCAAAAGCTGGACGGGGGTTGCAACACTGGATACGGCTCGATAAATACCGAATCCGCTGGCGCCCATGAGTGGCATCATTGCCAGCGGAGCCAGATTTGCTCCTGCATCCATCAGAATGGAATCTTTCAGCAGAATGCCAACCACATGACGTCGTGAGCGAATCCATGCGTCGAGATGACTAGATTTACTCCACCGAGCAGGCCGGTAGAATCCAGCACCAATAACATTTGAGATGGCCCATGCTGCTGCCAACGCCAACACGAGATCAACTTTGAGAGAGGCCAGCGTGAGAATCACGCCAAGAAATACCACAATCGTAGCAACATCTGAGGCGATGACTGCACCTGGTCCGTGGCTGACAACCCGGTAGTAGCGGCTGCCCAGACGACTCACATTGGCGGCAATACCGACGGCTGCAGCTACAGCGGTTAGCGTAGTGCCATAGACGACCATACCGGCACCGAGTCCAATGAGTCCCGAGATGATTGCTAGTTGCGAGGCGGCGGGGGAGTAGTCCTCCCAGCTGTTCTCCACAAGACTCATCGAACCACGAACACGAACCCATGCGTCGCAAATGATGGAAAGTGTAAGTGACCATCCCAGCGCAAAGATTAGGTAGACGACAGCAAATTCGCCAGCCTGTTCAGCTTTGAAGATGAGCAGTGGTGTCAGTGCCACCAGGGCATTGCTAATTGCCCCAAATCCAGCCGAAGCCATTACTTGAAATTTAGCCATTGCTATAGTTCTCTGCTCGGCTCAGTTACTATATCGGCTACTTTGAGGTACTCCTCCGCCCGGCCTTCCCAGTCGAAGTTTTTGAATATTTCAGGAGCGGGTTGCTGCCAACCGACGGCGAGCAAATCACGTGTGGCCTGAACCCAGTGGGCGGGTTCGTCGGCAGGAACTACCTTGACATTGGCTCCCAGTTCTGCAAGGTAGCAGGCCGCTGATACCGGGGTGCTGACGACGGCTGCCCGACCGACGATCGCCTCCAACATAGTTGTCTGGAACCCCTCAGACAGTGTTGTGGGATTCAGCAGTATGGAATCTGTCAGCAGATCACGGATCTCCTCTGAGCCCAGATAGCCGTGCACTGTTCCGTGAGCACTGACGCGAGAAGTCCTAAGTTGATCTTCGAGCCTTTGACGTTCTGCACCGTCGCCGATGAAGTGGATCTCCAATTCCGGATATTCTAGAGCCAGAACTTCAGCCACATGGAGGGCAAGTTCCCACCCCTTGCCGGGGACCAATCTACCCAAGAATACAAGGCGTTGGCGTGTTTGAGTTCGGGGAGCAAGCGGCTGGAAGGCAGCAACGTCGATTGCATTGTGGAATACCTGTGACTCCACCCCCGACAAGCGCCTCACAAATGTACGTGCACCATCGGAGATAGCAAGCACAGCGGACGCCCGGCGGAGGATGTATCTCCCCATCGTTTTGTCAACAATCTTGCTGGCCATACTGACAAGTGGTGAAACACCTCTGACGAAGTCTGAGCCATGCTCGGTGTGGATTACTGGAACGCCTAGCAATTTACCCAGCCGAATACCGACGAATGACATCGGGAAAAATCGAGTGTGTGTGGAGATGAGGGTGACGCCTTGGGAAGCGAGTAACTCATAAACCTGCCGAGTTGTACCCAAGAGGGGCGCCGAAAGCACGCCTGCAACTGTTCGAGTAGCTCGTAGCCTGTGAACCTTGACAAGGCCGTCTTCGAAACCGAGATGATCATTGTCAAGGGCAATGACAGTTACTTGTGTGCCCGCCTTTGCAAGTGTGCTGGCCAGCATGGATACGTGCTGTTCCAAGCCACCGACTTTAGGCGGATAATTGTTGATGACGATTGCTACATGGTGATTGGTCCGGGGCACAGGACTGGAGTCTCTCTTATCGTGGAACAGCACTAGTTAGAACGCAGAAGAATCTGGTCCCTTAGACGCGGCGACCACCGCTTTGAGTTCTTGAACGTCTACTTCCAGCCGTTCAAGCGAATTTCGTAGAATAGCTGCTTCTTCAGCCAGGGCGCGGGCTTCGTCTTCGGCCGTTGAAAGTTCCCACGTGAGGTGAAGTGTCACGACAACCAAGAGAAGAAGAACCATGGCGAATATGAGGTTTGCCGGGACGATGACGCCCAACCGCTGGCTGGCCCACTGCAGAATCTGGGGGAACCCGGAAAGGACGACAGTGAACGCACCGAGGAATAGCCAAATTACAGCATACTTTTCGCGAATCGTTCCACGTCGAACCCATACTATTATCAGCCCAACGGTAAAAACCGCGATGGCCAGCGTGATGAGGTTACCGGTCACGGTTCTACCTGACTTTCCATCTTGATGGCGGAGTGCTTTCGGGTCAATGCGAGGAACAACGCAAGTACTGAGCGGCCGAGATAAATGGCGGACTTGAAGGGGTTGTGACTTGGGACGCCAGCTTGCCGGGCCCGCATTTCCACCGGCACTTGAACAACCGTGCAGCCGGAGCGAAGTGCAACCACGAGGGAATCGATGGTGTCGCCCAAGTACTCGGCGGGATAGTGATCAAGATATTGGGCAATTGCCTTGGTATTGCCGGCACGGAATCCACTTGTGACGTCCGTCAATTTAGTTCCAGCCAGCCTGGAAATTACTGCGGCTAAGAATCCCATGGCCCATTTGCGAGGGCCTGAAACCGAATAACTTCCACGCTCTGCAAACCGTGCCCCGATGGATATGTCAGCGTTTTCAAGCCCATCAAGTACATGCTGGATGTCTTTCGGATCGTGCTGTCCATCTGCATCGACTTGGATGACTTGCCTGTAGCCATGTCGACTGGCGAACTTGAATCCTGCCCGCATGGCACCACCGACACCGAGATTGAACGGCAGAATCAAGACTTGCGCGCCAGCTGCGGTGGCAACTTCAGCTGTCCGGTCCGTGGACCCATCGCTAACAACCAAGACGTCACAATGCGGCGCTTGCTGGATCACTTCGCGTATTGTCTCGCCGATGACGACGTCTTCGTTCCAAGCGGGCATGACAACGAGGGGTCGTGAATTATAGGTAGGCATCGCAGACATTGTATCAAATGTGGACGTCATGGAGTCTTGAGCACCCCGCCGGCGAATTGTTGGGAACAGGAGGAAGCTATGCACACTTGTTCGGCAATCGGGTAGCCGAGCTCTCCGCCTTGTCCGGCCCTCGCCCACCATTGAGAACGGATGTTGCCGGTAACCGAAAGTACTGCGTGTGATGGGGTTATGTATATAGTGCCATTCGTGAAGTCCTGAGAGCATCCGCCCTCAATAAGCCCGCAATACAGGTTCGACGTCGGGTATCCAAGTATTCCGGCCTGGCCTTGCATGCTCCACCACTTGGCGCGAATGGGATCGACCGTGGCTTTAGCGTCATTACTAGGGGTTAGGTAAATGCTCCCATTTTGGAAATCTTGAACACATGCGTTCCCCAATAGACCACATACGAGATCTGATTTAGGATAGCCGAGAGCACCCCCCTGGCCCTCGAGTGCCCACCACAAGGTCCTTGTGGAGGTCAAAACAATTCTCGTTCCGGTGGAGGGATTTGAATAGATTGACCCTCCTTCAAAGTCTTGCTGGCAGCCTTCTGCTATGAGACCGCATCTGTACGGTGAGACGGGGTATCCTAGGCTCCCTCCCTGACCAGCCAACTGCCAGTATTTGTCTCGGAAGATGCCTCTAACTGCAAAAGTAGAGCCTGCTGGGGTAGCGTAAATTGTGCCATTCTCAAAGTCTTGCTGGCAGCCGCCTCCCTTGAGACCGCATCTGGCAGATGTGATCGGGTACCCCAGTTCGCCCCCTTGCCCAGACAACGACCACCACACAGAACGGTAGGTCCCTGAAACGACCAGCAGAAGGTTTGCTGGCGTGGCATAGAAACTGCCGGACACAAAGTCTTGCTGGCACCCACCTCGGATTAGGCCACATCCGTAGTCACTTACCGGATACCCTAAATTGCCGGCATGGCCACCGAGGCGCCACCAAGTATCCCGGACTGGACCTGAAACAACGTAGGGGAGCCTTCCGGGCTGCGTGTAGATGCTGCCTGCGGTGAAATCAATCTGACAACCGTGCCCAATCGGACTGCAATATTGGTTAGTTATGGGATATCCCAAGGGACCACCCTGAGCCCCTGTGGACCTCCATTTTGCCAAGGGAAGGGCCGGTACTATCCGAATAGCGCCGCCCGGTACGATGTAGATACTTCCGCCTTCGAAGTCTTGTTGGCAACCCCCACCCACCAAGCCACATACCTGGGCGGAAATGGGGTACCCCAGTGCTCCCTCTTGCCGATTCTGGCCGACATACGAAATCCGGATTGGATCTCCAATTGTGAAGACACCACCAGTCGGCGTCCTATAGATGTCGCCATTTTGGAAGGGCCTGATACAACCGCCACGAGCTAGATCACAAAAGATCCCTCCTATGGCACTACCAAGTCCCGGGTTGTCGACCGCAACTTGCTGGAAAGTCGTCAAAGGCTGGTTGTGAGTTCCGCCGGCAAGCTCCTGAAGCTGTCGGAATGAGCCGTTGAAAACGTCCTGATCACCCGGGAAGGTGCCTGCGTCAGCGTATTGCCATATAGTGTGCGCCGCCCATCCGCCAGGCTTCCACACATCATTGGCAGCAGCGCCGTAGGCAGCGATCCACAACGGATTCGATTGGGAGAAGGCCGTACTGGCACCCATACAGTCTTGCCAAAAATAGTAAGACGTATAGATGACAGCATCTCGACCGGTGAGACTCTTATAGGTGTTAGTGAAATCTTTGGCCCAGCCGGCCAATTGTCCGGGTGCCATCCCGAAGCAGGTACCAGATGAATCGCTGCCGTTGCTCTCTAAGTCTAAGACCCCAGGCAAAGTTGATCCATCGTTTGCCCACCCGCCGCCGCTGGCAATAAAAACTTGGGCCTGGTTTGTTCCTGAAGAGAGGTTTGGACGCGCAAAGTGATAGGCCCCGCGAATCATTCCGACGGCAGCCGAGCCGTTGTATTGCTGCCCAAAATAGTCATTGAGAGTCCACGGTCCTTCGGAAGCCTTGATATAGGCAAAGCGGGCCCCGTTGTTCCACGCGGTCGTCCAGTCTACGTTTGCTTGCCAGCCACTTACATCCATTCCCAGTGGAAATCCTTGTGTCCCGTTGGGTTGGAGCGCGAGAAGACTATTCGACAATCCGGTGTCAGTCAGGGAGCCAGCAGTTTCGGGGGAAAAGTGAAGACCGGAGGAACCGAATCGAAGGCCTGATTGCGGGGGCAGGCGGCCAGCAGCGCCCATTGCTTGACCTGGTCCGTCCGGTTTTTGAAGTCCGGTCGGAGTGAACTTTTCAGTGACCACTTCCGAGACCGAATTTTGTGGATTTGATCCCGTGACGACGGCGCCAAGAGCAGCCGTGTATGGGACTAATGTGGCCGCGCAGAGAGCGAGCAAAACCGCGGTGGCGACCCGCGTTGTCAACTTCATTTTGTCGAACTGGCCCAATTCTTTTCCTATCTCAATGCAATGCTGCACGGTTTTCCCGGAGTCTGGTCTTTGTGCAACTCTCCAAGATTGCCATCATATCTGACACGTAGTTCGCTCGAAGGTTCCTTGACGTTTTTACATAGGCCTCAAACCTCATATCCACAAGCGATCGTTGGTGCACAACTAGGATGTTAAAAGCAAGAAGTTCCGGGGCCCACCGCCCTTATGGACACTGCCGATGTCACAAATTAGATGATTCAGAACCGCCCGAGGACGACGCTATGACGGGATCGCCGACCTTGGCTCTGGTTCACTCCGATTGTGCCGAATTCGGCTTAACAGCGATCAAGGATTTCAGTATCGCCACCGCCTCTGGCGAGACGCGTTGCATGACGCGGGACTTACCCAATCAATGTCTCGTAAGGGAACCTGCCTGGACACAGCCGTGATGGAGGGCTTCTTCAGTCATCTGAAAGAGGAATGGTTTCGCATCCAGCAACCCGAAACCATCGAGCAGTTCCACGCAGGGCTAACCGAGTACATGCAGTGGTGGAACACCACACGCATCCAGAAACGGCTCGGCTACCTCAGCCCCGATGAATGCCGTGCCCACACAACGGCCATCACGTAGAGTTTTGATTAACCCGTCCAACTTTCGGGGACCACTCCACTGCTACGCCAGTACTACCCCAAAGGCAGTAACCTCTCTCCACACACGCCAAAAGACCTCGTGCGTGTTGCTCAACTACTCAACAACCGGCCACGAAAATCTGTGTTTCGTCAAGTTAATGTAGGCCATTTCAGCGCTAAGAAGTGGGCCATCTTGGCTCACTTTTGGTCTGTTGCAGCGGTTCCTCATTTCATGAGGGCATTTTTGACTCTGTAGGACTCGCCGCGGAACTGTAGGAGCCGCCCGTGGTGCACCAGTCGGTCGTTGATGGCCGCGGCCATGTTGTCGTCGCCGAACACGGTTCCCCAGCGGGAAAACTCCAGATTTGTGGTGATGATCAGGCTGCGTTTTTCATACCCGTCCGCGATCACTTGGAACAGCAGCCGGGCACCTTCGGTATCGATCGGAAGGTAGCCCAGTTCATCGATCTATGCGGATATCCGCATAGATCGATGACATCGGCCTTTTGCCCATGGGAACCGACTCCGCAGAGGGGCTGTAACGGGTCGTGGATGCCGCCTGTGAGAAACGCCCCATCGCGATCTCCTCGAACCTGCACCCGGAAGGCTTTGACGAGCTGATGCCAAAAACCCTGGCGACAGCGACGGTGGACCGGCTGCTGCATCATGCACATGTGTCCCAGACCAGCGGCGGCTCCGTCAGGCTGACCCAAGCCCTAGCAGGAAAGGGGGTGACACAACTGAGATAAAAAACCGGACCAATATGGACACCCACAAATCTATATTTGCGGGCAGATCTCATGGCCACATCCGGGCAGTTTTGCTGGCCACCAGTGGGCAGATAACCTGGCCGCTGGTGGGCAGAAACTCATGACCCTTGACATGGCGTCGACCCGCAATGCGCGGCTCATAGCCATTCGCGCTCTATTTGCGCTCATTCTGCCCGACCATCCAGAACACGCCGACCCATCTGCCGCATCCTCACCATCCCACCCGCCAAGAACACGAATCCCCTGATCTGCTGCCTCAACGAAACCGAGATCTATGCGTTAATCGCAGCACTAAATACCAGACATGGACCGGTAGACGCGACCAGACGATGCTCTCCCTGGTCATCAACACAAGAGTGCGCATCAGCGAACTCATCAGCCTCTCCAGCGCCAGCATCCACGTTGGTACAGCCGTATGTCGGCTGTGAGGGAAAGAGCCGCAAGCACCCATCCACGCCCATCAGCGCCGTTATACGTGAGATCCTACGCGCCTACACCAACGAACGAAGTGCTCGCCCTGGCACTACACTTTTTCCAGGACCCCCAGGGCAACGCTCTCTCACATGTCGCCATCGAAAACCGGCTCGCAACCCACGTCCGTACCGCCGCCTTGAGCTGCCCTTCAATGGGCGCCAAGCCCATCACGAAGCACACGCTGTGGCACACCACCTCCATGAACCTCCGGCACGCTGGAGTCGACATCACCATCATCGCCGTGTGGCTTGGCCACGAGCAAACCTCCACGCCGACATGGCAACAAAAAATGCCGGAATGGAAAAGACCAGACCACCAGAAGTCATTCCCAGCCACTACATCCCAGAACCCGACACCCTCACATGACTCGAAGGCCTCCAAATATGCGGACAAGGCCCCGAGAGAACCGGCCCCAGCAAAGACAAACAATCACAAAGTCGACATAACCCAAACATCAGCATAAGCCGTCAATTGACGACTGAAACTCCTACGCGGCTCACCCCTGGGCTTCAGGAATCTCATCAACTACATCGCAGATCATTCTGAACCGTCCCGGAAATCATGCCGCCGTTTTGTGGGCGGCAGCGT